>NZ_JAMBOL010000001.1 GCF_023715605.1 Halalkalibacter oceani
GAGAGTTCTAATCTCCTTTGAGAAACATCATCCGAATACTTAATAACGACGCGGGGTGGAGCAGTCTGGTAGCTCGTCGGGCTCATAACCCGAAGGTCGGCGGTTCAAATCCGTCCCCCGCAATACCGTTGGTCCGGTAGTTCAGTTGGTTAGAATGCCTGCCTGTCACGCAGGAGGTCGCGGGTTCGAGTCCCGTCCGGACCGCCATTTATTTCTTAATAATACAAACGGCTTGGTAGCTCAGTCGGTAGAGCAATGGACTGAAAATCCATGTGTCGGCGGTTCGATTCCGTCCCAAGCCACCATTTATAACTACTGATTTTGTGTATGTACGGCAGTTTTTATTATGCCGGTCTAGCTCAATTGGTAGAGCAACTGACTTGTAATCAGTAGGTTGGGGGTTCAAGTCCTCTGGCCGGCATTTTTACTCTAGATTCATATATTGACTGAAGAAAACATATTGTGTAATATAGATAATGTGTCTTTGGAGGGGTAGCGAAGTGGCTAAACGCGGCGGACTGTAAATCCGCTCCCTCAGGGTTCGGCGGTTCGAATCCGTCCCCCTCCACCATTTAGGGGCATAGTTTAACGGTAGAACAGAGGTCTCCAAAACCTCCGGTGTGGGTTCGATTCCTACTGCCCCTGCCAATTAATTTGATCATGTGGCGATTGTGGCGAAGTGGTTAACGCACCGGATTGTGGTTCCGGCATTCGTGGGTTCGATTCCCATCAGTCGCCCCATTTATACATAAGTATTGGGCTATAGCCAAGCGGTAAGGCAACGGACTTTGACTCCGTCATGCGCTGGTTCGAATCCAGCTAGCCCAGCCATTTTGCGGAAGTAGTTCAGTGGTAGAACACCACCTTGCCAAGGTGGGGGTCGCGGGTTCGAATCCCGTCTTCCGCTTTGTTTTTTATTCGGCGGTATAGCCAAGTGGTAAGGCACGGGTCTGCAAAACCCTTATCCCCCGGTTCGAATCCGGGTACCGCCTCCATTATTTACTACCCTGCCGGGGTGGTGGAATTGGCAGACACACAGGACTTAAAATCCTGCGGTAGGTGACTACCGTGCCGGTTCAAGTCCGGCCCTCGGCATTAGTAGGACAACCATATGCGCCCTTAGCTCAGCTGGATAGAGTGTTTGACTACGAATCAAAAGGTCGGGAGTTCGAATCTCTCAGGGCGCGCCATAATATTTGATGTGCCGGTGTGGCGGAATTGGCAGACGCGCACGACTCAAAATCGTGTTCCTTCGGGAGTGTCGGTTCGACCCCGACCACCGGTACTTAAAACATGCAAGACATCAACGTTTCCCTTCTCGTAAGGGGAGCGTTTTTTCGTGTTTATGCGTACTGTTCGCCTATAAAAAGGCCTAGAATATGGGGTATTCGCACAATGAGGACAAAAAAAGACACGCAAGCTCCTTTGATCCTGTTATCCTTGAATTGACGAGAAACAAAGAAAGGATGGAGCTGCGTGCAACAAAAGTCTATCATGAAAATCCCAGGATTAAAAGAGGTCAACGTGACAAAGATAGAAGAACGCGAGGACATGGTGGCGATTCATGTGGAGGTACCAAGGAGACCCCATGAATGTCCGGCCTGTCAAACGATGTGTTTAATGAAAAATAAAAGTACAGAGAGTTGCGAGGAATTTGTGCAGAGTTGACCTGCATAAAAAAGGCTTGCCAGCCCCCAAAATAGCTCCTACTGTATTGTTGAATAGACCATACGGTAGGAGGACATGAAAGGATGCTAGCAATGCCTGTAGTTGATTATATCAAACATTTAAGAGAGGAAGAAGACCTTTCAATCAATAAGATCGCAAAGAAAACAGGTCACAATTGGCGGACTGTGAAGAAATACACTGATAAAGACAATTTTGAGAAAAGTCTTACGTTTACAAAAAGAGGAATGATGTACGAGAAAGGGTTTGGAGAAATCGTTGATGACTGGCTTGAGGAGGATAGGAAGCTTAAGAAAAAAGAACGAAGAACGAACAAAAAAATCTATGAAGAGCTTAGGTTTACAGGATCTTACCGTACGGTATGTGACTATATTCAGTACCGAAAGCCACAGCTAAAAGCAACTAAAGTGGAAAGATATGAGCGTCTGGAACACCCTCCGGGTGAGGCACAGGTGGACTTTGGAAATATGACAGTTGTAAAAGAAGGTGCATATAAAGATATCAAAGCCTTGATTCTCAGTTTTCCGCATAGTAATGCCGGTTTTAGCTATCTTCTGCCAAGTGAAAATACAGAGTGTTTCCTAGAAGGGGTAAAGCAACTATTTCATCAGATCGGCGGAGTCCCAACCCACCTGCGTATCGACAACCTAGCAGCTGCGGTAATCTCTCAGTTGGAAAGGGTGATAAACGAACCTATACGGAAGCATTCACACGCTTTAAATGTCACTATGGATTTGAGGTACAGCCGTGTAATCCGGCGAGTGGGCATGAAAGGGGGAACGTGGAAAAAGTCGGTTATCTGAGAAACAACTTCTTCACCACCCCTCCAATCATGGAAAGCTTCACTCAATTAGCCGAGTGGATGAAAACAGAAATAGGAAAAGACCGGCAGGGTCTTCACTATGACAAACAGATCCTGATCGACACACTGTGGAAAGAGGATCAAAAGTATCTAAAGGCATTACCTCTATCCGATCTTCCGATCTACTCAGTGACATCTGCGTTGGTGAACAAGTATGGGGAGATTGAGGTAGAGGGGGAAAAGTTTGTCATTCATAAAGCAAGAATGAAACAAGGTCTGATACTGAAAATGGATTGGGATCGATTCACCTGCTTTACAAAAGATGGCGAGGTGGTGTTTCAGGAAGACCGGCCATATATGAACACCACAAGAAACATACCGTGGAAGGATATTTTAACAGACTGGGAGAAGAAGCCGAGATCCGTCAGGTACTCACGATTTTTTCAGTATCTGCCGGAAAAGATCCAACGTTATCTAACGATTCACTCGGCAGATACGAAAGAACGCGTCAAAGGCCTCCAACAGTTAATGGAAAAGTATTCACTTGAGGAAATTAACGTAGTGCTTGGGTCAGAAGACCGATATGAGAGAGCACCACATGAACTAGGCTCTATTCTCGGAGCGAAGGAAGCGACTTATCCTGAAAAACGAAACGACATGCATACCCCTGCAGTGCTGCTTGATTATGAAACGAATTTGCATACCTACGATCAGAGGCTATGCCCATCCCTTGAAGGGAGTGTTACATCATGAGCGAGTTAAAAGCAATTTGTAAGATGCTCCACCTGGCTCACATTGCGGAGGAGTTCGAAAAAATTCCGTTTGAGAATAAAGAGCAGTTTCTCCGGGACGTCCTCACGATCGAAGTCCATTCACGTCAGCACACGAAGGTGGCCCGGTTGATAAAAAAGGCGAAGTTTAGAGAGTTGAAATGGCTGAAGGATTATGAATGGTCTGATCAGCGGCATCTCCCTGCCACGACAACGAAAGAAGCGATTTGTGACCTGTTATTTATCAAAGAGAAGCAGAACCTTCTTTTATTAGGAACACCGGGAAGCGGAAAAACTCATCTGGCGACAGCTTTAGGGGTCAAAGCTTGCGAACGGGGGCATGAAGTCCGTTTCTTCAGAGTCGCGGATTTGGTTGGACAATTGGAAGAAGCTCTCAAGCAGGGAACGTTGCCTAAAGTAAAACGGCAAATTGAAACGTGTGATTACTCGTACTGGACGAATTAGGCTATGTTCCCTTTCAGAAACAGGGATCAGAGCTGTTATTTCACATCATTGCCGACTGTTATGAACAAAAAAGTGTCATTTAACATCAAATTTGGAGTTTAGTCAGTGGAATCGGATTTTCGGAGATAATCGTTTAACTTCGGCCCTTGTGGATCGGCTGGTGCACCATGCCCACGTTGTGGCATTCACAGGGGAAAGTTACCGATTAAAAAGTGCACTCTCTTCCATCCCGATAACAGGGAAATGTCATTCAAATGATTCGGCTGCAAGCCTATGTAAATTTCCCTGCATTTTTCTGCACTTCTTGCTTGCAAAAAACAGTTAGGAACGCAAAAATACTTCATAACGCTTGTTATTCTAATTTGGAACTTAAGAGGAAAGATGATTTGATAGAAATAAAGAATACATTAAGAGCATAATCACTATGGGAGGAGCAAAAGTAGCTCCTCCTTTGGTTTATCCTTTTGCTGCTGATTAGATGGTTCAATTAATTAAAACCCATCTAACACATCAAAAAAGTATGAGGGGGAATATAAAGCAACTATACTAATACCTTACTCCTTAGAAAGCTAGAAAAATGATGAAGAGGTAATACATTCATTATTGAAATAGCATTGAATTTTATTGCTAAGCCTGTTTAAGTTTATGAATGAAAATTGGCTTATTGCACTTGCAATAGGCTATTTTTATAGAGAAATTAATTCTCTTAATAATAATTTAAAGTATTCAAAGTAAAACTAAGTTATGCCATATAATACATATTAAATCCTAATATAATCGTAGATTAGGTAGTATTTGTTTGGTATAATTATAGGAGCGAGTTAATATAAAGGAGGTCTAGCATATGTCGAATTCAACTACAGAAAAATGGTCATCACTAGACGAAATTGCTGAACATCTAGGTATTAGCAAAGATACTGTGTATAGATGGATAGCTAATAAGCAAATGCCTGCGCATAAGATCGGTAGACTATGGAAATTCAAGGTCAGTGAAGTTGATGAGTGGGTAAGAAAAGGAAAGAGTAGTGATTAATATGGTGGAGGAAATAACTATGAATACTAAAGAAATACTAGACAAGATTTTTAAAGATCCCAAGACATTATATGAATTAACTGAATTTGATACACTTGGAAAGCTTCTTCATGAAATAGTGAGTATTTATCCTAAGACATCGGACTCAGGTCGTGATGCTGGAAAGACAAAGTATTATATGAAAAGTTTTGTTCCATTTTCTTCAGGAAAAGAAGAAGTACAAGTATATGATGAAAATGGAAAGTCTAATCCTGAAGAAATTGTTCGACAGCTATGGGTATATAAACTATTAAATATGTATGAATATAAGGCTGACGAAATTGAACTTGAAAAAAGTGTACACTTTGGTACCGAAGTCAATGCAAAGGCTGCAGATATTATCGTATATACAGATAGTACAAAACAAACACCTAAAATTATCATTGAAGTTAAGAAGCCAAAAAGGAAAGACGGTATTGAACAATTAAAAAGCTATCTTAATGCACAGGGTTCACCAGTAGGAGTATGGTCAAATGGTAGTGATAGTATTATCTTATTTAGGCCGTATCCTGCTAATTTTGATGATACTCTTGTTGACATCCCAAAAAGGGGACAAGAGCCTAAAGATGTACTAGAAGCTAAAAAAACGCTTGCACATCTTAAAAAGAGCTTTAACTTTAAAAAAATCATACAAGACCTTGAAGAACTAGTTCTTGCTGACAGTGGTAAAGATGAATTCAATGAAATATTTAAGTTAATATTTGCAAAGATTTGGGATGAAAAAGAAGCTGCAGAAAATCGCACAAATCAAGAAGTTCGTTTTACTAAGGCTTTAGATCCTGAGATTACATACGAAAGAATTAACAATCTCTTTAAAAAGGCTTGCGAAGAATGGCCTGGTATTTTCAAAGAAGGAGAAGATATAGAACTTACTAAAAAGCATTTACAAGTTTGTATTGGACCTATTGAAGGTGTTCGTTTGATGGGCTCAAATCTTCGCATTATGGATGATGCGTTTGAGTATTTGCTTCCAACTGAAGCCAAAAAGAAAAAAGGACAATTTTTTACGCCACGTCATGTAGTAGAAATGTGTGTACGTATGTTAAACCCTAAGAAAAATGAATTCGTAATGGATCCATCTTGTGGATCGGCAGGTTTTTTGTTACATACAATGGAATGGTGTTATCCTGCAGATGATAAGGATAGTAGAGAACTTAGAAAGCATCGTTATGCAGCCAAGTATTTGTGGGGAATAGATTTTGAAGAGAGGGCAGCTAAGACATCTCGTGCTTTAATGCTGATAGCTGGAGATGGTCATACAAATATTTTTGGTCCGGATGTAAGTAGTCTAGACCCGAAAACTTGGCATGAAACACCATCGGGTCAAAAACTTATGAGTAAGCTCATTGAGTCTAAGCTTTTAAAAAATAGACCTTCTCGGGAAGATGAAGCAAAAGTACTTAGGGACGAGGATCTTGCATGGAAGTATTTTGATGAACTTCAATTTGATGTAATCCTTGCTAACCCACCTTTTGCCGGTGAGATGAAAGATAAAACTATGCTTTCACATTATGAATTAGCAAAGCCAGCACTCAAAAGAGCAAAAGATAAGGCTGCAAAAGAAGAAAGAGACGTTCTTTTTATTGAACGAATTCTAAAGTTTTTAAAACCAGGAGGACGTGCAGCAATCGTTTTACCACAAGGTAAATTTAATAACTCTTCCCTTGCCTTTATCCGAGAATGGATATTAAGGAAGGCTCGATTACTCGCAGTTGTAGGCCTACATCCTAATACTTTTAAACCTCATACGGGAACAAAAACTTCAGTTCTTTTTGTACAAAAATATACTGATACTGAATTATCCAAGATTAAGTTAGTTAAGGAAGAAGTAGCATCAGCTTGTCCTGATTATGAAGCGGACATTAAACAACTATTAAAAGAATTTGATAATAAAGTAGATGTGCCGGATGAAAATATTCCTGAAGCGATAGCAGAAGTCTTGTTTGAAAACTTTGGAGAAATTGAAACAGAATTAATAGATACAGAAGAAAATGAGGATGATTCCTCTATAGAACAAATTATAGAAGTTCCTGAAATTGAAGATTTAATTGAACAGGCAGCAGAGAACATCCTCTCATTAAAAAGAGAACTTTTAAAAGAAAAGCAAAAGTTAGAGGATATGCAATCTGACATAGAAGCTTTAAATTTAAAAGCCGTACAAGAAATAGAAGTTATAACAAATAATTGGACCGGGACAAAAAAAGCTCTGGCAGCAGAATTAAGACCTATTAAACAAAGACTTAAAGAAAATGTAAAATATTTGAAGAATTCACAAAAAGAAGAAACTAAAAGAATTAAAGCGAAAATAAAAGGATTAGAAAAAGCTATTCCTAATGCTGAGTATGAACTAAAATTACTTACAAACCGTGGGAAGTTGGAACTATTACTTGCAGATGAGGAAATGACGGGTACTTTAAAAGATCGCTGGATAGATGAAGAAGTAGCAAAGAAATTAGACTACCCAATTTTTATGGCTGTTTCCGAAAGAGGCGGAAAGAACAACTCAGGGGACTATGAATATATTACTGATGAAGACGGTGGGATAATTGAGTATGATGATGGACAACCAGTTATTGACCAAGACTTAGTCAATTTTGACTTAGAACCAAGTGATTTAAAAGACGCTAAAGATTTAACTGATGATAAAGTCTGTATCGCCGAAGCTTTTGTTCGGTTTGCTCAGAAACATGGTTTTGAGTTCTGGAGGGAAATGTAATGGCTGTTTGGAGTACAACAACTGCAGTAGAATTATCGAAGAATAATAGAATTGATAGTGAATTTTTCCATCCTGGCTACTTAGCTTCGGAGGATAAAGTAGTTAATTCTATAGAGTATAAGAAATTAGGTGAATTAGGAAAATTCCTTATTGGCCCATTTGGATCAGCTTTCCATGTTAGTAATTATGACCCTAAGTCTAAGTATCGTTATATAAGAGGAAAAGATGTTAAACCTTTTACTCTTTTAGATGACGATAATGTGTATATGCCTGAAAAGGATTATAAGAGACTAGTCAAATATGCAGTCATGCCAGATGATTTACTAATCTCAGTGGTCGGAACACTTGGAAATGTAGCTATTGTCCCACAAAATATTGAAGGTATCTTTAGTTGTAAGAGTACAGTGTTTAGAGACTCAATTATTGATCCTTATTATTTGTTAGCGTATTTTAATAGTAAGTATGGCCGTGATTGCTTATTAAGACGACAAAGAGGGGCCATACAAACTGGGTTAAATAAGGATGATTTAAAAACTGTTCCTGTTCCAATTTATCCAAAAGAGGAAAAAAATATTGCTGATTTAGTACGTTCTTCTCTTGAGTTAGCGACAAAATCTAAAGATATTTTTGTTCAAGCGCAACAAGTTCTTGAAAAAGCTCTAGGCTTGGCCAAGTTACATCTAAAGAAGACAAAATGCTATGAGGCTAATTATGGTGAGATTGTGAGTGGTAGTAGAGTTGATGCTGAATTTTATCACCCACATTCAAAAGAAATATATGAACTTGATTGTTTTAATAAATCAGTACCTTTAAAAGAGATGTTTACTATTTTGAGAGGACAAACACCTTCTTCCTATTTTAAAGAAGGTATTCCGGTCCTAAAAACTAAAAATATTAGAACGCCGATTATTGACGAAAGCAAAATAAATGATTTTGTCAATAACTCTGGAAAATATATTACAACAAGGATGAATGATTTAATTATTGCTTCGATGGGAGTTGGATCTTTAGGGAGAATAAGTTATGTATTTGAAGAAAGTACAAATGCAATTATAGATGGGACACTTAGAATTCTTAGATTTAAAGAAGGGTACGAATTGGATATAATTCCTACATTACTCTTTCTTACATCCTCTTACGGGCAGGTTTTAATATATCAAGGAATTGTTGGATCGACAGGCATCATATCTTTGCCAGATTATCATCTCAGAAATATAAAAATACCCATATTAGATTCTAAAATTGCTAGAAGTTTAACTTCATTAGTTCTAGATGGCTATAATTTGAAAAAGGAATCAGAAAGATTGATTAGAGAAGCTGTAATTAGAGTTGAGAACCTTATCGAAGAGGTGATTTAGTAATGAAATTATCTACCGAAGATAAAACACTTTTAAAAGAGTTATGTTCACAACATCAAGTGAACTATGAAAAAGTAATAAAACTACTAGACACTGTTCAGGAGTATGAGTTTAAAGATCGTCGAACTGGAATTTATGATGCCTTACGTGACATTTTAAGAAGGATGCCCAATGGGGAGGTAAATCATGAAGTTTAGAAAATTTACCATTGATAATTATAAGTCTTTTCAATTTCCAACAGAAATCCTTTTCCCAGATGGTGATAATGGTAAGTCTATATTTTTAATCGGTGGTATGAATGGTGCTGGTAAAACAGCAATTATGGAAGGTATTAGTTATTGTCTTTATGGTGGGAAGGTAGAAGATATTTTTAGAGCAATCAATCGAAAATCACTGGCATTAGGTAATGCTAGTGTCAGCTTTGAACTTGAAATCGAAATGGATGATGCTTCCCCACTAATTGTGAAAAGATCTTGGAGTGCCGGAGTGATTGATAAACCAAAAGCAAAGGATCTTGAAGAACGTCTTGTGGTAGTTAGAGATGGTAAGAGAGTTTCGGTACAAAATAAACAAATGTGGCAAGATTTTATCCGAGCAACTATACCACCTGGGATTACACAATTTTTCTTTTTTGATGGAGAAAAAATACAAGAAATTGCAGCTGACGATCATTCGGAAATTAGGCTAAAGTCCTCCCTTGAAGCTGCATTGGGAATTGAATATATAAACAAGCTGTCCTCAGATTTGCTATATATAAAGCAAGAGGAGAGAAAGGGTTTTATTGAAATTTCGGATGAAGACCTTGATTTTAAAGAAAGCGAATTGAAACTTCAAAAGAGTAAACTAGAAAGATTAAATAAAAAACGTTATGAAATAAAAGAAGATCTTGAATCGTTTAAGGCTCAAAAAGAAGAGGCGAGTAAGAGATTTCAGGCACACTTTAATGTAGAGCCAGAGACACGAGATGCTATTAGAGAAACTGAAAAACGTAGAATACAGACAGCTAATAGATTAGGTCAAGTAGAAAGTGAAATCCGTACTCTTTGTGAAAAATACCTACCTTATAGTTTATTAGGTGGTTTATTTGAGGGGATTAAACAACAAATCGAAGATGAAAGAGAATCTACCCAGGGAGAAGCAATTAAACAAAATGCAGCAGAACTGGCGAAAAGAATAGTTCGTGCTGTAGAAGATCCTGAACCTATTTATAAAGAACGCCTTTCGTATGAAAAAATGGCTGAACTTGAGAAACGAATTTATACACTCTTGAGTGAAGGGGATTCAGTAAATTCCGCTATAAAAATATTAAATCTTTCAGATAGAGACGCAGCTAGATTACTTCAGAGAATGGAGGAAATAGAAAATTGTGATATTTTTCTATTACAGCCGTTACTAGAAGAGAAAAAAGAACTTGGGATTGAATTAGATAAGATTGAATTTTCTTTGCAAAGTGGAGCTGCAACAGACTCTGAGAGAGAGATTTTCGATCAACTTCAATCCGAAATTGAGGGGTGTACAACACAGATAGGCCGTAAAACGGAACAACTAAGATTATTAGAAGAAGACATCCTGATTTATGAAAAGAAAATAAGAGACATTGAAATTGAAATTGAAAAGCTTTATGAAAAGCATAATGTTTCAAAAGTTAAAGCTGATTTTATTGAGGAATGTGATGCAATTGCGGGGTTACTAAATCAATTTATAATTCGCATGAGAAAAAATAAGGTACATCTTCTTCAAGAAAAAACCTACGAAATGTATAAATTATTGTCTTCCAAAAGTGGATTAATTAAGGATATCACTATTGATGACAAGACTTATGAGATTAGGATATTAGATAAAAATGGACAAGAAATAAAAAAATCAGGGCTATCAGCTGGAGAAAAAGAAGTTTTTGCATTGGCTTTACTATGGGGGCTAGCTCAAACAAGTGAATTAAAGTTACCAATTATAATTGACACACCACTATCACGGCTAGATAGTACTCACCGTGATAATATTATTCGTAATTACTTTCCCAATGCCGGGGAACAAGTAATTATTTTGTCTACTGATACTGAGATTGATAATAATTATTTTAAAAATTTGCAAAGCCATTTGAGTGGTGCGGTTAGTCTTGTATTTAATCAACAGCAAGAGCTTACCACTCTAAAAACCGGCTATTTCTGGGAGGTTTAAAAATGGCAGATAGATTGTATACAAGCTCTGAATCAGAGGAGATATTGAGTGCTCTTAGGTTTGAGACAAAACTTGAAAAGTATATATTAGCGAGAATGGCTTTTGCATTATCTCTGGAAATAGATGGATCTAATATTCCTACAAGCAATAACATTAGTGGGGGAGAAATGAAAAGACCCACATTCGTAGGAACTGACGAAATGTTTCTAAAAGCCACTTTAGCATACGCTCATAAAATGCCAGATATTGCTGAAGATGATTTTTATTCTAATAAGTCACTTATAAAAAATCATATCGATAATGGATGTAGACATTTATCACGAATTTTTGATGAGTCAGGTCATAACTCTGATATATTATTAAGAAAGATAGTTGATTTGGTAGAGTTTAGTGGACGAAAAGAAATCAAGGGTTCTGGCTTAGATCTTTTTATCGGAAAGACTGTACTTGATAAAAAAGAGATTACCCTTGAACTAAATAACACATATAAACACGCCAATTCACACTTAGCGATAATGGGGAAGCCTGGAGTTGGGAAAACACAATTTCTTTTAAAAATCCTTGCAGATATTCGAATTAAGTCAAACTATCAGACTAATTTTATTTTCTTTGATTATAAGGGTGATGTAGTAGATAATCAAAAATTTATAGATATTGCAAAGGTACAGCCATATAGGTTGTTACAGGGCAATCAGACTTTACCTATTAACCCATTTGTTTTACCTAACTACGAAGAACAGACAATCAATGTTTCTGCACGTGAAAAAGCTGAAAGTTTTGCCTCAATAAATTCAAAGTTAGGTGTAGTTCAAAAAGGGGCTTTAACAGAGGCTATACGTGCTGCTTATGCGAAAAGATCAGAATCAGCATTGCCATATCCTGATTTTCAAGATGTTCTTGAACTAACTATGGCAATGTATGAAGAAGATAATAAAAAAGATGATAGTTTAATTGAAGTGTTAAGGGATTTATCCGACTTTGATTTATTTTGGAAACATGGAAGTGAAACAGAACCAATTGAAAAACTCACTAATAGGACACTTTTAATTGACGTTCACGCAATGCCTGTTCTCAAAGAATTGGTAGGTTATCTTGTTATCGAAAGGCTGTATAAAGAAATGGCTTCTTTGCCTGATAGCCCTGTTGAAGATGGTAGAAGGACCATTAGGACAATTTTAGTTATTGATGAAGCACATAACTATTTAGGTCAAAAAAACATATTTCTAGAGCGTATAATTCGTGAGGGTAGGTCTAAAGGTATCGTTGTTTTCTTTGCAAGTCAGTCCCCTAACGATTATCAGCAGAAGTTTTTTAACTTTCAAGAACTGCTTGAATTTGCATATATATTTCAGTGTGAAGGTGTTTCTGCAAGCTCAATGCAAGATATTTTGGGATGTAGTAAGAAAACAGCTTATGATTTGCAAACAGAAGTGGCAAGATTAGAGCCATTTCAAGTTATCTCTAGAAGTGATGAAAAGACAGCCGAATTTGTAAAGTTTAGTGCTGAAGCATTCTATAAATCATATTGACAAGCGAGAAGTAAATATAAAAGAGTATTAAATTAGGAGAAGCAAACACTTAAAAGTTGCTTCTCCATTTATTTTTGGCTCTAAAATAAATGTTGGGGTATTCGCACAATGAGGACAAAAAAAGACACGCAAGCTCCTTTGATCCTGTTATCCTTGAATTGTGTTTTTGACACCCTTAAATTACCGAAAGTTGACGGTATTGCCTGTCCAGAATTAGTCGATTATAATGTCCGTATATAATTCGAAACATTTCGACATTTATAATTCTGGGGAAAGGAAAAAGACATCTCCCATAACGTATAACTGCGCCAACAGTTATACGGGAGACGTCCCACCAAAAAAGTATATGGTTATTGTATCAGATTATCAGCTGATTGAAAACATACTTACTGGAGTTTTTAGTTAGGGGTGCAGAGAGGATCCCTTCTCCATGTTGCGGGAAAGACATGCTGGTTAGAGGAACTAGGAATCGAAAAGCCAAGGATCATACGGGACAAAGTAAGACATATAACATTCGGAGGTTGAAGTGTACCAATTGTGGTACCATCCACCATGAATTGCCGGACTTATTGATTCCTTATAAGCGCTATGAAGCGGAATGTATCGAAGACGTTCTTACAAATCCATCCACCCACATTGTTCCTGCTGATGATTCCACTCTTTCGAGATGGCATGGCTGGTTTCTAGAATTTGTGGATTATTGGATTGGCTGTTTGACTTCCATCATGATCAGAACCAACCAGGAGAATACCCCCCTGGATTACACGTCCAAAGATTCAGGGGCTGCACTTCAAAGGATAGGACGCTTGGCAGGAGATGCCAATGGGTGGCTGACAAGAATTGTCCGGCCTATCGTAAATATTAATTTTTGGCTACACACCCGTTCTGCATTCATTGTCCAATAACCCCTGATTTACACTCATGATAGACACAGAAAGGAGAATGTGTATCATGAGGGATCATAAGAAATCAGAAGAATTGGCAGTGAAACGTTTTCAGCTGATATCACCTTTATTGGCAGAGGGGCTTGACGCTGGAAAAGTGAAGGAATTAAGGAGCCAGATAGCTAAGGCCAATGGCCTTTCAGAAAGAACCATCAGACGATATTTGGCTCAATTTCGGGATGGTGGGTTTGGGGGATTGAAGCCTCAATCGAGAAATGTTGCTCGAAAGTCAGAAGCTATCCCTCCTAATCTATTAGACCAGGCGATTCTTCTACGTAAGGAAGTGCCGAGCCGGAGCGTAGCTCAAATTATACAGATTCTTGAATGGGAAGGGCTGGCTGAACCAGGACAAATCAAAAGGTCAACCCTTCAGGAAAAACTGACGGAAAAGGGTTACAGTACACGGCAAATGAGACTCTATTCCCAGACAGGAGTAGCCGCCCGAAGGTTTCAGAAACGACATCGCAACCAACTCTGGCAATCAGATATCAAGTATGGTCCTTACTTGCCGATTGGTCCGAATGGAATGAAGAAACAAGTGTATCTTGTTGCTTTTATCGATGACGCCACCAGGTTTATGCTTCACGCAGCTTTCTATCCTACCTTGGATTCAAGGATCATTGAAGATGCCTTCCGGCAGTCCATCCAAAAGTATGGTGTTCCAGAGGCTGTATATTTTGATAACGGCAAGCAATATCGAACCAAATGGATGACACGTACCTGCTCAATAATAGGCACTCGTCTCACTTACACAAGGCCGTATGCAGCGGAATCGAAGGGCAAAATTGAAAGGTTCAATAGAGTCATAGATTCATTCATCAGTGAAGCTGTCATCGAAAAGCCGAATACTCTGGATCGTCTGAATGAACTCTTCCAAGTCTGGCTGACTGAGTGCTATCAGAATAAGCCTCATTCTGCACTTGGGGAGAAAATCAGCCCGGAAACCGCATTTCGTTCAGACAAGAAAGCGATTCGGTTCATCGATCCAGAAACGTTAAGCAATGCATTTCTTCATTGCGAGACAAGAAAAGTCGATAAATCAGGATGCATCAGTTTCATGGATCAGAAATATGAAGTGGGCTTGACATTTATTGGACGTCGGGTTGAGGTTATCTATGATCCTGCGAATATTGAGGAGCTTACCATTGAGTTCGAGGATTATACTCCTTGGAAAGCCAAGAAGCTTGTGATTGGAGAAAAAGCTGGGAAGCGTCCTGCATTACCTGAGCACCTGCAGGTGCAGGGTGTTGACTCTTCAAGACTATTAAAGGCAGCTGAACGAAAGAACCAGGAACGTCAAATCGAACAGAAGCCTGCCGTGACCTTCCGTGGCGTTTGGAAGGAGGATGATTCACGTGTTTGAAGCCTTCTATGAAATGGAGAACACGCCTTTCACTAGAGATTTGCCAACGGACCAATTGTATGATTCCTCTATGATGCAAGAAATCCTTGGAAGGTTGAAATATACAGCTGAAAGACAGCTTTTTGCCGTCCTGAGTGGAGATAGTGGAACGGGAAAAACGACGACAATCCGTAAGTTTGTGGACAAATTGGATAAAGGCAAATTCCACGTTCTTTATCTATCCGACTCTAAGTTAACTCCTCGCCATTTTTACAAGGGGCTACTGGAACAACTGGGCTCTGAAGCGAAGTTTTATCGAGGAGATGCAAAACGGCAACTTCATCGTGAGATTGAATTAATGAAAGGCATACGAGGACTACAACCAGTAGTCGTAGTGGATGAAGCTCACCTTCTGGATCGGGAAATGCTTGAAGAGGTCCGTTTTCTTCTAAACTTTAAAATGGATTCGCTAAGTCCAATGGCGCTTATCCTTGTCGGTCAAAGTGAATTGTGGGACCGACTACGCTTACAGTCATACACAGCCATACGTCAAAGAATTGATATCCAATTCCAGCTAGGACACCTCGATCGTGCTCAGGTTGAGGAATATGTTACTGGGCATCTTCGATATGCAGGAGTTGATCAACCAATCTTTTCAGATGGGGCGATTGGCGAAATTCATCGGTTCTCTGGTGGTGCCGCAAGGCTCATTAATAAACTCTGTACACATAGTCTTCTGTATGGCTCACAAAATGGCCGTAGGATCATTGACGATCATATGATCAAGCAAGTCATCCAAGGGGAACTCTCATGAAAACCCGTTGGAAAGAGATGAATTACAATGAAGAGCTGGATTGTTGGGTTGTGTTGTGGGGTGAGAATTTAGGTTATAAGATGCGATACGGTGAATGGTTTGATCTTCATCTAGGATATGGTCGGACTCTTCCCTGCCGCTTGGAACTTGGCAGAGACTGGTATATCGTTACTGGCCGAAATGAAGTAAAATTTTATCTTAAGAAAAATGAAACGTATCAAGTAGATTTGTAAAATGAAGGGGGAGCAAAGGATTGCTTCCTCTTCATTTTGGACAGTGAATCCGTCAGTTTTAGGACAATTAGCGCCGTCAAGATCCAGACATTGTAGAACGTCATTAACAGAATTGACGAGAAACAAAGAAAGGATGGAGCTGCGTGCAACAAAAGTCTATCATGAAAATCCCAGGATTAAAAGAGGTTTGCGTGACAAAGGTAGAAGAACGAGAGAATGGAACCAGGCGTTGGGGATGAGGGTGATCGAAGGGAACAACTTTACGGATACAGCCAAGCAGTACCATACCTCTCTGACGCCGGCGATCGCGATTGATGAATACAAGGCAGATACGCAAACAGGAGTGTATGTATGATTTCGGATGTTGGCAAGTGACCTTTTTTATATACATAAATTAGCTGTCATTACCTACATATTTTGGATGGCCATAAACACTAGTTGATCAGTTTACAGAGGTGGATCTGAGAGTACGCTTAGGTCGCATGATTGAATTTTAAATGAAAATGAAAAGAAATAATATAAAGAATAGTTTGACAATTAGAGAGGATATGATATTATAAAGATAAATATTTGATCAAATATCATTTAAAATGAGAGGATAGAATCATGAGCGATAACAAACTAGTCATCAAAGATGATCACAAGATTACTATTAAAACGGTGGCAAATCATGTAACGGATCGATTAAGACAAGAGATAATTGACGGCGTTTACAAGATTGGTGAACATATCACTGTTAAAAACATTGTGAATAAGTACGGTGTCAGCGAAATGCCAGTGAGAGAAGCATTTCAGTGTCTCAAAGGAGAAGGTCTGCTGGAGGTGCAGCAATATAAAGGTGCACGTGTGCTGTCCATCAATGTAAGAGACGCTAGCAATATTTACGATATCAGGCGTATGATGGAACTTTTGATCATGTCCGAGGTGGTTACGAAAGAGTATGACGAACACTTCATAGAGGAGTTACGCAGGATCAACAGCCTCTTTGATCTTTGTCAAAGTAAAGAAGAGATGAATATTCAGTATCAAGATGTTAATAATCAATTTCATTATTATATGTTTTCCCTTTGTGACAATAACCGCGCAAAGGATATGTATGTATTTTATTCTGGTTTGCTGAAAGCATTAAAGAAACGTTACCCGAATGAAATTGATGAAATGAAGCAAGCAATAGCTGAGCATGAAGAAATTATATACTCATTGAGCAAGCGTGATCAGGTTAAGCTTGAAAAAGTGCTAACGCAACATGCCTTGAGAGCCAAAAATGAGCTGATTAGAAAAATGAAAATATCGGAATAACCCTTTCAAAAAAGCAAATCCACTATGTAAGCGTTCATGTCTTACTTTTTACTTTGAGGGATTTGATCAAATATTAAATATCAAATAGAGGAGGAATCCTAATTAGGATAATGATGGAAAGGAGGAAGAAGAGGGTACACCCGCGCCTTATATTTAGCGATACTCCACTTCTCTCCTAACATGAGTACAATATAAAACACCGTGAACGTCCTTTGAAAAAGCAACAATTACTCACCTTGTGATGTACGTTACCTATGTGTCTAGTTTGTCATTGGCAAAAGGCGACGAGAGTTTGATGATTCTAAATTATGGAGGAGAATATCTCAAATCGATCAAGTATAGGTTGCATAACTAAAAGGGTTACAATGAATGAAAGTTGCTTGACATGGAGCCTCTGTGAACACAAAATCTTGGCGAAGAGGCGATTGAATCAAACGATTTACTTTAGCTGACGGGCCTATTATGCCCGTTACTCCCATCAAGACTTTCAATAAATGTTAATTATAAAATTTAGCCATTACTCAAGATATTGTTTACAAAAACACCAACAGGACAGAGCCGTAGTTTTTATCACCATTTGGGCACTATGATCTGGTTTTGATGAACCTCTTATGACTGAAAATTCAAATAATAACACTTCTAGTTCTTATTCTTGTTGGATTTACTGTTAGGTGTTTATGAAATTCTAAGAAAACATGCATATTCTTAGAAAATCAAACTTTCATGAGGGAGGTTAGAGATTTGGTTTTAAAGGATCAAGATGTGAAGCTGGGTATTTTGGTGATCATGATATCAGGATTATTTTTAACCCAGACTCAGAAACTGCCTGAGGAGGTAGCGATGTATCCAAAGGCAATCTTGTATTTGATGATGATCTCAGGGGTTTGCATTATACTGAGAGCTTTTCATTCAATGAAGAAAAATGGAAAGTCCTATCACAGACTTTCAATGAAAGAGTTCCTTTTGGAAAGTGGAATTCCGGGGGCAGTTTTGCTTGCTTTGTGTTTATTCTTGAATGTGCTAGGATTCTACATCACTTCATTTTTCATAGTTGTGGCGGTCATTATGGTTCAGGAATATATCATCCAAGGCCGTTTTCATTTTAGGAGAAAATTCATAGTCAAAAGCTTTGTGTTTGCGGGTTGTGCTATAGTCTTTATGTTTATTTGCTTTGCGACTTTATTATCCTTGCCAACGCCGGTAGGTATTTTTGGTTTTTAAGTCAGAAGAAGGGAGAATAAAATGAAAAATAGCAGGATCAAACTCATCGTCGTTAATATAGTGGTTGGACTGGTGCTATTAGCTATAGCAACGGGGTGTGCGTCTCAGCAAGGAGCCGCCTATCCCAATGGGAATATCAGTATGATTATACCTTATTCCGCTGGAGGCAACGCGGACACGGTCGGGAGATTTGTAGCCCAATATTTGGGGGACGAGTTGGGCGTTCAGGTTACAGTCGTGAACAAGCCAGGATCTAGCGGTGAGTTGGGGGCGATGGAAATCGCCAACGCAAAACCGGATGGATATACGATTGGATTTCTCAATTCCCCAGATTATATTATTTCAAGCATCGTCAATCCGACTTTTGAATTCGATCTTTACGAAAGCGTGGATTATATCGCTAGTTTTACGGATACTCCTTTTTCTTACTATTCTAAAGAAGGCGGTGAGATTGACAGCTGGCAAAAGTTTGTCGATTATGCAAAAGAAAATCCTGGTCATCTGACGGTTGCCGAGGGTGGAATTGCCCATCGGGTGCTTGCAGCATCCATCATGGATAAATTCGATATTGAATTTACGACGATTGGGTTCAATGGAGCTTCTGATGTCGTATCCGCGTTGCTTGGAGACCAGGTCGATGCAGCAAGCAGCGGTAATCAGCAAATCAGCAGTTATCTTCCCAAAGGTTACATACCGATTGCATGGGGGGGAGACGAACCGCCTGCTGAATATCCAGATGCCCCGTTGTTTAAAGACTATGGCTTGTCCGTTGACTTTCTTGCTGTAGCGAATACGCTTGTCATGCCGAAAGGCGTACCCGATGACGTGGTGCAGAAGATTACGGAAGCAGTTGAAAAAGTGTCACAAACACAGGAATTGATCGATCAAATCGAAGCCACTGGATATAGGTATAAGGCCGTAATGGGTGAAGAACTCCTAAACAATATCGACGAAAACTACAATACCATTAAGGAGCTGACGGACCAGTATACAGACGTTATTTTGAATCAATGATGCAAAGACAAACCATGCTATTTTTCCTTCATAGCCGGAGATTAACATGGATTTGGAAAGGAGGATATTTTGAGTCTTGACATTTTGACCCAGCTACTTGACCCGCAATTATTTATCTATGCCTTGTTGGGTACGTTATTTGGCATAGTAGTCGGGGCTATACCGGGATTGAATGGAGCTGTGGGAGCCGCTTTATTACTGCCAATGACCTTCAGCATGTCTCCAGCTACTGGCATTCTTATGCTTGGCGGAATCTACATGGGAGGGATGTATGGCGGATCCATTACAGCTATTCTAATCAACGTTCCGGGCGATGTTGTTGCAACATGTACGGCGATGGAAGGTTACCCGATGACTAAAGCAGGGCGATCGCGTGAGGCTTTATACTACTCAGTATTTTCCAGTTCCATTGGTGGTTTAGTGGGAATCCTGGCATTGATTTTTTTTACCCCTCTGCTCGCAAGTATTGCGTTGAAATTCGGGCCGCCGGAAATGATGCTAGCCGCATTGTGCGGGTTGTCTATCGTAGGCAGTCTTTCTGGAAACAACATCTGGAAATCGTTGTTGGCGGTCTGTCTAGGATTATTTCTGCCGACTATAGGCATGGACCAAATGTCTACTGTATCCCGTATGACTTTTGGATTCCAGAGCTTGAATACAGGCTTTTCTATTATTCCGATTTGTTTGGGACTTTTCGCTTTCACAGAAATGTTTAGAAATATCGGGCAGAAAAAAGCAGCGACTTTTGTTTATAAAGATAAACCCATAAAACGATTGACGGTGATTAAAGATATTTTAAAAAGACCTATTTTGTTTTTGAGGTCATCGGTGATTGGTGTAC
Source organism: Halalkalibacter oceani (assembly GCF_023715605.1). Classification (GTDB taxonomy): domain Bacteria; phylum Bacillota; class Bacilli; order Bacillales; family Bacillaceae_D; genus Halalkalibacter; species Halalkalibacter oceani. The sequence goes on from NZ_JAMBOL010000001.1 coordinate 20,285, forward strand.
TTGTGGGCATACTTCCGGGAGTTGGGGGGACTATGCCAGTGTTTCTTGCCTACGGCGAAGCGAAGCGCACCTCTAAACATCCGGAACGGTTTGGGAAAGGAAATCCGGAAGGCATTATTGCTGCGGAGTCAGCAAACAATTCTTTAGTTGGTGGGGCAATGGTGCCTATGCTTGCTCTTGGTATTCCAGGGTCGACAACGGCGGCCATCGTAGCTGCCGGGCTTACCACGCATGGAATCATTACTGGGCCGGATCTTTTTGTAAGAAATCCCGATGTGGCCTATCTATTCTTATACGGCATGCTTTTTACGGTCCTTTCGATGCTGTTGATCGGCGGCGTCGGGATTAAGTATTTTTCTTATATTTTAAAAGCGAAGATGGAATATATTATTCCCATCGTAATTGTTTTTGCGATATTTGGCGCATACAGTATCAATAACAATGTGTTTGATGTTTTTGTAGCTCTTTCAATCGGAATCTTGGGAACCTTGCTCATTCGATTTGAAATACCGATACCTCCGGTGGTAATTGGAGCCGTTCTCTCACCGTTAATAGAACAAAATTTCAGAAGAGCGAAACAAATGGCAGTGGCCAAAGATCAGTCATTCGGGTTGTTTTTGCTTGAACGCCCGTTATCGTTATCCTTGATCGTGCTGGTCATCATCTTCTTTATCCTGTTCTTTAGAATTCGGTCAAGAGACAAAATTGGAAACGAAATGTAAAAAAGAGAAAAAGGAGAAGAAAAACCATATGCAGAGTGTAAAGATACGCGATATTAAAACGTTTATACTGAAGCCAGGAGCAATGAATCAGGTCGTTGTGAAGGTGGAGACTTCGGAACCAGGTTTATTTGGATTAGGATGTGCCACGCTCGCTTATCGCACGTTAGCGGTCAAAAGCGTGATTCAAGATTATTTGAAACCAATTTTGATTGGTAGGAGCGTGGCTGAAATTGAAGACACTTGGAACTTGTTACATTACAGCTCATACTGGAGATCAGGGCCGATCGAGCAAAACGCGATATCGGGCATCGATATCGCATTGTGGGACATAAAAGGAAAAATGGCTAATATGCCTATCTATGACTTACTGGGAGGAAAGTGTCGAGAATATGCAACTGTTTATCGGTATGCTGAAGGCAATAATCTGACCGAAATCGGTGAGGATTTTCAAAGGCGACTGGACGAAGGGAATACGCATATTCGAATTAGAAGGGGATGGGGAAATTTTGGCGGCGAAATTTTGCCGCCCGGCCAATACCAAGGACAGGAGGGGCGATATTATCATCCAGCAAAATACATCGCAGAGCTGATTGAAACAGTGAGTTTTATACGAAGTGAGTTTGGAAATCAGGCTGAGCTTCTGCATGATACGCACGAACGGCTAGACGCACAGGATGCCTTACGCCTATCCAAAGAAATGGAACAGTATCAGCTGTTCTTCTTGGAGGATGTGCTGTCTCCGGAGCAGGGGGACTGGTTCCGGTTAATCAGGAATAAGACAATCACGCCGTTAGCGGTGGGAGAACTTTTTGTGAACCCAAAAGAATGGGATTATCTGATAACCAACCGATTGATTGATTATATAAGGGTACATATTTCGGCAATCGGAGGCATAACGCCAGCGAAAAAACTGGCTGTTTTTGCTGGGAACTTCGGTGTAAAGACGGCGTGGCACGGCCCCACAGATGTTTCTCCCATTGGACATGCAGCCAATGTGCACCTTGATTATGCATGCGTCAATTTTGGGATTCAGGAATGGGCTGGTCTAAGCGAGGCGGAAGAGGAAATTTTCCCAGGCTCTCCACAATTAAAGAAGAACGGGGTTTACTTAAATGGAAAACCGGGTTTGGGCATCGATTTCAACGAGGAACTAGCTAAAAAGTATCCTCCGGATGAAAAATCATGGATTCACAGGTGGCAGGTAAGACTGCCTGATGGGACGATTCATACCCCGTAGAGCCCGTTGGGATAATAATCTCGGAAGATTAGCGTACAGGTTATCATGATGAAAGGAGAATGAATGAACGGTGATTTTAATGATCAATTCCATGTTGCAGAGACATAAGGAACAGCTTGAGAAGAAACTGGGAGAGAAAGTGATTGTCCGAAAGGATCTGAAAGTCATAGATTCGGAGATGGCTGAAGCTGATATTATGGTCGGATTCGGGGCGAGTCTTGGTGCCATGGAACCTGAACAAGTGGAACTGTTTCCTCGGTTAAAATGGATACATGCGGATAATGTCGGGGTAGAGGGGCTACCGTTTGATCAATTGTCGAAAAAGCAAATTATAGTGACCAATACTCGAGGGATTCAGGCACCGCAAATTTGTGAACAAATCTTCGGGATGATGATCATGTTTTCTCGGGGATTGCACGTGAACTATCGAAATCAATTGGATTCTATTTGGGATAATAGTTACGTCTTAGAAAGACTTTACGGGAAGACGCTTTGCATCGCAGGAACTGGTTATCTTGGGAAGGAATTGGCAAAAAGGGTTAAAGCGTTTGGGATGAAAGTAGTCGGTATCAGAAAAAGGTCGGAAGTACCCGAATATTTCGACCGAGTCATGACGTTGCAAAATAAGCTAGAAGCACTGAAAGAGGCAGATTATATGGCGTTACTACTTCCTTTGACCCCGCAAACTTACCACTTTATTGGAGAAAAAGAATTTTTCGCAATGAAACGTTCAGCCGTGTTACTTAACTATTCACGCGGCGATATTATCGACAATGAAGCGATGATGTCTGCATTGAAAAACAATCGCATACGAGGTGCTGGGCTTGATGTTTTTCATAAAGAGCCGCTGCCAAAAGACGATCCTTTATGGCGTATGCCTAACGTAATTATTTCTCCACACAATGCTGGATCTGTGGAATCAGGTCATGATATTCGGAAATTGCATGTTTTCATGGAGCTTTATTCCGCATACAAAAATGGGGACGCGATGAGGACCCGGGTAGATTTAATAGAAAGATATTAATTTCGTAAAGAAGACGACGTACGTGTCGATTACGAACGAAAATATGACGATCGATTTCTGGACTCTGTGAGTGGGAAAACCATAGCCACCAATATCCTGAAAGCTAAATATTCCTTGGTACATCCTGAAAGTGTAGAATTACAACGCTAAGTAGCCTGTGGCACTAAAAATGTAAAGTATCACAATGATAGAACTTTTGAGAGGGGGGCTAACTTGACATTGAGATAGGGTGTTTTAACGATATTTCAAAGTGACAAAGAGGATAGACTAAAGGATTTTAATCAGGGATTAATCCGGACATGAATTTAATGCTCTTTAGACCGCCGCTATAGAAAATGCTTCGCGCTTCCAACGGCAGCTGGGAAGACCTCTTATGCTCAAGCCAACTTTTTTAGTTGGCTTGAAGCATGAGAGACGAACAAAGCCTTCGTAAACCTCAATCCTGTCTTTTATCATGTATGAGTCTACATATATTGCTGGTAATAATAAGCTGATTGTTCGCTTTAAATAGGAATGAAGAAACAAGAAGAAATTTCTATCCTGAATTAGTTTAAGGAAGCAAAGAACAAACAAGTTGCTTATTCGCTTGTTTTATATAAGTTCAGTAAAAAATTCCTGCCTTTATCTTTACTATGTTAGGCATTATGAATTTGCTTTCGAACATAAACGAAAATATATTTCCATGGAGGTATAACAATGAAAATAGGTTTTATAGGGTTAGGAATAATGGGGAAGCCTATGTGCAAAAATCTACTTAAAGCAGGTTACGATATAAAAATTTCAAGCAGAAATAGTGAAACGAATAAAGAACTCAATGAATTAGGGGCTGAAGTAGTAAGTTCACTTAAACAACTTGCTGAAATTTCTGATACGATAATTACAATGTTACCAAATTCGCCAGAAGTCCTGGACGTGATTTTAGGGAAAGAAGGTATTATTAATTGGGTTCGTCGTGGGACTACTATAATAGATATGAGTTCAATATCACCGATCGTTAGTAAAGAAATATATTCAGTACTGATAAAAAAGGATATTGATTTTTTAGATGCACCTGTTAGTGGCGGCGAACCTAAAGCCATTGATGGAACCCTTTCTGTTATGGTTGGAGGTAAAGAGGAAATTTTTCATAAGTGTCTACCAATATTAGAAACAATGACTAGTTCAGTAGTAAGAATGGGAAAAGTAGGTTCCGGTAATGCTACTAAATTAGTAAATCAAATAATCGTCGCATTAAACATAGCCGCAGTATCGGAGGCATTTGTGTTAGCACAAAGCATGAAAATAGATACGGAACTCGTGTACCGAGCGATTCGAGGAGGATTGGCAGGAAGTGCTGTGCTTGATTCTAAAGCTCCTATGATTATGAATCGAGATTTTAGAGCGGGTTTTAAAATCAACCTACATTTAAAAGATTTAAATAATGTAATGGACACATCAGAAAATCTAAACACCCCTTTACCGCTAACATCTTCTATACGTGAGATATTAAAGTCTTTGGTGATTGATGGTGACGGTTATGAGGATCATGCTGCAATTGTTAAATATTTTGAAAAAGTTGCAAGCACGGAAGTCAACCCGAAATTAGTAAAGTAGGAGCTTACGAAGTCCGTTGGGAAGCCCCGCTTTTTTTAAATCCCATACCGAAACGGATCTCCTCGGTATGGGATTTTCACGGAGCCGTCGGGCTAAGACGACTGTACTTCGTATGTTAGCCGCTTGAGATCATCATTTTCCTTTTTCGAGACCTCCGTACATTTTTTCAGCCAGCTTGGAAAGGCGATCTGCCCAATGACCGTCAGTTTTGCGGGCAGCAGTAAAGCATAATAAGGGAGTCATGGGAGTGTACGCCAGGGTGATTCGAACGGGGGATATTCGCCGTGGAGGTCAAATCAAAATCGAATCATAGCCGTGAACGCCTGCATAACATGTACCTGGCTGATATGTCTCGCTTCGTCTGTCCCATTCATAAATATTTGTCAACATGGTTGACTTCCATTATTTATCTCCTATTCATATCAGGCCATTTAGATGCTAGTTCATCTTTCATCACCGTCAAACCGATTAACCACATCCATTTTATTTCTTATAGCCCATGAACAAATTCACAGAGTATTCTCTATCCATTCCAGAAATCTATGGTAAAATAGGAGAATAATATGGAATGGTGGGAGTGAGGGTTTTGACTAGAGGATGGAAGAAAAAAGCATTGCCTGTCATGCTTGCGGGGGCGATGGTGTTTTCGTTTGGGCCTGTGACGTATGCGGATACTGTTCAAACAGATGTTTTGGAAGTGAAGTTCAATGATATTGAGGGGCATTGGGCTCAGAGTTTTATTGAAAATATGGCTGGAAATGAGATTATTAATGGATTTCCGGATGCTACGTTTCGCCCTGATGTGAAGGTAACGAAGCTGCAAGCGGTGACAATTGTGACGAATTTGTTGTCACAAAAAAGAACGTTGGAAACAACGGGGACTGATTACATAGGAGAGGTGCCGGAATGGGCGCGGAACAGTGTGGAGCTGGCTCTCTACAATGATATCGTCAGCTGGGAAGACATTCAGGATTATCAGGCGGAAGCATCCAGAATGTTTATTGTGGAGCTTTTGGTGCATGCTTTAGGAGCGGAGATCGATGCGGTACAAGAGCATGATTTAACGTTTACCGACCTAACAGATTTAAGTGCGGATGAACAGGCTTATTTGGCTATCGCTTTGGAAAATAAATTTGTTGAAGGCTATCAGGATAATACGTTTCGGCCAGGCAATTCGGTAACACGGGCGGAAATGGCGGTGTTTGCTGATCGTTTGTTCAACACGCTGGAAGATGAGTATGATTTTGAAGAAGGGTTTGAGAGAGTTGAGGTTGTAACGGGGAAAATTTCCCGTATCGCAGCTGATGTGAGAGAGCTAACAATCGGGTCGGCCACGTTCGGGGTTGCAGATGATTATACCGTTCAAATTAATGACAAGGATGCCAGCTTTGAAGACTTGAAGACTACGATGAATGTTCGTGTCGTTTTAAAGAATCAAAAAATGGCGGAAATTTATGCTTATTCAACCGAGAAAGAAGTCATCAAAGAGATCGTGACGGGCTCGATTTCAAGTATCGACAGAAACAATCGAAAAGTGACGGTTGGCTTGAAGTCGTTTGATGTTGCCAATGGTGTGCGAATCGAGGTGAATGGCGAGGTTGCAGGCTTTAGTAATTTAGAAACAGGCATGGAAACCGTTGTCGTTATCGCCAATGAAGAAATAGAATCTATCTTCGCTTTTAGAGTTGCTGAGCAGTCAGCGCTTGAGTTCAGCGTGAAACGGGAATGGAATGAGCGTGATACTAATTTTAAAGAAGCAGTCCTGACAGGGGATAGAGTCAATGATGCTACGCCTGACTTAGAGGGGAAACGTCTAAGAATCAGTGTTGACGGAAGTCGTTTTAGAGAGATTGACCTCGATGAAATTGATGGACGTCAGAGAGATGGGGCTGAAGTAGCAAAACTGCTGCAAGCAGCTATTGAAGACGCGCTTGATGATAGACGGGTCAAAGTGGAATATAAGAATACGAGACGATTTGTTTTTGAAACGACCAAGAGTCCAATCGATGAGGTTCCTACGATCCAATTCGATGGGGATGCCGATGTACTGGACGCCCTTGGAATTGACGATGACGAAGTAAAAGGAGCAAGCGGAGAAAGAATTAGAGTATGGAACATTACGGTGGAAGCGGATGCGACGAAAGACCAGGAGTTTGAAATGAACGTTATCATTGATGATGAAAATATCGATGAAACAGTAAGATTTTCCGTTAAAAGAGGCGATTCGGCGGAAGAGATTGCCGATGCTATCGCTGATGCGCTTCTGGATAAGGCCAAGATCAGATCTGCTCTTGGCATCTCTGTGAAGCGTGATGTGCTTACGTTAACACCAGATGATGAAGATTGGGATGTCGAGATTGAGATAAAAGAAAAGTAACAAAGATAAACTCACAAGTGTGGATCACTGACGCTTGTGAGTTTTTTTGTGGGGCACGAGAGCACACAGAACAATTCAATAGGTTTTTACAGGAAGGGAGAAGGGGTGCTTTCCAACAGTTGACAAGGGTATTCCTTGAATTTGATTCCGGGTTGACACTTGCTGTTCCTGTTTCTTCAATAAACTAAACGCCAAACTGTTTTAAATGGTGGTCGAGGTGCTTATAAATGCCTTTTCCCCACTCATCGGGAGTGAGCTTCCCGAAAAAAGGATGCGGGTGGGGCGTGCATGTCTCCCGACCATTGTTTTGAAAGGTGATGATTTTGCGCTTCAGTTTTTCTTTTTCTGGTTCAAATTCTTTTGGCTCGGTAATGAGAATATCTGGAATGGTCGACATGTTCTTGGGGAGCGGCTTGTCATTATAAAAAAGCGGTTTGGCGAAGCGGCCTACTAGTCTGCCTAACCATCCGCGCGAAGGGAAGGAGTTGCCCATGGCAATGTCTTGAAAGGCTGAGCAATGGGCCAGCATTTGGGCGGCATCCATTTTCCCCCATTGCGCTTTGGCATCAGCGCTTACATGATCAATGCGAATCAAAATGTCCTCTGCATCCAATTGATTAAATAGATTCCTCATCTGTACACCTTCCTTTCTAACTAAATCTACCTTTAAGTCGACAAGAAATCTATTGATAAACGGGAGGTTTTCCCAAAAGACCTATCATCAGCATAACAAAATATTTTATTTTATCTTTACAGGTATAAATTTACCAGGACTATACACCTTAAAATGTCTGGAATGCATGTTTGATGATCAAAGGCAAGTGGAATGCTGTATACTTTTAAAGGAGTATCTATGTGAGGAGGAGATAAAGGTCTGGGAGTAAATAAAAATGGGGTGACGTAGGCTATTGGTCATGTGATTTTTTAAAGAGATAAAGGATCTACAACATAGTCAAGAGGGATGTATGTAAATGGAGCACCGGAAAACAAATAAGGAGATGTGATATGAAAAAACTGACAAGTGGAATAGTAGTCTTTCTTTTGCTTTTTTCTCTATATGTTCCTGCGGAGATAAAAGCCAGTACTAAAACGATTAAAAATTTAACCCCTGGTGATCTCGTCACGTATAGTGATAGAGAGTGGGTGTATTTGCAGTCGATGGCGGGCGAGCCGCAAGGATTGTTTTTGCGCACAAACAGCGAAATTAGCAGATACTACTACAATTCCGGCTCGCCAATAGATGTAAATATGAACTTTGACCCGAACGATCCGCTGACTGTCGCCAATTGGTTGAATGTGACATCAACCAATTGGAGCATACGGACTGGATTCAGACAATGACGTGGGGCGAGGCTTCGGCAAAAATCGGCCTGCCTAGTCGTTTTGAGGCAGAACTGAATGAAACGGTCATCTTGGACAATTTAGATGCTACTTATGATTATTACACCCTGACCGCCGCTTCGGATTACGATATCAATATTATCAATGTACGATCTCGTGCTGATAGCGACTTCCTTGTTACCCCCGCTCATGCTGCTGTAGGAAATATACCGGCTAGGGTTGCACCGGCGATCTATTTGGATCCTGATTTGTATGTCGACGATGATGGGAAGGTCGTGTCATGTGTGCCACCCGAAATTGTGACGACACCGGCTGATGCTGCTGGCAGTTGGAAGCAGGAGGTCTCGGTGACCTTACAAGGTGGGGCTTGTTACAATGAGGAAGGCGACGCCGAATACCGCATTCAAACACCGGATGGCAGTTGGAGCGAATGGGCGAATTACAGTGATGAGGTTAAATTTGATCAAGAAGGTCGTTCTGTGTTGAAAAGCCGGATGTCTGTGCCGGGAAGTGCTGTTGCAAGGGCAGAGATTCTGATTGATCAGACCGAACCAACGATTGAGTTAAGTGCGGACCCCACGACAATGACCAATCAAGATGTGACGATTACAGCGGACATGACAGATAACGGAGCAATCGAGACGAAAAAATGGGCGGAAGGAACGCCGCTAGCTGAGTGGTTCCTTGATGAGGATAATGGAACTATTTTTGCTGATGATAGCTTCACCGTTTCAAAAAACGGAACATTCAGTGTGTTTGCCCGTGATGAAGCTGGAAATACGTCAGTTGAAACGATTGAAATTCGCAATATTGATAAAGAAAAGCCCGTCATTACGCTTCTAGGCGACGAGACAATGTCTGTGGTCCGCGGCAGAAGTTTTGAGGACCCTGGTGCTACTGCGCTTGATAATGAAGATGGGGATATTACAAGCTCCATTGTCGTTACAGGTGAGGTGGATACGACAACGGCCGGGGAATATATTTTGTATTATGATGTGACTGACGAGGCTGGCAATGCGGCCGAGCAAGTGACGCGCACGGTTGAAGTAACTGCACGCTCCTCCGGTGGAGGGGGAGGCGGTGGATCCGGTTCGCCTGCTCCGCCGGCAAACTCGATCCCGCAGTCAGGTGGATCATTAACGATGGAGGGTGTGACGCTGCAGCTCCCGAGCGGGGCAGTCAGTGGAACCACCCGGATCAATGTGGACGTGGTGAGGAACACTGATGCTCTTCCAGCGTCTGATAGAGTCATAAGTGATGTGTTTGAGATCACGAAAGATACGACGGAGTCCTTTTCTGTTCCGATTACCCTTACACTGCCATTTGATCCTGAGCTTGTCGATGAAGAAAGCAGCAGCGTCAGTATTTTCTGGCTCGATGAAGAATCTGGAGAATGGATTGAATTAGACAATATTCAAATCGATTGGCAGGACGGTACGGTAGCCGGAGAGGTTGATCATTTTACGAAGTTTGCCGTATTGGAAGTAGAAAGTACGGAAGAGGAAGAAATCGAGGAGGAACCGTCGCCGGAGCTTCCTGAATCTTTTACCGATATTGACGGGCATTGGGCAGAGGAGCATATCATGGCATTGGTTCTGCAAAATATCGTAAATGGGTATCCTGATGGGGAGTTCAAGCCAAATCGTACGCTGACGAGAGCTGAGTTTACGACGATGATTGTGAAAGCCTATGGAATAGAAGAAACAGCGAGCCGTGTGTTCGAGGATACAGTGAACCATTGGGCAAGAGAAAGCATCGCAGCAGCCTATGAGCACGGCCTGATTAACGGCTACAATGAAGCGACGTTTGGTGCCGATGACCCGATTACACGGGAGCAGGTGGCGAGAATCATCGTGAATGCCAGTCAATTGGCTGGAGCTGAAGAGCAATCCCCTCGTTTCACCGATCAGGATGAAATCTCTCACTGGGCAGCAGAAGCTGTTGAAACTGTTGCATTACATGGTATTGTCACCGGCTATCCGAATGGCAGCTTCAAACCGAAGCAAACCGCAACAAGAGCAGAAGCTGTAGCCGTGATTGGACGAGTAATGGAGGAGGGGGACTAACCGAACGATCCTGCGAGCTTGTGAGCAATTCAATTTGAAGGGCGCAATACGAGAAAGATGTTTGAAATGACAAGCTATATCAGTAGGGGCTGGACCAAAAGGGGAAAATAACCTTTTTGGTTCCAGCTCCTTTCTTCATACTTAGCCGCTTGATAAAATAGGAGCAGGGAAAGGAGCGTGGATGAATGTATAAAGTGATGCTCATAGAGGATGATGTGCAGCTAAGTGAGCTTGTGCAGGATAAGTTGGAGCGGTATGGCTATGACGTGTATAAGCCTGACGATTTTATGAAAGTTGAGGAGGCGTTCGGTGAAATTGAGCCATCAACATTCGGGGGAAACTCGTTGGGAGTATCAACCTTTATGACACCCCCTATCTCAATAAGAAAGGATCGCTTTGGTATAGTCCGTAAAGTCCTGCAGATGGTTATCAAGTATTTGTTGTAAGATGCTCAAGTTAAGCTCCTGGTAATCATGCACGGCAATGTTTCGAAAGCCAACCATTGCTTTCATTTTATGAGAAAGTGAGGCGGGAAGGATTCCTTCTTCTTCTATTAACGAAAAAGCATCACGACTCGTTTGTGGAATGCCTAGTTTTTTCTCGGCAACAATGTGCATGGCAAGGTCAATACTGGCTTCACATGCACGTTGGAGATTTAACACAATCGAATCTTGTTTTGTATAGTTTCTTAAATGGTCTGGGTTCTGTTCATATTCCTCTGTAATCCGTTTGATACAACGTTCGATAATGGCAACCTTATTCAAGACAACATCATTTTTCATAGATTGACCCACTTTCAGCGATCTTTTTGAAAATAGGAGCGCGTTCTTCATTTAATTTCGTGTACATTTTTAATGTTTTTATTTCGAAAAGCTGTTTCTTTTCTTGATTTGAACAATAAATGACTTTGCCAGTCTGGATCACTTGCGCTTGAAAAACCGTGCTTGCTTCTTGTAAATCAATTAGGTCAACCTCTTGATTCAGCTTCGCAGCGAGGTCTTGCGCGATCATAAACAATTGATAAGAGTCTACTTTATTCTGCTCGCTTAAAAAGGCAATGTCAATATCACTATCCTGATTCGCCGTCCCTTTTGCATGTGAGCCGAACAAGACGATGAGGAACGGAGACAAAGAAGCAACAAGCTTGTCGATAACGAGCTGTTCATTCACCATATTCAATCCAAATCCCTCCAGCCTTTCTATGAATAATAGAAAAAGAGCGACATTCTATCATCTTCTTTATTATACCAGACAGGCAGAGACATTATTCATCTATTTCCCTATCCTGCTTAATGAGTATATTCGTACACATGTTCAAAGTATTAAAAATGATTTGATAAGGTTTCCAGTGAAAACCCGTTACCTCTTCATTAAGTTATTTTTATACTTTTATCCGGCGCTCGGCAGAAAGAACCGCCATCAGCCTCGCCCTAGTAAATGAACGAGTATCATTTTAGCGGATGAACCGACGGGGCATTTGGATTCGAAATCGTCACCGGTGATCATGGAGTGCTTTGAGAAGGTTGTCACTCATGATGGGTTAGCGGCGAGCTAGTGGTGTTTATTAAGACGATGCGATTCACTCTCATATTGTGAAGAACGGAATCAGAAAGGAGTTTTGGCATCAAATATTGGATAATCTTGCGCTGGAGAAAATCACTGAAAATATGAAATTTATCTCATAAAAAAAGGAAACTGATGTTATAATTTTCCTATCATGATAAGAGAAACGATTGTTTTGGAGGGGGACATGGAACTAGATAAGAAAAAAACAGTTGTCATTGCCCGGGGACATCGACTTAAAATGGTGTATGAAATTTTTATGGCCGTGCTGGCGTTCATCTCCGTTATCTTTATTTGGAATGATCATCCTTTCATTAGAAATCTCGACTTTGTCATTTGGCTTATTTTTGTCCTGGATGTCACGGTCCGGTTCTTTTCGAGCGAAAGCAAATGGGCTTACATAAAGCGGAATCCGTTAGATCTTGTGGCGATTATTCCCCTCGACAGCATTTTCAGGCTGGCCCGTCTCGTACGCTTCATCAGGCTATTGCGGACATTGGCGATTTTAAAGCATTACGCTCAGCCTGTTTATGATATTTTCAGAACGAATAATCTTGATAAAGTCCTGATTCTGCTTGTGGTTCTTATCTTTCTTACGTCGATTCCGATCACGATGCTGGAGCCGGGCATAGCTCATTATTCTGATGCGGTCTGGTGGGCGATTGTCACCTCTACAACGGTCGGCTATGGCGATATCTCTCCTGTTACCGTCGTCGGCAGACTGATCGCCATCATTTTGATGGTGTTTGGGATTGGGTTACTCGGTTTGGTGACAAGCTCGATTGCCGCTTATTTTTCGCAAAACAAAAAAAGAAAAGAGAGTGCGACCGTTGCCTATTTAAAGGAGCAGATTGATCACCTGGAAGAGCTTTCGGATGACGAAATTGAAAAGGTGAAACTGCTGATTGACAGCTATAAGAGGAACAACGTGCTTTGACAACAGCCTGTTGCCGGATACGGGAGGAGCATGTGCATTCTCTATGGAAAAAATGCCCCGTTCTTTTTTCAGTCAGATAATCTGACGAAAAAGTACAAAGGGACCCGACCTTTCTGTAACATGTAGCTATAGCTGATCGGCAATGGAGCTGGTCAAGTAAATCGCAGTGAATAAGTGAATCGAAATAGGCAAAGGTGCCTGATGCTTGCTTTGTGACGAAGATCGTGACGAGCTGGAATCAGGCACCTTTTTGTCTTTTTTGGAGCTGCAACGTGAGGAGGAAGGTGGATGGAGAATTTAGGGACTTACGTCATCTATGTCATTATGGCCTGTGCAGTTATTGGTGCGATTGCTTCGATAAAAAACACGCAAACAGGTCTCGGTAAGGAGTTTATGGAGGGGCTGCATTCCGTCGGCCATATTTTCGTTCCGGCTGCCGGCATCATGGCGTCGATTCCGTATTTGTCGACATTTATTTCGGGCTTTTTTGGGCCGATTTTTGCCACAGTGGGGGCCGATCCGGCGATTGCCGCTACGGCCGTTATCGCTGTTGATATGGGGGGATACCAGCTGGCGGAAGCGCTGGCTGAGACGCATGAAGGTTGGATTATGGCGATGACAGTCGGCTATATGGCCGGGGCGACGATCGTCTTTACGATTCCGATGGGGTTGGCGATGCTCGATCAGCGCGACCATAAATATATGGCGTTGGGCGTCATGGCCGGCATTTTATCAATCCCGATCGGCGTTTTGATTTCATGCGCGATGATGGTCTTCGGCAATCCTGTTGTGCGTGATGTGATTTCAACAAGCTCAGAAGCAACCTATCAGTTAGCATTAAGCTTTGGCGCTATTTTTGTTAATTTAATTCCGCTGATTGTGTTAGTGTTGGTGATTGCGCTAGGGTTACGTTTCTATCCTGATATTATGGTCAAAGGCTTTATGATTTTTGGAAAGGGGATGGATGCCGGGATCAAGCTTGTTCTCTGCTTTTCGATCGTCGAATATTTTACCGGCTTTTTCTCAACAATGTTTGGCGTTTGGGGATTTGATCCGATTATTGCAGATGAGCAGGATCAGTTCCGTGCCCTTGAAACCGCCGGTTACATCGGAATTATGCTGGCCGGGGCGTTCCCGATGGTCTATTTGATTCGCAAGTATTTGTCGCGGCCGCTTGAAGTCGTCGGGAAGAAAGTCGGTTTAAACGCCGTTGGAAGTGCCGGGATTCTTGCTTCAAGCGCTAATGTGCTGGCGATGTTCCGTCTCGTTAAAACGATGCGGCCAAAGGATAAAGTGATTAATATTGCCTTTGCTGTCTGTGCCGCTTTCCTGCTTGGCGACCATCTCTCCTTTACGGCGAATTTCCAGCCCAATTTGATTTTGCCGATCGTGGCCGGAAAGCTTCTAGCAGGGCTTGCGGCGATTGCACTAGCGCATTGGCTCTGTGTAAAGAAGGCACTGCAGCTTGAGGAAGAGGACCGCCGACTGGGGATTATCGGCGAAAATGAGTACATGGATAAAGAAGACATTCCCGTGGAAGTGGAAGCTGAACAGAAGATTGGCTAGACGTATCAACATACAAGGGGCGCCGCAAAAGGTCAACATTCGATCCTTTTGCGGCACTTTTTATGCTGGAAAGACGAAGCAAAAATGTTGCATCTGAACATAATCTGAGCTACACTGCACCTATACTATTTATACTTTATTGTTTAAAAAGTGTGGTGATTGTGGTACGGTTTTTTTGCGAGCTAGTGAAGCAAACTATTTGTCATTTGTCTAATGTTTAGGTTACACTTCGATAGGAATATAGGGGCAAGGGCTTATTTCCTGATATAGTTGCTATAGCAACTATATCGATAGTAAGATAATAAAGGAGAGGAATATAGGATGTTTAACGACCAAATTACGGTTCAAGCGATTATTAACGGGGAAAAAGTAAAAGCGGAGAGACATGAAGCGCGGGAAAACCCAACCCACCCAGAGCAGATCGCCGGCTATGCGCCAATTAATACACGCGAGGATGCAGTGCGGGCGATTGATGCGGCACATACGGCATTCGCAAGCTGGACGAAGGTGGCAATCGAAGAGCGAATTGAACGGATGGAAAGAGCGATTCAAACGATTAAAGCCGCTGCACCTGATATTGCCGAGCTGTTGTCTAGGGAGCATGGCAAGCCGCTTTATGATGCAGAGGGGGAAATCGGCGTTTCTCTTGCATGGATGGAATTCGCCTGCCAAAATGCGAAGGACGTTTTGCAAAATGAAATGAGAGAGGACGAAAATGGGAAGACGATCATCGCCCATGACGGCATCGGCGTTGTTTCGGCGATTACTCCATGGAACTATCCGTTGTCGCTCTCAACGATCAAAATTGCTCCAGCGTTGCTGGCAGGTAACACAATGGTGCTGAAGCCAAGTCCGCTTGCTCCTTTAGCTGTCAGCAAAGTGGTGGAGATGATCGCAGCGGAATTTCCAAACGGCGTATTGAATCTCGTTCATGGGGAAGCCGACGTCGGTGTTGAGTTGACGTCGAATCCGAAAGTGGCAAAAATCGCTTTTACAGGCGGAACAGGAACGGCGAAGCATATTATGAAGGCGGCAGCTGATACGATTAAAAATATGACGCTCGAATTAGGTGGAAACGATGCGGCGATCATTTTGAACGATTTTGATGTCAATGATGAACGGGCGATGCGCCGTCTCGTCATCTCCAACTTCTTGACTGCCGGGCAAATTTGTATGATTGCCAAACGAATCTATGTCGATCGCTCGATTTACGAGCAATTCGTTGAAAAATACATTGAAGCAGCGAATAAATGGATCCGGGTAGGCGATCCATTTAATAAGGACGTCACAATCGGCCCGGTAAACAATAAAAAGCAGGCGGAGTTTGTGCAAAGTCTGATTGATGATGCTACAGCTAAAGGGGCAACGGTTGTCAAGCTTGGAAAAGTACTCGATAAGGATGTATTTGAAAAAGGTTATTTCCTGCAGCCGACGGTTGTGCTCGGAGCTGATTACAATGATCCAATCGTAGTGGAGGAGCAATTTGGCCCGACTGTGCCAATCCTGCCATTCGACGGAGATGAGCATGCAATTGAATTAGCGAACGACAGCATTTACGGTTTGACGAGCTCAGTCTGGGGCGATGAAGAGCATGCGATTGAAGTTGCCAAACAGATCCAGGCCGGCACAACGATGATTAATACCGCCGCGGTGCAAGGACTTGATGTTCGCTTTCCGTTTGGTGGAGTGAAACAGTCAGGCATCGGCCGTGAATACGGAAAAGAAGGGCTTCTGGCGTATACGGATACTCATATTATCAATATCCCGAAAAAAGGCGAGCTTCCTTATATTCCGGAATAACACGAAAAAAAGGCTGGGCTAAGGTTTTTTACCTTTTGCCCGGCCTCTTCTCAAAGCTTCTTAAACAGAGCACAGATGTTGTACACCGCCGCCGGCTAAAAGATTAACCGCTGTGTGGCAGAGCCTCCTTTAAAGCAAAGAGAAACTTACAATGGTCATCTCCCTCTGTTTTGCAGGAAACTCTCTTAACATTTTCTGTGCCGATCACCTGCTTAAACATTGCCGTTTCGCAGTGACAGGCTGTCTTAAATTCTTTGGCAATCGCCAGGATCGGGCAGTTGTGCTCGACTAATTCAAACGTCTGCTCGTCCAACTGATGGACATCCGTCATGTAGCCTTTTTCATTTTGAATGCGGGCCAGTTCATAGATTCTTTCTGTCGGCCGTTTATGTTCGACTCTTGCTTTGTACTCTGCTGCAAGTCTCTGCTCTCTTTTTTGGAACAAGTGGTCGATCGTTTCTTTTCCATGCAAGTCCTGAATGTCTTGCAGAAATTCGACGCTGATCCCCTCATAGTTTTTTGGGAAAAGCCGCTCTCCTTCAGCGGTAAGCGAGAAGACTTGTAACGGTCGGCCCATTGGCTGCTTTACTTCCTTAGCTTGAATCAATTGATCCTGCTCAAGTGTTGAGAGGTGCTTGCGCACGGCCATATGGGTGATCTTTAATCGTTCAGTTAAATCGTTAACAGTTAATGAAACGTCGATTTTCAACGCTTCGAGTATTTTATCTTTCGTTGTCTTTTTTGTTTTATTCATATCGGTTCCTCGATTCTTCATCTTGGATTGCATTCTATGACAGTTAATTATACTAGAAGGTATAAAAAAAGGAAAGAATAAGGGATCAAGCTACTCGGGCAGCTGATCGCCAGGCAAAAAAATTGCTAATTGCAGTCAGAGTCATGTATGATTTACCTAATTTAATATACTTTTTTGTATAAAAAGTGTATGGGAGGAGTGGGAAAAGAGATGGGAGACATTTTTCAACGAGAAGTCAAAGATCATTGGTATGTCAAATACGAGGAAGCGTCCTTTCCATTTATTCAAAAGGGGTGGGTGCTGCCAGTAGACCGCTGGCGGGACTTTGATCCATTTATTTTGATGGCGGAAGATTGGTTTAAAAGAGGGGCCTTTTCCGATCATCCCCATCGCGGCATCCAAACGATCACTTATGTCATTGATGGAAGATTGGAGCATATTGACAACGGGGGCGGCCGTGATATTTTGCAGCCCGGCGACGTTCAATACATGAATGCCGGCTGGGCGGCGAGACACGCCGAGGAAGGCGTTGACGATGATATCGCTCATACGCTGCAGCTATGGCTGAACCTGCCAAAAAGCAAGCGGAAAACAGAAACATCGTATCAAAACATTTATGCCGAGGATGCCCCGGTCTTGAGCGTTGAAGGCGGCTCGGTAAAGGTGTTTTCCGGGAAGTTCGGTGACGTGAAAGGACCGCTTCAATCCGTCGTGCCGATCACGCTTGCCGAAGTCAATCTTGAAAAAGGGGCGAGCTATACTCATGTTTTGCCGGAAAACCACAATGCCTTTTTATATGTCTTATCAGGTGAGCTGGAACTTGGAACAAGTGAGACCGTTCATCTCGCCAAGCATGGGGTCGCCACGCTGACGTATCAAGAGGACGGAAACCCGGAAAACAGCAGCGAATTTACCATAACATCGGCTAGCAGACGAGCCAAGCTCCTGATCTATTCCGGCGCGCCGATTAAGGAAGAGATTGTCCCCTACGGCCCGTTCGTAATGAATACGATGGAAGAAATTAAACAGGCCTATCGCGACTATCATGCCGGAAAGTTCGGACCGCCGGCTATTTAGCGGCTAGCTTCATCATAGAAACGTTCGGGACAAAACTAGCTTTGATTACGCTCGTTGCTCAGAGGCTACTCTTTCCTCTCTATTTGAATGAGCTACTAAAAAAAGATCGAATGAATGTAGCTGCTCATAAGAAAAAGAAAGTGAAACTTCTTCTCCTTTGCGGCAGTCTTATAAAAAAGGCACTAGCTAAGGAGGAAGATCAATGAGAAAGCTGCTGCTCATCGGCGTACTGCTTATCATCGGAGCTTGTGGTCAGGGGAATGCCACTGGCGTGGGAAATAGTGAACCAAATGGAGCAGAGGCAGACGACACGGTAATTGAGTATGAAGACTATGTTGAAGTCTATGGAGACGATCAAGAAGAGCTTGCGGTGAAGTTGAATGATTTTATGAATGAGAAGCTGTCCTCGGAACAGAGGGGAGAATTTTATCTCAATCATGATGAGCGTGAAGGAGATTTTGTGATTCAGGTGACAAAAGAGACGGATGTTTCAGAGGTGGCCGATGAATTGAAAAGCTACCTTTCTGAAACCGATGGCCAAGCCTTTAAGGTGCATATCGATCATGTTACGTATTCAAAAGCCTTTCTTGACAAGGCACAAGATGAAATTTTTGAGGAGGAGAGTCGCTTTTTTAAAGGGGAACGCAAAATGTGGGGGGGTTATGTTGACGCCTGGTCGAATAAGCTCGTGTTAGCTGTCAGCCGGGTTGAAGATGTCGACCTTGAAGAGCTTGCGGAGCGCTTTGGTCATACGGATTTTATTACGTTTAGCGAAGGGCCACTGGCCAACCTGAGCGATGATCCGGTACCTGTGCCGACTGCCGAGCCGTATATCACGGGACCCATTACTGAAGTGAACCGCGGAAGTAAGGTTGTGCTTGTTGATAACATGATTTATGCCTCGTCGAAGCACGCTGTAATCGTCAACAGCAGCGGGGAAATCGCATTTGACGAGCTGAATGTGGGCGACACGGTACGGCTTTGGGTCGAAGGTGGAGTCAATGAGTCGCTTCCCGCCCAGGGTTCGGCGGCGTTTATTCAAGTAGTGGAGTAATCGGGTTTTCTTTCAAGCATTGGGCAATAGCCGTCAGCTGGAGCGCTTTCCCGGCTGACGGCTGCATTGTACCGGAAATCTATGAACGGATGAAAGTAATAAAATCAACGTTTACAGGCTCAGCCCCGGCAAGGCGGAGAAGCTTGTTGATCTGGCCGCGATGGTACTGTCCATGAAGGGCGACATGGGTTAAGATCGCGCGTATCGAGCTATGAAACTCTGTTTGCCGGCTATTTTTATAGATGACCGGTTCGTCGAGTATATCCTCTGTTAGATTGGAAAGGTAAGCGTCGTACTTTTCCTTGTTCTCCCTCGCCATCTCCTGGCAGCGGCTCAAGCTTTCCACAGTCCAGATCGGCAGTTTCGTACTGTCTTTTCCTTCTAATCTAGTTAGCCAGATGCGTTCCGCTAAAAGAATATGTGAAAAAAGGCGGAGAGCTTCCTCGTCCTCGGTCTTGTTTGTTTGCAATGCTTCAATAATTCGCTGATTAGCCCAATCCAAATGCAAAAACATTTGCTCCAATGTTTTCATCAACATACCTCCCTTTCATTTGCGTACCAATGATTTTATTATATAACGAGGGAATGTCAGCAATGAAGCAGTATAATAGAGAGACAAGCCAAGTAAGCGATAAAGGAGAAACGATGATGAGAGATGTGATTTTCATTCCTCTTTCCGCCAATGAAGAATTGGTGATTGCTGCAGATGGTGCCGGGGGAATAGGGGAAAAGGAGCAGGACGTCGTTCAGACGTCTTATCGAATTTTGAGTCAGTATACATACCGCGTGGCGTTAATGGAATGTATGGCAGTCGGGGCCGTTCCGTTTTCTGTGCTTGTGCAAAATTTTATTTCCGAGGAAGCCTGGCCAATCGTAATAGACGAAATTAAAAACATGTCGCAGAAGAGTGGTCTCACAGAGCTTGAGATCGGCGGCAGCACGGAATCGAATATGCCGCTCGTTCAATCGGCGCTCGGCATCACCGTTCTTGGAAAAGTCGCAAAGGACGAAAAGAAAGTCGGAAAAACGCCGTCGGACGCTGCGTTTGCGGTAGCCGGTCTGCCTTTGTACGGAGAAGAGGTGCTGACGAGGAAGGATGACGTACTTCCACTAGACCTCTTTTTGCGTTTACTAAAACATCCTGCTATTTACGAAGTGGTGCCTGTCGGGTCAAAAGGAATTAAGTATGAGCTTGAGCATGTGTGGGGCGTGAGAAATCTCCGTGCCGAGTGTGATTTCATCGACGTCTGTAAATCAGCGGGACCGGCAACATGTGTGATCATCAGCTTTGATAAAGCGGAAAAGGAAAAGCTGAGCAGCGACTTTGCCGGCTGGCTCACACCGCTGGAAATGATGTGAAAAGTGGGGGAGATATATCCCCTTCAACCATTTTTGTTAAATCACGGAAGGAGAAGCGGAAAAGAGCGAGAAAAGTAGTAATGTGGAGAGACATTCATATAATAGAGAAAGCGCTTCCATATTATGGTGAGGAGGAGTCATGCATGAACGAAGCTGATCTATATGCGCCTGAAATGTACAATATGGCGGAGGATATTGACCGCCATGCAAAGGATCCAGAGAAGGTCGCTTTGCTGTGGGAGGACGAAAAGGGGAACAGACAGAAAAAGACGTATGCCGATTTGCGGCGGGAATCAAACAAGCTGGCGAACGGCTTGAAAAAGCTCGGCCTGCAAAAGGGGGATAAAGTCATCATCACGCTGCCCCGCATTCCTGAAACGTACAGCATTTACCTTGGAGCGTTAAAGCTTGGACTGATTATTTCGCCAGGCTCGGAGATGCTGCGGGAGAAGGATTGGCTCTACCGGGTGGAGCATTCTAAAGCGAAGGCGACCATTTGCCTGGCCGGCTTGACCGGAAGCTTTGAGCAGATTCGTTCGCAGACGGATAGTTTGACTCATTTTATTTCCGTTGGTGAGAAGGTCTACGGCTGGGTGCAATATGAAGAGCTGGTGCAGGATGAGCCATCAGAGTTTGCTATCGTCGAGACGCGGGCCGCCGATATTGCTTTTTTGAACTATACTTCCGGGACGACCGGTCATCCGAAGGGCGTGGTACACGCGCATAGCTGGGCCTATGCCCATCAGGCGGTAGCTTCGCAGTGGCTTGATGTGAAGGAAGGAGATGTCGTCTGGGCGACGGCGGCACCAGGCTGGGCGAAATGGAATTGGACGCCGTTCATGTCGACGCTCGGAGCCGGAGCGACGGGCTTTGTTTACAACGGACGCTTTGAGCCGGAGAAATATTTGACACTGATGGAGCGCTATCAAGTGAATGTCCTTTGCTGTACGCCAACGGAATATCGGCTGATGGCAAAATTAGACGAGCTGGAGCGCTTTTCGCTGCCTGCTATGCGCAGTATGGTCAGCGCGGGTGAGCCATTGAATCAGGAAGTGATCGAGACGTTTAAGCGGCATTTTCAAGTGCAGGTGCGGGATGGCTACGGGCAGACGGAAAATACGCTACTGGTCGGAACCTTGCCGGGAATGGAACTGAAGCCGGGCTCTATGGGCAAGCCGACCCCCGGTAATAATGTCGCGATCATTGATGAAGAGGCGAATCGTGTGCAGGCAGGAGAAGTAGGAGATATCGCCGTCCATAAAAGTACGGCGGCTCTGTTTAAAGGCTACCTGGATGATCCTGAGCGCACGGCAGCCGCCTACCGCGGGGACTGGTATTTAACAGGCGATCAGGCGAGGCTGGATGAGGATGGCTACTTCTGGTTTGAGGGCCGCTCTGATGACATTATTATCAGCTCCGGCTATACGATCGGGCCATTTGAAGTGGAGGATGCGCTCGTCAGACATGCGGCTGTCAAAGAGTGCGCCGTCGTCGCTGTTCCTGATGAAATACGGGGCTCCGTCGTCAAGGCGTTTGTCATTCTAAAGCAGCCGGAGCTTGTCGGTGAAGCTCTCGTCAAAGAGCTTCAGGAGCATGTG
Organism: Halalkalibacter oceani; assembly: GCF_023715605.1. Lineage (GTDB taxonomy): Bacteria > Bacillota > Bacilli > Bacillales > Bacillaceae_D > Halalkalibacter > Halalkalibacter oceani. The sequence goes on from NZ_JAMBOL010000001.1 coordinate 42,353, forward strand.
AAGTATATGACTGCCCCTTATAAATACCCTCGTATAATTGAATTTGTGACGGAACTGCCGAAAACGGCCTCCGGTAAAATACGCCGCGTCGAATTAAGACAGCGCGAGCAAAAGCAGGGAAAAGGGACTATCTAAAACGACCATGTTAAAAAAACGCGACGCTCAATGTAAGCTAATCGAGCCGATCTTGCCAAGACGAAGAGGGAACCTCATTCCGTTATTTCGATTTAAATGCCCCTTCATGGGACGCGCAAGGAACCTCTGCAACTAGAATAAAAAGTGGACACCTCTTTAACGGAAATCAAAATCGGGTATGATAGTAGGAATGAGGAGGGATTTCAATGGGTGAACCCCGCCAAAGGTATAATGAAGAGTTTAAACGTCAAGCGGTCAAGTTTGTGCAGGAACAGAAAAAAACAGTCTCAGATATCGCAGAAGAATTGAACATTCCCATAAGTACGTTGCATCAATGGACGACCCACTATCGTGAATTTGAGAACGAACCTGTGGCTGCCGAGGAACGGATTCGCAAGCTGGAACAGCAAATTCGAGATCAGGAACGTGAATTAAAGGCAAAGGAGCGTCAATTAGCTGACAAAGAAGAGGAATTAACCATTGTAAAAAAGGCGATGCACATCTTCAGCAGACCAAAGCTATGAAGTTTTCATTCATTGAGGAGCATCGTTCCGAGCACTCAGTGATGAAGATGTGTCACATTTTAGGTGTATCTCGGAGCGGTTATTTCAAATGGAGAACCCATCAACCAAGCCCTCAAGAGCAGCGGAAGAATCAGATTCAAGACCGAATCGCTTATCACTATCATGATTCAGGAAGGGTGTATGGCAGTCCAAAAATGGCCGGTGGCTGTGCCGAAAGGAAGGACTCTCCTTTTGACACAGCCTATTTTCATCAGCTTCCCTTTTTCAGTAAAGAGGCAGGCGGCTGTGCGCTTTGCCGTTTCTGAAGTGTCAGGAAGGTCGCGATGAGTACCAGGGCCAGCCCGATTAACGTACAGACGACGGTGATAATTCCTTCCCATTTGAAATGCTCCCAAATAAATCCGTTGCTTGAGCCAATCACGCTCGATCCAAGGTAATAGCAAAATAAATATAATGATGCCGCCTGAGCCCGGTAGCGTGCCGCGACTTCACCAACCCATCTGCTGGCAATCGAATGTCCGCCGAAAAAGCCGAAGGTGAAAATGCAAAGCGCCAGAATAACAAACAGCAGCTGCTGGCTTAATGTCAAGCCAGCGCCAATGAGCATGATCAGAATGCTGACAGACAGCGTTTTTGCCTTGCCGGCCTTGTCGCTGACCTGACCCATAAACGTCGAGCTGAACGTCCCGACCAAGTAAACGAAGAAAATCATTCCGATCCACGTTTGACTTAGCGAAAAGGGCGGTTCAAGCAGCCGAAAGCCTAAATAATTATAGACGGTGACAAAGCTTCCCATCAGAACAAAGGAGAAGGCGAATAAGCAAAGCAGCCGGGCTTCCTTTAATGGTTGGACAATGGAGAGCGCGAATGTCCGAAACGAAGGCGTCTCTTTTGCTGGCCGCCTCGATTCCGGCAACAGTTTTAAAAAGAAAAAGCTGATCACTAGACTAATAATTCCCATCGTAAGCAAGGCGAACTGCCACGAAACCCATTCGGTCAGCACTCCGGTTAAAAAGCGGCCGGTCAAACCGCCGATCGTATTGCCACTGACATGAAGCCCCATAACAGTGCCGAGTGTTTTCGGGTCAAATTCATCGCTGACATAGGCCATCGCAATGCTAGGAAAGCCGGCAAGAACGATTCCCTGGACGGCTCGAATGACGAGCAATGTTGAGAAATTCGGACTGAACGCGACAAGAACACAAAGAAGCGAAGTTAAAAACAGAGACGTCGTCATCAGTCGCTTTTTACCGATGGCATCGGCCAGTGGCGCAACAAGCAGCATCGAAACCGCGAGGCAGCCGGTTGAGACGGAAAGAGCCAGGCTTGCTACGGCGGGGGACACATGGTAATCAGTTGTAAAGTTTGGCAAAAGGGTTTGGACGGAATATAAAATCATGAAGCTGACAAAGCTTCCTAAAAATAAAGCCGAAATAGCTTGATAATAACCTTTTTTTCCTTTGATTAAATATGTCATGATGTTCCTCACTTTCTCTCTATACACTAGCATACTTTTGACAAATGATAATGTCTAATTTATAATTCTTATCGTTTTCATGCGTTCAAGTTATGAATGGAGAAGGTGAAGAAATGGAATGGCAGCAACTGGAGTATTTTCAACGTGTCGCCCAGCTGCAGCATGTCACAAAAGCTGCTCAGTCATTGTTTATTTCCCAACCGGCGTTGAGCCGTTCAATCGCCAGACTGGAGAAGGAGCTTGGCGTTCCTTTGTTTGAACGGCAGGGAAGAACCGTGCAATTGAATCGTTACGGGAAGCTGTTTTTGGAGAAAGTGAATTTGGCGATTCAGGTAATTGAGGAGGGAAAGCAGGAGCTGCAAAGTGAAATGAGTCCGAACCGCGGCAATATTACGCTTTCCTTTTTACCTACCCTGGGAACGGACTTCGTACCGGAATTGATTGAAAAGTATCGCGCTACTTATCCGGATGTTACCTTTCAGCTTTTTCAAAATACAGCGCATGATTTAATTGAACAGTTGAAAGCGGGCGATATTGACGTCTGCTTGACGACGATTGTGGAGCCCGATCCGGAGATTCAATGGGTTGAACTGTTTTCTGAGGAATTACTCGTCATTGTACCGCAGTGTCATCGGCTGTCGGACCGGCAGGAAATCAGGCTGAAGGACATCGCCAATGAGCCCTTTGTCGGCTTTAAAAAAGGGGCGGGGCTGCGAAGTATAACGGATCGACTTTGCCAGCAGAGCGGCTTCACTCCACAACTCACCTTTGAAGGACAGGAAGTCGGGACAGTAGCCGGCCTTGTCGGCGTCGGTCTCGGCGTAAGCCTCGTACCGAAACGAAGCAGGATGGACGCTTATCAAGTCTCCTGTCTTCCCGTCCGTGATGTCGACTGCCGGCGGACGATTGGAATTGTCTGGAGGAAGAAAAGCTTTATGCCAAAGGTAGTGGAGCAGTTTCGGGACTTTATTGTGGAGCTGTATGGGAGAGCTTGAGACAAAATCAGCTTTGACTTATTGGCAATGCCGAAAGCCCGTTGTGAGAAAAAATGCTCATAACGGGCTTTTAAAAGCTCGCGGCGGTTATGCTCACTTGTGTACGGTGTTTAAAAGTGGGATAGCTTATTTTCCTCCTTTCTTAGGGGAGTCGCTGTTTGTTTAAGTTCGGTCTATGGGGTTCAGGAATGGTCGCTGCTTCGGCTGCTGCCTTGACCTTTTCAACATATTCGTCATGTGTTGGATAGAGCTGTTTGAGCTTCTTTTCAGTAAATCGAATCGTATAGCCGGTAAAAGGATATGTTGGTCCACCTACGAATTGAGGCGGCACTTATCGAAGGCCGTTTAAACCACTTACGGTTGAGAAAATGAGCTGCTTAGAAATGTACTAATAAAGAACGGAGTCGTATAACCAAGTGATTTAAAGCCTGTGATAAAAGGTTATTCTTCCCTTTCGTTACAGGCTTCTTTTAATGAAAGTACTGAACTTAAAACCAATTGCAATTCATTCAGCAATCGTTTACGATAAAAGAGCCTACAGAAAAAAGTCTGAATTTTTGAGAGAATAATGTAATGTGCACAGTTTTAAGTTGGAAAGGAAGAATTTGCGTACTCTTTAATGTAAGCGCATTCATTGGGCGGATCATGTCTGGCAATTTCCTGAGAATAGTGAGGTGATGCTAAAGTTTCGCTATGCTTTGGTTTGATGACAGAAATAATGAGATGGAGGAGCCTGATGAGTAATTTAATGAGTAGAAGAGAGTTTTTAAAGAGAACGGCACAGTGGAGTGCCTTTGGCACGGGGGCGTTAATGGGTACTCATTTGCTGTCCGCTTGTTCGTTTTCTGCCAAGCATGAGCCAGTCCTGGAAGGAAGAGGACAGGTTGTTTATGCGAATAAAAGCTTAGGCTACTACTTTTTTATTATACAGCAGGAAGCAATGCATCGGGAAGTGGAGGCGCGCGGGTTTGAATTTATGGCGACGATTTCAAATTTCAATGCGGAGAGGCAGGCACTGCAAGTCCGACGTGCGGCGATGAAAAAACCGGCCGCTCTTATTTGTGATCCCGTTGACAGCAACGAAGAATTTATTCAAGTTATTGAAGAGGTGAGAAAACAGGGGATTCCCGTAGGGGTGATCGACACACCTCTGAATGAGGGAGATGTTTCGATTACGGTGGCGTTTGATAATTATAAAGGCGGAGTAATGGCGGCCGAGAAGGTTGTCCGCTTATTAATTGAAAAATACGGATCGCCCCGGGGAGTCGTGCTGAACTGTTACGGATCATTAAGCAGTCTCGCCTGGAAGCTGCGAAAGGAAGGGTTTGAGAAGACGCTTCAGCAATACCGTCATATCGAATTAATCAGCAAAGCGACTGAAGGTGATGTGACGAAAATGTATGAGGTGACAGAGGAAACGTTATGGGAATATCCAAATCTGGATGCCGTGCACGCTGCTTCTGAGACGCCGGCGCGCGGGATTTACGAGGCATTGAAGTCGCGAAAACGCCTTTATCCGGCTGGCAGCGCGGAGCATGTTATTTTTGTGACGATCGATGGCGAACCGATCGCCCATGAGTGGATCAAAGAGGGTTCGCTCGATGCCAGTATATCTCAGGATCCAATTGCTTATGCTGAAATATGTGTGGAATTACTCGATACGTATACAATTCAAAACAAGCCTATTCCGTTTAAAACGTATTCAAATGATCGCTATTACTGGCAGGAAGCTGAGCTGCGCCCAACTATTGCCGGTCCCCAGCTCGTAATTCCTCCATTTGAGGTCAACCAGAGCAATGTCAACGACAAAAGGCATTGGGCGAATATTGCCTTAAAGGAGTGGGGAATTAAATACGTTTAATAGAATTGACCAGGGGTGTTGCTGTTTCTAAAAAGGAGATGTTAGAAATAAAGGCGCTTTTTTTGATGTTTCGGAAAAGTATAAAAGTCCGTCTGCTTACCTATTTTTTACTTATAAGCCTTCTCCCTATTTTGCTAGTTGGTTTTATCCCGTATTATAAATCGCAGGAAATTGTGCAGCGTCAGGTGCTGGAGTTTGCACAAAGCACGGTAAACCAGCTTAATGAGAATATCACTTATTATTTAAAAGAAATGGATTTGATGTCACGGATTATCTATTATCAGCTTCAGCTTGCAGTCAATCAAGATGGGCAGCTTGCCTTAGAAAATGCTCTTTTTAACCAGGAAGAAACAGAAGAACTGTTAATGGCATTAAAAAATAATCGGACGTTTATTGAAGATATACACGTAGTAGCAGCAAAGCAACAGGCGACAACGGCAAGTGGGTTAAAAATGAAGGAACTGGAAGCGACGGAATGGTTTTCGGATGCCCTGACCAGGATAGGGGAAAAAACATGGGTCGGACCTCATCAAAATGAGTATACCGTTCGTCCATTGGCCGGGGAGGTCATTTCGCTTGTTCATCCTTTTACGATTCACGATGACGCGGATATCGTGACGATTATTATTGAGATGAAACAGGAGGAATTGAATCTTCTTTTTACGAGGCCGGACTTGCAAAACCTCGGGACGTTGCTGCTGATCGATAAGTTTGGAGAGGTGATCTTCAGTACAGACCCGGAAATGCTGGAAGGTGGCTCTCAGCAATACATTAACACGATTAACCTGTTTGAACAGCTGAATCAGGAAAACCGCTTCATCTATGATATTAATTTTTTTAGCGGCTGGCGAATCGGTGCGCTCATTCCGGAAGAGCTTATTAATGAAAGCTTTCATTCGATAAAACTCACTGTTTTTATTCTGCTGGGGGTTTTTTTCTGTATTTCGGTCGTGCTGGCCTGGCTTTTTTCAAGCCGCTTTATTAACCCGCTTCGTCAGCTCCAGCGTAATATCCGGGAAGTTGAAAAAGGAAACTTCCAGATCAGGTCAGAGATTACGAGTATTGATGAAATAGGAGATTTAAGCCGAAGCTTTAATAAAATGATGCGGGAAATCGAAACGCTGATTGAACAAATCTCAATTAACGAGAAAAAGAAAAAGCAAATCGAAATGCAGTCACTTCAATATCAAATTAATCCTCATTTTTTATACAATACGCTAAATTCAGTTCAATGGATTGCGAAGCTCCATCACATACCTGATATAAGCGAAATGCTAACAAACTTGATTAAATTGCTGCGGACAAGTTTAAATGCGACGAATCATCTTCATATGCTCGAAGAAGAGCTGGAGGTACTGAGCTTTTATTTGAAAATTCAGGACTTCCGCTATCCGGACAGCTTTACCATTTCATATGACATTCCAAAAGAGCTCTTATCTGCTTATGTCCCACGATTTATTTTGCAGCCGTTAGTTGAAAATATTTTCTTCCACGCTTTTTCTGATGGGAAAGGCGACATCAAAATTGCCGCTTTACGGGAGGGCGGTCTATTGCGCCTTAAGGTAAAGGATAATGGGAGAGGGATGTCGGCGGAAACTGTCGAGAAGATAATGGCCAAAAGGCAGCCGAACAGCGGTAAGATGTCGAGCGGGGTTGGCATTCACAATGTCGATGACAAAATCAAGCTCTATTTCGGCTCAAGCTACGGTCTTTCAATTTCGAGCCGGGAGGGGAACGGAACGACTATCGATCTTTATTTACCGATATCTTTTGAAAAAGAGGATGGTGAAGAGGATGTTAAACGTTTTATTAGTCGATGATGAATTTATCGTCCGTCAGGGGCTAAAAGCGATGATAAACTGGGATGATTACAAAATGAATGTTTTATTAGAGGCGAATAACGGCAAGGACGCCCTGGCGCTTTTGGAGGAGCATCAAATTGATGTGATCGTTACCGATATTCGGATGCCGTTGATGGATGGAATTGAGCTAACTAGGAAAGCGAAAGAAAGCTATCCTGATATGAAGGTGATGCTGCTCACCTGCTACGATGATTTTGAATATGTACAGGAAGCGGTGGCACTAGGAGCATCCGGTTATTTACTAAAAACTGACTTGGAGGGAGGCAGCCTGGAAAAACAGCTGCAAAAAATCGCGAAAGAGGTTCAGCAAGAGCGGGAAAAGCGGGAATCCTATCAGAGACTGGAAGTGAAAGCGCGGGAATCGGCTGCTTTGATCAAAGAAAAACAAATCAAAAGCATTTTGAAGGGAGGAGAACCGCAACCGATTCATCAGGAACTCAGCTGGCTTTTGGCTTCCCATCTCATACTCAAAATTGTGTTTGCTCGTCCTGTTTCGCTCAAAAACGTTGAACGAGCCTTCTATCGGCTGTTCGACAAGAACATCTCTTTTCTTTTTCAGATGGAGGACCTTTCGTTTCTCGCTCTGACCGGCTTTCCAGCTGACTTAGGGAGCAGTCAGCAAAAGATACTTGAATGGAAGGCAAGGATGGCTGGAGAGCTGTTTGCTGAATTGAACGAGCTGGAAGGAAGCATGAACCTTTATGAAGGTATGTCCTTTCAACTGGAAACTCTTTGTAAAACTTATCAATCGCTTTGTAGCAAGGCTGAAGCGCATTGTTTTTATAATGGATTCGGTCATTTCGTTTCTGCTGAGACGATCGGGAGTGCTGAATTTGAACCGCCAGTGCTTGATTTTCATACGTTACATCAATTAACAATCATGAGAGACTGGGTTCACTTGAAAGCTCAATGTGAAGAAATCTTTTTGCTGTTTGAAACAGAGCAGACTGATGTCGAAACGGTTAAAATGGCGACAATGACAATGGTTGAGACCGTGATGCTCGGCTTGAAGTCAAATAGCAATTTGCATACAAAAAATTGGGGCAGCAACAGTCTTGATTATAAGGAAAAGGTGAAAGCGCTCCAGACATTTCAGGATGTGAAAAACTGGTTTTATCATGGTCTGGAAAAGCTGGAGGACAGTCGCTTGCAATTTATCGGCGGAAGTCATCACGTCATCCGGCAGGCTGTAAGCTTTATCGAACAGAACTACGCCAAGGACCTGACACTGGAGGAGTTGTCCCGGGAGGTTGGCTTGAGCAAAAGCTATGTAAGCACGATGTTTAAAAAAGGAACCGGAAAAAGCTTTGTTGAATATTTGAATGATGTTCGGCTCGAAAAAGCGAAGGAACTGTTCTTGCACTCTGAGTTAAAGATTTTTGAAGTGGCGGAAAAGGTCGGTTTCCATGACCCGAAATACTTTAGTAAACAGTTTAAGCGGATGACAGGAATGTCTCCAAATCGCTTTCGCTCCATCTATTTGCAATAAGGAAGTTCCGGGAGATCAGCCTTTGATCTTCCGGGGCTTTTTTTGTTGGACCAGCTAAATATTTTCTACCTCTTCCAAATATTATCCACTTCATCCAATTAAGAAAGCGCTATCAAAAAAATATCCACTTAATTTGAAATTTTGGCTCACTCCATCTTTTCGTTTTTTGATTAAGATTTACTCATACAGAAAAACAGACGATTTCTGTAGGCGAAAACGATTTGTAAAAGGAGGAATGCCAGTGAAGCGAGTGAAAGCCGCAGTGATAACCGAAAAAGAAAAAATCGGTTTGCAAACATTTCCACTCCCCGAGTTGCATGAGGAAGACCTTCTTATAAAAGTTGAAATGTGTGGCGTATGCGGCTCGGATTTGCACATCTTTAAAGGGGATTGGGGGGAGCCCTACCCTCTCATTCCAGGACATGAATTTATCGGTATTGTCGAAGCGGCTGGATCGAAGGCATTGGGCAAGCATCAGGTGGAGATTGGGGACAGAGTCGCGGTGGAAATGATTTTGCCGTGCGGAACGTGTCAGCCTTGCCGGGCCGGGCTGTACAATCTCTGTGTTTATGACGGTAAGGAGGGACGGCAATATGGCTGCAACATCAGCAGTGAACGGCAGCCCCATTTATATGGAGGCTGGGCGGAGTATTTATATGTGCCGGCTCATGCCCTTGTTCATCAAATCCCGTCTCATGTTCCGTTAAAAAGGGCCGTGCTGACCGAGCCGCTTGCTGTCTCAGTCCGGGCGGTCAATTTGACACCGCCAAGGCTTGGAGACAGCGTCGTCGTTGTCGGCGCCGGACCGATTGGCTTACTGACTGTTGTCGCTGCCAAAGCGGCGGGAGCTTCCCCGGTTATGTTGGTCGGCTCGCGCGAGGAACGGCTTGCTCTCGGAAGAGAGTTCGGAGCAGATGAAGTCCTTGATTACCGCGATGGAAATGTGTTTGAAACATTACAGAAGTGCTTAGGCGGACAAGGAGCTGACATTGTCTTTGAAACAGCGGGTACGGCTCTGGCGCAAAGGCAAAGTCTGGAGTACGCAAAACCTGGAGGCGTCGTCAATTACCTCGGTCTGACCGGCAATCAGCCGGTCCAGATCGAAACGGATAAGCAAATGACCTTTAAGGAACTGACAATCCGTTCGTCCTTTCTTAGTGCATGGGCTTATCAGGGCGCGATTCAGATTATCGCGGGTGGAATGTATCCAATTGAAAAGATGATTACCCACCAGTTTTCATTGGAAGATGTGGAGGAGGCGCTGGCCTGCTCAGCGAATCGGAAGGGAAAAGCGATCAAGGTGGTCCTAGTACCATAGAAGTGAACAGGAGGAGAAAGCATGAGCTTAGTGTCAAAAGCAGCTGTACTTGATGGAATTGAAGGCCAGTTTCATATTCGGGAATATGAAGTGCCCGAACCGAAGCAAGGTGAGTTTATTTTACGGACGGAGTATGCCGGTGTGTGCGGGACAGATGTCCATATGTATTACGGTCATTTGAATACGGTTGAATACCCGATTGTGATGGGGCATGAATTTTGCGGGAAAATTGAAAAGCTCGGATCAGTCGACATTGTTGACAGCAATGGACAGCAGGTGAAGGAAGGAGATCGGGTGGTGATCGTCCCTGGTGTCAGCTGCGGCGAATGCTATTACTGCAAAATCGCAAAAACGCCGACTCGTTGTAGTCATGTTCAAGCTTACGGCTTCCTGCCAAACCGGGAACCACATTTACTGTCAGGAGGATTCAGTCAATATGTCCATATCAAGTATGAAAATACATCATTTTTCAAAACGGAGCTAGAGCCGCATATCGCCGTATTAACCGAGCCGCTTTCGATTTGTGTTCACGGCTTTCAACGTGCGGGTGGTGTCCGCTTTGGCAGCACGGTACTCGTTCAGGGAACGGGAGCGATTGGTCTTGGGGCAATTGCCTTTGCAAAGCGTTCGGGTGCGGCAAAAGTGATTGCCGTCGGCGGGCCAAAGCGGCGTCTTGAATTAGCGAAGCAGCTGGGGGCAGATGTGGTGATTGATATTGACGATGTGAAGGATCCACAGGAACGGATCAAATTGGTCAAGTCAGAAACAAAGGGCGGACGCGGACCTGATATGGTCGTCGAATGCGCCGGCTTCCCTGGTGCCGTACCGGAAGGCTTAAGCTATCTTCGTGACAGTGCGGAGTACATTGAGTTGGGTCACTTTACGGATGTTGGCGGTGTCGAGATCAATCCGCATTGGCATATATTGCGAAACAATGCCAATATTCGCGGTGTTTGGGGAAGTGATGTTGAGCATATGGAGATGACTCTTTCAATTATCGAACAGCTGGAGCTGCCTTATGACCAGCTTGTGACCCATAAGCTGCCACTTAACCGGATTGGAGACGCGATTCAGGCGATGAGCAAAAAAGGGTATTCTCTCGATGGCAAGGAGGAAGTGATTAAAATTGCGATCGACCCTTGGCAGGCATTGGCAAATCAATAAGAAGGAGAGATAGTATGCAAATGATTATTAATGGAGTACAAAGAGCAGCAACGTCACAGAAAGTCATTGAAGTCCGTAATATGGCGACAATGGAGCTGATTGATACAGTGCCACAGGCATCAATTGAAGATGCGCAGGAGGCGTTAGAAGCGGCGCGGGAAGGGGCCAAGGTATGGGCAGCCACGCCAATTTATAAACGTGTGGAAATCATCGAACGTTTTGTAAGCGCTTTATGGGAGAGGCAAGAGGAACTTGGTCGGCTGTTAAGTGCCGAAAACGGCAAAATTCTCGCTCAGGCGATTGATGAAGTCGGCGTCGCGGCCAACCTTTTTCACGAGTTTGCGCAGGAGTCGAAGCGGCTTTTCGGACAGACGATTCCATTGGAAATCCAGGAAGGTTTGGAAGCAGACCTGATGATTACAAAGCGCGAACCGTTAGGGGTGATTGTCGGGGTGCTTCCGTTTAACTTTCCGGTCGAGTTGTTCGCCCATAAGGCCGGGGCGGCGCTAGCGGCTGGCAACGCAATTGTTATCAAACCGCCGGAGGATGATCCGTTGACGATTATCAAAATGGTGGAGATGCTCCATGAAGCGGGAGTGCCGGGAAATGTGTTGCAGGTTGTGACGGGCTACGGGGAGGATGTTGGTGCCTATTTAACGAAAAGTCCGCTTGCCGATGCGATCAGCTTTACAGGAAGTACGGAAACAGGAACGTCCATTTACGAAAGCGGGGCGAAAAACCTGTCGCGTGTCTTTCTTGAGCTTGGAGCAAATGATGCTCTGATCGTCTGCGAGGATGGCGATATTGCAAGCGCGGTCGATCATGCGATAGAAGGGCGCCTGCTTGCCAATGGTCAAGTGTGCTGCGCCAACAAGCGGCTCGTCGTCCACGAAAGCGTGTTGGAGGCCTTTCAAAACCGCTTAACGGAGAAGCTGCATACGAAAAAGGTCGGCAATCAGCTGGAACAGGATACGAATGTTGGCCCGTTAGTCAGTGAAGAAGCGGCGATTCGTGTTGAACAGCAGATTCAGCAGACGGTCCAGCAGGGGGCCGAGCTGATTTTCGGAGGGCGCCGCATCAACCGTACATTTATTGAACCAACTGTCCTTACAGGTGTGACGAGAGAAATGGATGTGGCGAAAAACATGGAAATTTTCGGGCCGGTTTTTTCGATCATTTCATTTAAAACGTTTAATGAAGCGATTGAGATTGTCAATGATACAATGTACGGCCTGAACTCTTCGATTTTCACCCGTGATATGAACAAGGCAATGGAGGCTGGAAATCGAATTGAGGCCGGGATCGTCTCGATTAATGGTGGAACTTGCTACCGACCGTTTTGCAGTGCCTTTGGTGGTTATAAGAAAAGCGGCATTGGCCGTGAAGGATCGGCATATACGCTTGAGGAGCTGACCCAGCTGAAGAGCATTGTTCTACGCGGGGTGATGAACTAAGACGAAGAGATCAATCAGTGGTTATTAAACCACAATGACGGGGCTGGGAAAAAGGGAAACGATCAGCCTTTTTGCCAGGGCCCCGATGAAGAAATTGAGAAAATGGGGGGATAATGATGACGTTTACGAAAGGATTAACAGCATTTCTTCTTTCGTTGCTGTTCGCGCTCGTTCTAGTCGGATGCGGCGGGGAAGGAGCGAGCACGGACGAAGGCGAAGCGTCGGCACCGGAAGCGGAAACAGAGGAACCGGCAGGCGGTGATGAAACTGAACAGGGAGCAGGTGAACTGCCGAAGGACGGGCTGATTGCGCTGTCACATAAAAGCCTCGATTACTACGCTTTTGTAGCGATGCAGGAAGCTGCGAAGCAGAAAACGGAGGAATATGGCTGGCAATTTGAATCGGCCGTCGCCGATTTTGATTCAGCGCGACAAATGAATCAATTCGTTAACTTTATTTCAAAGAAACCGTTGGCGATTATTTCTGATCCAAATGATAGTGAAGGATTAATTACTGCGATTGATCAGGCACGGGATGCCGGGATTCCTGTCGGGGTCTTTGATACGCCGACAACAGGTGGGGATGTCGCATTTACGATTGCTTTTGATAACTATAAGGCTGGAGAAATGGCAGCTCAGGAAATTATTGACCGTCTTGTTGAGAAGTATGGTGAAGCGAAAGGGGTCGTTCTCAATGCGTACGGGGCGATGTCGAGCTCTGCCTGGAGAGCGCGGAAGGAAGGCTTTGACGCTGTAATGGCGGAGCATCCGAATATCAATTACTTGGCGATGCCAGCTGAAGGTGATATGAGACTTACACAGGATGCCGCCTTAAATGCGATCGCCCAGCACGGATTCCTCGATGCCGTTCATGCACCGAGTGACACTCCGGCTATGGGGTTGTATGAAGCATTAAAGCAGACCGGTCATTTAAAAAAGGTTGGCGAAGAAGGACATGTGATTTTTGTCACAATTGATGCTGAACCGATTGCGCTCCAAAGGGTGGAAGAAGGCTACTATGATGCGACGATCAATCAGGATTGTGTCGCCTACGGAGAAATTGTGTTGGAGATGCTGGCTGAATATACACTGCAAGGGAAAGAGGTTCCGGTCGGTACAACGTATGAAAATGATAAATACTACTGGAAATCAGCTGAAATTATCGAAGGAGAAGCCGGGCCTCATATGGTGATTGATCCATATGTGATTGATGCAACCAATGTCGATGATCCAACTCATTGGGGAAATGTGGCCTGGAACGAGTACGGGATTCGCTATTAAGGCGGTAAAGCATGCTGAAAGAGAGGTGCTCCCCGATAATCAATATTGGGGATCTCTTTTGGCAAGATCAGGAGGGAGACAGATGTTGCTTAAGGTCAATCATGTTTATAAAAGCTACGGTAACAAGCGGGTCCTTTTTGATAATAATCTGGAGGTGGATCACGGGGAAATTCACGGTCTTGTCGGAAAAAATGGAGCCGGCAAAACAACGCTTGTGAAAATCATTTCCGGGGTGCTGACCGATTATGAAGGTGACGTTTTGTTCAATGATAAAAATATTAACCATCTTTCGGTAATTGAAAGACAGCAGGAAGGAATCTATGTTGTGCCGCAGCATGCGGCGATCATTCCTGAGTTCAGCATCGCTGAAAATATTTTTTTAGGCACCTGGCCGCGGGATAGGCTTGGGCAGGTGAATTGGAAGGAGCTTTATGAAAATGCCGCAAAAGCGCTGGCGGAATATGGGCTCTCTTATGATCCGGCGATGAAGGGAAAGAAGCTGTCCTTAGTGGAGCAGAGAAAGCTCAATATTGTCCGGGCCTTATTTAGTAAGGCAAAGCTCGTGATTTTAGATGAACCGACGACTGCTTTATCAGCTGAAGAAAGAGACAGTCTATTTGATTTTATTGAGGAATTACGAAAGGAGGGCACAAGCTTTATTTTGATCTCCCACTATTTAGAGGAAATTTTAAAGCTGTGCGATACAATTACGGTCAATCGTGATGGGCAGTGTTATACGGGCTATAAGAAGGGCGAGGTTGATGAGGAAACGCTGTCGACATTAATCGTTGGCAAAAACATTGAACTTAGCTCGCGTCCAGAGGAGGAGCGGATGAAGAATAAGGAGCCGCTGCTCGTCTGTGAAAATATTAGTGGGAAGGGAATGCAAGGAATATCGTTTAAAGCAGGCAAGGGAGAGGTACTCGGTCTGGTAGGATTCCCCGGTTCTGGAGCAAGAGAGCTGGCACGTGCGCTCAGTGGCTTGCATCCGGTCAGCGCCGGCCGGATCAAGCTAAATGGCAGTGAAATTCCGACACCTAAAAACCCGGCTCAGGCAGTCAGGCAAAGGATCATTTATGTTTCCTATGATCGGCATAAGGAAGGTGTCGTCCAGCTGCTGTCAATCAAGAAAAATATCAGCTTGTCAATTCTGGAATCGTCGTTGAAGCGGATGTTTGGGTTTATAGATGAAAGACAGGAAGACAAAAATGCGCGGGAATACTTTGAAAAGCTGAATATCCTCGCCGCCTCCGTCAATGAAGCTGTCGGTCAGTTAAGCGGTGGGAATCAGCAGAAGGTCGTCCTGTCAAAGGCGCTCAGCTGTCAGCCGGAAGTGCTTATTCTCGATGAACCGACTGTCGGAATTGATGTCAAAAGTCGAGAAGAGATTCTCGCTTTAATTCATGAACTGACGAAAGTGAGAGGACTGAGCGTGCTCTATTTAACGAATGATTACAATGAATTATTACGAATTGCTGACAGGCTGCTCTTCTTTGACCGTGGAAAGGTTGTGACAGAAAGGGCTAATCTCAACCTGACAACGGATGAGGTGATCAGAATTAGGGATGAAGCAAAGGAAGGTGAGGCGTCATGAGTGTCAAAGAAACAAATCTTGTCGTTCAGCAGCAGAAAAGTTTGAATACAAATCGCAACTGGCTGGAATTTAGCGCGAATAATATCGTCTGGTTCCTTTTAATCGCGGCCATTTTAATTATGGGTTCGATCAATTCGATTTTCTTTTCGGTTTCAATCCTGCAAAACATTCTGGTGCAAACCGCCGTTTTAGGAGTGTTAACCGCCGGTCTGGCCCACGTGTTAATTATCGGTGAAATCGATTTGTCGGTTACCGGCGTGCTGGCTTTCAGTGCAGGGCTGGGAACCTTTTTAATGAATAATGGCTTACCCTGGTTTATTGCTATTATCGTCATCGTTCTCTTCGGCCTGCTAATCGGTCTGATTAACGGTATTTTGATAGCGAAGCTGAAAGCAGCGGCGTTGATTGAGACATTGGCGATGGGACTGATCCTTCAAGGAGCATTAATGGCCTTGACGCAGGGGCGTTCGATTGTTAACTTTCCTGAAGCCTTTACGTGGATCGGCAAAGGCTCTATTTTAGGCATGCCGGTGCTGCCGATCCCCTTTTTGCTTTGCTATGTGCTCATTTATTTCATTTGGAAAAAAACCGTCTTCGGCCGCAGTCTGTTTGCGACGGGAGGCAATACGACAAGCGCTCATGTAAGTGGAATTCCGGTCGACCGCATCAAAATTTACGCTTTTACAATTTCCGGGACGCTTGCCGGCTTTTCCGGCTATTTGCTCGCTGCTTATATGGGTGCCGTAACGATGACGTTTGGTCAGGATTTCTTAATGTATACACTCGCTGCGGCGGTTATCGGCGGCGTCAGCCTGACCGGCGGACGTGGCAATATTTCCGGCGTGCTTGGAGGCGTCCTGTTGTTAACGGTAATCCAGGTTGGACTGCAAGTGCTTGGCATTTCCTCCTATTTTGTCACGATGGTCGGAGGGGCGATGATTTTTGTTGCCGTTATGGTTGATGCGTTAAAGACAAGGTATTTACGCTTTTAAAGATAAAAAGGCTATTCCGCTCAACCATTGCAGGAATAGCTTTTTTATCTTGAACGGAGTGAATGTTTAATTTTACGGCGGAAAGGAAACGGTATAATAGAGCATTTCTTATTCCTAAGAAAGGAAGCGATGAAGATGAATAATGTGACAGCCGGTTTTCAAGTACTGCCGAATGGTCAGGATGTCGATACGAATGGGATGATTCCGCGAATTGTTGAAGTGGTGAAGGAGTCGGGACTGCGCTATCACGTCGGACCGATGGAGACGGTCGTTGAAGGTAACATTGATGAGGTCTTTAGCTTGCTGAAACGTACCCAGGAGTTAGGGGTCGAGCTTGGTGCCTCAGAGGTTTTGACGAACATTAAGATACACTACAATCCCGATGGCGTTTCAATTGAAGATAAGATGACGCATGTTAATTAAATGAAAGAGAGGATGTTCTAATCGGCTGTGGCTGATGGGATGTCCTCTTTTTTAGGCTCTATACTAAATGTTAATGAATTTTAACATGAATATCCCAAGATCAGAAGATGTGTTGATCAAAAAAAATGAAGCCGGAGTAATATAAAGGATATCTAGAGACCTTCTTGATGCATAAGAAGGTCCTTTTACATTCGAGACCTATCTAGTGTAAGAATCAGATATCCATTCCAAATTTGTCCATTTTGATATATTATAATTTTGAGGTGAGAAATTTGAAAAAAAGATATTGGTTATTGATTTGTGTTGTACTAACAACGATAATTATATTCCAATTTACGCAAAAACAATCACAAGAAGGTAATCTTCGTTTTGTAGAAACTATTGCTTTTACAAATAATATTGACCAGAGTGCCTTTCTTTTAGAAAACATGTCTAATGCACTACTAATGTATGAAAACAACTTTAACGAAGGAGAGACTATGTTGTTACAACAGCTTGTACAAAATAACTTAGTACAGTTAGATTTTAATATTTCAACGATTAGAACATTTGAAGCAACCTTCCATGATACTCATCATCTAGCAGATGTACTATTTGATAGTGAAGTTAATCCAGGAATAATTAACACCTTGCTTAATAATCCTGAACAAGAATTCACTGAAAACTTAGCACTTATTTTCAGTGACACTAAAGTTGAACTAAATAAGATTAATCCTTATCGATCAAAATCTTTTAGCGCTAGCACTTACGAAGACTTATCTAATATTTTTCATTTAATGCATGAAAAAATATTAGATTTGATAGAAAAAGAGTAATTAAAAAGGGGGGCTAAAAAATACAGATTTATCAGAAGTTGGCGGACAGTATGGGGCGTCCTCTTCCATGATCGATCGTTCGTCGTTTTGATTTAATGGCATCTAAGGAGATCTCTGACGTGAAGGAATTGCCAATCGTAAGAAGAAAACGATTAAAGACTATCTGCAAAAACACGGTAAAAAGGTCCAAATCGTTGTCATGGATATGAGTTCAAGTTTTAAAGCGGCTGTGAAAGAAGCGTTAGGAAAGCCTGTTATCGTTGTGGACCGCTTTCATTTTTGTCGTTATATTTATTGGGCAATGGATGGTGTTAGAAGACGTGTTCAGTCTTCATGAAACGATTATGACAGAAAGAAATGTAAGAAGTTGCGTTATGTGTTTCATAAAAGAAGTGAGAAGTTGACAGATGAAGACCGCTGGTATTTAAACCGTTATTTAACCATGTCCGAAGAACTCCGCAAGGCATATGAACTCAAGGAAGCCTACTGTACATGGTTTGAGAAAGCAAAAGAAAAGGGACTTGTTAGTGTCCTTCAAACAAAAGAAGATCTCTTACTGTTTTATGAACTCGTTGAAGCAAAAGGGCTACCTGAGTTTAACCGGGCCATTGGTACATTTAGAAATTGGCAAACAGAAATTGTAAACAGCTTTTCATTTAACTATTCAAATGGATTTCTGAAGGGAATTAACAACTTAACAAAGGTATTGAAACGAAATGCCTTTGGTTTTAGAAATTTTGGACGTTCACGCTGGATGATGCTTTAGCTTGGATGATAGAGTCTCCCTTTTCTTTTGGTAAGGGATATGGCATCCTTCACCCTAACATTTGACGGAGAACCTTTTTTAGAAAAAACTTGTACGCTGTCCTGGATAGATTGTGTATTCTGAAAGTGCTTTATTTTCAGAATAATAACCGCTATACTTACAATTGAATAGACTGAAAAAACCGGAAAGGGTGAAAAGGATGAAGGCGGTTGTTGTGGCGGAGCACGGCGGACCTGATGTGTTGCGGGTGGAAGAGAGGGAGATTCCTGAGATTTCGCCAACGGAGGTATTGATTAAGGTTGAAGCGATCAGTGTCAACTTCGCTGATATTAAAGCGCGGGTAGGAGAGTATCATGGACAGACTGGATTCCCTTTTACTCCCGGGCTTGATTGTGCCGGGGTGATCGTCAAGGCGGGGGAGGAGGTCCGGGGTTTAAAAGAAGGGCAAAGGGTCATGGCGTTTCCAAAAGGCGGCTCCTATACGGAATATGTGAAGGCTGACCCTATTTTGACCTACGCGCTTCCGGATGAATTGGATAGCGAAACGGCTGCCGCTTCATTAACAGTCGGGGTTACCGCCTATAATGTGATAAAAAAAATGGCAAGGCTTGTTGAAGGTGAATCGATTTTGATTCACGCGGCGGCGGGAGGGATTGGAACGACGGCTGTTCAGCTGGCAAAGCTGTACGGGGCGTCGACAATTATCGGCACGGTTGGCAGTGACGAAAAGAAACAACTTGTGGAATCGCTTGGAGCTGATCACGTCATTAATTACCGCGAGCAGAACTTTGTCGATGAAGTGATGAAGCTGACGAAGGAAGAAGGAGTGGATGTGATTCTCGATACGGTTGCCGGCGACAACTTCAACCGGAGTATGGAGTGTCTAAGCCATTTCGGTCGGATTGTTAATTTCGGTCACGCCAATGATGGGTCTCACCCTGGAGAAGTGAAGACGAACGCCCTTCATTCGAGCTGCCGGACGGTGATAGGCTACAGTACCGGGACGTATCGGAAAAGAAGACCGGCTTTTCTGCGCGACAGTGCTGAACAATTGATTCAATTATTAGTCGGGGGGAAACTCCAGATGCAAATTTCCGAGCGTTTTCCGCTGGAGAAAGCCGGCGAGGCTCAGGCTCATGTTGAAAGTAGAAAGAGTACGGGGAAAATCTTGCTCATCCCCTAAAATGTAAGCGTTTTATTATCGTGATGGGTTGCCTTTGTAACAGCTATAGAGATAAATTGTAAAGTAGCTTCTCATGTTAAAATAGCTGGTAGAGCTCCTAAGATAAGTGAGAGTATGAACTTTTTTAGAGCTAAGGACTGTGGATTCATCTCTTTGGGCAAGACGTGAGGAGGCGATTAGGTATCCTTCGATGACCTTTGAAACAGTCCTCCTGCCAGCTGGAAAGGGGCTGATAAGATGATGGAAATGTATGAAATACGGCAAAAATTTCGCGATGACAAGCTTGTGGATATTAGCGGGACGATTCAAAGAGAACTGATGAACAATTCAGCCCTGACTGCTTTGCCAAAGGGAGCGGAGGTTGCGATTACCGCGGGGAGCAGGGGGATCGCCAATATTGTGCTGATTTTGCGGGAGACGGTTTCGACGTTAAAGGGGCTTGGGTATCGGCCTTTTATTGTGCCGGCGATGGGCAGTCATGGTGGAGCGACGGCGGATGGCCAGGTGGAGGTGCTTCATCATCTCGGGATAACGAGCGAATCTGTCGGTGCTGAAATCCGTTCTTCCATGGAAGTTGAGCAAATCGCCGAGACGGACGACGGCGTGCCGGTGTATATGGATAAGCATGCTTACGGGGCGGACGGTGTCATTGTCATCAACCGGATCAAAGCGCATACGGCTTTTCGCGGACGGGTAGAGAGCGGACTTAGCAAAATGGTGACGATCGGACTGGGAAAGCGAAGAGGTGCCAGCTTTGTTCATGCCAATGGTGCCTTGCATATGGCGAGAAACATTGAGACCGTCTGCGCCAGCGCGCTCCGGCATTCACCGATTGTGATGGGGCTGGCGATTATTGAGAATGGCTATGATCAGACGGCTGACATTGTCGGGGTTGGAACGGAAAAGTGGTTCGAGGTCGAAGCCGAACTGCTGAAGCGTTCAAAAGAAATGATGCCGAGGCTTCCCGTCGATACGATTGATGTGCTAATTGTCGAAGAGATGGGGAAGATTTTCAGTGGGACGGGAATGGATCCAAACATTATCGGGCGCTGGCGGATTGAGGGCGTGCCGGAGCCGGAAAAACCTGACGTGAAACGGATCGTAGTGCTCGACCTGGCGGAACAATCCTTCGGCAATGCCCAGGGGGTCGGGCTCGCTGATTTTACGACCCAGCGGCTCGTGAACCGGATTGACCGGCAAGCGACATATACCAATTCGATTACGAGCACGTATTTACAAAGGGCGATGCTGCCGTTTATTTACGATCATGAACAGGAAGCGATTGAAAGCGCCTGCGGCAGCTTAGGGCCGGATGTTGATCTTACGGGCGTTAAGCTGGTGCAAGTACCAAATACTTTGCATCTTGACCGTCTTCTTGTTTCAAAGCCGGTGCTTGAACAAATGGAAAAGTCCGCTGTGCAGTTTGAAATCGAAGCAAGGAGACAGCTACGCTTCAATGATGAAGGGATGCTTGCATATAAGCTGACATCTGTTTAAATTTCGTCTGGCAAGCAGGAAATGGAAATCGCTATGTAGAAATAGCGATAGTAAGAAGAAGGACAACGAAAAGGTGGAGTGATGATCACGATTAATACGATATTTATTGCCGGTCATGCCCGGCTGCCGCAAGGGATGGCAGCGAAAAGTGTATTCGAGACGCTAACGATCACCGCCGAAGTTGATCGGAAATATGGGGTCATTATTCAGGCTTCCTGTACGTTGGCGACGGAGCATAGTCGTCAATACATTGACCGCCTCCTGCGGGGAGTCAGTCTGAAGGATGGGGTTGAGGAGCCGGTCGAGCTGATTGTACGCCACTATAAAGGGAAAGCGACGAATGCGCTCGTGGCAGCGATAAAAGATTTACATAAGCAGTTTGTGCAGCTGCAAATAGAGGAAACAACCCAATAAAGGGGAAATGAAAAAAGCTATTAGCGAAGAATCGCGCTCTGCTAATAGCTTTTTCACATGGTTCATTTCGAAAGGATAAAAATTTGCGTGATGATTCGATCTAAGAAAAAACGAAGCGGGGTCAAACGTATTTTCTATCTGACTATCCGAACAAATGAAAAGCGGGGAATCCGTCGCTCCTGAAGACTTCGCTCGACATCCAGTAGTTGCCTTTTTCGTATGGTTTTCCGGCTCATGGCAGTAAAACGAAGCATCGCCTGCATGGAATTTTTTTCTTACGTAGATGGGAGGAAGGAAATGAAAAAGTCATATATTTTGGCATTGGATCAGGGAACGACAAGCTCTCGCGCTATTTTATTTGATCAATCCGGTCGGAAAATAGCAGTGGAGCAGAAGGAAATTAAGCAAATCTATCAGCAGCCGGGCTGGGTCGAGCAAAATGCGAATGAGATTTGGGCTTCGACGCTCGCGGTGATGTCAGGGGTCATGCTAAAAGCGAATGTCAGGGAATATGAAATCGCAGCAATCGGGATTGCCAATCAACGGGAGACGACAATTGTCTGGGATAAGGAAACAGGTCAGCCGGTTTATCAGGCGATTGTTTGGCAGTCGCGGCAAACGGCGGCAATCTGTGAACAGTTGAAGCAGCAGGGCCATGAGCAGATGGTCAAAGAAAAAACCGGCCTGCTTATTGATGCGTACTTTTCGGGAACGAAGCTGAAGTGGATTTTGGATCATGTCACAGGGGCGCGGGAAAAGGCGAAGAAAGGGCAGCTTCTCTTTGGCACGGTCGAAACGTGGCTGATCTGGAAGCTGTCGGGCGGAAAGGTGCATGTGACGGATTATTCAAATGCTTCGAGAACGTTACTGTATAACATCTATGAGCGGAAATGGGATGCCGATCTGCTCGCCATGCTTGATGTACCTGAAGCTATGCTGCCGGAGGTCCGGCCTTCCTCCGAGATTTATGGCAAGACTGTGAACTATCATTTCTTCGGACTTGAGGTGCCGATTGCCGGCGCTGCCGGGGACCAGCAGGCGGCTTTGTTCGGGCAGGCATGTTTTGAAGAGGGAATGGCGAAAAACACGTATGGGACAGGTTGCTTTATGCTGATGAATACGGGGGAAAAAGCGGTTACGTCGAAGCACGGACTGCTGACGACATTGGCATGGGGCGTTGATGGTAAGGTGGAATACGCGCTGGAGGGAAGCGTATTTGTCGCCGGTTCAGCGATTCAATGGCTTCGGGACGGGCTGCGGATGATTAAAGCAGCGAAGGATAGTGAGCAATATGCGACGCGGATCACGTCGACTGACGGGGTTTATGTGGTGCCGGCTTTTGTCGGTCTCGGCACTCCTTATTGGGACAGTGATGTCCGCGGTGCCGTCTTCGGCTTGACGCGCGGTACGAGTAAGGAGCATTTTATCCGGGCAACGCTAGAGTCACTGGCATATCAGACAAAGGATGTGCTGACAGCGATGGAGGCCGACTCGGGCATAGCGGTGAAGACGCTGCGCGTCGATGGAGGGGCGGTCGCCAATCATTTTTTGATGCAATTTCAAAGTGATTTGCTCAATGTTCCGGTAGAACGGGCGATGATCCAGGAAACGACCGCGCTCGGGGCAGCCTATTTGGCGGGGCTCGCCGTCGGCTTTTGGAAGGATAAAAGCGAAATCGCGCAGCAATGGGCGGTGGAGCGGACCTTCTCTCCGGAGATGGAGGAGGCGGAGCGGTCAGCGCTTTATCAAGGGTGGCAAAAGGCTGTGAAAGCGGCGATGGTGTTTAAATCATAGAGCGTTTCTGAAGAGGAAAAGACAGGAGAGAACGTATGAAAAAAAATATACATTATGCGTGGATCATTTTGCTGATTACCTTCGCTTCCCTTATGCTGGCACAGGGGATCCGCCTTTCCTTCGGGGCCTTTTTGACGCCATGGGAGGAAGCATTCCAGTCAAGCCGCGCTGAAATATCGGCAGTCGCGCTCGTCAGCTATCTCGTATTCGGTCTCTTTCAGCCTTTTATCGGCCGTTTGATTGATCGAATCGGGGCCAAGAAGGTATTAATGCTCAGTGTGCTCGTCGTCTCGCTTTCAATGCTTGTAACAGCGTTGGCGACGAAGCCGTGGCATTTAATGCTCATTTATGGAATTATTGCCTCGGTCGGTTTTGGCGGGGCGTCGAATGTGTTAGGGACGGTCGTCGTGACAAAGTGGTTTTCGGCGAAGCGAGGGTTGGCGATCGGCATGATGACGGCGGGAACCGCGTCGGGGCAGTTTTTGATCGTGCCGTTATCGATTGTCCTGATTCATCTCTTTGGCTGGAGTCAAGCCGTTATGATGTTAGGGCTGCTGCTGTTGGTCGTCATGGTGCCGGTTATTTATTTCTTTTATGCCTCTTTGCCGGAGGAAAGGGGACTCGATCCCTATGGCGGCACGGGAGAGCACACTGATCCACGCCAAGCAGGAATGGAGGAGGAAGAGCGGCCTTCTCTTTTTGCCGTGCTTGGCGGGTTATTCAGGAGACGGGCGTTTTTGTTCCTGTTGCTTCCTTTTTTCGTCTGCGGCTTTACAACGAGTGGCTTAATTGATACGCATCTCGTTCCATTCGCCGAGTTTTGCGGGTTTTCCGCGGCGATAGCCGGGACGGCGGTGAGCACATTGGCTCTGTTTAATTTTGGGGGGACGATTCTTTCGGGCTATCTCTCTGACAAATGGGACAGCCGCTACATGCTTGGCGGATTATATGGTATACGCGCTTTGACGATCGTCATTTTATTAGTGATCATTTATGATCCTGTTCTGTTCGGTTTTGCCCTTGGCCATTCCTTCTTATTGATGCTGTTCTCAGTCTCGTTTGGCGTTGTAGACTTTTCGACCGTTGCGCCGACGATGAAGCTGGCGTCCCTTTATTTTCCACCGCAGGCACTCGGCTTTATTATCGGCTTGTTTTTCTTCAGCCATCAGGTGGGGGCGGCTTTAGGAGCGTACGTCCCAGGAGTGCTCTTTGATTTGACTGGTGGCTATGATATTACGTTTTACATGGCGATTGCGCTTTGTATTCTCGCCTCATGCATGAGCTTTCTCCTCCCGAAGCAGGAGAAAGCAGGCCAGGTTTAGAAATAAAAAGAAGTGGGTAATGTAACAGTTAACCTAAGAAAAAATAAAGGAGGACGAACATGTTAAATGATAAGCTGCTAACGGCTTTAAATGATCAGATGAATTACGAATTCTATGCCGCCCATTCCTATTTGGCGATGGCCGCGTATTGCTCTGACGAAAGCCTTGATGGATTTGCCAATTTCTTTCTCGTCCAGGCCGAAGAGGAACGGTTTCATGCGATGAAGTTTTATAATTTTATTAATGTTCTTGGGGAGAGAGCGGTGATCCAGGCGCTACCCGCCCCGAATAATGAATTTTCCTCTGTTCTCGATGCTTTTGAAAAATCGCTTGCTCAGGAAAAAGAAGTGACAAAGAAAATTTACCACTTATCAGATTTGGCGTGGGACGCGCGAGAGCATGCGACGATTAACTTTTTGAAATGGTTTATTGAGGAGCAGGTTGAAGAGGAGGATTTATTCGACAGCATCATTCAGAAGCTGAAACGCATTGACGATGACAGCAACGCCTTTTTTATGCTGGATAATGAATTTTCCAAGCGTTCTTTTACGGCAAGCGATGATTAATCAAGGAGATGAGGGTGATGTCAGTGAAGGGAGCTTCCCTTGCTGGCATTGCTTGTTTTAGAGAGTATAAAAATATTCAGCTTGATTCAAGGAAGGGCACCGGCTCCGCGCATTATGCGGATGACTGAATGTAACTCGTTTTAAAGACATCCGTAAAAGATTGTAACGGTTCCGCTCATTGCTTAGGAGCTGGGCAAAAGGTGAAATAACCTTTTGCTCAGCTCCATTCAGTTATTACGGGTGGCGTGTTCGCTGTAGGGGATTTTCATTTTTACGTGAACGCCCTTTGTCGGGTGGTTTGTAATATCCATCGTTCCATTTAAGGTTTCAACAATCGTTTTGCAAATTGGCAGTCCGATTCCGGTGCCTTCGTCCTTCGTTGTGTAAAAAGGATAAAAGATTTGCTCCAGCTGATCAGGGTCGATCCCGGGACCGCTGTCAATGATCGAAATGTAAACATGCTTATGTTCTTTGACGATCCGGATTTCGATGGTGCCTTCCTCTTGAATTGCTTCGATCGCATTATTGATTAAATTGATAATCATTCGTTCAAATCGACTGGCATTCCCGGTTATGTATACATCTTCTTCAATGTGAGTTTGGAAGGTAATGTTTTGCTTATCGGCTTTCATCGTATAAATGGTGATGATTTTGTTTACGCTTTGTTTGACATCGATAATGGAGAGATTATCGTGATCCAAATGTGATTTGGACAGACTTAATAATTCCTGGATCAGCAGCTCCATTTTCAATGCTTCCTCGCGAATAATCGACGTATAGTGAGCGATATTAGGATCGGCTTTAATGGCGGGATGCTGCTCCATAAACTCTGCGAACCCGATAATTGATGTTAATGGATTGCGAATTTCGTGGGCGAAAAAAGCAGACATTCTGCCGATGACGGCGTGATAGTTCTCGTTTGCGGGCTGCGCTGATTCATTTGAGGAAGTGTCACTTTGCTTTTCGTCATGTTTTTCCTTGTGATCTTGCTTCTCACTTTTTTTGGAAAACCATTTTTTTATAAATGATAGGTTCATTGAAGTTGTGTCGCTCCTACTTGAATAATAATCGTTCCAGTTAGAAAAGAGTCATATGGAATAAACGTTCTCACTTATATTAAATTCTAGTTGATTTGCCAATTTCCTTCCTAATTAGAAAAAAAATTAAACCTACAGGTCGTTTGTCTGTCATATATATTAGAGAATCGACAGGAGGAGGGAACGTGAGATGAATACTTGGCAATTACCTGTGCAGGTTATTGCTCGCCAACTTGTTCAACCGCGCCTTGATATTTATTACCCTGAACTATCAGGTTTGGCGAATCAGCAGGTTCAGGAAAAGCTTAATAGAAGAATTGTAAAACAGGTTATGACGATGATTAAGAAGCAGGGCTATGAAAAGGAGCCGCAGACGGTAATTACGGGCGGGTTTGAAGTGAAAACGAATCAACGCGATATCATCAGCTTAACAAACAACCATTATGCCTACTCAGGTGGGGCGCACGGTTTAACGATTCAACGCTCACTGACGATGAATACGGTGACTGGTGACATTTATACGTTAAAGGATTTATTTAAGCCGGGGGCAAATTATTCAAAAGCGTTAAATGCGATAATTAGACGGCAAATAAAAGAAAGGGATTTGCCATTATTAACTGAATTTAAAGGAATTGCGCCGAATCAATATTTTTATATTGCCGATAAAGCGCTCGTTCTTTATTTTCAATTGTACGAACTGCTTCCTTATGCTGCGGGCATTCCTTATTTTGTCATTCCTGTCTATGAGCTTGAGCATATTGTCGCAGAGGATGGACCTTTAGGAAGAATGATCGGCTGACTTGTTGGTTCGTCAAGAAGAGGCCGGGGCAGGTTTGATTTTTTCGCGCAAGTGGTAAAGGATCACATCATGGTTAAAGGAGGATTTTTGCATGAAGTTGTTCATTAATGGAAAGTGGACTGGTGAGGAGTTAGAGCAAAAGGACGTCCTTAACCCGGCGACAGGAGAAGTGGTTGATCGTGTTCCAAATGGTGGGAAGAAGGAGGCGCAACAGGCTGTCGATGCTGCTTATGAGGCGTTTGCGGATTGGTCGGGAAAAACCGCAAATGAGCGTAGTGAGCTACTGATGGCCTGGTTTCAATTGATTAAAGAACATGAGCAGGAGCTTGCCGAGCTGATGACAACAGAGCAGGGGAAGCCGTTGAAGGAAGCAAGAGGCGAAGTGAATTACGCGAATGCTTTTATTCAGTGGTATGCCGAGGAAGGGAAGCGGCTCTATGGTGAAACGATACCCGCTTCGGCGAAGCATAAACGGATTTTTGTCCAGCGTCAGCCGGTTGGTGTCGTCGCGGCGGTGACGCCATGGAACTTCCCGGCGGCGATGATTACGCGGAAGGTCGCCCCGGCTCTGGCGGTAGGCTGCACGATTGTCATTAAGCCGGCGAGTCAAACGCCACTCACCGCGTTAAGATTGGCTGAATTAGCGGAGGAAGCCGGAATTCCAGCCGGTGTGATCAACGTTGTGACTGGAAAATCAAGCGAGATCGTCGATGCGTGGCAGGAGGATGAACGGGTACGGAAATTAACGTTCACAGGCTCAACCGAAGTAGGGAAGCATTTAATGAACGGTGCGGCAAAGACGGTGAAGAAAATTTCCCTTGAGCTTGGCGGACATGCCCCGCTAATTGTCATGGATGATGCTGACCTTGATCTCGCTGTCGAGCAGGCAATCGCCTCGAAATACCGCAATGCCGGGCAGACATGCGTCTGCGCCAATCGTTTGTACGTCGCGGAAGCGGTAAAGGATGAGTTTACCGAGAAGTTCGCCAACGCTGTGCGTGAGCTGAAGACTGGAAACGGGATGGAGGAAAATGACCTTGGCCCATTGATTGATGAAGATGCGCTGAACAAGGTTGAAGAGCATATTAAAGATGCGACCGAAAAAGGGGCGTCTGTCTTAGTCGGTGGAAAGAAAATCGATGGGTTGTTTTTTGAGCCGACTGTGCTTAGCGGGGTGAAGGAAGAGATGCAATGCATGCAGGAAGAAACCTTTGGCCCGGTTGCTCCGATCTCCACCTTTGAAACAGAGGAGGAAGTGATTCGCCGCGCCAACAATAGTCCGTACGGTCTCGCCGCCTATCTTTTCACCCGCGATATCGGGCGCGCGATCCGCATAAGTGAAAAGCTGGAGTACGGCATCGTCGGCATCAATGATGGCGTCCCATCCTCCGCCCAGGCACCATTTGGCGGCTGGAAAGAAAGCGGCATCGGCCGAGAAGGCGGACACCACGGAATGGAAGAATTCGTCGAAGTCAAATACATCTCCGTCGCGTTTTAAAGGCTTGTGCTGAAGGAGTTTTTCCCTTCAGCACAAGCCGAAGCACAAAAAACAAGCAGGAGGATCTATCCTTCCTGCTTGTGTTCAAAGCTCTTATTTCAAGAATGAGCGAAGCATCCAATTGTGCTTTTCGAGTGATTGGTGTACTGATAAAAGCATATCGGCTGTTGTTTCATCACCGAGTGAATCGGCTGCTTCCATACCGCCTTTTAGCTCTTCGATTAATGTATCAAAATCGGAAACAAGCTCGGCAACCATTGCTTCGGCATCCTGGCCGCCCGGTGCTTCTTTGACGGAAGCAGTCTCCAAGTATTCCTTCATTGTAGCGACAGGCTGTCCTTTTAAGGCAAGCAGACGCTCAGCCAGTTCGTCAATATGGACTGAGGCTTCATTGTAGAGTTCTTCAAACTTTTCGTGTAGAGTAAAAAACTGAGGGCCTTTCACATACCAGTGATAATTGTGAAGTTTAACGAATAGGACGCTCCAATTGGCAATTTGTTTGTTTAGAATGGCTGCTACTTTTTCTTGACTCATGAGAAAGTCCTCCTTTTATTGTCTTCAGTTATACTATTTCCCTATTTATAATGATTCTAAACATTATTTAATCCTGGCCGATGACAGTTGTTGAACATTCACCGCCATGAATCTGGGTGAACATGTTCCCTGCCGCCGTCAGCAGCTTATTGCCCTCTTCTATCGGTGTACTCGGCTGTAAATAAAAGAGCTGCAACGCCGATGTCGTCGCCGATGTCACGATCGTTCGTTTTGAATCAACGATCGGGCTTCCGAACGCTCCAAGCTCGTCGGCGCTGACAAGCTTGTTGGCCATTTGATTGTCCCGGCCATTGACTCCTTCATAGTGATCCGTTTCGTTGCCGATCCGGATCGTCACGTCGCCGTTAAGATGGGCTTGGTCATAAATCCCGAGCGGGATCGCATATTCTAATGAAAAAAACGTATTTAAATCAACAGCTGAATTAATCAGTGGCAGCGGTTGTCCTTTAGCGATGCGGCGGTAAAGCGCTTCGTGAGACGGACGGTAGCGTCCCGGGTCAATTTTGAGCTGCCTGAAGACTTGTCTCCACTCAGAAATTCCAGTAACATCGGATAAGGACTTGTTTTCTAAATCAACGCGGATCGTCTCTTGAAAAAACTGTAAACGTCCTTTTAACATTTGCGGCGAGTCACTAACGACGATATCCTCGTAGTGGACGACCCCGATTTTAAAGCCGGAAAGGATTTGACTGAGTGATTGGTGAATATGTACATGAATCACAGAAAGAGAACCTCCTTTATTTGCTGGTTTGGATTGGTCCGTTATATGTAGGAAGATAGTGGCTACATCGCCTATTGTAGCATAATAATAGAAAAAGATAGAAGAAAGGTGAGGGCTATGACAAACGCCCAATTTAAGGATGAGCTTATTGCATATAGTAAGTCAATAGGAGTGGATAAGATTGGGTTTACGACGGCTGACCCCTTTCTTAAGCTGAAGGACCGCCTGCAAACGCAACAGGAGCTTGGCTACCAGTCTGGTTTTGAAGAGCCGGATATTGAAAAGCGGGTCGAGCCAAGGCGGGTTTTGCCGGAAGCCCGAACGATTATTTCAATTGCGCTTGCTTATCCATCAAAAATGAAAAATCCTCCTAAGAGCACAAAGGAAGAACGGCGCGGCATTTTTTGCCGGGCATCGTGGGGGAAAGATTATCATGATGTGTTGCGTGAGCGTTTGCAGAAAATTGAACAATTCATTCAGTCACGCTTTCCAGATGAAAGGACGCTTTCAATGGTAGATACAGGTGAGCTGGCTGACCGGGCTGTCGCCGAGCGGGCGGGCATTGGCTGGAGTGGAAAGAATTGCGCGATTATCACGCCGGAATTCGGAAGCTATGTCTACTTGGGCGAGCTTATTACGACGCTGGCGATCGAGCCTGATGTGCCGATCACGGAGCAGTGCGGCTCGTGTACAAAATGTATTGATGCTTGTCCGACCGGTGCTCTCGTTCAGGGGGGACAGTTGAATGCCCAGTCGTGCATTGCTTTTCTGACACAAACAAAAGGCTTCCTCCCGGAGCCATATCGCAAGAAGCTGGGAAACCGGCTTTACGGTTGTGACACATGTCAACAGGTCTGTCCTGAAAACAAAGGAAAAGATTTTCATATACATGAGGAAATGGAGCCCGATCCAGAGATTGCTAAGCCGAAGCTGTTGCCGTTGCTAACGATGACGAATCGGCAGTTCAAAGAGAAGTTTGGTCATGTTTCCGGCTCTTGGCGTGGAAAAAAACCGATTCAGCGCAATGCGATTATCGCGCTTGCCCATTTCAAAGACGAAAAGGCGTTGCCCTTGTTAAACACGCTGCTTACGGACGATCCGCGCCCTGTCATTCGAGGAACAGCAGCCTGGGCGATTGGAGAAATAGGGACGATAAAAGAGAAAAACGAGCTTGAAAAAGCGAAAAACAGCGAAACAGACGAGGAAGTCGCGCGAGAGCTGGAAAATGCGATAATTTTGTTAGAAAATAAACAGTAAGCCGCGAGCAATTCATGAAAGGGTAAGGTAAGATTAGAACAAGCTTGACAATTGGAAGGAAGGGATATCATGACAACGCAACTGACACATTTTGTTGACGAAATGGATAGTCCCATTGGTAAACTTACAATCGTTGCATCGGATCAAGGCGTTTGTCACATCCATTTTGGCGAACTGGAAGCAAGTATGGTCAACATAAAAACATGGTTAAAGAAAAATGGCCGAAAAGGCGAACTGCTCCGTTCGAAAGAACATATCCGCCCGGTTTGTGAGCAGCTTGAGGATTATTTTGCAAGGAAGCGTTTTGAGTTCGACCTTCCGATTGACTTGTGTGGTACGCCTTTTCAAAAGAAGGTTTGGAATGCGCTGCGAACGATTCAATATGGAACGACCAAGTCCTATAAGCAGATTGCCCAGGAAATAGGGGCCCCGAAAGCGATCAGGGCGATTGGTGGAGCCAACAACAAGAATCCGCTGCCAATCATCATCCCTTGTCACCGTGTTATTGGTAGCAATGGAAACATGGTTGGGTAT
The DNA here is from genome assembly GCF_023715605.1 of Halalkalibacter oceani. Classification (GTDB taxonomy): domain Bacteria; phylum Bacillota; class Bacilli; order Bacillales; family Bacillaceae_D; genus Halalkalibacter; species Halalkalibacter oceani. The sequence continues at coordinate 73,679 of NZ_JAMBOL010000001.1, forward strand.
GGAGGCGGCCTCGATAAAAAAGAAATCCTGCTTGGCCTTGAGGGTGCCATCGAACAAATTTCATAACAAACGCAATAAGGATGTCCCGGAAAAGTCAGGGGCATCTTTTTTCAATAGAGTAAGAAAGTATACAATCTTCGGGTTGATTCGGGGCGGGGCGTCGGCATCGCACGTTACGCGCCTGGCTGAAAAAAGCCTGTTTTCAGCCAGCTTTAAATGATGGTAACGGCTGCGCACGCCGCTTCTAAGAAACCGCTATGCGGTTTTTCTTATGTATGAAGGACAAAGGGCAAGGCATAGGATTTTTATAGTAGAAGATTTATTCCCATTTGCTCCGTACATCGAATCCTTTTGCGGCGTTACGAGAAAGGAGTAGCAGGATGAACAACTCAATTGTCAGGATGCTCCATCATCATATTGAAAAAGAAAACAAAGCCTTTGTCGAGCCACCACAGCTTGACCGAACATCATTATCGGCTGAACGGGCGCAAAGAACAGTTCAGATGCATGAAAAACGGTCAGCGAAAATCGTCCGCTCTTATGTGGAAGGGGATGTTTTGCGAACAATCCGTGTCGGGACGCGGCAAATCATCGATTATTTTCTTCACTGTGAACAGTTAATTGCCTTGAAGGACACGGTATATATGGAGGAAAAGCTGGAATTCAGAAGGGCGACGATTGAAGATAAACAGGTGAAAAGCGATGAGGAGCTGTTTCATCTCCCGGAAAAAAAGGCGCAGGCGAGAGATTCTGCTGACGTAAGACAATCTAAAAAAGGAAAGAATGCGTATAATCGACGTGAAGCTGTGCGGTATGCTGAACTTTGGTGGGATGACTATAATCCGGCCTATCATCGTTTCACGGACAACTGTACGAATTTTATTTCTCAATGTCTTTATGCCGGAGGAGCACGAATGACCGGTTATCCGAACCGGGCAACAGGCTGGTGGTATCAAGGAGGAAATTGGAGTTTCAGCTGGTCTGTCGCCCACTCTCTGCGCTGGCATTTAAGCGGCTCAAAGGACGGCTTGCGGGGAGAGGAAAGACAATCGGCAAAGGAGCTGGAGCCAGGGGATGTGATTTGCTATGACTTTGATGGGGATGGCCGCTGGCAGCATTCTACAATTGTCGTAGCAAAGGATGCCAATGGCGAGCCGTTGGTCAATGCCCAGTCTTCAAACAGCCGGATGCGCTATTGGTCGTACGAAGATTCTACAGCCTGGACGCCGCAAATTACCTACAAGTTTTTTCATATTATCGACGATGCGTAGCTGCTATGGACGAAGACAGCCGCAGAAACTTAGTCGTGGATGCCTCAAGCTGTGAAATGGTGCAGCTTGAGGAGCTTAAGACAAAACTAGCTTTGAACCTATCGGCATGGCTTTACACGCCACAAGCCCGTTTCGCTCATATGCTTAAAGGCTGGGGCAAAAGGTGAAAAAAAACAACCTTTGTCCCAGCCCCTCTCTTTTTTGAAAAGAGAGAAGGTGGTATAATACGGGAGTTGACGATATCGACAAAAGTGATGCAGAAATAGAGGTGCATGGGTGTGGGTTTACATATCGTGCTTTATCAACCGGAAATTCCAGCGAATACAGGAAATATCGCCAGAACCTGTGCCGGAACGAATACGACGCTTCATCTGATCCGGCCGCTTGGCTTTTCCACTGACGACCGCATGCTGAAGCGGGCAGGCTGTGACTATTGGCCGAGTGTGACGATCCGCTATTATGACTCGGTGGACGAGCTGTTTTCGACTTATCCGCAAGGGGAATTTTATTTTATTGAGACGGTTGGAACGAAAAACTATAGTGAGTTTGATTATTCGAACCAGGAGCGGGATCATTTCTTCGTGTTCGGCAGAGAGACAACCGGACTTCCGGCTGAACTGATCGAACAGTATAAAGAGCGCTGCTTTCGCATTCCGCAGACGGAGCATATCCGCTCGTTGAATTTATCAAATACGGCGGCGATTGTCATTTACGAAGCGATTCGGCAGCAAGGCTTTCCCGGTTTGTCATAATAAAGTGCTTGAACCTATTGGCAATGGCTTCACACGCCAAAAGCCCGTTGTGAGTGCATTTCTCACAACGGGCTTTTAAAAAGATCGTGACGGTTTGGGCAAAAGGTAAAAAAACAACCTTTTGTCCCAGCCTCTTCATTAATGCTTGTGAGGGTTGTCCTCGTAGCCGGCTGTAAAGATAGCCGCAAGGAATACAACACAAACACCAAGGATGAGTAAAGTACCCATAATAATTTCCTCCTTGTGACAATCATAATTTCATTATAAACGAACTTCATCGTAAAAGAAATGAAAAGTCAATGAATTATCAACGGCTTACAACGCGATCAGGAGATAGGAGCGCCACCGCATGTCAAATCGATATATTACAAGTCATTTTCCGCTTATTTCAATCGTTTTATTCAGCCTTGCCTTTGCCATGTATAGCCAAACCCTCATTTTAAATGAGCTGGCCAAGCTTGGCCTTTACGAGGGAATGCGTGAATTTTTTTCGGAGAATGGCATTAAACTGACGTTACTTTTTTTACTCGTTTTATTCTTTTTTATGGTTTTTTCCGCATTAAAATTAATCGCCGATACGACAATCGAGCTCTCGATGCTGTTCTTTTCCAAAGATGAGGAAGGCAATGAGCTTAATAAGGCAAAAGCGGGGTCCGCGATTTACTTAGTTGCGAGCATTATAGCGCTTTTGCTGTCGAGCGAGCTTCTTTTCATGATTATTATCTTTCTTGGAGCCAGTCTTATTTATTTTATTTACCTTGTTTATAAACTAACGGATGCCTTTCATCCGGCAGGACTGATCGGAATGATTTTCTTTCATATGATTTTTTGGAGTGCCTTTGTGCTTGCTGTTGCCTATGCTGGACTCAAGCTGTATAACAGCTTTATCGCCAGTTTGCCGCTGTAGGAGGCCTCATCAAAAGGAAGGTCGAAAGGAAGCGACTTCAAGCACAGAGCCGCTTCAGCCGTCTACTGCAGCTTTCTCCAAATATGCAAATGCGGCGCCTCGCGGTAAATGGCAGACAGGTCAGCTGGCGTATCCTTTCCAACCCATACCCCGGTCGTATACGTGTCGGTCAAACCGACAAACCACAGGTCATAAAAGTCATTGGTCGTCCCTGTTTTGCCCCCGGCGTAACCGCCCTCAATCCGAGCCCGTTGTCCGGTGCCGCTCTCAAGCACGGCAGCGAGCAGCCTTCGCATTTGTTCGTTGGTTGACTCTCTCCATAGTTGTGTCTCCGTCTGCTCCCAGCTATATAGCACCTTGCCTTCCTTATTGGTCACCTGACGTATTCCGTAGGAGGGGGTAAAAGCGCCTCCTGTTGCGAACGTTGTATAGGCAGAGGTCAGCTCAAGCGGGGAAACCCCGTAGGTGAAGCCTCCTAAAGCAGCCGGAAGCCGGTAATCTTCCGGAACAATCCTTGTAAAAGGCAGTTGCTCCAAATAAGAAAAGGCCGTTTCAACCCCGACCCGGTCCATAATCCGGATAGCGGGCGTATTATAAGAATGCTTAAAGGCTGTTTCCAGTGAAACCATCCCATATTGTCCCCCGCCGAAGTTTCGCGGACAATAATCGCCGCGGCAGACATCGTTGGCGTTTATCGTGCTTTGCAACGAAACGTCATATTCATTTATATAAGGCGCATAGACGAGCAGTGGCTTGATTGCCGAGCCTGGCTGACGGAAGCTTTGAAAGGCGCGGTGGAAATTAAATTTTTTATAATCTTTCCCGCCGGTAATCGCCACAATTTCATGCTGTTCGTGATCAATCATGACAATGGCACTTTCAATATCGGAGCGGGGCAGTTCGCGATGGACTGTTTGCACAGCCTGCGCCTGTTTCTCCGGATCGAGCGCCGTTTCAATTCGAACGCCTTGCTCCAATATTTCTTGTACCCTTGCTTCCAGCTCAAGCTTAATTTGCTCCTTCGCTGTCTCGGAGGCAGCCTGACGCAGCCGCTGGTCGTAGTCTTCGCTCGTCGCGATCAGCTCGGTTAGCTCGTGATGAATATAGGTGACGTAATCCGGATAACGGTCGACGCGCTGACGTACCTGCAGCTTGATTTCTTCGGCAAGAGCGTCCTCATATTGTTCGGTTGAAATATAGCCTGCTTCGAGCATTTTTTGCAAAATCCATTCCTGTCTGAGCTTTGTCTGTTCACTTCGGGTCAATGGATCGTAATGCGTCGGATTGTTCGGTACGGCGCTCAAAAAAGCCCCTTCGGCGAGAGAAAGCTCGCGGCTCGGCTTGCTGAAATAAAATGTGGAAGCTGCCTCAATCCCGTAAACTCCGTTATGAAAATAGACCGTATTTAGATAAAGCTCAATGATCTCTTCTTTCGTATAACGTTTTTCAAGTTCATGAGCATAAAGAATTTCGCTCATTTTGCGATTGTAGGTTTGTTCATGTGACAAAAAAAGATTGCGCGCCAGCTGCTGGGTCACCGTGCTCGCCCCTTCTTCGATTCCCTGCTGTTTGGCATTGGCTATCATCGCGCGGGCGATCGCGATCGTGTCATAACCGTTATGCTCAAAGAAACGCTGATCCTCAGTGGCGATAAAGGCTTGTACAATCAATGAAGGAATCTCTTCATACGGGAGGTAGATTCGATTTTCATCGCGGTATATATCGGAAATTAATGTCCCGTTTCGATCATACATCGTACTGTTGGAGGAGAGCGTGACTTCTTCTATTTTGACGTGCTGCTCAAGCGCACTGGAAAGAGACTGAACATCCCCGACTTCTGCGGTGACTTCGGCTAAAAGGAAAATAAAGATGAACAGAAACCCGGCAGTCATTATCCAGCCTGTAGCATGTTTTAACATATACTCACACTCACTTCTTCGTTCTCGCTCTCATTGTACACCAAATCAGAAGAAACAGTGGGAAAAATCTTCCCGCTGGCGCGCTGGTTCTATCTTAGATCGGTGAGCCTCGGGGGAGTGAAATGGAATTGAGATGCATGTTCGCCTTAGTTGGCGCATAAAGTGTAGTAATCTCGCTCTTGAACACGAGGATGGAGGTATTCGCCACATGAGTATTTTAAAAAAGATTGAGGACTTTAGAGAAGAAGAAGAACGTTTGAAATGGGAAGGAACCTTTGCTGATTATTTAGATCTTCTAAAAGAGAAGCCATGGATTGCCCAAACCGCTCACTCCCGTGTTTATCATATGATTAAGGATGCTGGTGTCGAGGAGGAAAATGGCAGAAAGAAATATGCCTTCTTTAGTGAACAGCTTTACGGAGTAGAGGATTCGATTGAGAAGCTGGTTGAGGAATATTTCCATTCCGCGGCAAAGCGTCTCGATGTCCGAAAACGTATTTTGCTGCTGATGGGGCCGGTCAGTGGGGGGAAGTCAACGCTCGTCACGATGCTCAAGCGCGGGCTTGAACAATATTCCAAGACGGAGAGAGGCGCCGTTTACGCAATCAAAGGCTGTCCGATGCATGAGGATCCCCTCCATCTAATTCCGAATCATCTTCGCCAGGATTTCTATGAAGAATACGGGGTTAAAATTGAAGGAAATCTGTCACCGCTGAACATGATGAGGCTGGAAGAAGAGTATGGCGGCCGGATTGAGGATGTGCTCGTCGAGCGGATTTTCTTTTCGGAAGATAAGCGAACCGGGATCGGGACGTTCAGCCCGTCCGATCCGAAATCGCAGGACATTGCTGATTTAACCGGGAGTATTGACTTTTCCACAATCGCGGAATACGGCTCTGAGTCTGACCCGCGAGCGTATCGTTTTGACGGCGAGCTGAACAAAGCGAACCGGGGGATGATGGAATTTCAGGAGATGCTCAAATGTGATGAGAAATTCCTTTGGCATTTGCTTTCGCTTACACAGGAGGGAAATTTTAAGGCGGGACGCTTCGCCTTGATCAGTGCCGACGAGTTGATTGTCGCTCATACGAATGAGTCGGAGTATCGCTCCTTTATTTCAAACAAAAAAAATGAAGCGCTCCATTCACGCATTATCGTCATGAAAATTCCTTACAATTTAAAGGTTAGCGAAGAAGAGAAAATTTACAAGAAAATGATAGCCGAAAGTGATCTGTCTCACGTCCATATCGCTCCGCACGCCTTAAAAGTAGCGGCGATCTTCACGATATTGACCCGGCTGCAGGAGCCAAAAAAGCAGGGCGTCGATCTGCTGAAGAAGATGCGTCTTTATGACGGAGAAAGTGTGGAAGGCTATAATTCGCAGGACCTGGAGGAGTTAAAGCAGGAATATCCGGATGAAGGAATGAGCGGAATCGATCCGCGCTACGTCATTAACCGGATCTCATCGGCGATCGTGCGCAAGCAGCTCACGTCGATTAACGCACTTGATGTTCTGCGTTCGATTAAAGAGGGACTGAACCAGCATGCGTCGATTTCCAAGGAAGATCGTGAACGCTATTTGGACTTTATCTCAATCGCGCGCAAGGAATATGATACAATCGCTAAAAAAGAAGTGCAGAAGGCCTTTGTTTATTCGTATGATGAATCGGCGAAAACGCTGATGGATAACTATTTAGACAACGTAGAAGCCTATTGCAATAAAAATAAGCTACGTGATCCATTAACCGGCGAGGAAATGACACCTGATGAAAAACTGATGCGCTCGATCGAGGAGCAAATCGGCATTTCAGAAAACGCGAAGAAGGCGTTCCGTGAAGAAATCTTAATTCGAATTTCCGCCTACGCCCGCAAAGGGAAACGATTTGATTACAACTCGCATGAGCGTCTGCGCGAAGCGATTCAGAAAAAGCTGTTTGCCGACCTGAAAGACATCGTCAAAATTACAACATCAACAAAAACACCGGACGAATCCCAGCTTAAAAAGATTAATGAAGTCATTGCCCGTCTTATTGACGAACACGGCTATAATTCCGTCTCGGCCAATGAACTGCTCCGCTATGTAGGCAGCCTGTTAAATCGGTAAAACAAGCAAGGCTTCTCCCGCCGGTACATTCTCTGGCAGGAGGAGCCTTTTTTAAAAGGAAAGGCAGCGGCCACGCGTGTAGCATGCCTCACCCTTATGGAGAGCAAAGACCTTGAAACGACCCTGCACACTGCTTTGAGCACAGACAAAAGGGAAAGCTAACTTTTGTTTATGCCTCTGGGACTTGAGCTTGTCCGAAAACAGTGTTAAGTTAATAAGAAAAAAGGTCGGAGGAGCTACCGTGGAGACGAAGAAAAATGAGTGGCTTGAGTGGACAAAAGCAATTATGATTGCTGTCATTCTTGCCGTAATCGTGCGGACTTTTTTGTTTACGAGTTATGAAGTACAAGGTGAATCAATGATGCCAAATGTCTATGATGGAGAGCGGTTTATTATTAATAAAATCGGCTACGGTTTTACAGAACCGTCCCGCTTTGATCTGATTGTCTTCCATGCGACAGAATCAGAGGACTATATTAAACGCGTCATTGGCTTGCCGGGGGATACAGTAGCGGTGAAAGAAGATGTGCTCTATATTAATAATCAACCGGTAGAAGAACCATTTCTTGAACAGAAAAAGCAGGAATATGAGTTTGGCTTTTACACAAATGACTTCGCTTTCCCTGAGGAAATTCCTCCAGGTCATGTTTTTGTTCTTGGCGACAATCGGCCTAACAGCCTTGACAGCCGCCGTATCGGACCGGTTCCGATTGACCAGATTGTCGGCAAGGTTGACTTGCGTTTCTGGCCTTTGACGGAAGCTGGTGTCGTGGAATAATATCCACCCAGCCTCTCTAAGCAATGAGCGGAACCGCCACGATCTTTTAAAGCCCGTTGTGAGTGGGTTTCTCACAACGGGCTTGTGGCGTGTGAAGCCATTGCCAGTAGGTCCAAAGCTAGTTTTGTCTCAAGCTCTTTTTTATCTTTTAGCTAAAGGAGACATGGTGAGTTCTCCATGCTTGTCCGCTTATTTTCCCTCTATTTGTCAGAATTTATTAGCAACTCTCTGACCTGTCTGCATAGGATAGAGTAAGCCATTTTAGATATGGCTCGAGACCATTATATTCAACCGGCTCAAAAGAGTGAATCATTTATAACATGGTCAGTTGCATGATCATTCTTTTTATAGGGATGTGACGGAAAAAGCAAGAAAAGAGGAGGGAAAGTACATGACAAGCAAGGACCAGCGCCAATTTGTTGTGTCACAAGAAAACTGGAGTCTGCATCGAAAGGGATATCAGGACCAGCGCCGCCACCAGGAAAAGGTCCAGGAAGCGATTAAGAAAAACCTGCCCGACCTTGTCAGTGAGGAGAGCATCGTCATGTCAAACGGACGTGACGTCATTCGTATTCCGATTCGTTCCCTCGATGAATACAAAATCCGCTATAACTACGATAAAAATAAACATGTTGGTCAGGGAGAAGGAGAAAGCAAGGTTGGAGATGTCGTCGCCCGCGATCCGAATGCGAAGCAGCAAGGTCCAGGCAAAGGTCAAGGAGCCGGCGACCAGGCGGGTGAGGATTATTTTGAAGCTGAAGTATCGATTATGGAGCTCGAAGAAATCCTCTTCCGTCAGCTCGAACTGCCAAACTTGCAAAAGAAGGAAGAAGACGAAATCGTGATTGAGGATATTTCGTTTAATGATATCCGCAAAAAAGGGCTGATGGGCAACATCGACAAGCGCCGGACGATTTTATCGGCGATTAAACGAAATGCGCTGGAAGGACGCCCCGGCCTCATTCCGATTCAAAATGATGATCTTCGCTTTAAGACATGGAATGAAATCATCCGCCCCGAATCAAAGGCTGTCGTGCTGGCGATGATGGATACGAGCGGCTCGATGGGACGCTGGGAAAAGTATATGGCTCGCAGCTTCTTTTTCTGGATGACACGCTTCTTACGGACGAAGTACGAAACCGTCGACATTGAATTCATTGCCCACCATACCGAAGCGAAAGTCGTCTCAGAGGAAGATTTCTTCTCCAAAGGAGAAAGCGGCGGGACGATTTGCTCCTCGGCCTACCGCAAAGCGCTCGAACGAATCGAAGCCGAATATGACCCGGCACGCTACAACATCTACCCGTTTCACTTCTCCGACGGCGACAACCTGACCTCCGACAACGCCCGCTGTCTGAAGCTCGTTGAAAAGCTGATGGAAGTATCAAGCATGTTTGGCTACGGCGAGGTCAATCAGTACAGCCGCCATTCAACCCTTATGAGCGCCTACAAAAACATCGACGACCCGCGCTTCCGCTACCACATCCTCAAGGAAAAAGGCGATGTGTACCACGCGATGAAGACATTTTTCAAGAAAGAAGAGGAAGGCGTGGCTGTCCGGTAACGTCTAACCAAATGAACGCAAGCAGGGAGAGGGTGTCTTCCTGCTTGTCTGTTTTTAGAAAGCAGGAAATAGATGGGGATTAGCGCCTGCTTTCGTCGTTTTTTTATTGCTGATTACACTTTCATTATTGTCATGATATGATAATTTACGTGATACTAGCTGGAAGAGGAAGGTGCTACGGGCATGGGACAAATGAAAATGAAGAAACTTCTATGGGGGCTTGTTATAGTGGTCTCCGTTTTGTTTATAGGAAATCAGGAAAGTTTCACACCTTTCCATAAAGCGATTTCTTTTAATGAAGTGGAGAAAGAAGAAGCAAATCAGGATGTGGCATCGTTTATCCAGACGGTTCAAGAGAAAAATGGCGCCCATTTGTATTTTGACCGACAGAATGCGATTTATGTTTATTTAAACGAAGCAGCAGTAGAGGTCGGTGTACAGCCTGTTTCTTATACCGACTTTTCTGTTGAAGAGGATGGAGATACGTTGAATGTGTTATATCGTACGGAAGGAGCGGCGCTTGATTCAGACAAGCCGGTCAAGTTTCAGCGGCTATATAAAATTCAATTGAACAAAGCGTATGAAAACGTAATAGGATTTAGAAATGGTGAGGAAGAGCCATTTGCCGTAGTATCAGGAAATTAGTCCGCCGATGCTCGTGATTTTGTTCCTTAGAAAGGAGATGTCATTTTGTCTTTAAAAATAAATCAGTATTGATTCTACCTCTCCCTGTTTTGTTGGGGTGTCCTGCTTATTTTTAGTTTTAGCAAGTTTCCTTTCATTTCGTTTTTTGTGAGCACCTTTCATATACACCCCTTCAATATACTCCTTTTTCTCATAAGTGCAGCTTTGTTTTTAGAATTGACAGGATTGAAGGATCTCCCTTTTTTAACGCGAAAAAGATCATCATTAGAAGCTTACTGACGGTGATCCTAAATGTACTACTCCTGCTCATTTTGTTGTTTATTATCGGCAGCGCAAGTTTGCTTGGGTAACATGTCGTATGCTCATTTCTGAATGAGCGTCCGCTTTAAATAATCACTCATCATATCTGTTACGTGCCGGCGCATGGCGTCAGGGGTGTAACGGACCTCACTGCGGTATCCCCGCCATACGACAAGGTAGCTTTGTTCTTCTTTGTATATGGTAAGACCGCTTCTTCTCGCTTCTCTTCGTAGATTTCTCAGGTCAAGCGTAATTTTTGCAATCGCAGCATCGATCATTTGCATGTACGGGAAAGGGATTTTAAGTCTGGCCTGCTCAATCTTTTGTCGATCTCGCTCAAGAACGGTGCGGGTCAGCGGCAAAAAGATGAACTGGTGGACAAGCTGCTGAATCTGCTCTTCATGGAGGATACTCATCTAATCACCCTTTCTTTTTTTTAAGTTCAAATTTAGTAGGTTGTTCGAGAAAGGAAGTCGGCTTCGCACGCCGCTTCTAACGAGACCGCACAGCGGTTTTGTTATTTATTATATGCGAATATACGTTCGTTATACTAGCGGAAAAATGAACCAGTTGGCGCAGAAAGGTAAAGAAGTTTTATCGTTTGTGAGAAATTTATTTTTGTAAATAAGAAAAATCTAATTATATTATAAGATTTAAAAATATTTTAATTATTCTGTGTAAGATTTGGTTACGAGATGATTGAAAGGAAGTTAGTTCTCGCCTAACATAAATGTCAAGAAACAAGAAAATTCTTAATTTTGATAAAATTCATTCTCACTTGAGAAAAAACAGTTGATCCATGACATTGCCAAAATCAGTTTCTGAAAGGAGAACGTATGACTGAAAGAAAGCCGAAGCTCGAAATTCAAAATCTGTCCGTAAGGTATCATTCCAAGGAACGAAGCACGCTTGCATTAACAGAGGTCGATTTAACAATTGAGGATGGTCAGTTTGTCGCGGTGGTTGGTCCTAGTGGCTGTGGGAAATCAACGCTTTTAAAAGTTGTATCAGGTTTGATTAAGCCGGCGGAAGGGAGGGCATTGCTTGATGGCGAGGTAATCGAAGGAATTCCGAACGAGGTTGGCATGGTGTTTCAAAACGATGCGCTCCTTCCGTGGAAGAGCGTGCTCGACAATGTCAGGCTGCCGTCTGTTGTGAAAAATAAATCACGCGAGGAGCAGGAAGAGATTGCGAGAAAGTACATTAACATGGTTGGATTAACAGGGTTTGAAGAGTTCTATCCGAAGCAATTGTCCGGGGGGATGAAAAAGCGTGTCGCGCTTGCCCGCGCTTTTGCTTATGATCCATCACTTTATTTGATGGATGAACCATTTGGTCCGCTTGATGCGCAAACGAGGGTGATCATCGGCGAAGAGTTTTTAAGAATGTGGGAGCAGGTTGGCAAAAGTGTATTGTTTATTACTCACGACATTGAAGAAGCGATTGCGTTGTCGGATAAAGTTGTTGTGATGTCAAATCGGCCGGGAAGGATAAGCGCTGAATTTGAGGTTGATATTGAACGGCCCCGACCATTTTATGAAACGCGCTTTGATCCTCGTTTTCAGAGGTTGCAAAAAGAGATTTGGGAAGCGTTAGCTGATTCAAAAAAGGAAGTAGGTGTATAACATGCTGAGCACGGAAGAAAGCAAAGTGAAAATCAGTACGGCCGCAAAGCGTGCGAGTGTTTCGGCGAACAAGCTTCAAGTTAATCGTGAATCGCTGCTTGTCTGGGGCGGAAGAGTAGCTGTCGGGCTGATCGTTCTGCTCATTTGGGAATTGACGTCGGGAACATTATTTAATGATTTTTGGATTAGTAAGCCGTCCGCGATCATTGAGCGGATCGTCACGTTGTCAATTTCTGGTGATTTGTGGTTTCATGTCGGTTTTACGTTGCAGCAGGCGTTGATCGGTTTAATTATCGGGATGGTTTTAGGGACGCTTCTTGGAATTGCGCTTGCTTCAAGCAACTGGATGGATAAATTGTTATATCCATACATGATGGCGCTGTATAGCTTGCCGCGTGTCGCGTTAGCCCCTTTATTCGTTGTCTGGTTTGGCATCGGGATGTCATCGAAAATCATCATGGTCATTGCAATGGTGATCTTCGTCGCCTTTTACAACGCTTATGAAGGAGTGAAAAACATTGATAAAGACCTGCTCGATATGATGAAAACCCATAAAGCGAAAAAGCGTGAAGTGTTCACATGGGTCATTTTGCCGTCGATTACGGTCTGGCTGTTAACAAGCTTACGGTTAAATATCGGCATGGCGCTCATCGGCGCGGTGATTGCCGAATTAATCGGCTCCAACCGCGGGCTTGGTTACTATATTACTTACTCTTCGGGTCTGCTTGATATTACAGGGGTGTTTACAGGGCTTGTCTTGATTATGATTCTTGCTGTGATCTTGGAGCAGCTCATTGTTCAATCTGAAAAAAGATTGTTGAAGTATCGATAATATGAAGCTGGAGGGAAAATCGATGAAAGTAAAAAGCTCTGTGTTGCTCATAACGATTGGCTTCCTAGTAATGCTGGCAGCGTGCAGTGGCGGAAATGAAGCGGAACAAAGCGCTCCTGAGCCAAATGATCAGCCTGCGGAACAGCAAGGGGCAGCGGAAGAAAATGACGAAGCCGCAACGGAACCGCTTGGAACGATGAAGGTTGGTCTCGTATGTGGGGGGATGACGCCGCTTTTAGCGCAAATCGGGATCAACGACGGGTCGTTTGCGGCAGAAGGGCTGGAAGTGGAAGAGATATGTTTTAGCTCCGGTGCTGATGCGGTCCAAGCTTTAGTCGGCGGCAGTATTGATGCCAACTTAGGCTCCTATGAACATGTGCTGCGATTTGCCGATAATGAACTCGATGTCAAAACCTATGGTCAGCTTTACAACGGTGCCAGTTATTCTCTAGTTGTAAAAGAGGATGCCCCGTTTCAGGACATTAGTGAACTGGCGGGCGAAACGATAGCGGTCACAAGAGCCGGCAGTCTTTCTGATACGGCGCTGCGAAAAGGCTTTGAAGGCACAGATATTGATCCTGACCGCGACGTCGAAATTATCGGCAGCGGCAGCGGGGCAACGATGCTCGCAGCGATTGAAAATAATCAGGTTGCCGGCGGAATGGTGTCAGAGCCTACGGTTTCACAAATGGTGGCGACAGGCGATTACCGTGTTTTATATGATCCTGATTTTGATTATGCGGGAATTGTCGTGATGTCGATGGCTGACTGGGTCGATGAGCACAGTCGGGAGATGGAGACATTTTTGAAAGTGATGCTCGACATTTACGAGCGTTCCGTAGAGGACCCGGCCTCAGTCGTCGAGGTCATGCAAGGAAACTTTCCTGAAGTGCCGCCGGATGTGCTGCAAATGGCGATTGAAGCCCAGCTTTCAAAAGTGCCTGATGGGTTGAGAGTTACCGAGGCTGGGGCGGAAAATGTCGTTGAAACGGCGATCGAGCTTGGCGTTATTGAACAGCCTGTCTCGTATGAAGAAGCGGTTGATTTATCATATTTGCCATAGGAGGCCAGCATGGGAAAAGACTTAAGAAGTTATTTGAAGCAGCTTAATGAAGCATACCCGGACAGTGTGAAGGTGGTGGAGCAGGAGGTGAATCCCCGTTTTGATATTACGGGGCATGCCGCTGCTCTCGCCGCAAAAGGAGAGTATCCGGGATTGATTTTTCATAATGTGAAGGGAGCCTCGCTTGCCTGCATGTCAAACTTGCTTACGACCTATGAGCGGATCGCGCTGTTTCTCGATTGTGACGTGCAGGACATTCCGCGGGTATTCGGCGAGAAAATCTTGAATTCCATTCCTCCGACAGCTGTTGAACCAGAGGAGGCGCCTGTGAAAGAAGTGATTCTTACTGGCGAAGAAGCGGACTTAAATCGATTGCCGATCCCCGTTCACAATGAGCAGGACGGCGGACCGTACTTATCAGCGGGTGTGATGGTGATTAGAGATCCAGAAAGCGAGAAAATCAACGCCGGTATTTATCGTCATCATATTTACGGGAAGGACGAAATGGGCGTCTGGTTTTTAGGCGCTCATCATGGAGGGCTTATTTACAATAAATACAAAAAGGCGGGCAAGCCGGCGCCTGTTGCGATTGTTTTAGGACACCATCCGGGCTTTTTAATGGGGGCGGTGTCAAGAATCGAAGGAATCGGCGGCGAGTATGAAGCCGCGGGAGCGTTGATCGGTGAATCGCTTCGTTTAGTAAAAGCGGAAACCTCTGATTTAATGGTCCCGGCAGACGCCGAAATTATTATCGAAGGGGAGATCCTTCCTGACAAAGAAGCGCCGGAGGGTCCGTTCGGGGAGTGGCCGGGGCATTATTTAGGCGGCGGCTCCGTTCCTGTCATTCGGGTGACAGGCATCACGCACCGCAAGCATGCGATTTTCCAGGATATTGTCGCCTCGAGCCGTGAGCACTTAGTTGTCGGAGCTGTGCCGCGGTCAGGCAGTATTTATCGTGCAGTCAAATCAGTTGTTCCGAGCTTGAAAACCGTCAATGTTCCTCATTACGCAAGAATGCACTGCTATCTTTCCCTCAACAAGGAACGGGATGCCGATGTGAAAAAAGCCGCTTTTACGGCGTTAAATACAGAACAGGAAAATTTGCGTCATATCGTCGTCGTGGATGAGGATATTAACGTCTTTAATGGAGAGGAGGTCGCCTGGGCGATTGGAACGAGGTTTGACGCTGAACGGGATTTATTGACGATTCCAAAATGGAACGGCCCGGGCGGATTGCTGCCGACAAACTGGGATTATCATCAGGATGGCAGCCATACAGCGAGAATGTCTAGCGCGGTGATCGTTGATGCGACAAAGCCGGCTCCGCCTGTTCCGTATCCGGCGCGGGCCGTTGTGCCAAAAGAACATGTGAAACAAATTCAGACGAACAAGCTGCGTTCATTCAACGACGAGGAAAAAAGCAGATGGTTCTAAGAGCAGTGCGGCGCAAGATAAGCCAGCCTTAAGCTGGGCGAAGCTTAAAGATCGCGCCTCGGAGCAGGGGAGAAAAGGGCAGTTCAAGAGGAACTGGATTCCGTTATGCCTCTATTTTGATGCCCATTTCCATGACAAGAGGAACGAGATTTCGTTCGCAGGCAAAATTCGTGGAGGCAGTCCCTTGTAGCTCGCAATAGCGGAATAGGGTTCCTAATTGTCTGTGGAGAAGGCGCTGGAAGCGGAATGAGGCTTTCTTTTTCATGGCGAAGAAAAAAATAAGCAGGAGGCAGGGGCGTATGAATGTCGTTGATTTGAATTGTGATATGGGTGAAAGCTTTGGCGCGTACAAAATCGGAGCCGATGAAGAGCTGCTTCAGTATGCGACCTCAGTGAATATCGCTTGCGGGTTTCATGCCGGTGACCCGGCAACGATTAGAAAGACAGTCGGCTTCGCTTTAGAACGTGGAGCTGGAATAGGGGCACACCCCGGATTACAAGATTTAATCGGCTTCGGCCGAAGAAATATCGATATTTCGCCGCAGGAAGCGTATGACCTGGTTGTGTACCAAATTGGTGCTCTCTCGGCATTCGTCAAAGCGGAAGGCGGAAATGTTCAGCATGTGAAAGCCCACGGGGCGCTTTATAATATGGCCGCGATAAATAGTGCGTTATCGGAAGCGATTGCTGAAGCAGTGTATAAGGTCGACCCTGAGCTGATTTTGTTCGGACTCGCCAACGGAGAGCTGCTGAAGGCGGGGCGGCGGATCGGACTGCGGACAGCGAGCGAAGTTTTCGCCGATAGAACGTATCAGCAGGATGGGACATTAACGTCAAGGCGGCTTGCCGATGCGATGATTGAGGATGAAGAAGAGGCGGTCCGGCAAGTAATTCGGATGATTAAGGAGAAGAAAGTCTTGTCCCGGCAAGGGATGGATGTCGGGATTGAAGCGGAAACGATCTGTATTCATGGAGATGGTCCGAATGCCCTCCATTTTGCCAAAAAGATAAGAAATGAATTGGAACAGGCCAACGTTGAAGTGAAGGCCATCGGTCAGATGAAAAAAGAGAGGGGAGAGGCGACAAATGTCTAAAGCGGTTGAAAACTTGCAAACGGATGTGCTAGTGATCGGAGCAGGAGCAGCCGGAATGATGGCGGCACGCGCCGCCGCGGATAAGGGCGCGAATGTCGTTATTGCGGACAAAAGCTTGATTGGCCGTGGCGGGGCGACGATTATTGCCCAGATGACGGTCGCGGTCGCGCTCGGGGAAGCGGACGATGACAGCACAGATCTGCACTTTGAAGACACGATGGCCGGCAGCCGCGGATTAGCCGATCCGGAAATTGTCCGGGCGATTGTCGAACGCGGCCCGGAAGTGATCAATGAAGTCGAAACATATGGCGTCAAATGGGCCAAAATCGAAGACGGCAAGCGGTCTCAGGTCGTTTCGCCGGGCCATTCACGGAAGCGCTGCGTCTATGTCGATATTCTAAAGACGGGTGAATCAACGGCCAATGGCTTAAAGCGTTCGATCTGGCGTGATGAGAAGGTGACGCGTTTAAAAAACGTTATGATTACCCGCCTTGTCAAGCACGAAGGACAAATTGCCGGAGCGCTTGGTTTTTCAATGGAAACGATGCAGCCAATCAGCATTTCAGCTTCGCAGACGATTTTGGCGACAGGCGGACTGACCGAGGTGTTTGAACGCAATAGCGCCTCCTCCAATATGACGGGTGACGGTCATATTTTAGCGGCGGAGGCAGGCTGTGAGCTCCGCGATATGGAGATGGTGCAGTTTTTCCCGATTGCCCATCTGTATCCGCCGCTTGTCGGGATTGATCCGATTATGTGGGACCCGTTCCGCTATAAGCTTGGCGGGCGGTTATTAAATGGCAATGAAGAAGAGTTCATGGAACGATATGCTGGAGAAGTCGCCGGTAAATATACCGCAACGAGAGATTTAACGAGCTATGCGATTTTTAAGGAAGTCGAAGCGGGACGAGGCTCCAAGCATGGCGGGGCGTATCTCGATTTCCGCATGGTGCCGGAGGAAAAGCTGAAAGAAGGCTTCGGCCCGGTGATCGATATTTTAAAATCACAGGGAGTCGATTTGACGAAGGATTTAGTCGAGGTCGCGCCGATGGCCCATTTTATGCTCGGCGGTGTACGGGTTGACACTTCCATGAAGACGACTGTCGAAGGGCTGTATGCGTGTGGAGAGCTTATTTACGGCATGCACGGGGCCAACCGGTTATCAGGCAACGCGATAACGGAAGCGCTCGTGACGGGAAAAATCGCCGGAGAGCAGGCGGCCGATCGGCTTGTGGCCCGGGCTGATGATATCGTAGCTGAGGAGCTTGAACGGGAATGGGAGAGGCTGCAGCAGTTTTGGCATCCGCGCGAGGTGGAGCAGGACGAAAAGTCAATGCTGGCGTTAAGGCGCGATATACAAAGAACGTTATGGAAAGGCTCAGGGCCGCTGCGGCTTGAGGAAGAACTGGTGCAGGCGCTGAAGGAGATCAAAGCGATTCGGACGGAAATTGAAAGGACAGCGCTGCAGCCCCAGGAAGACTATGCACTTTCTCTCGTTGAAAAAATCGAAGCCTACCATATGACATTGTTAGGTGAAGCGATTATTACAGGGGCGATTGAGAGGAAGGAGTCGCGAGGAGCCCATGTGCGGCTCGATTATCCGGAACAGCTTGACGAGGCTTACAGCAGCCGCTTTTTCCTAGAGGAAGAGAAGGAATGGAAGCTGGACAGACTCGTGCTGGAAGCAAAAGTAGGAAAGGGGTCATAACGATGGCAGAATTCAGCTTACAAATTGTCCGTGGTCAGCAAGGAAGCGAAAGGGCAGTTGAAAAACATACTGTTCCATTCATCGAAGGAATGAGCTTGCTTGATGCGATTTTTTGGATCAGGGAACATAAAGATCCGTCGATCGCCGTTCGCTATTCCTGCCGCTCGGCAAACGCGTGCAAGGAATGCATGGCCGTCGTCAATGAGAAGCCCGGCTATTTATGCAGCTTGCGCGCAGAAGAGAATGCCGAGTTTAGCATTGAGCCTTTAGCAGCAAGGCCATGGCTGAAAGATTTGGTTACGTCGATTGAATAGAGGTGAAGCGTAAATGAGTTGGCACAGCCCCTCTACCTTAGAAGAAGCTTTGAATCTGCTTGAGGAGGAGCAAGCGCAAATTGTTTGCGGAGGAACGGATTTATTTGTCAATTTTCAAGCGGAACAGGAGCTGCGAAATCGGTCATGGCTCAATATTCAACATCTGCCAGAGCTACGGCAGATCAGGCGAGTGGAAGGCGGGATTGAAATCGGAGCGGCGGTGACAGCTTCCGAGATATGGCAAAGTACGCTGCTGGAAGAATTGCCCGCCCTTCAGGAGGCGAGCCGTGTCATCGGCGGCTGGCAAATCCAAAACCGGGCATCGATCGGCGGCAATCTCGCGAATGCGTCCCCGGCCGCTGATCTGATTATCCCTTTAGTCGCCTATGAAGCGACCGTGACGCTGAAAAGCAAAGAGCGGACGCGCATCGTTCCACTTGTTGATTTTGTAACGGCACCTAAGAAAACAACCCTTGAAAAGAATGAAATGATTACAGCTATTTTCATACCTGATAAAGTGAGCGGTCTTCCGCAAACATTTTTACGGCACGATCAGCGCGGTGGAACAGATATTTCGCTCGTTTCCGTTGCGGTCGTGCTGGAAGAAAGCAGCCGGCGGGTGAACTGGCTCAATGTCGCTGTCGGTGCCGCGAATGGGAAGCCGGTATTCGCGGCGTTTCATGATGTCGAAAGCAATGAAACCGCCATCGCGCGGCTGGCAGAGCTTGTTGCCGCTCAATGTCAGCCGATCACCGATGTCAGGGCGAGCGCGGCGTATCGTCAGGCGATGGTCAGCGTTTTTATTAAGAAGGCTTTGACGAAGCTTGCCCTCACATGAAAGGAGAGAACGCTAACCGTGAAAGCACAAGTAAGCACAGCGGTGTCAATCAGCAGTCGCACGAATTGGATTGTTTCCGGGGAAGAACAGCTTCCTTCCTTTCAATTCAATCTGAAAAGCACGAATATAGAAGAGATTTTTGAGAAGCAAGTATCGGAAGCGTGCTATGATCTGTCGGAGCTTTCCCTTGCCTCCTATCTCATTGGCCTTGATCGGGGCGATCAGCGGCTGACGGCGATTCCGGTTTTTCTTTCGCGATCCTTCCGCCATAATACGCTCTATGTCCGCGCGGATTCACCGTGGAAGCACCCGTCAGAGCTAAAGCGTCTTCGCGTCGGTCTTCCTGAATATCAAATGACCGCGGCCGTTTGGATAAGAGCCTATTTCCGTCATCTGTGGGACGTGCAGACAGATGAGATTGACTGGGTGACGTTTCGCCCGGAACGGATCCCGATTGATACGCCAGCAACAGCAGCTAAGACGGCGAATATTTTCGATGCTCTCGTCGAGGGGGAGGTCGATGCCATTATGACTGTCAGACGTCCACCGGAGCACTATTTTCCTTTGGATGGGGAGGGAGGGAAGATTCGTCGCCTCTTTCCCGATGCCTGGGAGGAGGAAAAGAGATATTATCAGGAAACGAATGTTTTTCCAATCATGCATCTTGTCTCACTGAAAAAAGAAACGGTGAAAGCCTATCCGGCATTACCGCAACAACTGTATCAGCGCTTTCTTACCCAAAAAAATGAAATGATGAAAAGCACGTTTGAAACGATCAGCAATCAATCAATTGTGCCGTGGGTCTGGGAATCGGCGGAGCGTTCAGCTGCCTTAATGAAGAACGACCTCTGGCCTTACGGGCTGCAAAAGAACTGGCCGCAAATTGCGCAGTTTATCGAGTTTTTAAAAGAAGACGGCCTGATCTCAAGAACATTTACGAAAGAAGAGATGTTTCACGAGTCTGTCTTAACAACGTAAGAAACAGGAATGTCAGGAGGGCAGCTATGACGAGCGGAGAAACAGTTCAATTGAAACTGAATGGACAGCAGCAGACTTGGCACGGGTCACCAACGAAGCCTTTAGTGGACTATATTCGGAAAGAAGCAGGGTTAACAGGGACGAAAATCGGCTGTAAAACGGGGGAATGTGGAGCTTGCACGGTGTTACTGGACGGCAAGCCTGTTGTCTCTTGTATTTTACCAACAGCGGCTGTGCAGGGGGCGCACGTGGAAACAATTGAAGGAATCAAGCAGCATGACATCTTTCAAAGGCTGACCGATTCAATGATTGTACATGGCGGTGTCCAATGTGGATTTTGCACGCCAGGCATCATGATGACAGTAACCGCTTATGTCAATGCCCCCGCTCCATTCAATGGAAATGTAGCACAGGCGTTGAAAAATAATCTTTGCCGTTGCACAGGCTACCGAGGTATCATCCAGGCTGTTGAAAAGATCGAAAAGGAGGAGAGCGATCGTGAACAGCACGTTTAAATCACCTCATGCTCATGTTCAAAAGCTAACCGGCGAGACGAGATTTGTCGAAGATATCAGCTTACCTGGCCAGCTGGCAGGCGGTATTTTACGAAGCCCGCACGCTCATGCGCGAATCGTCAACATAGACACAACGAAAGCTCTGGAAATAGAAGGCGTGCATGCAGTACTGACGGCGGCCGATGTTCCAAGGCTTGCCTATGGACCGACGAAGTATAAGGACTGGAACATTTTCGCGGAATCGGAGGTACTCTTTATCGGGGATGAAGTCGCGGCTGTCGCGGCTGACTCAAAAGAGCTCGTTCAAGCCGCCCTGCAGATGATTGATGTGCACTATGAAGGATTGCCGGCCGTTTTCGACGCGGAGGAGGCGCTCTCCCCTGAAAGTCCGCTGCTTTATCCACAGACGGAGCAGAACCGCCCGATGCATTTACAGCTTGAGCGCGGGGATGTGGAGACGGCTAAAAAGGATGCGGAAATCGTCCGCGGCGGCCGGTATGTGATTAACCCGATTTACCAGGGGCATCTCGAGCCGATTGCCGCGCTTGCCAGTTGGTCGGAGGAGGAGGGCATAACGCTGTGGGCCGGTTCCCATATTCCGTATCGGGCCCGTGAAACGTACGCGGCGGCGTTCGGCTTGCCGGAAGACAGAGTCCGGATCATCGTGCCGCCAATCGGAGGGTCATTTGGCGCGAAATATGTGTTGAAAATGCATATTATCGCAGCCGCTTTGAGTATGGAAGCAAAAAGGCCTGTCAAAATGGTATTCGACCGTAAGGAGGATATGATCAGCGCTCATCCGCGCGTGCCATTGAAGATGGATGTTGAAATCGGGGCAACAGCGGATGGTAAATTTGTTTATAAAGATGTGGTCGTCTACGCCAATGCCGGCGCGCGGATTTATTGGAGTCCGAATATTGTCGCCACCGCCTGCACACGTCCTGATGGAATTTACCATTTTAACAATGTCAGAGCTGAAGGGAACCTCTGCTATACAAACAATAGTCCAACGACATGCATGAGAGGCTTCGGAAACGCGGAAATGCTGTTCGCGGTGGAAAGCATCATCGACGAGATCGCCGATAGTCTGAAGATCGATCCGGCTGAGCTGCGGCGGATGAATATTGTCCATCAAAATGAGAGAACGGCTCACGGCTATCAGCTCGACAGCTGCAAGCTTGAAGAATGCATCGATACAGTGAAGAAGATGGCCAATTGGCAAAGACGCGACAGCCTGCCGAAAAATCGCGGTCTCGGTCTGGCCCTCGGCAATCATGTGTCCGGCTTTCGTGGCATTGATCCAAGATTCGACGGCTCAACGGCGGTTCTTCGCTTGAAAGCAACGGGAGACATCGAGGTCGAAACCGGAGAAATTGACCTCGGCCAAGGATTGAGCCAAACCTATGCGAAAATTGCCGCGCGTGAATTGGGAATCAGTGATCAGGCGATCATTGTCAAATCGGGAGACACCGCTCGTCACCCATTTGGAATCGGGACATTGGCATCAAGAAGCACGGTGATGGGAGGCAACGCCGTTCAATTAGCGGCCGCTGAATTCAAGCGAAAGCTGTCTGCCTTTATGAAAGAGCTATACGGGACGGAAGGGAAGTGGGATGAACGGTTTATCGTCGTTGGGGAAACCGCACATTCTTTCAAAGAGATTGCCACGCTTTTTCGAATGAAGAATGCCGGCGAGGAATTGCTCGTTCGCAGCACATATGTCCCAAATACGGAGCTGCCGGACCACACATATTACGGGAATCCGTCGCCTAATTATCCGTTTGCCGCTCATGTGGCGGAGGTTGAGGTGGATCCTGATACAGGCCGAGTAAAGCTGCTTGGGTACTGGGCGGCACATGATTCCGGGACGATCTTGAACGAAGTCGGGGCGATCAGTCAGGTGAACGGGGCTGTCGCTCAGGGAATCGGCTGGGTGACGATGGAGGAATTGAAGCTTGAAGAGGGGCGGGTGATGAATCCGAGCATCATGGATTATCGGATGCCGGGGGCGGCGGATATTCCAGACATACAAGTAAGCTTTATTGAAGGAGAAGACCCGCACGGTCCTTTCGGGGCCAAATCTGTTGGGGAGGTCGCGTTAGACCCTGTGCCGGGGGCGATCGCCAATGCAATTGCCCATGCGATAGGAAAACGCGGGTATTCGCTCCCATTCACACCGGAGAAAGTTTGGACTTTGCTTCATACAGAGGAAAGCAAATAAAGAGGAGGTTACATATGGCTCATTATACGATTGTCGATCAAGAGACTTGCATCGCCTGCGGTGCCTGTGGCGCGTCCGCTCCTGATATTTATGATTATGACGATGAAGGAATTGCCTATGTCGTGATTGATGAGAATAAAGGAATGAACATCATCGCCGAAGACTTGATTGACGATGTCATCGATGCGCTGGAAGGCTGTCCGACGGAATCCATTAAAGTCGCGGAACAGCCGTTTGATGGAGACCCTTTAAAATATGAATAAGAGGGTCGGGACAAGCTGGTTCCTTATAGCAAGGCTTTCAAAATCAGGCAACGGCTACGCTCATTACGAAAAAGCTGCCGGAAAAGTGAAAACCGTACTTTTTCAGCAGCTTGCTCACAACGGACTTTAAAAAGATCGTGTCGGTTCCACTCATTGCTTAAAGGCTGTGACAAAAGGTAAAAAAACAACCTTTTGTCACAGCCTCTATGAAATCTGGTATTTTTCTAGTTTGCGGTAGAGGGTGGAGAGGCTGATGTTTAAGTCGTTGGCGACTTTTTCTTTTTCAGAGGTGGAATGAGCGGATTCCAGTAATTGTTGTAGAATCGTTTTTTCGTATTCAGCGACGAGTTCATCGAGGCTTCTTACTTTGTCAGGATGCAGCACTTTCTCTTTCTGAAAAAAGGAGTCCGGCAAGTCTCCGCTTGTAATTACGTCATCTTGAGCAAAATTAACAAGGTATTCGGCGACATTTTCCAGCTGTCTAATGTTGCCCGGCCACTGATGGTGCAGCAGCCATTGCTCGACAATAGGCTCTACTTTCATCATTGGTTTGTTCAAACGCTCGCCGTGCTTTTTTAAGAAAAAGGTAAACAATTTCAGGATGTCCTCTTTTCGCTCTTTTAGCGGCGGTAACGTAAAAGGGAGGACATTTATTTGGTAATAAAAATCCTCTCTGAACATCCCTTCCTGGATCATCTGTTCAAGGTTTTTGCTCGTTGCCGCGATGATCCTCACATTAATGGAAAGGGACCTGCTGCCATTTACGCGATAGATGCTTCCCACTTGCAGTGCCCTTTGCAGTTTTGCCTGCAGGGAAAGAGGCAGGTCGCCAATCTCATCAAAGAAGACTGTCCCGTTCGCGGCTTTCTCCAACCATCCTGGCTCGTCATCTCCATAGCCAAAAAGCTCACGTTCCAGCACCTCGGCTGGTACCGCTGAACAGCTGATTGGAATAAAGGAAGCGCTCGCCCGGTTTCCCCCGTAATGGAGAGCTTTCGCCAGCTGTTCCTTCCCTGTGCCGGCCTCACCCTGAATGAGAACGGCTGAAGGGCTGGAAGTGACCCGCTCGGCCCTTTTCACGATATCTTTTAATGAAGTGTCGTACCCGATGATGTCTTGAAAGATGATCGCGTTTTGAACCGGTTCAGCGGGAGGCAGTGCTTTTGGTGAATCCGCAGTCTCGAACAGGGCGATTTTATTTTCAATAAATTGGTGGGTCTGTTTGAGCAAATCCCACAACGTCGATAAGTTCTCGACGACTTTTTCTTTTTGCTGCGGGGAAAAAGCGATAATTCCGATGACGCCGATTGGACGGTTATCGAGAATGATCGGGTACCCCATCGTCGAAAGCTCCCGGCAATGTCGATTAAAGACACAGTTTCGGCAGTTTTCTTCTTCGTTTTGAATATCTAAAATAAACCGGGGGATCCCTGTTTCCAGCACGTTTTGAAAAAGGGAACCTTCCGGGGCGATGCTGCCAATCTGCTCTTTGTAAGAGCCAGTGCCGGCAATTCTGACTAATTTGTCGTTGACAACGGTAAATTCTAAGTCGATTAGTTCAGCGAGAACATCTAAAAAACGTTGCAGCTCTTGTTCAATGGCCGTTAAATAAGAAGCATGATTCATCGTATTCCCCCCTAAAATGCACGGTTAGGTCATGTAGTGATATTCTGAGAGAGCTGGGCCAACGCTTGTTCTAAATCAGCGATAATATCCTGAGCTTCTTCCAAGCCGAGAGAAAGCCGGATTAATCCATCGGTAATGCCGAACTTCTCCCGTTCGAATGCCGGAACGGATGAATGAGTCATCGTCGCCGGGTGCTGTACCAATGTTTCGGGATCTCCTAAGCTGAAGGAGATCATCGCTAATTTTAAAGCATTGATAAATTGCTTACTAGCCTGATAACCGCCTTTCACTTCAAAAGAAACAATTCCGCCCATCGCCCTCATTTGTTTTTTTGCTAACGCATGCTGCGGATGAGAGGGCAGGCCGGGATAATAGACTTTTTCAATGCCGGGATGTGTCTCTAAATAGTGAGCAATTGCATGCGCGTTGTCGCAATGGCGATGAACGCGCAGCGCCAATGTTTTCAGGCCGCGCAGGATGAGGAAGGCGTCCCATGAATTTAACACTTGACCGAGATCGCCCATCACATTTTTCCGCATATGATGGATGTCCTGTTTCTTGGCGACGATAAAGCCGGCAAGGACATCGCCATGACCGTTTAAATACTTTGTCGCGCTGTGGACAACGACATTGGCTCCAAGCTCCAGCGGTTTTTGTAAATAAGGGGACATAAAGGTGTTATCAACAATCAAGGGGATGTTATACAAATTAGCAATTTTGGCAATGTCCCTAATGTCTAAGACTGTAAGACAAGGGTTGGAAGGCGTCTCGATATAAATCGCTTTTGTGTTCGGCTGGATCGCCTGTTCAATAACGTCCATTGATGTACAGTCAACAAAATCATAAGAGATGCCAAAGCGCGGCGCCAGTGTTGTTAAAAATTTATGAGTACCTCCATAGACATCCTTCGTCACAAGCACATGCTCTCCGTGCTTGACGTAAGCAAGAATGGCAATGCTGATCGCGGCCATCCCGGAGCTGACACCGAGAGCGGCTTCACCATTTTCCAAATAGGCGATTTTATCTTCTAACGTTTTAATCGTCGCATTTCCATATCTGCCATAGTAGATTCCTTCTTTGTTTCCTGTTACGACATCGGCAGCAGTTTCGCAATCAGGAAAAGCGTAAGCAACTGCCGGAACAATTGATTGGGCGATCGCCCCAGTTTTTTCATCAGGCTGTACCATAGCATGAATTAGCTCTGTGTCCATAGACCGATAGTTTTTCATACAAGCCTCCTGCAGATTAAAGATTTATTAAGAACGGGAATTGTTAACGTGGAAATTATCATAATCGGGAATTATTTTCTTTCCTTGTTTTCATTTAATCGTATTTTTTAAAAAATCTCAATATTCTTGTAATGAAATGTATCAAATGAATTGTGATTTTTTGCGAATTAGATAATGGATTTTCATTTTCTATAAAAATCCCGCCTATTTTCAATGATACATGCACATTTTGCTTGAAAATAATCATCACACCTATTCATCGCCTCCTTTTGAAACATTATAATGATAGTAGGAAGGAGGCGAATCAGTGGATGTCGAAAAGCTCATCGCGCTTTTCGCTCTTATCGCTGGAGCTTTCAAAGCGATTATTTCAAGTGTGAAGGACTTATACGAGTTAAAACAAGAACGAAAAAATGAAAAACGGCGTTCTCCCCCTAAGAAGAAACGCCGCCGCTAATGAAGAGGGAGGATGTTTCCTTGCCTTCCCGCTAAACGATAAATCTCACATCCACTTCTACTGATGCTTGAAAAATTTGGGTATATGAATCTATTGATGCTTGGAATAGGATTGGCAATTATGATGCTTTTTGTTGATTTTCAGACACCTGCTGTTTTTGATCTTACATTAATTGGCCTGTTTAGTCTCACGATTTTCGTTCATGCTGTTCGGCTTTTTCTGCTACTGACTGCTGAAAAGCGTTGAGAAACGTAAAAAAACAGCCGATCTGCATTAGTAAAAGTTATTTCACTTGAACAGCAACATGCAGCTGTTGTTTGCTCCCGAAGATCGAAAAGAGATAATTGAAAATGGACGAGCGAGGGGCCGGGCAAAAGATTTTTTTATCTTTTGCCCAGTCCTTCAGTGTTTTGCAACGGAACATGGAAGGAAACAGTTGTCCCCTTGTTTGCAGTGCTTTGGATGACCAATCCGTGTCCGTACAGCTGTTTAAGCCGCCGGTCGGTGTTGTACAGACCAACGCCCTTTCCCGGTTTGGCTTGAGTGAACGCTCCCCGGGTTATTTCTGCAGGCATTCCTACCCCGTCGTCAGAGATCGATATCGTCACTTCCTGTTCGTCTCTGATGATAGCAAGTCGGATCGTTCCCCCTTCAGCCTGCTTTAAAATCCCGTGATTCAAGGCATTTTCCACCAATGTCTGGATCGAAAGAGGAGGAACGTCAACCTCAATCTCTTCTTCTCCTTCCCAAATCACGTTT
The DNA here is from genome assembly GCF_023715605.1 of Halalkalibacter oceani. Classification (GTDB taxonomy): domain Bacteria; phylum Bacillota; class Bacilli; order Bacillales; family Bacillaceae_D; genus Halalkalibacter; species Halalkalibacter oceani. The sequence goes on from NZ_JAMBOL010000001.1 coordinate 100,875, forward strand.
AAGCGATCACCGAATCTTGCCTGTTCAATAAATAAGTAGGAGCGAACGACCGCAAGCTCCTGCTGTAGCGGAATCGCCTGTTTTGAGTTTTCAAAATCAAAGCCTGACTGCAAATAGTCAATAAAGGCTTCAAAGACAGCTCTCATTTTTTGCTGATCATATTCCATTAAAGCAAGTATCGTATTCAGTGTATTAAACAAAAAGTGCGGTTGGATTTGTGCCTGCAGCCATGCCGCTTCCATCCGTAAATGCTCGGAAGTCGTTTGCTTAATGTGAACCAATGTCCGGACGCGCGCTCGCAGCTCTAAAGAATTAACAGGCTTTGTAATATAGTCGTTTGCGCCGGATTGGAAGCCGGTATAAATGTCTTCCGGACGATTGCGCGCCGTCAGCAATAAAACCGGAAGCTCGGAAATCGTGAAGCGTTTACGAATTATTTCGGTTAGCTCATAGCCGGACATTTGCGGCATCATCACATCACTGATGACCAAATCCCAATTCGGATCTGTCAATTTTTCCAGCGCTTCCTCTCCGCTTAAAGCAGTTGTAATGGCATAATGCTCTGTTGAAATTGTTTTGTCCATAATATGCAAATTGACGGGATCATCATCGACAATTAAAATATTCGCCACAGCCGGCAGATTTTCTTCATTTGCTGGCTCTGAAGCCTGAATCGAGGCTCCGGATTGCTCATGTTCAATAAACAGCTCATTCTGTTCAAGACTTTCAGGAATTTCATCTGCTATAGGCAGGAAGAAAGTAAAGGAGGAGCCGTTTCCTTTGGATGAGGTGACGGTCAGTTCGCCGCCATGAAGCTCGACAAGCTCCTTGCATATTGCCAGCCCGAGCCCGATTCCTCCGGCCGAAGCAGCTTTTCCTGGATCGCCTTGTTCATATGGTTCAAACATCCGCTTTTGCACATCTTCATCGATTCCCGGCCCGGTATCACTTACGCTAATATAAGCTTTCGTGCCAACAACTGACGCGTGAATGGTAATAGAGCCGTTTTCCGTATACTTCACTGCATTATGGGCAAGGTTGAACAGAATTTGAAGTAAACGATTCTCATCAGCCTTCACAGCAGGAAAATCGCCGGTTACTTTCGATATGAAGCGGATCGGCTTTCCGGCAGCCATAAAGCGCAGCATATCAAGCACTCCTTTTACAACTGCTGATAAATCGACTGGCTTTAGCTGAAGTCTGATCTGATTTTCCTTTAATTGCGTCATATCGAGAAGGTCGTTAATAAGGAGCTCCATTCTGCGACCGACTGTCAGCAGAAGCTCCAGATCATGCCTGCTTTCGGCTCTGATCGCCGCTCGTTCGGTTTTTAACACATGTTCGGCGATATTGACAATGCCATGAAGCGGATTGCGCAATTCATGGGATGTATTGGCGAGAAACTCATCTTTTTTCTTGTTGGCCCGTTTCAGCCGTTCTGATAGCAGCTTTGTCCGTTCGACATTGCGAAAGTAGCGTTTGAACCAAAAGATACAGAAAATTATGATCGCAAACAGGAGGTCGAACGGGTAAAACACATACACAGGAGTAATTCTTGGACTTAATACAAGCCAGACGACATTGCTCGTTACTGCTGTTACACCTAACATAATATAAACGCTGTCCGCCATTCCGTGGAACGTCACACGGATCAGCTGAATCGTAATAATCAGCGAAGGAATCAGCAAGACAAGCAGCAACAGTGATTTGACGCTCAATATCATCGAAACCGGTGCGAGGATAATAAAAGTGAGATAGACCAGACAGCCCAGACGCATGAGCCGGAAAAGCCGGTTGTTCATATAGTCCGGTATTAAATACTTAAAATAAAGCAGTAAGAACAGCATCACCGCTGAATATATGTAATACGTCATTTTCATTTGCCAGTCGTAAGGGACGTTCAAAAATACATAGAGAAGCTTACTGTCTGATGCCAAAATCATTAACGTGGCATGAAGCGTAAGCAACATAAAAAAGATTAATTCTTTTTGCCTGATCCCTAACAGATAAATGAGTCCGGCATAAAGAGAATGAATCAGAAAAACGATTGCGACCATAATCTCGCTGATAAGCGAGATCAGCTCTTCCCGTTTAAGAACGTCCATATGACCAAGCGTGATGTGCTGTTCAACACTGCCGGGACCAGTATCAGGCAAATTAGCGACTTGAATGAACAGGTCGATTTCCTCCGTATCCGCATAGAAATATACATAATACGGAACATTGCGAGAAATAAAATCCGACTGATCAGCAGCTGGAACCCCGGCCTGTCCGAGTGATTTCCCGTTCAGGTAAACATGGGAGGCTGAACGGATCGACGGAATTCGTATCCCGTAAGGCTTTTCGGTATCTGCTTCGTTTAATAGAAGCCGTAAATGATAGGTACCGTATTGGAGGGAAGCTTGTTCATTTCCCTTTTCCCATTCGCCTTGAACAGACTGATAACGCTTTTCGGACGATTCGAGGTCCTCTGTTTGATGAAGCAGCTGGTTCGGGTAAAAAGACCAATCTCCGCTTAATGTAATAACGTCATCACTTGGCATGTTCTCGCTGCGCAGATCAAGAACGCCATCATTAGCGTAGCGTTCATCCGGAATAACATGGAAGGTGAGCCAAAATAGCCGGATACAAGCCAATACAATGAAAAAAATCGTAATATAGAGAAATAACTTAGTTTTTTTCATGAAATCCTCATTTCGCAATCAGCTAGATTGCTAGTTAAACGATAACGTTTTTTTACTCGTATTATGATACAACTGTTGCCGGAAAAGCAAGAAAACTTAGAAAAAAGCAAGAGACTTAGCCGGAAGGGGTAATTTTCCCTTTTGGCTAAGCCTGCTGCCTTGCACATTCATGTGCCGCAATACGTCTGATAAGGCTGGGAGGGCGGGGGAGGTAAGACGGCATACGCGGTTTGCTCGGGCGAGTAGGCGTATGGATCGGCCAGAGCAGCGAGGAGGCGGTGCAGCACGTCATAGTCTCCATGATCAACTGCGGCGGCTAATGCTTCTTCCACGAGGTGATTGCGTGGAATAATCGCTGGATTATGGCGCTTCATAAGCTGCTTGCTCTCCGCTTCCGGGCAAGTCTGGCGGCCGAGTCTCGATTGCCAGCGTTCTTCCCATTGTTTGAACGCTGAGCCGGCAAAAAGAGCGGTATCTGCTGGATATTCTCCAAGCGTCAGGGCGCGGAACGTATTGGTGTAGTCCGCTTTTTCCTGCTGCATCATACCGAGCAGGTCTTCCACTAACGAGATATCCTGTTTTTCTTCGTTGGTGATTCCGAGTTTGGCCCGCATTCCGTTTAGCCATTCTTGGCGGAATTGTGAGGCGAAATTGGAAATGACGTCCTGAGCCTGATCGACGGCTGCTTGCTCATCGTCATCAAGCAGCGGCAAGAGCGCTTCCGCAAAACGGGCAAGATTCCATTCGCCAATCCGCGGCTGGTTGCCGTAAGCATAACGGCCTTGGACATCAATCGAGCTAAATACGGTTTTCGGATCGAAGGTGTCCATAAAGGCGCATGGTCCATAATCGATCGTTTCCCCGCTGATCGTCATGTTGTCCGTGTTCATAACGCCATGAATAAAGCCGGCGAGCTGCCATTTGGCGATTAGCTGGGCTTGGCGTGCGGCAACCTGCTGCAGCAAAGACAAATAACGGTTCTGAACGGCCGGGAGATCAGAAAAATGGCGGTCCCAGGCATAGTCAGCCAGTGCTTGCAGATCCTTTTTCGAACCCCATCTGGCCGCATATTGAAAGGTGCCGACACGCAAATGACTGGCGGCGACACGGGTAAGAACAGCGCCCGGCAGTTCGGTTTCCCGATACACGACTTCCCCCGTTGCGACGACTGCGAGACTGCGGGTCGTAGGAATGCCAAGCGCGTGCATCGCTTCACTGATCACATACTCGCGCAGCATCGGCCCGAGAGCGGCGCGTCCGTCACCGCCGCGTGAAAACGGTGTACGCCCGGAGCCTTTGAGCTGAATATCTACTCGCTCACCTGCCGGCGTCAGCTGTTCTCCAATTAGCAGAGCCCGTCCATCCCCGAGCATTGTAAAATGTCCAAATTGATGGCCGGCATAAGCCTGGGCGAGCGGATAAGCAGTCTCGGGCATTTTGTTGCCTGCAAAGATTTCGATTCCTTCTTTGCTTTGCAGCTCCTTGCTTTGAAACCCCAGAGCCGAAGCCAAGGAATCGTTGAAGATCACAAGCTCCGGTGAGGATACAGGAGAGGGAGTCAGCTGAGTAAAAAAGCTCTCCGGCAGGCGCGCATAGCTATTGTCGAGATTCCATCCTTGATGCGGAAATTCGTTGTTTGTCTTCATGATCATCACCTTTTCGGCTTCATTTTCAAAAGAAACTTTAGCATATTATATCATGGCAGCAAAGCAGATTAGAAAGATCAGGGACAGTGTCAAAAAAAAAACGGCTGTTTCATAAGGCGCTGAAAAAGGGCGATTTTCTCTTTTTCAGCAGCTTCCGTTCCATCCAGTCCACTTTTAAATGAAGAGAAAATGGATTGCCGCTGTCACGTGATCTCTATTCAGCAGCAAGTTCACTTTCTATCACCCATTTATGATGTTCCACTTCTTCTCCACTTGTCGTTGACGTGTAGGTGACCGTGTAAACAGTCGTCTCCTCGGCGGCCTCAATCGTTGCTGTTGCCCCTTCCATTCCTTCCATATGATCGGCCAGCAAAACTACTTCTGTTCCCGGCGCCATCACCTGATCATCAGCCGCGTCTTCGATTTCCTCATGAACGACCCATTTATGATGTTCAACAGGCTCGCCCCCGGTTGTCGGAGTGTAGGTGACGACGTAAGCAACCGTGTCGTAAGCGCCGGTGATTGTTGCTTCTGCCCCTTGCATTCCCGCCATATGATCGGTTTGAAGAATAGCGTGACTGCCCACTTCATAAGCTGGATTTTCGGCGGGCTGTAAATTGTCAGGAACTTCCCCTGAGCTTGAATGATTCATTTCAGCGTGGGAATCATGAGATGCCGGCTCCTCGGTGTTATCGCTCCTTTCAATATGATCTTCATTGTCTCCCGGCACTGTTTCATTCGGATTGTCGCCGCACGCTGTCAGCGTTAAGACAGTGAAAACAGCTACTATTGCGATTCTAACTTGTTTTTCTCTCATTTATTATCCCTCTTTCTTTTCTATGTTATAAGTAGTTTACCCGGTAAATAGGCTGGATAGGCAGAAATTGGGCAGGAAGTATGACATTTTCATTAAAAACAGAAGGAAGAACAGGGGATGACATGTCCAGTCGCAAGTGGGTGGAAAAATCGACAAGTCGTACTCGGCACGGCGATACATGGGTTTGGCGCAGCTAAGCTGTCAATCCGTTTGCATCCGGAGTAATTATTCGTATTTTCAGAATTTTATTGACCGCGGGGATTGGGAATGATAAACTATTCTCAAGTGTTTTTGACTTTTTTGCATTCCTTGATATTGTAAACGTGTACAATGGAAAAAATAAACATGTAAACATCAGTTGAGGCAGGCGATTTAAGTGCAGGTGACGATTAAAGATATAGCGGTGAAGGCAGGCGTTTCGACAGCGACAGTATCAAGAGTGGTAAACAACAATCCTTTTGTGAAGGAAAGTACGAAGAAGAAAGTATTACAGGCAATTGAAGAGCTGGATTATCAACCAGATTTGATTGCACGAAGCATGGTGATGAAAAGAACGTTCACCGTTGGCTTAATTGTCGGCAATCTCGGCAATCCGTTTTTTGCGGAGACGGCGGAAGTCATTATTAAAATTGTCGAACGCTACAATTGCCATGTGAATGTATATGTAACCGATGAGAAAAAAGAAAAAGTGACGGAGTATATCGACCTTCTCGTCAATCGCAGAGTAGATGGGGTCATTATTGGTGCTGCTTTTAAAGACACGTCGTTTGAGAATCTGGAAAAAAACAACATTCCTTATATCCTTTATAACCGCAAAACGGATCAGGATGATACTGATTACGTGATCCATGACAGCTTTAAAGCGGCGTATACAGCGGTAAAGCATCTGATCCAATTAGGGCATAAGCGAATCGGCATCATTCATGGGCCCAATAAGTTTAATACGGTGCAGGATCGGATCTCCGGTTATTATGCAGCGTTAAATGAATACGGTTTGAAGGCTTACGACCATTTTATCCGCTCGGTTGATTTTACGAATACGAAAACCGAAGTGCCAAAGGTATTGGATGAAATGCGCAGCAAAAAAGTGAAGCCGACAGCTATTTTCACAACGGCTGATCATATTGCGCTCGATGCCCTTAATTATTTAACAAAGCAACATGTCGCCGTCCCGGATGACATCGCGCTGATCGGCGTCGACAATATCAGCTTGTCGGGGCACAGCTTAATCGAATTAACGACCGTCGGCATACGGGCAGAAGAGATGGCTCAATTAGCGGCGGAAAAGCTAATGCAAAAAATCGAAGATAAAAACAGAGCTTCTTCGGCGTCTAATTCGCTGCCGTTTCGTATTACATTAGAGCCGGAGTTAGTGATCAGAAATTCATGCGGCTCCAAAAAAGCAAGAACTTAATCAAAAAAAACTGAGAGGAAGGAGGGGATAGCTCGAAGAAAGGCATGTCGTATTTTGTAACCGTTTACAATTAAAGAATAATGATGTTATGGAAAAGGAGGGGAGATGTCATGTCAAAAGAAAAGATGTCCCCGGAGCAAAAAAAAGGGTTACATACCGTCATATTAGGATATTTTATGGTGCAGTTTGCCCTCGTCCCAGTGGCGGCGATGCTGCCAAGCGTCAGCCGGGATCTTGGGCTGACGATGACCGAAAGCGGCTGGATTATGGCCATCTATTTATTATCTTTAACCGGGCTGCTGTTGATTTCGGGGAGAATTGGTGACCAGTTTGGCGACAAAAAAGTATTTACAACCGGAACGGTTATTTTTTTAGTGGCGTCCATTGCTTGTGGGTTTGCAGCTTCTTACATGCAGCTGTTTTTATTTCGCGCTCTGCAAGGGATCGGTACTGCGCTCATGTCAGGCAACGCGCTTTCGATCATTTCAAAGCTGTTTCCGGAGGGCGGGTTGAGGGCGCGCGCTTTTGGCAAGGTGACGTCCGCTGCGGCATTCGGTTCGCTGATCGGCATTTGCATTAGTACAATCTTTCTTCAGTTTTTTAGTTGGCGCCTTATTTTCTGGATTACGATTCCGATGGCGATTCTCGTTCTATGTCTCGTGTATACCATTAAGGAAAAGAAAGTAGAGGCCACATCGGCGAAAATTGATTTGCGCGGAGCTTTGCTGATTTATGTCATTATCGTTTCGACCGTTTTTTATGTAAGCGCGATTCCTGATTTCGGCAGCTGCAGTCCGACTGCGGGAGGAATGCAGGCCCTTACCTGTCAGCCTCTGTTCCCGTTTGTCGTGCCTTTATTCCTAATCGGGTTGACGCTTTTGCTGATCAAAGTGGAAAGGCAGGCGGAACAGCCGATCCTTATTCTGCATGAATTTAAAAATCAGTTATTCGTTTCGTCGCTAGGCGCGAATTTTATTCTTCACCTGGCGATGATCAATGTTACTTTCTTTGTCCCGTTCTTAGTCGAGGACGGCTTGGGGATGGCGCCGGTTTATGCCGGGATTGTGCTCATTTCGGTGGAATTCATGAATGCAATCTTTCCACGGATCGGAGGAGCAATTTATGATCGTACAGGCTCAAACGCCATTCGGCCCATCGGGATGGGTATCATTCTTTCAGGCTTTATCATTTATTGGTTTGTCCTCGGTTCGACCTCGCTTATTCCGTATATTCTGGTCGGTGCCTGGATTGGCGCGGGAATGGGGATATTCTGGTCGGTTAATAACAATGTCATCATGAATTCAATCAAGGGAAATTACCAAGGCTTTGCCTCAGGAATGCTGGAAACGACCAGGCAAATGGGTCATACGTTTGCTTCGGCCATTTCAGCCGTTGCGATGACGTTGGGCGTCATGAGCAGCGACGTTTCTTTACAAATTCACGGCCACGGAAGCGGGGGAGGGGGCAACCTTGATGCAAGCACGATTTTCGATGGCAGCAAAAATATTATTATGGTCAGCATCCTGCTGGCGTTAATCGGTTTCCGACTCGCATTTTATCAGGAGCGCAAGGCAAGCGTTCTTACTGAAGAAGCGCCGGCTCAGCAGCAGTAAGCGGCTGCTGAGCCGCTTAGGCTGAGCGTGTAAAGACTGGAATAAAACGAAAAGTTTTCAGAATATTCAATTGACTATTTTTACTATTGGTGGTAAAGTTCTTTTGATTTTACGAGAAAGCGAGGAGATAGAATGAGAGTAGCAGAACAGGTGGCTGTCGTGACAGGAGCAACTTCTGGCCTTGGGGAAGCGATAGCGAAAAGAATGGCCGAAGAAGGAGCGAAGGTGGCTGTCGTAGGAAGGAATCAGAAGCGTGGCGAAGGAGTAGTGGCCCACATCCGACAGAAAGGTGGCGTGGCCGAGTTCTTTCAGGCAGATGTCACGGTTGAAGCAGAAGTGGAAGCGATGATTGAGGCGGTCAGCCGGCAGTTCGGCAAGCTCGATATCGTCGTCAATAACGCCGGTGTCGTGATCCCAGGCAGCGTGGCAACGGTGAAAAAGGAAGAGTGGGATGAGGTTTTTGCCGTCAATGTTACCTCTACTTATTTGGTCAGCCATTACAGCCTGCCACATCTGATCAAGCAAAAGTCCGGCTCTATCATTAATATTTCGTCAGAAGCAGGGTTGAAAGGATTGGCCAACCGGGCAGCTTATTGTGCAGCGAAGGCGGCCGTCGTAGGGATGACAAAAGCGATGACCGTTGACCATGCGGCAGATGGCGTGCGGGTAAATTGCATTTGTCCCGGGACGATTGAAACGCCAATGATAAAAGAAATGCTCGCTAAGCACCCGCAGCCGGAGGAGCTGATGGAGCAGTTTTTTAGCCGCCGCGTTACGCCGCAGTTAGGAACAGCTGAAGAAATTGCTGAAGCATGTGTTTATTTTGCTCTGCCGGACAACAAGTATGTCACCGGAGCGGTCTTATCGATCGATGGGGGAGCCCTGGCAAAATAAAAAGAAGCTAAATTATGAAAAATCTTGGGAACTATATACAAAATATTAGAAATTGTAATATATTTATACGGAGAAGTAAAAAATTTTGGATATTTTCTAGGAGGGATATTTTGAGAAGTAGCAAAAGATTAGGTATTTTATCATTGGCGGCTGTAGTTGGATTGGGGACTTTTGCCCCCGTGGCGGGGGCGAGCGCGCTTCCGGTCCAAGAGGGGGCTCAGCCTGTTGAGATTAAAATATCTTCTGCGGAAAACATTGTTGAAAAACAGCAGCTGATTGATAAGCTAAAAGAATTATTCCCAGGTACATTTGATTTTCTAAGTGCTGATGATTTCCAGATGGGAAGTGGCTTTCGTTATGGCGGCGAGGATGAGGATGTCGTTCGCTATGCATTGGATTTCGATAAAGAAATGGGTAACGGCAAGTATGTGTACGGGAATGCGCTTTTTGTCGGGGAAGATTTACATATTGAGCAATTTAACTACCAGCCAGCAGATCTGTCTGATGCCTTATTCCCTGGCAAGATAACAAAGGAAGAAGCCGAAGAGATCGCTTTGGAGCTTCTCGGACGGTATCCGGATGGTAGCTCTTATCAATTATCAGACGATCAACTTTTTTATTACGGCAACCAGACATTAACGGAACCGATTCGTTATCACTTCACATTTAATCGTCTGCATAACGGGGTACCAGTGGCGGATCAATCTTTGCAGGTTACCGTACTGGCCAATGGCGTCGTGACTGATTTTTATAAGATTGAGAATGGCAGCGAGGACCACAGCTATGATGCGGCCGATGCTGTGATTGATGAAGAAAATGTAGTGGAGAAAATAAAAGAAAACATTCATTTACAGCTACACTATCAAATTCGTTACGATGAACCAAATAGTAAAAAAGTAGAGCTCGTCTATTCTCCTTTCCCTCTCGTAACAGGCGTTCACGCTTTGTCAGGTGACTGGAAGACAGCAGCCGCCTTTAGTGAAGAAGTGCCTACCCTTGGTGAATTCACGATGCTCACTGATGAGCCGCTGGAATCCGCCGGGAACGAAATAACGCTGGAAGCAGCGCGCCGTTTTGCTGAAGAACTGCTGGCGATTGATTCAGATGAAGTGAAGCTCCGTATTGAATCGGTCGAACGGAGGGACAACAGCTATAGTGGACGTGAAGTAATTAGCGTCAACTATATGTATGAGTATCGCAATGGCGGGTACGGAACGAATCTTGAGCTAGATGCACAAACGGGCGAAATTGTGAATTATTACAATATTAAGCGGGACGTCCTGAACGAAATCGGGCAGGAGCCAAACCTTGGACGTACGTTATCCGAGGAAGAAGCATTGACGAAGGCAGTCGATTATTTAGAGGAATATGCACCATCATATTTGCATCACTATGCTTACCCGGTGAAAGAGAATGGTTATTCCTATAATAATGAATTCAACTTTGTCTTTCCACGGATTGAAAACGGACTTGAAGTAGTAGGCAATCAGTTGTTTGTAACCGTCTCACCGGACGGCGAATTGATTAATCTTGCCGCTGAATTCGAGGAAATTGATCAATGGCCTAATGCAGCAGAAGCAATCTCTGAAGAGGAGGCGATTGAACGATTTAATGAGGCTCTTCAAGTCTCGCTTTCTTACGTAAGAGATTATAGAGAGGATCAGGATCAGCATTATCATTTGCTCTATGTTCCGGCATTCTCTGACAAGGGCTACGCTTATCTGGATGCCTTAACTGGCCAGTGGGCAACCGGAGAAGATCGCGTGCTTCCAGAAGTTTCTCACCCTTGGGCGGAGGAGGAACTGAATCATTTGCTTCAGGCGGGTATTTTAACCGTTGATGATCCAGAAAACTTCAATGCTGATGAGAAGATTACGAAAGGAAAAGCACTAGAGGTCACAATGAAGTCACTCACGTATATTTATCCTCCATTCCCGGGAGAGAATGATCGCGCTCAGTCCTTTGACAATATCGGGCCGGATCATCCGCTCTTTCAAGTTGTAGAGCAGGCTGTGAATTACGGCGTGCTTGATACGGATGAAAGGGAATTTGCTCTTGATGAGCCGCTTACACGCGAAGAGTTGGCTGTCTGGTACATTAAAGCGCTCGGATTGGAAGCGGCGGGCAAGCATGATGAAATCTATCAATTAGGCTTTGCCGATACAAACCTCGTGACGGAGGAATATCGCGGATATGTCGCTCTGGCGAATGCGTTAGATCTTCTAACCGCCAGTCAGAACCAGTTCCGTCCAAAGGAAGAAACAACATATGCTCAATTAGCTGTTTCAAGCTTCCGTCTGGCGAGAGAAGCTGCCGAACAAAATCAAAGATTCTATTAATAATCGGAAGAATCATCCTAGGGGGCTGGGGAAAAGGTTTATTTACCTTTTTCCCCAGCCCCTAAAATCATTTAAAATCCGTATTTAAAACAGACAGCTTCCCACAGAAAGCGACGTGTATGTCAGGAGTGTCATGGAGGTAAACTACTTGATCTCCCTTTCCAAGTGAATACCGCTCTTTCACGGCGATGAAAAAGAGACAGCATTGTCGATTAAACATTGACAATCAACGGTGAAGAAAGGTAAAATGAGGCTGGAACGATAATCATTATCAATATAATATCTCTCGCTGGAAAGCTTTCTTTTTACATGGTGTTGATAACCATTATCATTTTTGATTACGCCATCAGCGATTGTACGTATTGAAAAAACCCTTAGCCAATAGAAAGAGCGGGAATTTTTAATGAAGAAAAGATATTTAGTGATTCTGTTAATTGTGTTATCCATTGTTTCTTTATTCATTGGTGTCCGTGATATTTCGCCACTCGACATTTTCTCGATGAATGAGGAGCAGGCTCAGACGATGTGGCTCGTACGGTTCCCGCGTCTGGTGAGTATTTTGATTGCAGGTGTCAGCATGAGTATTTGCGGGATGATTATGCAGCAGCTCACAAGAAATAAATTCGTTTCACCGACGACGGCCGGAACGATGGATTCTGCCAGGCTTGGTATTCTTGTCTCGTTAATTTTGTTCAGCTCGGCAACGCCGCTGCAACAAATGCTGGTTGCCTTCGCTTTTGCGCTGGCGGGTACTTTTATTTTTATGCAAATTTTAGAGCGGATCAAATTTAAAAATACGATCTTTATTCCGCTGGTAGGATTAATGTTTGGAAATATTGTCAGCTCGATCACGACATTTTTTGCTTACCGTCATGATCTGATCCAAAATATGTCCGCCTGGTTACAAGGTAATTTCGCCACAATTATTAAAGGTAATTATGAGTTGCTTTACATAAGTATTCCTGGACTTATTCTTGCTTACTTATTCGCCAACCGCTTTACGGTGGCAGGGATGGGAGAAGAATTCTCCGTCAATCTCGGATTAAACTACAGGCGGGTCGTCAATTTAGGACTTATTATCGTTGCGCTGATTACATCCGTTGTCGTGTTAACGGTTGGAATGATCCCTTTTCTCGGTTTAATTATCCCTAATATTGTGACGATTTACCGCGGTGACAACCTGCGGGATAATCTTCCGTATACCGCTTTATTAGGAGCCATCTTTGTCCTGGCGTGTGATATTTTGGGCAGACTTATCATTTACCCTTATGAGATTGTCATTGGTTTGATGGTTGGTGTGATCGGAAGCGCGATTTTCCTCTATTTGCTACTAAGGAGGAAATCATATGGGTTTTAAGTCGAAAATTATTGCTCTAGCTGTCCTGTCCGTCATTTTAATCGCGGTCTTTATGACGATCAGCGCCAATGGAAATTGGGAATACATTTTGCCGAGAAGAGGATTCCGCGTTTTGGCGATTGTCATCACCGGAGCGGCGATTGCCTTTTCAACGGTTATTTTCCAGACGATTACGAACAACCGGATTTTGACGCCGAGTATCATCGGACTGGATTCTCTTTATTTGCTGTTACAAACATTTATGATTTTTGCCTTTGGTTCAATCGGTTTTACACTGATTCATCCATATGTCAACTTTCTCTTATCCGTCACATTGATGGTCGTGTTCGCGGGAGTTCTTTATAAGCTTCTCTTTAAAAGAGAAGGGCAAAATATTTATTTGCTGCTCTTGATCGGGCTTGTCTTCGGGACCTTGTTTTCAAGCTTGTCGACCTTCATGCAAGTGCTGATCGATCCAAACGAGTTCATGACCGTGCAGGATCGGATGTTTGCCAGCTTCAATAATGTCAATACCGATTTGCTTGGGATATCTATTGTTCTGATTCTGTTATTAAGTCTCTATTTTTATCGTTTTATTAAATATTTGGATGTGATTTCGCTCGGCCGGGAGCAGGCGATTAATTTAGGAGTCGATTATGATTATGTTGTTAAACGGCTGCTGTTCATCGTCGCGATCCTCGTTTCGATCGCAACGGCGCTTGTCGGTCCGATTACATTCCTCGGGCTGCTCGTGGCCAATGTCGCGCACGAATTCATGAAAACATATCAGCATAAATATTTAATTACTGCAGCGATCTTTATTAGTATTATCGCCCTTGTCGGTGGCCAGTTAATCGTGGAACGGGTCTTTACGTTTTCAACGACACTTAGCGTCATTGTCAACTTCATCGGCGGAGTTTATTTCCTATATTTATTGTTAAAGGAGAGTAAAAAATGGTAGAAGTCATTGATGTAACGAAGCAATATGCAACGAAAAATGTCGTCGACCATGTCACAGTCAGCATTAAAAAACAGCAAATCACCTCGTTCATTGGTCCGAACGGTGCTGGAAAAAGTACGCTCCTTTCGATTGTCAGCCGTTTGATTGCCAAGGATTCAGGAGATGTACGGATCGATGATGTTGATATAACGAAAACAAAAAGCCGGGATCTGGCAAAGAAAATCTCGATCTTGAAGCAAACCAACCATATTTCGTTGCGGTTAACGATAAGAGAGCTTGTCTCGTTCGGACGTTTCCCTTATTCGCAGGGGAACTTAACAAAAGAGGACAAGAAGCATATTGACGAAGCGATTGCCTATATGGAGCTTGAGGATATTCAGGATAAATTTCTTGACCAGTTAAGTGGCGGGCAGCGCCAGCGGGCTTATATCGCGATGGTCATTGCCCAGGATACCGAATATATTCTACTGGATGAGCCGCTTAACAATTTAGATATGAAGCACTCTGTGCAAATTATGAAGGTGCTTAGACGGATGGTCGATGAGCTTGGCAAAACGATCGTGATCGTGCTGCATGATATTAACTTTGCTTCATGTTATTCCGATCATATTGTCGCCTTGAAGGACGGGAAGGTTGTCAAGCAGGGAACGACTCCGGAAATTATTAACAGAGAAGTGCTGAAAGAAATTTACGATATGGATATTCCGATTAACGATATTAACAACTGCAAGATTTGTGTCTATTTCACGTAGCAGAATAATGAGTAAAAGAGAGGTCGTCGTCAAAGGTTTATTTCCTTTGAGGCGACCTTGTTATTTGAGTAAAGCGCATTAAGATCGTGTGGTGAAATCCAAGATTGTGCACACTAGAATGGACATACTAAAGTGTTTAACTGAAATACTGTTCAAAGCAATCACGTAGCCTTCGGTTGCGGCTTTTTTTTCTACCGAATTAGCGTTTGTTGGTGGTTCTTACTACATAGTAGACTAAATACTGCGTAACAAGCATTTTCACAAAAAAAGCGCCTACGCGCCCATAATAACATGCTTTTTGAAGAAAAGATTTGTGCTTGACATGCAACGCTATTCTGCGTTACTATATACTGGTAGTTGGTGATACTTAATACCGGTAATACAGAGTACTGAAAAAAATTTAAGGGAATACAATAGGTGATGAAATTGGAAAATATCACAGAAATGCTCAAAGGGGTGCTCGAGGGGTGTGTGCTTGAGATCATCAGTCGTGGCGAAACTTACGGCTATGAAATCACACAGCAGCTGCGAGAACTTGGTTTCAGTGATGTGGTTGAAGGCACTGTTTACACGATTACCATGCGGCTTGAGAAAAACGGTCTGGTGGACATTGAGAAAAAGCGATCCACTGTGGGACCGCCAAGAAAATTTTACACACTCAATGCAGCAGGTCAAAAGCAGCTTGAAATTTTTTGGATAAAATGGGATTTTATCTCAAGCAAAATGAATGAACTCAAAACTAAAGAAATCAAAAGGAGAAGGTAAAATGAGTTTTATTGAAAAAATGATCGGAAGGCTGGACGACAAGCAGGAATGGAAGACGATGGAAGCACGTGCGAAGGCCCTTCCAGGTGAGTATCATAACGCTTATAAAGCTATCCAAAACTATATATGGACTGCTGGTGGCCTCACCGACTGGAAGGACATGAGCCGTATTTTTGGTGGCATACTCGAACTTTTTGAGGAAGGTGCAGCTGCAGGCAAAAAAGTCACTGACCTTACGGGGGAAGATGTGGCCACTTTCTGTGAAGAAATAGTGAGGGACGCGAAGACATGGAAAGACAAATATCGCCAGAAGTTGAATGATACGATTGGTCGTGACTAATGGAGAAATTATAGAGAATTTTCATTTAACCTTATACGGAGCAACCGATCCCGACTGAATAGCTGGCTATACATGAAATGGTCATCTCCACTATTCAGTTCAAATTTTACCCTGGTAGTAAGTATTACAGAATATCAGTCTTACTAAGTAGAGAGCCTTGCTCGCTATTATAAGGAGGAAAAAATATGAGTAATACAGCGATTTCTGTAAAAGAATTAAAAAAATCTTTTAAAGACAATGAAGTCTTAAAGGGAGTGGATTTTGAGGTGCGACATGGAGAAGTTTTCGCACTGCTTGGCTCAAATGGCGCTGGAAAGACGACGACGGTCAATATTCTCTCGACGCTAATGAAGCCCGATGGTGGCGAAGTAGGTATTTGCGGCTTTGACGTTCAGAAGCAACCGGATCATGTTCGCAAAAGCATTAGCCTGACAGGGCAGTTTGCCGCTTTAGACGGTATGCACACTGGAAGGGAAAACCTGATGATGATCGCCAAGTTGCGGGGAGTTTCCAATCCCGCTCAAGTCGCCGACAATCTACTTGCAAAATTCAGCCTGCACGACGCGGCCAATCGCCGGGCGGACCAATATTCCGGCGGGATGAAGCGCCGACTTGACATTGCCATGAGCTTGATCGGGAGTCCAGCGGTCATTTTTCTTGACGAACCGACGACAGGACTTGACCCTGAAGCGCGAATTGAAGTCTGGAATACCGTGAAGGAACTTGCCGGCAGCGGCACGAGCATCTTGCTGACGACCCAGTATCTGGAGGAAGCCGAACAACTGGCGGACCGTATTGCCATCCTGCATGGCGGAAGAATCATCACGACCGGTACTCTTTCCGAACTCAAGGAGATGTTCCCGCCAACGAAAGTGGAATACATCGAGAAGCAGCCGACATTGGAGGAAATTTTTCTAGCGATCATCGGCAAAAAGGAGGAGATGTAAATGAAAAGTAATACAGGAGTATTACTAGGACGTTTAATGCGCAACATCATGCGCAGCCCGGATACAATTATCACGGTGGCGATTACGCCGATTATGATGATGTTGCTATTTGTTTACGTATTTGGTGGCGCCATCGACACAGGAACAGACAACTACGTCAATTATTTATTGCCGGGAATCTTGCTAATGGCTATCGCATCTGGTGTCTCTTACACTTCCTTCCGGTTGTTCGGGGATATAAAGAGTGGGCTGATGGCGCGTTTCATTACCATGCCGATCAAGCGCTCGTCGGTATTGTGGGCTCATGTGTTGACATCGCTTGTTTCCAATGCGCTTACTGTCGTGGTGGTGATACTCGTCGCTCTCTTGATGGGGTTCCGTTCCAGCGCTAATATCCAGGAGTGGCTTGCGGCAGCTGGAATACTTGGACTGTTTACACTAGCGCTGACATGGCTGGCGATCATTCCTGGATTAACAGCAAAGACTATGGAAGGGGCAACGGCCTTCTCGTACCCGCTGATATTCTTGCCGTTTATCAGTTCTGCCTTTGTCCCTACCGAAACGATGCCTAAAATTGTCCGTGCATTCGCTGAGATCCAGCCGGTGACTTCAATCGTGAATGCGATTCGTTCCCTCTTGAATGAAGGAACAGTTGGCCACGATATCTGGATTGCACTTGCCTGGTGCATCGGCATTATGGTTATCACTTACTTGATCGCCATTAAAGCATTTAAACGCCAGTTAGGGTAAGAATACTAGAGAATGCGAAAAAATTGTTTGACCGAAAATTGTTTGAGGCTAAACATAAAGACATGTCCGTGTTAATAAAGAGGAATTTACTATGTTTTGATTAATGAAGAATGGTTTTGGTTTTTGTTAACCAATAAAATAACTCAACGATGCAATTAAATAATAGAACTTTGCTGAACAGCTAAGTATCTTAAAGGAGGAGACTACAATGAACTTTTTAGAAAAAATAACCGGTAGCGATATGACTAACGAGATGAAAGAATTTGAAGTGCGAGCAAAAGCCTTGCCAACTGAATATCAAACTGCTTGGAAAGAAATTCTAAGCAATCTCTGGATTCACGGAGATTTCACCGGTCGTAATCTAATGCCGATACTTGAAAATGCTCTTGAACTGCTTGAACTCACCTCAGCAGACGGCCAGAGCGTCGAAGAAGTGCTAGGAGATGATATCAAAGGATTTTGCGCAGCGCTTGTTGGTGATGAAGGCGCCAAAACTTATAGAGATAAATGGCGTGACCAACTTAACAAGAACGTAGCAAAAAAATTAGGAGGCCTGAAATGAGTATCAAAAAAATCATCGAAGGCAAAAAAGAATGGAGAACTCATGTTTCAAGTGTCAAAGCACTTCCACAAGATTATCAAATTGTCTATAAAGAGATCCAAAAATATCTCTTCAAAGTCGGTCCTGTTGAGTTAAACAAAGGTATCGGACTGCTCTCGGACATTCTCTGCTTCTTTGAAGAAGGCGCAGCGGCTAAAAAAGGTGCGCTAGAAGTCACCGGAACAGACGTTGCTGCTTTCTGTGATGCGCTGATTGAAGATTCAACAACATACGATGATCTCTATCAAGAATCGGTCAATCAAAAAGTCGATAAGGCTATGAAAGAATGAGTTAACGTGTAAATTTAAGCTAACGGATTCTTATTTTGAGCAAAGACAATAAAAAAGGTACGTATTTTTTGGTATGATCCTCCACCACCCTTTAAATAGATGAAGCAGCAAGAGAGCCTAAAGAAACGCGGCCCTCCTGCTTGCGTTATTCAGCGTTTCAAACGTGGGACGGTCAGGTAGGTTCCCATTCGCCAGAACCATTCAAATGGCCCGATATAAAAGCGGTGAAGCCACCATTTGCTGGCCAGAATTTGAATTGCAAAGAAGACGAAGGCTGCCGCCATTCCGAAAAAGAAGCCGATTTCCCCGAAAAGTCCGGCCCCATAGCCATAAAACAGCGTCGTAAAGATGATCGATTGAGCGAGATAGTTCGTCAGCGACAAGCGTCCGACATAAGCGAGCGGCATCAGTGCCTGCTGTCCTTTTTCAGTGGAGGCAATCAGGGCGATGCTTGATGCGTAAAACATCGCGACAAATGGCCCTCCGACCGTCGTATGAAGCATTTCATTTTGATACGAGTCATGAAGCACAAATGCGAGCTTACACGGAAAGCCGACCAGCAGCGTCGTCCACCAGACCCGCTTAATGAGCGGGCGGTACGCTGCAACGTCTTCGAGCCATTTTTTACGGGCGACGAAGGAACCGAGCAAAAACATGCCGAGAACACTGACCATCGCAGAAAGGTCCATGATGATATCGCCGATGATACCCATGCCGAGTGGATCGGCATTCATCCGGAAGGAGACGACCTCCGGGTAGCTTCCAGCGGAAAGAACCTCTTTTTCCTCAGCGGAATAGTGAGCGAGCTGCTGATCAAGGAGCAAGGTCGAGTCATCCTCGGGCGTCGCGATCGAGCTGGCCATGAGCAGCAGCAAAATAATCGCCCACATAAAAAGTGCCTTCTCCTTTAGTTTCAGGAAAAAGAATAGCACAAAGGAAGTGAGCGCATAAACAAAAAGAATGTCTCCATCCCAAATGAAAACTCCGTGCACATAGCCGACACCAAGTAAAATCAGCATTCTGCGCCAATAGACGACGCCGAAGCGCAGCTCCTGTTGTTCAAGTCTTTCTTTAAGCATCGCCATCCCATAGCCAAACAAAAAGGAAAAGAGCGTATAAAAGCTTGCCTGGGCGAATAAGACGATAAACATTTCTGCAGCGCGGTCGAGCGCACCGAGCGGGTAATAATCGTACAGATCAGGTATTAAAAATAAACCAAATTGAAAATGCATACTATTTGCCAGTAAAATACCGAGTAAGGCCAGCCCTCTCATCATATCGAGCGAGAGAATGCGGTTTTTTTCCGGCAGCGGTTGTCGGGCTGTCATAAGGTTCGAAAAACCTCCTATTCTATTTGTGCATAACTGGAATGATTAATCATACACATTATGAACAATTTATCAGCTGCCGTCCAGTTCAGGGAAAGGAATTTTGTCTAATCGGCTAAACAGATGGGCAGACATTTTGCTTTTGGTTACAGGCGATCTTGTGTACACTTAAGAATACAAACGTTACTGTAGGAGGAAATAATATGGAACATTCTGAAATGATTGATCTTATTCAAAGCCATCGTTCGATTCGGGCGTACACGGAGCAGGAGGTAAGCGAGTCGGCGATTGAGACAATTGTCACTTCAGGAAGGTGGGCGCCATCCTCGCATCATGTCCAGGCATACAGCATTATTGTCGTTCGCGACAAGGATAGAAAAAAGCAGCTTGCAGCCTATGCCGGCAACCAGAAGTATGTGGAGACGTGCCCGGTCTTTTTTGTCATTTGCGCGGATTATTATCGTCTGAAATATACAAGTGAAAAGTGTGGCCAGCCATTTGAAGCATCGGAGCTGGAGCAGGTGATCGTCGGCGCTGTTGATGCGGCTCTTGTGGCGGAGAATATGCTTTTGGCTGCCCGCTCGCTCGGAATGGGAGGCGTGATGATTGGCGGAATTCGCAACAATCAGGAGGCGGTTGCCAAGCTGCTTGATTTGCCTGAGTATACATTTCCTGTAATGGGACTTTGCGTCGGTTATCCAGCGCAGCAGCCCGAGCAGAAGCCGCGTCTGCCGGAGCGGGCTGTTGTTCATTATGAAAAATACGATACCTCGGTGATGGACGAGGCGCTTGCCAGCTATGACGAGATTACAGAGCGCTATTATCAGTCACGATCCGAAGGGAAGCGCCAGGACAAATGGTCGCAGCAAATGGCAAATTATTTCGCCAAACCGAATCGGCCGGAAGTGGAAGTATTTATTCGCAAACAAGGCTTCCTGAAATAGTCCGCAGCCTTGTATTGACAACATTCCTGCTTTCTACTAAGCTGGGCATAGGACTAATTTTATATGTAATCAACCGTGACTGAGAGATCAGGCATTGACGTTCGGTAACGCCTGGTAAGAGAGCTGCTTGCCAAATGATAAAGAGAAAGCAGCGGGATGGTGTCAAGCGCAGGCGGATGACACCATGTCGTTCCTGGCCAAGCTAAACGGCACATTCTGCCTCGTGCTGGAGGTCGTCGCCAAAAGGGTTCATTTCCCTTTTGGGGCGGCCTCTTTTTGAAAGATTTGCAGATGGAATCGGGGAAGGCCTCGGCTAGGTGTGTGACGTATGTCCAAGGTGCGGCGCTTGAACCGTTTTCGTAGGAGAAGTTAGTAGAGGATAGAGGGTGGAGAGAATGAAGCAATTTTCAAAAGCGGAAGCATTAAACCGTTTACCTGACCAATTTTTTTCAAAGCTGGTGCAAAAGGTAACAAAATTAAAGGCGGAGTATGATGATGTTATCAATCTCGGCCAGGGAAACCCGGACCAGCCTACGCCGGTGCATATTATTGAGAAGCTGAAAGAGGCGGCGGAAAATCCGCTTTATCATAAATATTCTCCGTTTGAAGGATATTTCTTTTTGAAGGAAGCCGTCGCGGCCTATTATAAGCGGGAATATGGCGTTGAGGTTGATCCGCATACCGAGGTTGCCGTATTGGCAGGAACGAAAACGGGACTTGTTGAAATCAGCCAATGTTTGCTCAATCAAGGTGATGTCGCGTTGCTTCCGGATCCGGGCTATCCCGATTATTTATCCGGTATCGCCTTAGCCGGCGCTGAGATTCATCCGATGCCGCTCGTAGCGGAGCACCGGTTTCTGCCGGACTTTTCCGCGATTCCGGCTGAAGTAATTGACAAAGCTAAGCTGATGTTTTTGAATTATCCCAATAATCCAACCGGAGCGGTCGCGACGCCGGCCTTGTTTGAGGAAGCGATTGAGCTGGCGAACAAGCATGACGTGTGCATCGTCCACGACTTTGCTTATGGGGCGATCGGATTTGATGGGAAGGCGCCGTTAAGCTTCCTGCAAATGGAAGGCGCAAAAGAAGTAGGCGTCGAAATGCTGACCCTGTCGAAAACGTATAATATGGCAGGATGGCGGGTTGGTTTCGCCGTTGGAAATCGAAGCGTCATCGAAGCGATTGAGCTTTTGCAGGATCATTATTATTGCAGCATCTTCGGCGGAATCCAGGAAGCGGCCGCTCACGCTTTACTAAGCGATCAATCAGGCGTCACTGAGCTTGTCGCGATGTATGAACGCCGCAGGGATGTTTTGGTCAAGGCAGCGCATGACATGGGCTGGGAGGTTACCGCCCCAAAAGGCTCTTTCTTTGCCTGGTTCCCGGTGCCAAACGGCTATACGTCGGAAGAGTTTGCCGATAAAGTTTTGGAGGAGGCACGGGTCGTGATCGCCCCGGGAAGAGGGTTTGGCGAGCATGGCGAGGGATATATCAGAATCGGCCTCCTATGCGATGAGGACGTCCTCCAGGAAGCGATGGACCGAATTAAAAAGCTTCAGCTTTTTCCTCAGCCGGCTTCATGATAGAGGAACAGGAAGCCCCGCTTGCCGGACATACATTCGGAAAGCGGGGCTTTTAATGCTTGACAGTGCGGCAGAGGATAAACAGCCATGTTAGCTCCGCTGCCATGTCGCTCTCTCCGATCGATCAACTTTCCTTCACTTACTCCAGGCTGTCCGCCTCCAATAAAGTTTGTACCGTCACAAAGGTATAGCCTTCCTCTCTTAATTCATCAATGATTTTAGGCAGCGCCTCGATCGTGCCATCCAATACATGCTCCTTGCTTCCGAAACTGTGCTGCAGGATGATGCCGCCTTTAGAAATATTTTCGTGAACGATCAGGAGGATGTCATCCGCTGTTAACCCGCTCCAATCGAGCGTATCCACAGACCACAAAATATTTCGCAGACCGATTTCGTGTAATAAGGCCATATCCGCTTTCGTTATCGAACCGTAGGGAGGGCGGAATAAATCCGGCTGTCTCCCCACTGCTGCCTCCATCGCTAATTGGGTTTCTTTGATTTCTTCCCTTACCTTTTCAGTCCAGAGCGTTTCAAGATTCGGATGCTGCCACGTATGGTTCCCGAGTCCATGTCCTTCCTGAACAATCCGCCTGACCATATCCTGATGAGTTTGTATTTCTTTGCCTACGAGAAAAAAGGTGGCGACCGCCTTTTTTTCTTTCAAAATATCGAGTATTTGCGGCGTGTAAATATTGTCAGGGCCATCATCAAATGTTAAGGCGACAAGCTTTTCTTCCGTGTTCACTTTCCCGATTGAATGGAAGGGAGCGGGGATATTTGTCGTGATAAACGTTTTCGCTTTAACTGAATCATAATGGACTACCATCGCCAGGTTACGCGCCACTTCTTCCAGTGGGACAAATATTTCTTCGTTAAAAAAAAGAGCATGCTTTCCATGATCGGTCATGCGTAAGAAGCCGAGCGCGCGATCAAAGATATTTGAACGCGGTTTGCCGGCCGGAACTGTAATTGCTTTTTCTTTCGCTCTAAAGAGAACCGCTTGTTCATGTTCCAGCCAATCAACATAAGTACCCGTATGCTTGAAAAATAAGGCCGGGACGTACATATGACCTTCATGGCTTATGTAATTTGTCGTCACAGCCTTATTGTCAACATAAACCGTCGTTTCCTGGATTGTCGAGGGAAAATCAGGATGCTCCGCTTGGACTGGAATGGTAGTAAACAGCCCGATACTGACGACAAAGGTCAAAAAGGAGAGCTTTTTGGAAATCATCATCACATCCTCCTTTCTATACAGTATTATATCTTTTCCAACTGGTTGATTTTTACTCTTGCCCGAGGATAAGACAAAACTAGCTAGCATGGAAGGACAAAGACAACACACTATTCTTTTATTTATGATTTTTCGGAATATTTGTTGACATCGCCCAATTTAACGAGTATATTGTATATTGTACACAATATACGAGAGGGAGGGGTATCATGCTACCTTTAGATGGTGTGAAAATCCTGGACTTAACACAATTTCTCGCCGGGCCTTATTGTACGATGGTTCTTTCCGATATGGGGGCGGAAGTTACAAAAATTGAACGCTTCCCGGGAGGAGATGATTCACGGAGACTGGGCCCGTTTATAAATGACGAAGGCTATTGCTTTGCAATGGCAAACCGTAATAAGAAAAGTCTCGCTCTTGATTTGAAATCGGAAAAAGGAGTGGAGATTTTTCATAAGCTCGCCGCCGAGGCTGATATTATTATTGAAAATTTCCGCCCGGGCGTCACAAAGAAGCTGAATATCGACTATGAAACAATTAAAGAAGTCAAGCCTGATATTATTTATTGCTCCATTTCAGGCTTCGGCCAAACTGGACCGTACAGTCAAAAGGGCGGCTTTGATATCATTGCTCAAGGTGTGACCGGCTTTATGAGAATGACTGGTGAACCTGGCGGGCGACCGGCCAAAGTCGGGATTGCGATTAACGACATCGCTGCCGGAGCGTCGGCTATCTATGGTATTCTCGGAGCCTATATTCATCGGCAAAACACAGGCGAGGGACAATATCTTGAAACGTCATTGGTCGATGCAGGATTAGCGTGGACGATTTGGGAATCGGCTGCCTATTTCGGGAAAGGCGAAGTACCGGAGGCAACGGGAACAAGACATAGACGATCCACGCCGTACCAATCGTATCGCACACAGGACGGCTATGTAACGGTCGGGGCTGGAAGCCAGCGTTTATGGGAGAAGTTTTGTCAGCACGTCGTTGAAAAGCCGGAATGGATCACGGCGGAAAAATACATTGACTTGCAAAAGCGGATGGATAACATTGATGAGCTGGAACAAGACATTGAAGCGATTTTGCAGGAGCACCCAACCGCTTATTGGGTTGAAAAATTAGATGCGGCAGGTGTGCCGGCAGGGCCTGTGTACACCTATGATCAGACGCTCAATGATCCTCATATTAAGGCGCGAGAGATGATTGTCGAGATGGAGCATCCGAAGCTCGGCCAGATTAAAACAATCGGCGTTCCGGTGAAATATTCGAAAACGCCGCTGCAAATTCGTTCGGCTGCGCCGTGGTTAGGTCAGAACACAGCAGAAAAGCTGCGAGAAATCGGCATGGATGAAGCGGAAATTGCCAAATTGTATGAAGAAGAGGTTATTTATAATAAATATAGAGAGGAAGAGGTGTAATGGAAAAAAAGGATCTTGTTTTAGAAAAGCAGGGTGAAATTGCTACGATTATTTTCAATCGTCCCGAAAAAAGGAATGCGCTTACGCACGAAATGTGGAAGGAAATTCCTTCACTCGTCGAAGATGTGGAAAATGATAAGAACATTAAAGTACTTATTTTGCGAGGGGCAGATGAAACAAGCTTTGCTGCCGGAGCAGATATAAGCGAATTTAAGACGCTGCGGGCTGATGCGGAAGGGGCGAAGATTTACAACGCCGCTACTCATAAAGCGGAGCGCGCCCTAGCCACGATGACAAAGCCGAGCATCGCGATGGTTCAATCGTTTTGTATCGGCGGGGGACTGGAAATTGCGCTTGCCTGCGATTTCCGTTTCACGGATACGAATGGAAAGTTTGGAATTACTCCAGCGAAGCTTGGCCTTGTGTACGGCTTAACGGCAACAAAGCAACTCGTTGATCTCGTTGGTCCGTCCACGGCAAAATATATTTTATTCTCCGGACAAATTCTTGATGTTGAGCACGCGCTGCGCGTCGGGCTCGTTGATGTTGTTTATGAGCCGGAGGAAATCGTCGAAAAAACGTATGAGTTTGCCCAAGGACTTTGTGAAAAGGCGCAGTTCACCGTTCGCAGCATGAAAGAGATTATTTCATTGATCACTTCCGGTCAAACCGAGGAAAGTGAGAGAACAGAGTACTTACGAACGATCTCGTTTGATACGGATGATTATAAAGAGGGGGTGCAAGCGTTCCTTGAGAAGAGAAAGCCAAAATTCACGTACTCTTAAGGACTGAAGAAATATGAATGAAAAAGCGGCAAGAGAAAGCTTTGAACGCGCACTTCAGGAACATAAGCCGGAATTTGAACAATTTTTCTTAGCTAAGCTTTTTGGATTATCGTTTTCATATGGGGAGGATACATGCACAATCGAGCTGGAAAGCAAAGATTTTATGTTTAATCCCCAAGGTACGTTGCATGGTGGTGTCATTTCATTTATTCTGGATGTTTCGATGGGACATTTATGTAAGCGGTTTCTTGGGGCGGCTATCACCTTGGAACTTAAAACGCAATTTCTCCGTCCGGTTCGCACAGGAACGATTTCGTGTACGTCTTCGTTTTCGAAGAAGGGAAACAACGTCATTTTCTTAGAATCAAAGCTATACAATGAAGAGGGAAAACTGGCTGCTGTTGCGACATCGACCTGGTATAACATCGAGTAAATCCCAAAAGGCGAGGACCTTTTGGGATCAACTGAAAAGTAGTCAATCTCTATCTAATTCTGAAACAAAGTAAGAACCTTGCCAATCTGTTAAGAAAAATCGCTACGAGGTTTTCTTAAAATAATAAAAGTAAATGAAAGCGTTTACTTAAGGGGGATTTATTGATGAAGAGATTTTTATTACTTGTCCTGATGTTAGTCGTAATGGGAATGATCGCAGCGTGTGGTTCTGATGAAACGAGTCAAGAAGGAGGCGGAGCTGCTGAAGGAGCGGGAGCGGAAGGAGAAGCTGAATTTGAACCGTCCGGCCCTCTTGATTGGACGATTGCTTTTGGACCGGGAGGCGGAAATGATGTCATGGCAAGAAGCATGATTAAGATCATTGAACAGTATGAGCTTTATCCGGAATCAATCGTTCCTGAAAATCGTGAAGGGGGAAGCGGAGCAGTCGGCTGGGGTTATTTAATGGGCAAAGCAGGCTCAGACAGCGATATTTCGACAACGAGCGGAAGCTTTATTACGACTCCATTGCAATCTGATCCAGGCTGGACGTATGAAGACTTCACCCATGTCGCTTTAATGGCAACGGATGACATGTTCCTCGTCGTGCCGGGAGATTCAGAATTTGAGACGTTGGAAGACTTTATTGAACATGCGAAAGCCAACCGGTTGAATTTCGGCGGGATCGGTGTTGCCAACGTGGACAGAATGATTGTCGCCACTTTTGCGGAGGAAGCAGGAGTCGAAAATTATGAATATATTCCATATGATGACACCGGCTTACAGCTGGCGGATATGTTGGCAGGGACGTTGGATGCTGTCGTATCGAATCCTGGAGACGTGCTCGGACAGCTTGAAGCAGGAGAATTGAAAGCGCTCGCATTTTCAGGGCAGGAAAGATTGCCCGGCCAGTTTGAGGAAATCCCGACCTTTATTGAATCAGGCTTAGATGTCAACATTTCGATGCCACGCGGGGTCATTCTGCCGCCGGATGTGCCGGATGAGGTGCGTGAGTATTGGATTGATACGATGAAGCAGATTGCCGAAACGCCGGAATGGAAAGAGTATATCGAGAAAAATCACTTATCTGAATACATTTTGTATGGCGATGACTTTTCGAATTATTTGGAGGAGACGGTAAGCACATTTGAAGAGATTTTGACTGAACTCGGTGTCATTGGCTAGCTGGATAATGATAGATAGGTAGACAAGAAAGGGTGACTCATGCACCTGAGAGTCCCCCTTTCACTTTAAGGAGGAGCGAAATGAGAGTTATATTCTCAGGAATATTGCTTGCCACATCTATTTTCTTCACCGTGTACGGCACAAGATATGAATACGTCACCAGCTCGGGACAGGTGGGGGCGGGGTTTTTCCCATTATGGCTTGGTGGTCTGTTAATTGTCTTTACAGCTATTACCTTTGCGAAAGATCTTAAGCTTCATCTGCAGAATAAGCCATCCTTTGCCATCACGGAAAATGTAAGAACGATGATCATTATGATTGTGTTAACGATTCTCTTTATTGGAACTTTGCAAATTATAGGGGCCGTAATCGGAATGATTCTTTATACGTTTGCCGTCTTGTTTGTCCTTAACCGTCAAAGAATGGTCGTAAATACGTTGATTTCCATCTTAGTGCCTTTAGGAACCTACTATTTGCTGGATGTCTGGCTGAATGCCGGCTTTCCAGAAGGAATATTCGGCTTCTAACGGAGAAGGGAGGAGAAAATAGTGGAAATACTTTCAGATCTTTGGTTAGGACTTTCGGTGGCAATCACCCCTATTAATATATTATTTTTAATGATCGGCGCTTTTGTTGGTATGGTCGTCGGCTTAATTCCCGGATTTGGCCCGACAGCGGGAATCGCAATTTTACTGTCGCTGACCTTCTCGCTTGAGCCGGTTACAGCCGTTATCATGCTCGCCGGAATTTATTACGGATCGATGTACGGGGGAACAATCACTTCGATCATGATTAACACTCCCGGTGAGTCGGCGACGGTTGCCAGTACATTTGACGGCTATCCGCTGGCGAGAAACGGCCGCGTCGGTCCGGCTCTGGTGATGCAGGCGGTCGCTTCCTTTGTAGGGGGAACGATCGGCGTTCTGCTTATCACTTTATTTGCTCCTTATTTTGCGATGGCCGCGGGAGCGTTCGGCTCACCTGAGTATTTTCTCGTGATGGTCGGCGGGTTGCTGACATTGGTCATGATTATGGGAGATAACAAAATTAACGGCGTGATCTCGGCACTGATTGGTCTGGCGATCTCTGTCGTCGGTGTCGACGTCATCTCAGGAGCACAGCGCTTCACCTTTGGAGAGGCCGAATTAATTAACGGCATTTACTTTCTACCTGTAGCGATCGGGTTGTTCGGGATCGGGGAACTTTTTTATTCGCTTTATTCCGGTCAGCATAAGAAAGAAAAAGAAGAAATCATCCGTCTGGACGACAAAAAAAGCTTTTGGCCGAATGCACACGACTTTGTCGAAAGCAAGTTCACCCTGCTGCGGGGCTCGTTTCTCGGGTTTGTCGTCGGAATCCTGCCAGGAGCTGGAGCGACGATTGCATCTTTAATGTCCTATTCACTTGAAAAGCAAGTATCAAAAACGCCTGAAAAGTTCGGGAAAGGTCATATGCCTGGTCTTGTCGCTCCTGAATCGGCGAATAACGCGGCTTCTTCCGGAGCGATGATTCCGCTGCTGACGCTCGGGATCCCGGGTTCGGGAGCGACGGCCGTTTTACTCGGAGCCTTTCTGATGTGGGGGCTGCAGCCGGGGCCGCTTTTAATGGAACAGGAGCCTGAGTTTGCCTGGGGGCTAATTGCAAGTATGTATTTAGGGAATATCATTTTAATTGCGATTAATATTTTCGCGATTCCGGTCTTTGTGAAAATAATGGAGGTTCCTTATAAATTACTCGTGCCGGTGATTATGATTCTTTGTACGATTGGAACGTTCAGTTTACATGGCAGTATGATCGAAACATGGATTATGCTCGTCTTCGGTTTGATCGGCTTCTTCATGAGACTGTATGGGTTTTCCCCTGCTGCCCTCGTTTTGGCGCTGGTACTGGGGCCGATGGCTGAGCGGTCGCTCAGACAATCATTACTTGTTTCTGAAGGCTCATTCAACATCTTTGTTTCACGGCCAATTTCCCTTGCCCTGGTCATTTTTATTGCTGTACTGATTGCTTATCCGATTGCGAAATGGATTTACAGACGGATCAGGCGAAAAGGACTCAATTAGTTGCTAAGTAGGCTCTCTATATTTAAGGAAGTCGCTTAAACATGATATAATGAGACAATTAAAAAAGCTGTAGCGACAGGAATACAGAGAGGGACTGTGAGGTTGAAAGCGATGACGATAAAAGCGAAAACAATAACAGGTGCCGTGTATGAAAGAGTGAAGTCAGATATTTTATCAGGAAAGTATAAGCCGGGTCACCATCTATTGGAGAAAGAATTAAGCGAAGAGCTTGAAGTCAGCCGCACTCCGATTCGTGATGCCCTGATTCGCTTGCAGGAAGAAGGCTTGGTTGTTCTGAAACCTCATAAAGGGGTGTTTGTCCGGAAATTAACGCAGCGAAACATTCAGGATTATTACCAGACGAGAGCTGTTTTGGAAGGACTGGGGGCAGAGCTGGCCGCGGAGCATGTCACGGCGGATGCGGAAGAGCAGTTCCGGCAGTTGCTGAAAGAGATGAAGAAAACGCTTGCTGAGGATGTCGGTCCGCAAAGCGATGAGAATATTATTAAACTCAATGATCAATTTCATAATTTTATTTTTCAATTAGCTGGAAATGAAGTGCTCGATAAGATGAGGAGAACGCTGGCTCATCCGATCGCCTTAATCCGCGCGACTTCTTGGATCAATCATGATCGAAAGCAGGAGGTGTTTCGCGAGCACGAACAAATCATTGAAGCGATTATTGCCAAGGATAAGAAACTGGCGAGAGAACGGGCGGAAATGCATATCCATAAAGCCTGGAAATCAGCAGAATATAATCTTCATCAGCTTCCAGGCGATGAGGAGGGGAATTAATGTTCAATCGGTTGAAGGAAAGCACACCGTTTGTGCATAACATGGCTTGGATCGTCCGAATGAAAACAAGCAAGCTGAGAAGCAGCTTGTGTGATTGAAACGAAGCAGCAAATGAAACATGCGTTGAAGTCGTTTCGTCCCGATCTCGTCTTTTATCTTAGTAACAGTGTAAGCTGGTTATTGCTCTTTTTTCTACCGATCGAGCACGCGCTGATGTTTGTTGTGCTCGTCTTCGCCTTAAGTGGCTGGGCGCTCGGAACATGGCCGCAGCCCATTATTTCTCTCGGCATATTATTGTATTTGGAGCTTGTCGGCATTTCTGATTTTGCGCAAGGGCTGGAAGGGTACGCCCAGTCGTTTGTCTGGCTGCTCGTCTCGACGTTCATCATCGCATCGGCCTTTGAGTCGACAGGCTTGGGAAGACGGATTGCGCTTTCGATTTTTTCGATAGTCAAGGGAAACGCGACAGCGAGTATCGGACTTGTGATTTTGGCCTTGACCATCTTAAGCTTTCTCATCCCGACCGGAGCCGGAAGAATCGCGATGATTTTGCCGGTGTGCGTCGGACTGATTGAAGTTGTGCGAAAAAATGGCGACAATCCGGCCTACGCAAAAAGCGTGCTTCTCGGCGTGACGTTCACCTCGTCCTTCATGTCGTTCGCTTTGATCACCGGCTCCAGTTCATCTGTATATGCCGCTTCCACGATTCAGCTGATGACGGGTTTCGATTGGAACTATCTTTACTGGTTTATCGTCAATGTTCCGCTCGCGCTGACGATGCTGCTCGTTCTCTGGCTCGTCTTAATGTGGCGCTATCCAATCAAGCTCGATCATTGGAGCAAGGGCAGGGCTTATATTAAGGAGAAGCTTGGTGAAATGGGAAGCGTTACTATCAATGAGAAAAAGCTGCTGACGATTAGCCTCTTCATGCTGGCCGGCTGGATGACAGAGCCGTTCCATGGCTATTCCGTCGCGATGGTGGCGATGTTCAGCGCGGTGCTGAGCTGCTTGCCGCTTTTCGGCGTACAGCAATGGAAACAGGCAAGTTCAGCAATTAATTGGAACATTATTATTTTGTTCGGTGCGGCATACGCGCTAGCTGATGCGATGCAGACGAACGGAACAGCAGATTGGATTGCCCAAGGCTTGGTCGCCTATATCCCGCCGCAAAGCCCACTGCTCGCCGCGATTGTGATGCTCGTCCTTGTAACCGTTTTCCGGCTTGGGTTTGCGAATATGCTTGGCGTAACGGCAGTCTTTCTTCCGCTGACGATCAGCCTTGCCGAGGCTTTGGCGATCAATCCGGTTTGGCTGGCGCAAATCGTCATTATTACTTGCTCGTTTGGCTATTTTCTTCCGACGCAGAGTCCGGCGAATTTAATGACCTTCGCTTTAAACCGCTATTCAAAGGCAGATCTGTTTCAAGTCGGCATCGTCTTATTCATCGTGACGGTACCGATCATGTTTCTGTTTGCGTTTTTCTATTGGCCGCTTATCGGCTTGAGTCCGTACCGGTAAATAGAAGGAGTAGTCGGAATTTTTTAAATTAAATCTTATATATGGTGTTTTATCGACAAAAGGAGGGGGCAGCTTGATGACCCGGATAAAGGAAGCTGTACTGACAGAATGGATTGGTCAAATTTTAACAGGGAGCGGTCTGGATCAGGAGCAGGCTCAAATGATTTCCGAGCATCTTGTGCTGGCGAATTTACGCGGGGTTGATTCGCACGGAATCAGTAAGATCGACGTCTATTGCAAACGTCTGGAAAAAGGGATTGTCAACAAAAAACTGAATTTTCATATTACGAAGGAAACTCCCGTCAGTGCCCTGATCGATGGTGAAAACAGTATGGGGATTTCACTGGCGACGAAAGGGATTAAGCTTGCGGTTCAGAAAGCGAAGGAGGTCGGCGTCGGCATTGTCGGCATTTCGCATTCCAACCATGCCGGGATGCTGGCTGCTTATACGGATTACGCCGCGCAGCATGACTGCATTTCGATTGCGGTCACAAACGCGCCGTCGGTGATGGCGCCGTGGGGAGGAAGAACGCCTTTCTTTGGAACGAATCCGATTTCTTACAGCATTCCGACAGGCGGGGAGATGAACATCGTATTTGATATGGCAACGACCACTGTCGCAAAAGGAAAAATCGTCCTTGCCGAAAAGGAAAACAAGTCGATTCCGGTTGGATGGGCCATTTCCAAGGACGGCAGAGAAACAACCGATCCGAAAGAAGCGCTTGAAGGGCTGCTTCTTCCGGTCGGAGGGCCGAAAGGGTATGGTCTCTCCTTTTTAGTGGAAACGCTCTCTTCTTTATTTACAGGAGCGGCGTATGGACCGTATATCGGCAGTCTGTTCGATGATTTTGAGCATGAGCAGAATGTCGGCCAGTTTTTCTTTGTGATGAGAGCCGATCTTTTTCAGGAGTTGGATGTTTTTAAAGCGAGAGTCGATCAAATGGCGCAAGAAATCAAAGGAATTGAACGGATGCAGGGAGTGGACCGAATTTACTTGCCTGGTGAAATTGAATTTGAGCGGACGCGCGAGCTGAGACAAAACGGCATTCCGGTTTCCGCGCAAATGCTCGAGACATTGCAGGCGATCAGCGATCAGCTCGGCATTAAAACCGAGCAATTTAGTCCAGTGGGGTGAGCGGAATGAATATCGTCTATGTCGATCCGGTATCACCGGAATTAAAGCAGCTTTTGCTTGAGATGAAGCCGCCGGGGGCTGAGCTGTCATTTAGCGCCGAGCTTGACTCTGACCGCCGGGAAACTGCCTTTGCGCAAGCCGACTATCTCGTCGTGGCGACAGCGGAGATATCGGCGTCCTTACTGGAACGGACTCCCCGCCTGGTCCACATTCAAAAAACGGGCGTCGGAGTTGACAATATTGACCTGCAGGCGGCCAAGGAGCGCAACATTACGGTGGCCAATACACCCGGAGCCAATGCCAACGGGGTGGCAGAGCTGTCAATGCTGATGATTTTGGCGTTGTATCGCAGGCTGCTACTTTTAGACCGGGAAACGAAGCAAGGAGAGTGGCCGATGTGGAAGCATCGCCTTTCCTCTTATGAAGTAAGTGGGAAGGTTCACGGCTTGTTCGGCTTTGGAAGGATCGGTCAGGAAACAGCGCGACGCTCAAAAGCGTTCGGAACGACGATTATCTATTATGACGTTCAGCGCGCGAGCCGTGAGCAGGAGGAAGCGCTAGGGGCGGTCTATGTCGCAAAAGAGGAACTGCTCAGGCAGGCCGATATTATCAGCCTCCATCTTCCACTGTTGCCTGAAACGAGACATTTTCTTGACAAGGCCGAATTCGAGCTGATGAAGCATACGGCTGTACTCATCAATGTGTCGCGCGGCGGCACGGTAAATGAAGAAGCATTGGCGGCTGCGCTGCAGGCAGGGCAAATAAGCGGAGCCGGAATCGATGTATGGAGCAGTGAGCCGCCGGAACGTAATCATCCGCTTTTTGCATTGGATCAAGTGATTGCCACGCCCCATATTGGAGCTGGTACGAAAGATACGCTAAAGCGGGTTTTGGAAATTGCTTTCTCAAATATTGAGAAAATCGAAGCAGGAAATCAAGCTAGTAATCTTGTATCTATATAAGAGTCGAAAAAAGGAGATTGATATCATGCGTTTAGCGACAATTAAGCAGCACGGTGAAGAAAGAGCAGCGGTTGTACATGACGGAAGAGTTTACTCGGTGAAGGATATCAACAGCACTTTTCAGCATAGTTGGGCAGAGGATCTGTTCGGGCTGATTACGACAGCTGATATTAGCCGCCTTCAAGAGTGGTATGACTCAGAAGGAGCGGAGGTGCTCGCCAAGCTGGATGGGACCGCCCGCACGGAAGTGGAGTGTGGCCCGCTTTACCGCCATCCCCGCAAAATTTGGGGAATCGGGCTGAACTATGTAGAGCATGCTGCGGATTTAAGTGAAAAGGCGCCTAACACCGAACCGGCGAGCTTTATGAAACCGGACACAACGATTATTGGGGAAAAGGATACGATTTTGCTGCCGCCACAATCAAAGCGGACGACAGCCGAGGCGGAGCTTGGCGTGATCATCGGGAAAGAATGCAAGAATGTCGAGGAAGAGGATGCGATCCATTATGTCGCCGGCTACACGACGATTATTGATATGACAGCGGAAGACATTCTCGAGAAAAACCCGCGTTACTTAACGCGTTCGAAAAGCTTTGACACTTTTTTTAGCTTCGGTCCGGAATTGGTGACGCCTGATGAGGTTGACGATGTCATGAAGCTCGAAGTCTCGACGATGATTAACGGCTCGCTTCATCGGAAAAACGTCGTCTCAAACATGACGTTTACACCATGGAATCTCGTCTCCTTCCATTCGAAAGTGATGACGCTGCTGCCGGGCGACATCATTTCAACCGGGACGCCGGGTGCTGTCGTGATCCGTGACGGCGATGTTGTCAGCTGCGAGATCAATGGCTTTACGCCGCTTGTCAATCAAGTAAAAAACGCATAAAGGAGTCCTGATAAGATGGATTTACAGCTAAATAAGAAAACAGTCATCGTTACCGCTTCCAGTAAAGGTTTGGGGAAAGCGAGCGCGCTTGCTTTTGCGAAGGAAGGGGCGAATGTCCTTATCTCAAGCCGGAACGCGGAAGAATTAGAGCAGACGGTTCAGCAAATTAAAGCAGCAACAGGAAATGAATCAGTCCGTTATGCCGTTTGTGATATTACGGATGAAACATCGATTAAGAACCTCGTTCAGGAAGCGGTCGATTGGACTGGCCGGGTCGATGTGCTCATTAATAATGCCGGGGGACCTCCAGCCGGCGGCTTTGAAAAATTTTCCGATCAGGACTGGTACAAGGCGTTTGAACTGAATTTGCTAAGCTTTATTCGTCTGACGCGCGAGGTGCTGCCGCATATGAGAAAAGCAGGGGGAGGCCGGATCATTAATTTTGCCTCTTCTTCAATCAAGCAGACGCTCGACAATTTGATTCTTTCCAATACATTCCGCGCCGGAATTGTCGGCTGGGCGAAAAGCCTGTCTCAGGAGCTGGCTGCGGACAATATTTTAATCAATACGGTCGGTCCGGGAAGAATTGCCACAGACCGCGTTGCCGAGCTGGATCAAATCCGCGCCGACAAAGTAGGAAAAAGCTATGAGGAATTGCGCAAGCAAACCGAGCAATCGATTCCAATCGGGCGCTACGGCAATCCGGATGAATTTGCCAGTATCGTTGTCTTTCTCGGCTCTGGCGCCAATACGTATATCACTGGCCAATCTTTTCTCGTCGACGGCGGCTTAGTCAAAGCGTTGTAGGAGAGAAGGTGTCCCTGTCATGTGGGGGCGCCTTCTCTTAAAGCATGTGGGGAAAGTGGAACGGCAGCGCCCCTCCTTCAGGCGAAGTGGAACGAGATTCCGCTATCCCGCTATTATGATGCTTATTTGCGCAAAAACAGGAACGAGATTCCGCAATTAAGCCAGAACAAGCGGAATAGCCTCCTTGTAATCGCCAATAGCGGAAGGAGGTTCCTTTCATCTTGGAAAAAGGGTGCTGAAACGTCAATAGCGGAAAGAGGTTCCTAACCAAGGCACCAATCTCCCCCACGACTCATCAATTGTCCAGTTTTTCAAACAACAAAGGAGAGATGACGATGAACGTAGGAAACATTTATTGCATTGGTCGAAATTATGTGAAGCATGCGGAGGAACTCGGCAATGCGGTTCCAGAGGAGCCACTGTTGTTTTCAAAGCCGACGCATGCTCTTGTGCAGGCAGATGGCCGGGAGATTACCCTTCCGCAGGATAAAGGGGAGATCCATCACGAGCTTGAAATTGTGTTGCAGATGAAGCGAGAAGTGAAAGCTGGCGATCGCGTTGCTGACGTCGTCGGGGCAATCGCTTTAGGCGTTGATTTAACGCTGCGTGATGTCCAATCGGCGCTCAAGAAAAAGGGCCACCCGTGGCTGCGGGCGAAAGGCTTTAAGCAATCGGCCATCGTCGGCTCTTTTTGGGAATTTACGAGCGTGGAAGACTGCGAGCAGGTTGATTTCTCGTTTGTCAAAAATGGAGAAGTCGTGCAAAAAGGCAATATCAGTCATATGATCTTTGATTTTCAAACGATTATCGATGAATGCGCGGACTGCTTCGGACTAGGGGAAGGAGACCTGATTTATACAGGAACGCCTGAAGGAGTCGGGCCGCTGACATCGGGGGATACGTGCCAGCTTTTCTGGGGAGAAGAAGAAAAGGGTTCCTTCCGCGTACGATAATCCTTCATAAGGAGGCTGAAAAAGTTGGGAACATGTATGTTTGCGCACCGGGGATTATCAGCCCAGTATCCTGAAAATACGCTGGCCGCCTTTCAAGCCGCCGCGGATGCCGGGGCGGATGGGATTGAGCTTGATGTGCAGCTAAGCAAAGATCTCCAGGCTGTCGTCATTCATGATCACAGTCTGGAGCGGACGACGACAGGGACCGGCTTTGTGAAGGAGTATGAGCTGCAGCAGCTGAAGGAGTTTGATGCCGGCAGCTGGTTTGCGCCGCCATTTGCCAATGAAACGATTCCGGCTCTTGCTGATGTGCTTACTTGGGCAAAAGGCAATCAACTGCTGCTCAATATTGAACTGAAGGGACAAGTATGGGAGCGGAGTCAGCTTAAGGAAGCTGTTCTGCCGCTCGTTTTCGAGCATGAGCTGCAGGAGCGGGTCATCTTTTCTTCATTTGACCATCGGCTCATTTATGAGATTCAAAAGCAGGAGCCGCAGCTGGAGACGGCGATTCTCGTCGCGGCGGCTCTCCATGAACCGGAGCGCTATTTGCGGGACATCGGCGTGCGCGGCTATCATTTTCGCGTCCCTTTTCTGTTGCAGGAGGAAGCGGTACGCCTGCAGCAGCATGGCGTGCAGCTTCGTCCCTACACGGTCAATGATCCTTATTGGGTTGAAATGTTCGTGAAATGGGGCTGCGCCGGGCTGTTTACCGATGATCCGGTGATGGCTTTGCAGCTTCGAAAAAAATATGAAGGTTAACGGGAAGCAGGCGGGTGGATGTTCCAAATGTCTGCGGCATACTCCCGAATCGTCCGGTCGCTCGCGAAGGTGCCGGAGCGGCCGATATTGATAATGCTTTTTTCAAGCCATTTCTCCTGATTGCGGTATGTTGCGTCAACGCAGCGCTGGGCGTGAACGTAGCTGTCGAAATCCTTCAGGACGAAAAATTCGTCATTGTTGTAGAGCAGCGAGTAAAAGATATCTTTAAATTCGACATCATCGCTTGTAAAATGCTCATTGACAAACAGGTCGAGAATTTGTTGCAGGCGCCGGTCCTGATTATAATAATCACGCGCCCGGTAGCTTCCGTGCTGCTGCAGCGCAAAAACCTCATCGGAGGTCAGTCCGAAAGTGAAGATGTTCTCCTCGCCGACAAGCTGCTGGATCTCGACGTTGGCGCCATCCTCGGTGCCGATCGTCAAGGCGCCGTTCATCATCAGCTTCATATTGCCGGTTCCCGAGGCTTCCTTACTCGCGGTGGAAATTTGCTCGCTGATGTCAGCGGCGGGAATAATCCGTTCTGCCAGGCTCACCTGATAATTTTCTAAAAAGATGACCTTGAGCTTTTCTTTGACGAGTGGATGATGATTCACTTTATCAGCAACAGCGTTAATCAATTTGATGACGTGCTTGGCGAACGTATAGCCGGGAGCGGCCTTTGCGCCGAAAATAAAAGTCCGTGGCGTGAATTCCAATGCCGGGTTCTCCAGACAGCGCTGATAGAGATGGATAATATGAAAGACGTTTAACAGCTGGCGCTTATAGCCGTGCAGCCGCTTGATCTGGACATCGAAAATCGATTGTTCATTCACTGGAATGCGGGCATGCTGGTAAATATAGGCGGCCAGTTTTTTCTTGTTGTCATGCTTCACTTCAGCGATTGCTTCCTGGAAGCCTCTGTCGGACGAAAATGGAATAATGTCAGCGAGTCGATCAGCGTCCTTGATCCAGCTGTCGCCAATCGCTTCTGTCAACAGCCGGGCAAGGCCGGGGTTGCAATTCATCAGCCAGCGACGGTGGGTGATCCCATTTGTTTTGTTCGTAAAGCGTTCCGGGAAGATCGTATAGAACGACTTCATCACCCGTTCTTTTAAAATGCGTGTATGCAGCTCGGCGACCCCGTTGACGCTGAAGCTGCCAACAATCGCCAAGTGGGCCATATGGATTTGATCGTAGGAGATGATCGCCAATTCCGCTATTTTGTCCCGTAATTCAGGATAGTCATGCCAGAGCGATTGACAGAAGCGTTCATTGATTTCCTCGATAATTAAATAGATGCGCGGAAAAAGCATTTCGATCATGTCTTTTGGCCATGTTTCAAGCGCTTCATTCAACGTCGTATGATTTGTATAGGCGACTGTTTCGGTTGTGATGGCCCAGGCTTCGTCCCAGCCCAATCCTTCTTCATCAAGTAAGAGCCGCATCAGCTCCGGAACGACGAGGCTTGGATGGGTGTCATTGATTTGGAGGACGACATGCCGGGAAAGTTGTTCCATTGGCAGAGCTTTCTGCTTGCATTGCTGTAAGATGCTTTGCAGTCCGGCCGACACGAGAAAATATTGCTGCTTCAGCCGCAAAACCTTTCCCGCATAGGTGGAATCGTCGGGATAAAGGAATTCAGAAATTTTTTCGACGGAACGTTTATAGTCAAGATAATGATAATAGTCATGTCCCCTGCTTGAATGGAAGTGGAAGTGGTTGGCGGTCGATTCGGCGCTCCATAGGCGCAGCGTGTTGACGGTCTCATTTTGAAAACCGACAATTGGTACATCATAAGGAATCGCCAGCACGCGCTCATAATCATGATGATGGAATTGCAGTTTATGATGCTCAAAGGACGTTTCCACCGTTCCGCCAAAGCGGACTTCCACTGTCCGGTCACTTCGTTTCGTTTCCCACATGTATTCATCCTTGAGCCAGTAGTCAGGTAGTTCAACCTGATAGCCATCCACCACTTTTTGCTGAAACAGCCCATATTTGTAGCGAATTCCCATTCCATTTCCGGGTAGCTGAAGGGACGCAAGGGAGTCAAGGAAGCAGGCCGCGAGTCTGCCAAGCCCGCCGTTTCCCAGCCCGGCATCATGCTCCTCCATAAAGACGCGCTCCGGATCAAAGCCGAGAGAGCGGAGGGCTTGCTGATAGGTTTCGAGTTGTCCCATATTTAATAAATTGCTTTCGACTAACCGGCCTAACAGAAACTCCATCGAAAAATAATAAACCTGCTTGCTGTTTGTCTCGCGGTAAAGCTGCTTCGTTTTTTGCCAGTTGGCATGAATCGATTCCTTCATGACGAGGCAGACGACTTGAAACATGTCCTTCGTTGTTGCTTCTTTCAGCTGCTTTCCAAAGGTAAGTGTCAGTTTTTCCGTTAACTCCTGCTCCAGCTGTTCAGCCTGATTCTTCATCGTATGTGTCCGCCTCCTCCGAAAGTAGTTGATTGTACAATTGCTCATAAGCGCCAGCCGACTGATTCCAGCCTAAACGACTGTTGTACATCGTAAGCTGGAGCTGCCGCCATTTTTCCGGCCGGCCGTACTGGTGAATGGCATAGCGAATCGTGTGAAGAAAATCATCGGCCCGGTAATGAGTAAAGGAGAAGCCATTTCCTTCCCCGCTACATTCATTAAAAGGACGAATCGTATCCTTAAGTCCGCCGGTTTCTCTGACAATCGGCACCGTTTCGTAGCGGAGAGCAATTAACTGACTCAATCCGCACGGCTCAAACCTGGACGGCATTAACAGGAAGTCGGAGCCGGCATAAAGCCTGCGCGCCAATGATTCGTTAAATTCCCCGATAAAGCGGAAGGAATCAGGGTAGCGGGCGGCGACATTTTGTAAGGCGTTGGCCAGAAGCGGATCTCCTTCTCCAAGAATGACGAGCTGCATCGTTTCGGAGGAAAGCAGCTGATCGACGACCGCCAGCAAGAGCGGGATGCCTTTTTCCTCAACAAGCCGGCTGATCATCACGAAAAGTGGCGCTTCGGTCAGAACCGGCAGCCCCAGCTCCTGCTGAAGCCGGACTTTGTTCAGCTGCTTGCGGGCCGGCTGGCGGGTATACGTTTGGTACAGAGCCTGATCCCGACCCGGATGGTAGCTCTTTTCGTCAATGCCATTCAGAATGCCGCTTAGCATAGGCTGTCTCTGCGCCAGAATCGACTCCAAGCCTTCCCCGAACGGATGCTGCAAAATTTCCCTCGCGTAGCTTGGACTGACGGTCGTGATCCAGTCAGCGTAAAGCAAGGCGGTTTTCATGAAATTAATCGCTCCATTCATTTCGAGCTGCGATCGGTCGCTCTCTCTAAAATGAAGCAGCTCGTCAAAAACAGAAAGCGGGAACACGCCCTGATATTTTAAGTTATGAATGGTAAAGACGGTTTTCGGCAGCCGTCCGCTTCTGTGCTGGTGAAGATAGGCTGGAAGCAGCCCGGTTTGCCAATCGTGACAATGAAGGATGTCAATTGCAAGCTGGAGACGATCAAAGGCTTCCAGGCAGGCATGAGTAAAGAAGGCATAGCGCTCGGCGTCATCGTTTTCTCCGTAAAGGGCCGGGCGGTTGAAGTAGTATTCATTATCAATGAAATAATAGCTGATCTCTTCCTTTTGATAGAGATAGAGCCCGCCATACTGTTTTCGCCACTTTACCCGAACATCAAACGATTCCAGGAAGGTGGCATGTTCGGTAAGTTCAGCGGGGAGGGAGGCGTGCTTTGGCAAGAAAACGGAGAGCGTATGCCCGCGTTCGGCCAAAGCGGATGGAAGAGAGCCGATA
This sequence comes from Halalkalibacter oceani, assembly GCF_023715605.1. Classification (GTDB taxonomy): domain Bacteria; phylum Bacillota; class Bacilli; order Bacillales; family Bacillaceae_D; genus Halalkalibacter; species Halalkalibacter oceani. Next base: position 141,607 of record NZ_JAMBOL010000001.1, read on the forward strand.
ACATCGGCGAGTCCCCCTGTTTTAAAAAAGGGGGTACATTCTGAAGCAACCATGACTATATTCATAGGCGGACTCCTTTGGCGAAGTTTACATGACTTTGCGCTTGGCGATGACATAAGGGCGGTGAACGGTGCCGCGAATGATGCGCTTCGATGTAATATGTGCATCTTTGTCGGCGATGATCCGGCTCACGTGGCTTCCTTCATGAATCGTACTGCGCTGCATAATGATCGAGTTGCGGACGCTGGCATGCGGCTTGACGTGGACCCCGCCAAAGAGAATGCTGTTTTCCACCGTTCCTTCGATAATACAACCGTTTGCAATCAGGGAGCCGCTCGTCCTTGCCCGTGTGCCGAAGCGCGCCGGCGGCTCATCCTTCCCCTTTGTATAGACGGTTTGAAGTGCGTGAAAGAGTTCTTTGTACGTCGCCGGTTCCAGCAGGGCCATACTATGCTTATAATAGCTCTCTATCGAATTAATGACAGATAAATAGTCCGTGTAGCGGTACGTCCCAACTGTGAGCCGTTCGAGATGAGCAATGATGCCCTCGAAAAAGCTTTGCCTATTCCGGGAAAGGCAATCGTCAACGAGCTCCAATAGAAGGGATTTTTTTAAAATCAGCATCCCCATGTATACATTACGATTGGCCGGGTCGATGACGGCGCCGCTGACGAGCCCGTCGTCCGTCAGAACAAGCTTCCTTTCGTTCTCGTGCTCGCTGCCTTGCTTGGCGAGCGGCTGATAGACAACAGTCACATCGTGACCGGAGTGAAGATGTTCGTAAAACACGTTCTCATAATCTATCGTGCAAATATGCTGAGTGCCCGTCAGCAGAACATATTCCGCTCCGTCCCGCTCAAGAATGTGACGGTTGCGGTGAAAATGCTGCAAATCACCATTCGGCTGTTCAGCGCGCTCATGCCAATCCGGTGGCAGGATGGATAAGCCTCCCCTTTTGCGCTCCAAATTCCACGCTTTCCCTGTAGCTACATGATCGACGAGTGAGCGGTATTTTTGCTGGGCGAAGATGAGGATGTTCTTAATCCGGGCGTTGGCCATATTGGACAGGACAAAATCAATGACGCGATAGCGCCCGCCAAACGGGACGGCGGCTCCGCAACGGAAAGCGGTTAATTCGTTGAGAAAGTCCTGCTCTTTATCCAAGTGAATTATTCCGATCAATCTGTTCATCTGCTCGCCCCAATCATAAAATTTTTTGCTGTAGCATCATCGAAAACTGCTTTTGTTTCGTTAGATCTTCATCCGAGCTGATGACGAGAATATCGCCGTTCGGCGATTGCAATGTTGTATGATCAGGAATGGTGACGCCTTCTGTGACGATCACCCGATTGAGCGTGACATGCTTGCCGAGTGTTACGCGGGGCATGAGAATGGATTCCGTAACGCTGCTTCCTTCCTGAATCTCAACTTGATGAAACAGAATCGAGCGCTTTATTCGGCCTTTTATGATGCAGCCTTCATTAATGAAGCTGTCTGTCACCTTCGCCGAGGGAGCAAGATAATGGGGCGGCTGATTCGGATTCACGGAGTAAATCGGCCAGTCCGGCTGATGAAGGGAAAACGGTGGATCATTGTCGAGCAAATCCATATTCGCCTGCCAATAGCTTTCAATTGTCCCGACATCCTTCCAATAGCCTGTAAAAGGGTAGGCAAACAATCGGCGCTGATCGGCGAGCAGCGCCGGAATGACATCCTTGCCGAAATCATGGCTGGATGTGGGACTTGCCGCGTCGCGGGTTAAATACGTCCGCAACAGCGACCAGTTAAACAGATATACGCCCATCGAGGCCAGGTTGCTGCTGGAATGGAGCGGCTTCTCCTCAAATTGTGAAATCTCTCCCGTTTCTGACGTCTTCATAATGCCGAAGCGGCTCGTTTCCTCCCAGGGGACTTCAATGACAGAGATTGTTACCTCGGCTTGTCGTTCTTGATGAAAGGCGAGCATCTTTCGGTAATCCATTTTATAAATATGATCACCGGAAAGGATCAGAACATAGTGAGGGTTGAATTGCTCAAGGAAGTGCAAGTTCTGATAAATGGCATCAGCCGTACCCCGGTACCACGAACCGCCATGTTTTTCAGTGAAGGGTGGCAGGCAGGTCAGGCCCCCTTGAGAGCGGTCGAGCTCCCATGGCGAGCCGATTCCTAAGTGGGCATTCAGGGTTAACGGAGCATATTGGGTTAAAACACCGACTGTATCCATACCGGAATTCGCGCAATTGCTTAAAGGAAAGTCAATAATACGATAGTTACCACCGAAATATACTGCAGGTTTTGCTTGCTGATCAGTCAGCTTTCCTAGACGCTTTCCTTCTCCACCAGCCAGCAGCATTGCGACACACTCTTTTTCCATTGTCATCGTCCTCTCCTCGCTTCCAGTCGTGACGGTCTTGTGTTTTTCATGGCGCTAGTAGTCTATGTGACTGAAAGCGTTTACCATTCCTGGAATTGTCTGTTGGAGGAAAATGATCCCGTTTTCAAGAAAAGAACGTAAGAAATTATTCCTTGTTTTTTCGTAATATATTAAAAAAACTCTAGTTTTATAGGTTCTTTTAGACTAAAATAAAACTAAACTAAAAGACTAGGGTGGTGCTCGTGACTGAAACGTTGACTCCATTTTATGAGAAAGAAGTCCGTTGTTTGAATTGCGAAAAGTCGTTTCACACGAGAAAGGTGCGTTCACGGTTTCTCAGAGTTCAAAAAGTACATCCTGATTTTTATATAGAGTATAAAAATCCGTCTTTGAATCCTTATTTTTATGAGATAGATGTTTGTCCTTCTTGCGGCTTTGCAGCGGCAGATACGTTTTCGCCCGGGTTTCCACCAGGGACTAAAGCGGTGATCGAGCAGCAGTTCCAGCAATGGAATAAGCAGGATTTTAATAAGGAACGGACAAGCGATGAGGCAATTCGTGCTTTAAAATTAGGGGTACTGTCAGCTGTATTAAAAAAAGAAAAGCATGTCGTCATCGCCGGTTTGTGTCTTCGCCTCGCTTGGATTTATCGGCTTGAGGATCGGGAAGAAGAGGAAATCAGATTTCTTCATCAGGCTCTGAACCACTATCAGCTTTCCTATGAACAGGCAGATTTCGTCAGCACGCAAATGTCGGAAATGAGGATATTGTATCTGATTGGCGAACTGGCGAGGAGAGTGGGTAATATCGATGAAGCAATACGTTATTTTTCTCGGGTCATTCAACATAAGAACAAAGCATTTGAACAGAAGCTGGTCGAAATGGCAAGAGAACAGTGGTATATCATTCGGAGTCAAGAAGAAACGGTTGCTAGCCAATAAAGGAAAAGCTTGGAGGAATGAGATTGAACGTCAAACATGTAAATGCGATTTGTCGAGCTACAAAGGAAATATTAACGAATCATTTTGGATTGGCCGTTACGCCAATGGCCCCTTCGGCAGGGACGGGGACAGTGCCTTCCAATGAAATTGCTGTTGTGTTAGGGGTGAAGGGGGAATTGACCGGTCAGATTGTATGTTCCTTCTCATCCGGCACGGCGAAAAAGATTGTCAGTGTGATGATGGGCGGAATGGAGATTGAGAAGCTCGATGAAATGGGCTTAAGTGCTGTTCAGGAGTTTGGAAACTGGGTCGCCGGTACGACTGCGACTGAGCTTTCCAAGGAATCGTGTGTCATTGATGTCACCCCGCCGATCATTAATGAAGGGGAGTCGAGATTCCATTCAGCGAATCCGTTTGTGACGGTTCCGCTTGAAAGCAATATCGGCTTAATTGACGTCCATATTTCTGTTAAGGAAGAATAGGACAGGCGGCTTTTCCGATTATGGAAGCATTCCTCCATTTTGTTGGAATGAAGAGGATGAGACAAAACGAATTAGCAGGGCTGGGAAAAGGTAAATAATAACCTTTTGCCCAGCCCTTTTGCGTAGAACGGCTTTCTTCGTTAAGCTGCTTATATGGAAATTGCCTCTTCCTGGAACGGTGGCGACAGGAACGCCAAAACGGGGAGGCAATTTTTGCTGTTTTTACGAAATTGCTTTGCGATAACACGGGAAAAAATAGAAACAGAAATTTCATTATAAGCCAAGGAAAAATAGTGTTCATTTTCGCTAAAAAAGGTTACACTTCAAGGTGGTAGGAAAGGAGTTGGCAACATGTCGAAAAAGATTGATATGTCTAAATTTGAAAAGAAAATGATTATCCGCAACATCGAAGCGAAAGACTTCGATGCAATTATAAATATGCAAAAGCTCTGCTTCCCGAATATGGAGCCGTGGAAAAGAGAGCATCTTGAAAGCCATATCGAAATCTTCCCCGAAGGTCAGTTTTGCGTGGAGTATGACGGGAAGGTGATCGGTTCCTGCTCAAGCTTAATTATTAACTTCGACGAGTATGACGATCAGCATACATGGGATGAGATCACCGACAATGGCTATATTACAAACCATGATTATGAAGGCTATAACCTTTACGGCATCGAGGTGATGGTTCATCCCGAATACCGCCGGATGAAGGTCGGACGCCGACTGTACGAGGCGCGGAAGGAATTGGCCCGCAATCTCAATTTGAAAAGCATCATCATCGGCGGAAGAATTCCGAACTATTACAAATATGCCAAGGAAATGACTCCGCGGAAGTATGTTGAAGAAGTGACGATGCACAATATTTACGATCCGGTTTTGACGTTTCAGGTCATGAACGGCTTTTCGCTGAAGCGGATCAACCATAATTATTTGGAGGATGATCGCGCTTCCCTGCGTTATGCGACGTTGATGGAATGGAATAACATTGATTATCGGCCAACGTCACCGAAGCGGCAATTTAAAACGGCTTTTCCGGTTCGGATTACGACGGTGCAATATGCGATGAAGAAAATTTCCTCATTCGAAGAGTTCGCCGTCCAGTGTGAATATTACACGGACGTGGCGGCAAGCTTCAATTCGGATTTTGCTGTTTTCCCGGAGATTTTCACGCTGCAGCTGTTGTCTTTCCTGCCGGAAAAAAGTCCGAGTTTGGCGATTCGCCGCCTGACTGAATTTACCGAGGACTACATCGAGCTGTTTACCAATTTGGCGGTAAAGTACAATGTAAATATTATCGGCGGCTCGCACTTTGTTGAAGAAGAAGGAAAGATTTACAACATCGCCTATCTGTTCCGCCGCAATGGGACGATTGAGAAGCAATATAAGCTGCATATTACGCCAAATGAGCGCAAGTTCTGGGGGATCAGCGGCGGGGACAACGTCAATGTGTTCGATACGGATTGCGGCAAAATCGCGATTCAGATCTGCTATGACATTGAGTTTCCGGAGCTGGCGCGAATCGCTGTCAATAAAGGCGCCAATATTATTTTCACCCCATTTTGTACAGATGATCGCCAAGGCTATTTACGCGTGCGCTACTGCTCGCAGGCCCGGGCGATTGAAAACCAAGTTTATACCGTACTGTCTGGTACGGTTGGCAATTTGACCGATGTTGAAAACATGGATATTCAATATGCGCAATCCGGTATTTTCAGCCCGTCTGATTTCACCTTTGCCCGCGACGGAATTGTCGGCGAATGTAACCCGAATATTGAAACCGTCGTTGTCGGCGATGTCGATCTTGAAATTCTCCGCCGCCATCGCCGAGCCGGCAGCGTCAACCAGCTGCGCGACCGTCGTCACGATATTTATGAAATCAATTATAAGCAGAGATAGTTTTTCGAGGTGATTCGAGGAAGGGCGGCGGCTTCACTCGTTACGCGGCTGGCTGAAAAAAAGCCCGTTTTCAGCCAGCCTTAAAAGATTGTAACGGCTCCGCACGCCGCTTCTTAAGAAAAGCCGCTGCGCGTTTTTCTTATGTTTATCTCTCCTTCTCGTTGGCAAAGCTTGAATAGACAACGAGAAGGAGGCTACATAGGGTGAAACTTGAACAACATTCATATCCCTCTTACATGGCGAATGTCCTGCTGCTTACGTTCTTTCTTGGAGCAATCGGCACAATCGTCTATGCGGGTTCAGCCGAGCTGCGGGCAGACTGGGGCGTTACGCTTGCCGTCAATGAAACATTTCAAACCGGTGAGGCGATTGATTTCCAGCTGTTTGTCGAGGACGGGCAAGAGCAGCTTATCGAGGGAGCAAGTGTGGAGGCTGTCTTTGACCGGCCTGAAACGGTTCATCAAATTGAAAAAACATTCCATCATCTTGGGGATGGCCTGTATGAGACAGAGGTCATCTTTTCTGTTCCTGGGACATGGGTTGTGATGGTGGAGGTCAAAAAAGGACGCGATTTTTACCGCAATCAATATTTGCTTGAAGTGGAGGGGCCGATTATCGGTGAACAAAACCGTGATCCGGGCGATCATTTTTCGCTGGAGCAGCCTTTGCCGGAAGAATTGAAGCAGCTGCTCGAACTGCCTGTATTTAAGTAGTAAGTGAGTCGGCTTCTTAGGCATAAAAAGAAACCTAAGAAAGCTGACTCTTTCTTGTAGAAGAAAGAAAATTTTCGTAAGATGGAGAAAGTAGAAAGAATCGGAGAGGGCAAGGAGGAACCGGAGTGGGACATACATTTTCAAGTGAAAAAAGATGGAACTACATCGCACAGTTAAAACGGGAAGAGCTTGATGTCCTTATTATTGGCGGAGGAATCACTGGTGCCGGGATTGCGCTTGACGCCCAGGTTCGTGGCTTGAAAACAGGGCTCGTTGAAATGCAGGACTTTGCCGCAGGGACGTCGAGCCGTTCGACGAAGCTCATTCACGGCGGGTTACGGTATTTGAAGCAGTTTGAAATGAAGCTGGTCGCCGAGGTCGGTCGGGAACGGGCGATTGTCTTTGAAAATGCTCCACATGTAACAACGCCGATTAAAATGCTGCTGCCGATCTACAAAGATGGAACCTTCGGCAAGCTGTCGACTTCCGTCGGCCTGAAGCTGTATGACCGGTTAGCGGATGTCGGGAAGCACGAGCGCCGTGATATGCTGACAAGACGGCAAACGTTGAAGCATGAACCGCTTTTGCGGGCTGAAAAGTTAAAGGGTGGCGGGATGTACGTCGAATACCGGACGGATGACGCCAGGTTAACGATCGAAGTGCTGAAGGAGGCCGTCAGACGGGGAGCCTGTGCCTTGAATTATCTGAAAGTTGAATCATTGCTGTATGAAGGGGAAAAAGCGGTTGGCGCCCTCGTCGTTGATCAGCTTACCGGGGAAGCGCATAAGGTACTGGCGAAGAAAATTGTCAACGCCTCCGGTCCGTGGGTCGATACGATCAGAGAGCAGGATCGTTCGAAAAAAGGAAAAAACATTAAGCTTTCAAAAGGGGTTCATCTTGTGATCGACGGGAAGCGTTTTCCTTTGCAGCAGGCGATTTATTTTGATACGGAAAAAGACGGACGGATGATGTTCGCGATCCCCCGTGATGGCAAAACCTATATCGGAACGACGGATACCTTTTATGAGGGTGATTTGGCAACCCCGCGGATGACGAAGGAAGATCTCAATTATATTTTACGTGCCGCCAATTATATGTTTCCTTCTCTTAAGCTGTCACCGGAAGATGTTGAATCGAGCTGGAGCGGCTTGCGTCCGCTCATTTATGAGGAAGGAAAAACCGCTTCCGAGCTGTCGCGTAAGGATGAGGTGTTAATGTCAGATTCCGGTCTGATTTCCATCGCCGGTGGGAAATTAACAGGCTACCGGAAAATGGCGGAGCGCGTTGTCGATGTCGTCTGTAAGGAACTGGGGGTAAAGAATGGCTGTGAAACAGAGGATATTACTCTCTCAGGCGGGCATGTCGGCGGGGCGAAAGGCTTTGAGAGCTTTTTGAAAAAGAAAATTTCCGATGGAGTCGCTTTAGGGTTGTCAGAGGACGAAGCGCGTCAGCTGGCGATACGGTACGGATCAAATGTTGAAAATATTTTTTCGCGAATGAGCGCCTTCCGCAAGCAGGCGCAGGCCTTTCATTTGCCAGCTTCCCTGTATGCTGAATTGCGTTATGGGATCGAAGAGGAAATGGTGGAGACTCCGCTTGATTTCTTTCAGCGCCGCACGGGCGCGCTTTTCTTCAATATCAAATGGGTGGAGACATGGATGGAGCCGGTTACCCGCTATATGCGCGACACATTTGAATGGTCGGAGGAAGAAACAGCGAAGCGAATTCAGGAGCTGGCGACCGAGCTGTATTTCGCGAAAAATCCAATTAATTAGACAGAGGCTGGACCAAAGGTTGTTTTTTAACCTTTGGTCCAGCCTCTCTTTTCAATTAGAAAGAGGAGGCATCAATTTTTTGGAGAAAGAATACATAATGAGAAAGAGGTGAGATGGCAGGAGGGGAAGCCTTTGGAGTGGAAGGAACAATACGAAAAATGGAGCTCTTTTTCCGGACTTGAGCCAGAGATGAGCGAGGCGCTGGCTCAGCTGGCGGGCAAGGAAGAAGAATTGGAGGATTGCTTTTACAAGCATTTGGAATTCGGCACCGGAGGAATGCGCGGTGAACTGGGGCCTGGGCCTAACCGGCTGAACCGTTACACGGTGAGGCGGGCGGCTGAAGGTCTTGCCCGCTTTTTAACAGCGAAAGGAGCAGTGGCGCAAGAACGGGGTGTCGTGATTGCCTATGATTCCCGTCATCAATCAAAAGAATTCGCCATGGAGGCCGCCTTAACGTTAGGGAGGCACCGGATCCGGACTTATTTGTTTAAGGAACTGCGGCCGACGCCGGAGCTTTCGTTTGCCGTACGCTACCTGAAAGCTGAGGCTGGTATTATGATTACAGCAAGCCACAATCCGCCTCAATACAATGGCTTTAAAATGTACGGCCCTGATGGCGGTCAGCTGCCGCCTGGTCCGGCCGATGAGCTTGTTCGTTGCGTCCACGAGGTCGAAAATGAGCTGGCGATTGAGGTGACAGACGAGCTTGAAATGAAGGAAAAGCAGCTGTTGCGGATGATTGGCGCAGATGTTGACGCCGCTTATCTCGAGCAAGTAAAAAGCCTGATTGTTCAACCCGGGCTGGTGAAGGAGTGGAGTGGGCAGCTCAAGATAATTTTTACCCCATTGCATGGAGCCGCCAATCTCCTTGTTCAAAGAGCGTTCGCGGAATCCGGCTTTTCAGGGCTGACCGTCGTCGCCGAGCAACAGCTTCCTGATCCTGAATTTTCGACCGTTGTCTCGCCAAACCCGGAGGAAGAGCAGGCATTTGCCATGGCGATCGAATATGGCAAAAAAGAGCAGGCCGAGCTGCTGCTGGCGACCGATCCTGACGGGGATCGTATGGGCGTTGCCGTCAGGGACGGGAGCGGGGATTATAGTTGCCTGTCGGGCAACCAAATTGGAGCCTTGCTGCTTGATTATCTCCTTTCCGAAAAAAAGCGGCAGCAGCGACTGCCGGCAAACGGAGCTGTCATTAAAACGATTGTCACCTCTGAGTTCGGCCGGGCGATTGCCGACTCCTATGACATCACGACACTCGATACGTTAACGGGCTTTAAATTTATCGCCGAAAAAATAAAAGAATTCGAGCAAACAGGAGAGCATACCTTTTTATTCGGCTATGAGGAAAGCTATGGCTTTTTAATCGGTGATTTTGTCCGTGACAAAGATGCTGTCCAGTCGTGTCTTTTAACAGCGGAACTCGCCGCTTTTTATAAAGCGAGACAGATGAGCCTTTACGAAGGTCTGCACGCTTTGTATGAAAAGCATGGCTACTTTGAAGAGAGCCTAACCTCGGTCACATTGAAGGGCAAATCAGGACTTGAAAAAATGGCAGGAATCCTTGATGCTTTCCGCCAATCTCCCCCGGATTTTATTGCTGAAAAGCGTGTGACGACGATTGAAGACTACGAGGCGCTGTCCGCGTTAAATCCGTTGACGGGAGAGACGGCGAATCTTGACTATCCGCGGTCAAACGTGCTGAAATACAAGCTTGAGGATGGCTCCTGGTTCTGTGTACGCCCATCAGGTACCGAGCCGAAGATCAAGTTTTACTTCGGCGTCAAAGGCACGTCAGCGGCCGACAGCAGGCGGAGGCTCAAGACTCTTCAGGACGAGGTACTGGAGCGGGTGGAGGGATTTCGTTAACCGCTTGCCGGCAAACGGTCAAGGCTGCTTGCGCTTACGGTCTTCCCTCGTTAGCGACGTCTTTTTTTCTCCTTCCCGCATATGATGTATAAAGCATTGTCTGGGAGGGAGATCTATGGCAGCTGTGGAATGGAAAGAGCTGGAGCGGGCGATTGCGGAAATAACGGAAATCGCCGAAGGCTTCGGGCTTGATTTTTATGAGATGCGCTATGAAATTTGTCCGGCTGAAATTATTTATACGTTCGGTGCTTACGGGATGCCAACTCGTTATTCCCATTGGAGCTTCGGGAAACAATTTCATAAAATGAAACTTCAATACGATCTTGGGTTAAGCAAAATTTATGAGCTCGTGATCAATTCAGATCCGTGCTATGCCTTTTTGCTCGACAGCAATACACTCGTTCAAAATAAGCTGATCGTTGCTCATGTGCTCGCTCATTGTGATTTCTTCAAAAACAATGTGCGCTTTTCCAATACGCGCCGAGATATGGTTGAAAGCATGAGTGCGACGGCTGAACGGATTGCCCATTATGAGCATGTTTATGGCAAGGAGGAAGTAGAGCAGTTCCTCGATGCGGTGCTGGCGATTCAAGAGCATATCGATCCGAGCATCGTCCGGCCAAAATTAAACTGGAGCCTGACCGATGACGAAGAGCAGCCGAAGTCGGAAGCAAAACGGTCCGAGTATGACGATTTATGGGGACTTGATGAGAAAAAGAAACCAGAGGAACCGAAGCGGAAGAAAAAAAGCTTCCCTCCGAATCCTGAGAAGGATATTTTGCTCTTTATCGAGGAATACAGCCGCGAGCTGGAGCCTTGGCAGCGTGACGTGCTGACGATGATGCGCGAGGAAATGCTCTATTTTTGGCCGCAGCTGGAAACGAAAATCATGAATGAAGGCTGGGCTTCCTACTGGCATTCGCGGATCCTGCGGGAAATGGAGCTGAGCAGCGAGGAAACGATTGAATTCGCCAAGCTGAACGCGGGTGTCGTCCAGCCGTCAAAGACGTCGATTAATCCGTATTATTTAGGGCTGAAGATTTTTGAAGACATTGAAGAGCGCTATAATAATCCGACAAAGGAAATGCAGGAGCGTCAAGGCGTCAAATCCGGCGGCGGCAGGGAAAAAATGTTTGAAGTGCGGGAGATTGAATCAGATATTTCCTTCATCCGCAATTATCTCACGAAAGATCTCGTAATGCGCGAGGATATGTATTTGTTCCAGAAGCAGGGGGCCGATTATAAAATCGTCGATAAGGAATGGGAGCATATTCGCGATCAGCTTGCCTCGTCACGGGTCAACGGCGGCTTTCCTTATTTAGTCGTTACCGATGGAGACTATTTGAAAAACGGCGAGCTGTATATTACCCATAATTATGAAGGGACGGAGCTCGATGTTGGCTATTTAGAAAAGGTGCTTCCCTATATGTACCAGCTCTGGGGCCGCCCGGTCCATCTTGAATCCGTCGTCAACGATAAGGCAATCATTTTTATTTATGACGGGAAGAAGGTTCATCGCAAATATGTCTAATCCCCTTCTTAACGGCTTCGGTGAAAAAAGCAAAACCGCTAAAAACATAACGAGGAATGCAGAGCTGTCGTTCACAGCTCTTTTTTCTTTGGCTTTCCTTCTTTCAGCAGAGGAGCACGTATCTGGATTCCAGCGGATTGTCCTTTCTTACTAGTGAAAAAATAGGAGAAACGATCCGGGAGCTGCTGCTTGTTTACTCCAGGGCGGTAATTCATGTACACTTTTAAAAAAAAGACAGCGAGGATGGCTATGAATAAAGCGCGTATATTAATTGTCGAAGATGAAGCAAATATTGCGAGGGTGCTGGAGCTGGAACTGGAGCATGAAGGCTATAAGACAGCGGTTGCCCGTGATGGCGAGGAGGCGCTGGCCCGGCTGGAGGAAAGCAGCTGGTCACTCGTTCTCCTCGATGTAATGCTGCCGGTTATGAGCGGGATGGAGGTCATGCGGAGAATGAGAGCAGGGGGCGACCAGACGCCTGTCATTCTTTTAACGGCGAGAAATACCGTCGTTGATAAAGTAATGGGGCTTGATCAGGGCGCCAATGATTATGTAACAAAACCATTTGATATTGAAGAGCTGCTCGCGCGAATTCGCGCAAGCTTACGAGTGCAGACAGCGGCTGAGCCACAATCGGCGAAGGAAGTTTTAGCGATGGCAGATTTGACGGTTGAGCTTTCAACACGTGACATAAAACGGGGTGACACGTTGATTGAGTGTACACCGAGGGAATTTGATCTGCTCGTCTTTTTATTGCGCCACGCCGAGCAGGTTCTCAGCCGTGAACAAATTCTCGAGCATGTTTGGGGCTTTGACTATTTCGGCGATACGAATGTCGTCGATGTGTACATCCGCTATTTACGGCAAAAAATCGATAAACCGTTTGACGAGCCGCTCATTCAGACGGTGCGCGGAGTCGGCTATGTGATGAAGGTAGCGAAAAAATGAGAATTTCCCGCCGGATAACATGGTTTTCAACGGTTTGGCTTTTTGTCCTTTTAGTGATTGTCAATAGTGGCGTTTACTTTTTGTTCGCTCACCGGACGGCAGAAACAGAGCTTGACCGGATTATGTCACAGGCTGAAACGATTGCCGAGGCGCTCCGGGGCGATCAAGGAAACGCGGCCAATCTGCTCGCTGCTTATGTGCCGAGAGACGGGATGGTCCGGATTATCAGAGAGAACGGCAGTGAGGCGGTTACGGTAACGAAATACCCCGAGCTGCGGGCGATTCCTCATTCGTATACGACAGGTCAGGAAAAGGAGCAGCTGCACGCTCAGGAGAGACGGATGGCTGTCGCCCGCTTTCCGCTTATTTGGAATGACGGCTCTGTCGTCGCGCTTGAAGTTATTGAGCCGATGGAATCGTATGAATCGACATTGGCGACGCTACGGCTCGTCCTCGTCATCGCTTCCCTCTTTATCCTTCTGCCGGCTTTCCTTGCAGGACGGGCGTTAAGTCGCCTCCTCCTCTATCCGATTCAAGCCTTGAAGGAAACGATGGAGGATATTAGACGAAGTGGCAGCTTTCAGCGGATTGAGGTACCGGCTGAACCGAAGGATGAGCTTGATCAAATGGGGGCGACCTTTAACGGGATGATTGAGCTGCTCGAGAAAAACTATGAAAAGCAGCAGCAATTTGTGTCCGACGCCTCCCATGAACTGAGAACGCCTTTAACGGTGATCGAAAGCTATGCACGTCTTTTGCAGCGTTGGGGAAAGAAAGATCCGGAACGACTTGAAGAAGCAATTCACGCGATTGCCGAAGAAGCAGAGCGGATGAAGGGACTGACGGAGCAGATGCTCGCACTGGCCACCGGAGAGCCTGATCGGACATTGGAGCTTCGCCGGGTTCAGATCGATGTGCTTGCCGAACAGACTGCGAAAAAGCTAGAGCAGGCCTATGAGCGAAAGCTCCATGTCGAAGCGGCGGAGGCGTGCATCGTCTTTGGTGATGAGCCACGGCTGAAGCAGCTGCTCTTCATTCTCTGTGAAAATGCCTTGAAATATAGTGAAGATGATGTCATCATTTCCTTGAAGAATCACGAGGACAGTGTGGAGATGAACGTTACCGACAAAGGGATCGGCATTCCGAAAAAAGATCTTCCTCATGTATTCGAGCGTTTTTTTCGCGTTGATAAAGCGCGAAGCCGGCAAACGGGAGGAAGCGGTCTCGGGCTGTCGATTGCCAAGGCGATCGTTGACGCGCATCAAGGAAAGATCGTCGTGACGAGCAAAGAGGGAGCAGGAACGACCTTTACGGTCACTTTGCCGCGAAGAGGGGAAATTGAGGTGAAAAGCGATGGGTAGAGCGACATGGAGAAAATGGGCAGTGGTCATCGGAGGAGTTCTGGTCGTTACTGTGCTGGCGTTTACTTTCCTGAAGCCATCTCAGTCGGCTCTCGCCGAGGAAGAAGTCAGGGCATCGATCGGCGAGCAGTTTGCCGGAACGATTCAAGCTTTCGTCCATACGAAGCAGAATGGCGTAGAGGTTTACCAGGTCACCATTTTAACCGAGGCCGGGCTCTACGGGGTTCTGGTCGATCCTTATTCAGGAGAGATTCTCTCCTTGGAGCAATTGGCCGACCGTAAGCAGATTGAGCCGGGAGAGAATGAAGGAAATGCACCCGGGAACAGCCGACTTTCTGTTGAGCAGGTGAAGGAACTGATCGCTGGTATGGTGGAGGAAGACGTGACGATTGTTGAAATCGAACAAAGGCAGAGGAATGAGCGCCCCTTTTATGCTGTTGTGATCGAGCAGCGTGAAGGAAGTGGAAAAATCGAAATCGACGCGATATCGGGCGAGGTGTTGAACTACCAGGTTGAAGAGGAGCCAGAAAAAGGGCGCCCGGGCGATGAACAGCCTGCCCAGACGATTACGAAGCAGGAGGCTGAACGAATTGCGCTGGAGCAAGTGTCCGGACATGTCGAGGATGTTGACCTTGAGGACGAGGATGGCCGTCTCCTCTATGAGGTGGAGATCGAAATCGAAGGTCAGGACGGCGATGAAGCGACCGTATTAATTGACGCCGTAACGGGCGAAGTGATCACGATTATTTGGGAGGACTAGCAGGGGCTGGACAAAAAAAGATTGGCCCAGCCCTATTTTTTTGAGCGTAACTCGAGGAGGCTAGTGGCTTCGTACTGCGCGCAGCTAGAAGGAAAGAAACTCACTTTCCTTCTAGCTTTTTAAAACATGCGCAGACTTCGCACACTGCTGTAAGAGCTTGAGATAAAACTAGCTTTGACCTATTGGCAATGGCTCCACACACCACAAGTCCGATGTGAGAAACCCACTCACATCGGACTTTACAAGATCGTGGCGGTTCCGCACATTGCTTAAGGGCTGGACAAAAGGTACGAAAAAATAACCTTTTGTTCCAGCCCTTTTCTCATCAAATTCTCATTTTTCTTTAAGGGTGTTTTCAGAAAGGAGCTGTATGCTGAAAGCAGAATAAGAAAAGGGAGGAAACAACAATGAACAAATGGACAACGATCGCAACAAGCTTATTACTGGCAGGGGGCGCTGCTATTGGAGTAGCGGGTGCTACGGACAATGGAAAGGTATCTGTCGATGAATCGGCCGTCGTGTTAAATACGCAAACCGCTCAGCCTGCTCAAACGGAAAACGAAAACAGCCCAGCCAACGATGAAACGATCACAAAGGAAGAGGCGATTGCGATCGCCCAGCAGGTGCTTCCCGGCAAGGTGAAAGAAATCGAGCAGGATTCCGATGATGGCCACCGTTATTATGAAATTGAATTGAAGTATGAAGGAAAAGATTATGATTTCGATATTGACGCGGCGACGGGGGAAGTGCTGAATATCGATGGAAATCTGTTAAGAACGCCGCTGGCCGATAAAATGGAGATCACGGCGGAGCAAGCAAAGCAAGCTGTGCTTGACGAAGTGGGAGAAGGACGGATCAAGGAAATTGAGCTGGAGAAAAACAGAGGCACGTATATGTATGAAATTGAAGTCAAGGTCCACGGCGACGATGATGATTGGTATGTCGACGCCAATACAGGGGAGGTGCTGGCTTCAGGCAACGATAAGCGCGGAGCCGAGGCCCAGTCACAGCGCACGCAGCAGGCTGACTCAGCTGAGCGCCTGAGTGTGAAAGAAGCGAAAAACATCGCCCTCGCTCATGTCGGGCAAGGAAGAGTAGATGACGCTGATCTTGACCGCGAAAATGGCCGACTCGTTTATGAAATCGAGATTGAGCAGTCCGGTGGAGATGACGTTGAATTGATCATTGATGCCCTAACCGGCGAAATTCTCCACGTCGATTGGGATTAAGCATTAGCAAAGAGAGCCGGGGCTTTATTGCCTTGGCTTTTTTGGACGTGAGTAAAGAGGGGCTGATGATAATTTCAACAGAGCATTTTATGGAAGTCCTACTCTTGGTGAGTTTATCGTATTTGGACCCATATTTTTATTAATTGTCTTTCAGCTTTTGTTTCACTAACGGGGGCTTAACCTTAATTAGTATAAGAAGATGTTTGTGTTATTCCATCATGGCGTTATCATGGTAAAATATAAAGGCAGTCATAAATATAGACGATTTATTATTGCAGTCAAATAGCTAATGGCAAGTATAGGTGCATCTCAATACTTGCCATTTTTTGTTTTGCCTCTTTACATAAGTTGAAACTTAAGTTAAAAGAATCCAATGGTGGTGTGATTGGTCAAGATTCCGTTGTATTGATCGTGAATTCACTAACTCCTTATGTGATTAAAAGACCTGCACCAGTTTTGACGCAGGTCTTTTTAAATCTAAGATTTATAAAACCTAACCCCAACTGGCTGTAAGGTTATCCGAGAAATTGCAATAAAAACTAAAACAGCTTTATTACACAATAATCGGCAAATTTTGGCTTAGTTGAATCTTGTATCGTGGTAAAAGACTCCTACTGCACAATAACAGACTTTCAAGCGTTTTACCCGAGCGTGACGGTTGGATTAAGCGTAATTTCAAAAGCCCGCCCCCAGGAAAATTCAGGGTTTCCATAAGCGAGGGAGGCGCTGCGGTAAGCAGAAAGGTTCCACGATGAGCCGTTTATTTGTCGGATATTATAGGAAGCGCAGAAAGCGGGCTCGGCGGCGAGAGTGCTTGTATACGCCTGCATTTGTTCGCGGAGAACGGCAGTCAGCTGTAAGTAGTCGCTGCTCGTGTTGAACAGCAGCATATTTTGATCGGGAGCGACATTTGTATAGGCAGAGCGTTCCGCTGAAATGGCGCGGATGTCTCCGATCGTTTCCCGCTTGTAATAATAATCCTTGAGAAATCTTTTGAACAATAAGGAGCCGTGGGCGTTGACCGCGATGTTCAGCGCCTCTGCTTCGGTTTCACTCTTTAAAAAATCGTAACGCGCCTGCCCCATTCCGACGGCAATGCCGATTTTATTTCCAGCTGTGTTCCAGCCGCTGTAGCCGAGAATACGTCCTGTAAACGGGGTTGCCAGCAAGGAGTGGGTAACGGTCGGATCAGCGGGACCAGCTCCAACGAAATCAATGACGATTGTCGGAAGTTGTTTTTTTCCGTTTGCTGCCATCCGCCTTGCCGCATTTTCAGCTTCAGCGGAGCTCGTTATCGAAATGATTTCGATGTCATATGGGCCGCTCGTTACATAGTCCCCGCCTGTTATCTCGACGTGATGACGAATATTGTCTTCAATATTCATATATTCATATGGGTTGATGATGGTGGAACCGTGCGGCCCGTAGTAGCGTGTCTGAAAGCGGGGCGTTGAACTGCCGTGCTGCAAATGGTTCACCATACGCGCCAGCAGGCAATGGCCGAGGCCGTCAGCATCCGGCAGTATAATTGCCCGCTCGCGGTTTTGTCCGTTTGTTCCGTCGAGCCATTCATTGATCCGGGCTTCGATCCAATTGATTTCATTCATCTGCACGCCTTCGGTCGAGGCATCATCGACACCAATCGCCAGAAAGTCGATCACCTGCTGTTTCGCCAGCTGTTCAAGGACATAGCGATTCGTTTTAAACTTATGACGGCGGGCGTGGTAGTATTGCTCTTTATTGAAGTGAACAGGATCGCCAAAGGCTGTACCGTCTGGACGGAGATCATAGCCGTTTAGAATCGGTTCGAACTCCGTTTCCGTTTTTCGCGTTTGCTGCATAAAGCTTCTCGATTCAGTATAAGAATCTTGCGTCTCACTTTCGACGAACGGAGTAGTGGCGAGACGCATCACCGTATCGAGCACATAGATAGGTTTATGCGGATAACGCTGTTTGATTTGCTTCAGCGTATCGAGCAGGCCGGTTACGGTTGAATCGTAATGCGGGTATGTTCCTCCGCTTGTCGGGCGGAGGCGGCGGCTGCCGATCAGACCCCCGTACACGAGCATATCAATCGAAATAATAAAGCCATCAACCGAATCTGCATGGTTGACAATAAACTGCCGGATATCCGCCGGATTTCCGAAAGTCGGTGAATACGTGCTTGTTATTGATGAGCCACAAGCGAGTAGCTGCGAATCTAACCGGTTCCTGATTGACGCTGTGTTTGGGGTTATAACCTCAATCCCCGCTGATTTTCCTTGCATGATCACATCGTCAGTGTTGACCGGTCTGTCATCAAGTGGTACATACAGAATTCTCCCCATTCAAACCCCTCCATTTGTCTCTTTGTAGCAGCGCGTGAAAAAGTCGCGCTTAGTCATCCCTATGCAAAAGAGAAGGAGGATTTCATCATCCTTTTGACCTCTGCCGAAAGCCGGTTTTTAAAGCGGACGAGCAGTTCACGGCCAATGCGTCATATTTGGAGTTGCCCCCTCGATCGTTTTTCTGTTTTTTAGCTGTGAATTGGGGAAAATGGTAGTATGCGAAGAAGATGATCCAAGTGAAAGTGGACCTGGTTTCTGAGCAGTTCCTTTGGCTGTCACAAAAGCTTCGGATGGAATTGATTTTTGGGATTGACTTTTAAGTGAAATGAGTTAGTATGTATAATATTCAAAACTTTTAGAGTAATAGAGGTGCAAGTTATGAAATATGCCTTTGCAAATCGCGTTCGTCATTTACAATCCTCCGCTGTGCGGGACATTCTTAAGGTTGTCGGACAGGGCAATGTTATTTCATTTGCCGGTGGGCTGCCGGATGATGACTTATTTCCGATTGAAGGGATAGAAGAAGCCTTTTCCCGCGTGTTTGAGTCAGGAAAAGGGGCGTTGCAATATATGGAAACAGAGGGCTATCGTCCGCTGCGTGAAGTGATTCTTGAAAGAATGAGCAAAAAGGGAGTGAGCGGCTTTTCAACCGATGAGGTTCTCTTGACGACCGGGTCGCAGCAAGCGATTGATTTGTTCTCAAGAATCATGCTGAGTCCTGGCGATGTGATTTTAACGGAGGACCCGACCTATTTGGCTGCGCTCCAGGTGTTTAAGTCCTATGAGGCTGAGGTAATCGCTGTCGACTCGGATGACAATGGCATGCTTCCTGAAGATTTAGAAAGAAAACTGAAGCTGTTTAAGCCGAAAAGCATTTATGTCGTGCCGACTTTCTCCAACCCGGCGGGCCGCGTCTGGTCACTGGAACGGCGCAAGATGCTCGTTAAGCTTGCTCATAAATACAAGGTAGTCATTTTTGAGGATGATCCGTATGGAGAGATCCAATTCAGACCGGAGGAAACGTATACGCCACTTGCCGCGCTTGATGATGGGACGCATGTGTTATATACGAGTACCTTTTCCAAAACGGCGGTGCCGGGATTGCGGACAGGCTGGGTTGTCGGTCCATTCCAGGTCATTCGGATGATGGCCCAGGCGAAGCAGGCGAATGATCTTCATTCCAATTCACTGTCGCAGCAGGCACTG
The DNA here is from genome assembly GCF_023715605.1 of Halalkalibacter oceani. Lineage (GTDB taxonomy): Bacteria > Bacillota > Bacilli > Bacillales > Bacillaceae_D > Halalkalibacter > Halalkalibacter oceani. The sequence goes on from NZ_JAMBOL010000001.1 coordinate 161,019, forward strand.
TATCAGCTGTGCCGCCATTTTGACTTGGACGGCCATATCCAAAACCTAGTTAAGGTGTACAAGAGCCGGATGGAAGTGATGGTGAACTGTCTGGAGCGGGCCGATTTGCCGGACCTGCGCTTCGTCACACCGAAAGGCGGGATGTTCCTCTGGGTCGAGCTTGAAAAGTCGCTTAACACGACGACGCTGCTCAATACAGCGGTGGAAAAGGGAGTCGCCTATGTGCCGGGTGAGCCGTTCTATGCCGGAAAACCTGAGAAAAACACGATGCGTCTGAATTATACGCACTCCACCCCGGAAAAAATTGAACAGGGGATGGGCTTGCTCGTGGAGCTTTTGGCGGCGCAGGCGGAAACGAAAAACAAGCCGGTAGAAATCGGCAGCTACTAAAAAATACAGATTCAATCAAAGCCGTCTGCGGGGACTTCATCCGCGGGCGGCTTTTTTTAGTCTTTTTGAATAATGATTCGCCGGGGAGATGTGTGGAGAATCGAGGAAGGGCGTCGGCTTCGCGCGTTACGCGGCAGCCTGAAAGAAGCCCGCTTTCAGTCATCCTTAAAAAATGGTAACGGCTTCGCACGCCGCTTTAAAGAAAAACCGTCTGGCGGTTTTTCTCATTTACGAAATCAAACATTTACAGGGGAGAATCGAGGAAGGGCGTCGGCTTCGCGCGTTACGCGGCTGCCTGAAGGAAGCCCGTTTTCAGTCATCCTTAAAAAATGGTAACGGCTTCGCACGCCGCTTTAAAGAAAAGCCGCTACGCGGTTTTTCTTTGACATTGTTAGTGGTGTTTTTGAATAAAGATATAAAGATCGTTGAACAGAGGCTTTACCATGCTACTGTTCGAACACCCTGGCTGAACGGGAGGCCATTGAAACTGCTGAAAAAGTGAAAATCGTCCTTTTTCACAGCTTCTCTTTAACGGCGGGCTTTGGGTAACGTAAAGAGAAGTTATGATAGCGCTTTCATAATATGCGCTTTGAAAATGAGCGCTTGTTCAGCGGAGTAAAAGGAGGTTTCTGATGAATTTTGAGTTGACAAAGGAACAGCGGATGATCCGCAATCTCGTTCGTGATTTCGCTCAAAAAGAACTGGCTCCATTGGCGGAACGGCTCGATGACGAAGCGGAATTTCCGGCTGAACAATTTGCGCAAATGGGCGAGCTAGGTCTGCTTGGTTTGCCCTTTCCCGAACAATATGGCGGTGCCGGCGCCGATACGATTTCCTACGCGCTTGCCGTGGAAGAAATCGGGCGGGCCTGCGGCGGGACGGGGCTAAGCTATGCGGCGGCGGTGTCGCTTGGCGCCAGTCCGATTTATTATTTCGGCACGGAGGAACAAAAAAAGAAATATTTGCCACCGCTGGCAAAAGGGGAAGCGTTCGGGGCATTTGGCTTAACGGAGCCTAACGCCGGCTCGGATGCTGGAGGAACGCAAACGACGGCAGTGCTTGATGGCGAGGAGTACGTAATCAACGGGGAAAAATGCTGGATTACGAACGCCGGCATTGCCGAAATTATCACGATTACGGCGGTGACGGCCCGTGATGTGCAAGGAAGAAAGGTGATTTCGGCCTTTATCGTCCCGACGGATCAGAAGGGTGTAACGATCCGCTGCCAGTACAAAAAAATGGGGGTACGCGCGTCCAACACATGTCAAGTATTGCTCGAGGATGTTCGCGTGCCGAAGGAAAACGTGCTCGGCGATCCGGCTGGAGGCTTTAAACAGTTTCTCCTCACGCTTGACGGCGGACGGATTTCAATTGGCGCGCTCGCTGTCGGCATCGCCCAGGCCGCATTTGACAAGGCGCTCGCCTATGCCAAGGAACGCAAGCAGTTTGGCAAAGCGATTTCGTCGTTTCAGGCGATTCAATTTAAGCTGGCTGATATGGCGCTTGACATTGAACTGGCGCGCAATATGGTGCTTAAAGCAGCATGGCTCAAGGATGAGGGCAAGCCATTTGCTAAAGAAGCAGCCTTCGCCAAGCTGTTTGCCTCCGAGGCGGCGACGCGCGTTTGCAATCAGGCGCTGCAAATTCACGGCGGCTACGGCTATATGCGGGAGTACGGGGTTGAGCGGATGCTCCGTGACGCCAAATTGCTGGAAATCGGGGAGGGGACCTCTGAAATCCAGCGGCTCGTCATCGCAAGAAAGCTTGGCTGCTAAAGCAAAATCGGAGGGAGGTGCAGACGGTGTTTACGAAAATAGTGATTGCCAATCGTGGAGAAATCGCCGTCCGGGTAATTCGTACGTGCCGGCGGCTCGGCATTAAAACGGTTGCCGTCTATTCCGAGGCTGACCGGACGGCGGCGCATGTTTTTCTTGCGGATGAAGCCTATTTGCTCGGGGCGGCGCCAGTGAGCGAAAGCTACTTAAATGGTGAAAAACTGATCAGCATTGCAAAAGCAGCGAAAGCGGAGGCGATCCATCCGGGCTACGGCTTTTTATCCGAACAGGCGTCATTTGCGAGCCGTTGTCAGGAAGAGGGACTTGTCTTCATCGGACCTTCGCCGGAGATTATCGCTTTAATGGGAGATAAAATTGCGGCGCGAAAGGCGATGGAAGCAGCCGGATTTCCGGTAATTCCGGGAACGATGGAAGCCGTGAAAAACGAAGAGGAAGCGGTCGACGCCGCGGCTGAAATCGGTTTTCCCGTGATGCTGAAGGCGGCGGCAGGTGGAGGGGGAATCGGAATGGAGCTTGTCCGCAATCCGATTCAGCTGAAGCAGGCGTTCGACGCCACTCGGCAGCGGGCCTCGCGCTTTTTCAAAAACGGCGAAATGTTTTTGGAAAAAGCTCTGGAAGGCACCAGGCATATTGAAATTCAGCTTTTAGCCGATCATGATGGTCATGTCATTCATTTGTTTGAACGGGACTGCTCCATTCAACGCCGTCATCAGAAAGTGATCGAGGAAGCGCCGGCCGCGTCGATCATCGGACCTTTAAGGGAGAAAATCGCCGAACTGGCTGTTACAGCGGCGAAGCAGCTTGGCTATACGAATGCCGGTACGATAGAATGCTTAGTCGATCAGGAGCAAAACGTCTATTTTTTGGAGATGAATACGCGCCTCCAGGTCGAGCATCCGGTAACGGAGGAAGTGACAGGGCTTGATCTTGTCGAGTGGCAGCTGCGGATTGCCGCCGGAGAAAAACTGGAGCTGCGGCAGGAGGAGATCGCCTGCACAGGGCATGCGCTTGAGGCGCGGATTTATGCCGAAGACCCGGAGACTTTTCTGCCTTCTCCCGGAAAAATCACCGGCCTGCTGCAGCCGCAGGAGCCTTATATTCGCCATGAATGCGCCGTTTCAAAAGGAAGTGTCGTCTCGCCGTTTTACGACCCGATGATCGCGAAGATTATCGTTAACGGCTCGTCGCGGCTGGAAGCAATCGAGCGGATGAAGTACGCCCTGCGCCGCTATCAGATTGAAGGCATCAAAACAAACCTCCCGCTTTTAAGGAAGGTGATCAATCATCACGAGTTTTCAAAAGGGAACGTCACAACGAAGTTTATTATGGAACATATCGACAACGGGGAGAGTTGAAATATGGCTGAAATTAAAGCAATGATGGCAGGGAATGTTTGGAAGATTATCGTTCAGGTTGGCGATGAGGTGACGGTCGGGCAGCAAGTCGCGATACTTGAATCGATGAAGATGGAAATCTCGATAGAAGCTGCAAGCAGTGGAACGGTGACGGCGATTTTGAAGGAGGAAGGTGAGTTTGTCAACGAAGGCGACGTGCTGATGGAAATGACATGAGGAAGGAGGAGCAGGATGACTGACAGCAGTCAAGTGTATGTCCGTGAGGTTGGACCGAGAGACGGACTCCAGCATGAGCAAACATGGCTGGATACGGCCGATAAGCTGAACTGGATCGAACAGCTGGGGGAAGCCGGGCTGACGTATATCGAGATCACCTCCTTTGTCTCCCCGTCGTGGATTCCGGCATTGGCCGATGCGGACGAGGTGGCGCGCACGCTTAAGAAAAGTCCCGGGGTTACCTATGCCGCGCTCGTCCCGAACAGAAAGGGACTTGAACGGGCTTTGCTTGCTAATATTGATGAAGTCGCGATTTTTCTTTCAGCAAGTGAAACGCATAATCAGAAGAACATCAATGCCGATACGGAGTCGGCGCTTGCCCGTTTGAGCCGGGTGGCCGAGGAGGCGCGGCAGTCCGGGAAGGCGGTGCGCGGCTATCTTTCGATGGCATTCGGCTGCCCTTATGAAGGCAAGGTGGAGGTCGACGAGGTCGAACGGCTGGCGGAGCGTCTGTTTGAAATGGGAGTAACGGAGCTGTCACTCGGCGATACGATTGGCATTGCCGGACCGAAGCAAATTGAGGCTGTTATCAGCCGGCTTGGCCGCATGATTCCGCTTGAGCGGCTCGCTCTTCATCCTCATAATACCTATGGGACAGGACTCGCGAACATCTATGCTGCTTTTCAGCTCGGGATCCGCCGCTTTGACGGCTCGACGGGAGGGATTGGCGGCTGTCCTTACGCCCGCGGCGCTTCCGGAAATGTCGCGACAGAGGATCTTGTGTACTTGATGCAAACGCTCGGCGCAAAGACCGGCAATGATCTTGTCCGGCTGACAAGTTCGGCACAATGGATTGAAAAGCGGCTTGGGCGGCCGTTGCCGAGCAGTCAATTACAGCTGAGCAAAGAGGAAGGGCGGTGCTTGTGAGCGCGTTGATTGCTGTTGAGAATAGAGGCAAGGGAATCGTTTTGATTACGCTGCGTCAGCCGGAACGCGCCAATGCTTTATCACTCGCGCTGCTTGTCGATTTGCAGCGGGTGCTGCGCGAAACGGTGGAGAGAGAACCTCGCGTGCTCTTGTTCAGAGGCGAAGGAGAGAATGTCTTTTGCGCCGGGGCTGATTTGAAGGAAAGGGTGAAGATGACGGAAGCTGAAGTGCGCCGGACGCTCTCGTTCATCCGGGCGACGATTGAAGCGGTGGCGGCAGTGAAGCAGCCGACGATCGCCGCGATGAACGGTCATGCCTTTGGCGGAGGACTGGAGCTCGGATTAGCCTGTGATCTGCGCGTTGTCGGCGCCACGAGTTTATACGGCTTGAGCGAGACGTCATTAGGGATTATTCCGGGGGCGGGTGGAACGCAACGTCTGGCGCGATTAATCGGCTTAGGAAAAGCGAAAGAGCTGATTTACACGGCTGCCCGGATTTCCGGCAAGGAAGCGGAACGAATCGGGCTGGCAGAAAAGGCGGTTCCGCAGGAAAAGGTTGTGGAAGAGGCGTTGCAGCTTGCCGGTAAAATCGCTGAACAAGGGCCGATCGCGGTTCAGCAGGCGAAGCAGGCAATCGACGCCGGCTATGATCTTGATCTGCAGACGGCGCTGACGATTGAACAGCTCGCCTATGAGCGGACGCTGTCGACAAAGGACCGGCTTGAAGGATTGCGCGCCTTTCAGGAAAAGCGCAAGCCACATTATAAAGGTGAGTAGGAGGGAGAAAAATGACGCAGGAAGATACATTTCATGAGCGGACGGAGAAGCTGCGCGCCGGAGGAAAGCCGCATTACCATGCCAGCAATAAAGCGCAAAACAAGCTGTTCGTCCGCGAACGGCTCAAGCTGCTTTTGGACGATGGTCTGGCGCTGGAAGACGGATTGTTTGCCAATGCGTTAAAGGAAGGGCTGCCGGCTGACGGTGTTGTCACGGGAATAGGCAAGATAAATGGACAGACCGTGTGCGTGATCGCCAACGATTCGACCGTCAAGGCCGGGTCGTGGGGAGCCAAGACGGTCGAAAAAATGATACGAATGCAGGAAACCGCTGAAAAGCTCCACGTCCCGCTGCTCTATTTAGTCGACTCTGCCGGGGCGAGAATTACCGATCAAGTTGAGATGTTCCCGGGACGACGCGGGGCAGGCCGGATTTTTTACGAGCAGATCAAGCTGTCGGGCAAGGTACCGCAAATCTGTCTTCTATTCGGACCGTCCGCCGCCGGCGGCGCCTATATTCCTGCTTTTTGCGATACGGTAATAATGGTCGACGGCAATGCGTCGATGTATTTAGGCTCACCGCGGATGGCCGAGATGGTCATTGGCGAGAAAGTGTCGCTTGAAGAAATGGGAGGAGCGCGGATGCACTGTCAAGTGTCGGGCTGCGGCGATATTCTGGGGGCGACAGAGGAGGAGGCTATCCGTTTTGCCCGCGATTATTTGCGTTATTTTCCGGCGAGCTATAAGGAGCGGCCTCGCCGGGCTGAGCCGCGGCCGTCCGTTCCCGGCTCGATAGATGAGCTGATTCCGGCCAATCAAAATGCCCCTTTTGATATGTATCAGCTGATTGAGCGGCTGATCGACGAGAACTCCTTTTTTGAATGGAAGAAGCTGTTCGCGCCCGAGCTGATTACCGGATTCGCCCATTTGGACGGACGGGTGATCGGAATCGTCGCCAATCAGCCAAAGGTAAAAGGAGGCGTGCTTTTTCCCGATTCAGCCGATAAGGCGGCAAAATTTATGACGCTCTGTGATGCCTTTCATATTCCACTGCTTTTTCTCGCCGATATTCCGGGTTTCATGATCGGAACGAAAGTCGAGCGCGCCGGGATTATTCGCCACGGCGCGAAAATGATCGCCGCGATGGCCGAAGCGACTGTCCCGAAGATTTCCGTAATTATTCGCAAGGCATATGGTGCAGGGCTGTACGCGATGGCCGGTCCCGCGTTCGAGCCGGATTGCTGTCTCGCCCTCCCACAGGCACAAATTGCCGTCATGGGGCCGGAAGCGGCCGTGCAGGCCGTGTATGCGAAAAAAATTGCCGAGCTTCCTCCGGAAAAAAGAGCCGCTTTTATCGAGGAGCGTCGCAACGCTTATCAGCAGGATATTGATATTTATCATCTTGCCTCCGAAATGGTCGTTGACGGGATCGTAGAAGGCGATGATTTGCGGGAGGAGCTGACCCGACGCTTTTCCGCTTATGAAGGACAGGAAAGAACGTTTAGCGAACGGAAGCACCCGGTGTATCCCGTGTAAGAAAGGAGTAGAGCCGTGGAAAAAAGCTGGCGTCCTTCAGTGGACGAAATCGAAAGAACAAGGCTTTATCAATGGATGGAAAGACTCGGTTTTACTGATTATGAGGAGTTTTACGAGCGCTCGATTACCGATCCCGGCTGGTTTTGGGAACAGGCGGAAAAAGAGCTGGGAATCAGCTGGTATAGGCGCTATGAGAGGGCTTATGACCCGGCCAGGGGGATCGAATGGCCGATTTGGTACCGTGGCGGTCTGCTTAACGCCAGCTATAATGCGATTGAAAAATGGAGCGCCACGGCAGAATATCGTCAACAGCCGGCCCTTTTTTGGGAAGGTGAGGATCGGCAAAAGCGGAGCATGAGCTTTCAGGAGCTGACGGAGGAAACGGAGCGGATCGCCGCCGGGTTGAAGAAGCTCGGTGTGAAGCGTGGAGATGTCGTGATGATCTATATGCCGGTGCTAGCGGAAACGGTGATTGCGCTGATGGCGATAGCGAAGCTCGGCGCGATTTTTTCCCCGATTTTCTCCGGCTATGGATACGAGGCTGTCGCAACGCGGCTTCAAGCGGCTGAGGCGGTGGCTGTCATCACCGCTGACGGCTACTTCCGCAAAGGGCAGGAAATTGCGATGAAGCAGGAGCTTGATCAGGCATTAGCCTTGTGCCCGACTGTTCAGCATGTCGTCGTCGTTGAGCGGCTGAAAACGGCAGTTTCGTGGAAAGAGGGACGCGATGTAAAATGGACAGCACTTCTTCACTCGCCGCCGCTTAAAAAAACAGAAACGATGAACAGCGACGACCCGTTGATGATTTTATATACGTCGGGAACGAGCGGCAAGCCGAAGGGCACCGTCCATACTCATAGCGGCTTTCCGTTGAAAGCGGCGTTTGATGCCGGGATTTGCATGGACGTGAACAAGAAGGACCGCATGTTTTGGTATACTGACTTCGGCTGGATGATGGGACCTTTTCTTATGTTCGGTGCCTTGCTTAATGGTGCCGCGATTGTGCTTTATGAAGGCGCTCCCGACTATCCGGCCCCCGATCGGCTTTGGCAGCTGGCGACTGAGTACAAGGTGACTCATTTCGGTCTTTCACCGACCTTGGTGCGGGCGCTGATGAAGTATGGTGAACAGTGGACGCAGAGGCATGAGTTGTCTGAATTAAAGGTGCTGGCCTCAACAGGTGAACCGTGGAATGATAAACCGTGGGAATGGCTGTTTACCCATGTTGGCAAAAGCCGGCTGCCGATCATCAACTATTCAGGCGGCACGGAAATTGCCGGCGGGATTTTAGGAAATATTCTGATCCGGCCGATTGAGCCGAGTACGTTTAATGCCGCCTTGCCGGGAATGGCGGCGGCCGTGTATTCGGCGGAAGGGAAAGAGGTCATAGAAGAAGCCGGTGAGCTGATTTTGACAAAGCCGTGGGTCGGGATGACAAACGGGTTTTGGAACGAGCCGGAACGTTATATTGAGACGTATTGGTCCCGCTGGCCATCCGTGTGGGTGCATGGTGATACCGCTGTCCGCAGCGCGTCGGGCTATTGGCGAATCAGCGGACGTTCGGACGATACGTTTACGATTGCCGGAAAGCGGATCGGACCAAATGAATTTGAAACGGCTTTGGTCAGTCATAGCGCCGTTCATGAAGCGGGGGCAATCAGCATTCCCGATCCAATAAAAGGAGAGGCGGCGATCTGCTTTGTTGTTCTCCACGGGGATGTGTCGGCAAATGAGTCATTGAAACAGGAGCTAAAGACTCATCTCGCGCGGACGTTGGGAAAAGCGTTCATCCCGCAGGCGATTCACTTTATTCCTGATTTGCCAAAAACAAAAAATGGAAAAGTGATGCGGCGCATTTTGAAGGCCACCTATGCAGGCGAAGAGGTCGGCAACCAAACGGCACTTGAAAATCCCGAGATCGTAAATGAGATCAAAGCACTGCGCCCGAAATAACCTAGGGGGATGAAAAAGCACGGCAATGGCTTCACACGCCACAGGATATTAAAGATGGTGGCGGTTCCGCTCATTGCTTCGAGCTTGCGACAAAGGCTTTTGTCGCAAGCTCTTTTTCCATTTATTACACAGCTTGTGCGTACATATCTGCCTCTAAAAAAACCACACTAGAAGTACAGAAGGAGGTGAATCAAATGGCTAGCAACAATAACGGAAATTCAAACCAACTTCTTGTACCTGGTGTACAACAAGCGCTTGATCAAATGAAATACGAAATTGCGCAAGAATTTGGCGTGCAGCTTGGAGCTGATGCGACTTCTCGTTCTAACGGTTCTGTAGGTGGAGAAATCACGAAGCGCCTTGTCCAAATGGCTGAACAGCAAATGGGCGGATTTAAACAACAATAATGAAATGGCTTTAAAAAGAGGGTGTCCGTTTAGGGCACCCTTTAAACAATGGGGAGGTATCGAAATGGCAATCTGTACGGTTTGCAACGGCATGAGTCAAATTGATTACACATGCCCAGCTTGTCATGTACGCACTGTTGATTTTGGCAAAATTATGGATTACGAAGACAGCTACAAGCCCTATGAAGAAATTGAAGTAGCGAAGGCCGCCAACGGCATCGCAAATGACCGGGAAGAACAGCTTTGTCCTCATTATATGATTTGTCCCGCCTGTTCGAGCTCTTTTGTGTATCAAGTAAAAGAACAGTAAGCCCCCTCCTTTTCCTCCTAATTTAGCGAATTTTCTTGCAAAAATATCGAGAAAGACTATATAATGTGAAGCATATTCCTTTGTTATTGAAGGGATAAAAACGTTAACAGGGGGAATAGACTGTGGTAGAGGAACAACAAAAAATTGCAGTGGTGACAGGAGGGAGCCGCGGCATTGGAAAAGCGGTCGTCAAAAGGCTTCTTCAAGCAGGGCATCTCGTTGTGTTCGGCAGCCGTACGGAAGCCGATAGTAAGCAAACTGTAACGGAGCTTTCCTCAATCGGAGAAGTTCATGGACTTGTGCTTGACGTTTCCGAACGGAAGTCTGTTCAGCAATTTGTCGATGAAGTGATCGATCGGTTTGGCCGGATTGACATTCTCGTTAACTGTGCCGGAATTAATATCCGCATTCCAGCTGAGGACTATCAGGAAGAGGATTGGGAGAAAGTATTAAATATTAATTTAAGCGGGGCGTACCGGATGTGTCAGGAAGTCGGTAAGCAGATGATTCAACAGCAGTCAGGTAAAATATTAAATATTACATCGATGCAGTCTCATATCGTTACCCCGAACCAAAGTGCCTATGCTTCAGCGAAAGGTGGACTTGTCCAATATACGAAGCTGCTAGCCGTTGAATGGGGCAAGCATAATATTCAAGTGAATGCCGTCAGCCCAGGTTTTATTGAAACGGAAATGACGCGAAGAACACTGGAGGAACCGGATTACCGCCAAAAACTGCTCAATCAAACAGCTCAGCAGCGCTTCGGAACACCGGAAGAAGTCGCGGAAGCCGTTGAGTTTCTTGTATCGGAGCGGGCGAGTTTTATCACCGGCCATATTTTAGCGGTTGATGGCGGATTCCTTGCCGGTCATCCTTCCTTTGTTCCACCACAATCATAATTATTTATTATGGTCAGACCATCATTCCTAATGAAAAAAATGATTGCGCTTACAAAGAGAGGGAGGAGAAAATGGGGAAAAATTATCAATTTTCAATTCCAACGATCATCAAATGTGGTCGGGGTATTTCCGCTCAAATTGGAGAAACATTGAAAAGCTATCGTCTTAAGAAGCTGTTAATTGTCACGGACAAAGGAGTCAGACAGGCGAATTTGCTGGAAAAAATTGAAGCCTCCTTACGCAGCAGCGGGATTGATTATACCATTTATAATGACGTAGAGCCGAATCCGAAGGCGGAGCTGGTCGAGGAAGGGGTCTCTTTTCTCAACGCCGAGCAATGTGATTCGGTGCTAGGCATCGGCGGAGGAAGCAGTCTCGACACGGCGAAGGGGATCGCGGCGATGGTAACAAATAACGGAAGCATTCTTGACTATGAAGGGATTGGCAAGCTGCCGAACCCGACTCTGCCATTGTTTGCGATCCCCACGACAGCGGGAACAGGCAGTGAAGCCACAGCTTCAACCGTTTTTACAGACCGCGAGACGCTGTTTAAAGCGGTCATTATCAGCCCTCATCTCTTTCCAAAGGTCTCCTTTTTAGATCCGGACTTGATTTTGCAGCTGCCACAAGGCATTACAGCGGCCACAGGAATGGATGCCCTAACCCATGCGATTGAATCCTACGTGTCGAAGGATGCGACGCCTGTGAGTCGCGCGCTGGCGATTCAGGCGATTAAAATGATCGCCACTGATTTAGAGAAAACCTATTTCGTCGGCACGGATGTGGAGAGCCGGGAAAATATGCTCGTTGCCTCGATGCTGGCCGGAGTCGCCTTTTCGCAGTCGCGTTTAGGAAATGTACATGCGATTTCTCATACGTTCGGCGGCGTGTTCAACATTCCGCACGGAATCGCCAATGCGACGCTGCTGCCATTTGTCATGGAGTTTAATCTTCCGGCCTGCGCTGAGAAAATGAAGGATATTGCCGTTGCGCTCGGGGAAAATGTGACGGGGTTAAATACGCTTCAGGCAGGGGAGAAAGCAATTGAGGCTGTCAAACGGTTAAATCAATCTTTGAATATACCAAATAATATTAAAGAGTTAGGCGTTTCACTTGACCACTTGCCGCAAATGGTCGAAGATTCGATGAGAAGCGCAAATGTCCTGTCAAATCCCCGCCTGACACGGGCCGAAGATATTGCAGCAATTATCGAACGCGCTTACGCCACTGAGGAGCTTTGATCCCTCTTTACATACCGGTCATTGATCCGTACAGTGATGGTAGAAACGATACTACAAAAAAGGAGATGATTACATGTTTTATGAAATGAGAACGTACACGATTAAAGTAGGGAAAGTCCCGGAGTATTTAAAGCATTTTGAGGAAAATGGTCTTCCGGTTATTACGAAATATGCCAAGCTTGTCGCCTGGTGGTACACGGATATTGGCGAACTAAACCAGGTCATTCACGTCTGGGAATACGAAAGCATGGATGACCGCGCTGTGAAAAGAAGACAGCTTTATCAGGATCCCGACTGGATTGAAAAATTTGTGCCGACCGCTTTTCCGATGCTTGAAAAGCAGGAGTCGAAGCTGCTCTATGCCGCCGACTTTTCCCCAATTGGCGGAAAAAACAAGTCATAATGACAGGAGCCTGGGACAAAGGAAGCTGCTGAAAAAGTATGATTTTCACTTTTTCAGCAGCTTTTTCGTGATGAGCGGAGCCATTACTCTTCTTCGAGTTCCCTTTTTCCAGGCTCTTACGCGAGATAAGCCGTCTTTATTTAATGACGAGCTCAGTCTCTTTGTCAAAGAAATGGACTTTGTTCATATCAAGGGCGAGATCAATTGAATCGCCACTCGCCACCGTTGTGCGGGAATCAATACGGGCGATGAGCTCCTGTCCTTCAATCGTTGTATAAAGAATCGTTTCCGCTCCCATCAGTTCCGCCACATCAACCTGCACCGTGATCTTTGTGCCAGGCGAAGCCTCAATAAACGCCAGTTCATCATGAACATCCTCAGGGCGAATGCCGAGAATCAGTTCTTCCCCATCATAGCCTTTCTCCTTTAGCACTTTTAAGCGGGCGCTTGGAACCTTGATCGCAATATTGCCCGCCTGGAACGAGTCGCCCTCAATCCGACCCTGGAGAAAGTTCATTGCCGGGGAGCCGATGAAACCCCCGACGAAAATATTTTTTGGGTTGTCATACACTTCTTTTGGCGAGCCGACCTGCTGAATAAAGCCGTCCTTCATAATGACAATCCGTGTCGCCATCGTCATCGCTTCCGTCTGGTCATGCGTGACGTAAATCGTTGTTGTTTGCAGGCGCTTGTGCAGCTTAATAATTTCCGCTCTCATTTGTACGCGCAATTTTGCATCGAGATTGGAAAGCGGTTCATCCATAAGAAACACTTGCGGGTCGCGGACAATCGCCCGTCCGAGAGCGACGCGCTGCCGCTGTCCGCCCGACATCGCTTTCGGTTTTCGATCGAGCATTTCCTCTAAGCCGAGAATTTTGGCGGCATCTCTCACCCGCCGGTCAATTTCATCTTTTTTAAACTTGCGGAGCTTAAGCCCGAACGCCATATTGTCATAAACATTCATATGAGGATAGAGCGCATAATTCTGGAACACCATCGCAATATCGCGATCCTTTGGGGCGACATCATTCATACGTTTTGAGCCGATATACAAATCACCCTTTGAAATGTCCTCCAACCCGGCAATCATCCGCAAGGTCGTTGATTTTCCACAGCCGGAAGGACCGACAAACACGATAAACTCCTTATCCTCAATATCGAGGTTAAAATCGGTCACAGCGGTGACATCCCCATCATATACCTTGTACACATTCTTTAATTGAATCTCTGCCATCATTGTCCCTCCTCATTAACTTATTTGAATTGTAAGTTTTTTGAGAAAGAAGAGCTATGGCAACGTTGCACAAACTTTTATGGAACCGCTGTGCACAATGACAAATAGGCACCACTTATTTAGGATAAACGCCCTCCTCAAGTAAAAGCAGCGCCACATAGACGACGACCGCCTGAGGGAATTGGCGGATATCAAAGCTCGTCCGCTCCATCCATTTATCAATCCGGTATTGCAGGCTGTTGCGGTGCATATGGAGGGCTTTGGCGGCGGCGGAAATATTGAGATTCGATTCGAAATAGAAGCGGAGACTTTTTAACAGCTCTTGATCCGCGAGCAGCTCTTTGTCGAAAATCCGGCTAATAAATTGACTTCGCTCCTGAGCTGACAAGGACTGTAGCCAAAAGTAAGGAATCAGTTCATATTCGTAATAAACGCGCTTTCGTTTTTTAGGCGCAACGAAGCGGTCAAAGCAGGCCGACTCCCACTGAAATTGTGATTTTGCCAATGATCTCGGCTGACTCGCTCCGATCAGAAGAGTAACATCGACATAGAAATCGGTCGAAAGAGCTTCACAAAAGCTCAAATAATCAGGTGATTCATAGTCCTGCTGCCCGGCGTCCGTAACAATGACTCCTCTTGTCGGACTGATCCACAAAAAGGTCATCGACAAATCAAACTCGCTCTCCCAAATTTGCTGAAAAGCGGCGACGTCCTCAATCTGCTTTTCAAGCAGAAAGTGAATCAATTGCACCGACTCAGGCTGAGTAGGCGGTTTGCCCTGATGAAAAAGCCAATCCGCCCACTGCTTCTCCGAAAGCGACTTCGGCAGAGGCAAAGGCCGATAAGCCTCCAGCAGGAGCGATAACAGCATTTGCTCATTTTCCGTCAGCTTCGCCTTCACAAATCCGAGCGGCTTCTCATCCTCTCCCTCAAACCACAATACACCCTCCGCATCCGGCTGATAAGACCCTGGAAAAATCGCCCCGGCAAACTGCCGCTTCACCTTCTCAATCATCCTCAATCCCCTTCCCACACACGTTTCCAACAGTATACCAAAAAGCCCAACCAAATGGTCGGTTTTTGACCATTTGGTTGGGCTTGAAGGAACGAGCGAAGCCGCTTTCCAAAAGCCCGATAATCGGTTTTATTAGCGGGCAAAGCGAGCGAAGCCGTTCCGAAAGGAGGAAGGTTTTTGACCATTTGGTTAGGCTTGAAGGAACGTTTTTGCTATTTGATTAGACTTAATTACTGTTCGCCTGGTGGATCCTCCTCCTTGAAATCACGGGCTTGTTCAATTTTTCCGGCATGGTGGTCATTGACGGTGCCGCCGCCAAGCCCTTCGTTAATCATCCGGTCAACATCGACAAAGTACTTATCTCGTCCTTCGTGCTGAGAATCTTTTTTATCTGCCATCTGCACCACTCCTTTACTGCTAGCGTGGCGGAGAGAGGATGATTTTATACATCGAGCGAAGCTGGCTTGATGTCACAACGTATCGTATACTAGAGCTATCGTAGAGAACATTGAAGGAGTGACACACGGTTGCAAACAGTAGGATTGATTGGTTTTATGGTCATCATTGGCGCGATTATCGGCGGTGTGACCAACTCATTAGCGATAAAAATGCTCTTTCGCCCGTACCGGGAGATAAAAATTAGGGGATGGCGTTTGCCGTTTACGCCGGGATTAATTCCAAAGCGTCATGATGAATTGGCCTCTCAGCTTGGCAAAATGGTCGTCGATTATTTATTGACAGCAGAAGGACTGGCAAAGAAGCTCAAAAGCTCTGCTTTTACAAGCGGCATGACGAGCTGGCTTCAGGGTGAGGTCAAGAAGCTGGCAGCGAGTGAAGTCAGCATTGCGCAGCTGCTGAAAGAGCATACAGACATAAAGGAGCCAAAGCAGCTGGCGGTGGAGCGCACTGAGCGCTTTATCCAGCAAAAATACCGCGCTTTTTTTGATCAGCATCAGCAGACAACGCTGGAGCAGATCCTGCCGGTCCCCTTAATGGGAGCGGTAGAGCAGCAAATTCCAAAGCTGACCGCTTATCTGTTGGAGCGCGGCCAACATTTTCTCCAGCAGCCAGAGGGAAAAGAAAGGCTCAGTATGATGATTGATCGGTTTCTCGCGCAAAAAGGGACGATCGGAAATATGGTGTCGATGTTTTTAGGAAATGAGCGGCTTGTCGATAAAGTCCAGCCTGAACTGATCAAATTTTTCCGCGATGAAGGGACAAGCCAGCTCGTCGAAAACCTGCTCAACCAGGAATGGCATAATATCAAGCAAAAGCGTCTCGGAGAGCTTGAAGAATTTTTAAATGAAGAACAGACTGTCGCCTGGCTCGTGCAGACAGCCGAACAGCAGGTACCGGTTTATCAGTGGCTTGAGCTGCCGCTGAACGAATGGGCGCCGAAGTATGAAGAAGCGGTTACGACGGCAATCATTCCGAAAGGGGTTGACCTGCTCACCGAGTGGCTTGCGCTTCATTTAGAAACATTACTGGCGAGCTTTCATTTGGACGACATTGTCCGCGAACAAGTACAAGCCTTTTCTGTCGAGCGTCTCGAGGAGCTGGTTTTATCAATTTCAAGGCGCGAATTTAAAATGATCACTTATCTCGGGGCGCTTTTAGGCGGTGTGATCGGGCTGATTCAAAGTTTTATTGTGCTGATGCTCGGGTAAAGGAAAAGCGACTGTAGTATTTGCTTCATTTCGCTATAGGGGATGCAATGTCGGAGTGAACATGTTATAGTCGAAAAGACTATGTTTTTTAGGAGGACTTACCTTATGTCGAATGTATACGATAAGGCTCAGGAATTAAAGCGCGGTTTAGCGGAAAGTGAAGAGTTTACGACATTGAAATCATTGCATGAGCAAATTGAAGCAGATGAGATTGCGAAGAAAATGCTTGATAACTTCCGCCGACTTCAGCTTGATCTTCAGCAGAAGCAAATGCAGGGAGTTCAGATCACCGAGGAAGAAGCGCAGCAGGCTCAACAACAATTTGAAGTGATCCAGCAGCATGATCTGATTTCAAAGTTGATGGAAGCAGAGCAGCGTTTGAGTGTGATCATCGGCGATATCAACAAGATCATTACCGAACCGCTTGAAGCGATTTACGGCAACCCGGAACAGCAATAAGCGCTGAAGCGATGCCGAAGCTCACCAGTGAACATATACGCCATGGCGTCGAAACAGGCAGTCCTCTCAGGGCTGCCTGTTTTTATTGATTAATGTTTCGTCAGTTTTTTGCCAATCAGGGTGGCTATATGAAAAATAAAGCCTGCAAACAGACCGAGAACAGTGGAAGCGAGAATCGTCATGCCAATGTTGGCAATAGGCCGTTCCATGCTCGATATAGATAAAAGAATTAGAATCAATGGAGGAAATAAATAAAACGATAACAATCTTTTCACAGTCAAGACTCCTTTTTGGATGTTATTAAAAAGTATATAGCGGATAGGAAGGGTTTTCAATAGAATGAGAAGTTCTATCTTGACGGCATTTCTCATAAGCTAAGGGAGAAGAGTGAATCCATATTTTTATCATGGACAACGAGAAAAGGGGGACACGGAAGATGACATACCGCTTGCTAGCCCTGAACATCGATGGAACATTGCTAAAAGCAAATGCCAGAATAGCAAGGCAGACAAAGGATGCAATTGACTATGTTAAACAAAAAGGGGTCTATGTGACATTGGCGACGTCAAGGCCGTTTCCATCGGCCAAAAAGGTAGCGAAATCATTAAAATTATCGAGTTATTTGATTACAAATGATGGGGCATTTGTCGCCTCTTCGAACAAAGAGCCGCTGTTTGTCAGAGCGATCCCGACGGAAATTGCGATCCAGATTACCGATTTTCTCGAGCAATATGAATGTCA
The DNA here is from genome assembly GCF_023715605.1 of Halalkalibacter oceani. Lineage (GTDB taxonomy): Bacteria > Bacillota > Bacilli > Bacillales > Bacillaceae_D > Halalkalibacter > Halalkalibacter oceani. The sequence continues at coordinate 178,343 of NZ_JAMBOL010000001.1, forward strand.
CATCCGCGTTCTGCATGAAGATCATGCGACCGGGAACAGAGTGCGCCAAAAAAGCAATTTAATTGCCAAAATGACGGTCGGGGTCGGTGATCCGCTTTACTATCCGATTTCATTTGTTGATTCTGTCAGTGAGCAATTGTTAAAGGATGCGAGTCCGCCTCCTAAAATACAAGTACAGTTCTTTCATGACAGCGAGGAGTTAAAAGCCATCCAGCAAATCAAAAAACAGGTAAAAGGGATCCATGTGATGGAAACAGGGGCGGGGCGCTATGACTTCATCCATGCCGAAGCCTCAAAAGCGCGGGGGCTGAGCGTACTGGGGCAGCATCTTGGCATTGAGCCTAGTGAAATGGTCGCCATCGGCGCTTACGACAATGATGTCGAAATGATTTCCCAGGCCGGCCTCGGCGTAGCGATGGGCAATGCGACTCCGGCGGTCAAAGAAGCAGCCGACTGGTTGACACGCTCCAATGAGCAGAATGGTGTCTCGTACATGATCAGAGAGGTGTTCCGCAAGCAGCTACGCGTGCAATTATAACATAAACGAAGGGTGTGCCAAAAAGGAAGTTCGTCGTCCTTTTGGGACACCCTGATCTCATTGGATGGTGGTCAAAGAAAATTCGTTGACTCGTTTTGGTTCAGATCCTTCTTACGATTAGTCAAGTTCTTTCATTTGAAGTTTATGAAGGGGAGATCAAGTGTTTTACCTACATGAGGGGAAGTTCACCGCTCCTGAAATAAACTTCGCTTTCGGCGGGAAGCTGATGAGCCTCCTCGGGCTACCGCCCTGTGGGGTCTCACCGTTGCTTTTTCTCTCGCAGGAGTCTCCGTCTATTTCCTCCGCTTCGATAGTGTCTTGGTCAAGAGTCTAGGTAAACACCTTAATTATGATAACGCACGGAAGCCATTTTCAGGCTCGCTACAAGAGGATTCATGCGACAAGTATGCCCGTAATTATGTAGAAACTTTGAATAAATCACTGTCGCTTCAAATACGGATTTAAAGTAATCCGAGGGGCTGATCGACCTTCCTTTCCTTCTACTACTCTTAGAAACATAAAAAAGCGTGTATTTATTCACGCTTTTTTATGTTTCATCAACTTTAATTGTTATCAGATCATCGTTATACATACTAAGCATTTCAATCGACCATCGTTTGTCCTCTTCATGAAAAATAATCGATTTTATCGCGGGAACTTGCATGTGTTTATCGTCTTCTATTTGATTTAAGGCTTTTTGTATTGCCTCGATCTCGGTCAAGTCTGAATGGCCTGGTGGCGCGATCGTCACGACTTCAAATCTGTCAAGTTCCGCTCTTAGCGGTTGAGTACCGAGAGCCTGCCCATTTTTAAACCATACTCTGACATATTGCCCGAGTTCAATAGGGACAGGCTCTTGAGAGGAGAGCCAAACTCCGGAGCTGTCTCCATCCAGATAATTGGTGAGTAACAGCCGGTTTCCCTCTGTTTTAACAGCATAGCCTTCAAAATCCCCGCCATTAAAATTGACTGTTTTTTCTAATGATCCTGTCACGTGATTTTTAAATAAAGCGAAGCTCAGCATACAAATCAATAGTATCGTGAAATGGATGAAGATTATTTTTTTTATGTGACCTCCTCTCCTTTTTTGCTAGCGATGAAATAAAAGCAGCGTTCCAGAACGGGTCAAGCGGTGCGTCTGATTATAGTACTGACGTTCATGCAGATCCTGCTCCGCAAGCGCTTTGGCGGCTTCGTCCGTCTCTGCCTCGAAGCGATTCTCGAAAACGAGCTCTCCTGTTTCGTTAAAAACGGTCAATGTATACTCCATTTCTGTCAGCCCTTTCCCTTTTTACGTTCAGTTTAAAACGGAGCCGGCTAATAATCAATCGAAAAAGGCTTTTTGCCGGAAACGCATTATTGATTTGTAAAAAATGGAATCCGCGTTTGAGTGATTCCGGCTGATGACTCGTGCTAAAATGAAGCTTGATGAAGAAAATGAAACGACAACGCCGCTGAATCGTATGACTAAAGAGAGACGAATGGGCAAGGAGGGCTATGGATGGGACTTGATATAACAAATGTGACGAAGCGCTTTGGCGCGTTCACCGCTGTCGATGATCTGACGCTTACCGTTCCAGCAGGGCAAATGTTTGGCATGCTCGGGGCAAACGGAGCCGGGAAAACGACGACATTCCGCATGCTGCTCGGGCTGCTGCAGCCGACTGAAGGGAAAATCAGCTGGAAGGGCGAAGAAATCACCTATCAGCGCACGAATGAGGTCGGCTATTTGCCGGAGGAACGCGGGTTATATCCGAAATTGAAGGTGAAAGACCAGCTTCTTTATTTAGGGCGTCTAAAGGGGATGGACAAGGCTACGATTTTAGCTGAAATGGAAAAATGGCTTGAGCAGTTTAAAGTACCGGAATATGCGACAAAGCGAATTGAAGAGCTGTCAAAGGGAAATCAGCAGAAAATCCAATTCATTGCCGCCGTCATTCATAAACCGGAGCTTCTCATTCTTGATGAGCCTTTCAGCGGACTTGATCCGGTCAATGTTGAATTATTAAAAGGGGCCGTAATGGAGCTGCAACAAAACGGTACGACGATTTTATTTTCCAGTCACCGGATGGAGCATGTGGAGGAGCTGTGCGAGCATTTGTGTATTCTTCACCACGGAAAGCCGGTCGTATACGGAAAGCTGCGCGAGATCAAGAAATCGTTCAGCAAGAAAAACGTCTTTATTGCGAGCGATTACGATTTGTCATCATTAGCCGACCAGGCTGGAGTGCTGAAGTATCGCCAGACAGCAGAAGGGGTGCGTCTCCAGGTCGAGCATGAGGATGTCGCGAGAGATGTCTTTCAATTTATTGCTGAAAAAGGCTTTGTCCGCAAGTTCGAAGTGGAAGAGCCGAGCTTGCACGATATTTTTATCGAAAAGGTAGGGGAGAGCTATGCGTAATTTCTGGATTATCGTCGGCCATACGTATACAAAGAAGCTGCTTACGAAAACCTTTCTCGTTACGACGGCGATTACGCTTCTCTTCGTCCTCTTTTTCATGAATATGGAGCGGATTTTTACGATGTTCGAGCAGGATGCGGAGCAGGCAGCCACTCATATTATTGTCGTCGATGAAACGGATGAGCTGATTGAGCCGTTAAGGGACCAGCTGCAGCCGTTTACCGAGCGGATTATTTTGGCCGGAGAAGCGGAGACGCTGGAAGAAGCCCGTCAGAGCGTCGAAGCAGGAGACTATGATGCGGCTCTGAGGATCTCTTATGATCAACAGGGGCAGCTCGAAGGAGAGTATTTCTCTGATTCTTTAACACAAACGTTCGCGCCCAACCAGCTGCAGCAGGCTTTGCAGCATGTGAAGGAGACGCGCTTGACGGTCGAACTTGGCCTCAGCCCGGTCGAACTGGAGCGGATCTACCAGCCGATCTCCTTTGAACTGACGACGATCAGTGAAACGGCTAAATCAGAAAGTGAATTAATGCAGGCGCAGATGATCGTCTATGTGCTGTTATTTGTTATTTATTTTACGGTGCTGTTATTTGGAAACATGATCGCGACGGAGGTTGTCACCGAAAAATCATCACGTGTGATGGAAATTCTTGTATCGACGGTTTCACCGATCACGCAAATGTTCGGTAAGATCGTCGGCATTGGCTTGCTGGCGCTGACGCAATATGGTTTGTTGTTCCTGGTCGGTGCTGTCAGTTTGATGATGCAGGCCGACGGAAGCTCATTGGCGGGTGCTTTTTTGTCAGAGGAGCTGCCGCTTGATTTACTCGGTTATGCCATCCTGTTCTTTTTATTAGGCTATTTCCTTTATGCGACGCTGTCAGCGACACTCGGTTCAATTGTCAGCCGGGTGGAGGATGTCAATCAAGTGCTCGGGCCGGTCAACTTCCTCGTGATCGGCGCCTTTTTCCTGGCGATGTTCGGGCTGAACGCGCCTGAGTCGACGGTCGTGACCGTGGCGTCCTTCATTCCGTTTTTTACACCGATGCTGATGTTTCTCCGTGTCGGCATGCTGCCTGTTCCGCTCTGGGAGGTCATTTTGGCCCTTGTAATTCTTCTTGGTACCATTGCGGTGCTGGCGGCGATTGGAGGCCGTATTTTTAAAGGGGGCGTGCTGATGTATGGCAAGAGTTCGGCACTTAAGGATTTAAAAAAGGCGTTTCAGCTGTCGAAGCAGGAACGGTAAAAGAGAGCCTCCATTTGGTGGCAGGCTGTTTGTATGGTAAACTAATGAATGAAAGAGGAGGTGGGTAAGGATGCTGGAAGTGATTTCGGAGATGATGATGCTTTGGTACAGTGTCATTCTAACAGTATGGCTCGTCACAGCTTTTGCAAAAGCGAATATCGTACTGATGGAATGGGAGCTCCGGATGAGTTCACGGAGACAATGGCTGAAGCTGGAAGGCGGTCAGCCTCCAGGGATGCTCCTTATCCCTTCCCAACGAAGCAGCTATCGGCCGAAGATTCCGAACCGGGCCGATCACCATAAATCAGATGAGGAAGATCCTTCCCTTGTTGTTTGCTGACATTAGTGAAAACAACAAGGAGGATTATGAATGAAAAAACGATTACTGCTAGTGATGATGATTGGGCTGGTCGCCCTTTTAAGTGCGTGTGGAGCGGCGAACCAGGCTCCGATTACGATGGAGACGGAAGGATTTTGGAATCACTTCTTTGTCTTCCCGATGTCGTGGTTATTGATTCAAGTCGCGGAGCTGTTTGATGGCAGCTATGGCTTCTCAATTATCGTTGTCACGATTGCGATTCGGCTGTTATTGCTGCCGCTCGTATTGAAACAACAGAAGAGCGCGCGGGCGATGCAGGCGTTGCGTCCGGAAATGGAAGCCTTGCAGAAAAAGTTCAAAGCCGGTGATAAAGATCCAAAGAAGCAGCAGGAGATGCAAAAGGAACTGATGGGTCTCTACCAGACACATGGCGTCAATCCGCTTGCCGGCTGTCTGCCGCTCTTTATTCAAATGCCGGTTCTGATGGCGTTTTACTTTGCAATTATGCGGACGGAGCAAATTGCGCTCCATACGTTTCTATGGTTTGACTTAGGACAGCCTGATCCTTTTTACTTGCTGCCGCTCATTGCCGGCTTTACGACATTTTTGCAAGTGAAAATGACCGCTACAGGGCTGCAGGATCAGATGAAAGTGATGATGTATATTATGCCTGTCATGATTATCGTCGCCGGTATTACACTTCCCTCGGCCTTATCGCTTTATTGGGTAGTGGGCAACATCTTCATGATTATTCAAACATATTTTACCGTGACAAGATTTGAGCAGAAGCGGGCGGAAGTAAGCAACTCATAAAGTGAGACAGCAGAGCCTGGGAAAAGGGTTGAGATTATCCTTTTCCCGGGCTCTTTCTGTTATTTGCGCCCAAACCGGAAAAGTGTGCCATAGACATTCACCTATTTTGCCTTTGCTGAATAAGGTAGAGTGAAGAGGAGGGAAGAGCAAATGACGAGTCAGCTTGAACAAATCAAAATGCAATGCCAGCAATGTATCAACCAGGCGGTCCATGTTGAGGTCAATGGTCAGCATGGCTATAACGGAGTCGTTGAACACGTTGATGATGAATATGTTTATTTAATGGTCCCTGTTGATGAAAACGGACAATACCTTGACCTGGCAACGATGAATATGAATGCGATGCACCCAAATGGAGCAAACCAGGCTGTTCAGCCGATGATGAGACAGCAGATGGGAGCGCGTTATCCGTACAATCCATACTTTTCTCCGTATCCGTTTTACCCATACCCGCCGCGCCCTTTTGGCTGGAATCGCCTCGTCCTCCCATTAGCGGCCCTAACGGCTCTGGCGATTCTTTAACAGAATGACAGAGGTTGGGACAAAGGTTGTTTTTTTTACCTTTTTCCCAGGCTCTAAGCAATGAGCGGAACCGCTACGATCTTTTAAAGCCCGTTGTGAGTGGGTTTCTCACAACGGGCTTGTGGCGTGTGAAGCCATTGCCAGTAGGTCCAAAGCTAGTTTTGTCTCAAGCTCTTTTTTCGGAGAAAAGGAAAGTCGTCTTTTAAGGATTTGTTCAAAAGAGTGGCGGCGTTCCCCACTGCGCACAGCAGGAAGAAAAGAAGCCCGTATTCCTTTTGGCTTCCCCGGGAAATAATAGCTATAACGAATGCAGGAGAAAAGAAAAAATGCAGTGATATTATGAAAAAAGTTGTATTTCTGCATAACTTTTTCTAGGAAATGGTGTGAAGCTCGTTTCAAGCGGGAAAATACGGTACAATATGAGGTATAGAGAAGGAGGAATGAGCGATGAAGCAATATCTCGTTTATTTGGTGGAAGATGAGGAAAATTTGTCTGAAGTATTAAAAGCTTATTTAGAAAAAGAAGGCTGGGAGGTTCGTGTCTTTAATGATGGAGATGCGGCCCGGGACGCGATTACGGACAAGCCTCATCTCTGGATCCTTGATATCATGCTTCCTGGGACAGATGGCTATCAGCTATTAAAAGGGATTAAAGAAGAAACTGATACACCGGTAATCTTTATTTCCGCGCGGGATCAGGATTTGGATCGCGTGCTCGGACTGGAAATGGGCAGTGATGACTATTTAGCTAAGCCATTCCTACCGCAGGAGCTGATTATTAGAACGAAAAAACTGCTAAACCGTGTTTACGGGGCATCCACTCAAGATCAGAAAAAAATTGAGTTGAATCAATATACGATTGATCCAGTTGGACGGACGGTTATTGATGAAGAAGCAGACGGGGAAAAGCTTGTTGATTTAACGACAAAGGAAATGGACTTAATTTTATTGCTTACGGGAGAAATCGGCAAGGCTTTTTCACGCGAAAGTATTATCGAGCATGTGTGGGGAGAAAACTATTTCGGCTCAGAGCGGGCCGTTGATGATGTCGTCCGCCGCGTCAGGAAGAAAATGCCACGCATTCATTTAGAAACGCTCTATGGCTACGGCTACAGGGTTCTATCTTCATGATTAAAGTGAATTTAACGCAGCGGATCTGGCTTGCGTTTATTTCATTAATTGTCCTCGTCGGTCTTTCTATTATTATTATTTATCCGATTTCAATTAAAGGTACATTAACAGAGGAAACGTATCGCATCATTGAGAACGAGCAGCTTCGCTATGCGTATCCATTGCTTGATCTGATCAGCCCGAGGCGGGATGAGCCGGGCTTTGTTGAGCGGCGTGAAGCTGGCTCGGTCGGACATTTCTTTATTTATGATACGCTTGGCCGGTCTCCGGAGGGACAGCCGCCGCCGACAGAGGTTTTACAGGAAATGGCACAAAACGCATACAACCAGGAGGCGAGCCGCGGTCGCTATGAAATCCAATACGGTGGAGCGACGGTTTTCTATGTAATTGCCAAGGCGCAAATTTCCGGGAATCCGGCTTATCATATTACGTATATGTGGGACACGTACCGCGATGAAATGGTCAACCGTCTCTGGGAACGTCTCGTCTATATTCTGTTAATTACAAGCGGTCTCAGCCTGCTGCCGGCAATTTGGCTGAAGCACTATTTGCGCCAGCCGCTGATCGTGCTTGGAAACCATTTGGATCAAATTGCGAACCGGGATTGGAAGGAACCGTTGAAATGGAAGGGCGATGAAGATTTCCAACGGCTGTCCGACCAATTTGAGAAGATGCGACAAAACTTAAATTTGTACGATCACGCGCAAAAGACTTTTATTCAGCATGCTTCTCATGAATTAAAAACCCCGATTATGGTCATTAAAAGCTACGCTCATTCGGTAAAAGATGGCATTATGCCGAAGGAAAATATGGAAAAAACGATGGACGTCATAGTTGAAGAAGCGAACCGGATGGAGCGCCGCGTGATTGATATGCTTTATTATACGAAGCTTGACTCACTCAAGGAAGAAACGCCGAAGCATGAGGATCTTGTCTTTGGCGACCTTGCCTTTCAAATTGAAGAACGCTTCCGCGTCCAGCGAGAGGATGTGAAGATTCTCGTTGAAGGAGCGGATACGCGCTTCAAAGGGGACCGTGAACAACTGGAGGTTTTGCTTGAGAACCTCGTTGAAAATGCGTTACGCTATGCGCAAGATACGATCTGGATTAAAGCCGAAGCAGATGAACAGCGGACGAAAATTATCGTTGAGAATAACGGGGAGCATATCCCGGCCAGCGACTTGCCACAGCTTTTTAATCCATTTTATAAGGGGAACAAAGGGAAGTTTGGTCTTGGGCTGGCGATTGTAAAACGGATTTCAGAGCTGCACAATGGCTATCCGAAAGTCGAAAACAGCGATGTTGGCGTCAGATTTGTCGTGACGATTCCGAAGCAGGAAACTGAGCAGGGCAAGGCGGCGCGCCGGCATAAAAGGAAGGCTTAGACGCGGCGCTTGTTACTTGAAGATCCGGGACGGGGAGAGCGAGCCTGTCAACTGAATGAGCCTTCTCAAAATCAGGGGATGTGTCAAAAGGAAAAACAACCTTTTGGCACATCCCTCTATGCTATACTTATAGAAAAGAGACGATTAGCGATGAAGGAGAGGTTGATGAATTAATGGGAAAAGGGATTCGTTTTCAACAGGTCGGCGACCGCGTTGAAACCTATTATTTAATTAAATCGGCGACAAAAGGGATTGCGAGCAACAATAAACCTTTTTTAACGCTCATTCTTTGTGATCATACAGGGGAAATTGAAGCGAAGCTGTGGGGCGCTTCCCCTGAAGATGAAGCGACGTTTAAAAGCAGGGTCATCGTACATATCCAAGGGGAAGTAACGGAATATAGAGGCCGGCTGCAAATGAAAATTAGCAGTATCCGGCCAACGAGCGCGATCGACCAGGTGAAGGTTGCTGATTTTGTTCGCTCCGCTCCGATGGCTCCTGCTGAAATGCTGGAGCAAATCACGCAATATATTTTTGAAATGAAGAATGCTAATATTCAACGGATTACCCGCCATCTTCTGAAAAAGCATCAGGAGGCTTTCCTCGAATCACCGGCAGCGACGAAAAACCACCATGAATTTGCCTCGGGCCTTGCTTATCACGTTGTCTGCATGTTAAATGTCGCCAAAAGCCTTGCTGCGCTTTATCCGAGCCTTGATACCGACTTGCTCTATGCCGGGGTTATTCTCCATGATTTAGGAAAAGTACGCGAGCTTTCCGGGGCGATTGATACGACGTATACATTAGAGGGAAAGCTGCTTGGTCATATTTCGATTATCGTCAATGAAATTGCCGAAGCCGCAAAGGAGCTTGGAATTGAAGGGGAAGAAGTGTTAATGCTGCAGCATATCGCTCTGAGCCATCACGGCAAAGGAGAATGGGGCAGTCCAAAGGCGCCTGTGCTGCGTGAAGCGGAAGTTCTCCATATGATTGATAACATTGATGCGAAAATGAATATGATGGATCGCGCGCTTGAGCGGGTTCAGCCGGGAGAATTTTCCGAGCGGATCATGCCAATGGAAAACAGAACCTTCTATAAACCGAGCTTTCATGAAGCGCCGCTTGATCTTTAATTCTAGTTCTAAACCTCCGGGCTTGTACATAGATATACAGTAGTACAAGCTGCATGGAGGGAAGGAAATGGAAACAAAACAAAAAAACACACGACGGGCATTATGGTTGTTAGCTGTTTTAGTACTCGCATTTCTCTTGACTCAAACAAGACTTGGTATGATCCTTTTTTCAAGTCCCTGGTGGGTTTATCTTGTCATCATCGGAATTATCGTCAGTGGCTATTTCTCGCTGAAATATACGTTGGAGGACAAACGGTACGAGCAGGAATGGATTGAAAGTGAAGGCAAGGTCTACCTTGAGCGGATGGCGGCCGAAAAGGATCGGAGAAATCATATGAAAGAAGCTGTCTCCAAGGCGAAAAACACGCTCTAAAGACGGATGAAAAAAACGAGAGCGGGTCAAAAGTATTTCACCTACATGACTATCCGAACAAAGGAAAAGAGGGGAAGCCGCCGCTCCTGAAAGCGTGCCCCCCATCCCGGTAGCGAGGCCGAAGAGCCGGACCCCTGACTACGAAACAAAAAGAGCTTGAGACAAAATTAGCTTTGAACCTATTGGCAATGGCTTTAAAAGATCGTAGGGGTTCCACTCATTGCTAAGGGGCCGGGAAAAAGGTGAAAAAACAACCTTTTTCCCGGCCCCTTTTTTTATTCAGCCGCTGATTCGCTTGCGTCAGAAGTGAATAAATCAGAAAACTGCTGATCGCGGATATCGATGTCAGATTGCTCAAGCAGTTCATTCATCACTTCTTCCGTTGATTTGGACTGCTCCTGGATCAAAATTTGTTCAATGTCGGCAGCGAAATCTTCATAGCTTGCCTTTTGCCCCGTTACTTTAATAATATGGAAGCCGTAATCGGACTCAACCGGCTCACTGATTTCCCCGACTTCAAGTGAAAAGGCCGCTTCTTCGAAAGGCGCAACCATCCGTCCTTTGCCGAAATAGCCAAGTTCTCCACCGTTTGCCGCCGATCCATCAATCGAATACTCCTCGGCAAGTGCCGCAAAGTCTTCGCCAGCCTCTAGCTTGTCCAATACTTCCTGTGCGGTTGCTTCATCTTCCACTAAAATGTGGCTTGCTTCAACCTGCTCTGAAAACTGCTCGCTGTTTTCCTCATAATAAGCCTGCTTAGCTTCTTCCGTCACTTCCACATCGGCTGAAGCCAGCTGCTGTAAAATGAGAGGAGGGATAATGTATTCCTCAGTAAAAGTATCCAAAGAGTCTGCTTCGATGTTAAATTGTGAACGCAGGACATTGAGCAATTCTTCATCATCCTGAACGCCCAAATTGGTCCGGAACTTATCAAGCTCTGCCTGGATTTCTTCATCTGTCAACTCAATATTTTCTCCTGCTTTCAGCAGGATATCGCGCCGAATCATTTCTTCCAGTGTAGCCTCACCGTAGCGCTGCTTTAATGTATTGACAAATTCACTTTCGGTAATTTCTGTTCCATTCACTACAGCTACTGCTGTCTGGTCATCCGCTGCTTCATTATCATTACAGGCAGCTAACAAGGTTATGCAACAGAGGCCGACAGCGGCCAATAAATGCTTTTTCATTCGATTCACTCCTCAACTTCTGACGAAACGTAAAAGTCTGTCTCTTCATAAAGATAACTATACCATAGTTCCTTAGTAGAGATAAAGAGGCCAAATAAGTTCCTGTAAAACGTAATTGGGAAAAAGGCCCAGTACTTATCCTCATGACGTGCATAGAATATTCTAACCAAGTAAGGAGGAGGTGTTACTATGTCTAACGCATACCAAGGTGGATTTGCGTTGATCGTCGTATTGTTCATCTTATTAGTCATTGTAGGTGCTGCTTGGCTATAAATGAGCAAGGATCCAACGCCTTTGCGGGATAGAGCAGCTCCACACTAAATCAAGGAGGGAAAGCAATATGAGTCACGGCTACAATAACAGCTTTGCGCTATTGGTCGTCCTGTTTATCTTGTTAGTGATTATTGGGGCCTCCTGGTGGTTCTAATAGCAAAAGAAGTGTCTCAAAAGGCTGAAAAGCCTTTTGAGACACTTCCGACAGCTAAGGACAAGCTGCTTTTCTCTTCTTTTGGGACCTGCTCACATCCTGCCTATGTAAATAAAATTTTAACATATGTAGAAGTAAGTAAAATCGTTATAAGGATATTGATTGTGCGGAAAAGCTTCGGCTGCTTTTCAATCGGGATCTCGCGCTTGATGCACAGAGCATCTGTCATCGAGTTAATCATGAACAGGATGAAAAGCGCAAATAAAATAATAAAGAAGACCATGTCTCTGCCTCCTGACGGACAATGATAGTTAAACTTTATCAAAAGTTGACTGAAAAAGATAGGAAAATAGCTTAATTTATCTGGAGTGTTTATAATTTTGTCATAAGAGGAAAAGAGGGCGATGGAAGACTTCGTTCCGTAGGAGGGAACTATGAAAAAAATGGACAAGGTTAACTGGAAGATCGCGTTTTTCACTTTGCTTGGCCTGCTTATTTGCCTTGGTCTTGCCTGCATGATCATGATCGTGCGATTCTTTCCTGATGCAGAGGAAGATTATTTTGTTCCAAAAGAGCGTGGAGCAGAAGAGGCCAGCTTTGTGATCCAAACGGATCGGAGCCGGTTAAATACATACTTGGAAAAGTATTTACAGGAGCAGGAGAGCGAGATGTCTTATTTGATTGAACTGACGGATGAAGTTGTGCAATTTCGGTCATCTTTGCCGATCATGGGCCAGAACGTGCCGATTGAAATGAACTTTTTTCCGGCAGTTGCGGAAAATGGAGACTTGCTGCTGGAAGTGAGAAGTGTCGCGGTAGGGCTGTTGCAACTTCCCGTGGAACGGGTGCTTCAACTGGTTGATGCCTGGGTGGAGCGCCCCGATTGGGTGAATATTTATCCGGGGGAGAGGCTGGTCGAGGTTGGCATTACCGAACTCGAAGTTGGCGAAAATGAAGTGTTTTCGTTCCGGATGGTTACCTTTGATTTGCCGAATGACCGGATTGAGCTTGAAATGATCGCGAATGAAAAATAGCGATAAGAAAAGGGTGTCACAAAACGGAATCGTTTGGTCTGACACCCTCGGGCTATGCAGCCTGTTTTACTAAAATATGAAACCCGTCTGCGCGGTTTTCAACATAGCTGTTCTTTGGAGCTTTCATGAGATACGATACGTAAATGACGTCGAAAAATGCGAGTCCGAAATGGATCGAGCTCATGATCGAAATATAGGCAATATAAGTGGGAAAAGCAATGGCCGCGACAGCACCGACTGCTGTTAACACGATCAGTGGCATCAACAGTGAAATTAAAAATAAATCGCGAGACAGCGGCTTTGCCATTTTAACCGCGAGCGTCGGGATCAGGGAAAGACGTTCTACTTTAAGCAGCACTCTTTTCCCGCAGAGCCAGATCGGAATCATATGCAAAACTTTATGGGTCAGGACGAGTACTGGAATACTGAGAATAAATAAGAAAAGACTTATATTGGTTAATTGTGATGGTTCGACAAAGGAACTCACAGCTAAATAGTACAACAGGAAAGAAAAAAGCATCGTACATGCTGAATAGAACACGAGGCGCAGTGCTCCGTAATCTTGTGTAATGCGAATCGTTTTCCAGCAATTCATAGTGGGTGCCACCTCCTCAATCTAATTGCTTAATTTACGCCTGTTTTGCCAAAAAATCAAGAGGCTGATGAAAAATAAAAGGATTTCGACAATAAAAAACGCTTTCATGGAAAAGGAGCTGCTTCAAAAGAGGGGTAGTTTCCCTTTTGAAGCAGCTCCAAAGCAGGCAGCTTTTATTTCTTTTTCACTAACTTGCCTTCCTGTTCGGTAAATTCTTCATCGAATTTGTGCAAGGTCTCTTCGAACATTTCAACGAAATCAGGCCCGTAAATATGGCGGACGATACTGATTAATTCTGAGAATTCAGGGAATTTACCGTAAAGATTCCGAATTGGCAAAGCTCCTTCGTATACGCCATAGGTCGTCGGCTCGTACGCTTCAAGCGTTTGCAAAAATAACTCCTGACCTTCCTTCGTCAAGCAGACGTAGGTATTTCGCTTATCGTTTTCTTTTTTAGAAAAAACGAGCAAGCCTCTTTCTTCCAGCTTTTTCGAGAAGTTGAAGGCAGTCGAGACATGCATCACACCAAATTTCGCAATATCTGAGATAGAGGCTCCATCCAGATGATAGGCTATCCATAAGATATGATGCTCATTAATATTAAGGTCAAATGGTTTAATCCACGTTTGCCAGTCCTTCTCTACTGATTTCCACAATGCTTTACTTAGCTGCGCTACCTTATGGCTAAACATAACAGATTGTTTTAAGGAGCAAGGTATTTGGTGATCCATCTTTCTCCCCCCATCGTAAAGTTGATTATCCCTTTCAATCTGTCCAAGTCAAAAAAACTATTTAAGAATAGTTTGTTGCTGTTATTATACAAGAAATGGGCGGTGAATGACTTAGCGTGAAGCAATGAAAAGCCGTGATTTGAAACGGTGCTTAACGCTCTTTAAAAGGGAAAACCGGAGATGTCTTTAAAGGAAAAGCTTCCCTTTAGACATCTTCCGGAAATGCTCACATTCATTCGTGCTTTTTCTTCTTGTTTATCACGTAAGAGCGAAAAACGAGTCATCTTTCCTTGCTTTCTTCATATATCTAATAGGCAAGGAGGGGTTTTATGGAAGCATTTATTTTATTACTGATTTCCGTTTGTTTACTTTCCATATACGGTTTTATATATGTGGCTTACCGGCTGCTTCGGAAAGTGAAGCAGGAGGAAAAGTCACAATTTAAAAAGACGTTTGTCATCCTGTTGTTCCTCGCCGTATTGAGCGGCTCAAGCGCCACTTGGCTCGTTCTTCCATAAGAACGATAAGGCGAAAGAACCGGCTTCTTATTATTGTGCAATACCGGATGTCCCCATTTTAACGACGATAATTCTTCATATAGTCACTCAGCGCGACACAGGCTTCCAGCGGAACAGCGTTATAAGTGGAGGCGCGGCAGCCTCCGACGGAACGATGTCCGTTTAGACCGACAAAGCCGAGTTCCTTCGCCTTGGCAAGGAAGCGTTTATTCTCTTCCTCACTAGGCAGGTTGAACGTTATGTTCATGAGAGAGCGTGATTCTTTTTCGGCATGCCCGCGATAGAATCCGTCGCTTTCGTCGATTGCGTCATAGATCAGCTTCGCTTTTTCTTCATTTTTTCTTTCAATCGCGTCAATTCCGCCCTGGTCTTTGACCCATTGCAGCACTTGATTTAGCATATAAATCGAGAATGTCGGCGGGGTATGATAAAGGGAATTCGTCTCACTATGCGTCCGGTAGCGTAGCAGTGTCGGCACATGATCAACTTCTTCCTCAAGAAGATCCTCACGAATAATAACGATCGTCACTCCGGCAGGACCGAGGTTTTTCTGAGCGCCGGCATAGATCATACCGAACTTTTCAATTTCAATTTTCCGTGAAAGAATATCACTCGACATGTCAGCAATTAACGGGGCATGCGTGACGGTCGGAAATTCCTTCCATTGCGTTCCAAAAATCGTATTATTGGAAGTAAGGTGAACATAAGCGTCATTCTCGTTGTAGGTGATAGCATCGAGCGCCGGAATGGAGCGGTACTGCGTCTCCTTCGTAGAAGCACCGACAGCCGTTTCCCCGAGCAGCTTTCCTTCTTTTAGCGCTTTCTCGGACCACGAGCCTGTTAACAAATAGTTTCCGATCTTCCCGGGCTTTAAAAATTGCAGCGGGACCATCGCGAATTGGAGGCTGGCGCCGCCCTGTAGGAAGAGCACCTTATATGAATCGGGAATAGCAAGCAGTTCCTTGAGTAAGGCGATTGCTTCTTCATGAACAGCTTCAAAATCTTTGCTGCGGTGACTTAATTCCATCACGGACATGCCAGTACCATTGAAATTTGTTAATTCAGCCTGCGCTTTCTCTAAGACGCTTTTTGGCAAAGCTGAGGGGCCAGCATTAAAGTTAAAAACATCTTGCATCTTCTCCACTCCTTTAACTCTTCACCACATTAATAGGTGTTAGATATGATTATCGTACCATAGTTTCACCAAAAAATGCTTAGTTTTTTATGTATTTTCAGAATGTTCAAGAGTTAAAAAAAGGGTATGCTTTCAAAAGGTGGATAGCTCCCCTTTTTTTAGTCTGAACACCGGGTGAAACGGCTGTTTCATGCTGCGTCATGTTCGCTCAACTGATGCTACTGATCGAGCGAGACATCATTATATAATGAAAATAATCTTGGTGCTTATAAATAACTGGAAATCGCTTTCGCCAGCTCCTGCAGCTTTTCACCGTTGTACTGTGAGCTGTGGTCTTTCCAGACGGCGCCAAAGCCGTCACCCTGCCCGTAACGCGGAATTAAATGGACATGGTAATGAAAGACAGTTTGACCGGCATCTTCGCCATTATTATTAACCATATTCAGACCCTTTGGCTGAAATGCAGCTTTCAGTCCATTCGCGATTGTAGGAATAACAGAAAACAGCTGACTGGCTTGTTCAGATGGAAGTTCAAACAGATCGCGGTGATGATTTTTTGGAATGACGAGTGTGTGGCCCTCCGTTACCTGGCTAATATCAAGGAAGGCCAGTACATGCTCGTCTTCGTATATTTTTGCAGCTGGAATGTCGCCTTTCACAATTTTGCAGAAAATACAGTTTGCTTCAGACATCTTCCGTCATCCTTTCTAGAACATGTTTTTAACCACTATAACGAAGGTCGACAATTGTGGCAAGTTGAGAAATAAGAATCGTGCTTTTTTTGTAGGAAAAGACAAGGAAGCCCGGCCTTTTTTCACAATTTCGTCGTATTTGAGAAGTTTGGAAGAATGCTATAATGAAAGCATCGACGCATTGTCCGGAGGTGATGAGATGAAGAAAGCCCGATTTGTGCTCGCGGCTGCCACGCTGTTCCTGTTCGGCGGCTGTCAAAGTACAGAAGAGAGCCATAGCATACACACAAATGAACTTGGTGATGTGCGGGAAGCAACGGTTTCGCCCGATAGTATGCCTGAGTTTCTCACTCATTATGCAGAGCCGATTGGAGCTATTTATGCCCGGGTTCCGGACTATCAGAACGTGCTCGAACAGATGCCTTGCTACTGCGGATGCGGGGAATCTGCCGGTCATCGCAGCAGCTATGACTGCTTTATTTATGAGCATCAGGAGGATGGCGGACTCGTCTGGGATGATCACGGGGCGAGGTGCGGCGTTTGCCTGGAAATCGCTCATTTTTCAATGGAATTATATGATGGCGGAGCGTCTCTTAGCGAAATTCGGCAATTTGTCGATGAGCGTTACGAGGAAGGCTTTGCCAAGCCGACTCCTACGCCACAGCCTGAAGCGGCTGCCTCTTAATTGTGAATTCATGTAGAAGCTGATAAAAAAAACTCGATCAAAAGATACAGCGGGTCCGTTTTGCATAAAATAAGCAGAGATTCACTTTTTGGTCGTGCAAACTCGCTCGCTGTGTTAAGCCTCGGACAAAAGGAGAAAACGAGCCTTTTATCCGGGGCTCTCTTCTTTTCTTGGACAACTGAGCCTGAAACAGGCTGTGACTAAAGCCATGGCTTCGTTCTGTAACCAGGCCGGGTTTTCGCTACGATAGTGGTCGCGGATGACAGTAATTTGATAAGATAAGCTTTGAAGGAGAGTGGTAATGGTGGCAAACGGAATAAACATAGAAGGGTTAACGGGGGGGTATCACCAGCGGAAGCCCGTTCTCCACGACGTGACGTTTGACGTCAATCATAAAGAAATCGTCGGGTTAATCGGCTTAAATGGTGCCGGAAAAAGTACAACGATTAAGCATATTCTTGGACTGCTTCAGCCGCAAAAGGGTGAGGTGAAAGTCGAGGACATCCGCTTTGAGGATGATGTCAATCAGTATCGCCGTTCCTACGCTTATATACCGGAGACCCCGATTTTATACGACGAACTCACGCTCTGGGAGCATCTTGAACTGACTGCGCTCGCTTATGGGCTCGATCAATCATTGTTTGCTGAGCGGGCCGAACGTCTGCTTGCTGAATTTAAAATGGAAAAAATGAAGCATTGGTATCCGAGTCATTTTTCTAAAGGAATGCGGCAAAAGGTGATGATTATGAGCGCCTTTTTAATCGAGCCACCTGTTTATATCGTGGATGAGCCGATTGTCGGCCTGGATCCGCTCGGTATTCAATCGTTTCTTAATCTGCTCGTCGACATGCGGGAGCGCGGCGCCGCTGTCCTCATGTCGACTCATATTCTCGCGACGGCTGAGCGCTATTGTGACCGCTTCGTCATTTTGCATCATGGCCGGGTTGTCATGTCCGGAACGCTGGCGGAGATGAGGGCGCAGCTTGGGCTGCCACAGGCGACGCTTGATGATATTTATATTGAAATGACGAAGGAAGAAGCGCTATGAAGGATGGACTGACGATTTGGCGCGAACGTCTGCAAGCTTATTGGAACGAGGCGATTCGTTATTTGCGGCTGATCGGCAACAGCGGATTTCTTTTTACCGTTTACGTCTTGATTATTATTGGCAGTTATTATTACAGCGTCTTCATTGACTGGCTTCCGGCTTCTTTCCCGGTTATTTGGGTCTTTGTCGCCGTCTTTGCCCACTTCCTGACGAGGGGACAGATCCGTACCTTTGTCAAACCGGCCGATGTTGTTTTTCTCCTCCCTTATGAATCGCAGCTGGGGAGCTATTTTAAAGCGTCAAAGTGGTACTCATTTGCTTTGCAAAGCGGAGTAATCCTGCTCGTGCTGATTGTTTTCGCTCCGTTGTATCAGGCGAGACTGGATGAAGCCGGAAGTGTAGTTTTGATTTTTGGCTGGCTGCTTGCCGCCAAAGGCTGGAATGTCCTGGCAAGCTGGGAGGAGCAGCGTTTCCAAAGCGAGGCAGACAGAAGAAGCCACTTTTTGCTGCGGGGACTGATTAATCTCGTCTTTACATACTTACTGTTTGCCGGAGCGAATCGACTGTTTCTTCTAGCTATCCTGGTGCTAATGCTCGTGCTTTATTTGTTCTACTATCGCAAGCTGGCCGGACGGCTGTCGTTAAAATGGCCGCATTTAATTGAAGTCGAGGAAAGAATGCTGCTTTTCTTTTACCGGATTGCCAATGCTTTTACCGATGTCCCGCAGCTGCGCAATAAAGTGAAAGAAAGACGGGCTTTCAATTGGCTGATTGGCATATTGATGGATAGTAAGGCGTCGGTGTACCATTATTTATTCGTCCGCTCTTTTTTACGGGCGAATGATTATGCTGGAATCTATCTCCGTCTTTTGCTTATAGGCGCAGGGGCTCTCATCGTTCTGCCAACCGGCTGGATTCAGATTCTCGTCCTTGTCCTGTTTATGCATCTGATTACGAAACAGCTCTCAACCCTTTGGTATCATTATGATACAACGATGTGGGTCGATTTGTATCCGGTCGAGGACGGACTGAAAGAACAAGCGATTTCCCAGCTCGCTTTTCGCTTGTTAGCATGTATGACAGCATGCCTGACCGGACTTTTGCTGATCATTTCCACCGGGCCGCTTGCGCTGGCAGCCTTGGGCGTCGGCGCGCTTTACACGTATCTCGGCAGCCAGATGTTTATTCATCAGCGTAAAAAATAAACTGCTGCTCAGGAAAGTGAAAATGGAAGGAGCTGACTGCGATGTATGAAGATCAAGCACGCGAAGAGTACGACCGCTGGAAGCGTAAGCTGTTAAAACGGCCATCGATTGCCGGACGCTACACGAAGAGCCTGCAGGCGAAGATGAATCATCTCATTCCGGAAAAGGTGCATACGATTGTGACGACAAGCATTAAAAATATGGTTCATGCGACCTTGATCGGCTCGGAGTATACAGCTGCCAAGCAGCCGGAAGAGGGGCTAACGTTACGAGAGCGCGAGCAAATGATCGAGGAGCTGACAAAGAAATATCGGAAGACTGCCGCGCTTGAGGGAGCAGGTACCGGAGCAGGAGGACTGCTTCTTGGGGCGGCCGATTTTCCGCTGCTACTAAGCATTAAAATGAAATTTTTATTTGATGCTGCTTCTGCCTACGGCTACGATGTGAAAGACTACCGCGAGCGTTTATTTGTCCTTCTGCTGTTTCAGCTGGCATTCGCCCGGGAGGAGAAGCGGCCGGATCTTTTAAAACGTTTGGAAAACTGGGAGGAGGAGCGCCTTTCGCTTCCACGAAGGAAAGACTATCTCGACGCTGTTGATTGGAAGGAATTTCAGCTCGATTATCGCGATTTTATTGACCTTGTCAAGATGCTGCAGCTGATTCCCGGCTTTGGCGCAGTCGTTGGCGCAGCGGCAAACTATCACTTTCTTGACCTTCTTAGCGAAACGGCGAAAAACGGCTATCGAAGCCGCTGGTTTCACGGTGGAGACGAAGAGGGGTAAGAGTGGTTTCGACAATAATGGAAAAGAATAAGGGGCTGGTCAAAAGGTTGTGTTTTTACCTCTTGATCAGCCCCTTGCTGTGGATTTGTCCCGATAATTAAAAATACCCCGGAACGAAGCGGGCGAGATAAGCGGAAATGACGCTGAACTGGCCGGTGAACAGCAGAATGCCCAGCACGATCATAATCCCTCCGCTCACTTTTTGAATCGTCGGCAACCATTTATTGAGTCTCCGCATCTTATTAAGCGAGCGTGACCAGAGCAAGGCGACGGCAAGAAATGGCACGCCGAGTCCCATCGAATAAATGAAGAGCATCGAGATTCCCGACCACATCGTTTCAGCGTTTCCGGCAAGAAGAAGAATCGACGTCAGAACAAGGCCGATACATGGCGACCAGCCAGTCCCGAAAAGAAAGCCGAGCAGAACGGAATTGGCAAAGCTCGTCGTCTTTCTTGGTTTCGCGTTAAAACGCTTTTCACTCATCAGCATCCGAATGGAAATAATGCCCATCATTTGCAGGCCGAAAACGGCGATGATAATCCCACCGATCTGCTCCAGCAGCTGCCGGTTGCTCCAAAATGCTTGGCCGATAAAAGTCGAGGAAGCCCCGAGCAATAAGAAAATTGACGTAAAACCGATAATAAAGCCGACGCTGCGCGAAAGAATCAGCTTCCGGCTTGCGGCCACCTGATTATCGGCAATCGAAGTTCCGGTCAATTGGGCCAGATAGGCGGGAACTAATGGAAAAATACAGGGCGATAAAAACGAAACAATACCGGCGAAGAAGGCAAGCCATATCGTTACTTCAGCCAAGGTGACACCTCCAAACAAATCTGAAATCATCGGACAATACTACAATCTATTCAAACAAACTGAATATGTATGAATCCAATTTTAAAGCTGGTTCTATTATAACGAAATCTTTGCGCCTGCAAAAGCAAGGAGGCTCAACGTTCACGGAAAGGACATAAGGCTGAGAGAAAGATCAGTCTGGAGACGGAGAGAAAAACCGGCTCCAGAGCGGCGTAAATGATCGCGTTTCCTCCTAAACTGAAGATAGTTCAATTAAAGGAGGGAAACATAATGAAGCATCCAGGCAAACTATTTGGTGGAATTCTGCTCATGCTGATCGGAGCGAGTATTTTGTTTAGCATGATCGGCATCCATATTGGCGGAATTATCGGCCTTGCGATTGGCGCATGGCTCCTTTACTGGGGATATGCGAAGTGGCAGGAGCAGGGGAAATGGTCTTTTTCGAGCGTTCTTCTGCTAATTGTCGGCGCGCTGATCGCCCTTGGAGGAATCGGCGGCGTGATATCGCTCGCCATCGGAGTAGTGCTCGTTTATTTCGGGTACCGGCTTCTGAAGCCGAAGGATCAAGCTGGTGAAGAGTTAGAGGAAGAAGAAGACTTAGCGCCGGTGAAAACAACATATGATGTGATTGACAAGGAATTTGAAAAATTATTAAACGAGCATAAATAAACCAATTTTGGAGGGTGATCAATATGGTAATGGAGAGATTGAACCGGTTTTGTAAAGCATATCTTCACGAAGGATTGGAAAAGCTGGAAGACCCGGTTGTCATGGTGAAGCAATATATGCGCGACATGAAGGCTGATATTGGGAAGCAGCAGGCGACAATTGAAAAGCATCTCCGCCTTGATGAAACGCTAAAAAGAAACTGGCAAACAGCGAAGGAGCTGGTTGAACGCCGCGAGCAGCAGGCGCGTCTGGCGGTGGAAAAGGAAAACGATGAGCTGGCGAAAATGGCGCTTAGAAGCAAGAAGGAAGCCTGGGAGCAGATGAATCGCTTCGCAGCCTTGCGGGAAAAGAATGAGCTGCAAATTGAGGCGCAGAAACAAACGCTCGCCGAGCTTGAGCAGAAGTACAACCAGCTGCGCGACCGCAAGCTTGAGCTTGTGCTGCGCGTGCAAGCTGTAAAAGCGAGCGAACAAATAAAAGATACGAAGCGGAAATACCGCCAGCAGGAAAGCATCATTGAAAATGAATTTGAGAGAATGGAAGATAAAGTGACTGATCTCGAATGGAAAAGCGGCGGCAGATCGGCTGTCGTGAGCGATCTTCCTGCTGTGGATGATGAAGAGCTTCAAGCTGAACTGGAGCAGCTGAAACAGAAGGCAAATCAATGAACAGAGCATTGGGAGCTTGTTCTGCGCTCTGCCTCACGATAAGATAAGTAGGACAGAGCGCGGTCGGACGTTGGAGGCGAAGCATGCTGCCGCTTCGCTTCCAGTCAATCCCCAGGCAAGCTGAAGGGAGAGAGCAATGAAAAAACTAGCTGGGTTCGCCCTGATTATTACGGGTATCGTCATTTTAATCGCTTCGCTGCCGGCTGTATTACCTTCCACCTCAGAGGCAGTAGGAGAACAGGGGCAGTTTGATTTGACGCAGGTTGAGGATTTAATTTTGACAAGCACCGCCGTTGATTGGGAAATCGAGACATATTCAGGCACGGAGCTGCTTGTCCGCCTCGAGAATCAGAATCGAAGCGTGCAGCTTCAGTCTGCCGAACTACAGTCAAGACTTGAGGTTAAAGTAGAAGAGGAGCGTTTTCGTTTCTTATCCTTTTCCTTCATGAAAGAGCCGACGAAAGCAGTTGTCCAAATTCCGGCATCCTATCAGGATAAACTGAACATAAAATCAGTGTCGGGCGATTTGAATATGAATGGGGAACAGGTGCTGACGAGCCTTGACGTTCGCACGGTTTCAGGAGATGTTGTGGTAGGCCCGGTGACTGCGCCTGATGTCAGTGTGGCGACAACGTCCGGTGATATCGAGATTAACGGGTTGGATGGGGCAAGCACAACCTTGAACAGCACGTCCGGCGATATTGAAGTAAGCCGCTTACATGGGGCGATAAATGCCAAAACCGTTTCAGGTGATATTGAAGTCGACTATGTCGCTGAAAATCAAGCCGCTGAACTTAAGACGACCTCCGGTGATGTCGAAGTATGGTTGCCGGACGGTAACGCCGAGATCGAAGCGAAGACGACGTCCGGCGATATTCAGATCAATGCCGAACTGCTTGATTCATCTCTTCAATCAAAAGCGATTTCTGGTAAAATAGGCAAGGGAGAGCATCCGTTTTTTATTTCAACTACATCAGGTGATATTGATCTTCATTAAACCGTAACAGGGAAAGGAGCGGAAGCATGAAAAAACAAACCTTATTCGGGTTGGTCATCGTCATCATTGGGTTAAATCTTTTATTTCATGCGCTGCGCATTTCAACGGCTTCTTTTGTTGCACCGCTCATTTTCTTTGTCCTCGGGATGTTTTTTTACCAGAGAAAGCATACGTTTTTAAGCGTGATTTTTTTCATCATCAGCGTCAGTATTTTGTTTGATCTCGTGCTTGGCATGAACTTCATGGGGCTGCTTGTTGCAGCCGTGATTTTATATTACGGGGTCAAGCTTGTGAAATCACCAAGCTACAAAAAGAAAGAAAAAAGAGAAAAGAAGAAGCGCCGAAAGAGGGAGCAGGAACCAGAACAGCAGGAGCCGGCTGGCTTTCGTGAAAGAAGGGAACCGGCTGCTGTGCGGGAAGAAAAACAGAGTCCGGCCCCGCTTGCGTCTCAGGAGAAAGCCGGCAAAGAATATTTCACCGCGACCGTGCGCCGCAGCTGGATCGGTGACATTCATTATCGAGGGGAAGCATTTGAATTAAGTGATTTGACCATCTGGAACGGAATTGGCGATGTACGGATCGATTTGTCGCGGGCGATTATTCCGGAAGGGGAAACAGTGATCATCGTTCAGGGCGGCATTTGCCAGGTTGACTTTTATGTACCGAATGATCTTGCTACGAGTATCCAGGCATCGTCCCTCCTCGGTTCCGTTTCTTTATTTCATGAAAAGCACGAGGGGCTTAATTCCCAGCTTGCGATTGCGACGAAAGGGTATAAAAGCGCCCCGCGGCGGGTGAAGCTTGTGCTGTCCACCGTGATTGGAGAAGTGAAGGTGAGGGACATATGAGGAAGCGACTGGCCTTATTGCAATGGCAGTTTATTCGTCATAGCGTGATCGTTACTTCGCTGATCTCCTTCTTTTTTCTGTTTTTTATTACATATGAGGATCAACGCGGTCTGTTGCTTGTGTTTGACCGCCAGCTGGCCGGCTTTCCGATCATCGTCTGGATGCTTCTGCTGATCATTACGACCGGAATGATCAGCGGCTATTTGCAGGCTGCTCCGCTGCGGCGCCGGATTGATCAGCTCGTGCATGGAGCAACGCGCTATGAGCGCGGAACCTTCTCTCATCGGGTCGAGGTCGAGGGGGAAGACGAGATTGCGGAACTGGCGGCGAGAATGAATGGGATGGCTGCTCATATTGAAGAGCAGGTCGCCTCCTTACAGCGCCTCTCCGCAGAGCGTGTGCAGCTGCAGGAATCGGTGAAAAAAGCCGCCGTCACTGAGGAGCGCCAGCGTCTGGCCCGCGACTTGCATGACGCCGTGAGCCAGCAGCTGTTTGCGATTTCGATGATGACGGCCGCCATTAAAGAGAGCCTGAGTGCCGATGAGGCGGCCGCCCAGCAAATCGCCTTAGTTGAAAAAATGGCCAACACCGCCCAGGCTGAAATGCGCGCCCTCCTGCTTCACCTGCGCCCCGCGCATCTTGAAGGGAAAAGCTTGCATGAAGGAGTGGAAGCGCTGCTTGCCGAGCTTGAGCAAAAATATAAAATCAAGGTGCGGATGGTGATGGATGAGGATGTGCATATGCCGAAGGGGATCGAGGATCAACTGTTCCGGATGGTCCAGGAAGCGATCTCCAATGTGCTGCGCCATGCGAAGGCAAGTCGGCTTGACATGCAAATCAGACAGTCGGCGCGTGAGCTGAAGGTGAAATTAATTGATGATGGGGTCGGCTTTGATCCGAAAACGGTTCAGCAAGGCTCCTACGGTTTGCATACGATGAGGGAAAGAATGAATGAAATTGGCGGTACGCTTCACATTGTCTCGGTACCAGGAAAGGGCACGCAGGTGGAAGCCAACATTCCGGTTACATGGAAGGAGGGGGTAGACAATGATTCGGGTTCTGTTAGTGGATGATCATGAAATGGTAAGAATGGGGCTCTCAGCTTACTTGTCGACTCAGCCGGACATTGACATCGCCGGGCAGGCAAGCAACGGGCAGGAAGGGATTGATTTGGCGGTCGAACAAAAGCCGGACGTGATTTTAATGGATCTGGTGATGGAAGGAATGGACGGGATCGCGGCGACAGCGGCGATTACAAAGAAGCTGCCTGATGTAAAGGTAATCGTGCTGACAAGCTTTATCGATGATGAGAAGGTCTATCCCGTCATTGAAGCAGGGGCATTCAGCTATTTGCTGAAAACATCATCGGCTGCCGAGATTGCAAGCGCGATCCGCAGCGCAGCAAAAGGCGAAGCGGTCGTCGAAGCGAAGGTGACGAATAAGATGATGCAGCGGATGAGAGGCGCGAAGGAAAAGCAGCCTCATGATTCCCTGACCCCGCGCGAGCTTGAAGTTTTGCAATTGATTGGCGAGGGCAAAAGCAATCAGGAGATTGCCGATGAACTTTACATCGGGATTAAAACGGTAAAGACGCATGTCAGTCATATTTTGCAGAAGCTTGAGCTTGATGATCGGACGCAAATTGCGGTCTACGCCCACCGTTGCGGTCTCGTCAAATAACGGAGAGAAGGCATCGGCTTTGTTTTGGGCAGTTTGATCTTCACCCGTCGGATTGTCAGAAACCGGCTCTCCCTGAAAAACTTCCTTTTTCAGCAGCTTCCTCACAACGGGCATTAAGAAGATAGCTGAGAGGCCGGATCAAAAGGGCAAACAACCTTTTGATCCGGCCTTTTACCGTGTTACAGGAATGACAGCAGCTTTGTCCGGCAGGAAAGACCGTTTTCTGCGTCAAAACAAAAAAAGCCTGACTTAAGAGGGGGAGAAACGAGGCGATTTTATTTTTACTAATATAATATGCTACTCTTAAAGCATAAATCGACATTTCCAGACAACCGTGAAACAAAACTGGCATTTTATACGTATAAAGAAGGGAAAGGGGGTGGCTGCGAATGAAGAAAAAGCTCGTGTTTGGCATTTCTGCTCTGTTGGCAATGGTTCTTCTGGCTCTTATTATTTATCTTATTATTATTCTGGCAGGTCAGTATGTCGTCAACGACCAAAGTCTCGTCATGAAAACGACGACCTCGCTCGTTGATCAGGAAGGTCATCTGCTGACCCAGCTGTTTATCGAGAACCGTGAGCTCGTCTCAATCGAAGAGATACCAGAGCAGGTGCAGCAGGCATTCATCGCCATTGAAGACACACGCTTCCGTGAACATCTTGGGATCGACTTCCGTTCAATCGGCCGCGCTCTTTATCGGGATATACTCGCCGGGGCGAAGGTGGAAGGCGGGAGTACGATTACGCAGCAATTGGCGAAAAATGCTTTTCTGTCAAACGACAAAACATGGCTCCGCAAAACGAAAGAAGTGTTAATCGCGATGAACCTCGAGCGGCAGTACAGCAAGGACGAGATTTTGGAAATGTACTTAAACCGCATTTACTTCGGGCATGGCGCCTATGGCATTCAGGCTGCCTCGAAGCTTTATTTCAACAAGCCTGTCACTGAGTTGACCGTGGATGAAGGGGCGCTGCTCGCAGGACTTCCGAAAGCGCCGAACTCGTATTCCCCGCTTGTTGATCCGGAGAGAAGCAAGCAGAGGCGGGACCTCGTCCTGACGGTGATGGAACGGCAGGGCTATATAAGCGCTGAAGAAGCAGTCCGGCTGCAAGGGCGGACGGTAGCGGTGGATCATAACAGCATTTCTGAAAATGAAGCGTATTTAACGTATATTGATATGGTGTTGAATGAAGCTGAAGAGCGCTATCAATTGACGAATGAAGAGGTTCTTGAAGGCGGCTATACGATCGTTGTCCCGATGAACCGCCACGTTCAGGAAGCCGTTTATCAAAAGATTCGCGAAGACCGTTTTTTCCCGGAAGGAAATGAGGATGCGGAAGCGGCGTTTGTCCTGCTCGACGCAGAGACGGGCGGTGTTCTTGCCGTTCAGGGAGGACGCGAATATGTCAGAAAAGGATTAAACCGGGTTAATGTGAAGCGGCAGCCCGGCTCGGCCTTAAAGCCTTTATCGGTCTTCGCGCCGGCATTGGAAACGGGCATTTATCATCCTTATTCCTTACTGAAAGATGAATTACTTGAATATGAAGGTGGTTATACACCGCGCAATTATCAAAATGAATATGCGGGAAACCGGACGATGTATGAGTCGTTGACCCATTCTGTCAATGCGCCGGCTGTCTGGCTGTTAAATGAAATCGGCATTGAGCAGGCGTTGCCATTGCTAAAGCAATTTGGCCTTGAGCTGCCGGATCGTGGACTGGCGATAGCGCTCGGAGGCTTGCAGGAAGGCGTGACACCGCTCGATCTGGCTGCTGCCTACCGTGTGTTTGCCGAGGAAGGAAAACGGGTCGAGCCATATTTTATTCAGGCCATCTATGATCGGAATGGCCATCAAATCGGTGAGGCTCCCGTCGAGGAAGAAGCGGTCGTTTCTCCGCAAACAGCCTGGTATATGACGAGAATGCTTGAATCCGTCGTGAAGGAAGGCACGGGAACAAATGGTACGGTCAATAGCCCGCTTGCCGGAAAGACCGGGACGACGACTTACCCGGATGTCGAAGGGGCGACGATGGACGCCTGGTTTGTCGGCTATACGCCGACCGTGGTCGGTGCGGCGTGGATGGGTTATGATGTCACCTCGACGGATCATTATTTGCATGGTGGCAGCAGCTACCCGACTGTCTTGTTCAAGGAAATTATTAATGAGCTTCCTGGTGAGATGCGCGACGTTGCTTTCGAGAAGCCAATGGAGGTTCAGGAGCTCGACCCGCCTGTTGATTTGCCGGTGATAAACGATTTGGAGGCGACGATGGCGATGGGCGGCCGCGGGATGATGAGTGTTCAGCTGCTCTGGTCGGCGCTGGCTGATGAGCGGATCTATTATCAAATTTACGAGGTGGATGGCGGCGAGCGAACCCGGATCGCTACCGTTGTGAACGAGAATCATTATTTCGTCGGCTCACTCAATCCATTCTCGAAAAAACGCTATCAGGTTGTTCCATATGATTCAACGACGGAACAATCCGGGCAGCCGTCCAATGTCGCCGACGTTCATTTTCGTTTCGGCTTTCATTAGCAGCAGGTAAGGTGCCGGGAGAGGAAAGAGGAACGTCATTCCGCGATTAACGGTCAAAAGGGGAATTACCCACTATTTTTTGCCTGGGAACGGAATCACGTTCCTGTACCAAAAACAAAAACCATAAGAAGCTGATCTTACGCCACATTTGGCAGGATGCGTTGGACGAACGTGAAGGGGCTCGAAACAAATTCCATGCAGGCGATGCTTGGTTTTGCTGTCATGTAGCCGGAAAACCATACGAAAAAGCAACTACTGTATTTGCCTGAATGTCGAGCGGATGAAATAGACGAAGACTCCTGCGGGAGAAAAAGCAACGGTGAGACCCCACAGGGCGGTAGCCCGAGGAGGCTCACCAGCTTCCCGCGGAAAGCGAAGTCTATTTCAGGAGCGATGGATTTCTCTCTTTTCATTTGTTCGGATCGTCATATAGAAATACGTTTGACCAGCTTCGATTTTTTGTCTACGGTCTGAAGCGGCCTAGTGACAGGCCGCTTTGTTTTCATTGTCTGCCAGAGGGAGGGTAAGGTCGATAAACAGGTAAGTGTCCTCACAGACGGGATAGGAGAAGGTCTGAATCATCTCGTTTGGATCGTGATCAGTATAAGGCTCAGACAGTATGCCTCTTTGATTCAGCTCCATTTGAACGATGTTTTTCAGAAAATAGGGCCGCCAGCTCCAGTTTTTTTGCCGGTAATGATGAAGCACTGTCCAATCGGAGCGGGAGTGGCGCTGGTGATTGCCGGAAAGCTGATAGCCAAGCCGGTTGCACATATAAGCGCGGAAGCAGTGCTCCGGAAGAGTGGCGCAAATTTCTTGCACATATTGGTCATAATCGGCGGAGAAAGGGGTGGTCGGCAGCGATTGCTGCAGAAGATGATTCAGCTCTTCCTCAAAAGAATAATGTTTTTTCAGCCGTTCTATCTCCGCCTGAATCATTCGCTCCAGCTGATCGTGCATGTTCTCAACAGAACGGACGGTTTCAATCAGCGTCGGCTGTGGTTTTGAAAAAAGAAAGCCCTGATAATACTGAGCGCCATTTTTCCAGGCATTTTCAAGCAAATCAAGCGTTTCAATCCCTTCAAAGAGCAGCTGGGCGCCAAGGCGCTGGGAGAGAATTGAAAGGGCATGAAGAACGTCACGGTGCGACTGGCTGTTGGCACTTTTTTTGACGAGATTTAAATCGACCTTCAAAATATGGGGCTGAAGCAGGGCGACTCGTTCAAGGTTGCTGAATCCCTTTCCTAAATCATCGACGGCGATTCGGCAGCCAAGCTGGCGATATTTTTGTAAACGCTCTAAAAAAGCGGGAACATTCGTAGAAAAATCCGTTTCGGTAATTTCCAGTACAAACTGCAAAGGCTTGATTACAGGATGAGTATCAAGAAGGGCAGTCAGCTGTTCGTAAAAGAGAGCATCCTCTTCTTCGGTAAAAATATCCGAATCAAGATTGAAAAAATAAGATTTCTGCAGGCCGGCATGGTGATGAATCGCTTTTAACGCTTTTGTCCGAATGTGACGATCAACGCGCTGCTTTCTTTCTTTGTCGACCGTTGGCTGATGAAAGAATGGTCCAAGGCTGATGACATTCTTTCCGGCCCGGTAACGGCCCAGTATTTCATAGCCGACAATCGTCCGCTGATCGGCTCCGACAATAGGCTGAAAGTAGGGAAGGATATGTTCTTCCTCATATGAATACGTCGCTTCTGTCTTCATCGCTCTCCTCCTTGTCAACGTCCGTCTGTCTATCTAGATACCTTTATTTTATCAGTTTCTGAAAAAGGGAAACGGAACTGTGGAGGATTACCTGACAAGGTTTCCGATCAGATGACATTCATCAATTTTATGACAGTTTGCCAAGATGGCTATACAGGGCCAAATTGGGTCATTATAGTAGGAGATGCGATGTAATTTATTAAGAGATTACAGTAAAATAAAGAAGCAGTGTAGTGGAATGTTTGAAATCTGTCGAGAACGACAGAAATGAAGAGAGGGTGTAACTACGTGGAATTTAATGATCAGTTTTTAAAGGCGTGTCGTGGAGAGGCTCATAGCCATGTGCCGGTCTGGTATATGAGACAGGCGGGGCGTTCACAGCCGGAATATAGAGAGCTTAAGGAAAAGTATTCATTGTTTGAGATTACCCATCAGCCAGAATTATGTGCCTATGTCACAAAGCTTCCGGTCGATCAGTATCAAAATGATGCCGCCATTTTGTATAAGGATATTATGACCCCGCTCCCGGCGATTGGCATTGATGTCGAGATCAAATCCGGCATTGGTCCCGTCATTGCCGATCCGGTACGCTCGAGGCAGGATGTGGAACGGCTTGGCGACATTACCCCGGAAGCCGATGTCCCATATGTGCTGGAAACGATTAAGCTGCTTCGGACTCAATTAACGGTTCCGCTTATTAGCTTTGCCGGCGCGCCATTTACGCTGGCGAGCTATATTATTGAAGGTGGGCCTTCAAAAAACTACAATAAAACGAAAGCATTTATGTATGCCGAGCCAGAGGCCTGGTATTTATTAATGGATAAACTGGCGGAGATGACGATTACATATGTGAAAGCTCAGGTTGCTGCCGGAGCTCAGGCGATTCAAATTTTTGATTCGTGGGTTGGGACGCTGAATGTCGCTGATTACCGCACGTTTGTCAAACCGGTGATGAATAAGATTTTTACAGCGCTCAAAGCAGAAAACATTCCGCTTATTATGTTTGGCGTCGGAGCCAGTCATCTGATCCATGAATGGAATGACCTCCCGCTTGATGTCATCGGTCTGGATTGGCGTCTGTCAGTGGCTGAAGCGCGCGAGGCCGGAGTGAAGAAGACGGTTCAGGGAAATCTCGATCCGGCGATTTTGCTTGCTCCATGGGAAGTGATTGAAGATAGAACGAAAGCGATTCTGGATGAGGGAATGAAAAGTCCGAATTTTATTTTCAACCTTGGTCACGGTGTTTTTCCAGAAGTGCAGCCTGAGACATTAAAGCGGCTGACCGCGTTCGTCCATGATTATTCCGCTAGTAAAATGAAACGTTGAGGTGAAAAACAAATGGCAAAGAAAAAAATAGGCCTGTTGATGATGGCCTATGGAACTCCGAGAACGAAGGAAGAAATTGAGCCTTACTATACGCATATTCGTCATGGGCGCAAGCCGTCGGCGGAAGCGGTGGAGGAGCTGACTGAGCGCTATGAAGCAATCGGCGGCATCAGCCCGCTGGCAAAAATTACTGAAGATCAGGCGTTAAGCCTGGAGAAGTATTTAAATGAAAGCAATGACGACGTCGAGTTTAAAGCTTATCTCGGCTTGAAGCATATTCACCCGTTTATTGAAGATGCGGTCGCCGATATGAAAACGGACGGGATTGAGGAGGCGGTCAGCCTTGTTCTCGCTCCTCATTATTCGACGTTCAGTGTCAAGTCCTACAACAGCCGGGCTGAGCAGGAATCAGAGAGAATCGGCGGGCCTCGAATTCGGACGATTGAAAGCTGGTACAAAGAGCCGCTCTTTATCGAATACTGGGCGACGCAGCTGAAGCAGACGATGGCGCAAATCGCCGATCAAGAAAAGGCGTGTGTCGTCTTCTCGGCGCACAGCCTGCCGGAAAAAATTCTCGAAATGGGCGATCCATACCCTGAGCAGCTCCAGGAAACAGCCGATCTGATCGCAAAAGCAGCCGGAATCCGCCATTATACAATCGGCTGGCAAAGTGAAGGCAATACGCCAGACCCGTGGCTCGGCCCCGACGTTCAGGATCTAACCCGGGAGCTGTACGGCAAACATGGCTATACGTCCATCATTTATTGCCCGGTCGGTTTCGTCGCCGATCATTTAGAAGTGCTGTATGATAACGACTATGAATGCAAGGTCGTATGTGATGATCTCGGGATCGACTATTTCCGGCCAGAAATGCCGAACGCCAAGCCGGAGTTCATTCGCTGTCTCGCAGCCGTTGTGCAGAAAAAGCTTGCAGAGAAAGAGTGAGAGCAGATGTCAAATGCGAAAAAAAGAATTGCTGTCATTGGCGGAGGAATCACAGGGCTTGCGGCTGCCTACCGGCTCGAGCAGGCAGAAGGGGTGGAGTATCAGCTTTATGAAAAGGCTGACCGCCTCGGCGGCAAAATTCAAACCGAGCTTGTCGACGGCTTTGTCATTGAGCGTGGCCCGGACTCCTTTCTCGCCCGGAAAGAAAGCATGTCTAGGCTGGCGCGTGAAGTCGGCATGGAGTCCGAGCTGCTTGCCAATGATACGGGGCAGGCTTATGTATTGAAGGGTGAGCGGCTCTACCCAATTCCAGGGGGCGCTGTGATGGGAATTCCGACAGAAATCAAGCCGTTTCTCAGCACGTCCCTTTTTTCAACCGCCGGTAAGCTGCGGGCGGCGCGCGATCTTTTCTTATCGCCAACGGTCAAAGGAAATGAGGACATTTCATTGGGCCATTTCTTCCGCCGGCGGCTTGGCGATGAAGTTGTGGATCATTTAGTAGAGCCGCTTTTGTCGGGAATTTATGCCGGCGACTTAAACAAGCTGAGCCTGAAGGCGACCTTTCCGCACTTTCAGCAGCTTGAGCAGAAGTACGGCAGCCTCGTTCGCGGAATAAAAGCGACACGGACGCCGCAGCCAAAGGCGATGGACAAGAAGTCCAAAGGGATGTTCCTCAGCTTCAGACAAGGGCTGGAGTCATTTGTTCATGCGATTGAACAGCAGCTTGATCCGGCCTCTGTCCGCAAAAATGCCGATCTAAGCTTCATTCGCAAAGAAGGGGAGCGCTACCTTATCGGGCTGGCGGATGGAACAAGTGAATCATTCGATCATATTATTATGACGACTCCGCCGCATGTGACCGCTCAGCTGCTTTCGGCGTATCCGTACTTTGATTACTTGCGGGAGATGGAAGCGACAACCGTGGCGACGGTGGCGCTCGCTTTTAAGGAAGAAGCTGTTCACAATCCTTATGAAGGAACGGGCTTCGTCGCTTCGAAAAAAAGCCCGTATACGATCACGGCATGCACATGGACTCATAAGAAGTGGCAGCATTCCACTCCGCCGGGATACGCGCTTTTGCGTTCGTATGTCGGACGACCGGATGATTCTTCGATTGTGGAGCAAAGCGATGAGGAAATTGTCGAAACCGTGCTTCATGACCTGAAGCAGATTATGGAGATTGAAGGGCAGCCCGAATTTTTCCGGGTGACGCGCTGGAGACAATCAATGCCGCAATATCATGTCGGTCACACATTTAAAATCGCCAAAATCAAAGAAGACGTCGCGCGAAACCTGCCTGGTCTTCATCTTTGCGGAGCTGCTTTTGAAGGGGTTGGCCTGCCGGATTGCATTGACCAGGGAGAAGCCGCGGTCGCCCGAATTATCCAAACATCGTAATGTATGCGAAAAGCAGCAAAATTCTGTGAAAACGGAAGATAGATGAAAATGAAAGACGCTTTCATACGGATTGTTATCGCTTTCTTGAAATAATGAAGACTTTGCCAAAAGGTCACGTCAGTACGATAATAAAAGTATCTTAAGCAAAGGAAAGAAGGTTATTTCAGTGAAAAAGCTTTTCGCTACAATCAGAGATATTGTAACCGAGTATAACGAGCTGCGTGCCCGCGTCGATAAAATGATGGAAAGATAATAACTTTTCTCAAAAGCCCTTCTCTGCCTGATGGTGGAGGAGGGCTTTTTTTATAACGCAGCAAAGCTGAGAATCTTAATCGAGCGGATCGACCTTTTTACCGTATTTCAGCAGGTCATAAATCGCCATCGCATCACTTGGATGGTCATCGGAATACCTTGCCGGAAACAGAGAAAAAAAGACAAAGTAAATCGAAAAATAGACAAAGTTATAAAAAAAGATATGTGGAGGGAGAACATCGCTGTGAATCAGCCCGTTCACGATACAGATCGAAATAATATTAAAGAGAGACCCGCCAAGAAAAATCATAATATGAGAGAAGGTCGTATCCTTTTTCAGCTTTTCATACTGGAAGAAGGAATGCCAAAAATAGATCCGGCGAATTTCAAAGCAGCCAATTTTACATAACCGTTTCCCTGCACCGAGGGAAAACTGTAATTTCCCGCCGAATAGCCAAACAAAAAACACATGACCAGCTTGATGGATTAAGGAGATCAGCGGCAAAATTACGAGTAGCGAAACAAGAAAAATTGGAATATCCGCAAGTGTAAACATCTCATTTTCCTCCTTTGCTACAATGAACTGTTTTCTTCTATTGCCAACCGTATCCAAAAATAATCTTCTTTTTTTATGGAAAGTTGTAAAATTGAATGGGGTAAATGGTGGCGGACCGGCATGGAGTGTGCCGGTCCGTTTTAAAGTCTAAAAAATCCGTATTCATCCTAAAGCGATTTATTTATCCAGTGCCAGTTTTAATCGTTTTCGTTTGCTGTAAATAGTGATCAAAAGTAACATCATCGCAATCCAGAAAGGGGGCTGATGGAATGTATGCTTGAGGGTTAAAAGTTGGTAGAGAAACAATCCTTAGTAGCAGAAGCTAGAGGAGAACAGATTATAGTAGCATCGATTAGGACACTTGCTGATATTGGTTATCCTACTTATGAGAGGTTTAAACCTTAAGATGAACGGTAAAAGATGATAACGGTAAAAGATGATTATGAATGAAACAGGAGGAGAATGACATGGATAACATAAAAGCATTACTGACTCAAAAAATAGGACTTGGAACAGCACCACTTGGCAATATGTTTCGTGAAGTGCCGGAAGAAGAAGCACAAGCGACGATCGAAGCGGCCTGGAATGCCGGGATTCGTTATTATGATACAGCACCATTTTACGGGGCAGGACTGGCCGAGCTTCGCTTAGGTACATTTCTTTCTAACAAAAACCGTGATGATTATGTTTTAAGTACAAAAGTTGGTCGTGTCATTGAAGATGAAACCGAGGAAAAAGAAGGACTTTTTGAGTACGGCCGAACCAATAAAGTTACGACAGACTACTCTGCAGAAGCGACCCATGCCTCCATCAACCAAAGCATGGAAAGACTGCAAACCACTCGACTGGACTTTGTATTTGTGCACGACCTCTCACCTGATTTTCATGGAGACGAGTGGATCGCCAAATTTGAAGAAGCGCGAACAGGTGCCTTCCTTGTTCTTGATGACTTAAAGGAACAAGGCGTCATAAAAGGATGGGGGCTGGGCGTAAACACAACAATTCCAATCGAGCTTGCCCTTCAACTTGAAGAAGTACATCCAACTATTTGCTTACAAGCAACCCAATACACACTTCTTGATCATGAAGATACTCTTCGCAGAATGATGCCTGAAGTCGAGCAATCAAAATCAGCCATTGTTGTAGGTGCACCGTATAGCTCGGGAGCCCTGCTTGGCGGAGATCACTATAACTACGGTGAGATCCCACCAGACGTTCAAACGAAAATTAACAAATTAACAGAAGTAGCAGAGTCTCACGGCGTCAGTCTAAAAGCAGCAGCGCTACAGTTTTCAACAGCGCATCCAGCTGTAGCTGCGGTCATTCCTGGATCAACGAGACCCGATCGCATTGAGGAAGACCTCGAAGCCTTGCGAGAGAAAATCCCAGAAGCATTCTGGCAGGAATTAATTGAAAAACAACTCATTTCAGCAGTCGCACCTTTGCCGTTGTAAAGGAATAAAGTGTACCTTTGTAAAGGACATTTTCATAAAGCCTAAGCTACTTCTAAAAGATGGGCACTGCACGATAGCGTAAAATAGTTTGTGTAAATGAATAAAAGCGCTTTTCTAGTAGAATAAAGTTAGCGTTAACTAACTCATTAACAG
Organism: Halalkalibacter oceani; assembly: GCF_023715605.1. Lineage (GTDB taxonomy): Bacteria > Bacillota > Bacilli > Bacillales > Bacillaceae_D > Halalkalibacter > Halalkalibacter oceani. Next base: position 214,259 of record NZ_JAMBOL010000001.1, read on the forward strand.
ATAAACAAAGAGCTGTGGTTAGATTCTCTATAAAACCAGTTACTAAAAAGTACTGTAGGCTGGACTACTAATCCACAGCGTTGCTTTTAGTATAAAAAACGATACTAAAAAAAGCACTAGAGGTAGCGAACCTCTTGTGCTTAATATACAAGGCTGGACAAAAGGTAATAACAACCTTTTGTTCAGCCTCTTGTCTTTTTTATTCTGCTAAAATCTCATCAAGCCGTGATGTGTCGACGAGTCCGTCTAAGTCAGGGTCCTGATCCATAAATTTTAACTCATAGGATGCGTTTGCCCATTCCTGTAGGGCATCTGGGTACGTTTCGGTCGTCACCTTCATCCGATTCCACGCTTTTTCAAGCACTGGCTCCGGCAGGCGGTTTTGCGTCAGATCATACAAATGATCGTTAATGGTCGTCAACGTATCAGCGACATCCGCTTCTGTATAGTCGACCGCTTCCTTATGACCACGGAGAACAGCATCCACCGCTTCCGGATTTTCTTCGAGATATTGCTTTGATGTAACCACGACGACACTAGGCAATGTTTCGCCTAAGAAAACCTGGTCCCATTCGGCGACGACATTGGCATTATGCTCTTCGACAAGGAATGTTCCCCAAGGCTCAGGAGCAGCAGCGGCGTCAATTTGTCCTTGTTCAAACATCGCGACCATATTGGCCGGCGCAATACGGGACTGATGCTCGACCGTTCCACCGACGCGGTTTGATTCTAGTCCGATATCCTTCAGCATAATTTCAAGCTGAACGTTGTGAGTGCAGCCGTTACCAGGGGTACAGAATGATTTGCCGCCAAAGTCCTCCAACGTTTCAATCCCTGAATCTTCACGTGAGACGATTAATGTCGCCCCGTTGGCCGCAGCGCCGAGAATGACAATATCTCCTCCCGCGAGGAAATAGTTAATTGCCGGACCAGGCCCTACATAGCCGATATCCAGATTTCCTGTTTCCAGCGCATCAATAAAATCATTTCCATTAGGAAAATGAGTGTATTCCGCTCCTCTGTCCCCGAGCTGTTGATCAAAAAAGCCTTTCTCTTTGCCGACAATTGCCGCGGCATGATCGAGATTAGGAAAATAACCGATTCTTACAGGACCGTCTTCCGTAGAGGAACTGCCCGTGCCGCCGGCTCCGCATGCTGTTATCGTCGCCAGCAGTAAAGCAGCTCCCGTCATTTTTAACCATTTTTTCATCGTTGTTTCTCCCCTTTATTTTTTTATGATTTGGCATATCCCCAGCGGGTGAGGACCTTTCGTTCAATTGGATTAAAAATAAAATATTCAACAATAAGACCGATGATCGCAATGATGATCATAATCGCAATGACAAGCTCCATATTGAAAAAGTCACGTGCATCAAGCAATGTTCTGCCGAGCCCGCCGCGTCCGAGCAATTCCGCCGCCATTAACGCGCGCCAGCCAAAAGCCCATGAGAGGCGAATCCCTGTAAGCGCGGATGGAATCGAAGCGGGAATCATCACTTTCCAAATTAACTCATAGCCTTTGTAGCCCATCGTCCGCGCGGCGCGGATCAGGAGCGGCTGGACGTTCTTGATGCCCATCCGGACATTCATCGTCATCGGCCATGTACCACCAAGCACAATCACAAACAGGATCGCCCCGGTTCCTCCCTGGAACATCACGAGGGCGAGCGGCAGCCAGACGATGCTCGGAACGGACTGTAACGCAACGACGAGCGAGCCTAATGTTTCATCAGCGAGCTTTGAAGTGGCGAGAATAATGCCTAAAATCGAACCGATGAGGACGGCGAGCAAAAAGCCGAGTCCGATCCGGCCGATGCTTGTCGTCAAGGCGGCCGTTAAGATCCCTGTTTCAAAAAATCCTTTATACAGTTGCACAAAGGAAAGAAGAGGAGAGGGAAACATTTCGGTGCCGAAAACGTCAAGTCTATATATGGTCTCCCATATTACGATGAGAGCTGTAAAGAAGAGTAGCCTTCTGACTACGGTAATCATCACCCATCTCCTCCTTCATGACTTTCTCGATCTCGCCGGCCAATTGCTGGCTGATCTGTTCTTCCAGCGCGGCAAAGACCGGGTCCGATGATTTGCGCGGCCGGGCCATCGGCACGTCGTAAATGTTGACAATGCCTCCGGGGCGGACTCCCATTAAGACGATTCTGTCGGAAAGCAGGATCGACTCGCGGATGTTGTGAGTGACAAACAAAATCGTTTTGCCTGTCTGCTCCCAAATATATTGCACTTCTTTGTGCAGCATCGAGCGCGTCTGTTCATCTAACGCGCCAAACGGTTCGTCCATCAGCAGCACTTCCGGGTCCATCGCCAGAGCGCGCGCAATCGAAACGCGTTGTTTCATTCCTCCGGAAAGCTCATGAGGATAGGCGTCGACGAATTTGCTGAGATGAACAAGCTTTAAGTATTCGAGTGCTCTCTCCTTTGCTTCCTGCTTGGAATATTGCTTCTTGATCGCAAAGATTACATTATCGAGAACCGACATCCATGGCATGAGAGCAGCCTCCTGAAACACAACGCCTCGATCCGCTCCGGGTTCTTTTACTTCGCGGTTCCCGACAAGAACCGTCCCCGTGCTTGCGTTTTCTAAACCTGCGACAATATTAAGTAAAGTCGACTTTCCGCATCCGGATGGTCCTAATAAGGAAACGAACTCACCAGACTTTACATGCAAATCTATATGCTCAAAAACAGTGTAGGAGGTGTTTTCCTGCTTGTTTTCAAATGTTTTCCCAACTTGTTGAATCTGAATGTCAGACATGTTTGCCAGCCTCCTTCCCTGAAAGAAAATATTTTTATAAATCTTATAAAAATAGTCGGTTATTCATTTTAGTATATGTAGAGGGGCGGATGCTGTCAATTCTTTTTTCGCAAAACAGCGTGGTATATAGAGGATCAGCATGAAAAGAACAGCGGTCATTCGATAGCAAAAAGCTCAGTACGCAGGTAAGAATTAAAACGGAAAAAGGGAAATGATGACGGGCAACTTTCTCAAGGGAACAAATATATGGTAAGATAGGCGTTGTAATGCACTTGATAGTGGGAAAAGAAATGGGCAAAGACAAGGAGAGCCGAAATGACGAATCATTTTGATGTAGTAGAGGCGCTTCGTCATGCACGTCACGACTGGTTGAATATTATGCAGCTCATTAAAGGAAATCTGGCGTTGAAACGCTATGATCGAATTGCTGATATTATTGACGAGGTGGCGCGCCAGTCGAGTAGTGAAAGTGAAATTTCAAATATACAAGCCCCGAGTGTGTCCTATTTTTTGTTGACGTTTAATTGGTTCTGCCGCGAGATGAAATTAGAGATGGATGTGGCGGGAGATGTCTTTTCTTTGGCAAAGCAGGAGCAGGAGCTGTTACGCATCTGCAAGCAAATTATAGAGCGCTTAGCTCGTGAAAGCACATTGGACACAGAAAACCATCTGCTACTGACTTTTTTATTTACCGATCAGCAGTGTGAGTTAACGTTTGATTATCAGGGAACATTACAGCAAGAAGGGCAGTCTCTCGTTGAGTATGCGGCTCGGGAGCCGGCTGTCGAACTCGTGGAAGTTAGTAAACAGGAATGTGTCCTACTAACTCGTTTTACAAGAAGCTGAGGTGAAGAAAGGTGTTTGTCGATAAAGTCAAGGTTTATGTAAAAGGTGGCGACGGAGGAAATGGAATGGTTGCGTTCCGTCGAGAAAAGTACGTGCCCGATGGGGGCCCGGCCGGCGGTGACGGCGGAAAAGGCGCAAGCGTCGTCTTTGAAGTGGAGGAAGGTCTGCGAACGTTGATGGACTTTCGTTATAACCGGCATTTTAAAGCGGATCGGGGAGAGCATGGCCGCCCGAAAGGTCAGCATGGTAAAAATGCGGAGGATATGGTCGTCAAGGTGCCTCCGGGAACGACGGTCGTTGATGAACAAACAGGACAGGTTATCGCTGATTTAACCGAACATGGTCAGCGCGCTGTTATCGCCAAAGGCGGCCGTGGTGGCCGGGGAAACATCCGCTTTGCGACGCCTGCCAATCCCGCACCCGAAATCGCGGAAAATGGCGAGCCGGGAACAGAGCGCGAAGTCGTTCTTGAGCTGAAGGTGCTCGCTGATGTTGGCCTTGTCGGGTTTCCGAGCGTTGGTAAGTCAACATTGCTCTCGGTCGTCTCGGCGGCCAAGCCGAAAATCGCCGATTATCATTTTACGACGATCACGCCTAACTTGGGCGTCGTCGAAACAGAGGATAACAGAAGCTTCGTCATGGCTGATTTGCCTGGATTAATCGAAGGGGCGCATGAAGGAGTCGGCCTCGGTCATCAGTTTTTGCGTCATATCGAGCGGACGCGCGTCATCGTTCATGTGATTGACATGTCGGCTCTTGAAGGGCGCGACCCTTATGAGGATTATGTGCTGATTAATGATGAATTGAAGCAATACAATTTACGTCTGTTGGAGAGGCCGCAGTTGATTGTTGCCAATAAAATGGACATGCCCGAGGCGGAAGAAAACCTCAAGCGCTTCAAGGAACAGCTTGAGGACGATCACCCTGTATTTCCGATTTCAGCGATTACGAGAGAGGGCGTACGGGAGCTGCTCTTAACGATCGCCGATAAAATTGAGCAGACGCCGGAATTTCCGCTTCATGAGGAAACAGAGGAATCAACCCGGGTTGTCTACAAGCATCAGAAGGAGGAAGCCCGGTTTGTGCTATCGCGTGATGATGATGGCGTCTTTGTCATCTCAGGGCCGGAAATCGAGCGCCTCTTCAAAATGACCGACTTCTCAAGAGACGAATCGGTCCGCCGCTTCGCCCGCCAAATGCGGCACATGGGAATCGACGAAGCACTCCGCCAACGCGGCGCCAAAGACGGCGACCTCGTCCGCATCCTGAAGTTCGAATTTGAATTTATAGACTAGACAAGAACCCCAGCCCGCCCTTGGCTGGGGTTCTTGTCGTAGCGAAGAGCGAAGCCGCTGCAAGGTTTTGAAGTCCGCAAGGAACGGGGTTCTCCTTGCGGACGGGCAACGAGCGAGCCGGAGCAGAGTCAGCCCGCCCTTGGCTGGGGTTCTTGTCGTAGCGAAGAGCGAAGCCGCTGCAAGGTTTTGAAGTCCGCAAGGAACGGGGTTCTCCTTGAGGACGGGCAGCGAGCGAGCCGGAGCAGAGTCAGCCCGCCCAAGGCTGGGGGTTCTTGTCGTAGCGAAGAGCGAAGCCGCTGCGGGGTTTTTTGAAGTCCGCAAGGAACGGGTTTCTCCTTGAGGACGGGCAGCGAGCGAGCCGGAGCAGAGTCAGCCCGCCCAAGGCTGGGGGTTCTTGTCGTAGCGAAGAGCGAAGCCGCTGCGAGGTTTTGAAGTCCGCAAGGAACGGGTTTCTCCTTGAGGACGGGCAGCGAGCGAGCCGGAGCAGAGTCAGCCTGCCCTTGGCTGGGGGTTCTTGTCGTAGCGAAGAGCGGGAGCTTTCGTAACTCGAAGAAGAGTAATGGCTCCGCGCGTTGCGCGCCTTGCTTCGAGAAATCCACTCGTAGCAAGGCTTTCAAAATCAGGCAACGGCTACGCTCATTACGAAAAAGCTGCTGAAAAAGTGTAAATCGTACTTTTTCAGCAGCTTCTTGTCTCTTCGTGGGAGACAGGTTTTCATTAGTAAGGGACAAATTTGGGGGATGATGTTGTCAAAAGGGGTTGCGAATTCTATAATGGGAAGATAATGATCTACTGAAAGAAGGTGAACCATGCTATGGCTTCGCGTAAATCATTTTATCTCGTGCGTGAGGATATGCTTACGGACGCGATGGAAAAAACACTGGAAGCGAAAGAACTGCTGCATTCCGGCAAAGTGAAAAAAATCAATGAGGCTGTACATAAGGTCGGGTTAAGCCGCAGCGCCTTTTATAAATACAAGGATGGAATTTTTCCTTTTCATACAATGGTAAGAGAAAAAATCATCACACTTTCGATTATTTTAGTAGATCGGTCTGGTTCATTGTCACAGCTACTCGGGAAGGTTGCTGAAACAGGGGCAAACGTGCTAACGATTAACCAGACGATTCCATTGCAGGGACGCGCCCATATGACATTAACGATAGACACGGCCCCGATGAAGCTTGAATTTGATGAAGTAATGGAGTGGCTGGAAGGGCTTGAAGTAGTGGAAAAAGTCGAAATGGTCGGCTCGGGATCTTAGGGAGGAGAGAGCAGCATGAAAATAAGTTACTTAGGACCAAAAGGAACATTTACAGAAATGGCAGCGAGAGGGCTGTTTAAAGAGCAGGAGCTTGTTCCTTATCAAACGATTCCTTTCTGTATGGATGCCGTCGCTGCCGGGGAAGTCGATGCAACGATCGTGCCAATTGAAAATGCAATCGAAGGATCGGTAAATATGACGCTTGATTATTTGATTCATAAACAGCGCCTGCCAATTATTGGCGGCGTCACTGTACCGATCGCCCAGCATTTGCTTGTCCATCCGGAAAACAGACAGCAGCCGATTGAGAAAATCGTTTCTCATCCACACGCGATTGCCCAATGTCATGATTTCCTTCAAGCGAAGCTGAGCGGGGCGGAGTGGGAATATATGAATTCGACCGGAGCGGCGGCTGAATTTGTCGCGAGCCATCCCGAACAGAAAATCGCGGCGATCGCCAATGAACTGGCCGCTGAAGAATATCAGCTTGTACCGCTGCATGAAAATATCCACGATTATTCCCATAACCGTACAAGCTTTGTCGTTCTGAGCCGGACGCTTGATATGCTGCACTTGCAAGAGCCGGAGCATATCGCTGATAAAACGAGCTTGATGGTGACATTGCCGTCCGATTTTTCCGGCGCGCTTCATCAGGTGCTGTCCGCCTTTGCGTGGCGCAAGCTGAATTTAACGAAAATTGAATCGAGACCGACAAAAACCGGCTTAGGCAATTATTTCTTTCTAATTGACGTCGATGGCCTGGCTGATGATGTGCTGATTCCAGGGGCAGTTTCAGAGCTGGAAGCGTTAGGCTGTGGGGTCGATATTCTTGGAAGCTATCCGTGCTATCAATTAGTTCCCCAGGCGGAAAAAATCCGCTGAGGACAAAGTGGGAAGCGGATTTCTGAGCTTGAGAGGGCGAGACAAAACTAGCTTTGAACCTATTGGCAATGGCTTCATACCCCACAAGCCCGTTGTGAGACATCTACTCACAACGGGCTTTAACAAATCGTGGCGGTTCCGCTCATAGCCTCTTTTAGCTGGGCCATTCAAGTGATGGGCCGGCTTCCCATGTTAGGCGGTCTGTCTGGAAGCGGGGGTCTTTCAGACAGACCTGCGCGTTTTTCTTAGTCGTTTAAAATGAAGCCCCGCCGGTCAAGGGCGGCGATGGCGCTGTCCAGTTGTTCCTCGGTTTGCGCCTCGATTTCATGCAAGTGGACGCCATTTGTCAACTCGGATAATAAGGCCGCTTTTGTCGATTGCAAATGAGCGCAAAACTGCTCGACATCCTGACGGCTTGAGACCATCAAGGAAGCAGACAGCTCACCGTACAGGGCGTGCTCGACCATCACTTGGCGCACAGTCACGCCGTGGTCGACGAGGAGAAAAAGCTCTTCCTTCGTCTCGGCGGGCGTATGGCAGCAGGCGATAATCCGGCTCGCTTTTGCCGGCCTTTCTGTCTTGACATACATATAGCCTTGAGCGGTCGCTAAAATTGGATGCTTTTTCGCTTTTAAGATCGATATATCCTGGACGATTACTTGCCGGCTGACATTGGTTCGTTTGGCCAGCTCATTTCCTGTTAATGGCTTGTCGCTTGTTTGCAGCCAGTCAATCAGTAGATTCCGACGCTCCTCGCCAAGTATTTTCTTGCCATTTGTCACATCTATTCATCCCCTTTATAGGTCAGCAAAATTTCTTTGATTGCCTTAATCAGCTGTGTAACGTCCTGCTTTGTCGTGTGCTTGCCAAACGTAATTCTGACAAGCTCATGCGCTTCTTCGGCCGAACGGCCAAGGCTGATCAGCGTTCGTGAAGGAGAGCTTTGTCCGGCCCGGCAGGCTGAACCGGTTGAGATGGCGAAGCCTTTGCGGTTACATTCCAGCATGAGCAGCTGTCCTTCCATTCCTTTCGCCCGCAGCGCGATATGAAAAGGCAGCCGCGCGGTCGGATGGCCTTCAAAGCACACCTCAGCATGCCCGGCAAATGCCTTTATAAATTCGTCCCGGTAGTCTGCAAGCCGGCTCATTTCTTCGTGTGCATTGGCGCTCATCTCTTCTACCGCCGCAGCAAACGCCGCGATGGCAGGAACATCGACCGTGCCGGCCCGGAAGCCATTTTCATGAGTCGTCCCGTGGTGAAACGAAGCCCAGCCGACGGCATGCTGCAAATAAGCGGCGCCAACTCCTTTTGGTCCGTAGCATTTATGGGCAGAAAAGCTGGCGCTTGTCAGCACGTCGAGCGGAATCGGCAGCTTGCCAAAGGTTTGCACGCAATCACTATGAAACAGTATAGCATGATCGGCGAGAATCTTTCCAAGGGCAGCGAGATCCTGTACGGTGCCGATTTCACTGTTCGCGTGGCCGATCGTCACGAGAACCGTATCCTCATCGATTGCGGAACGCAGCTCCTCTTCCGTTACTTGTCCATATTGATTGACGTCAAGATAACGAATGTGGAACCCCTCGCGATCGTGAAGAAAGGCAAGAGCTTGATGGACGGAATGATGCTCTCCTTCTGTCGTCAAAATCGTTTTGCCTTTCGCTTTATGGGCAATGGCCAAACCGGTTAGCGCTAAAAACGTCGCTTCCGATCCTGAGCCGGTAAAATAAATGTCGTCCGGGCGTGCTGGTGGAAGGCTTGCCGCAATCGTCCGCCGGCTAATGGCCAGAACATCCTCCGCCTCCTGGCCAAGCGTGTGCAGGCTTTGGCTGTTGGCGTAATACTGCCTCGCGATACGCTGATAGGTGTCTAACGCATAGTCGGACATCGGGGTCGTGGCACTGTAATCAAAATAAAGCATAATCGGCTCCTTTTCCTACTCAATTTCCGTGCGCTTTCGAAAAATCTCTTGTCACAATTCTTATTTTATGTAAAGATAGGTGACAAGACAACTGTAAATTACATGGAGGAATGATCATGGCTGATAAGGCGGTAGACGTGGTTATTATTGGAAGCGGCATTGCCGGATTAATGACGGCCCATCTTTTAGCTGATGACTTGAATGTGATGATTATCACAAAGTCAAATGTGGCACAAAGCAATTCCAGCCTTGCTCAGGGAGGCATGGCCGCTGCGATCGATCCGCTTGACAGCTGGAGCAGCCATTATGCCGACACGCTTGAGGCGGGCCATCACCATCATCATTTTGATCATCTTGAACTGCTGGTGAAGCGGGCGCCGCTTATTGTGAAAAAGCTTGAAGAACTCGGGGTGGAGTTTGACCGTGATCAATATGGCAGGCTGAAGCTCGGCATGGAAGGGGCGCACAGTCATCGTCGGATTGTCCACGCCGAGGGCGATCAGACAGGCCGGGCGATAACCGCCGCTCTCATTCGGCAAGTGCAGCACCGCGTACAGCTGCTTGAGCAGACAATGGTGCAAAATCTACTGCTCACCGATGCTGGGGTAGGAGGCGTCGAGACAGATCGCGGCGTGGTCCGTGCCAAGGCGACGATTCTCGCCACAGGAGGAGCCGGGCAGCTCTTTACACACACCTCCAATGTACCTGAAGCAACCGGCGATGGACTCGCGCTTGCTTATCGGGCGGGAGCGCGGCTGATTGATATGGAATTTGTCCAATTTCATCCGACATTGCTTGTCCGCGCCGGGCAAACATATGGACTGATCAGCGAGGCCGTTCGCGGTGAAGGAGCGTTTCTTGTCAACCAAAATGGAGAACGGCTGATGGCCTGGCATCCGTTAAAAGACCTTGCCCCGCGCGACGTCGTCAGCAGATCGATTGAGCAGGCACTGCATCGCGGAGAGCAAATCTTTCTCGACTGTCGCGTTATCGAAAATTTTGCCCAGTGTTTTCCGGGTTTGATAAAGCGCTGTCAACAGGCGAAAATTGACCAAAATCAGCCTCTGCTTCCGGTCGCACCGGGTGCTCACTTTATGAGCGGCGGCATTGAAACGAATGCCAACGGCCAAACCTCGCTTCCAGGCTTGTATGCGATTGGGGAAGTTGCCTGTACCGGCGTTCATGGCGCAAACAGACTGGCGAGCAATTCGCTGCTGGAAGGGCTTGTCTTTGCCGAGCAGGTCGCCACCTATTTGCGTGAGGTTCCTTTGTTTGACGGGAGGGAGGCGCAGCTCGTCGAGGAGGGACCGCCATTGGTAAGCGGCTGTCCGCCAACGAAAACGGCTATTCAGGCAAACATGACAGCTTATGTCGGGATGAACCGCGACGAATACGGCTTGCAGGAAATGAAGCGCTGGCTCGAACCGTATATGATGGGAGCGCTTTATCCGGGTGGAAGCACGTCACGCGAGGAACTGGAACGAAAGAATATGGTTCTCGTCGCCTGGATGATTACCGAAGCTGCCCTGCTGCGGAAAGAAAGCAGAGGCGGTCATTACCGCAGCGATTACCCGGCAAAGGATGAGGAAGGATGGGACGGGGCGACCGTCGCCATTTCACAGACGGATGGGATCATAAAACAAGAAAAAGCAAGTGGGAGAATAATACCGCTTCGGCGTTAAGGAGAGGGAGAATATGAATAAGCTGGCAATTAAGGAACGGCTGCAACTTTTTTTGATGGAGGATATTGGCGAGGGCGATCTGACGAGTCAAACGGTGATTGCCACTGGCAAAAGAGGGCAAGGAAATATGGTTGCAAAGGAAGCGGGTGTAATGGCCGGCGGGGAAATCGTCCGGCTTGGCTATCAATGCGTCGATGAAGAGGTGGAGGTTACCATTCACGTCGCTGACGGAGAACCTTTTCAGGCGGGGGACATTTTAGTGAGCATGAAAGGGTCTTATCTTTCCTTGCTCGCCGGCGAGCGGGTTTTGCTGAATATTTTTCAGCGGATGTGCGGGATTGCGACGATGGCCAGAGATGCGGTTTTACGTCTTGATGACCCATCGATCCGCATTTGCGATACGCGGAAAACAACGCCGGGCTTACGTATTTTTGAAAAATATGCCGTTCGCTGCGGAGGGGGATTTAATCACCGGTTTGGATTAAGTGATGCCATTTTATTAAAGGAAAACCATTTACTGGCCGGAGGCGGAATTACGAAAACACTTCAGGCGGTAAAAGAAAAAGTAGGTCATATGGTCAAGGTGGAAGTTGAGACGACAAACGAGGAAGAAGTGCTTGAAGCAGTTGAAGCCGGAGCGGATGTGATTATGTTCGATAATGCGACGCCGGAGGAAATCGCGTCATATGTCAAGCTCGTCCCTTCCGTGATTAAGACCGAAGCATCCGGCAATATTTCTCTGGAGACGATTGCTTCTTATCGCGGCTGTGGTGTCGATTATCTCTCACTCGGCTGTTTAACGCATTCCGTCAAAGCCAAAGACATTAGTTTTTTACTCGAAGCGGAGGGAGAATAAGATGAGTTTTCTTGAAGAAATTTCAAAAGTCAAACGTGTACCGGAACAGTACGCAAAAATGACGACAGAAGAAAAACGGGCGCGCATCTGGGAAATTAAGCAGCAGTTTGGCAAGCGTTTATACATTCCGGGTCATCATTATCAGCGGGACGAGGTCATTGAATTTGCTGATGCAATTGGTGACTCCCTTCAGCTGGCCCAACTGGCGCAGGCTAATCGCGAGGCGGAATTCATCGTCTTTTGCGGCGTGCATTTCATGGCGGAAACGGCCGATATGCTGACAAGCGAGGAGCAGCACGTCATTCTTCCTGATTTGAAGGCAGGCTGTTCAATGGCCGATATGGCGACGATCGCGCAAACCGAATATGCGTGGGGAGAGCTGCAGGAGCTGCTTGGCAATACGATTCTTCCATTAACCTATGTCAACAGTACAGCGGCGATCAAAGCCTTTTGCGGCCGCAATGGGGGAGCGACGGTGACTTCCTCGAATGCAAAAGCAATGGTCGAGTGGGCCTTCACGCAAAAGGAACGGATCTTGTTTTTGCCTGATCAGCATTTAGGAAGAAATACCGCCTATGATCTTGGTGTCCCTTTGGAGAAGATGGCGGTCTGGGATCCGATTGAGCGTCGCCTTGACTATGAAGGGAACCTCGATGATCTGCAAGTGATTCTTTGGAAAGGACATTGCTCGGTTCATGAAAAATTTACTGTAGCGCAAATTGAGCAGCTTAGAAAGAATTCTCCTGAAACACGAATCATCGTGCACCCAGAATGCACGTATGAGGTCGTCCAGGCGGCAGACGAAAATGGCTCGACCCATTTTATAATCGAGACGATTAAAAAGGCAGCTCCGGGTACGAAGTGGGCGGTCGGGACGGAAATGAATTTGGTGAACCGTTTAAGCCAGCAGCATCCTGAGCAGGAGATTACATCATTAAATCCGATCATGTGTCCATGTTTAACGATGAACCGGATTGATCTTGATCATTTGCTTTGGTCGCTGGAAGAACTGGAGGCGGGGCAGTTACATTTCCCAATAAAAGTGGATCCGTTAACGACCGAAGAAGCGAATTTGGCATTGCAGCGCATGCTGGAACGCGCTTAATCATCGGAAGAGAACCGGCTTAGCAGGAGCATTTCCTGTTAAGCCGGTTTTTTTAAAAGATAAGAAAGGACGCTAGGCGTTTTTCTTAGGCATAAACCTATTTGTTATCTCATAAGATTTGCTGAGACCCTTTGGGTATTAGGCTTTATCCCATTTTTATCTATTTTGTCAATTTAACGCACCGTGTCAATTCGCCTACAACATCATAAGATGTACGAAAAAGGTAAAGAGGAGGGAATGAGATCGTGAAAATTCACATTGTCCAAAAAGGGGATACGCTCTGGAAGCTCGCCAAAAAATACGGTGTTGATTTTGAACAGTTAAAAGCCGCTAATACACAACTCGCAAACCCAGATATGATTATGCCCGGTATGAAAATAAAAATTCCAACAGGAAGCGTACCTGTAAAAAAAGAATCTCAGCAGGCAGCTAATGCCCCAGTGAAGGAACAGCAGAAACTATACCAGAAGGAAGGCCCTGTGCCTCCACCAACGACGACCACGCCTGCAGCTAAAGAAACACCGCAGCCGGCGCCGCAGCCAAAGCCGGAGGTGCCGAAAGCACCGCCGAAAATGAATCAGCCAATGCCAAAGCCGGAGATGCCGAAAGCACCACCGAAGATGCATCAACCACAGCCGAAGCCGGAAATGCCGAAAGCGCCGCCGAAGATGCATCAACCACAGCCGAAGCCGGAAATGCCGAAAGCGCCGCCGAAAATGCATCAACCACAGCCGAAGCCGGAAATGCCAAAGGCACCGTCGAAAATGAATCAGCCAATTTTACAAGCACCGACATCACAACCTTCTATGCCTCAGCATAGTCAGAAATACGATGTGCACTTATACCAGCCACAAACAAAGCCCATGCAGTCGCCGATTCCAAAAGCGCCAAAGCCACCAAAAGCAAATCAGGCTCCGCAAGCGGCAAATGGGCAGCCAAACCAGCAGGCCCCGCAAATGATGCCACAGAGTCAGCCGAACCAGATGCCGCCGCAAATGATGCCACAGAGTCAGCCGAACCAGATGCCGCCGCAAATGATGCCGCAGAGTCAGCCGAATCAAATGCCGCCGCAAATGATGCCACAGAGCCAGCCGAACCAAATGTCGCCGCAAATGATGGCGCAAAGCCAGCCGAATCAAATGCCACCGCAAATGATGGCGCAAAGCCAGCCGAACCAAATGTCGCCGCAAATGATGGCGCAAAGCCAGCCGAACCAAATGCCGCCGCAAATGATGCCGCAGAGCCAGCCGAACCAAATGCCGCCGCAAATGATGCCGCAGAGCCAGCCGAACCAGATGCCGCCGCAAATGATGCCGCAGAGCCAGCCGAACCAGATGTCACCGCAAATGATGCCGCAGCAATTTGAGCAATACGCTCACCATCCGGAGCCGCTGCCAATGATGCAGGGGGCGTTTGACATGCCTTCTCCATATTTTCAGCCAGTCGGACCGCTTATGACGGGCTACGGTAATGGCTGTGCGCCAATGGGACCTTTAAATGGGCCATTGTATCAGGCGCCACAAACGCTGCCTGCTTATATACCGCCAGTGCAAATGGGAAGTGATTGTGTTCAATGCGGTCCCGTGGAACCAATTATGTACGGACCAAATGGGCAAATGATGTCCGTTAAAGATTTTGAACGGAATGAGCAAATAAATAATTATCAGGAAACGGACGATTACGACGACTAATAACAACCACTTCAACAGTCCATCGTAAAGCCGTTACGAAAGAAGCTTTGCTGTAAGCGTGGGGAAAAGGTGAAAAAGACCTTTGTCCCGCGCTTTTTTATGTCGGATTCAGGTGGTACAATGCCCAGTAACTAACAGTGTAAAGAGGCCTCCAATCAGCCACATTAAGTGGTGAAAGGGGGAATTCAAATATGAAAAAAATTGCGATGTCAATTGCAGCAGCGACAATGCTTGTTGGTGGATTAGCAGCTTGTGGTGCAGATAATCAGCAGGGAATGGGCGCGAATAACTATCGTCAAACTGGCTTTGAGTCACAGGATATGAGCGGTGCTTATACCCACTCACGTTACCGTGGACAAGGTCCTGTCACCGATATGATGACACCTGATTATCGTGGTGGCGGTACTTATGGTCAGCTTGATCGACAACGTACGCGTACGCATTTAAATAACTTTCAAACAAACCGTACGCATGGAAACCGTAACGGCTTCGGAGCGACCCAGCGTACTCCGGGCATGGGACGTACCGGCTTGACAGGGAATAACCGTCCTGGAATGGTTGATGAAGATGGATTACTGCGTGATAGAACGCGCACCTATCGTCAGCAATTTACCGGTGATCGAGTCGGAAATGGGCGGATTACCAACCAACAAAGCGGTATTCACCGTTCAAACAGAGCGACTCGTAACCAGTATACCCAACAAAATGTCAACTATCATAAAGATTATGACAGCAAAACAGCGCAGCATGTTGCCAATCGTGTGCAGCGCATAAACGGAGTCGAGGACTGCCGTGTCATTGTCGATGATAACCACATTGTTGTTGGGGTTGAAACGAACCAAAATACAAACCAGGTTAAACAACAAGTAGAACAAGCTGTGCAAAAAATGGCAAAAAATAAGCAAGTCCGCGTTGTGACGGATGAAGATCATGTTAACCGTATCCGGACGATGGATGACCGCTTGCGGTCAGGAACAGCATTCGATGAAGTCGCAGCAACATTTACCGATATGGTAAATGATTTAGGACGAGCCGTTCAACGTCCGTTTGAGCGCTCTCGTTAATAAATGGAATGGGGCCGGGGCCAAAAGGTTTCCCTTTCGCCGGGCCTTTAAACCAGCTGCCAAGCCCGTTGTGAGAGATCTCTCACAACGGGCTTTGGCGTTGTCTGAGGGAACTCATTAAGCGAAAATAATTGGCGGACAATGAGCCGCTGAAAAAGGGAAAAACATCCTTTTTCAGCAGCTTTTGAATCAAATAAGGTTTTTTCGGGCATCCTTAGCGTAGTTGCTTAAATATGGATAAAATATGGTGGTGATGATGGAGATGAGGGAACACCAAAAGGTCCCGCAAAAGCATAGTCTTTCCGTTATTGTCGGAATCGGTCTTCTTTTGGCCGCGCTTTTCATTTGCAGTGCGCTCGTTGTTGGTGGAAAACAGCCTCAAGCGGAAGAGGCGGAGGCCGTTGAGGTCATGCAGCCAAAAACCGTACAGATTACGTTGGAAAGAGTATATTTGGACGGAGAAACAAGCGAAGAGATCATTGAAGAAACGATTTGGTCGATGGAGGATTTTTGGGCGCAATATGATGGCTGGACTCTGGTGGACCAAAATGAAGACGAAATGGTTTTCCGGCAATCGGTCAATGATATCTCGCCACTAATGAAAATCAACGGGTACTTTGGCTTAACGGACGAAGGGATTCTGTCCATTTACGAAGGAGAGCCGGATCAGCAAAAGATCATCCATTCCTTTTTTCAGCTGGATACGAGCAAGCTCGAAAGCAAACAGCATTCGGAGCTTGAAAAAGGGATTCCGGTCAAAGATCGGCATCATTATGAAGAAGTATTAGAAGCCTTTCGCCAATATCAAAATTGAATTGATTCTTCAAAGCAGCGTGAATCGTGAGGGAAATTCCTTCCGGGCGGATCCAGCGCTGCTTTTTTTGCTTTTTGCAGCTGGAAAGAGAAATGACGGAAAGGGGGGCTTATGATAAAATAGAAATAAATGTTCGCATAGAGAGAGGAAGAACGGGCTGTGATTGAATATGTTAAAGGGAAAGTAGTGGAAGTGGAGCTGCAATATGTGGTGGTCGACCATCATGGCTTAGGCTATCAGATTTATTGCCCGAACCCGTTTGTTTTTCAGGAAAAGCTTGAAGAAACGGTGCAAATTTATACATACCAGCATGTCAGGGAAGACTTAATTCGTCTGTTCGGCTTCCGTACGAAGCAGGAGCGGATGCTGTTTGAAAAGCTGTTAAATGTTTCGGGCATCGGGCCGAAGGGGGCGCTCGCCATTTTGGCGTCCGGCCAGCCGGAGAATGTCGTCTACGCGATTGAGGAAGAGGATGAAGCCTTTTTAGTGAAATTTCCGGGTGTCGGCAAAAAAACAGCCCGCCAGATCATTCTTGACTTGAAAGGAAAGCTCGATGACTTTGTGCCGAATCTGCTGCAACAGGAAAAGGCGACAACAGTTGAGAAAACGCCGGCAAATACAGCGTTGAAAGAAGCGCTTGAAGCTTTACAGGCGTTGGGCTATGTCGAAAAGGAACTGAAGAAAGTTCGCCCTCTTTTGGAAGAAGAGGAGCTGACGACCGATGGCTATATTAAAAAAGCGTTACAGCTGATGCTGTAAATGAATTGCGCGAATGCGGGATGTGGGAAAGAGGTGACAAGGGATGGAAGAACGGATGGTATCGGCGGATATGCAGAGCGCGGATGATTCAATTGAGCAACGCGTTCGTCCGCAGCAGCTTGCGCAATACATCGGACAGGAAAAAGTAAAGAAAAATCTCGATGTATTTATAGAAGCGGCGAAGATGAGAGAGGAATGTCTCGATCATGTTCTTCTTTATGGGCCGCCCGGTCTCGGAAAAACGACGCTTTCCGGGATTATTGCTGCGGAAATGGGTGTGCAGATGCGGACGACATCGGGGCCGGCGATTGAACGTCCCGGTGATTTGGCGGCGATTTTGACAGCTCTTGAACCGGGAGATGTGCTGTTTATTGATGAAATCCACAGGCTGAACCGCGTCGTCGAAGAGGTGCTTTATCCGGCGATGGAGGATTTTTGCATCGATATTGTGATCGGCAAGGGACCGGCTGCGCGTTCCGTACGTCTCGATCTGCCTCCGTTTACGCTGGTCGGAGCGACGACAAGAGCAGGGATGCTATCGGCCCCGTTGCGCGACCGCTTTGGCGTTCTCGCCAGGCTGGAATATTATACAGAGGCTGAGCTGGCGTTGATCGTCAAGCGCACGGCTGAGATTTTTGATACCGTGATTGAAGACGCGGCCGCGATTGAAGTCGCACGCCGCTCAAGAGGCACGCCGCGGATTGCCAATCGCCTGCTCCGCCGCGTGCGCGATTTTGCCCAGGTTAAAGGAGACGGGACGGTTTCACTGGACGTGGCGGTGGATGCGCTTCAGCAATTGCAGGTCGACCGTTTAGGACTGGATCATATTGACCATAAATTATTGTATGGGATGATTGAGAATTATCGCGGCGGTCCTGTAGGTCTGGAGACGATTTCTGCGACGATCGGCGAAGAACCGGAAACGATCGAGGATGTGTATGAACCGTATTTGCTACAGATTGGCTTTATCCAACGAACGCCGCGGGGAAGAGTTGTAACCCCGGCATGCTATGAGCATTTTCAATTGGAGGGACCAGAGCAGTGAATTCATTTCCAAAGATCTTGATCCTTATCGGCATTGCTTTTATCATCATTGGCGTCCTCTGGTTCTTTATTGGACGCGTTCTGCCACTTGGGCGCCTGCCAGGTGACATCTTTATTAAACGCGAGAATATGACCGTATATATGCCGATTATGACCTGTCTGATTATTAGCGTAGTGCTGTCGCTTATTTTTTTCTTGTTTGGACGTTTTCGCTAATCTCTTGCATGGATGAAGCACTTTCGGTATGATGATAGGGATATGACAGGAACGGTTATGTGAAAAGGTGACGACATGACGATGAAAATAGACGATTTTGATTTTAATTTACCAGAGAAATTAATTGCCCAGACGCCGCTTCAGGATCGAACGGCGTCTCGTTTGCTTGTCTTAGATCGGGAATCGGGTGCAATTAAAGATGGAACGTTTTCCGATATGATCGACGAATTGGACGAAGGGGACTGCCTCGTCTTAAACGATACGAGGGTTCTTCCGGCAAGACTATTCGGAGTGAAAGAAGATACCGGCGCTCAAATTGAAGTCCTGTTGCTGAAGCAGCTGGAAAATGATCAGTGGGAAACGCTGATTAAACCGGCGAAGCGCGTCAAGGCAGGAACGGTTATTCAATTTGGCGATGGCCGGCTGCGCGCGACCTGTGTCCGGGAAGCCGATCATGGCGGGCGGATTTTGCAAATGGAATATGAAGGCATCTTCCATGAAATTCTTGATGAATTGGGAGAAATGCCGCTCCCCCCTTATATTAAGGAAACATTGGCTGATCAGGAGCGCTATCAGACCGTCTACGCCAAGCATCGCGGATCAGCGGCTGCACCGACGGCCGGACTTCATTTTACAACTGAACTGCTTGAACGAATTCAGCAAAAAGGGGTCCATGTGACCTTTGTAACGCTGCATGTCGGTCTCGGGACATTTCGCCCGGTGAGCGTAGAGCGGATCGAAGAGCACCAAATGCATGCCGAGTTTTATCAAATGAGTGAAGGAACAGCGCGGCTGTTGACGAGTGTGAGGGAAAACGGCAAGCGAATTATTGCTGTCGGTACAACATCGGTCCGGACGTTGGAGACGATTATCCAGGAGCACGGCGAGTTTCGCGAATGCTCGGGCTGGACCTCAATTTTTATCTATCCAGGCTATGTGATCAAAGCGATTGATGCGATGGTGACGAACTTTCACTTGCCAAAGTCGACACTCGTGATGCTCGTCAGTGCGTTTGCGGGAAAAGAGAACATCATGAAGGCTTATCAGCATGCCGTCAATGAACGCTATCGTTTCTTCAGCTTTGGAGATGCGATGCTGATTCGTTGACCCGTACACGCTCAAGGAGGAAAAAGGAAATGTCAGCGATAACATATGAGCATATTAAAACATGTAAACAGTCCGGCGCCCGGCTCGGGAAGGTCCATACGCCTCACGGGACGTTTGAAACGCCAATTTTTATGCCGGTCGGTACACTGGCAACGGTAAAAACGATGAGTCCGGAAGATTTATACGATATGAACGCGCAAATTATTTTGAGCAACACGTATCATCTATGGCTAAGACCGGGCCATGACATTATTAAAGAAGCAGGGGGCCTGCATAAGTTCATGAACTGGGAGCGTCCGATTTTAACCGATTCCGGCGGCTTTCAGGTTTTCAGCTTAAGCGACCTGCGCAAAATCGAAGAGGAAGGCGTCCACTTTCGCAATCATTTAAATGGGGACAAGCTCTTTTTAAGCCCAGAAAAGGCGATGGAAATTCAAAATGCGCTCGGATCGGACATTATGATGGCCTTTGATGAATGCCCGCCATACCCGGCAGAATATGAGTATATGAAGAAGTCGGTCGAGCGGACGAGCCGTTGGGCTGAACGCTGTCTCGAAGCGCACGGGCGCCCGCAGGATCAGGGGCTGTTCGGCATCGTCCAGGGAGGCGAGTATGAAGAATTGCGCAAGCAGAGCGCGGAGGATTTAGTTTCGCTTGATTTTCCGGGCTATGCTGTCGGCGGATTATCGGTCGGCGAGCCAAAGGATGTCATGAATCGCGTGCTTGAATTTACGACGCCTCATTTGCCAGAGGACAAACCGCGTTATTTAATGGGAGTAGGCTCTGCTGATTCCTTGATTGACGGGGCGATCCGCGGGATTGACATGTTTGACTGTGTGCTTCCGACCCGTATTGCCCGAAATGGAACGCTAATGACGAGCAAAGGACGGCTTGTCGTGCGCAACGCCAAATATGCCCGCGATTTTCGTCCGCTGGATGAAAATTGCGATTGCCACGTGTGCCGGAATTACACAAGAGCCTATATTCGTCATCTAATTAAATGTGAGGAAACGTTCGGTTTTCGATTAACGTCTTATCATAATCTCTATTTCCTGTTAAACTTAATGGAAAAGGTAAGAGAGGCGATACGACAAGATCGGCTTCTTGACTTTAGAGAAGAATTTTTTGAACAATATGGCTTTAATAAGCCCAATGCCAAAAATTTCTAGCATGCTTTGAGTAAAGAAAGGGGGGAAAATAGATGGAGCTATTTGGAACATTGCTTCCGTTAATCTTAATGTTTGCGATCTTCTACTTCCTGTTAATCAGGCCACAGCAGAAGAAGCAAAGAGCCATTCGCGATATGCACAACTCATTACAGCGTGGCGATAAAATTATTACGATCGGCGGACTTCACGGTGTTATCGATTCAATCGACGAGGACACAATTGTCATCCTTGTTAATGATAACCGTAAGCTGACGTATGATCGCGCTGCCGTAAGAGAAGTTGTCAATCCGGATTAACGAGCATACATAAAAAGAGTTGTCCCAACGCGTAGGCTTTGAGACGACTCTTTTTTTGGATCTATTTAAGAGCTTGAGACACAAAAAGAGTGAGCATGGAGTAACAGTGGGTATATTCTCGATGAGCAAGATCGTGGCGGTTCCACTCATTGCTTAAGCTTAAGGGGCTGGGAAAAGGTAAAAAAACAACCTTTGTCCCAGCCCCTTGTTGTGTTTTTCTTTTCTTTAATCCCGCGACAAATTAACACCGATCATGCCGCCGAATGCAGCGACAAGCATATAGCCACCATGATAAAGGTACTGTTCCTTCGTGAAGCTGCTATCATAGCCTAAATACTGGACGAGAAACGTTAGGAGCGAAAAGATGAAAGCCGTCGCCGCCCCGGCCAGCCAGCCCCGGCGGTTCGATTTTGCTCCGGAAATCGTTCCTCCAAGAAACATCGCTAAAAACGCGACGCTCGTAATCAGCCATGCGACAGAGCGCTCGGTAAAGGAAGTAAACGATAAGAACAACGAGATGACGAGACTAAATGAAAGAGCAATGACGAGAACAGTCGACAGCCCAAATAAAACAGCAGGCATAAATCCCCGATTTGCCATATAGACCTCTCCTTTCAAATGGACAAAAATCCTTTACTACAGCTTATTCAGGCTTGTTTTAAATAGACGTAAAAATTTCAATCTTCATGCCGGCCCTTCCTTCTTGATGAAATCATGGACAGACTTTTTGGCATTGGACATGTTTCTGAAAAAGAGGACATAGGATGTAGTAGTGGGAAGGAGAGGAGTGCAGCTATGGGGGTCCCCTTGGCAATTGTGATTTTTATTTTCAGTTATTTCTTCATTATCACGGAAAAAATGAACCGGGCCGTCATTGCCTGTTTTGGCGGCGTTTTAATGCTGATCTTTCACGTTTATGAAATCAATGCTGCTTTTCTCCACCATATTGACTGGCACACGATCACCTTATTATTAGCGATGATGATTCTTGTTTCCATTACAAGCCAGAGCGGTTTTTTTGAGTATGTTGCCGTCTCGCTCGCCAAATGGGTAAAGGGGCGTCCGCTGCCTTTGTTGATTGCGATCTCCTCCTTAACGGCATTTGGCTCGGCTTTTTTAAATAATGTGACAACGGTGCTGCTCATTGTGCCGATTGTCTTTACGCTGACGTCGCTGTTAAAGCTGCCTGCCGTGCCTTTTCTGCTGTCGATCGTCATGGCTTCAAACATTGGCGGGACGGCGACCTTGATTGGAGATCCGCCTAATTTAATGATCGGCCAAGCTGTTGATTATTTAAGCTTTAACGACTTTCTGATTCATTTAAGTCCTGTTGTGCTGCTGATTTTCCTTGTCGTTATGGCTTGTCTCGTCTTGATTTACAAAAAGCAGCTGATCGTTTCGAAGGAGGATCGGGCAAAATTGCTGGAAATTGTTCCATCCACCTATATTAAAGACCGCAAGCTGCTGGTGAAGTCGGTTTCCATCCTCTCGCTGACAACGCTCGGTTTTATCGTCCAGCCATTCATCCACACGGAATTGACGAGCATCGCGATGACGGGCGCCCTGCTGCTGATGCTGCTAACGCATGAGGAACAGGATATGGAAGAAGTGTTTCGTTCGGTCGAATGGGTAACGCTGTTCTTTTTTATTGGGCTGTTTATGCTCGTCGGCGGCTTAAAGGAAGTCGGCATTATTGATGAAATGGCGAAATCGATTATTTATTATACCGAGGGGGATTTGCCGAAAACAGCTCTTTTTATTCTATGGGGCTCCGGTATCTTGTCCGGGTTTGTTGACAATATTCCGTTTGTCGCGGCGATGATTCCCGTTATATTAGAGTTCCAGGAATTTGGAATGCATAATTTGGAACCGTTATGGTGGGCTTTGGCATTAGGCGCCTGTCTTGGCGGCAATGCGACGATCATCGGTGCTACGGCCAACGTGATTGTCGCTGGTCTGGCTGTCAAAGCGAAGCAATCATTCAGCTATTTGGAATTTCTAAAAATCGGCCTCCCGGTAGCCTTGATTTCATTTGTCATCTCGACGATTTATTTATATTTGCGTTATTTGGTTGATTTCATTTAAGACAGCCTCGGGCCTGGGACAAAAGGTGATTTTTTCGACCTTTTGCCCGGCCTTTTTTTTAAAAATCATGAGCTGCTGTTCCCTGGTCATACTAAGAAGAGAAAAAAGGGAATGGGAGGAGCAAGATGGATTATGGCACGATTATCCTGAGGACGATATTTATTTACTTCATCATACTCTTTGTGCTGCGCTTTATGGGCAAGCGCGAAATCGGGCAGCTTTCGGTGCTGGACTTTGTTGTCTCTATTATGATTGCCGAGCTTGCTGTCATTTCAATTGAAAATATTCAAGCACCGATGCTTCATACGATTTTGCCGATCGTCATCCTGTCGATCATTCAACTTGTGCTGGCGATCTTTTCCTTAAAAAGTGAACGGATTCGGAAGCTCGTCGACGGAAAACCGTCTGTTTTGATCAATGGAGGGGAAATTGATGAGAAAGAAATGCGGAAGCAGCGCTATAATTTCGATGATTTGCTCATTCAGTTGAGGCAGCAGAAGGTAAGCAAGCTCTCTGATGTCGAGTTTGCCATTTTAGAGCCGTCCGGAAAGCTGTCGGTCATTGAAAAGAAGCCCGATAAGGATGAGCCCGTAATGCCGCTGCCCCTCATCCTGGACGGCAAGGTGCAGGAAGACCACCTCAAACAAATTAACCAGACCTCCCTTTGGCTGCGCCAGCAAATGCGCAAGCTCGGCTATCGCGACATAAAAAAAATATCCTACTGCGCCCTAAAAGACCAAGACACATTCTTCGTCGACCTGAAACAATGAGCGGAACCGCCACGATCTTTTAAAGTCCGTTGTGAGTGAGTTTCTCACAACGGACTTGTGGCGAGTGGAGCCATTTGCCCCTAGGTCAAAGCGAGTTTTGTCTCAGAGCGGAACCGTCGCAATAAAAGGGTGGGGCATCACCTAAACGATCTTTTAAAGCCAGCGGGAAAGGAGGCCGGTGACAGCCTTCCTTGCGGTTTTCTTATGCTCGTGGAAGAAGGAATAGCAGGCTTTTTCCGATAAGCGGGAGGCGAAGCAGCTCCTCGCGTTTAATTAAACCGAGGCGCAGCATCAGCAGTGTATAGAAAAAAGCAAGAATCGCGATCAACACGAGCGTTTCCGCAATTAGTGGTAATGTGAAAAACGAATGGTTCTTCAGGAAAAGACCAAGCGCGGCTGTCGTCACAATCAGAAAAACTGATTTGATGAACATTTTCGTTTCAATCGTAAAGCTGATCGTCTTCACGACAGACGCAAAGTGAAGCAGGGTAACAAGCACCATTCCGATCACAACGGCAAGCGCCGCCCCCATAATGCCGAGCGCCGGCTGTGAAGCGAGCACGAAAATCGCAGCTATTTTGATCACGGCTCCGAACAGGCTGTTCATCATCGCCGCCTTTGCGAGATTCAGCGCCTGTAAAGTAGCTTGAAGAGGGCCCTGGAAGTAAAGAAAGATGCTGAACGGGGCCATCAGTTTTACATATGTGGCGACGGTAGGCGCATTGTACATTAAAGACATGATCGGCTCCGCCAGGACATAGAGGACGACGACAGCCATTCCGCCGGACAAAAGGGCAAGCCGCAGTGCCTGATTGAGCCGGTAGTGAATCGTTTTATAATGCTTGCGGGCCGAAGCTTCACTAATTGCCGGGACGAGCGAAACGGATAATGAATTCGTAATGAATGTTGGCAGGAGGAGAAGAGGAATGACAAAGCCGGCCAGCTCTCCGTATTGCTTTGTGGCGAGGATCGTCGTAACTCCGGCCAAAGCCAGACTTTGCGCGACGACGATAGGCTCAAAGAAAAGGGAAAGCGAGCCGATTAAGCGGCTTCCCGTCGTCGGCAAAGCAATCGACAGCAAGTCGCGCAGCGTATGGCGTCCTTCCTTCGCATAGTGAAAGAAGCGGCGGCGCACCCGAAAAGACTTATTCCGTTTAAATAAGATGATCATATAAACGAGGGAAGCCAGCTCGCCAAACACAACTGAGATCATCGCCCCGGCCGCCGCATACTCCACTCCTAATGGAAGGAAGGCGCTCGTCATGACCGCGACGAGGGTGATGCGGACGACCTGCTCCAGCACTTGAGAATACGCGGTTGGCTTCATATTCTGTTTCCCTTGAAAATAGCCGCGCATAATCGAGGATAAAGCGACGATCGGCACAATTGGCGAGATCGCAATCAGTGGGTAATAGGCTCTTTCATCCGTTAACAGCGTATGGGCGACGAACGGAGCAAAGCCGACCATTGCTATCGTAAAAACAACGCTTAAGACACTCGTAATCGCCAGCGATACGACTAAAATCCGCTTGATCCGCGTTTGATCATTTTTAGCTTCAGCTTCAGCGACCAGTTTGGAGATCGCCACAGGTAGTCCTAATTGCGTAATGGTGATCACAAGAAGGAGAGTCGGCACAGCCATCATATAAAGGCCGACTCCTTCCGCCCCCATGATTCTTGCCACGACGATTCTGTTCACGAAGCCGAGAAATTTAGTGATCAGCCCTGCTATAATAAGAATCAGCGTTCCTTTCAGGAAGGTTTGCTTCGTCATGAACAGCCCTACTTTCATAAAAAATGATGGATATTTTCTGTTATTATCTATATGCTTAGTAGTGGGCCAAGCATGACAGAGAATCATAGAGAGAGGGCGAAGAATTTTGTCTGATGATATGAGGGAGTTTCTCTTGCAAACGTTCAGCTTTTTGCCTGCCGAACTCATTGTTTTGCTCATTTCAGCGATGCCGATTTTAGAGCTGCGCGGCGGAATCGTCGTGGCGCACCAGCTTGGACTCTCTTATTTTGAAGCATTGCTGTATGGTGTCATTGGCAATATCTTGCCGATCATCCCGATTTTGCTGCTGTTTCAACCGGTCAGCACATGGATGCTGCGCTTTGACGTTTATCAGCGTTTCTATCATTGGCTTTATGACCGGACAATGAAAAAAAGTGACAATGTCGAGAAGTTTGGCGCGCTCGGCTTACTTTTGTTCACAGCAGTGCCTTTGCCGACAACAGGAGCTTACTCGGCCTGTTTAGCGGCGATTTTATTTTTTATCCCGCTCCAATCTGCTTTTTTGGCCATTTTGGCAGGGATCGTCATTGCCGGCTTTGGGGTCACGAGTGTGATGTATGCGATTTTCTAAAAGGAGGCGGATGATGCATGAAGGAAAAACAGCAATTTGAAGTATGGCGCGAAGATGTGGAACCGGCCCTGATCAGCAAGTTAGATGAATTTCATTTTCTCGGGTATGAACGTGTCACCATTGAAGAAATCTGGGAATGCGTGCTTTATCAGCTCCGTAAGCAAAAGGGATTTCTTCATTTCCATGCGTTTGTCAATCAAGTGATGACGTTGAAGCCGCAAACGTATATGAATTGGCTTACGGTCAAATCGTATCAGGAGCCTGCTGATTGGTTCGCGGAATTTGAGACGGAAAAATAGACAAATTTTCAAAATGTTAGTGAGAAAATTGACTGGTATTTCATTAAAAAGCTATAATGGCTCTATTGTATATTTGATGTTTATTGCCATTATGATGCTTTGCAGTTGGTAAGACCTGCTGCCAGCCGGGCATGAAGGCGGCCGGCGGCGGGGATATGAAGGAGGCAGAAAAGGAACATGGTTAAAAAAGGGCGGATTGTCGCTTTTTTTGTGATTGTCGCGATTCTTGCTGGAATTATCGGGCAAACAGCGATGGGAATTACAAAAGAAATTAAACTGGGACTCGATCTTCAAGGCGGATTTGAGATCCTTTATCAAGTAAAGCCTGCCGAGGATACGGGGGAAGAGATTACCGATGAAACGTTGCGGGCGACGGTAAGTGCGCTCAATCAACGGGTCAATGTACTCGGGGTATCGGAGCCTAATATTCGTATCGAGGGCGATGACCGGATTCGCGTCCAGCTCGCCGGTGTAGAAGATCAGCAAACGGCGCGGGAACTGTTGGCGACGGAAGCGGATTTAACGATTCGTGACGTTCATGATAATGTGCTCGTTGATGGAAGCGATTTGCGCCAAAACGGGGCGAGCGCCTCTTTCCGTGCGGATACAAATGAGCCGATTGTTTCCTTAACGCTTGCCGATGCGAGAAAGATGGAGGAAATTACGCGTGAGATGCTGTCACGTCCGTCCTCAGAAAATCTGCTTGTCATCTGGCTTGATTTTGAAGAGGGTGTCGACTCCTATGCAAATGAAGTCGGC
Organism: Halalkalibacter oceani; assembly: GCF_023715605.1. Lineage (GTDB taxonomy): Bacteria > Bacillota > Bacilli > Bacillales > Bacillaceae_D > Halalkalibacter > Halalkalibacter oceani. The sequence goes on from NZ_JAMBOL010000001.1 coordinate 241,316, forward strand.
AAGCCGGATCCGAAATATTTATCAGCCGCTGTCGTGCAAGAAGTCATTCCTTCAAATACAGCGACGATTTCGGGGAGCTTTACCGTGGAAGAGACGCAGTTTCTGGCCGAGGTGCTGAATGCTGGTTCGCTTCCGGTGCAGCTTGAAGAGCTTTACAATAATTCCGTCGGTGCATCCTTAGGTGAGCAGGCGATGGAAAAGACCGTTTTTGCCGGCTTTATCGGTATTGCTTTAATTTTTGTTTACATGCTGTTTTATTACCGCTTTATGGGTATGATCGCCATTATCACATTGTCAACCTACATTTATCTCGTTCTGCTTATCTTTAATTGGATGAATGCAGTTTTAACGCTCCCTGGTATTGCCGCGTTAATTCTCGGAGTCGGGATGGCAGTCGATGCCAATATTATTACGTATGAACGGGTAAAAGAAGAGATCCGAGCCGGGAAGTCGATCATGTCTGCCTTTAAGGCGGGAAGCCGACGTTCCTTATCGACGATTCTTGATGCCAATATTACAACGATTTTGGCGGCGGCTGTTCTATTCTCTTATGGGACAAGCTCGGTACAGGGCTTTGCCGTTATGCTGATTGTCAGTATTTTGACAAGCTTTGTTACAGCGGTATATGGCTCAAGGGTGCTGCTCGGTCTATGGGTGAACAGCCGTGCTTTAAATAAAAAGTACCGCTTGTTTGGTGTAAAGGAAGGTGAAATAAATGAGCTTTAATTTCCAAGAAAAAGACATCGACTTTGTAAAACATCGGAAAAAGTTTTTTATTTTTTCTTCCGCTTCTACACTTATTGGCTTGATTTTGTTGTTAACAATGGGACTGAATCTTGGAATTGATTTCCTGAGCGGTTCGCGTGTAGAGGTGCCGGTAGCTTCTCCAGAGACTGTAACAGCAGAGCAGATTACCGAGGAATTTGCCAGTATCGGCGATGGGTATGTACCGGATGACATTACATTTGCCGATAATAATCAGATTGCCAGTGTCGGGTTTATTGGTGTGCTCGGTCCTGATGAAATTTCAGAGATCCAATCTCATTTTCTGGAAACGACCGGCTCGGAGCCGAGTGTCAGCACCGTCTCGCCTACGGTTGGACAGGAGCTGGCGCGCAACGCCTTGATCGCGGTGCTTATCGCTTCGGTCGGGATCGTTATTTATGTGACGATTCGCTTTGAATTGTTGTACGGAATCGCGGCGATTGTTGCCTTGCTGCATGACGCCTTTTTCATTATTGCCATTTTCAGTTTGCTGCAAATCGAGGTAAATGTCCCGTTTATTGCCGCTGTGCTGACGATTGTCGGTTATTCCATTAACGATACGATTGTTACCTTTGACCGGATTCGGGAAAACATGAAGCTTGCGAAACGGGTGAAAGGATTCGATGATTTGGCGGCGATTGTCAACAAAAGCTTAATACAGACGCTGGCCCGGTCAATCAACACCGTTCTTACCGTCGTGTTTGCCGCTGCGGCCATCTTTATTTTCGGTGGGGAAGCGATTCGCTCGTTTGCGTTGGCGCTATTAATCGGTCTTGTCGCCGGAACCTATTCTTCGATGTTCCTTGCTTCGCAGCTATGGCTGATTTGGAAATCAAAACAGCTTGCGAAAAAGAAATTTCAAACAGCAAAGCAGCCTGAAAGCGAACCGACTGTGTAAAGCTTGAAGGGGTGTGCCAAAGGAGATGTTTCTCCTTTTGGCACGCCTTTTTTGCCGTTTCGTGCATATAAAAAAGGTGAATGACGGGTGTAAATAATGGTAAACTTAAAAGGACAGCATTCATCAAATAACAACAAAGTGGGTGTTGAAGTGACGGAAGCAGATGTACGTTATCGAAAGGTCCGTTTTGCCGCCTGGGTCGGGATTGTCGGCAATGTCATTCTGGCAATCATCAAAGCCGTAGTCGGCATTATGGCAAACAGCCGTGCTTTAATCGCCGATGCTGTTCACTCAGCCTCCGACGTCGTCGGCTCGGTCGTCGTGCTGATCGGAGTACGGGCAGCGAAATTACCTCCCGATCAGGATCATCCGTACGGACACGGGAAAGCAGAATCTGTTGCTGCAATCATTGTCTCCGTGCTGCTGTTTTTAGTCGGATTTGAAATTGCTTTAAGCGCGGGACGGTCGTTCTTTGAACCGGTAGAAGTGCCGAAAGTGCTGGCGATTTACGCAGTGCTCTTTTCTATTTTTGCAAAAGAGCTGATGTTTCGTTATAAATATCATTTGGGTAAAACGTATAAAAGCGATGCGTTAATGACGGATGCCTGGCATCATCGCTCAGATGTCTTTTCCTCGATTGCGGCTTTAATCGGTATCGGAGCTGCTTTGCTCGGAGACTATTTGCAAATCTCCTGGCTCGTTTACGGGGATGCGGCAGCGAGTGCCTTTGTCGCTTTTTTAATTGGAAAGATGGCCTGGAGCCTCGGCAAGCAGTCGATTCATAACGCGCTGGACCATGTGCTTCATGAAGAAGATACGGTCGAGATGAAGCGTGCCGCCAGCAACGTAGACGGCGTGCTGAATATTGATGAATTTTTCGCGCGGGAGCACGGCCACTACGTCATTATTGATATTAAGGTCGCTGTAAACCCTGACATCTCGGTCGAAGAAGGTCATACCATCGGCAAGAAAGTGAAAGAGCGTCTGCTTGAGGAAAAGTATGTACAGGATGTCCTTGTTCATATTAATCCATATAAAGAGAAATAAGAAGGGAGGAGCAGGTTGATGAAAGGACAAACAGGACTTATTTTTGGGTTGCTTGCTGCTATTATTATTGCGGTGTTTGCGGTGATTAATGTTGATGGAGTGAGAGTCAATTACTTGTTTGGAACAGCAGAATGGCCGCTCATTCTTGTGATTTTAGGCTCTGTTTTTATGGGGGCGATTATTGCCGGCGCGTTAGGAATGGTACGGATTTACCGTTTGCAGGCTGAATTGCGCCGCTTGCGGGCAGGGACAGCAAATGAAGCGCTCAGCGAAGAGCAGACGGACGAGATATCGGCGGCGAAAGAGAAGCATGAGTTTCCGGAAGAAACGCCAAAAACGCGGGCCCAATTCAGAAAAGAATCGAATCAGTAAATGTCTCTTGCTGCTGGCGCCCGGCGCCCCGCCAACGCAGCAGCAAGAGATGAGTTTGTGATTGTCACCCCTAGATTGCTCCTGTATAATGGGAAGGTCGAGGGGTGTTATTTTATGTTAAAGCCTAAGGCTAGATGGAAAATAAAAGAGCAACATTCAGATCAAATTGATGAGCTCGTCGAACAGTTACACATATCGCCGTTAGTCGCGACACTATTGGTTCATCGCGGCTTGGAGACGGTTGACACGGCAAAGCGTTTTCTTTTTAAAGAGGAAATGAGCTACCATGATCCTTTTTTGCTTAATGGGATGGAGCAGGCTGTGACACGGATCAAGGCGGCGATTGCCGATAAAGAGAAAATCCTTATTTTTGGTGACTATGATGCCGATGGTGTGAGCAGCACAGCGCTCATGTACAACGCGCTCGTGTCATTGTCAGCGAAGGTCGATTACTACATACCAAATCGCTTCACAGAAGGATATGGTCCTAATGAGCCGGCGATCAGACGGGCGAAAGAGGATGGCTACGGGTTGATTGTCACGGTTGATACCGGAATTGCCGCAGTACAGGTGGCTGAGGTCGCCAAGGAAATCGGTCTTGACTTCATTATTACCGACCACCATGAAGCGCCTCCCATTCTCCCCGACGCCTATGCGATCGTCAACCCAAAAAAGCCGGGCTGTCCATACCCGTTTAAAGGGCTGGCCGGAGTCGGTGTCGCCTTTAAGGTTGCCCATGCGCTGCTCGGACGGCTGCCGGCTGAATGGCTTGATATTGCCGTGATCGGCACGATTGCCGACCTTGTGCCGCTTGTTGATGAAAACCGGCTGCTTGTCATGGAAGGGCTACATGCGTTGCAGGCAACCGATAAGCCGGGATTAGTCGCGTTAAAGAAAAAATGCAGCATTCAGGACCAGGTTCAGGCTGATCATGTCGGCTTCGGGATCGGTCCGCGGATTAACGCCGCCGGCCGGCTCGAATCCGCTGATCCGGCTGTCGAGCTGCTTTTGACGGCAAGTGAAGAAGAAGCGGAGCTGTTGGCGACGGAAATCGACGGCTTGAACCGCGAGCGACAGACCGTTGTCGCCTCGATTACAGAGGAAGCGATTGCCGTCGTTGAACGGCAATTCCCGCCTGAGGATAATGATGTCTTGATCATTGCCGGCGAGGGCTGGAACGCCGGAGTGATCGGCATCGTCGCTTCCCGGTTGGTCGAGCGCTTTTACCGGCCGACGATCGTCCTCAGCCTTGATTCGGAGAAAGGGCTGGCTAAGGGGTCGGCTCGCAGCATTGTCGGTTTTGATATGTTCAAAGAGCTTTCGAAAAGCCGCGACATTTTGCCTCACTTTGGCGGGCATCCAATGGCGGCCGGCTTGACGATGAAAATAGAGGATGTCGATACGCTGCGTACCCGCCTTTGCGCCCAAGCGAAAGAGGTGCTCTCGCCGGATGACTTCAAGCCGCTGACGACGATTGATATCGTCGCGGCCATAGAAGACATTTCCGTCCCGGTCATTCAGCAGCTGGAAAAGCTCGCCCCGTTCGGTGTCGCTAACCCGAAGCCGAAGGTGCTCCTTGAGGATGTGCACATTCAGGAAATGAGAAGAATCGGCGCCGAGGCGAACCATTTAAAAATCAGCTTTGCCCAGCGTGGCGCTCAGCTGGAAGCAATCGGCTTTCAATGTGGTTACTTGCACGATGAGATGACCAACCAGGCGAAGGTGTCGGCCGTTGGTACGCTGTCTGTCAATGAGTGGAACGGTCATGTGAAGCCGCAGCTCGTGCTGGAGGATATCGCGATAAAAGACTGGCAGCTCTTCGATTGGCGCAGTGTTCAGAAGGAGAGACTGGCGGATAAGCTGAAGACACTTCCGGCTGACAGGAGGATTCTTGCGGCGTTTAAGCGTGACACACCGTCAAAGCTCAGACTGATCGGAGAAGACGTGTATAATGCAATGGACGGTTCCTTGCCTGCTTGCGGCGAGCGCTTTCTCGTCCTGCTTGACGTCCCGCAAACACCGGAGCAGCTTAGACAGCTGCTTATCCAGCATGGGAAGCCGAGCCGGATTTATACCGTTTTCTTTCAGGACAGTGATTCATTCTTTACAACCCAGCCGAATCGTGAGCAATTTAAATGGTATTATGCTTTTCTCGCCAAACGGAAAACGTTCGATGTAACGAAGCATAGTCAGGAGCTCGCCGGCTATAAAGGCTGGTCGAAGCATACGATTGACTTTATGACAAAGGTGTTTACGGAGCTCGGGTTTGTTACGGTAACGGACGGGATTGTTTCTGTCGCAGCAAATCCGGAGAAGAAAAGTTTGGAAGCATCGGAGACGTTCAGACAGAAGCAGGAAGAGGCCGAGATTGAAAATGAGCTTGTTTATTCTTCCTATGAAGAGCTGAGACAGTGGTTTTCAGAGGCATTGGCGCAAGTGAAGGAAGAGAGCGTAGTCTTATAATCGAGCAGAGCGATGAACGGCTTTGAACGAGATACGCAAGAAGAACTGACCCGAAAAAGAAGAGAAGCAAGGAGACGGTATAGATGGATTTCAAACAACATATTACGATTGTAGAAGATTATCCGAAGGAAGGAATCCGCTTTAAGGATATTACGACCTTAATGCAAAATGGCCCGGTCTATAAAGCGGCGATTGACGAAATGGCTGCATTTGCCCGCGACAAGCAGGTCGATGTGATCGTCGGACCCGAAGCGCGCGGCTTTGTCGTCGGCTGTCCCATGGCCGTCGCGCTTGAAGTTGGCTTCGTTCCTGTCCGCAAAGCCGGCAAGCTGCCGCGTGATGTAATTTCCGTTGATTACGGACTTGAATACGGCAAAGACCAGTTAACGATTCACGCCGATGCGATTCAAAAAGGACAGCGCGTGCTGATTACCGATGATTTGCTGGCAACGGGTGGAACAATTGAAGCGACGATCAACCTTGTTGAACAGCTTGGCGGGATCGTTGTCGGGATTGTCTTTTTGATTGAACTCGGCTATCTTGATGGAAGACAGCGTCTGGATAAGTACGATGTGTATTCGTTAATGACGTTTCAGTAAGGCCGAAGCAGGAATATAATTTTTTTTCAAGGTTGTCTTTCAAGGTTGCGGTTTAACCTGGCGGGACAGCCTTTTTCTGATGGCCGGATCAAGATAAACAGACGAGCTTGCTAGAATTTGGCTGAATTAGCATGTCTCTCTCGACAATTTTCGTTCTTTCCCCTTTACATACAGCGAAAACTTACCCATAATATAAGGAAATATTGAATCGTAAATAGGTGATTCCATGACGATAGATCAAGTGTTGGAGAAAGCGAGTCTTTACTTAAATGATGAAGATGTCGCTTTTTTACGAAAGGCTTATGAATATGCGGAAAAGGCCCATGAAGGACAATACCGGAAATCGGGAGAGCCTTATATTTTGCACCCGATCCAGGTGGCGGGCATCATTGTCGGGCTTGAGCTCGATCCGAATACGGTAGCGGCAGCCTTTCTTCATGATGTCGTAGAAGATACAGACGTCACGATCGCAGAAATTACAGAGTGCTTTAATGACCAGGTTGCGATGCTCGTTGATGGCGTAACCAAATTGAAGAAGTTTAAATATAAATCCAAAGAAGAGCAGCAGGCGGAAAATCATCGGAAAATGCTGATTGCGATGGCGAAGGATATCCGCGTCATCCTAATTAAACTGGCGGACAGACTGCACAATATGAGAACGCTGAAGTTCATGCCGCCTGAAAAACAGCGTGTCACCTCGAATGAAACGCTGGAAATATTCGCACCGCTCGCCCATCGTCTCGGGATTTCAACGATCAAATGGGAATTGGAGGATATCGCTCTGCGCTATCTTGATCCCCAGCAATATTACCGGATTGTCAATTTAATGAAGCGCAAACGGGCCGAGCGCGAGGAATATTTATCAGGAGTAATGGAGACGATCTCGAATCATTTGGCAGATGTCCATGTCGAAGCGGAATTGTCCGGGCGTCCGAAGCATATTTACAGCATCTATCGGAAAATGGTATTGCAAAACAAGCAGTTTAATGAAATCTATGACCTGCTCGCTGTGCGAATTATCGTCAAAAGCATCAAGGACTGCTATGCCGTTTTAGGGGTAATTCATACGTGCTGGAAGCCGATGCCTGGCCGGTTTAAAGACTATATTGCGATGCCGAAGGCCAATATGTATCAATCGCTGCACACGACCGTTGTCGGCCCTCACGGCGATCCGCTTGAGGTACAAATACGGACGGAAGAGATGCACCGCATCGCCGAGTTCGGGGTCGCGGCGCATTGGGCTTACAAGGAAGGCAAAACGGTATCGCCCAATAAAAACACATTTGAGGACAAGCTGAGCTGGTTTCGCGATGTGATCGAGCAGACCGAGACGAATGATGCCCAGGAATTTATGGAATCACTCAAGCTCGATCTCTTTTCGGATATGGTTTTCGTCTTTTCCCCAAAAGGGGATGTCGTCGAACTGCCGGCCGGCTCTGTTCCGCTTGATTTCGCCTACCGCATTCACAGCGAAATCGGCAACCGTTGCATCGGCGCCAAGGTGAACGGAAAAATGGTTCCGCTCGACCATAAGCTGAAGACGGGTGATATCGTTGAAATTTTGACATCTAAGCATTCCTACGGACCAAGTCAGGATTGGCTGAAAATTACGAAATCATCGCATGCGAAAAATAAAATAAAGCAATGGTTTAAAAAAGAACGCAGAGAAGAGAATGTAGAAAAAGGCCGGGAGATGATCGAAAAGGAAATCAAAGCGCTTGATTTTGAGCCGAAGGAGGTGCTGACCGCCGAAGCGATTCAAGAGGTGGCAAACAAATTCAGCTTTGCCGGCGAGGAAGATATGTTTGCGGCGGTCGGCTACGGCGGCATCAGCGTCAAGCAAATTGTTAACCGCCTGACGGAGAAGCTCCGCAAGCAGCTTGACCAGGAGCAGGATGACCAGTCGCTGGCCGAAGCATTATCGGATGTGCAAACGACGTACCGACCGAAGAAAAAAGTCAACTCGGGCGTCACCGTAAAAGGGGTCGATAATCTTCTGATTCGGCTGTCCCGCTGCTGTACGCCCGTACCCGGTGATGACATTATCGGGTACATTACGAAAGGGCGAGGTGTTTCCATTCATCGCGCTGACTGTCCGAACGTGCAACATGAGGATGTAAAAGGCCGTCTGCTCCCGGTCGAGTGGGAAGGAACGTCTGAACAAAACAAGTCCTATAATGTGGATATTGAGATTACAGGCTACGACCGTAACGGTCTTTTAAATGAAGTGCTTCACGCAGTGACGGATTCGCGCACGATTATCAATGCAGTTTCCGGGCGTTCCGATCACCGGCAGAAGCTGGCGATGATTCATATGTCGATATCCATTCGTAATATTGATCATCTTCATAAAGTCGTCGAGAAGATTAAGCAGCTTCAGGATATTTATTCCGTACGGCGCGTGATGCATTAATGGAATGAGAGGATTGGTAAGATGAAAGTTGTGCTGCAACGGACGAAGCAGGCCTCTGTCGAAGTAAACAATGAAGTGGTCGGGAAAATAGAGGCCGGGCTGACTTTGCTCGTTGGGATCACCCACGAAGATACGAATGCGGATGCCGATTATTTAGCGGAGAAAATTGCGCATTTGCGGATTTTTGAAGATGAAAACGGGAAAATGAATCATTCTATTCTGGAAGCGGGCGGACAAATTTTGTCGGTATCTCAATTTACGCTGTACGGCGATTGCCGGAAAGGAAGAAGACCTAACTTCATGGAAGCGGCCAAACCGGACCAGGCTGAGCCGCTTTATCAGTATTTCAACAATGCGCTTAAGTCACGCGGGCTTCATGTCGAAACGGGAAGCTTCGGAGCGATGATGAATGTCGCGCTCGTCAATGACGGCCCGGTTACGTTGATTCTCGAAAGCAGATAAATACGAAGCTGCTGAAAAAGTGCGATTTTCATTTTCTCGAGTTACGAAAAAGGAAGTTATTCAGTGGCCTCATAATTACGCACCTTTCGTCTATTCTCCATGTAAGATTTTTGCTGTTATTGGCCATGATAATAGAAAAAGTCAAGGAGAGGGTGAATAGACGTGCGAGCGAATCACCGTCAACAAATGCATGCCAATCAGAAGCATGCGATTTTTTCTATTGATTATCACAGCTTTCTTGATAAAGAACAACAGGCCAGTCATATCGAACTGGCAAATGAATTCGGATTATCATTACGGGAGGTACAGCTTCTTAAAAAGAAATTGAACCGCAATTAAGCTATTGACAGCGATCCCGAACATCCGTATGATTGGTATGAACTTATATGTAAAACCATTCCGAGGACAAGGCATGTCGTTAAGAGAACAGGTAGTAAAGAGAGGAGAGGCCGTGGCTGAAAGCCTTCCCTATCTGCTTAGTGATGAACACCTTTGAGGAGTTTTTCTGAACGGAAACTAGTAGGAAAAGACGTAGACAGGCGTTAACTGTGTAAAGCGGGAGCGATTATTTGGCTCCAATTAGGGTGGCACCACGGGTATAACTCTCGTCCCTGATGATTAATCATCAGGGATGGGAGTTTTTTTAGCTTTATAAGAAAAGCCGCTGCGCGGTTTTCTTATAAAGTATAAAGTATGCGGGTTAAATCGAAGAAGAGCGACGGCTCCACGCGTTACATGCTGGACGAAACGAAACCCGCTTTTCGTCCAGCACAACCCCATGTAACGGCTTCGCACGTCGCTTCTTAAGAAAAGCCGCTGCGCGGTTTTCTTAAAAGGAGGAAGGCAATGAGCATTCAAATTCCACGGGGAACCCAGGATATTCTCCCCGGTGAAGTAGAAATTTGGCAGCATATTGAGGCGACGGCCAAGGAAGTGTGTCGTCAGTATAATTATCACGAAATCCGCACGCCGATCTTTGAACATACTGATTTATTTCAGCGTGGAGTCGGTGATACGACTGATATTGTGCAAAAAGAGATGTACACATTTGAGGATCGTGGTGGACGGAGCATTACATTGCGTCCTGAAGGGACAGCCGCAGTCGTCCGTTCCTATGTTGAGAAGAAGCTTTACGGCCAGGCGAATCAGCCGACGAAGCTCTTTTACCAAGGACCGATGTTTCGCTATGAGCGGCCACAGGCCGGACGGATGAGACAATTTGTCCAGTTTGGCGTCGAGGCGCTTGGAAGTGCTGATCCGGCGATTGATGCTGAGGTGCTGGCGCTTGTGATGAGCATTTACGCCAAGCTTGGGTTAAAGAACGTCAAGCTTGTCATTAACAGCCTTGGTGATAAAGAAAGCCGTCAGGCACACCGCCAGGCACTCGTTGATCATTTCAAGCCGAGCATAGCGGAATTTTGCAGTGACTGCCAGGAACGGTTGGAGAAAAACCCTCTTCGCATCCTGGACTGTAAAAAGGACCGCGAACATCCGCTGATGGGGACGGCACCATCGATTCTTGATTACTTAAATGAAGAATCACAAAGCTATTTTACCCAGGTGAAAGCGTATCTTGATGCGCTCGATATTCCGTATGTCGTTGACCCGACTCTCGTCCGTGGTCTTGATTATTACTACCATACAGCATTTGAAGTGATGATCGACGGCGAGGGCTTCGGCGCGATTACGACAATTTGCGGTGGCGGACGCTATACGGGGCTTGTCGAGGATATCGGCGGACCGTCGACACCGGGAATCGGCTTTGCGTTCAGTATCGAGCGTGTCATTATGGCCTTAAAGGCGCAGAAAGTTCCGTTGCCTGTCAGCACGGAGCTTGACTGTTACGTCGTTTCTTTAGGAGAAAAAGCAAAGGCAAAAGCGGTTGAACTGCTCTATCAGCTGCGCGCTGCCGGCATTTCCAGCGACAAAGATTACCTCGACAAAAAAATGAAAGCCCAGCTGAAGGCTGCTGATCGGCTAAACGCTCGTTATACGGCGATTCTCGGCGATGATGAGCTGGAGAAAGGCTTGATTGTTGTCAAGCAGATGGAATCAGGTGAACAAGAGGAAGTCGAACTCGAATCCTTTATTCAATATATGAAACAGCATACACAGGGAGGCAATTAAGATGATTGGAAGAACACATCATTGTGGCGAGCTTCGCCCCGAGCATGTAGGTGAAAAGGTTCAGCTGAAAGGCTGGGTTCAGACGAGACGCGATTTAGGCCAGGTGATTTTTCTTGATGTTCGTGACCGTTCCGGCATTGTCCAGGTCGTGTTCAGTCCGGAAGTGGACAAGGGCGCCCTTGAGACGGCCGAGCGAATTCGCAGCGAGTATGTCATTGATATTGAAGGCACCGTTGTAGAGCGTGATCCTAATACAGTCAATGAGAAAATCGAAACAGGGACGATTGAAGTTCAGGCTCATAAGGTGGACATTCTCAATGCCGCTAAAGCGCTCCCGTTTCAAATTGAAGCGGATACGGAGGCTTCAGAGGATGTCCGCTTAAAATACCGTTATCTCGACCTGCGTCGTCCTGACATGCAGGAGACATTCAAGCTGCGTCATAAGGCAACGAAACTGATCCGTGACTTCCTGGACGAAGCTGCTTTTATGGAAATCGAAACGCCGATGCTGACGAAGAGCACGCCTGAAGGAGCGCGTGATTATTTAGTGCCAAGCCGGGTTCATCACGGCAAGTTTTACGCATTGCCGCAATCTCCGCAACTGTTCAAGCAATTGCTGATGGTTTCCGGGTTTGAACGTTATTATCAAATTGTCCGCTGCTTCCGCGATGAAGATTTGCGCGCCGACCGTCAGCCGGAGTTTACTCAGGTTGATATTGAGACATCCTTCATGGACAAAGAAGATTTGCTGGCGATGACAGAGCAGATGATGGCCCGCATTCTTAAGGAAACAAAGAATGTCGAGCTGACATTGCCATTCCCGCGTTTAACATATGAAGAAGCGATGAACCGTTTTGGCTCGGACAAGCCTGATCTGCGCTTTGATATGGAACTTGTTGAGTTGTCAGAGATCGTCAAGGATTCTCCGTTTAAAGTATTCCAAGGGGCGCTTGCTGCCGGTGGAATCGTAAAAGGCCTTAATCTGAAAGGGGGAGCAGACAAGCTGTCCCGTAAAGAGATTGATGCGTTAACAGATTTCGTGAAACAATATGGAGCAAAAGGTCTTGCCTGGCTCAAGGTCGAAGAAGACGGCCTGAAAGGACCGATTGCCAAGTTTTTTGAAGGCGAGCTTGAACAGGCTTTGCGTGAGGCGATGGGAGCCGAACCGGGAGATCTTTTATTCTTCGGGGCAGATAAAAAGCAGGTTGTGTTTGACAGCTTAGGCGCTCTCCGCTTAAAATTCGGCAAGCAGTTTGATTTAATTGATTCATCGCAATTCAATTTCCTCTGGGTCGTTGATTTCCCATTGGTCGAATATGATGAAGAAGCGAAACGCTATGTCGCCCTGCATCATCCGTTCACAAGTCCGAAGAAAGAGGATCTCGAGCTGCTGGCGAGCGATCCAGACAGCGTACGTGCGGACGCTTACGATTTAGTGTTAAACGGCTATGAGCTTGGTGGAGGTTCCCAGCGGATTTATAAGCGTGACATTCAGGAGCAAATGTTTCATGCGCTCGGTTTCTCAAAGGAGGAAGCGCAGGAGCAATTCGGCTTCCTTCTAAATGCTTTTGAATACGGAACACCACCGCATGGCGGAATAGCACTCGGTCTCGACCGATTGATTATGCTGCTTGCCGGTCGGACGAATTTACGTGACACGATTGCTTTCCCGAAAACAGCAAGCGCGAGCTGTCTTTTAACAGAGGCGCCGGGAGAAGTAAGCGTTGAACAACTGATTGACTTGAATTTATCTGTCATCGGTCAAAAAGCTGAAAAGGTCAATGTGTAAGTAAAAGGAAAAAAGGCTGGGCACCCGGGCTGCATTAACGCAGCTCAGGTCGCTCAGCCTTTAATTGTTGATAAGCTTGAACGAGCTGTTTCGGCTCTTCTTTAATATAAAAGGTGCGCACGCCCTGGCTTGTATGCAAATAGAGAAAGCCGAATGCGTCTTTGTCCGGTTTTTTGCGGAATGAAATATCAAATACGGAGGTCAGGGGGAACGTATCATTTTTGACGGTGATCTGATCCTCAAATAGCTTCATATCAAAAGATGTCTCAACAATGCGTTTTTCTGTCCAGCCAATTTCCTGGCGGACTTCAATGCAGCGCTGAACGGCAAGAAGAGTCATAAGGTCACCAGTTTCCTTTCTTAAACATATAGGCTATCTATCACTTTACCACAGGAATGAAAATCGTCCAAATGATTCATTTGTGGAAAATTCTGAAATTATATTGACAGAGTGTTAAGATCTTGCTAAGATATCATTAAATCGGTAAGAGTCCTGAGATGTACGTGAAGACTGACTGTTTTGAGCCAACACTTTTTGAACGGGAGCCACCGTTGAGTACTGGATTACATGCCTTGTCTGCAAGGACGTAAAAAGGTAAGCACATGGCACCCACCTGCCGACGCAGGTTCAAAGCTAAAGGATCAAACGGCATTTTCGGGATTCTTACTCTACATAGGAATGGTGCGGAAGATGCCTCAAAAGCGTTTGAAACCTTTTGAGGCATCTTCTTTGTGTAAGAAGGAAGGGACATAAGTATTTCAACTATGAATATCCGAACAAGAGGCTGTGACAAAAGGTTGTTTTTTTTACCTTTTGTCACAGCCTTTAAGCAATGAGCGGTACCGCCACGATCTTTTAAAGGCCGTTGTGAGTGGGTTTCTCACAACGGCCTTGTGGCGTGTGAAGCCATTGCCAGTAGATCCAAAGCTAGTTTTGTCTCAAGCTCATCAGACAAAACGGCTTTGAGACTTGATTTTCCGGAGATAGTCCTGTCGGTGTGGTATTCCTCCAGTGCCACGTTGGTCAGTTTTTTTCAGATTCATGGCAGCAAAAACAAGCATCGTCTGCATGGAATTTTTTTCGTGTCCTTCAGGATCGTCCAACGCATCCTGCCATGTGGCGTTGGACCACTTATATGATAAAAAAACTGAATACCTGTCTTTATTTGGTCCCACTAAAAAAAGCGGACGGGATGGGAGGGTCGACTCCTGCAGGAGGGAAGGGCAGGTTGAAATCCACCGGCTTGCCGGTTAGTTCAACGAGCGACAGCAGGTCGATCTGCTGTCGATTGTTCGGTTGCCAAATGCCAAGGCAGCCTTGCGCTTCCGCATTTTGCTGTGGTATAGTCATTTTCGATAAACGTTTGCTAGTGAGACGGAAGGAGTAATGACATGCTACATCAGTTTTCTCGAAATGAATTGGCTATCGGCCATGACGGGCTGGAGGTGCTGAAAGGAAGCACGGTAGCCGTGCTCGGCATTGGAGGGGTCGGGTCTTTCTCGGCGGAAGCTTTAGCCCGCTCAGGCGTAGGCCGCCTCGTCCTTGTCGATAAGGATGATGTTGATATTACAAATGTGAACAGGCAAATACACGCGCTGCTTTCCACGGTCGGCCGTCCGAAGGTTGAATTAATGGAAGAGCGTATTAAAGATATCAACCCCGATTGTGAAGTGATCGCCTTAAAGATGTTTTACACAGAGGAGACGTATCAGCAGTTTTTTGAGTATGGACTTGATTATGTAATCGATGCGAGTGATACGATTTCTTATAAGATTCACTTAATGAAACAATGTCTCGAACGAAACATTCCGATTATTTCCAGTATGGGAGCGGCGAATAAAATGGATCCGACCCGACTGCGAATTGCAGATATTTCTAAAACGAGCTATGATCCGATTGCGAAGGTCATTCGGACGAAGCTGAGGAAAGACGGGATTCGCAAAGGAATTGAGGTTGTCTTTTCCGACGAGCAGCCGATCAAGATTAGAGAGGACATCCGCAAGGAAATTGTGCCGGAAGCGGCTGAACAAGGCCCGATCCGTAAAGCGAAGATGCCACCTTCCTCCAACGCGTTCGTTCCGTCTGTCGCCGGGCTTATTATGGCAGGTCATGTGATTACCCGCCTTCTGGACGGGATTGAGATTAACCGCTAAAGCAAAAAAACAGCAGGTTCGTTCTGCGCACGAGCCTCGGCCGGCATGGCGCAGACTTACTTGCTGTTCTAAAGAAAATTATTTTGCCACTCTTTCCAGATTACCGTTCTTATCCATTTTGAACGTGGAAGCCGGTAACCCTTCTTCCTCCTCAAGCAGGGCCATTCTTCTTGCCCGATTCATAATTTGAATAAGAGATTGATAATCCTCTTCAATAATACTACTATCCTGTTTCATTTTCTGAAGCTCTTTTTCCAGCTCCTGATTCCGTTCCTGCAGCTTCTCATTCTCCTGCTGCAAACGTTCAATTTTTTTCTGCAGGGCAGCCGTTTCCTGATTGGTGTGGGTCAGCGTCTGCAAGTAATCAATCACTTTCTCGAGCGACATCTCGCTATCTAGTGAACCGGCCGGTTGGGATGGGGGCGCAGGGTTCCACATCGTCCGCACAGGCGGATAATAAGAAAAGGAAGCGGCCCGTTTCCGTTCTTTTCTTTCCTTTTTCGCTTCTGCGATCTCTTTTATATAGCGATTTCGAACGACCGCATTCCAGCGGAATCCGCAAGCGGCCGACGTCCGGTTTAATTCATCTCCCACTTCATCAAATGCGCGCAGCTGTGTGCTTCCTTCCCGAATATGGGTCAAAACGGTTTCAGCAAGCAATACATCATCTTCATGCGACCAGGCATCTTGTCTAACTTTCATTCTGTTCATCTCCTTTTTTTATCACTAAAAACGTCTTGCTACAAATCATTTCCAGAAATCCTTTGTTTTATACAAGGATGATAGAGCTCGAACCAATGTGGAAACATTTCGCTTGGTTTTAAAAGCAACTATCCGAAGTCGTTGTCGGTTGTGTCCTGATTCACACTAGTATTCTCGAAAAGCCGCAAAAGTGAAATAAGCGCATACATGCGGCTCGTGCTGCGTTTTTCTATCATTCTCTCAGGGAGGAAATTTGGCGATTGATGGAGAAGCTAGTAGATGACTGAATGAAATGGAGGAAAAGAAGATGGTACTTAGTAGCTTTGATTTAACGAACAAAGTGGCGATTGTGACGGGCAGCGGCTCGGGAATTGGAAAAACGATTGCCCTCGGGCTGGCGGAAAGCGGTGCCAGCATCGTCGTCACGGAATTGCCGGGCAAGGAGGAAGCGGCGCGGGAAACCGCTGCTGAAATTGAAAAACTCGGACAGCAGGCGCTCGTTGCGACGCTTGATGTAACAAAGCTTGAGACAATTCGCCAAATGGTCAGCGAAGCGGAAGCTCATTTTGGTCGGATTGATATTCTCGTCAACAATGCCGGCATTATTATCCGCAAGCCTTCGCTCGAAGTCACGGAAGAGGACTGGGATAAAGTCCACGATGTGAATTTAAAAGGTACCTTCTTTACGAGCCAGGAGGTCGCTAAGGTGATGAAGGAGCATGGAGGCGGGAAGATCGTCAATATCGCTTCGATTAATGGAGTCGTCGGCTTTTATGAGCGGGCGGCTTATTGCTCAAGCAAGGCCGGCATCGTCAACTTGACGCGAGTGCTGGCGATCGATTGGGCGGAGTACGGCATAAACGTCAATGCCGTCGGTCCGAACTATTTGCTGACGCCATTGACGGAAAAGCTGTTTTCCAATGATGAATTTCGTGAGGATGTCTTATACCGGACACCAATTAAGCGAATTGGCACCCCGGAAGACGTCGTCGGAGCGGTCGTCTACCTCGCCAGCCCCGCCTCTAATTTCGTAACAGGCCACACCGTGATGGTCGACGGCGGCTGGACGGCTTGGTAAGGAAGAGGGGATACCCCTCTTCAGTAAGCGGTGTGCGAAGTCTCGCAAAACGCAGCTGGGTCAAACGTATTTTCTATAGGACTATTCCGAACAAATGAAAAGAGAGGGGAATCCGTCGCTCCTGAAATAGACTTCGCTTTCCGCGGGAAGCTGGTGAGCCTCCTCGGGCTACCGCCCTGTGGGGTCTCACCGTTGCTTTTTGAGTCTCCGTCTATTTCATCCGCTCGACATTCAGGTAAATACAGTAGTTGCATTTTTCGTATGGTTTTCCGGGTACATGGCAGCAAAACCAAGCATCGCCTGCATGGAATTTGTTTCGAGGACAGTTCTGACCCACACTCGGATTGGAGCTGTACTCACGGGAGCGGGTTCGAAGCTCAGGATCGTGACAAATCCTTCTACCAAAAAAGCCTGTCGACCGTCTCGCTTTTGCGAGACTTTGTCGACAGGCTGAAAGGTGTGCCGCAGTGGCACATCTTTTTTTGGTTGGGAGGCTAAACTTATCGCTTTTGCAGGCGCTCGTAAACGTCGGCGAGCGTTTGTTCAAATTTGCTCGTCTGCTTCGGTTCATAGTAGCGGGCTTGTTTTAACACGGAAGGCAAGTATTGCTGCTCGACCCAGCCGTGCTCGTAATCATGCGGGTATTTGTAGGTCTGGCCGCGGCCGAGCTGCTTTGCCCCTTGGTAATGCGCATCCTGCAAATGCTTTGGCACGTCGCCGATTTTTCCTTTGCGGATATCGGCAAGTGCGGCATCAATAGCAACATAGGCCGAGTTTGATTTAGGTGACAGGCAAAGCTCGACCACAGCGTTCGCAAGCGGGATCCGGGCTTCGGGCAAGCCAAGCCGTTCAGCCGCTTCGATCGCGGCGAGCGTCCGGGCGCCGGCCTGAGGACTGGCGAGGCCAACATCTTCATACGCAATGACAAGCAATCTGCGGCCAATGCTGATCAAGTCGCCGGCTTCAAGCAGTCGTCCTAAATAATGGAGAGCGGCATTGACGTCGCTTCCTCTGATCGACTTTTGAAAAGCAGAAAGCACATCATAATGGGCGTCTCCATCTTTATCATGCTGAAAGCTCTTTTTTTGAATGCTCGCTTCAGCGGTTTTCAGTGTGATGTTCTTCATTCCGTCAGCATCCGGATACGTGGAGAGGACGGCAAGCTCAAGGGCGTTCAAAGCTGAACGAACGTCACCCCCGCATGCCTCAGCAAGATGGCGGATGGCCTCATCGGCAATCGACACCTTTTCTTTTCCAAGTCCGCGCTCCTCGTCCTTTAATGCCCGTCGAAGGGCAAGCTCAATATCCTCCACCTTCAGGCGCTCAAGCTCAAAAATTTGACAGCGGCTGCGGATCGCCGGGTTGATCGAATGGAATGGATTTGCGGTCGTCGCACCGATCAGGATGATCAGCCCCTTCTCAAGATGCGGCAGGAGAAAGTCCTGCTTTGCTTTATCTAAACGATGAACTTCATCTAAAATCAAAATGAGCTGACCGTGCATTTTCGCTTCAGCGACGGCGATTTCCATATCCTTTTTATTATTAACGACCGCGTTGAGCATTTTTGCCGGCGTACCCGTTGAACCGGAAATCGCATGGGCGATTGACGTCTTTCCGATTCCTGGCGGGCCATATAAAATCATCGAAGAGAGCCGGTCCGCATCGACCATCCGTTTCAGGAGTTGGCCTTCCCCGATCAGATGCCTTTGGCCGATCAGATCTTCAATTTTTTGAGGACGCATTCTGTAGGCGAGCGGTTGTCGCTTCATGCAAATTCCTCCTTCTTTTTTGCGGATTTGTCCTACCCACAAGTGTAATCGAACTGTTGGGAAAAGCCAACTATTCGGATTCATTTTCCGTTCAACTATAAACGTTGTGTTTTTTCGTGCTATAATAGCAAAGACTTAGTATCGTATGAGATGGAAGATGAACGGTAAGAGGAGGAGTACTTCGGGATGCAGAGAGCTGCCGCCCGGAGGATTCTGTAAGGCAGAAGCGGCTTCTTTGCTTTGGGATTGGCGTCCGTGGTAGGATATACTCTGCGCCAATGCCATAACTTAGTTGACTTTATCATAGAAAGAGGGACAAGACATGAAAATTTCAACGAAGGGACGTTACGGTCTCACCATTATGATGGCATTAGCAAAAAAATCAGGTGAAGGACCTGTCTCGTTAAAATCGATTGCCAAGGAATATGATCTTTCCGAGCATTATTTAGAGCAATTAATTGCGCCATTGCGCAATGCGATGCTTGTAAAAAGCGTTCGTGGTGCTTACGGAGGATACATGCTGGCGAAAGACGCGAAAGAAATTACGGCGGGAGATATTATCCGCGTACTCGAAGGGCCGATCAGCCCGGTTGAGGTATTGGATGATGAGGAACCGGCGAAGCGCAACCTCTGGATCAAAATCCGTGACGCCGTAAAAGACGTACTCGACCACACAACCCTCCACGACCTCGCAACCTACGAAGACGACGGCGAACAAGAATACTATATGTTTTATATTTAAGGAGCTGTCGCAGACAGCTCCGAAGCAGCGAGCGTAGTCTGCGCAAAGGTTGTAAAGCAAGAAGGGAACGCTTTTCTCCCTTCATGCGTGCGCAGAGCGAAGCCGCTGCAATATAAAAAGGCTGTCGCAGACAGCTCCGAAGCAGCGAGCGTAGTCTGCGCAAAGGTTGTAAAGCAAGAAGGGAACGCTTTTCTCCCTTCATGCGTGCGCAGGACGAAGCCGCTGCAATATAAAAAAGCTGTCGCAGACAGCTCGAGAACAATAAAGAAGGTGAATAAAGGTGGAAATGGTGTATGTGGACCATGCCGCTACGTCTCCGCTTCATCCTGAAGTGCTTGACGCGATGCTGCCGTATTTGCAATCGAATTATGGGAATCCGTCAAGCATTCATCAGCGTGGCAGACAGGCGCGTCAGGGGCTTGATCAGGCCCGGGCTCAAATAGCCGCCGCTCTTGCAGTTAAGGAGCAGACGCTCGTGTTCACAAGTGGAGGAACGGAAGCCGATAACATGGCTATTCTTGGCTATGCGCTTGAACATGCCGACAAAGGCAAGCATATCATTACTTCACAGATTGAGCATCATGCCGTCCTGCATGCCTGTAAAGAGCTGGAAGAACGCGGCTATGACGTGACGTACGTCAAGGTTGATGAATACGGACAGGTGAACCCGAAGGATATCGAAGCGGCTTTGCGTGATGACACAATCCTTGTGACAATTATGTATGGCAACAATGAAGTCGGTACAGTCCAGCCAATCGTGGAAATTGGGGAACTGCTCAAGGATCACCAGGCTGTTTTTCATACAGATGCGGTACAAGCCTGCGGCGCGCTCGAAGTAAAGATCGCAGAGCTACCTGTTGATATGCTTTCGATTTCAGCTCATAAACTGAATGGCCCGAAAGGAATCGGCCTGCTTTATATAAAGAACGGACTTACGTTACGTCCGTTGCTCTATGGCGGGGAGCAGGAACGGAAACGCCGGGCCGGCACGGAAAATGTCGCCTCGATCGTCGGCTTTGCCAAAGCATTGCAGATTTCCAATGCTACCATCAAAGAACGGCACGACAAGTATCAGCGTTTTACCCATACACTGCTTGATACGTGGACGGAAAAACAAGTTGATTTTTATGTGAACGGCCATCAGACGGAGCGCTTGCCGCATATTGTCAACATTAGCTTCCCTGGCGTTAATCTTGAATCGTTATTGATGAATTTGGATATGGCCGGCATTTCCGCCTCAAGCGGCTCAGCATGTACGGCCGGTTCGGTTGAGGCGTCCCACGTTCTTGTCGCGATGTTCGGTGAGAATAGCGAGAGATCGCAGGCGGCGGTGCGCTTTAGCTTCGGCTTTGACAATACAGAAGAGCAAATCAAGTATGTTGCCGAGGAGACCGCAAAAATAGTAAATCGATTAAAACAGCAGCAGGAGTTTATCAGCTAGAGACAAAGGTGGTGAATAAGATGAAAAAAAGACCGGAGGATACGCGGGTTGTTGTCGGGATGTCAGGTGGCGTCGATTCCTCTGTGACCGCGCTTCTATTAAAAGAGCAAGGCTATGACGTCATTGGCATTTTTATGAAAAACTGGGACGATACCGATGAAAGCGGGTTTTGTACGGCGACGGAGGATTACGAGGATGTGATCCGCGTCTGCAATCAAATCGGCATTCCCTATTATGCAGTTAATTTTGAAAAACAATATTGGGATAAAGTGTTCACTTATTTTCTCGACGAATACAAAGCGGGAAGAACACCGAATCCCGATGTGATGTGCAATAAAGAAATTAAGTTCAAGGCCTTTTTGAATCATGCAATGAGCCTTGGCGCGGATTATGTCGCAACCGGACATTATGCTCGCGTCGAGGAACAAAATGGGGAATTCCACCTGCTGCGCGGCGTCGATGATAACAAAGATCAAACCTATTTTCTGAATGCTCTTTCGCAAAAGCAGCTTTCAAAAACGATGTTTCCGATCGGCGATATGCCGAAAAGCGATGTCCGGCAAAAAGCACTTGATGCGGAGCTGGCGACGGCGACGAAAAAAGACAGTACCGGCATTTGCTTTATCGGGGAACGCAACTTTAAAGAGTTTTTAAGTGAATTCCTGCCAGCCCAGCGCGGGGAAATGCAAACCGTGGATGGCGAGGTAAAAGGTCATCATGACGGGTTGATGTATTATACGCTCGGTCAGCGGCAAGGGCTTGGTATCGGCGGTTCAGGAGAGCCGTGGTTTGTCATCGGCAAGGATCTTGAGCGGAACGTGCTCATTGTCGGCCAAGGCTTCCACCATGAAGGGCTTTATTCAGAGGGCCTTGAAGCAATAGGCATGAATTGGATTTCAAAAGAGCCGTTGCAGGAGGAAATCGTCTGTACGGCTAAGTTCCGTTATCGTCAGCCTGATCAAAAGGTGACGGTCTATCCGCGGGCGGATGGCACGGCGAAGGTTTATTTCCATGAGCGGCAACGGGCGATTACACCTGGTCAGGCTGTTGTCCTCTATGATGGCGAGGTTTGCCTCGGCGGAGGAACGATTGATCAAGTAATAAAAAAGTGGTGAGACCGAAGAGAAAGAAAACAGCGGATATTTCTTCAGAGATGATTTGAGGGCAGGGCGTCGGCTTCGCGTTTGTTCGCGGATGGCTGAAAGAGCCCTGTTTTCAGTCACCCATAAAACGATGATAACGGCTCCGCACACCGCTTCTAAGAAAAGATGCTGTGGCGTTTTTCTTATCGTTAGGAGGAGGTTGGAAGATGAGCTTGAATGAACAAGGAATTGCCTATATGAATGAGCGCAAGTATGAAGAAGCGGCGAAGATGTTTAATGATGCGATTGAAGAAAATCCTCATGACCCGACCGGCTTTATTAATTTCGGCAATTTGCTCGGTGTTGTCGGGGAATATGAACGGGCGTTAACCTTTTTTGACAAAGCGATCGGCTTGGATGAAACGGCGGCGACCGCTTATTATGGCGCGGGGACGATTTATTACAAGCAGGATCAGTTTGAAGAAGCGGCAAAAATGTTCAAGCAGGCCATTATCGCCAAGCTTGATGAAAGTGATGTCCATTTCATGCTCGGGATGAGCTATTATCAGCTTGGAGCGTTGCCGCACGCGCTTGCTTCGTTCAAGAGAACCGTCGAGCTGGCGCCGGATGATGTCGAAGGACGGTTTCAGTACGGGCTTTGTCTCGCACAGCTTGAATATATTGATGAAGCGATTGACGAGCTTGAGCAGGTTGTGGAGCGAGATGAACAGCACGCCGATGCTTATTTCAATCTTGGAGTGGCGTACGCCTATCATGACCGGACGACGGACGCGCTTGAGGCATTTACACGCGCGCTTGCTATTCAGCCGGATCATGCTCTTGCCGCCAATGGGAAGAAGACGATTGAAAAGGCACTTGGGTTAGGGTGAGCGATCGTGACGGAGGAACATGGCCAGGTTGAGAAGGGCTACATAAAAGGAACGGTTTCCCACATTGTCTTTCAGAATGAAGAAAATCATTATACAGTCGCCTATATTCAGATTCAAGCTACGAATGAAGAGATAAAGGAAAAGAAAGTGACCGTGGTCGGCCTTTTGCCGAAGCTGGAAGTGGAGGAGACGTTTTTGTTTTTCGGTTCGCTGACAGAGCATCCGAAGTTCGGCCTCCAATACCAGGTCGACCAATTCCGGCGCGACTTGCCGCAAACGAAGCATGGCATTATTCAGTATTTGTCGAGCAGCCGTTTTCCAGGTGTCGGCGAGAAGACGGCGCAGGCGATTGTCGAAATACTCGGTGAGCGGGCGATTACAAAGATTGTCGAAGACCGCGCGTCTCTCAATCAAATTCCGAAGCTGTCAAAAGAGAAGGCTGATGCTTTGTACAGTCAGCTGATTGATCAGCAAGGTGTGGAGCAAGTATTGATGACGCTTTCCGAGCATGGCTTTGGCGTCGAGCTGTCCATGAAGGTTTATCAGGCTTATGGACTGCAGGCCCTTGATATTATTCGGACAAATCCATATCAATTGATCACGGATGTCGAAGGAATCGGCTTTCGCCGCGCCGATCAGCTTGGCGCGGCAATCGGCTTAACGGGCAATCATCCAGAGCGGATTCGTGCCGGCTGTTTGTTTTTGCTTCAGGAGCTTTGTTTGCAGGAAGGGCATGTTTTTTTGAAAAAGGAGACACTATGTGAAGAGGCGAGCCGTCTTCTTTCCTCATATGACTGCCAAATCTCAGCTGAAGAGATTGCTGAACAGCTGCTCGTGATGGATGAAGAAGGACATATAGTGGAAGAGGAAGACCGGCTTTATTTAAAGTCGCTTTATTTCGCTGAAAAAGGGATTGTCACAAGCGTGCGCAAGCTCTTAAGTGAAGACAGCAAGGATGAATTTCCGGAGGCCGAGTTTTTGAAGGCGCTCGGTCAGCTTGAAGAAGAGATGAAGATTGAATATGCCCCCTCGCAAAAAACAGCGATTCAAACTGCTTTATCCTCCCCGTTCATGATTTTGACAGGGGGGCCGGGAACAGGAAAGACGACGGTGATCAAAGGGATTGTTGAGCTGTATGGCCGTCTGCATGGCCTGGCGCTTGAGCCAAGCGCGTATACGAAAGGCAATCCGTTCCCGATCTTACTTGTCGCGCCGACGGGAAGGGCAGCGAAACGGATGAGTGAAGCAACCGAGCTGCCTGCCACGACGATTCACCGGCTGCTCGGCTGGAAGGGCGGGCAAGGCTTTGAAAAAGGCGATGACGAGCCGCTTGAAGGGGAGCTGCTCATCGTTGACGAAAGCTCAATGGTCGATATTTGGTTAATGAATCAATTGTTAAAGGCCGTGCCGAAAGGAATGCAGGTCATTTTGGTCGGCGATCAGGATCAGCTGCCATCCGTCGGGCCGGGGCAGGTGCTGCGCGACTTCCTTGATTCCGGAATGATTCCGACCGTCCCGTTAACCGATATTTACCGTCAGGCGGAAGGCTCTTCGATCATCGAGCTTGCTCATGAGATGAAAAAAGGAAAGATGCCTTCCAATCTCCCTGAACCGCAGCCGGATCGCCGCTTTTTTCCGTGCCGCAGCGATCAAGTTCAGCATGTTGTCGCTCAAATTTGCGGAAATGCGCTGAAAAAGGGCTATACGCCGAAAGACATTCAGGTGCTTGCCCCGATGTATAAAGGGCCCGCCGGTATCTCGGCGTTAAATGTCATGCTGCAGGAGCTGTTCAATCCGGCGACGGAACAAAGGCGTGAGCTTCGCTTTGGCGAGGTCGTCTACCGCACCGGTGACATTGTCCTCCAGCTCGTCAATAACCCGGACGAAAACGTCTATAACGGTGACAGGGGAGAAATTGTCGCGATTTTTTACGCGAAGGAAAATGCAGAACGCCAGGACCAGCTTGTTATTTCCTTTGATGGAACAGAGGTCGTGTATCCGAAAAAAGATCTTAACCAGATTACGCATGCGTATTGCTGCTCGATCCATAAGTCGCAAGGAAGTGAATTTCCAATCGTTGTCATGCCTGTCGTCCGCAGCTACTCACGGATGCTGCGGCGCAACCTGTTATATACAGGGATTACGCGGGCGAAGCAGTTTTTATTGCTGTGCGGGGAATTACGGACGATGTATGCGGCGATTACGGAAAAGGATGAGGTGCTCCGCCATTCGATGCTGAAGGAAAAACTCCGGCAGCTTTCTTCCCCGAGTAAGTTTCCGGAGTGATGTACGGCGGAACGTTACAAGCCCGATGGAAAGCAGAACCTTTCCATCGGGCTTTTTTCAGCCAGCCTTTAAAAGAATGTAACGGCTTTGCACGGCGGGTTGAAGTGATGGAACATAACTGGTTAGAAAATGGCTCCACACGCCACAATCCCGTTGTGAGAAACCCATTCACAACGGGATTTGAAAGATCGTGGCGGTTCCGCTCAGGCTGTTTTTATAAGAACGTATGATTGGGGATGCTTCAAGGAAGTGCGTCGGCTTCGCGCGTTACGCGGCTGTCAGAAAGAACCCCGCTTTCAGCCAGCCTTTAAAAGAATGTAACGGCTTTGCACGACGCTTTAAAGAAAACCGCGTAGCCGGTTTTCTTATGGAAATTAATCACTCACATAGTGGGTTTGGGAGTGCGGTACACTAGGAATGTTCGGAAAGGTGGCGAGAGCTTTGCGAACATTTGCAACGATTGAGGGATTGCCTGTGCTCTCTTTGGCAACGGGAGAAGAGTGTGGACACGTTGTTGATTTGCTGTATGAGGATGGCGCGGTAGCTGGTCTTGTTATTGATGTGAAAGGCTGGTTCAGGCGCGCCATGATGCTGCCGCTTGAAGCAGTGGAAAGCTTTGGCGAGGATGGAGTAATGGTCACCGACAGTGACGTTTTGCAGCCCTTTCACAAGTCCGGGGCAGCGGTGCTGAAATCAGGTCGTAAGCGGCTTCAGGGGACGCCTCTGCTCACAAAAGAGGGAGAGAAGCTCGGACTGGTAGAAGATGTATATTTTCATGAGGAACTGGGGACAATCATAGGGTACGAAGTGACGGAAGGATTGGTCGCTGACATCCTCGAAGGAAGAAAGGTTGTCAAAAGTGAGGCGAAGCTGACAATTGGAGGAGGGCGCGCAATCCTGACGGAATAGAAGGGAGCCCTATGATGCGTTGTCCAAATTGCCAAAGCAAAGATATTGGAAAAATCGGCACGAATCAGTACTATTGCTGGAACTGTTTTGTTGAAATGAGCATTTCTCAAGGAAAGCTGTCTCTTCATCAAGTTGAAGAGGATGGTTCTTTAAGTTCACTCGATGATTTGTTTGAGGAACAGGATCTTCAGCTCGATGGAACGTAAGTAAGTTCATGTCCTTGCATTCGGGATCGGTGCAGCCGCATATTCACTGACTGATCGAAAAACGAAGAAAGATTCGATTCCTTTATGACATCATTAACCGATAAAAAATCATGGAAACACCTACGATGAATATCATTAAAGCATAAATAGAGAGGCTGGGACAGAAGCCGAAGTTGAGAGGAAAAAAACATGGCAGTGGCGCCGTTTTGCGCAAATCCCCTACTGAAGCGGATTTCTTCGGTAGGGGATTTAAACGCAGGAGCAGACTTCGCGCGCTGCCTCGAGATTGAGACAAAAGGGCAAACGACCCGTTGTCTCAATCTCTCTTTTAAATGGAGGGGCAGAGATGGGACAGACTCAACAAAAGTGGATCGCGCGTTTATTGATTGTTTTGCTGATCTTACTCATTTTATATATGCTGTCGCGGGTAGCCTTCCTTGCAGAACCGTTT
The DNA here is from genome assembly GCF_023715605.1 of Halalkalibacter oceani. Classification (GTDB taxonomy): domain Bacteria; phylum Bacillota; class Bacilli; order Bacillales; family Bacillaceae_D; genus Halalkalibacter; species Halalkalibacter oceani. The sequence continues at coordinate 267,961 of NZ_JAMBOL010000001.1, forward strand.
TTGCTCATTGGAAAGGCGCTGCTGTTACCGGTTGGAATTGCTGCGTTGTTAAGCTATTTTCTTCATCCGCTCGTTGAAAAACTTCACCAAAATGGCATGGAACGAAGGTGGGCGGTTTCCCTCATTTTTCTGGCGGTGATTGGCCTGATCAGTTTTGTTGTGATGATCGGCCTGCCGTTTTTGATCGCTCAAGTTCAGCATGCCTTTGCTCAGCTCCCGGGAAAAATAAACGAATTAACAGTGCTCGTCAACCGGCTGCAGGATCAGCTCAATTCGTTACCTGAACCGCTTCAGTCCCAGTCAAAGGAATGGACCGTCCAGCTCGAAGCGTGGAGTGGAAAAGCATTGGACCAGGTAGAAAAGGTCGCGGTCTTTTTGCTGCATTCCGTTTTCGCTTTTCTCGTTATTCCCTTTTTAGTGTTTTACTTTCTGAAAGATTATGATCTCGTTGAAAAGACGGCCTGGTATGTAACCCCGCGTAAATGGAGACAGCCGTTGCAGCGCTATTTGAAGGATCTTGATCAGACGTTCGGCAGCTTTATCCGCGGTCAGCTCCTCGTCTCACTGTCGGTGGCGGTGCTTTCGATCATCGGCTTATGGCTGCTCGGTGTCCCGTATCCGATTTTGCTCGGGCTGTTTATCGGCGCGGCGGATTTGATCCCGTATTTCGGCGCGTTTATCGGCGCTGCTCCGGCGATCATCGTCGCTTTGCTGGAATCATGGCAGCTGGCGATCTTTACGGCGATTCTTTTAATCGTCATCCAGCAGGTGGAAGGAAATGTGCTGAGCCCGTTTATCGTCGGCAAAACCTTGCATCTTCATCCGATGCTGATCATTCTCGCCCTCCTTGTCGGCATTCAGACAGGAGGAGTGATCGGCCTACTCGTCGCCGTACCGATGCTGGCGATCGCCAAGGTTACGCTCTGGCACTTGCGCCTTCATCTGATGAACGATTGACATTTGTCAAGCGGCTTCCTATAATGAAAAGGGCATATAAACATAGTAAGAATACGTTGAAGGAACGAGTATGAAACAGTCCGTTTACAGAGAAAGGCATCCATGGCTGGAAGATGCCTGAAACGAAGGGTTTCAGAAAGCTGCTCCTGAGTGCAGGCAAATTCTGCCGTCTAACCGCGTTATGGTCGAAAGTGATAGACGCCGTCGTTGTCTATAAATAGGGTGGTACCGCGTGACATAACTCTCGTCCCTTATCCGGGAAAGGGAGTTTTTTTGATGCCCGGCCCACAGTGGGGAAGCGATTAGGCCCAGCGTGTGTTTTCGTTTTACATACATATAAATAAGGAGATGATAGAAGATGAAACCTTTAACATCTGCCCAAGTAAGACAAATGTTTTTAGACTTTTTTAAGGAGAAAGGTCACGATATCGAACCGAGTGCGTCGCTTGTTCCCCATGAAGATCCGAGCTTGCTCTGGATTAACAGCGGGGTCGCCACGCTAAAGAAATACTTTGACGGTCGAGTGATTCCGGATAACCCGCGGATTACAAACGCTCAGAAATCGATTCGGACGAACGATATTGAAAATGTCGGTAAGACGGCGCGCCATCATACGTTTTTTGAAATGCTCGGCAACTTCTCAATCGGCGATTACTTCAAAGAAGAAGCAATTGAATGGGCGTGGGAATTTTTAACGAGTGAACGCTGGATCGGCTTTGAAGCGGATAAACTGTCCGTCACGGTGCACCCTGAGGATGATGAGGCTTATGTATACTGGAAGGAAAAGATCGGCATTCCCGAAGAGCGCATCATTCGCTTAGAAGGCAACTTCTGGGACATCGGTGAAGGACCGAGCGGACCGAATACGGAAATTTTCTATGACCGTGGACCGTCTTACGGCGACGATGCCAATGACCCCGAGCTTTATCCAGGGGGAGAAAATGACCGCTATTTAGAAGTATGGAACCTCGTCTTTTCACAGTTCAATCATAATCCTGACGGAAGCTATACACCGCTTCCGAAAAAGAATATTGATACAGGGATGGGCCTTGAGCGGATGGTATCCGTTATTCAGGATGTGCCGACGAACTTTGAGACGGATTTATTTATGCCGATCATTCGCGCGACGGAGCAGCAGACATCTGTTCACTACGGACAGGAGGAAGAAAAAGATGTCGCCTTTAAGGTGATCGCCGACCATATTCGTACGGTAACATTCGCCGTTGGGGACGGAGCGCTTCCTTCAAATGAAGGACGAGGCTATGTGCTGCGCCGCCTTTTGCGCCGCGCTGTCCGCTATGCGAAGCTGATCGGGATTGACCGGCCGTTTATGTATCAGCTCGTGCCGGTTGTCGGAGAAATCATGGTTGATTTTTATCCCGAGGTCAAAGAGAAAAACGATTTTATCCAGAAGGTCATTAAAAACGAAGAAGAGCGCTTCCACGAAACGCTTCATGAAGGATTGACGATTCTTGAGAAAATTCTTGATGATGCGATAGCCGCCAAGAAAACAACAATTGCCGGCGAGGATGTTTTCCGTCTTTATGACACGTACGGGTTTCCAATTGACCTGACGGAGGAATATGTAGAGGAGAAAGGCTTAACGATTGATCGTGAGGGGTTCGAGAAGGCGATGGAAGGTCAGCGCTCAAGAGCACGCTCGGCAAGACAGGAATCCGGCTCGATGCAGGTGCAGGACGAATTGCTCGGCGAGATTGTCGACGAAAGCAAGTTTGTCGGCTACGATACGCTGGCGACGACGGCGAAGGTCGAAGTGCTTATTCATGATAAGCAAAAGGTCGACATCGTCGGAGCGGGTGAACAGGCGCAGCTTATCTTAAACGAAACACCTTTTTATGCCGAAAGTGGCGGACAGGTGGCTGATAAAGGCGTCCTCCGCGGCGACGGTGTCCTCGCTGAAGTGACGGATGTCAGCAAAGCGCCGAACGGCCAGCATCTTCACCATGTGACGGTGAAGGAAGGGACGCTAAAGCAGGGGGCAGAGGTGCGCTGTGTCGTCGAAGAAACGGAGCGGACGGCAATTGTCAAAAACCATACCGCCACACATCTTCTGCATCAAGCGCTTAAGGATGTGCTTGGCGAGCATGTTAACCAGGCCGGTTCCCTCGTTTCCGAGGAACGACTCCGTTTCGATTTCTCGCATTTTGGCCAAGTTAATGAAGAGGAAATCGCCAAGGTCGAAGCGATTGTCAATGAACAGATCTGGCATTCTCTTCAAGTCGATATCTCTCTAAAAAATATTGACGAAGCGAGAGCGATGGGCGCGATGGCCCTATTCGGCGAAAAGTACGGCGATATCGTCCGCGTTGTAAAAGTCGGCGATTACAGCCTTGAGCTGTGCGGTGGCTGTCACGTCAGAAATACGGCGGAAATTGGACTGTTCAAAATCGTGACGGAATCCGGAATTGGGGCCGGCGTGAGACGGATCGAAGCAGTGACAGGCAAGGCGGCTTATCACTATATGAATGACCAGCTTCAGCTGTTGAAACAGGCCGCTGCCAGTTTAAAGGCAAAGCGCGTTGTCGATGTGCCGGCAAGAATCGAAGCGACACAGCAGCAAATCAAGGAATTGCAGCGTGAGAACGAATCGTTAACGCAAAAATTAAGCAACCTTGAAGCGGGAAGTCTTGTCGATGAAGCTATTACGGTGAACGATGTCCAGCTGCTGGCGAAAAAGGTTGAAGCGAAGGATATGGACAGCCTGCGCGCGATAGTCGATAAGCTGAAGCAGGACATTGGTTCAGGAGTGATTGTCCTCGGCGCTGTGACAGGCGGCAAGGTAAACATTAGTGCCGGAGTGACAAAGGATTTAGTAGCAGAAGGCTACCATGCAGGAAAGATCGTCAAGGAAGTCGCCTCTCGTTGCGGCGGTGGCGGTGGCGGCCGTCCGGATATGGCGCAGGCTGGCGGAAAGAATCCGGAGCAGCTTGAACAGGCGCTTGCTTATGTGCAAGAATATATTCATACGATTTCCTAATTTCCTGCTTTTGGTGTACAATGAAAGGTAAACAAGCAATAGAGAACGTTTTTATTGCAAAATGAAAGAGGTGTTTGTGATGAGCTCTATGGACAAGACAATGCAGTTTAATTTTCCGGATGATTCGGTCGATGTTGATGTCCAAGAGGTACTCCTTTCTGTATATGGGGCGCTGGAGGAGAAAGGCTATAATCCCATCAATCAAATTGTCGGCTATTTACTCTCTGGAGATCCTGCGTACATTCCCCGGCATAAAGATGCGCGTACCCTCATTCGCAAGCTTGAGCGCGATGAGCTGATTGAAGAGTTAGTGAAATCCTATTTATCACAGCACCGTAAGGAGAATGAATGAGAGCATTAGGGTTGGATGTCGGAACGAAGACGATTGGCGTGGCTTTGAGCGATGAGCTTGGCTGGACGGCGCAGGGACTGGAAACGATTAAGCGAAGCGAAGAGGAGCCAGACCAGGACTTTTTAACAATAAAGCGCATGGTGGAGCAATATGATGTTCACACTATCGTAGTAGGACTGCCGAAGAATATGAATGGAACGATCGGCCCAAGCGGTGAACGGAGCGAGCAGTTTGCCGAGCAGCTGCAGACGCATGTACCGGACTGCGAGCTGAAAATGTGGGACGAGCGTCTAACGACTGTCGCTGCGGAGAAAATGCTGATTTCAGCTGATGTCAGTCGAAAGAAACGAAAAAAGGTCATTGATAAAATGGCTGCCGTTATGATCCTGCAAGGCTATCTTGATCATAAGGGAAACTAGGAAAAGAGGTGCGACGATGACGCAAGAAGAAAAAGATCGTATTGTGATTCCCGATGAAAACGGGGATGAACATTTATTTGATGAGTTGTTTAAATTTACGGTGGACGAAACCGGGAAATCCTATATTCTTGTTACACCCGTTGGCGAAGAGGCCGATGAGGATGAAGAGGTAGAAGTATTCGCGTTTCGTTATGAAGACCGTGACGAGGAAGAAAACGACATCGCGCTCTTCCCGATCGAAACCGACGCTGAATGGGAAATCGTTGAAGAGATGCTCAACACGTTTTCGGAAGAAGATCAATAAGAAGGAACGGGAACATCCAAAAGGATCAGATTTTGATCTAAGGATGTTCTCTTTTTTTGAAAATGTAGTATAATAAGACGGTGGAAGGGGGAGAAGGATGTCTGATTCCAACGAAAAACCACGAAATGATCTATATGAAGAACGGGTTTCTCAGGCGAAAGTCGTGAGAAAGATCGTCTTTTTTTGTGTCATCGGATTCATTCTAATTGGAACCATCCTGCTTACAAGCGGGTATTTTTATATAAAAAATGCACTTGGCCCAATGAATGAAGAAAATCCGCAGGAAGTTGAAGTCACGATTCCAATCGGTTCATCTGCCAGTCAAATTGGAACCATTTTAGAAGAAGAAGGTCTTGTCCGCAATGGGGCGTTATTCCGTTATTTTGTCCGCTACAACAATGAGAGTGGATTCCAGGCTGGAGACTATGTCCTTTCCACTGCGATGACGATGGATGAAATGATCGCAGCCTTAAAGGATGGACGCGTGATTCAGGAGGCGGAGCTCGTTTTCACCGTGCCAGAAGGATTGTGGCTTGAAGATATCGCCGGAATCATAGCTGAGAATACAGAGCATTCTGTTGAAGAAGTGATGGAAGTGCTTAATGATCGCGAGTATATTGAAAGCCTGATTCACCGCTATGCGATGCTGACAGATGAAGTGTTGCAGGAAGGGATCCGTTATCCGCTTGAAGGGTATTTATTTCCGGCGCGCTATGACTTTCTTGAGGACAACCCGCCGATTAAAGAAATCATCGAGACGATGCTTGACCGGACGGAAGCCGAAGTTGACCCGTTTCTCGCCGAAGTCGAGGATGGGGAGTATACGCTACATAACATCCTCACGCTCGCTTCAATTATTGAACGGGAAGCGCAGCATTCCGAGGATCGCTACTTAATTTCCGGGGTCTTGTATAACCGGCTTGAGCAGGGGATGAGACTTCAGGTTGATCCGACAGTGTCTTACGCGCTTGGCGAGCATCGCTATATGACAACCTACAATGATTTGGAAGTGGACTCGCCTTACAATACGTATTTGTATCCAGGCATTCCAATCGGGCCAATCGCCAGTCCGGGCAGCGACTCGATCCGGGCCGCATTCCAGCCGGAGGAGACGGATTACGTCTACTTCTATGCGCGCTATAATGGCGAAGTGATTTATAATGAGACATATGAAGGGCATAATCAAACCCATCAAATGTATCGTGATGAATGGATTGAAGCAGAAAGTGAAGAATAGGGAACAGCAGGTTGACCCACTTTGAGCTTCACCGGCTGCGTCTCGTCAAAGCCTTTTCAATAATCAACCGGGGTGTGCCAAAAGGGTTTTCCTTAGGCACACCCTCTCTTACTGGAATAGAGGATGCTGGGATAGAACGAACATGTCAAACGAAGAATCATGCAGCGGTGCAGGGACGCCCTCTGCCATTTGGCCGATACCTTGTAGGTAGAACAGTTTGTCCCAGCTTCAGACTGGAGGAACGGAATGAGCGAAAAAGAAGTAGTGCATTATCTTCATTCACTGTTGCCGGCCCGACCTGACAAAATTGTCGAGATGGAACATTTTGCTGCGGAGCATGATGTTCCGATCATGGATCTGGTCGGCATGGAGTGCCTGCTCCAGCAGCTTAAGCTGGTGAAGCCGAAGCGGATTTTGGAAATTGGCACGGCAATCGGCTATTCAGCAAGCAGAATGGCGCTGGCGTTGCCTGAAGCTGTGATTGTCACCATCGAGCGCGATGAGACGCGTTATGAGCAGGCGCTGGCGAATGTGCAGGAGCTGAATTTGACGGATCGGATTGAAGTATGGCATGGCGATGCCCTGGAATTGAGCCAAAAACTTGAATTCGAGTCCCTTTTTGATGTATTATTTATTGATGCCGCTAAAGGTCAATACAAACGATTTTTTGAGATGTATGGGTCATATGTGAAAAAAGGCGGCGTGATCTTTTCGGATAATGTCCTGTTTCGCGGCCTTGTTGCTGCTGACCATATTGAAAATAAACGATTACGCCAATTAACGAATAAAATTAAAACGTATAACAGCTGGCTCATGTCCCGATCTGATTATGATACGACCATTATCCCGGTCGGTGACGGCCTTGCTGTAAGCGTGAAAAAGGAAGAGTAGGAAGGGGATAGATATGAACAAGAAGCCAGAGTTGCTAGTGACCCCTAAAGACCTTGACGCTGTATCGCGGGTTTTTGCAGCGGGGGCAGATGCGGTCATCATTGGCGAAGAACGCTACGGGCTGCGGTTAGCCGGCGAATTCTCCCGCGCTGATATACGAGCAGCTGTCACGATTGCCCATGAACAGGGAAAACGGGTCTATGTAGCAATGAATGCGATATTTCATAATGATAAAGTGGGGGAGCTTGCTGACTATGTTGCCTTTTTGCAAGAGGCAGGCGTCGATGCGATTGTATTCGGAGATCCGGCTGTCTTGATGACGGTGCGTCAGGCCGCTCCGGGCATGAGATTGCATTGGAATACGGAAACGACCGCGACGAATTGGTATACAGCCAATTACTGGGGGAAGAAAGGCGCAGCCCGGGCTGTGCTCGCCCGTGAATTGAGCATGGATGAAATTGTGGAAATCAACGAGAATGCCGAAGTCGAGATTGAAGTGCAGGTTCATGGAATGACCTGTATGTTCCAGTCGAAGCGGACGTTGATCGGGAATTACATGCAATTTCAAGGAAAGAATCTCGCCGTCGAGCGCCGGACAAAGGACCGGCAATTATGGTTATACGATGCCGAGCGTGAGGCGCGTTATCCGATTTTTGAAGACGAGAACGGAACGCATATTATGAGCCCGAATGATATTTGCATCATCGATGAGCTGGAAGAGATGATCGAAGCAGGCGTAGACAGCTTTAAAATTGACGGCATCCTTAAGGAGACGGACTACCTTGAAAAGGTAACGGCTCTTTACAGAGAGGCGATTGATCTTTGCGCCGACGAACCAGAGCAATACGCGGAGAAAAAAGAGGCGTTACTGGCAGAGGCCGAAGCGCTTCAGCCGCAGAATCGAAAATTGGATACCGGCTTTTTCTTTAAAGAAACGGTCTATTAGAAAGGAGGAAACGGGATGTCAACGATTGCAGAACGTACAAGTGAAGGGAAACGGATCATTACGAAAAAACCGGAGCTGCTCGCGCCGGCTGGAAGTCTCGAAAAATTAAAAGTTGCTGTTCATTATGGCGCGGATGCGGTTTACATTGGCGGCCAGGAATTCGGCCTGCGCTCAAATGCCGATAATTTTTCGCTTGAAGAAATGCGAGAGGGCGTAGAATTTGCCCGCAAATACGGCGCCAAAGTATATGTGACGACGAATATTTACGCTCATAATGAAAATATGGACGGGCTTGAGGAATATTTACGCTCCCTGCAGGATGTCGGCGTGACCGGGATTATCGTCGCCGACCCGCTCATTATTGAAACATGTAAACGCGTTGCTCCAAAAGTTGAGGTGCATTTAAGCACCCAGCAGTCGCTGAGTAACTGGCTGGCGGTCAAGTATTGGAAAGAAGAAGGACTGCACCGTGTCGTTCTTGCCCGCGAAGTAGGACTTGAAGAAATGCTTGAGATGAAGAAAAATGTTGATATTGAAATTGAAAGCTTTGTTCACGGCGCGATGTGTATTTCATATTCCGGCCGCTGTGTCTTGAGCAACCATATGACAGCGCGTGATTCCAACCGCGGAGGCTGCTGTCAATCATGCCGCTGGGAATACGACTTATATGAAACGAATGAGCAGGGCGAAAAAGCGCTGTTCTCGGAAAACGATCCGCAATATACGATGAGTCCGAAAGATTTGAATTTAATTCAGGCGATTCCTAAGCTGATTGAAGCTGGAATTGACAGCTTGAAGGTCGAAGGGCGAATGAAATCAATCCATTATGTCGCGACCGTTACAAGTGTATATCGCAAGGTTATTGATGCTTATTGTGCCGATCCTGACAATTTTCAGATCGATAAGGCATGGCTGGATGAACTGGAAAAATGCGCGAATCGCGATTTCGCTCCACAGTTTTTCGAAGGCGAACCAACATTTGAAGAGCAAATGTACGGCAGTCATCCGAAGCGGACAAAGTATGACTTCGCCGGATTGGTGCTCGATTATGATCCGGAAACATCAATCGTTACATTGCAGCAGCGCAATCACTTTAAACCAGGAGACGAAGTGGAATTTTTCGGCCCGGAAATAAGCAACTTCATGCAAAAAATCGAGACGATTTGGGATGAAGATGGACAGGAACTTGATGCGGCGCGTCATCCGCTGCAAATTGTCCGCTTTAAAGTCGATCAGCCGGTTCATCCGCAAAACATGATGCGCAAAGAGGTAAGATAATGGCAACAAAACCAATTATAATTGGGGTAGCCGGGGGGACGGGCTCCGGCAAAACAACGGTTGCGAAAGAAATTTTTCAGCAATTTAATGAGCAATCGATCGTCTTGATTGAGCAGGATGCATATTATAAAGATCAAAGTGGACTTAGCTTTGAAGAACGGCTGAAAACGAATTACGATCATCCGCTGGCCTTTGATAATGATCTGCTGCTTCATCATCTTCAGCAGCTCGCTGCGAAAAAGAGAGTTGAAAAGCCGGTTTACGACTATAAAGCACATACCCGCTCAAATAAAGTCGTGATCATTGAGCCAAAGGATGTCATTATCGTGGAAGGAATCTTGATTTTAGAGGATGAGCGGCTTCGTGAGATGATGGATATTAAGCTATTTGTGGACACGGATGCCGATATTCGCATCATTCGCCGCCTTCTTCGTGACATTCGTGACCGAGGTCGTTCGATTGAGTCGGTCATTGATCAATATACGTCGGTTGTCAGGCCGATGCACCTGCAATTTATTGAACCGACGAAGCGCTATGCCGACATCGTCATTCCCGAAGGTGGACAAAACCGTGTCGCGATTGATCTAATGGTGACTAAAATACGCACAATTATTGAAGAAAAAGCGATTTTGTAATAGCATAGGGAAAGTGAGGTTGCATTTTAGGGGTAAGCCTTACTTTCTTTCATACATGTAAGCAACTAAGAACTCGGAAACTGCCGAGTTCTTAGTCTACATATGTGAAGCAATTATATTTTATTTGAACAAGCAGATGAGGAGTGAGTCACAATGGCGGAAGAGAAAAAACATTATATGACAATGGAAGGAAAACGCAAGCTGGAGGAAGAGCTCGAATATTTGAAGACGGAACGGCGCAAAGAAGTAGTGGAACGCATTAAGATTGCCCGCAGTTTCGGCGATCTTTCGGAGAACTCCGAATATGATTCAGCGAAAGAAGAGCAGGCGTTTGTCGAAGGGCGGATTATTCAGCTAGAAAAAATGATTCGCAATGCGGTGATGATTGAAGAAGAAGAAGGTTCAGAAAACGTTGTAACGCTTGGGAAGACGGTGAAGTTCATCGAACTTCCAGATGGCGATGAAGAAGAGTATACGATTGTTGGAAGCGCTGAATCTGATCCGGCTGAAGGAAAGATTTCCAATGATTCTCCGATGGCGCAAAGCTTACTTGGAAAAGCAATCAATGACAAGGTAATGGTAAATACCCCTGGTGGAGAGATGGAAATTCAAATTGTTGATATTCGCTAAGAACGCCCGGCTTGTCGGCCTGTCTCGTAATGGAGACCGGTAGGCAAGCTTTTATTTTTGCTTTCAAATATTATTCTAATATAACAAAAAGATAAGTTAGTTAAGTATTTTGGTAAAATATTATAGATTATCTAACATAAAAATTAAAAGCGTTTTCAGTTATCTGACATAAATTCGTCATATATTCAGAAAGTTTATTGTTAGATTTTCTCACAAAGGTATAGAATTTTAGAAAAGTTTTTCATATAATGTAAGAGAATAAGTCACAGATGAAGAAAGGAGAATGTTAAATTAATTTCATTATGTCGCAAATTTATTTGTTCTTTTGGACATAATTACAAAAGGAGATTTAGCCGAATGGACAAATAGTTAGCGGGTACACTGTGTGTAACTAATTTTTAAAAAATTCAAAAAGGGGTATCAAGTATGAAAAAATTACTCGTATTATTACTGTCTGCGTTATTCTTGTTTGTTATCGCAGCATGTGGCGGCTCGGACGACACAAATGAAGGTACTGATGACGCTGCACCAGGTGAAGAAGCAACTGGAGATGCTGGAGATGCTGAATTTGAAGAATTGGTTATTACCTTTAGCCATAATCAACCAATTGAAAGCCCAGAGCACATTGGGGCTGAAAAGTTTAAAGAAGTAGTAGAAGAGCAAACTGGCGGAAAAGTAACAGTCGATGTTTACCCGGCTTCGCAGCTTGGAAGCTTACGTGAACAAGTTGAAGGAACACAAATGGGTGAAATCGATATTACAATGCAGCCAACTGCTGTCGTTAGTCCGTTTGTTGATGACATTAAAGTAATCGATCTTCCATACTTATGGCCTGCAGATACAGAGCAAACGTATGAAGTGCTTGACGGAGAAGTTGGACAAGAAGTTTTAGCAACTCTTGGTCAAGGTGGATTTGAAGGACTAGGTTACTGGCCTGGCGGCTTTAAATTGTTCACGACAGGAAACAAGGAAATTCATGAGCCGGCTGACTTCCAAGGTTTAACGATGCGTGTTATGGAATCCCCGCTTTTAATTGAGCAATATGCAACATGGGGCGGAAATGCGATTCCTGTGCCTTACGCTGAAGTGTATAACTCTTTACAGCAAGGTGTTGTTGATGGACAAGAAAATCCATTACAAACAATTTACTTAAATAATTATCATGAAGTTCAGGATAATATTATTGAAAGCTACCATGGCACAATGACATATGTGTTAATGGCTAACCAAGGCTGGTATGCAGGACTTTCTGACGAGTTGAAGCAAGTAATTGCCCAAGCTGAAGAAGAAGGACGTACTGCTGCGCGCCAAGCATTAAGCGAAGTGGAAGACGAGTACCGTCAAGCGATTATTGATTCTGGTGCGAACTATTATGAATTAACGGAAGAAGAAATCGAAAGCTTCCGTGAAGCGTCACTGCCTATGCATGAGGAAGTGTACAACACACCTGAACAACTTGAACTGCTTCATAAGCTATATGAAGCGATTGACCAAGTAGCAGGTAATGAATAGGACGTAACGAAAAAGTTAAAAGCCCGTAGTGGCTCCGTATATCGCTTGCCACGTTGAAGAGGGTGTCCCAGAAGCTTTCGGGACACCCTCTCTAAGCAATATGCGGTTCTGCTCCTGGCAGGTGGATAACGAGTTGATAGGATAACTCCGCTTGCACAAAAAAAGATGCGTCAGAACATTCCGCATTGCCGGCGGCTCAAGGATGAATGAGCGGGCCGACAGAAGGAGGACGACGCTTGCTGTATGGGGTTGTCTTTAAAGGTGCAAAAGTGATCCTTCAAAGGCATCCCCTGTTCTTTTAGATAAGGTGTGTAATGACGTTTCATCATACTAAAAGAAGGGCAAAGACTCCGCGTAAGACTTTTAGTAAAAGGAGAATGAACAATGAAGTGGATCAATCGGATTGAGGAAGCTTTTGTTGGCATTTGTTTACTTGCTGTGACGATTGTCTTGTTTGTGAATATTGTGCTTCGTTTCGGCTTCAGTGCAAATACGAACTGGGCGGAAGAGGTTATTCGGTATGGCATGATCTGGATTACATTTATCGGAGCCGCGGTTTGTTTCCGGCGAGGTCTTCATGTAGGGATTGATTTTTTCCTCGATTATTTATCAAAGAAATGGGGCGCGATTATAGCGTTAGTCGTCAACCTGCTTTCCATCGTTTTTATGGCGTTTATTTTTTACTACAGTATTGAATTAGTGAAGTTCAGCATCGACTCCGGACAAATTACACCTTCGCTGCAAATTAAGATGTTTTACATTTATTTAGCGATTCCGATAGGGGCGCTCCTTTCACTTATTCATTTGGTCGTTCATACATTCAAGCTGTTTAAAGACCTGCAATCTAACACGATAGAGGAGAAACAACCATGATTACTGTATTGATTGTTTTGATTTTTATCTTCCTGTTTTCAAGTACTCCGATTTTTGTGTCGCTTGGATTGGCTTCTTTTGCAACGGTGCTTTTGACAACGGACATTAACCCGATGATTTTGATACAGCGTCTGTTTGGCGGACTGGATCAGTTTGCGTTAATGGCGCTGCCGTTTTTCATCTTAGCAGCCAATATTATGGAAGTCGGCGGTTTGTCAAAACGGATTTTGGATTGGGCTCGTGCGATGGTCGGTCATATCTCCGGTGGAGTGGCGATGACGAGTCAGGTTTCGAGTATGTTCTTTGGGGCGCTTTCTGGTTCGAGTCCGGCGACAGTCGTCGCGATCGGAAAGATTATGTACCCTGAAATGATCAGAGGAAAGTATCATAACTGGTTTGCGGCGGGACTTTTGGCTTCAGCCGGTTCGGTTTCCCTTATTATTCCACCAAGTATCACGTTAATCATCTTCGGTTCCGTGACAGGTGTCTCTGTCGGACAGCTTTTTATCGCCGGTATCGGAGCGGGTCTCATTTATGGGCTTTCCTCTATTATTTATATTTATTTCTACGCCCGGAAGCATAATCTTGAGCGTGATAAGCGGGCAACGAGGCAGGAACTGCTGAGCACGACTTATAAAGCCGGCTGGGCTTTGCTGATTCCGGTCATTATTCTTGGCGGGATTTACGGCGGGATTTTCACTCCGACAGAAGCAGCTGGTGTCTCTGCGGTATATGCGTTATTAATCAGTATGTTTGTTTATAAGGAAATGACAGTAAAGAAATTATACCGCGTTTGTATCGACTCCGGGATTTTAACGGCCCAGGTACTCGTTCTTGTCGCCGCGGCCCAAGTGCTCGGCTGGATGCTGACGAGAGGTCAGGTGCCGCAAACAATTGCCGGCTGGATGACGAGTACGATCGAGTCACCATTTATGTTCTTAATGATTCTAAATGTTGTGTTACTTGTGCTCGGGATGTTTATGGAAGGCGTCGCAGCTATTATTATTGTCGCTCCACTTATTTTCCCGACGGCAATGGCAATGGGAATCGACCCTGTTCATTTAGGGGTTATTATGATTTCGAATTTGGCAATCGGCATGTACACTCCGCCGTTTGGAATCAATATATTCGTCACCCAGGGGATAACCGGATTAAAAATGGGCGAAATGATGCCGGGCTTACTCCGTTTCTTCGCGGTCAATGTCCTTGCCTTGCTCGTCATTACGTATGTACCGGATGCATCTTTATTCTTGCTGCGTCTGTTGTAATGTATCTCGCTAACAGGGGAGGATCGAAAAATGGCCACTTCATTGAAAAAATTACTGAAAATTGGCGGCCTGCGCCACTGTAAGGTGGTTGCCGGCCATCAAGGCCTTGAGAAAAGCGTATCTTATGTGACGGTGATGGAAGTCCCGGATATTATTAATTGGTTAAAGGGAAACGAATTGCTGCTCACGAGTTTATATCCGATTAAGGACGATCCTGCCGCCCAGCTTGAACTGATTGATCGCTTGTATGAAGTCGGGACAACGGCGGTGGCGGTGAAACCAAACCGTTTTATCGGGGCGATTCCGGACGAGATGAAAAGAAAGGCTGACGAATACGGGATGCCTCTTCTGGAAATCCCGGAGGAAATCTCCTACCTGGATATTCTCTCACCGGCCATGAATGTCATTTTCGATGAAAAGGTAGTTCTTCAAGAGGATCTCGATCAAACAAGTCACTTATTAAGTGAAATTTCCCTGTATGAAAATGGGTTAAGCAGCTTTATGGATACGTTGGCGCTGCTGACGAAAACAGAGGTTTATTTGGAGGCGTTGGCCCCTTATATTGAAGTTCCCCCGCAAAAGCATGAGCTCGCTCCTTTAACAACCCAACAAGTCAATGAATTAAAGGTTGTCCAGCGCGCTGTGCGGATGCCAAGAAGGAAGCAGGGCGAAGAACTGGAAGATTGCATTGTCTCTCCGATCATTATTGATGGGGAGTTGCAAGGGACGGTTTCAAGCTTCCATTCTCGTTCTGAATACATCGAGATGGAGCTGGCAATTTTAGAAAAGGCATCGATGCTATTGTCATTAGAGTTTCTGCGGAAAAAAGTAAAATACGACATAGAGCAGCAATATCGCAACGACTTCTTCCGTGATTTGTTTTTCAACCAATTTATTAACAAACAGGATTTGATTGATAAAGGGAAAATGTACGGCTATCAGGCGGAGGAAGCCTATGTCTGCATCTCTGTCAGCGGCAAGGAGGTGGAGGACGGCAAGCTGTTTGCTTCCGCGCTTGGCCGAATTGAAAGTGTGCTGACCCAGGTTGAGGAAGACGTCGTAGTCGGTGCCGTCCGCCATTCTTTGTACGTCCTGTTGCCCGTAAAAGGCAGAACAAAGCCGGAGCTTAAGAAAATGATCGGTCAGTTCGCGACTGGAATTAAACAAGTGGTGCAGATAGATGTGTCTCTCGGAGTCGGCCGAACGTACAGTGGAGTAGACGGATTGCGTAAAAGCTTTCGGGAAGCTGAGCAAGCGGTCGTGTTTGGTCCGGTCTTCTGGAAGGATCAGCCGATTATCTATTTCACCAATCTTGGGGCTTATCGCTTAATTGCCCTGATTGAAAACAGGGATGAACTGGAACAGTTTTATGATGAAACAGTCGGCCCGCTTGCCAAAAATGATTTGGACAGCGAATTGAATCTTGTTGAAACGCTGGAACAATATTTTAAGCATAATGAATCATTAACGGAAACGGCGAAGGATTTGTTTATTCACGTCAACACACTGAAATACCGGCTTCAGAAAATAAAAGCCATTTCAGGCTTGAACCTCCAAAAAACAGAGGAAAAGCTAATGCTGAATATGGGATTGAAAATACATCGCTATCTGGAAAGTGACTGTCGATTTAGATAGTGAAAAAATCAGATTGTTATCTAAATGAACAAAGGTTAACCACCGCTTAAAACGGAATGTATAACAGCATGAGAACAACTATGAATAAATTGAGGGTGGTTTTGCATGAATAGAATTCGAGTGGTTCAAACGTTAGAAAAAATTAGCAAAATAGGCGCCACCGCTAATGGCATGGAGCGGATTGCCTATTCTGAGGCGGAAAGACAGGCCAAGCAATTTGTGCGCGAGCAATGTGAACAGCTTGGGATGACGGTGAGAGAAGATGAAGCAGGAAATCTCATTGCCCGTAAGGAAGGCATTGACCCGTCCCTGCCGGCTGTAGCGGTCGGTTCTCATCTCGATACCGTCTATAATGGCGGGAAGTATGACGGAACGCTTGGTGTGATTGCCGGGCTGGAAATCGTCAGAATGCTGGCAGAGGAGGAAATCAATACGCTGCATCCCGTTGAACTGATTGCCTTTGCTTGTGAGGAATCGGCGCGATTTAATGCTTCAACGCTCGGCAGTAAAGCAATGACAGGTTTTCTTGATTTGGATTCGCTTCGGTCCTTGAAGGATAAGGATGATCGTTC
Source organism: Halalkalibacter oceani (assembly GCF_023715605.1). Lineage (GTDB taxonomy): Bacteria > Bacillota > Bacilli > Bacillales > Bacillaceae_D > Halalkalibacter > Halalkalibacter oceani. Next base: position 284,468 of record NZ_JAMBOL010000001.1, read on the forward strand.
AATCCAAGAAGTAGTAGCAGAGCAGGGGCTGGAATTTGAGTCCATGACGAACGCGGCCCGGAGCAAAGAAGATATTAAAGTCTTTCTTGAGCTTCATATTGAACAGGGCAGTAAATTAATCGATCGTAACAAGACGATCGGCGTTGTGACAGGGATTGCCGCCCCAATGCGACTATCACTTACCATTGACGGAAAAAGCTCTCACTCGGGTACAACAGGGATGAAGAACCGGAGCGATGCCTTTTTGGCAGCGGCCGAATTGTCACTGATTGTGGAAAAAGCAGCACTTGCCGAAGAGCAGTATGAAACGGTCGCAACCGTGGGTGTTGTCGATGTTTTGCCTGGGGCTATGAATGTCGTCCCGGGGAAAGCATCGCTCAAGATTGACATCCGCAGCACGAATGGGGAATCAAGAAAGCGCGTCCTTGCCGCGATTAAGCAGGAAATCGAAAGAGTGGAGCAGTCACGCAACGTAAAGGTGACGATTGATTGGCAAACAGAAGAAGAGCCGGTGATGATGGATGAGATGCTCGTCAAGAAAATGGCGACCATTTGTGAAAACCGGCGTATCCCCTATTCCTTTTTGCCAAGCGGGGCGGGCCATGACTCGATGTACATGGCGAAACGCTGGCCGACTGCACTGCTGTTTGTTCCTTCCGTTGACGGTCTGAGCCATCACCCGGATGAATTTACAGAGGCTGGCGATATCATGACAGGCATTGGTGTCATGAAGGAAGCTGTTTTAGCGTATGCCATTGAAGTTAACAACAAGAGTAAAAGGAGAAAAGCATAATGAAAGCACAACAAGTCACGATCCTGACAAATGTACAAGTGAGTGAACGCTATTGGCATATGACAGTCGATACGAGTGAAATCGCCGAGAAGGTGCATCCGGGCCAGTTTTTTAATATTCTTTGTGAACAAAGCGTCTATCCTTTTTTAAGAAGACCGCTCAGTGTGTACCGCATTGATGATGAGGCAAATACGCTTGAATTTCTCTACCTCGTAAAAGGACTCGGCACAACAAAAATGACAGAATTCAAGGCAGGCGAGAAGATTGATATCTTCGGTCCACTTGGGGTCGGCTTTGATCTGAAGGAGGAGTACGAATCAATTTTGCTGCTGGCCAGAGGGGTAGGAGTCGCGACGTTGGCAGCACTCGCCTTTGAGGCGGCACAAAAGGGGAAGAAGGTTCATGCGATTCTCAGTGCTCGCAGTGAAAATGATTTGCTTGCTGCTGATTTTCTTGAAGGGCTTGGCGTGAGCGTCTATAAAGTAACGGATGAATCAGGCACGAGCGATGTTGAAAAAGTCGAAGCGTTGATCGGGAACATTATGGGCGCTCAGGCGATTGACGCTCTGTACACATGCGGCTCAAAGCGGCTGTCCCGCCTGATGCAAAGACTGGCGATCAAGCATCAGCTTCCGGGAGAAATTGCGCTTGAAGAGCATATGGGCTGCGCAATGGGCGTCTGCTTTGCCTGTGTTTGTGATATTCGGGAAGGCGATGATGTGAAAAGTGTCCGCGTCTGCCATGAAGGGCCTGTTTTCCCGTTAGAAAAGGTGGTGTTAGCATGACCGAATTAAAATTAGCAGTTGATATTGGCGGCCTAACATTAAAAAATCCGATCATGCCGGCATCGGGTGCGTTCGGTCCTGAGATGGATAAGATCATCGACTTTAATCAGCTTGGCGCGCTTGTGCCAAAGAGCATCACGATTGAAGCAAGACCGGGAAATGCAACGCCGCGCGTTTGTGAAACAACGGCAGGAATGATTAATTCAATCGGGATTCAAAGCAAGGGAATTGAGTATTACATGGAGCATTATGTACCTTATTACGCCCAGTTTGATACGCCGCTTATTGCCAGCCTTTCAGCCGGCTCGGTCGATGAGTTTGCTGAATTGGCTGACATCCTTGCTGCCGATAGCCGGATTGATGCGCTTGAACTAAACATTTCCTGTCCGAATTTAAAAGGAAATGGTCTGGCGTTCGGAATGGATGCCGACTTAACGTATAAGCTCGTCCAGAAAGTACGCGCTGTTACGGATAAACCGATTATCAGCAAGCTGACGCCAAATGTGACAAGCATTCAGGAGATCGCTAAAGCGGCAGAGGCAGGCGGCAGTAATTCTTTAAATGTAGCCAATACGCTGCTGGCGATGGCGATCGATGTAGAGACAAGAAAGCCGAAGATCGGCAATGTAATGGGAGGTCTCTCCGGTCCGGCGGTTAAACCGATTATCGTCCGCCTGATTTACCAAGTGGCGCAGGCGGTTAACATTCCGATTATCGGCTGTGGCGGAGTCGCAACGGCCGAGGATGCGATTGAAATGATGCTTGCCGGAGCGAGCGCGGTTCAGGTCGGTACGGCAAGCTTCATTCAGCCGACAGCGATGATCGATATTTTGCGGGATGTCAAAGCCTACATGGAGCGTCATCATATTCCAGATATTCAGGAGTTAATTGGTCAGGTTCACATTCAAAAAGAGATAAAGGAAGTGGAGCTAAATGAAATGGGACTTAGTTATTAAAAACGGTACGGTTGTCACAAATCAGGAAGAGTTTCGCGCGAATCTTTTTATTAAAGACGGGATCATTCAGGCCGTTACCGCTGAGGAGCTGCCTGGTGAAGCGGCGGATACGATCGATGCTGCCGGGAAATATGTATTCCCGGGCTTTATGGATACCCATGTACATTCCCGTGATCCTGGTGCAACCTACAAGGAAGATTTCTATCATTCCTCCTTGGCGGCAGCGGCCGGCGGAATTACAGCCGTCTTTGAAATGCCGAACACAAATCCGCCGATTAACAATCCTGAAAACTTTCAAAAGCAGGTCGACAATTTAGCAAGCAAAGCCTTTGTCGATTATGGCATCTGGGCGATTTGTCTCGGGCATTTAAATCTTGATAAGCTTTCTTCTCTGCATGAAGCGGGTGTGATTGGCTTTAAGTTTTTCTGGGGATATGCCGTCCATGCGAAAACGTATCAGCTGATGTATAACTACAAAACGGGGATGGAAGATGTCATTCCACCATTCGGCGACGGCGATGTCTATGACATGTTTGTCGAAGTCGCGAAAACAGGCCAGATGCTGGCGATTCATGCTGAGAACAATGATTTGATTCAGCATTTAACAAATAAAGTCGAAGCGCGCGGCGGTCGCACTTACGAGGATCTGCTTGAAGGACGTCCTAATTTGGCCGAAGAGCTCACAGTTCACTCCGGCATTGCGATGGCGAAGCAGACTGGCGCCCGTCTTCATATCCTCCATGTCAGCACGGCAGAGGCTGTTGAAGCGATCCGTCAGGCGCAGCAGGAAGGCTATCCAATTACAGCGGAAACGTGTCCGCATTATCTGTTCCTGTCGGCTGAAGATTATGATAAGGTCGGCCCGCAGATGAAGGTTTATCCTCCTGTTAAATATAAGAAGGATCAGGAAGCGTTGTGGGAAGGCATTAAGGATGGCACGATTTCCTTTGTCTGCTCAGACCATGCTCCGCATACCGAGGAGGAAAAAGACGGCGATCTCTGGTCGATTCCGGCAGGCATGTGCGGGGTAGAGACGCTTGCCCCGTTAATGCTTGACGCCGCGGCGAAAGGCACGATTTCCCGCACGGATGTCACGAGCCTGCTCGCGGAAGCGCCGGCAAAGCTGTTCGATATTTATCCGAAGAAAGGCTCTTTACGTGTCGGAACGGATGCTGACATTACAATCGTTGATATGGAGCAGGAATATACGCTGCGACGCGAAGCTTTGCATAGCAAAAGCAAAGTAACCGCTTATGACGGTTTTGAGGTGAAGGGCAAGCCGGTTTATACGATCGTCCGTGGCCATGTCGTGATGGCCGATGGTGAACTGACTACGACGCCGGTTGGCCAATTGATTAACCCAAGAACGATTTAACAGGCTTTGCTGACAGGCAGGTCTTAATGTAGAGGTGTCACAAAAGTCCGGGTAACGGCCTTTTGCGACAACCTCTTTTCATCATTATGTACAAAAGGAGCAGACGACAGTGCGCTTTGTAGCTACCGGAGACAGTTTTATTACGAGAAGAATGACGGAAAAAGAACAGGATCAAGACTTAATGTCGTTAATCGGCGAGGCGGACTGCCGCTTTACGAATCTCGAAGTGACAACCCATCATTACGAAGGCTACCCTTCAGCGATGAGCGGCGGTACATGGGCGATCGCGCCTCCCACCGTCCTAAGCGATTTGAAGTATTATCAATTTAACTGCGTCACATGGGCGAATAATCATACATTGGATTATTTGTACGGCGGGCTTGAGGCAACGGAACGCTATTTGGACGAGGCTGGTTTCGTTCATGCCGGTGTCGGCAAGCATCTTGATGCGGCGGCGGCGCCAAAATATTTGGAAAGCCCTGCCGGAAGAATCGCGATCATTGGTGCCACTTCCACGTTCCACGAGTTTTGGCGAGCGGGCAAGCAGCGTGGAGACAGCCTCGGACGCCCGGGCGTCAATCCACTCCGCTATCAAACGACATTTTATTTAAATCAGAAAAATATGGAGCACCTTCAACAGGTAGCCGCTGTGACCGGCATTAATGCCGAGCATGAGTTAGCCGTCAAAGAAGGCTTCGCTCTGGCCGGCGCCCAATATAAATTCGGCGATTATTCCTTTGAGCTGAGTGAAGAAGAAGGAATGAAACGTCATTTGCATGAAGGCGATGTAAAAAGAATTAGAGCGGCGATCGCCAATGCAAAGCGTCAGGCCGACTACGTGTTAATGAGCATCCATACGCATGAAATGGGCGAGGGGCGTAAGGATGTTGCTCCTGATTTTCTCGAAGACTTCGCCCGCCTCTGTATCGATGAAGGAGCGCATGCCGTCATTGGGCATGGTCCTCATATCGTCCGCGGGATCGAAATTTATAAAAACCGTCCGATTTTCTACAGCTTGGGCAATTTTATTTTTCAAAATGACACCGTGGCAACCTTGCCGCATGACTTTTATGAACAGTATGGAATCGAAGGCGAAGCGACGGTCGCGGACGCTCTTGATATCCGCAGCGCAAATGGAACGAGAGGGCTTGGCGTTAATAAAAAAGTTTGGGAGTCCGTCGTCCCGCTCTGGGAGATGGAGGATGGCAAGCTGACAAGCTTACGTTTGCATCCGATTGAGCTCGGTTTCGGATTGCCCCGCTATGAGCGCGGCTGGCCGAAGCTGTCTGCCAATCTCGATGTTCTCTATGATTTGCAGCGTTTATCGGAGCCTTACGGGACGAAAATCACGATTAAAGACGGCGTTGGCCACGTATCTCTGTAATCCCCATTCTCTTCATGGCAAATTTATGCGATAATAGAATTCATACACAATGTCGCAAAGAATGAGGTGAGATGATGAGTAAAGTGGAAAGAGTGAGTTATTTCAGTGAGCTTTATAAGCTGATCAATTTATATTCTTACAAACGCGATCTCGTAGTCGATGAAGAAACGGCAAATTTCTTTGAAAATGTAAAAAAGTATTGCGAGCTGCTCGAGTTGGATTATGAAGCCTTAAAAAAGGAATTTGACCTGCTGGAGCCGAGTGACTTTACCGATAACTAAGACAGGGATCCGCTGACGCCCCTGGGAGGATGTATCAAAAGGTGATCAAAGCCTGCTGATGCATCCTTTTTTCGCTAAAATGACGCAAGAAAAGTAAGCCGTTGGCCGGGGATTGGCATCATGGTTAAATAGACATGGTTGTAAAGCCTACCTCGCCAATTGGAGAAAGTTCTTGTATAATACGGATGAGAGATAGGAAAAGGAGAGTGGAGTTATGCAAGGGTATCGTTTTGAGCAACGCAAAAAGCAGCGAATCAATCGGATACTAAACATAGCGATTGGGGTCGTTGTCCTTCTGATCCTTGTATTTGGAGCACAGATCTTTTTTGGATCATCTCCCTCTGAGGAAGCAGCACTTGACCAAGAGGAGTCTGTCGAGGAAGAACCAGAGCGAGAAGCCATTACTGATCCAGCTGAGCCTGTAGAACAGCCGGATGAACCGGCAGAGGAAAGAGAGCCGGTGGATCAGGAAAATGAGATAGATGAGCAAGAGAATGATAGCGACGCAGAACGCGATTTGGAACCCGTCCCGGACGGTGAATGGGAGCCGGTCGGCACATCGCAGACAGGTGAGTTCGCTCCTGATTTTACCCAAGGAAGCACAAATTGGAATGAGATGGAGAGAGCTTTGCGCTATGCAACAGGTCTTGATGAAAATATGATCGTTTGGCGTCTTGAAAATGGAGGAAGCCCTACGAGAGCGCGCGGCGTCGTCAGTGCTCCGGACAGCCAGGAACAGCCGTATGAAGTGTTTATTGAATGGGTCGATGGAAGAGGCTGGATGCCGGTTGACAAGCAGCAGCTTGCCGAAAATCCATACCGCAGAGGATAAGAACAGAAGCAATGAAAGGAAGCCCTGTTTTGGGCCTTAGAAAAAAGGTTGATAGTTACCTTTTTTCTAAGGCTCTTTGTAGTGGACTACAGCCGTGTAGACGGGCCTCTCCGTTTTTGGATGAATATGGACGCTGTGCTGGACGGAGTGGACACGCAGCAGCAATGCTTTGTTCTGTTCGATTTTGTCGTTTATCAAGGCTTCAAGTTTGGGCAGATCAAAAGCTTCATAGAATTCAATTTTGTCTCCGATACGGTCTAATTGAATCGCCATCTCTATTCTCCTTTTTCGCTATGCGTTTTTTCTTTATTATCTTAGCAAAGATGCGTGCAAATGAAAATGAAACCTGTATAATAGGTTTGATGATATGGATAAGGAGTGTTACGCGTGAGAATTGGGATTATTGGAGCGATGGACGAAGAAGTGGAATTAATCAAAGGAAAGCTGGATAATCGTCAGGATACAACGATTGCCGGATGTGAGTTTCATCAAGGGAAGCTGGACGGCACAGAAGTGGTCCTGCTGAAATCAGGGATTGGTAAAGTGAATGCGGCGGTTGGCACGACGCTTTTGATTCAGCTGTTTGAGCCGACATGCATTATTAATACAGGATCAGCCGGCGGCTTTCATGAGCAATTGAAGGTCGGCGATATTGTTATTTCAACTGAGGTGCGTTACAACGACGTGGAAGCGACCGTCTTTGGCTACGAGTTTGGTCAGGTGCCGGGAATGCCGGCTTACTACACACCGGATCAAAGGCTTGTCGAAGTGGCGCAAAAGGCGGCCGAAAAGGTTGGCATTCATGCCGTGACAGGCTTGATCGTATCCGGCGATTCGTTTATGAGCGATCATCAGCGGGTCGAGGAGTTAAAGCAGATTTTCAATCATCCTTATTGTGCGGAAATGGAAGCAGGAGCGATCGCTCAAGTTTGCTACCAATTCGGCATGCCTTTTGTTATTATCCGCTCACTGTCTGACATCGCCGGAAGCGATGCGAAAGTGTCCTATGATCAATTTCTGGAAACAGCTTCCGTCCATTCCGCGAAGCAGGTGCTGTTAATGGTCGAGGCATTGGCTGAATAATTGGTAGCGTCTCCCTCCATTAACGGAGATTACATGCGATCCTCCTGATGATTCATGATAGAATTGAAGGAGGATGGGGGGGAAGTCAGAGATGGATCAACAGCAAAAAGTATTAAAAGATAAAGTAGCAGATTATAAGCGCTTCGGCTTTATTTTAGTAGCGTTAAGCATGTTTCTTTTTATCGGCCTGCTCGTTCCGGCTCAAGGGCTCGCTTTGCATCACCCGGAGCTGTTCATTGCGGCTGTTTTTCTTACATTGGCGCTCGCCGCCTTCTTTCACCGCATTGCGATGAAAGCTGAAAAGCAATTACAGGAAGATCAACAATCATAAATCTGTCAGGCTGCTGCTTCATAAGATGAGGGGCGGCTTTTTTATTTGCCTTCAAATAAATGATCTCCGGGCATGGTCCTTCCTTTTTCTATCCCGGTTTGAAAATAGTTTCAGCGTTTGGTCAGCTTGTTAGCGAAAAGTTTTCTTTGATGGAATGCCAATTTGTATTAAAATGACAAAAGAGTCTTTGTCAGAGTAACTGTAAAAATGGGAGAGTGTGGAATGGACAAACAGAAGCGAACAAATAGACCGCTTGTCCTGGCTGCTGTCATGCTGGCGATGTTTATGGCGGCTGTGGAAGCAACGATTGTCGCAACAGCGATGCCCGGGATTGTCGCAGATCTGGGGGGCTTTTCTTTATACAGCTGGGTCTTTTCTTCCTATCTTTTAATGCAGGTTGTTGCGATTCCGTTATATGGAAAGCTGGCCGATCTTTATGGAAGAAAGCTCATTTTTTCAATCGGGATCATTATTTTTTTAATTGGTTCGCTGCTTTGTGGATTTTCTTTTACGATGGAAATGCTCATTATCAGCCGGGTTTTACAAGGGCTGGGAGCCGGGGCCGTCCAGCCAATCGCGACGACAATTGTTGGCGATATGTATACGAAGGAAGAGAGAGCCAGCATTCAGGGCTATTTGGCGAGCATTTGGGGCGTGTCGGCCATTATCGGCCCGTTGCTCGGTGCTTTTTTCATGGAGTATGTCAATTGGTCATGGGTGTTCTGGATGAACGTGCCTTTCGGGATCGTGTCGATGGGGATTGTGATCTTTTTTCTGCATGAAAGCGTGGAAAAGAAACAGAAGTCGCTTGACCTTGGCGGAGCGGCGCTCTTACTCGTTTCAATCAGCGCGCTGATGGTCGTTCTTGTTCAATTCGACGGGACGATGATTCTTTCCAAAACAGAGCTTCTCCTGCTCGTCAGTTTGTCGCTTGTCTGCCTGATCTGGTTTTTCTATCATGAGCGCCGAGTGACTGCGCCAATCGTCACCTTCTCTCTTTGGCGGCAGAAGGAAATACGGTATGCCAATTTGGCTTCCTTCACGTCAGGGGCGATGCTGATGGCCGTATCGAGCTTTTTGCCGACGTATGTCCAGGGGGTGCTTGCGCAAACTCCGCTCATCGCCGGGTTAACGTTGACGGCGATGTCAATTGGCTGGCCGATCGCCTCGACAATTGCCGGGAAAATGATGCTGAAAACCGGCTTTCGGGTTACGGCTTTAATTGGTGGTTTCGGTCTTTTAGCAGGGGCGCTCGGCTATTATTTGCTGACGGCTTTTCTGCCGAATCCGTGGTGGGCTGGTTTTAGCTCGTTTATGCTTGGGGCAGGTCTCGGTTTTTCGACAACGACATTTGTCGTGTCGATTCAGTCCAGTGTAGATTGGAAGGCGAGAGGGGAAGCGACGGCGATGAATTTATTTATGCGCCTGCTTGGCGGAGCTGTCGGGGTGGCATTATTAGGAGGCATTTTGAACAGCCGCCTTCGTGCTTTTCTTGAACGAGAAGGAGAAGCCCTTTCGATTGAACCGTCAATCGAAGCGGTTAACCGCCTGCTTGAAGCAGAAGAACGGGCCCTGCTCAGCCAAGGGGAGCAGAGCCTTCTTCAGACGGGACTCTCTTCCAGTCTGGCCGCGGTCTTTCTCGCGCTAGTGGTTCTCGCCGTCCTCAGCTTTCTCTTTATTTTGCTTCTGCCAAAGGATCAGGTGGAAAAGCAGGAAAATTAGTCCGGCCTTGTCAGATCAAGAAAGTGGGTCAAAATTCGCGCCGTCAGACCCCAAATGACGTATTGCTTATAGTAATAAAAAAATTCAGTTAGCGTGTTTGTCCGTGCCGCATACGTTCTGCTGTTTGAAATCTGGTCGAGTGGAAAATGCTCATCCGGCTCAAAATGGAGCTTCATCTCATACCGTTTTGGCTCGTATGTATACAAAAAGGAAAGAGGGACGGTAAAAATATGATCGACCTCAGCCTGATTCGGTGTAATGCTTTCGATATTTTCCAAAATAGCGGCAAATGGATAGATGATACCGCGGAATGGCGTGACAAGGATATCGAGCGGCGCGAGAGGCTTAATGTACTCTCGTTTAAGGCCGAGCTCTTCGGTAACTTCACGAATCGCCGCCAGCTGCGGGGTCGGATCATCCGAATCAATCCGTCCGCCCGGAAAGCAAATTTCTCCCGGCTGGCTGTTCAGATGATGGGCGCGTACTTCAAACAGTATCGACAATTCTCCATTTTCGTAGACGAGCGGCAAAATGACAGCGGCATTCATACTGCCTTTTTGAGTGAGCACGCTAGCTGATCTGCCAGCAAGCTTGGCTTCAATTTCAGATAGGTCTCTCATGATAATGCCTCCAGTAGGTTATCGTTATAGGAAAGTATACCACAGATTATCAGCGTTCTTAGCTGGGGATGCTTCCGGGATGAAGGGGTCTTTTCAAAATAAATGAAATTTATATGTAAGAAGATATGCCAAAGAAGCTGAAACGATGTCAGCAGTGGTGTACATTAGTATCAGGAAAGGTCATTGACCTAGCTTCCAAAATGTTCTCTCTACTCTCCCCCATTGCGAGCGATTCGTTTGTCGAATCGCTCTCTTTTTTTGCTGTAAAAATCAGCAGCTTCCTGCACTGCGAATGTGACGACACGGACCGGGCACCCGGATATGGCTGGCTGATACTTCCAGTTTTTTTCGTGCTGTTTTTGAATAGTTCAAACTTTACGAAGGGGATTCTAGTAAAGAATGTACCTTGAAAGGAGATGAAGATCATGAAAAAAGCTGGAGTTGTCGTTTTGCTGCTGCTTGTTCTGGCAGTGGGCGCTCCCGTCTATGCCGATAGTGAAGCAGAAGCACAGGCACGAGTCGTCCATGCAACACCTGATGCGCCAAAGGTCGATGTTTATCTTGATAAAGTGTTAGTCGTAAAAGCGCTTGATTTCACCGAAGCGGGGCAGTATATCTCATTAAGTCCGGGGCTGCATACTCTTTCTATTTTCCCTGAAGGAGATACGGATACCGCCTTAGTCACAGATGAGGTGACGGTGGAAGCCGGTCATCATTACACATTGGCGGCAATCGGGGAGGTTGAAGCGATGTCCATCGCCAAGCTGGTTGATGACCAAACAACCTCGGCAGGCAAAACAAAGCTTCGCGTCGCTCATTTTTCACCATTGTCACCGGCTCTTTCCGTGACGACAACTGAGGGCGAAGTACTCTTTCCTGAGCTGATTTTTCCAACGACAGCCTCTTATCTTGAAGTGACGCCCGGCTCTTATTCGTTACAAATAAAGGAGCCTGCCGCCCTGCTTGAACTGGTCGAAGCAGAATTAAAGCCAGATACGGTCTATACGGCCTTGGCAGTCGGTGCAAACGCCGCGGGAGAGGGGGTAACGGTGATTTTGCTTACTGATTATATGCCGTTGCCGGCTGAGCTGCCGAAAACGGGTCTGGGCGGCGCTTCGCCAACGATGTAAATGAAGCAGAAAACGGCTGTCCTCGCGTTCGTCTTTCTTTTCGTTTATGCCGGGAGCGGAGTAGAGGCGGCCGACCGTGAGCCGCTGTTGCTAAAGATTCCCGCCCTCTCGCTTGAGGCCGAGGTGGAAGGATTGACCCGGACGGAAATGGAAGCCCTGCCGCCAGACGGTTCAAAGGTTTTCTGGTACAAAGACGGTGTGACGCCGGGTGATCGTGGCAGTGCTGTGTTCGCTGGGCATTATGATGATTACGAAGGGCCGGCTGTGTTTTATCAGCTTGCTCAATTACAGAAGGGGGATCTCATCTATCTTGTTGATGGGGGCGGCCTCGTTTCAACCTATCAGGTCGAAGCGGTTCTGTCGTTTCCGAAAGAGGCCGGCTCCGTCGAGGACGTGTTTACCGTTAATCATGACGCCGGCTTGCAGCTTGTCACATGCTCAGGCATCTATCGGCGTTCTGATCAGACACATTCTCACCGTCTTATCGTCCAGGCGAAGAAACGCGGTAATTCCTACCCATATCAAGCTTCTTCTTAGCAGCAGCATCCCTCTCCTGCTTCTTTGCTTGCAAAATAGGCTGAAATCGCTGAAAATAAGAGGAAGACCATGCATATGATACAGATATAGCAAGCGTAGAGGGGAAACGAAAGATGGATGTTCATTCGCAGGAAAAAGAGATGCTTATATTATTGGAAAAGCTCGTAAACATAGACAGCGGTTCTTCACATAAAGCTGGCGTTGATCAAGTCGCTCAGGAGCTGATTCCATTGTTTGAGCAGCTTGGCTTTCACGTTACGACGATTTCCCAGGAAACGGTGGGCGATCATTTACGGATCATCCACCCCACTCAGCGGCAGGCTTCGATTTTAATCGTCGCCCACATGGATACGGTATTTGAGCCGGGGACGGCAAACGAGAGGCCGTTTACAATCAAAGGAACGCGTGCTTACGGGCCGGGTGTCATTGATATGAAAGCAAGTCTCGTCTCCGTCATTTATGCGCTCCGTTATTTAAAAGAAAACGGCTCAGATGCCTATCAGCATGTTGAACTGGTGTTAAACAGTGACGAAGAAATCGGCTCATCGACTTCGCGTCAGCTGATAGAGGAAGCAGCGAAAGGAAAAGCCTACGCCCTCGTAATGGAGCCGGCGCGCCGCGACGGCTCTGTCGTGACGGAACGGCGCGGTAATGGCCGCTTCACGATTGAGGTACACGGCAAGGCAGCGCACTCGGGAATCGAGCCGGAAAAAGGGCGCAGCGCGATTGAGGAGCTCGCCCATAAAATTGTCAAGCTTCACGAGCTGAATGATCATGAGCACGGGATTTCCGTTAATGTCGGCATTATCGAGGGTGGCAATGCCGTCAATACCGTCTCCGCCACGGCGATTGGTCACATTGATGTCCGCGTCGCGACGGAAGAGCAGGCCGAAGAGATGGAGCATAAAATTGAAACGATGTGCGCTTCCTCCGATGTCAGCGGCACGGAAATTGAACTGACCGGAGATATCAGCAGACCGCCAATGGTCAAAAACGAAAAAATCGCCCGCCTCTTTCAAGTCGTGAAGAAGGTAGGGGCGGAGCTTGGCATCGAGCTGAAGGATACGAAAACCGGCGGCGGTTCAGATGCTTCCTTTACCGCAGCAATGGGCATTCCAACGATCGACGGTCTCGGCCCGGTCGGCGGAAACGCCCACAGCGAAAAGGAATATTTGGACATTCCGTCCTTGACCGAGCGCACGCTATTGCTCGCCAAAGTCATTGAAAAACTTGTGGAAGACCGCAAAACAAAAAGGAGCTGATCGATTAGCTCCTTTTTGTTTTGGAACGTCATGAAAGAACATCTGGAACTGTATGCGGAAGTGCGTTCCTATAGTCCTCTCAAACAGAGCAAAAATCGAAGAAGAGCGGAACCAAGTTCACCTTTTGCTTCAATTTGCGCTATCCTTTCCCCTGGCTCTGCTTGTAAAACTCATGAAACAGCTTCATCAGCGCCCGCTTTTCAATCCGCGATACATAGCTGCGCGAGATCCCCAATTCCTTAGCGATCTCGCGCTGGGTCCGTTCTTCCTCCAAGTCAAGGCCGAAACGTCCGACAATCACTTCCTTTTCCCGCTCGTCGAGCACATGAATGTATTCATAAATCTGTTTCTTTTCCATCTTCGTCTGAATCACATCAACGATGTCCTCCCCTTCCTCCTGAAGAACGTCGATTAAGGTGATTTCATTTCCTTCCTTGTCCGTCCCAATCGGATCATGGAGGGAGACATCTTTTTTGACTTTTTTTAACGCCCGCAAGTGCATCAGGATTTCATTTTCAATACAACGGGCCGCGTAGGTCGCCAGCTTTGTGCCTTTGCCGTCCGAGTAGCTTTCAATCGCTTTAATAAGGCCGATTGTGCCGATCGAAATTAGATCCTCGGTGTCTTCTCTTGTATTTTCAAACTTTTTGACGATGTGCGCTACTAAGCGCAGATTATGTTCAATCAGCAGATTGCGGGCTTCTGCGTCTCCTTTTTGCATCAGTGTTAAATATTTCCGTTCTTCCTCCTTTTTCAGAGGCTGTGGAAACGCATTGTTTTTGACATAGGAGACGAAAACAATGACTTCTTTAACAAAGTATGAAAGAGCAGCGAGTATGCCAGACACGAAAACACCCCCATTTTGTTCCATACTCCAACCATATGTCGGATTGGGCTCGTTTGTGTCTGTACATGTCAAAAAGATGTTGTACCAGTTCAGTCGTCGCTTAAAAAAAGGGGCACAGCTGCTCGTTTGAAAGGGGAGGAAGGCCAAAGAAAAAGCGGATGTTGTTCAAGCAGAGGCTCGGGGGAAAAGGGGAAGAGGCTTGATAATGAAAACTGAACAGCCGTAATGCCGGCTAAAATAACCAAAAGCGAAAGGGAAGCGACGACAGTACTTTTTAATGAAGCGTGTTCGTCCTGGATGATCGTTATAATGGCGTGAACGTGTGAAAAGATAAAGACAACTGGCCAAATAAACCACATCCACTAAAAAAAATACCTTTTCCTTGCATCAATCCAATAAGCATGTACTCTCACCCATTTATAAATTAGTCATAACAATCATGTGCGGATAGTAAAATATTCCTTTTACAACATATTCTATTCGAAGATTCAGCCACAATAGCGTTTTTTGAGATGGAGAAGGATGCGATTGAACAAAGAGCTTAAGATAAAAATAGAGGGAGGTTGAAAGGTTGTTTTTTTATCCTTTTGACCTGCCTCTTCAACGCTGATCGGTTATTCGATTGTGTCCCATTGTGGATTCCAAACGACTTCCCATAAATGGCCATCGGGGTCTTGGAAATGGCCAGAATAGCCGCCCCAAAACGTGTCATGTGCCGGATCCGTGATCGTCGCACCGGCAGCTTCAGCTTGAACCATCACCTGATCGACCTCGGCTTTGCTATTGACATTATGTCCCAATGTGAATTCAGTGGCGCCCGGTTGAGCTAACGCTACTTTTGCTTCATGAGCGATGTCTTTGCGGTTCCAAATCGCCAGCTTTAAGCCGGGCTGCAAGTCGAAGAACGCCACTGCTCCATGCTCAAATTCTTCGCCGATGATTCCTTCAGTAGGAAGTCCAAGCCCATCGCGGTAAAACTGTAACGCTGTTTCAAGGTGGTCGACTCCTAAAGTAATGACTGTTACTCGTGGCTTCATCTCATACGCCTCCTCGCCATTTTTCTTTATTATACCAATGGCGGCAGTTGAATGGTTGCTGGTGTCAAAATTATGTTGCTGTCCGCTGTTAAAGATTGGATAATGGATTTGTGCAAGTAGAGGAGGGAGATCAATGAAAAAATGGCTTATTGCGATTGGCGGGCTGATTGTGCTGGATGTAGGAGTTGTCATATGGATGAATCAAAACTATTTTTATACTCCATTTTCCTATCCGGATGGGGTCGTTGCTGAGCATACTTATTCATTCAAAGATTTTAAAAAGCCGGTTAGTATTTATGTGGAGAAGCGGGATTTCTCCTCTTCTGACACACCGTATTTGTATTCAAAACGAATGACGGACGAGGAAGTGGTAGGGGAGCTGCTTGGTCATCTGGATCGAGCTAAGGAAGTAGAGGACATGATTGACCCTGACGCTGTTTATGATGAGAGTAGCATTCAATACCGAGTATTTGTGCTCGGAAACCTTTATGAAGGTCGGGACAGACAGTTGTTTGTGATGCACTATGGAGAAGATCAGGACTCCTTTCATATTGAGACTAACCGCTATTTTGAGTTGACGCCGGAATTTAAAAACGAGGTTGGACAAAAGGTTGTTTTTTTAAACCTTTTGCCCAACCTCTAAGCAATGAGCGTAGCCGCCACGATCTTTTAAAGCCCGTTGTGAGTGGGTTTTCTCACAACGGGCTTGTGGCGTGTGAAGCCATTGCCAATAGGTCCAAAGATAGTTTTGTCTCAAGCCTATCAAACGGTTGAATGGAACCCGTGGCCGTAAACTGAATGAGCCGTTTTAGCGGCATGCTGTTTGTCTTTTCCGCACTAAAGAAAAAAATATATGTCATCAATTCGGCTTAGGACCTTATTCTTATCTTATGTGGTATAGTAAGAAAAATAGAACATTTTAATAGTTTGGAGTGGGTAGGATGACATTACGGTTTAAGGTTCTTTTATCTTTCTTTACCGTCGTCGGTTTACTAATTGTCGGAAGTGTTATTTCATTTATAGAACTGCGGGCGATGAATGAGAATACAATGGAGATTTATGAAGATGCTCTGCTGCCGACGGCTGAATTGGTAACGTTGATGAAACTGACCGAAAATACGAGGGGGAATATGCTTGAGGCAGCCTTTAATGAAGATCCGGCGTCAACCGAAAAAGCTCAGCAAAACCTTGAGCTCGTACAGCAGCTAACCGATCAGTACAGCGGCTTTACAATGACAGAACAGAAGCGTGAGGCTTTTACTGACTTTATGGAAAACTGGGCCCGGTTTGAAGATAGGGTTCAACTAAATATCGGCTTAATTAGAGAAGGACGCTATGAGGAAGCACGGGAAGGAATTCAGATCGGCGGGCCACTCTTTCTTGCTGCGACGGCTGATCTGGAAAACATGGCGAACCTTAATCAGGAAAATGCGGACAGGCTAGTAGACGAAAATCAGCGTGATGCTGAACGTTCAGAGCTTCTTATGCTAGTTGTGGCGATTGGGGCGATTATCCTGTCCATCATTATCAGTCTGATGTTCAGCTCTTATTTAACAAGCAACATCAAGAAAGTCGTCAAGCAAATGGAGGCTGTGGCGCAAGGTGATTTAACGGGAAGCGATCTCAAGGTGAAATCGAAAGATGAACTTTCTTTGCTTGCAAACAGCTTAAATAAAATGAAGGAAAGTCTGCATTCCTTAGTGCTGCAAACTAATAAGGCGAGCCAGCAAGTTGCCTCCGCTTCCGAGGAGTTGACGGCAGGGACGCACCAAAGCACGTTATCGATTCAGCAAATGGCCCAAGTATCGCAGGCAACAGCGGAAGGGGCTGAGAATCAGCTGTGGAAAATGAATGAAATTACTGAGTCGATCCGGCAAACGTCCGAAAGTGTGAAGCAGATTGCCTTTCACAGTGATGAGATGTCGGCCTTGTCTGATTACTCACTTGAGAGAACGGAACAAGGGCGGGACACCGTTGAGATGGTTAGTGAACAGATGCGCGCGATCTCGACTGCAACAGATTATACAGCGACATCGATTAAGCAATTATCGGCGAAATCATTGGCGATTGAAGAGATTATGAGTATGATTTCAGCGATTGCCGAGCAGACCAATTTATTAGCGTTGAATGCGGCGATTGAAGCGGCGCGGGCCGGGGAGCATGGCAAAGGATTTGCCGTTGTCGCCGATGAAGTCCGCAAGCTTGCTGAGCAGTCTCAGCAATCAAGCCAGCAAACCGTTACTCTCGTTAAGGAAATTCAGGCGGAAATTGAACAGGCGGTTCTCTCGATGGAAGAGGGGACGCAAACGGTGACGCTCGGCTTGAAAACGGCAGATGAGCTCAATCAATCGTTTGCAGAAATTGCGATCTCGATTGAAGCGGTCCGTGACAAGGTCAACGAAGTGACCGAATCGATTCAGCAAATAACCGAGCAGAGCAATCAAATTGCCCACGCTACTGATGAGGTGAGCCAGATTACAGAAACAACGACGACGGCTATCCAGGAAACATCGGCGGCGACCGAAGAGCAGTATGCGACGCTGGAGGAGATTTCCACTGCCTCAGAAACGCTGGCCAGGCTAGCCGAGGATTTACAAGCATCGATCGATACATTTAAAATAAAACAAACAGAGGCGGCCCGCGTCTAAAGGGCTGTTATAACAGGTGTTTTTGCCAGCTTCGATGGGAATGTTGCAAGTGAGGCTGGCAAAGCTCCTTTTTATTTGACAAAGAGATGCTCTTCTACTATACTTACCAAATGTAAGTGAATTGTTAAGTAACCATTTTGCGGGGGATGCCTTTGAAATTAACATTCAAGGACTATATCAGCATTAAAATTCATAAAACGGATTTAAATTTGACAAGTTATATTAAAGCGAGACTTGATAAGTTTAATCTGGCTCCAGAGCAAAATTTGATTATGATGCTGCTTTGGGAAAGGGATGGCTTGACTCAAAATCAGCTTGCGACGTTCCTTCATAAGGATAAAACGAACATCGCGCGCATGGTTTCAAGCTTGGAACAAAAAGGATTTATCCGGAGAACGCATTGCCCGGATGATCGTCGTTCCTTGGAGCTCTACTTAACACCTTGCGGGAAAAAGCTTGGTGAAAAGGTGATGCCGATTGCGGAGGAGTTTGACAAAACCGTTTGCGAGGGACTGTCGAACGAAGAGCTGGCTGAGTTGGACCGATTGCTTTCCATTATTAACAAGAATGTTACGACTTCAAAAGAGTAGCTGTCTTCGCTTTTTAGTTGCTATGACAACATCACTAAAACAGGAGGTTGCTATAGCGACCGTTAATTACATTGAAATGATGGGGGTTTTATTCAGATGGCAAAGGTATTATTTATTAAGGCAAATTCAAGACCAATCGAGCAAGCAGTAAGCGTAAAGCTTTATCACACGTTTTTAGAAAACTATCAAGCTGCCCACCCAGAGGATGACATTACAGAACTGGATCTTTTTAAGGAAAATTTGCCTTACTATGATGCCGTTAAGATTAATGGAATGTTCAAGCTTGCAAACGGTTTGGAATTAACGAAAGAGGAAGAGGAAGCAACTGCTCTTGTGACAAAGTATCTTGATCAGTTCCTTGCGGCAGATAAAGTTGTTTTTGCTTTTCCATTGTGGAACTTCACCGTACCGGCTGTGCTGCACACCTATTTAGATTACTTGGCGCAAGCAGGAAAAACGTTCCGTTACACGGCTGAAGGTCCGGTAGGTCTTCTTCCTGACAAGAAAGTCGTGCTTCTTAATGCAAGAGGCGGCGTATACTCTGAAGGTCCTGCTCAGGCTGCGGAAATGGCTGTAACTTTCGTTCAGACGATGCTTGGCTTCTGGGGTGTCAAAGATATTAACACAGTGATCATCGAAGGACACAACCAATTCCCGGATGAAGCTGAGAACATTATTCAGGCTGGTCTTGATCAAGCAGCAGCTGTCGCGAAGGAATTTTAAAAAGCTGACTTGAGCGAGCGCAAAAAGGTTTTACCCCTTTTGCGGCATCCGAAGCAGCATCTGCGCAAAGGTTTCAAGCCGGAGGAAACGCTTTTTTCCCTCCTCCGGCCGAAGCGCAGTAGGACTTAGGATTGACGGATATTCTGCTCTTCTTTTCGCTGTGCTAGTTGCTGCTGCGGTGGAAAATAGGGGTAAGGACAATAAACAGCAACGTTTTCCGGCTTGGCGATCCAGCCGTTTTTCAATTGTATTTCTCCGAAAGCGCTTTCAATTTTCTGGCCGTCATAATGCATGATAATCCCCCTTTCATATAAGTAATGGAAATGCGTTGATGCTTTCTATTTACCCTATGCGTCAAATTATGAAACGAGACATTGAAAAAAGGAGTTATCCGTGGCCTCATGCCAGATAACTCCTTTTTTCGCTTAATTCATTTTCTGGACAGCGCGTTTAACGGCCTCCCCAAGGGCTACATGGTAAGACGGGGATTGCAGCAAAGCGAGATCCTCTTCATTTGACAGATAACCAGCTTCTATGAGAAATGCAGGGACGGTCGTGTTGCGGAGAACATAAAAGTCCGATTGATAGAGGCCGCGCAGACCGCTCCCGTTTACAGCTTGCAGTTCTTGATTCAAGATCGTCGCCAGCTCCTGTGAGCCATAATAATGGGTTTCCAGTCCTTTAATCGTCCGGTTGTAATGACTGTTTGCATGGACGCTAATAAACAGGTCGGCATTTGCCCGGATCGCGCTCAACACCCGCTCTTCCAGACTGACAAAAGAATCCGTCGTCCTCGTCATATCGACTGTAAATCCGCCTTCCTCCAGCGCTTTCTGAATTTGTAAGGCGATTTCTAAATTAAGATCCTTTTCATAGGTTGTTCCGAGAATCGCACCCGGATCACTTCCACCATGCCCCGGATCAATCATCACTTTTTGAATCGGACCGGACGAGCGGTCTGACTCAGTTGAAGCGATCTGCAGCGCAGGAGCGTGCTGGCTGGCGAGGTAAATCTCACTGACGTACCCAATCTGTCCATTGTAGCTGATTTGCGCCCAATCGTAAGGAAGAGGCGTATAATCGACTGCTTGTCCAGCGTGCAACTGACCAATGATCGCGGCTGATCTGCCTGGCTCAGAGCGGACGAGCAAAGTGTCGGCTGTTACGGTTCCTGCCTGATTTGCCGCTGACTTCGATGAAGCGGCTTGTTCACCGTTTGAGCGTGGCTGCTCTGTACCCTCACTAATATAGTCAAGGCTGACAAATCCCATCCTGCCTTTGTATGTAATCTGCGCCCAGCCATTGGTGTGTGAGATGTACTCAATTTTTTCACCAGGATTTAATTTGCCGATAATATTTCCTTGCTGACCAGGCTGCTCTCTTACTAATAACGAAGAATCGGATGTCACGGTACCCCATTTCGCTCCTTCAGCGCCCGCAAAAGAAGGTGATAGAGCGAACATGAAAAAAAGAATCAGAATAAAAGCTGTCCTTCTATGAAACTGTGTCACATGGCTTCAATCCTTCCTAGTTTAATAGCTTTGCCGTCTGGTCGTGCCTAGTTAACATTTTACAATTGAAGCAACGTCTGGTTCAACGAAAAATATGGGTTTTATCCGAAGACAATACGAAGGTATGAGTTTGCCTTTAAACTGTAAAAATAGTAGGTAGAATCGGTTCAGCCGAAAGATTCAGCAGGCTGGAAAGTCGAAGCTACGGACTCATTCTGCTGTCATCGAGATTTTTTTGATACCAATATGGATACAGGAGAATGATAACTCTCTCCTCATCCAGCCATTTACGCCGGTTATTTCCTGAAAAGAACCGTCATCCCAATAAACAAGGCGTAGCATCAGGCTCTGGCACAATCCGTCCACCACCGTAAATTCAGCATCATCCGCGAGCTTTCTCATATAGCGATTTTCCTGGCGTATTCTTGTATTACTTCACCGGTGTCCTCCTTGCAAGTGTCGTCATCTTACTCCGATTATGCGCGAACGTGCATTCGTACAAAAGTCTTGAAATCGGAATGTATGTTCGTATATAATGAAAACAAACTTACTTGAGGAGAGAGCCAACATGCGTCTTAAACGGATATTGGAGCAGAGCATCGAAAAGAACGAACGCATTCAAATCATATATATGGCGGCAAATGGAGAGTTATCGCAAAGGGATGTGACTGTAAAAGCGTTTAATGAAACGCATGTCATTGGATACTGCCATTACCGCAGGCAAACACGGATGTTTAAACGGGACAATATTTTAGCAGCAGCGGGGAAGAAGGAGACGGGATAGGGGGAGGGGCCCATCGCTGGAGGCCCTGAAATCGTAACTCGAAAAGCGGCCGGTTCGCTCTGCCAAGCAAGCAGAAAAACAACACCTGCATGCTTTGGCAGACTTCTCAGGCTCAGAACAAAACAAGCTCTTATGTTTCATACATCACTTGGCCGGTAAGCGTAAGATCATAATCGCCGATCGACTGAATTTCTCTTTGAAACGTCTCTGACTGCAAAATAGCGAGAGTCTGAGCGATCAATGGCTGGTTTTCCGGCTTCTTAAGAAGAACGAGGTCATATCGTTCCTGGATAAGCGGAATGAAGCCTGTACCGACGATCTTTGCGGCTTTTTCAATCCCAACGCCGACATCGGCTCTGTTGCTGCGTACGGCCCCGGCAACGCCGAGATGGCTTGTCTCCTCCTGATCATAGCCGGTAAGATCCCTTCCCTTCACCCCGAGTAAACGCAGCTGCTCATCAAGCAGAACGCGGGCGCCGGCCCCTTTTTCCCGATTAATCAGCCGCAGACCGGGCTTTTTTAAATCATCCCACGATTGAATATTTTTCGGGTTGCCGCCCGGCACGTATAATCCGGCCTGACGTCTGATCAGATTGACGACAAGATAGTCATGGCCCGTTAAAACGCGTTTAACGTACGGAATATTATATTCTCCACTTTCTCCATCATACAAATGCACGCTGACGATATCGCATTCTTCTTTAAAAAGCGAGAACAAGCTGTTCAAGCTGCCGACATAGGAGCGCAAAGGGCGAAATTTTTCCTCGCGTCCTTCAAGGTATTTCGCCAAAATATCAAGACTCATATCCTGGCCGCTAATAATAATCGAGTTATCGGCGGTAGAAGATAGTGGAGCGCTTTGACTTTCGCCTGGCGGAGGTGGTGTCGCCTCGCGCGTTTCGCCTCTTTTCGTCCGGGATTTGAAAAGCTCTAAATCCCTGGCGTCGATTCTCATTTGCTTGCCGACGCGAAAAGCCGGCAGTTTTTCTTTTTTTATCAGATCATAAACGGTTAGCTTCGAGACTTTCAGCAAGCGAGCAACCTCTTCTGTTGTGTATGAATGATCGTCCATTTATTCCCCTCCTGCATTTGATCTCAAACAGTGGTTTTTAATCATTGTAATAGAAAAAAAGGAAAAATAAAAATTAAATTAGATATATCTATTTATAACTAATTATATCTTATGATAAGATAAATCTATCATTTTAATTAATGTAGTATAAATAAACATAGCTGGGAGTGAATGTAGTGGATTTCTTGAAGAGCAAAAAAGTTTTTACATATGGCATGATTCTTCTTATCACCATCCTGTTTGCTGGCTGCTCGTCGCCATCAAATGAAGCTGGTGAGGAAGTAGAATTGCATATCATGACAGCTGCAAGTATGACAGATGCCATGAATGAACTCAAGCAGATGTATGAAGGTGCGCATGAGCATGTCACTTTGGTGCCGAACTATGGTTCATCCGGGACTTTAAAGTCGCAAATTGCCCAAGGAGCGCCTGCCGATGTGTTCTTATCGGCTGCCGTCAGATGGATTGATGAATTGGAGGAGGAAGGGGAGATTGCGCAGCGGGCTGATTTGCTGCGCAATGAACTCGTTCTTGTTACGGCGGAAGACTCAGATCTTGCAGTGACACAGTTTGAAGATCTTCTGCAGGAGGAAGTTCACCAGGTCGCGATCGGTGAGCCGGAAACGGTTCCAGCCGGGGAGTACGCCAGGCAGGTGTTGGAAGAGCTCGGGATCTATGAAGAGCTTTCGGACAAACTAATACACGGAAGTGACGTCCGGCAAGTATTAACCTATGTCGAGACAGGGAATGTCGATGCAGGAATGGTTTACCAAACGGATGCTATTTTGTCTGATCAGGTGAAAATTGTCGCTGAGGCGGAAACAGCGGAACCAATTATGTATCCGGTCGGCTTGCTCGAAGGCGCAGATCACCCTGAAGAAGCAGAGCGTTTCTACCAATGGTTGCAAACTGAGGAAGCGCTAGCCATCTTTGAAAAATACGGGTTCACAGGTATCTGATATGGGAGCTGGCTTTTGGTCTCCGGTTATTGTTTCCTTGCAGGTCGTCAGTGTGGCGAGCGTCATTGCCTTTCTTCTCGCCATGTTGGCTTCCTGGTTTATGACGAGAAAATCGTTTAAAGGAAAAGTGGTTGTTGAAACGATTTTGATGCTGCCGCTCGTTCTGCCTCCTACGGTGATTGGCTTTGGCCTTCTCGTTTTACTCGGACGGCAAAGCTGGATCGGCCGCGCATTTGAATGGCTATTTTCTCAACCACTTGTCTTCTCTTATTGGGCTGCCGTCACTGCCGCGGTTGTGGTAGCCTTTCCGCTTGTCTATCAAATGCTGCAAAATGGTTTTGAAGGGGTCGACCGTGAATTAGAACAGGCTGCGCGACAAATGGGGGCGAAGGAATATCAGCTGTTCTGGTATGTGACATTACCGTTGGCATGGCGCGCGGTCGTAACCGGATTTATGCTCGGTTTTGCCCGCGGGTTGGGAGAATTCGGAGCGACATTAATGTTTGCTGGTAATATTCCTGGACGCACGCAAACGATGTCAACGGCTATATTCGTGGCCGTTGAGTCCGGTCACATGATGCTTGCTTATTATTGGGTAGGATCGATTATGGTCTTTTCCTTCTTCTTGCTACTATTTGTTCAGCGACTTAAGTAGGGAGAGAGCGAATGCTAAAAGTGCCATGACGCGACTGTTGTGGCGCTTTATCGCCATGCCAAAAAAATGAGAGCGCTTGCAATTTTGCAGAATGTAAGTAAAATAGATAGTATAGACCTTGGTTAGGGGATGGTAATCATTGAATAGTAACGTGCTCAAGGGATTTTTTTCTATGAAACTGGAAAGAAATTTGACGATTGACGAAATGAAACTGATTGAATGGATATCTAAACGCGAGGGCGAGATGAAGAAAGGGCTGAAAAAGACGTGTTAAATAGATCTCTTCTAATCAGTTCTTTTTTTAGTAATAAGAGAAAGTCTTCATTGACATTTAATTCAATCGCCCGAAAATAAGCTTCTATTATTGTTTCATTATCTAAATGTCTCAGCATAGCTCTTTCACCTCACATTTTATGTCAACTTTTTTATCACCACACAATTGTAAATTTTATAATATTTATTTGAAATTTACTAGAACTCTATCTGTATGTAATAGAAATGTAATATATGATGTTATAACGTGTGGATCCCCGCCAAAAGCTGCTCCTGTTTTTACTGTACATATCCAAGCGGTGTTTTTCGCGTCCTTTCTTATTTTATCTATTGGCAATTGACAATTAAGAGTGAGAGGAGTACATTTAAGAACGTAAAAAAACTAAATAACCTGAACACCTTTTTAGTCGCTGAATCTAGAGAGCGGGGGAACCAAATTCGATGGAATAGTTTTCTATCATGGGGTGAATCTTATTGATATAAGAAGGGATACTCTCAATCCCTAATCCGACAGCTAACCTCGTAAGCGTTATGTAACCGGGAGAAAGGTCCAGGTTTTCGCTGGGACCATTCTGTTCGTGATGGTCTTTTTTGGTGTCTGGTAGAGGAAAGGAACAACAAGAATGAAAAAACAATTTGCTGTAATTGGACTAGGACGATTCGGAACGAGCGTATGCAAGGAATTATACAAATTAGGTCATGAAGTGCTGGCAATTGATCATCAGGAAGAAAAGGTGAATGATATCACCCCATATTCGACGCACAGTGTCATTGCCAATGGAACCGATGAAAAGGCCTTGCAGTCATTGGGAATACGGAATTTTGATTATGTTATTGTCGCGATTGGCGACGATATTCAATCAAGTATTCTCACGACCTTGCTGTTAAAGGAGCTCGGGGTGAAAAAGGTGTGGGTAAAAGCACAAAATTATTATCATCAGCGGGTGCTGGAGAAAATTGGCGCGGATCGGATTGTTCATCCTGAGCAGGATATGGGGATTCGCCTTGCGCAGCACATTACGTCAGAAAAAATCATCGACTACATCGAGCTGTCCGCTGATTACAGCATTGTCGAATTGCTGGCAACGGAGAAAGTGGCCGGGAAGTCATTGGTTGAGTTGAATGTCCGGGCGTTATACGGTTGCACGATCCTCGGAATCAAGCGCGGGGAAGAGATTAATATTGCGCCTGTACCGACAGATCAGGTGGAAAAAGACGATGTCCTGATCGTGATTGGCCATAAAAATGATTTGAAGCGGTTTGAAGATGAGGGATTGTAATCATTGTGTAGTTGATGTTGGTAATAGAAGCGGTTTACTACTGATGCTTTTGCACTAATTGTCGGAGCAGGGGCAGGTTCTTGCAGGGAGCTTCCACTTCATGTCGAATGGGTAAGGTAAGGGAGTGATGCTGATGAATGATGTCAAGTATGTCGCGAAGCGTTCAAAGCGCCCTGATGGCTGGTATGCCGAAGTGATTAGAGAAGTAAATGGTGTTGCGGAAAAAGTGTTTGAAAAAAAATGTCTAAATGAAGATGTAGCAGCGGGAATTGCCGGATATGAAGTGAAAAGGCGGCTGCAAAACAGGCGTCTCGTCCATTAAAAAAGCCCTTCTCGGGGCTTTTTTATTTGCTGGCAGGGAGCGGCTGCCCTTAAATCGAATAGGTAAGAAGAAACAGATAGAGAGGAGCTATTCCTTGATGTATATTCCTTCGCACTTTACGATTTCCGATGAAGCGGTGATCGTAAAAATGATAAGAGAGCATAGTTTTGCGACGCTTTTTTCCCAGCATAACGGAATGCCTTTTGCCACTCATTTGCCCCTGCTTCTCGATCAAGAGAACAGCCGTTTATATGGGCATTTCGCCCGCCCGAATCCCCAATGGAGAGATATTGAAGGACAGACGGTTCTGGCGGTTTTTCATGGACCTCATTGCTATATTTCCCCCTCCTGGTATGAAACGAATAAAGCTGTTCCGACATGGAATTATGTCACCGTTCATGTGTATGGAGAAGTAGAGCTTGTTGAAGAGGAAGATGAGCTGGCTGATTCATTACAAAGAATGGTTTCAACATTTGAAGCTCCTGACAGTTCTTATCGCTTACAGGATGTCGATCCCTCGTTTCTCGCGAATATGAACAAAGGCGTTCAAGGATTTACCATAAAAATAAACAAGCTGGAAGGGAAGGCGAAGCTAAGTCAAAACCATCCGATTGACCGGCAAAAACGAGTCATAACCGAATTGAAAAAAAGTTCACGGGAAGATGAGCAGCGCATCGCCCTGCTCATGCAAAAAAATTTGCCCTGATGCTTCCATTTTGCTTGGAAACCGATGTAGACAGGCTGCTGAAAAAGTGAAACGATCCCTTTTTCAGCAGCCTCTTTTTACTTTGATTTGTATTGTTTGCGGCCCCAAATGATCAGGGCAATGCAAATAAACACGAGAACCCCGACGGTGAGAATGAGGAGTACATACGGTGGAGAAGTCAGCATCAGTATCATCCTTTATAGTCATTTTGTTATGCCTAGTATGAAACGATTTTCGCAATTTATGCTCGTTTTTCTACAAAAAATTCGGGAGAAAATCTGCGTATTTTCTGTTATTTTGTAAAAATATGATATAATTTTGAATACAAAGTCGTGAACCTAAACGAGTGTATGATAGAATCTATTTAGGAGAATCATATTTTTTAGGAGGAAAAACGATGTTTAAAGGCGCAAGGGAAGCAAAGGCATTAAGAAATGAAGTCGAGCAGCTGAAAAAGCAGCTTGCGGAAGCAGAAAGAATCAACAAGGAAAAAGAAGAGCATTTTCATCAATCGGCGAAAGAACTGCACGACAACCTTTTACATATTATTGAACAGCATGAACTCGTTAACGGTCAGCACGATGTATTAGGCAATTTGGTGGAAGAGATCAAAAGAAAATTCGAACGCGTGAATGAGCTAAGTGAACAAACGAATTCAAACTCGCTCTCACTTCATGAAAAAGGCGGTATTTTGATTACTTCGACGAATGAAGTGGTAGCCGAAGCGACAGAGGGAAAGAAACGCGTGAGCGAAGTGGAGAAAGTTGTCCAAACGTTGAGTGAGCAGCTCGCAGCGACATCTTCACAGATGAATCAATTAAGCTTGCAATCTCAGGAAATTGAAAACATCGTGCAAATCATTAAAGAAATTGCCGATCAGACAAATTTGCTGGCGTTGAATGCTTCGATTGAAGCGGCAAGAGCAGGAGAGCACGGAAAGGGCTTCGCGATTGTAGCGGAGGAAGTAAGAAAGCTGGCAGAAAATACGGGGAAGAGCACGGATACGATTAATTCCCTGACGAAGACGATTCAGCACGAAATTAAAGACTCGCTCCACTCCATCACGGAAAGCACGGAACTGGTGCATGAAGGGATCGGTATGAGCACGAAAACGACCGAAAAAATCGATGCGGTCCTCTCTCATATTAAAGCCGTCCAAGCCGAGGTTCACGAAGTGTTGGAAACGATCTCCGGACAAAAAGAATATACCGGGGAGGTTATGGAAGAAATTACAGGGACGGCCCGTTTATTTGAGGATGCCAACGAGTTAATTGTTCAGCATATTGATGACGCGAAACGGGTAGACGAGAAATTAGAAAAAGGCATTGAACAGTTCCGCGAAATTGAAGAAGCATAACTAGATATGAATGAAAGCCGGGGGCTGGACAAAAGGTTGCTTTTTACCTTTTGTCCAGCCCCTTACAAGTCAGTTTTTTTGCATAGTTTTCACAAAGGGGGAAATAGTATCGATGAATTACTAATTAGGAAGGGATGATAAGCATGAAATTGAGATGGGTCACAATGGCTTTTGTGTTGCTGCTTTGTTTGACTGCTTTTGCAACAGGAGGACTGGCCGCAACGGAGGTTGCCGATTTTGAACTGGAGCTGGAACTAAAAAGCAACGCTAAATATGATATTGAGTATGAGAGCAAAGCAGGCCGGATCGAAGCGAAATACCAAGCACCGGGGGAAGCTGTCCTTACCGGCGAGGAGGCGGCGCCGAAAGCAAAAGCATTTATCGATGCGCTCGCTTTAACGCCTGACATCACTGAGCAGCAGGTGATCGATCAGGTGCTTTCGCAGTTGAACGTCAATCAAGCCGAAGTGGCCGAGCTGGATATTGACGTTGAGTTTGCTGATGGAAAGAAACTCGACATTGAGGTTAAAGGCTGATTTCCTCGCAGTGTGCCTTCGACAATAAGAGAGCAAAGGCTTCTATGGAACGGATTTATTCTATAGAGGCTTTTTTAAAGATCGAATAACAAACGTACGTTCTTGTGTGGGGGAGATGGAAAGAGAGGAAGGTGATTTTCATGGTCGAATAAACAGGCTGCCGGCTGAGGAAACGGTGGCGCCGCAGAGGATATTATTTATACTATTTCCAACATTCTGTTATAATGAAAGCGAATCCAAAAGAAGGAGGACTGTGCAATGTTTGATATTGCTATTATTGGAGCAGGACCTGCCGGAGCAAGCGCTGCTATTTTTGCGGCAAAGGCGGGAAAGAAGACTTTATTAGCAGATAGTGATAAAAGCATGACGAAGCGGGCATGGGTGGAAAATCATTACGGAGTCATGGAGACGACGGGTCCTGATCTGCTTGCTGTCGGGAAAAAACAGGCTGAAAAGTTCGGTGCGGAGATGGTCACGGGTACTGTCGAAGCGATTGAGAAGCAGGAAGAGGGCTTTCTGATCAAAACGGACAGCGGCAGCTATGAAAGCAACCAGGTCATTTTCGCAACGGGGGCCTTAGTCGATCTCGCCGAAAAGATCGGAGTCGAAACGACAGAAGGAACAGAACCGCGGATCAAGAAAATTATCAAGGCAGGGCCGGACGGGAAAACCAATGTAGATGGAATTTGGGCAGCCGGGACGTGCGCCGGGGTGAGCGTACATACGATTATTACTGCCGGTGATGGAGCCAAAACCGCGATTAACGTCATCAGTGAACTAAATGGCGAGCGCTATGTGGATCACGACCTGCTTAAATAAGAAAAGTATACTGCCATTAGTAGAGGCTGGGCCAAAGGTGGTTTTTGTTTACCTTTTTCCCAGCCTTTAAAGCTAATTTTGTCTCAGGGAAATAGAAGACAAGGACTTAGCAAATCGGGTTCTTGTCTTTTTGAAGCGCTTTAAAATGGGATAAGCGCTTTTCTGCCTGGTCGTAATCGCGGTCCTTTGCTTGCAGAAAGTAAAAATACGTTCTGTCAGATGACTGTTTTTTCAACAAATTAAAGAGATGAGGTTTTTTATGGGCTATGACTGTTACAACTTCAGCGGCAGGCCAGAGCCGGCTATAGTCCGGATGATCTACTAGAATTTTCAGAAAATTTTTATAAGCAAAAAACGAATTTGCTTCATCCGGATATTCTTGTAAGAGCTTGTCAAAATATTTCAGCAATGCGCTGAGTTCCGATTCATTATGCTTCATCATTCCAATAGCTCCTTACATCTTAATGCTGCCTCAAAAAATCCTGGTTGCGAAAAAGAAAAAAGGAGTTATTGATTAAGGCAGCTGGCTGACATCGGATTTTACTCCATTAGTCCCTTTAGCTTTGCGTCCTTACTTTTCAGTAAGTTTGCCATTATCTTATGAAAAGGAAAAGTCTAGTAGTTCTTTTGATATAATAATAGAATTTATTTTCGAAAAAATCTATAGTTTCGACAAAAAAAAACAATCCCTTCTATCGAATATGAACTATTGATTGTATATATTGATAGTATTTGGCACAAAAGTGAGTCTAAATGACCTTTTTTAATCGAGTCGACAGGAAAAAACGGATGAAGAGGGCAATTGAAAAGAAAAAGGAGACCTCAGCTGGCGCTTTCGAGATCTCCGCGATAGATCGTAACGATTATCCGTTTATAATTTCCCCGCCGTTGACATGGAGCACTTGTCCGGAGACATAGGAGGAATCATCGGACGCTAAGTAGACATAGCTCGGAGCAAGCTCCGCCGGTTGTCCGGGGCGTCCCATCGGACTGTCTGTCCCGAATGTTGTCACCTGCTTTGCCGGAAAAGAGGCCGGGATCAGCGGCGTCCAAATCGGCCCGGGAGCGACCGCATTAACGCGGATTCCTTTAGAGACGAGGTTTTCGGAGAGAGAGCGGGTCAGGGCGACGATCGCTCCTTTTGTTGCGGCATAATCCATCAGTACCGGCATGCCGCGGTAGGCGGTAATGGAAGCGGTATTGATGATTGTACTGCCTTCTTTTAAGTGAGGCATGGCTGCTTTAATGAAATGAAAAATCGAGAAAATATTAGTCTTAAACGTACGCTCCATTTGCGCGGTGCTAATGTCTTCGATTTTTTCCTGGAAGTGCTGCTCTGCCGCGTTGTTAATCAGGCAGTCAAGCTTGCCGTATTGCTCGATTGTTTGGGTGACAGCCTGTTGGCAAAATTGTTCATCGCCGACATCTCCGGCAATGAGCAGGCAGGAGCGGCCATAGCCCTCGACGGCGGCCTTTGTTTGATTTGCATCCTCATGCTCGTCAAGATAAACAATCGCCAGATCGGCACCTTCTTTCGCACAGGCAATCGCCGCGGCCCGACCGATTCCGCTGTCTCCGCCAGTCAGGAGAATAACTTTATTCAGCAGCTTGCCGCTGCCTTTATAGTTTCGGTCGTCATAAACAGGAGCAGGTGTCATCTCATGCTCGAATCCTGGCTGCCGCTCCTGCTCCTGAGCTGGCTGCCCCTCCTTCTGCAAACTGTGAACCTTACGATAGTCCATTGTTCATCACTCCTCTTCATCATTACCCTTAGAATGTCTTATAAGAGGATAAATAACCGAAAATAAAAGAGATAAACGTAGGACTGGAACAAAAGATTGTTTTTTATCTTTTGTTCCAGTCCTTACGCAATGAGCGGAGCCGCCACGATCTTTTAAAGTCCGGGGTGAGTGGGTTTCTCACCACGGACTTGTGGCGAGTGCAGCCATTGCCAATAGGTCGAAGCTGGTCTTGTGATCAACCTCCAAAAGCCCCGTCAAGCCGTTGCCGGGTTTTAAAGGTTAGGCCGAGTGGGTTTCTCGACCTGACCGAGCAACGAGCAGAGCGGGTTAAAAGGGCGAACTTCCCTTTTTTGAGCGGCTGTTACGCTGCTGTTTGGCTGGAGTTGTTAGCCGAATGGCGGTGCGCCAAAAGGATTTTCCGGGCATACCAGCAGGCTGTTAGAAGCGTAATCGCGCCGCCGATGAGCAAGGAAAGCTGATAAGGCAAGGCAAAGCCTTCTGGGGCATAGAAGATGTATGTGGAAACGACGCCGGTCATAAAGAGAGCCGGCACGCCACAGAGCCAATGCCATTTTCCCTCCCGAAGCAAATACATCGCTCCCGTCCAAAGCATGACCGTTGCGACAAGCTGGTTCGTCGCTCCGACATAGCGCCAGAGGAAGGAGTAGTCAATTGTCGCCAGGTAGACCGTTGGGATCGCCACAGGAATTAAAGCGAGCAGGATCCCTTTTCTGCCGGTCCCCTTCATCAATTTGCCGAGCAGTTCAGCGAGCATCATTCGGGACGAACGCAAGGCGGTGTCTCCAGTTGTAATTGGCAGAATAATAACCCCGAGAATGGCCAGGATTCCGCCTAATGTACCAAGAAGGCTCGTTGAAATTTCATTGACAACCCCGCTTGGTCCACCGGCAGCCAGCGCTTCCTGCAAACCGCCGGTGTTGCCGAAGAACGTCATTCCGGCAGCCGCCCAAATTAAGGCAATCACCCCTTCGAGCACCATCGCGCCATAAAAGACTTTCCGCCCGTCTGATTCACGCTTTAAGGTCCGAGCGATAATCGGGCTCTGTGTACTGTGAAAGCCGGAAATGGCGCCACAGGAAATCGTCACCATGAGCAGAGGCCAGATCGGCAGCTCTTCGGGATGAAGATTTTGCAGCGTCAGATTCGGGATCGAATGATCAGAAAACAATAATGCAACGCCGATTGCCGCCGCCATGAACAGCAAAATCGCGCCAAGAAACGGATAAATTCTGCCAATGATTCGATTGATCGGCAAAACAGCCGCAGCGATAAAATATAAAAAAATAACAGCTAATGCGACAGAAAATGACAGTGGCGTAATCTGTGCGATCAGTTGGGCGGGTCCCGCTGTAAAGGCAGCTGCAACGAGGATCATCAGCACAATCGAGACAATATTAATGATACGGCGCATCCCGTCACCTAAATAACGGCCAACAAGCGAAGGGAATTGAGCGCCATTGTGCCGAAGGGAAAGCATTCCTGAGAAGTAATCATGCACGGCGCCGGCGAACAGGCAGCCGATGACAATCCAAATAAAAGCGACAGGGCCGTATAAAGCGCCGGAGACAGCGCCGAAAATCGGGCCCAGACCGGCGATATTTAACAGTTGAATCAGGTTTCCTTTCCACCAGCTCATCGGAGCATAGTCGATAGGATCTTGATTTGTATAAGCAGGGGTAGGGGTCTCGTCATTGATGCCAAACACACGCTCAACGACTTTAGAGTACACGAGATACCCTACCACTAATAGAATAATAGAAGCGAGAAACGTGACCATAATAGAATCCTCCAATTTTTCTGAAAAATGAACAGTAATAGTATTGTAACGATATCTGACAAACAGTGCAATGCTATTTCAGAAAAAAGAAAGAGTGACAAAAATAAAAACGCTTACAAATAAATAGAAGCGTTTTCACGAAACTAATATTATATAAATAAAGCAAAAAATGCCTGTTTTGAAGCTCTGCAGTTTTTTAGGCGGAGTGTTCATAAGTGTTAAGCCAAATAAAAAGCAGCGGTTCCATCCTGCACAACACAGCGGACAGGGGAGAATTGCTCCCTGTTCGCCAGCTATGTACAGGTGTTACTCGCTGCTTCAGGATGTGTTCAAGGAAAGAGCCTTACCACATCTCATCCGGTGTAAGCCTTATTCGTTTACTGCGTCTTTTAATTGCTTACCAGGCTTGAATGCCGGGTTCTTTGTAGCAGGGATTTCAATTTCCTGCCCAGTTTGCGGGTTGCGACCTTTACGAGCAGAACGCTCACGTACTTCAAAGCTACCGAAGCCAACAAGCTGCACTTTGCCACCTTCAACAAGTGCGTTTGTGATGCTGTCGAATACTGCGTCTACTGCTTTTGACGCATCCTTTTTAGAAAGGTCTGCCTGCTCAGAAACTGCATTAATTAGATCTGTTTTGTTCACGAAAAAAACTCCCTTTCATACCTTGTTTTGAAAAATACTCCTTATAATTTGAAGAAGTATTTATTCTTCGTTTTTTTATAGCTTACTCTTATGTAGATAAACTATAAAGCGCCGCAACTAAATTTACTCATGAAAGCCTTGTAGTGTCAAGCCTTTGAATAGAAATTAAAGCATTTTAACCCATAATTTTCACGCTTTTTGACATTTGAGGGGGTTTTTTGCGATTATTAAAGGTAGCAAACCGAAAATAGGTTCCATATATTTCAAATTAATAGACCGCTAAATAACGATCTGACCTGATCGCTAGAAAGAATCTAGTTGTTTGTGATACATTTTAGTATGATTACCTAACCCCGTCATAGAAAGTGGAGGACAATGTGAAGAAACTGTTTTATCAAGCATGTATCGAACTGACGAATCATCGTTTATTATCAAGGATTCTACGTGCATTTTCGCGTTCTAAAATAAGTCGTCGTCTGATCCCGTCGTTTATTAAAACGTATCAGCTGAACGAAAAGGAAATGGGACGGCCGGTTTCTGAATACACCCATCTCCATGATCTGTTCATTCGGACGTTAAAGCCAGGGGCGCGGCCGGTTGATCCTGACCCTAAAAGCGTGATCAGTCCTGTCGACGGAGCGATTGCCCAGGCTGGTCAGCTGGAGGAGAACACAAGCTTTTCTGTGAAAGGACAAATGTATACGGTTGCCGAAATGCTTGGCGGCCAGGAGGAGGCGGCCCGGTATCGCGACGGGCTTTACATCATCTTATATTTAAGCCCGAAGGATTATCATCGCATTCACAGTCCTGTCGATGGGCTGGTGAGGAAGCAATGGTCGTTGGGCGGCCGGTCCTATCCTGTTAATGAAGCAGGTTTGCGTTATGGCAGGAGGCCGCTCTCAAGGAATTATCGTATGATCACAGAGCTGCAGGTCACAGACAAGCATCTGGCCATCGTCAAGGTCGGGGCGATGAACATTAATACGATTGAATGGACCCATCGGTCAACTGAGATTAAGAAGGGGGACGAGATCGCTTATTTTTCTTTCGGCTCGACGGTCGTTCTGCTGGCTGAAAAGGGATTGCTCGATCCGGACAGCGTGGCTGATGCCGGCAGCATTCAAATGGGAGCAAGGCTGGCGATGAAGGAGGAAAGCGACCGATGAGACTGCTAACCCATGTCGCCCAACGAATCGTCAATGAAGTCAACCAAGTCCTCTCCGAAGAAGTAATTGTGATGAATCGGGAAGGGACGATCATCGCCGCAAGTGACCGGAGTCGGATCGGCTCCTTTCATCAGGGTGGAAAAGAAGTGATCATGACAGAGCAGAAGCTGCTTATCACCGAAAAAGAAACCGAGCGCTTACAAGGCGTGAAGGTTGGTCTTAATTTGCCGATCCGCTTCCAGCAAAAGGTGATCGGCGCTGTTGGCATTACCGGCTCGAAATCGGGCGCGGCTTTGCACGGGGAGCTGATCCAGCGGCTGACGGAATTAATCATTGAAGAGGCCTACGCAGCGGAGAAGCTTGACTCTGAGCTGCGCGGACTAGAAACATTTGTCTATGAATGGTTGCATACAGAGACGGTGACAGCCGAGCTGCAGGATCGCGGCTATATTCTCGGTATTGAAATGAGCGAAGCGCGTTACTGTGTACTGTTGCAGCTCTGGCAGCAGCAGGAGGAAGCATTGGAGCCGGGTGTTGAAATTGATGTGCTGGAAACGATCCGCTCTGTTTTTCCGAATGAACAAAAGGATGTTCTCGTCCGCTGGGGGAGAGGGCGGTTTGCCCTGCTTGCTTCCGCCAAACAGCATAGTCGTCACGGCCTTGCGCAGGAGCTGGTAACCTTAGCACGCAAAATAAAGGAAAAATACCATCTCGGCTTACGGGCCGGAATCAGCCGCCAGCAGCCTGACCCGCTGCAGATGAACCTCGCCTACCGTGAAGCCCAGCAGGCGCTGGCGGTCAAAAAGGCGGAAGAGCCGATTATTTTCTACGATACGTTTATTCTTGAGGTCGTGCTCGCGGAAGCGAAGCCGGAAACGAGGCAGCATATCATCGACAAAGCTCTTGGACAGCTTCAGGCGGAAACAGAATTAATTGAGACGTTACAGGCGTACTTCGCCCATCAGCTTTCCATCAAGGAAACGGCAACTGCCTTGCATATTCATATTAATACTCTTCATTACAGACTGAAACGAATTCAAGAGCTGTCTGGCTGTCAGTTAAAGGAAACGAAGGATCTCGTCGCGCTTTTTATCGCATTATGGTACTATAAAGAGCAATCAATTAGATAATAATACAATGAAATGTTTAGTAACCGCTTTATTTTTGTGTCTTTGAACATAGAAGAGGCGGTTCTTTTTCTTTATAATACAGGTATAACCATTCAAGCTGCTTTGCTTGATCAAGGGAGAGTGAAGAAATGCTGCAGGAAGAAGTCAAACAGAAGCTGATCGACATTGTCGGAGAAACGAATGTGCTCGATTCAGAAGAGGATCTTGTCGTTTATTCCTATGATGCGACGCCGAATTTTCAGGCGATGCCGGATGCGGTCGTGAAACCGAGAGATAAATATGAAATTCAGAAGATTGTGAAAGTGTGCAACGAATATAAAGTGCCGATCGTACCGCGCGGATCGGGTACGAATCTTTGCGCCGGAACCTGTCCGCTTGAAGGCGGAATTGTTCTGCTATTCACTTATATGAACAATATTTTGGAAATTGACGAGGATAATTTGACGGTCACGGTTCAACCGGGTGTAATTACGCTCAATTTAATTGAGGCGGTGGAGGAGAAGGGGCTTTTTTACCCGCCGGATCCCAGCTCAATGAAAATCTCGACGATTGGGGGCAACATTAACGAAAACTCAGGCGGACTGCGCGGACTGAAATATGGCGTGACACGTGATTATGTGATGGGCTTGGAGTTTGTCCTGCCAAATGGCGAGCTGATCCGGACAGGAGGGAAGCTGGCAAAGGATGTCGCTGGCTATGACTTTACCCGTCTGATGGTCGGCGCTGAAGGCACGTTGGGAATCATCACAGAAGCGACGTTGAAGTTGATCCCGATTCCAGAGACGAAGAAGACGATGCTCGCTCTGTTTGACAGCCTGGAGGGAGCCGGGGAAGCGGTTTCGGCGATTATTTCCAATAAGATCATTCCGGCAACGCTTGAGTTTCTCGATCAGGGGACGCTGGAAGTCGTCGAGGAGTTCGCCAAGATCGGCCTGCCGACCAATGTAGGGGCGGTGCTGTTAATTGAGCAGGACGGGCCGCTGGAGGTCGTCGAGCGCGATATAGAACGAATTGTCGCGATTTGTGAGCAGTCTCATGCGCTTTCCGTGCAGGTCGCGCAAACACCGGAGGAAGGGCTGGCCCTTACGACGGCGCGCCGTTCTGCGCTATCCGCTCTTGCCCGCAAGAAGCCGACGACCATTCTTGAGGATGCGACTGTGCCGCGCTCGAAGGTGGCGGAGATGGTCAGGGCGATTAATGAGATCGCTGAGAAATATGAGGTGGAAATTTGTACGTTCGGACATGCGGGCGACGGCAACCTCCATCCAACCTGTATGACCGATGCCCGCAATGAAGAGGAGATCCATCGTGTCGAAGAAGCGTTTGCAGAAATTTTTGCCAAGGCGATTGAGCTTGGCGGGACGATTACGGGTGAACACGGAGTCGGCGTGATGAAATCTCCGTATTTGGCCTGGAAGCTCGGGGAGGAAGGCGTGGAGGCGATGAAGACGTTGAAGCTCGCTTTTGATCCGAATAATATTATGAATCCTGGAAAAATGTTCGCCAAGGAGACAAAGAAACGGGTGGTGGTGCAACGATGACGACGAAGCAGGAAGAAACGGTAAAAGCGTTTCAGGAACGGATGGACTACGATGAACTGAT
Source organism: Halalkalibacter oceani (assembly GCF_023715605.1). Lineage (GTDB taxonomy): Bacteria > Bacillota > Bacilli > Bacillales > Bacillaceae_D > Halalkalibacter > Halalkalibacter oceani. The sequence goes on from NZ_JAMBOL010000001.1 coordinate 321,761, forward strand.
GAATTGTATGAGATGCGGCTTTTGTTTGCCAGCGTGTCCAACGTATGGAGAAACCGATCAAAATGAAGCGGCTTCCCCGCGCGGCAGAATTGCCTTGATGAAGGCTGTTGTCGACGGCAAGAAGGCCCCTGACGAGGATTTTGAGCGTCAGCTTAATCTATGTCTCGGATGCCGCGCCTGTGAGCCTGCGTGCCCGTCAGGCGTGAAATACGGCCATCTGCTCGAAGAGGCGCGCGATATTTTAAATGAGCATAAAAAGCAAAGCCTGCCCGCCAGGATGCTGCGTAAAACGGTGTTTGACGGTTTGTTTCCTCATCAAAGCCGGATGCGCTCGGTGAACAATATGCTCTGGCTCTATCAAAAGAGCGGGCTGCAAAAGGTGGTCAGAGGAACGAAGCTGCTGAACATCATGCCTGGAGAAATGGCGACAATGGAAAGGGTGCTGCCGGAGATCGCTTCACCAAAGGAGCTGAAAAATCGTCCGCGGCATATTAAACCGGCCGGAACGGTGAAAAAGAAAGTCGCATTCTTTTCCGGCTGTCTGATGGATACAATGTTTATGAAAACAAATGATTCGACGTTATATTTGCTGGAGAAAGCAGGCTGTGAGGTTGTGATCCCGCAGTCGCAAAATTGTTGCGGGGCGCTGCACGCTCATTCCGGTGAAAAGGAAACGGCGAAGGAGCTGGCCAAAAAGAATATTCGCGCATTTGAAGAAGAGCAGGTCGATTATATTATTTCCAATGCAGGCGGCTGTGGCGCGCTGTTAGTGGAATATGATCATCTTCTTGGCGATGATCCGGAGTGGAAGGAAAGAGCGCAGCATTTTGCTGGAAAGGTGAAAGATATTTCGACGGTGTTACTGGAGCTGGGGCTGCCGGCGATGAAGCTGCCAGAGCAGGTCGTCACCTACCAGGATTCCTGTCATTTGCGCAATGTGATGGGAGGAGCGGCTTCCCCGCGGACGCTGTTAAAGCAAATTGAAGGCGTCACCTTCCGGGAAATGAAGGAAGCCGACCGCTGCTGCGGCTCAGCAGGGATCTACAACATCGTCCAGCCGGAGATGTCGATGCAAATCATCGACCATAAAATGGTCCATGCCAAGGCGACAGAAGCGACGACAATCGTCACGGCCAATCCAGGGTGTCTGCTGCAAATGAAGGTCGGAATTGAGCGTGAAGGGCTGTCAGACAGCGTCAAAGCGGTTCATATTGTGGATTTGCTCGCTGCAGCGGTCCGAGAGGCGGAAAAGGAAGCAGAGCCTGTGTAGAGAGGAAAAGAAACATACTAACATTAGGGCTGGGAAAAAGGTTGTTTTTTGACCATTTTCCCAGCCCTGGCGAATGCTTAAAGCCCACTGAAAAAGGACGATTTTCAGTGGGCTTTTTAGTAATGAGCATAGCCGTTGCCCGATTTTGAAAGGCCTTGCTACGAGCGGGTGTCTCGAAGCACGGCGCGCAACGCTAATGCCGACGATGTCAAAGCATCCTCTTCTTTATTCTGCCTCAGCGGCTGCTTTCTTTTTCTTTTCGACAACGGGCTTCAGCTCGTCCTGAACGCTATGTTCCCAAAGCTGGACACCGGAGTAGTAAGCCGATCTTGAAATCAGATGCCCCGCCACCGGAGAGGTAATAAAGACAAAAAGAATACCGAGGATAAGACGGGCATCTAAGCCGTGATCCTGATAAAAATAAACTAAAGCTCCCAGTAAAATGAGCATTACCCCGAGTGTTGCACTCTTTGAAGCGGCGTGAGCGCGGGAATAAATATCGGGAAGCCGGAATAAGCCGATCGTTGTGACTAAGCTTAGGAAAGTCCCGCTGAGCACGAGAATCGCCACGATCGTATTAATGATCTCGTTTTCGTTCAAGAACAACACCCCTCTCAATAAATTTGGCAAAGGCGACTGTTCCGATAAAAGCAAGAACACCGACGAGCAGAATGACTTCAAAAAATGCCGATGTCCGAAGCAGCATGGAGAGAACCCCTACCATTGCGATCATCGTGATCCCGACCGTATCAAGAGCGATGACCCGGTCTGCCGGCGAAGGACCTTTAATAACGCGGTAAATACTGCCCAATAATGAAAGGGAAAGAAGGGATAAGGCGACAACCAGTATTGTAGTAAACACGTTAGCTGCTCACCTCCATAATCGCTTTTTCAAAGCTGTTTTTAATGGACGAAATCGCTTCGTCAATATCATCAATATTCATCGCGTGAATGTAAAGCGTGCGCTGATCGTCGGATACATCCACGACGAGAGTTCCAGGAGTAAGGGTGATCAGCGATGACAGAAGTGTGATTTCCCAATCTGCCTTCAGTTCTGTTTGCAAAGCGAAAATTCCCGGTTTAATCGACAGCTTTGGCTGAAGCACTTGTTTGATGACCGTCATATTGGACATCACAAGCTCCTTTAAAAAGATAAACGTTAACTTCAGCACAGCATAAAGCTTCTGAACATAGAGCGGACCTGGGAAAAAACGTCTCACAATAATGAGAATGAGCATCCCGACGAGGAAACCGATAATAAATGTCGGCAAGTCCCACGAGCTATAAAGAAACATCCAGACAAACGTGAGTATGAGATTCAGTAAAAGTTGAAAAGCCATAATGACCTACTCCTTTAGTACAGCTTCAATGTAAATTTCAGGGTTAAGCAGGGTGAAGGTAGCATCGGCGACATATGGATAAACAAACTCTGCTCCCATTCCCATCAAGAAGGATAAGACGAGCAGGAAGACGCTCGGATAAACCAGCCCTTTAATTTGTCCGCTATTATGAGTTTCAGGCAGGCGATCCTCTCCCAAAATGACGAGAAAGAAGATTCTCATCACTGAATACAGGACGAGCAAGCTGGACAAGAGAAGGACACCGACAAAGACGTATTGCTCGGCGAGAAAGCCTCCCTGGATCAAGGCGAGCTTTCCAAAGAACCCGCTCAATGGAGGTACCCCCGCAAGCGACAAGGCTGCGACTAAAAACGACCAGCCGAGCAGCGGATAATGCTTTATAATCCCGCTTGCCTGATTCATTTTCGTTGTCTGCGTAATGGCGATAATGGCTCCAACCAGCAGGAAGAGCGCTGCTTTAATCATCATATCATGGAGCAAATAGAAAATGCCGCCGAATAATCCATCTTCATTGAAAGAAGACAGCCCTAGTAAAATGAAGCCGACTCCAGCTACAACGTTGTAGACGAGAATCTTATGGAGATCATTGTACGCGACAGCACCGATTACCCCGACGATCATTGTAATCGTTGCGAGTATCCCGATGATTTGATGAGTAATTTCAGGGTGATGATAAAAGATGATCGTAAACACCCGGTAAATCGCGTAAATCCCGACTTTTGTCAACAGCCCGGCGAATATCGCCGAAATAACCGGAGGCGGTGCAGAATACGAGCCCGGTAACCAGAAGTACAGCGGGAAAATTGCGGCCTTCATCCCAAAGACGATTAAAAAGAGCAAGGCCACGACGGTAACGAGTCCCGGTTGACCGATTTCGGCAATCCGCTGGGAAAGGTCGGCCATATTCAGAGTGCCTGTCATTGAATACAAAAAGGCGACGGCTGTGACAAACAAAGCGGAGGAAATCACGTTGACAAGCACATACTTGATGGACTCCCCGAGCTGTGTCTTCGTTCCTCCCAGGACGATCAAGGCGTAAGAGGACATAAGCAGAACCTCAAAAAAGACGAACAGATTGAAGAGGTCCCCGGTTAAAAAGGCGCCAATAATACCAGTCAGTAAAAATTGGACGAGGGGATAATAGTAGTAATTCTTGCGTTCCAAATCAAGCCCCTTGTATGTAAACAAAGTCGTCGCAACTAATATGATACTGGAAAATAATACGAGCAATACGGACAGGGAATCAGCGACGAGCACGATGCCAAAAGGAGGCTGCCAGCCGCCAAGCTGATAAGAGCCGACCCCGTTCGTTAGCACGTCGCCAAGCAGAACGCCGCTCGTAGCGATAATCGCCAATCCCGATAGCATACTGAGCACTTTTTGTGCCACGATATGCTTCCGCAAAAAGAGTAAAATAACCCCGGTAAGCAATGGTATGAGTAATGGTGCAATTATAAGATTATTCATCGGATTCCAACCCTCTCATTTGTTCCATATCATCTGTCCCATGAACGTTATAAGCCCGGTAAGCAAGGACCAGGAAGAATGATGTCACCCCGAAGCTAATAACGATCGCTGTTAAGATAAGGGCTTGCGGTAAAGGGTCAGAATAGGCAGCTGCCTCTTGACCGAGTAGAGGAGCCGCCCCCTGCTTTAAGCCGCCCATCGTTAATAACAGCAGATGGACGCCGTGGCTCAGAATGCCAGTCCCGATAATGATCCGCGTGACATTTTTTGAAAGGATAAGGTAGGTTCCTATCATAAAGAGGATACCCACAACGATGGAGATAACAATTTCCATTATTTTTGATCCTCCCCAATTGAAAATATAATCGTTAGCGTGACGCCAATGACGACGAGATAGACGCCAATATCAAACAGCAGGGCAGTAGCCAATTCCGTTTCCCCGAGCAGAGGCAGCATAAAGTAGTCGAATGTGTGCGTTAAAAAGTTCGCCCCGAACACAAAAGCGCCTACCCCCGTCAGGACCGCGATCAGCAGTCCTAATGCCGTAATCATTTTAAAATCAATCGGAATCGTTTTTTTGACGGTATCAATATCAAAAGCCAACCCGAGCAGAACAAAGGCCGCAGCTGTCATGAGCCCGCCGATGAATCCGCCGCCCGGATTATGGTGACCGGCAAGGAAAACATAAATGGAGAAAATGATGATAATAAATATGATCAGCTGAGTCGCTGTCTTCAAAATGACATCATTTGTGCGCATTAGTGATCCTCCTTTGCCAGTCTTAATTTAATCATGGAATAAATGCCGAGTGCGGCAATTCCCAATACGAGAATTTCAAACAGCGTATCAAATCCACGGAAATCGACGAGGATGACATTCACCATGTTTTTACCACCGGCCTCATCATAGCTTGCCTGGACGAAGTAATCCTTGAGCGACTCAAAGAACTTCGAGTTATGAGACGAGATCGCAAGCAATGTTATTAGTATGCCGACTCCTAAGCTGACGATAAAGTTTCCGACTTTAAACGAAGTACTTTCAAACTTTTGCTTAAAGACAGGTAAGTGGTAAAAGCACAGTAAAAACAGAACGGCCGAAACGGTTTCGATTACCATTTGAGTCAAAGCCAAATCCGGTGCCCGGAAGAAGACGAAGAACGTGGCCAGTGAATAGCCGACGGCTCCCAGCCCGACAATTGCCGTTAAACGTGTCTTGGCGAACATGACTACGAGGGCAGCCGTTACCATCACGACGCCGATTAACGTTTCAAAGAAGGTGATTGGCGCGGCTTCACCGCCAAACGCAAATCCATCCAGTTTAAAGAACATATAACCGATAAACAGCACCATGAAAGAATAGATGTAAATTAAATAGTGTCTGATGCTTCCCGTCATGTAGGTGGAAGTCAGTCTTTTTCCTCCTGTGCTAATACCGGCAAGCGCTCCGTCATACAAATAGTTAATTGGATCGCGCTCTCTTAAGTAAAATGACATCTGTGCCCATTTCTTCATCGTCAGGAAAACCAATGAACCTAAGATGATAACACCGATGGTCATAAACAGCTCAAGGTTAAAACCGTGCCAATGGTAAATATCAATTTTAAACACTTCGCCTTCCGCAAGCAATGTCGGCAGAATGGCCTCCATCGCCGGATTAATGAGCGTATAGGCGAGTAGATTTGGGAAGAAACCAAAGATCACGACAAGAGAGCCGAGCACGATTGGACTGATTAACATGCCAATTGGCGCCTCATGAACCTTCACATCATACTTCTCAGGCTTAAACGGCCCTGTGAACGTTTTGAAAAAGAGGATCGCACAGTAGGCAAAGGTAAAAATACTCGCAACCCAGGCGAGGATCGGGAATAATAAACCCCATGTCGGCATGTTGAAAATGCCCAGCTCCGTCGCATTTAGAACACCTGTAAAAAACATCTCCTTACTTAAAAACCCATTGAACGGCGGTAAACCGGCCATTGAAGCGAGACCAATTAAAGAGATTGTAAAGGTGATCGGCATGATTGTCATCAAGCCGCCGAGATTCCGGATATCGCGCGTTCCGGTTTCATGGTCGATAATCCCGGCTGTCATAAACAGGCTTCCTTTAAAGGTCGCGTGATTAATTAAATGGAAGATGGCCGCCAGGACGGCGATTGTATACATCTCCGTATTCGTCCCATCACTAAAGTATAAGGAAGCTGAACCGAGGCCGAGCAAGCACATAATCAGGCCAAGCTGACTAATCGTGGAAAAGGCTAAAATCCCTTTCAGATCTTTCTGTCTGACCGCGGAGAGAGAGCCCCAGAATAAGGTGATAATCCCGAAGCCGGACAACAGCCAAAACCATTCAGCCGCCCCGCCAAATACAGGCGTCAAACGGGCAACTAAATAAATACCGGCCTTTACCATAGTAGCAGAGTGAAGATAGGCGCTGACAGGAGTCGGAGCTTCCATCGCGTCAGGAAGCCAAATATGGAACGGAAACTGAGCCGATTTTGTGAAAGCACCAAGCAAAATCAGAAGCATTGCCGGCAGGAACAGGTTGCTGGCGGCGACGACATCAACGCTGGCAATAATTTCACGGATACTGAATGTTCCGGTAATTAAGTAGAGCAACGCGAACCCGGCGAGCATTGCAAATCCGCCAAAGACTGTAATCAGCATTGACTTCTGCGCGCCATATGTTGATTTTTTCCGGTGATACCAGTAACTGATTAATAAGGAAGAAGCCAGGCTTGTAAGCTCCCAAAAGGCATAAAGGACAATCAGGTTATCCGACAGGACAACGCCGAGCATCGCTCCCATGAACATCAGTAAATACACATAGAAGTTATTCAACTTTTCTTTCGTTTTAGATAAGTAATAAATGGAATAGAGAACAACGAGCGTTCCTATCCCGGTGATAAGCAAGGCAAACAATAAGCTCAGCCCATCAAGATAAACATTAAAATGAATGCCAAGTGAAGGCACCCAAGGAACCGTATGCTCGACCGTCCCCCCGTTAGAAGTGATCGGGAGTTGGCGAATAAAATAAACAAACAAAACAAGTGGCAAGATTAAAACAAACCACCCTGTATGTATCGATCTTGCGTACTTATACAAAAACGGAATCAAAATAGCTAACAAAAATGGAGAGATTGTAGCCCAATGTAAAACCGTCAACTGACATACCTCCTTCAACGTCGATAAATAGAATGTAATGCAAGGCTCTTTTCTCCATGACGGACTACTAGATAGAACCACCGTGAGAACTAAAACAAATTATAACCTAAATTCAATAGACATGCACCCTTCGTCTCTATTTGCTTTTCGCTGTTTTTTTGTTCAGTTAAATATGTAGAAAAAGAACGAAAAAATCCAAGATTTTTTTTCTGATAATAAAAAATGTGAAGAATTTTTTACAGTTTAGCTGGCGGGCTTCTTTGCAGCTGTATATGTATATTTTGCCATAAAAAGCGCCATCCTATGAGGAGAGCATTTACCTCTTCCAACAGGAGTGACGGACTATGAGCAATAAAAAGAAAGGCACGATTGCAGCAGGCATTTTTACGACGCTGATTGCAGTAGGGTGGATAGCAAATGAATGGAACCAGCGTATAATAGATGAAAAAGGATTGGACCCGTCTGATGGAGTGATTATCCAGGGCAGGCAGGAAGGAGAGGTTCCGCAAGCAGTTCCTTTTAAACCAAGAGAATATATTCGCATCGGCCCCCGTTAGTCAGCTTCATTTATTCTGGGGCGCGCGGCGAAACAAAGAAAGGTGTCCTGAAAGCCAATGCTTTCAGGACACCTTCTTTTAAGAGGACATTTTAATTTTATCGGTAAGGGAGCGCTTTACAATTTCCTGATAAATTAACTCGATAAAGTCTTCGTTAAGTTCTAAATCAATCGCTTTGAAATATGTCTCAAGGAGCAATTCGTTTGAAAGGTTGTCCATTTTGGATCCTGCCCAGGTTAGTCAGAGCAGGTTTCACCTCCTTTAATATAGATGGTAGAAAACAGGTATATTTATTTCCGTCATTTCATATGGTAGTAAGTTGTTCAGATCCTTTGTACTTCCTATCCTACCATGAGTTGTAAAATAGAACAACTGTTCGATTTATCCACATAGAAACGTGGATAACTTGTTAATTGCTTGTACATAATTTTAAGAAAGCTTGATAGCGCATACCTTTTAGCCGTGTATAAAGTTATCCACAGTGTTGATTGCCATCTGATCTTGTCGAAAAATTTTTAATGATTTGCATTAACGAGCTATAAAAATATGGATATCAATTGAAAATCTTGGGCAGGACAGGTATAGTTAAAGTTTGATTAGAAGTCCGTGCAGAAAACAGTAAGGAGGTGTGTGCGTTTGTTGAACAAGCTGCTTCCAAATCAATATGAAAAAAGCATTTATAATATTGACCTGGATGCTTTGCGCAAAAAAGGCATCAAAGGAGTTATTACCGACCTTGATAATACATTAGTGGAATGGGACCGCCCTGACGCAACGCCGGAAGTACGAGCCTGGTTGAAGCAGCTGAGAGAAGCAGGAATGAAGGTGACGATTGTCTCGAATAATACGAGTAAGCGTGTAAAAGCATTTGCGGAGCCGGAGGGTATTGTATTTATTCATGCAGCGCGAAAGCCGCAGCGCAGAGCGTTTCGGCAGGCTTGCCAAGCGATGGAGTTGGCAAAGGATGAAGTTGTCGTGATCGGCGATCAAATTTTTACTGATGTACTGGGAGGTAACAGGGCCGGGCTGCATACGATTCTCGTCGTCCCCGTCTCAAGTTCTGATGGATGGGCAACGAGGCTGAACAGAAGAATGGAACGGATTGTATTGAATTGGATGAAAAGACGTGGAATGATTCAGTGGGAGGATGAATAGATGGAAGAACGACAAATCATATGCTCCGGTTGCGGAGTAGCCGTACAGACTAAGGACAAAACAGGCTTGGGCTATGCGCCGCCTTCTGCCTTGGAACGCGACGTTATTACATGCCAGCGCTGTTTTCGCTTGAAGCACTACAATGAAGTGCAGGACGTCGCCCTGACGGATGACGACTTTTTAAAAATATTAAACGGACTTGGCAAGACGGATGCGCTGATCGTCAAGATTGTTGACATTTTTGATTTTACGGGAAGCTGGCTTCCGGGTCTGCACCGCTTTGTCGGTGGGAATCCGGTTCTCCTCGTCGGTAATAAAGTCGATTTGTTACCGAAGTCGCTAAACCAAAACCGGTTAGTGAACTGGATGAAAAAATCAGCGAAGGAGCTCGGACTAAAGCCGGTTGATGTCATGCTGATGAGCGCAGACAAGAATCAGGGTGTGGAAGAGGTGGCAGCTGCGATTGATGAACTGCGCGAAGGGAAGGATGTCTACGTTGTCGGCTGTACGAACGTCGGGAAATCGACTTTTATTAATCAGATCATTAAAGCGTTTGGCGGAGATTCCGAGCAACTGATTACGACCTCTTATTTTCCCGGAACGACCCTTGATATGATCGACATTCCGCTTGATGACGGAAGCACATTGTATGATACGCCGGGGATTATTAACCATCATCAAATGGCGCATCATGTAGATAAGCAGGAGTTGAAGATCATCACCCCGAAAAAAGAGATCAAACCGATGAATTTTCAGCTTAACGAGGGACAGACGTTATTTTTGGGCGGGCTCGTCCGCTTTGATTTTCTGAAAGGCGACCGAACGTCCTTTACATGCTATTGTTCAAATGAACTTCATATCCATCGCACGAAACAGGAAAAAGCCGATCAGCTGTATGAGGAGCATCTCGGAGACCTGTTGACACCGCCGGGCCCGGAGACGAAGTCGGACCTGCCGCCGCTCGTGAAGCATAGCTTTCGTGTGAAGGAAGAGAAGGTTGACATCGTCTTTTCCGGCCTTGGCTGGGTAACGGTGAACGGCACACATATTGTGCTTGAAGCCTATGCGCCAAAAGGCGTTGAGGTGTCGATCCGCGAGTCACTTATCTAACATATGTCTGGAAAAAAGCGAGGGGAGAAAGATGGGGAAAGTCTTTGGGTTGCTTGGCCATCCGGTCGGACACTCGATGTCGCCGCTTATTCATAATGATGCGTTTCGCTCTTTAGGAATTGACGCGAGTTATCATGCGTTTGATGTAAGGCCGGATCAGGTGAAAGAGGCGATAGAGGGGATTAGAGCTTTAGGCATTGCAGGCTGTAATGTCACCGTTCCTCACAAAGTGGCGGTCATCCCTCATTTGGATAAAATTGATGAGGAAGCTGAACAGATCGGAGCCGTGAATACGATTGTGAACGAGGACGGCTGTTTAATCGGCTATAATACCGACGGGCGTGGCTATGTCGAATCACTGCTGGAAGAAACGAACGCTTTAGCCGATAAGCATGTGCTGATGATCGGAGCCGGCGGAGCGGCCCGCGGGGTCGTAACTGCGTTGTTGCGCGAAGGAATCGGCAAGCTGACGATGACAAACCGGACGCTTGAGAAGACAGAGCCGCTTCTTCAGCTGGCGCGCGAGTTCGCGACAGATGCGGAAGCGATTCACAAGCAGGAGGCGGAAGGGCGCCTCGCTGAATTTACTATTATCATTAACTCAACCTCAATTGGGATGAGTCCAAATGTCGAAGAGATTCCACTGTCGCTTGAACGAATTACGAGCGATCAGGTTGTCAGTGATTTAATTTATAATCCGCTGGAGACGAAGCTGTTAAAAGAAGCGGCAATGCGGGGAGCGAAAACGGTCAATGGTGTAGGAATGTTTGTCAATCAGGCCGCACTTTCGTTTCAGCATTGGACGAAGCAGCAGCCGGACCGGAACCGGATGAAGAACATTGTATTGGAAAAATTAGGAGGGTCATGATGTTAACCGGAAAACAAAAACGATTTTTGCGTTCAAAAGCGCATCATTTAAATCCGATTTTTCAAGTCGGAAAAGGCGGCGTCAATCAAAATATGAGCAAGCAGGTGGCGGAAGCACTTGAAGCGCGCGAGCTTCTCAAAGTGAGTATTTTACAAAACTGTGAGGATGATAAGCAGGAAGTGGCGGACGCTTTGGCGAAAACGACGGGAGCCGAAGTCGTTCAGATCATTGGTCATACGATCGTGCTGTACAAAGAATCAAAAGAACATAAAGAGCTGATTCTCCCTTCCTAAGAGGAGGTGTAACCGTGAAGAAAATAGGCTTGTTTGGCGGAACGTTTAATCCGCCGCATCTTGGCCATATGCTATTCGCGCAGGAAGCGTGTTTAGCTTATGAGCTTGATGAACTATGGTTCATCCCTGTCAATGTACCTCCTCATAAGGAAAGCGATGAATTGGCGTCAAACAAGGACCGGATTGATATGCTGAAGAAGGTGACGAAGCGGCATAAGACCTTTTCCGTTTCCACGATTGAAGTGGAGCGGGAAGGTCCTTCCTATACGGTCGATACGGTGAAGCTGTTAAAAAAGCGCTATCCGGATGTGATGTTTTATTTTTTAATCGGCGGTGATATGATCGATTATTTGCCGCACTGGCATCGGATTGATGAGCTGATGACATTGGTGACTTTTATCGGCACGAAGCGTCCCGGCTCAACGTCGGCTTCCGCTTATTCAGGAGCAGTCGAGCTATTGGACATGGTGCAGGTTGATTATTCCTCCACGCTGATCCGGCAACGGGTGGCGGAAGGGAAGCCGATTACATATATGGTTCCTGATGAGGTTGAAAAAATCATAAAGGAAAGAGGATTGTATGAAGCGAGAAGAAGCCCTTCAACGGATTAAACCGCATTTAACGGAGCACCGTTATGCGCATACATTAGGGGTGCTCGAGAGCGCGCTCCTACTCGCTGAACGCTATGGCGCGGATCAAAAAAAAGCGGAGCTGGCGGCGATTTTTCACGATTACGCTAAATTTCGTAATAAAGAGGAAATGAGAGCGCTCGTTCAGGAAAGACTATCTGATAAGAGTATACTCGACTACGGGGATGAGCTTCTCCATGCTCCATGTGGCGCCTATTATGTCGCACAGGAGGTGGGGATTACCGATGAAGAGATCCTGAATGCAATTCGTTACCACACGACCGGCCGACCGGGGATGAGCCTGCTGGAAAAGATTATCTTCCTGGCCGATTACATTGAGCCGGGACGGGTATTTAAAGGAGTAGAGGAAGTACGGGAAATCGCCCAAAAGGATCTCGACAGGGCGATTGTCGCCGCGTTGGCGAACACGGTAACCTTTTTGCTGAAGCGTGGGCAGCTCGTTTATCCAAAAACGATTGACACGTATAATCACTTGATTGCCGAAGCAAAGAAAGCATAGTGCTTCAACTAATAAATCTTAAAATGAAAAAGGAGATGTGAGAGAATGAGTCATTCCCCCCTGCTATCGTTAGCAGTAAAAGCAATGGATGATAAGAAGGCGGAAAATATCGTGGCCCTGAACATGAAGGGGGTTTCCTTGATTGCCGATTATTTCGTCATTTGTCACGGGAATTCTGATAAGCAGGTGCAGGCGATTGCCCATGAAATCAAAAAGGTCATGCAGGAGCAGGATATCGATATTAAGCGTTTGGAAGGCTACGACCAGGCACGCTGGGTGCTCATCGATATCGGCGATGTTGTCGTTCACGTTTTTCATAAGGATGAGCGTTTGTATTACAATTTGGAAAAGCTGTGGGGCGACGCGCCAATTATTGAGTTAGAAGGAGTTTTAGGATAATGGAGCTAAAGCCCGGATTTGTCGTAACATTAGAGGTCGTACGTCAGGCGAGCTTCGGCTTCTTTTTAAGCGATGGAAACATCGACGTTCTTCTTCATCAACGAGAAGCGAAAGAAGGCGTTCAGGTAGGCGATAACGTGGAGGTGTATCTCTATCATGATCATCAGGGGCGACTGTCGGCGACGATGGAAGAGCCTTTGCTCAAGGTCGGAGAGATTGCCTGGCTTGAAGCGGTTTCCGTGCGAACAGGGCATGGAGTATTTTTTCATAACGGGATCGCCCGTGATCTGTTCCTGTCAATGGATGAACTTCCGTATGACCGTGAGCGCTGGCCGCAGCCCGGTGATAAGCTGCCACTCTCTTTAACGTGGGATAAAAAAGGACGTTTAATGGCCCGAATCGTCCGGGGAGAACCGATTGAAAAAATGGCGAAGCCGGCGCCAGCTGAGATGCTGAAGGAGGAGGTTGGCGGGTATGCCTACCATTTCCTTGATGAAGGAGTAAGGCTATTTACCGATGAAGGCTATATCGCGTTTTTGCATCAGGACGAAATGAATTCTGAGCCGCGGTACGGCGAATATGTCCAGGGGCGTGTTATTTTTGTTCGGGAAGACGGCAAGCTGAACGTCACTGCGCGACCGTTACGCTCGGAGCGTCAGCAGGAGGATTCAGAACGGATCTATGCTTATTTAGTTGAACGGGGAGGCTCGATGCCTTATTGGGATAAAACACCGCCGGAAGACATTAAGGCGCGGTTTCAAATGAGCAAGGCGGCTTTTAAACGAGCATTAGGGAAGCTGATGAAAGAAAACAAAATTGAACAGCGCGATGGCTGGACGTATGCGAAGGAGCAATCATGAGTTATCAAGTATTTGCGACGTTATATGATCAATTGATGAAGGAAGCTCCCTACGATGAGTGGCTCGCATATGTCAAGCGGCAGCTTGGTGATGGCCAGCTGGCAAACAAAGCGGTGATGGACGTCGGCTGCGGCACGGGAGAGCTGCTCATCCGCCTTGCGCTTGAAGGAGCCCAGGTGACAGGCGTCGACCTTTCCGCGGAAATGCTGGCGATCGCCAATGAAAAATGTGAAAAGGCAGGAGTGCGGGCGACGTTGCTGGAGCAGTCGATGACCGGACTTGTTAGTGAAGAGAGCTACGATCTGATCACGATTTTTTGTGACTCACTCAATTATCTTGAGCAGGAAAGCGATGTTCAGGCTACGTTCGAAAGCGCCTACAACCGGCTTCATACGGGGGGACTTCTCCTGTTTGATGTTCATTCCGTTCATAAGATTGAAGAAGGGTATATCGGTCAGACGTTCGCCGATGATGAAGGTGACATTGCTTACATTTGGACCGCCTTTCCTGGAGAGCATCAGGCCAGCGTCGAGCATGAGCTGACCTTTTTTATCCAGGATCAGCCTCCTTATTATATTAAAAAGGAAGAGCTGCATAAGCAACGGACGTTCGCAATCAGGCAATACGAAGCATGGCTGGCTGCAGCCGGCTTTACGGTAGAAAGCATTACGGCTGATTTCAAAGAAGCGCCACCGCATGAAGGCAGCGAGCGAATCTTTTTTTGTGCAAAAAAATAAAGGATTTTACAAGCAAATGGCGAAAAAAAGGGTAGATCAAACGGGTTACCTGCTTTCCCGTGATCTACCTCTGAGGCTGCGTGCTGTGCGAAGCTTTATTTATTGGCAAAGGCCGTTGTAAGCAGCTCCTTATCTTCGGCATATTTTTCCTGCGTTTGCTGAAACAGATGATCAAACATCTGTCCCACTTCCTCTTCCAGCACTTTGATTCCTTCTCCCGTAATGCCCCCGGGTACACACACTCTTTGCTGCAGCGATGGCAAGGTGAAATGCTCTTTCTCCAGTAATTTCCCCATACCGATCAGCATATTTGTCGCCAGAATAGTGGCATCTTCCTTCGAAATTTTTGTTTGCCGCACAGCCCCTTCAATAAACTGCTGAACCAAATAGCTGAAAAAAGCCGGGCCACAGCTGACGATATCCGAGGAAACGCGGGTAATGTCTTCCTCGATCAACAGAGGCTCCGAGATCGAACGCATAATTTGTGTGACGAGCCGGCGATCTTCATGCGTACATCTTTCGCCAAAGCTTAAAAGCGAAGAGCCGGTCAGCGCCCGGTTTAAAATGCTCGGAATCGCGCGCGCGACCTTGCAGTCCACCATATGCTCCAATTCCTTTACCGCAATCGGACTTGTAATTGAAATGAGGATTTTCTCCGGTCGGCAATGGGGTGCAAGCTGCCGAAGCAGTTCGGGGAACTGTAGCGGTTTAACACAAAGAAACGTGACATCGGCCTGCTTGACGACAGCCGTCCCATCTTCGGCCACATTCAGATCCGGGAACCGAGCCTGAAGCGCTTCTGCCTTCTGCTTTGTCCGGTTCGTAATGATTACTTGTTCGGCTGCGATTTGGCCGGAGTCAATGAACGATTCGAGCAGAATGGTCCCCATGCTTCCTGTCCCTATTATCCCGATTTTCATGATGCCCCCTCCTTCAATTCATTTTCACACGAACACCGTTATGACGAAGTGTATGATAGAACAACCGTCAATATGCCTCTTTTTTCATAGTGGCAATGGCAGCACTTGCCACAGGCCTGTTGTAAAAAACCGACTCTCTCCAAGGCTACTGAAAAACTTCTTTTTTCGCTCATTGCTAAGGGCTGGGCAAAAGGTAAAAAAACAACCTTTTGTCCCAGCCCCCGGAACTTATTTGCTGCGCTGAATGACGTCCTTGACCATGTCGATTGTGACGGTTTTTCTTACAGGAAAGTGAAAGCGCGTCGCAATTTGGTTCATTTCATTTGTAATCCGATTGATTTCGATTACGTTGATCGCCTGTCCCGCCTTCGCCTCAGCAAGCGCATATTCAATCGCTTGTTCGCGTTTTGCATCCAGTTCCCGGAATTGCTGTTGGGCGTGCCGGTGTTTTTTCACTTGTTCGCTGATTTGTAAATGGACTGCCATTGTTTTCTCTCCTTTGTTGCTTATTCTCACGAACGAAAATCCGATTTTAGAACAGGAGTGATCCCCGTGAAAACAGTAAAGTCTAATCGGCTACAGCTTGCTCTTGTCGGCGTCGTAGCTCTTTTAGTAAGTGTAGTCCTCTTTCAACATTTTCGCAACGCTCAAATAGATGAGGTCGCCCAGGCGGGTAATGATTTTTTATTTGAAGTTGAGAATGAGGCAGCCGCAGAGGAAGAGACGCCGGCGGAGCAGGTGATTATCGTTGATGTAAAGGGAGCGGTGCAGGCACCCGGCCTTTATAAGCTTGAGGAAGAGAGCCGGGTTTATGATGCGATCGAACGCGCCGGAGGATTTCGGGAGGATGCGGCGGAGCAACAGCTTAATTTGGCCGAACGCATCTATGATGAAATGATGATTTATGTTCCAACAGAAGGGGAAACGGAGGAGATGCCGACAAGTAACGGAGCGGATCGGGCTGGTAAAATCGCGATCAATCAGGCTGACGCCACGGAGCTCGAGCAGCTGCCGGGAATTGGCCCGGCGAAGGCGGAAGCGATTATCGCTTATCGCGAGGAACAAGGACGATTCAGCGATGTCGAGCAATTGCTTGACGTGCCGGGTATCGGGGCGAAGACGCTTGAACAGCTGCGAGAGCATATCAGTGTCAAATGAAAGCATTTCAACTAAAAGAATATTCTGATAAAATAAGTCTGTACGATTATTCCGTTTAATTGGGAGGAGAAAGAAATGACAGAAAAGAGAAGCTGGTCGATCGAGACGATCGCTGTTCATGGAGGGCAAGGAGTGGATTCAGCCACGCAGGCAAGAGCGGTGCCGATTTATCAAACGACGTCTTACGGGTTTAAAGATACAGAGCATGCCGCCGACCTGTTCGCTTTAAAAGAGTTCGGCAATATTTACACGCGAATTATGAATCCGACACAGGATGTCTTTGAAAAGCGGATGGCCGAGCTTGAAGGAGGAATTGGGGCGCTGGCGACAGCGAGTGGCAGCTCGGCGATCCACCTGGCGATTTTGAACATCTGTGAAGCGGGGGATGAGGTTGTCGCTTCAAGCTCGCTTTATGGAGGGACGTACAATCTATTTGTCCACACGTTTAAAAAAATTGGCATCACCGTCCGCCTTGTGGACGGAATGAAGCCGGAGGCTTTCGAGGAAGCCATCAATGAAAAAACAAAAGTAGTCTTCGCCGAAGTAATCGGCAATCCGAACGGGGATGTGCTTGACATCGCAGCCGTTGCTGACGTCGCCCATCGTCATAATCTGCCGTTGATGGTTGACGCGACGTTTGTCACGCCGGCGCTTTGCCGGCCGATTGAACATGGGGCGGATATTGTCGTTCATTCAGCGACGAAATTTATCGGAGGGCACGGGACGTCGATCGGGGGGATCATTGTTGACAGTGGCAAGTTTGACTGGAATAATGGCAAATTCCCGGGCTTGACAGAGCCGGATCCAAGCTATCACGGTCTTGTCTATACAGAAGCGCTCGGCCCGCTCGCTTATATTATTAAAGCACGCGTTCAGCTGTTGAGGGATCTTGGTCCGGCAATCGCGCCAATGAACGCGTTCCTGATGCTGCAAGGGCTGGAGACACTGCATTTGCGGATGGAACGTCATTGCGAAAACGCGCAGAGTGTGGCAGAATATTTGGATAAGCATGAATTAGTGGAATGGGTCTCGTATGCCGGACTTTCCTCTCACCGTTCCTATCAAAGCGCGGAACGCTATCTTCCAAAAGGCAAGGGCGCGATTTTAACGTTTGGCATTAAAGGCGGCCTGGAAGAAGGCAAACGATTTATTAATGCTTTGGAGATGTTTTCACATGTAGCAAACGTCGGCGATGCAAAATCATTGGTCATTCATCCGGCGAGCACGACCCATCAGCAATTAAGTGAAGCCGACCAAAGAGCGGCAGGAGTTTCACCGGAGCTTATCCGGCTCTCGATTGGGATTGAAGGAATTCAAGATATTATCGCCGACTTGGAGCAGGCTTTGCAGAAAAGCCAGGCCTAGGCTTCCGCGGTAAAAACGGAGTTGCCCCGAGAGGTCCTTTTGGGACAACTCCTTTCAAACAGAAAGAGGAGTGTATGAAGTGGAGAGAATTTCCTGGGATCAGTATTTTATGGCGCAAAGTCATTTGCTCGCTTTGCGCAGCACATGCACGCGTTTAATGGTCGGTGCGACCATTGTGCGGGAAAAACGGATTATCGCCGGCGGCTACAATGGTTCTGTGACTGGTGGCGCGCACTGCATTGATGAAGGCTGTTATGTCGTTGATAATCATTGTATTCGCACGGTCCATGCTGAAATTAATGCGCTGCTGCAATGTGCCAAGTTTGGCGTACCGACAAACGGCGCGGAAATTTATGTGACGCATTTCCCGTGTGTTCATTGTTCGAAAGCGCTTATCCAAGCCGGGATCAAAACGGTCTATTATGCCGAAGACTACAAAAACCATCCATACGCGATCGATATGTTCGCCGAAGCGGGTGTGACCGTTGTGCAAGTTCCTTATCATAATCTTTACAATGAGCAGGAGCAGCTTCAAAAAAAAGCCTTTGCCACAGGGCTGCTTGAACGCCTGAAGCAGGCAGGAGCTGACGAAGAGGAATTGCAAAGGCTCCAAGCCGAGGCTGACAAGCTCTTTTCCTGATGAGGCAAAGGGAAGCAGGGAGGTGAGTCTTTGACGAGGTTGCTTCCTTTCTTCGCCATTGCGGCGTCATTGGGCCTTATTTTAGCTTTACGCGGTCCAAGTTTTGCATACTGCCTCTTTACAGTCGTCTTTCTTTTCTTTGTATGCCGGCAGCGAACGAGGTTTCGTCTGCTGTTCCTCAGCGTGGCGGCAGTTTTTACCTTTTATTATCTCATCGGGCTTAGTGAACTTGAACGCCACGAAACGGTTCATACGGCCGGCAATCAGACACTCCTGGCGACGATCTCCGATATTCCCGTTGTCGATGGTGACCGTTTGACGATGCGGGTAAAAGCCTCTTCTGGTGAAAAGCTTCTCGTCCAGGCCTATCTGACAAGCGAAAGCGAACAACGCTTCTTTAAACGCTTTTCTCCCGGTGATAAATGTGTGATCAACGGCGCCCTCACCAGCCCCCTACCCCCAACAAATTTTGCCCAATTTGATTACCGACAATATTTGATGGAACAACAGCATATTTATTGGATTGTCCGCGCCAAACAAGGAGGAATCGACTGTCATCAGACAGGCACGACGGTCAGAACGATGCTCCAGCGCTGGCGGCAGACACAGATGGACGCGATGGAGGAAACCGTTTCTCCAGAGCTGGCCGGCATCATGGTTGCTCTTTTATTCGGCGAGCGGCTGTTAATTGATGAGGATATTCTCCATGCTTATCAGCAGCTGGGGGTTATTCATCTTTTGGCGATCTCCGGCTTGCATGTCGGTCTCATCACAGCAGCGGGCTTTTACGGATTGATTCGTTTCGGGATCACCCGTGAACGGGCCTTTGACGTGCTGTTTTGTTTCCTCCCGCTTTACATGATTGTCGCCGGTGCGGCCCCTTCTGTCATTCGGGCTTCCTGCATGACGATGATCGTTCTCGTCTGCTTGCGTTTCAAGCTCAGGATGCCTCCTTTGGCAGCGGTAGCGGCGGTTTATATGATCTATCTTCTGATCCAGCCGGCAGCCCTGTTTCAGCTTGGCTTTCAGCTGTCTTTTCTTATCACGTTTGCCCTGCTTCTATCAGCTCCCCTGATTCAGCGTCGTTATGATCATCCGCTTGCCCAGCTCCTCAGCATAACGACTTTATCACAGCTAATCGCTATGCCTCTTCTTCTTTTCCATTTTTACGAAATTTCCTGGATCAGCATACTCGTTAACTTGTTCTATGTCCCCTTTATTTCGTTTTGCGTCCTGCCGCTCGTTTTTCTTGGCTTTTTTCTCTCACTTTGGCTCCCGGCATCTATGAATATTTGCCTCGCTCTGTTGGAATGGGGAGTGAACCTCGCGCATTCCGGCTTAGTTGAATTGGCCCAGCAGCGCTGGACGATGATCATTACCGGGAAACCGTCGTTTTCGTTCGTTATCGTTTTCTACGGAGTGCTTCTCTATGGCTGTCTTGCCTGGGAGCGGGGCAAGACGGGCTGGTGGCGGATGCCGGTGTGCGTTCTTGGTATCCTGCTGGCTGTCCAAATACTTGCCCCGTATTTCGATGGCCGGGCAAAGGTGACGATGCTTGATGTCGGACAGGGAGACAGCTTTTTGCTTGAATTGCCTTATCGGAAGGAGGTGTATCTGCTTGATACGGGCGGGACGGTCACTTATTTTGATGATGAATGGCGTCGACGTCGTCGGCCATTTGATGTAGGAGCTGATATTGTCGTTCCTGAATTAAAAGCACGCGGTATTCGCCAAATCGACCGTCTCATTTTATCGCATGGTCACCTCGACCACATTGGCGGGGCCTTGGCATTGAATGAGGCGGTCAGCATCAAGGAAGTGCTTTACAGCAGTGCGGACATTGAAGAGCATGAAAGGGAGATTTTGACTGCGTTGCAGCGCCAGGCGCCGATTCGCGTTGTCGGGAAAGGAGAGAGCTGGGCGGTCGGCGAGAATCGCTTTGTCATTTTAGCGCCGGACGAACAAGCGGCTGCTGATCCGAACGTCAATGAACGGTCGATTGTGCTGTACGCGGAAATCGAGGGTGTTTCGTTTCTCTTTACCGGTGATCTTGAGGAGGGCGGGGAGCGTCGCCTGCTTGCGGCGTACCCGGAGCTGAAGGCCGATATTTTAAAAGTCGGTCATCATGGGAGCAGAACCTCGACGACGGAAGCGTTTGTCGATCAGCTTAAGCCAAAAGCGGCGTTCATTTCTGCCGGACGCAACAATCGTTTCGGCCATCCGCATCCCGAAGTGCTGACACGTTTGGCGACCCATCATGTCGGGGTATGGCAAAGTAACCAGGGAGCTGTCCGGCTCGAACTAAAGGATGGACAAATAAAGGTAACCCGGGCGCGAAAAACGCCTAAAGACCTTCCGTAGAAGCGGAGGAAGGCCAAGCGTATCGCCAAAAGCCCTGGTTGGTCTCCGTATCGTTTCTTCTCAACCATGTTTTTCAAAAAAAAGAAGCCGATTCACACATGAAGTGGAAATCAGCTCTTTTTGGCCTGGTGGCCTCACTTTGGTTTTTTTAAAATGCACTAAATACATCGACGAGATTAGCAATGATAAAAAGTAGTGCAAAGAAACCGAAAGAGGCGACAAAGGCCACACCAGAATCAATCGCATCATTACGTTTGCTTTGTACGTCTTTTTCAAAATGATTCATCTGGCACCCCTCCTTGTTCAACCTATAGTATACGGGATGAGCCTTTAAAAAGCTAGACGGAAAAGCGGAACACCGCCGGCTGTCCACGTTGATTCCTGAAAGCGGAGCTTCGCGGCAAGCGCTGTAAGGGGAAAAAGGAAAAAACAACTATTTTATGAACAATCGACTGGCTTGATTGTAAAGAGTTGTCACCTATAGTTTACGCCGGAATAGGATATCATAACAACTGAAGGCGGTTATGGTTATCGTCGAGGGCAGGCGCACCCGGGAGCTTGCTGCTTGGCGTTTATCATAAATGGGGTGTGGTTCTGAGGGACTCCACCCCTTATGTTCGCTTTCTTTCCCTTGTTTTCTGGACATAGCTTGGGTAAGCTAGAAGAACAGGAGATACTGTAAGCATACCCGAACGGCCGAAAGAAAATGCAGGAAAAAAGAGGAAGGTTCGTCATGTCATACATTAAAAGTAAAAAAAAGCTTGAGCAGGGCGGCATAGACCGTGTGTATTTTTTGCATGGCACGCAAACGTTTTTAATGGAGGATATTACCCAGCAGGTGATCGCCAAAGCGGCGGTGGAGCAGGAAAACGTCATTACATACAGCTTACTCGATACGCCGCTTGAGCTCGCGGTAGAAGAAGCCGAAACGTTCCCGTTTTTTGGCGGAAAGAAAATCGTCATTGTTCAGGATTTCTTTTTTGTGACGAGCCAGAAACCGGAAGGGAAAATCGAGCATGATCTGAGCAGATTGGAGCGCTATCTCACCTCACCTTTGCCGGAATCGATCCTCCTCCTCGTCAGTCCATATGAGAAGCTTGATGAACGAAAAAAAATCACAAAAGCGTTAAAAGAGCATGCGGCGGTCGTTGACTGTGCACCTTTCGACGCGAAAATGACCGAGGAATGGCTCGAAGATCAGGCGCGGGAAAAAGGATTTCAGTTTTCCGGCCGGGGAAAAGAGCATCTGTTGGAGCGGGTCGGCCCACAGCTTCTGCTGCTCGCCTCGGAAATCGAGAAGCTCGCTTTATATGTCGGGGAGAACGGCCAGGTTGACGAGGATGTCGTCGCGCTGCTCGTCGCCCGGTCGCTCGAGCAGGATGTCTTTGCCCTGCTTGATCTGGCGGTGAAGCAGCAAGCGCATGAAGCTCTGCTTTTATACCATGATTTGCTGAAAAAAAAGGAAGAACCGCTTAAGCTGCTTGTGCTGATCGCGCGGCAGCTCAGAATTTATTACCAGGTGAAGGAGCTGACGCGGCGCGCTTATTCGCAGAAGCAGATGGCGGCCCAGCTTAAGCTCCATCCATATGTGGTCAAGCTGGCCAGCCAGCAGGCCGGGCGTTTCGAGGATCGGCAGCTGTTAACCTTGCTGAAGCAATGCGCCGATACAGATTACGCGATTAAATCCGGCAAGGTGGACAAGGTGCTCGGAGTAGAGCTGCTTCTGTTAAAGCTGGCGAGCGCTTCGATCCAGCATGCATGAAAAAGAGGGTGTTCCGAAAAGCTAACGCTTTTGGGAACACCCTCTTTTAAGAAAAAACGCCTCAGGCGTTTTTCTTATGATGCAGAAACACTGTTAAGCTGCTTTGCTAAGCGGGACTTTTGACGAGAGGCAGCATTTTTATGAATAAGTCCTTTGCTTGCTGCTTTATCAAGCTTTTTGCTAGCTTCTGAGTATAGCGCAGTTGCAGCTTCCACTTCACCTGCGGCAGCCTTTGCTTCAAAGTTTTTGATAGCTGTGCGAAGAGCAGATTTGATCGCTACATTGTGAGCGCGACGCTTATCGTTTGTTTTCACACGCTTGATCGCTGATTTAATATTTGGCATATCTTTCACCTCCTGATCGATCATCAATTCCTTAATGAGGAACGGCTTTGCTTCGTTTATACAACAAATTGCATTCTATCAAAAATGGCCCGTAATTGCAATAGAGGAAAGTGAGATGAAAGGTTTTTTCTTGACGCCATTTCCGGAAGAATGAAAAAAAACAGGAGTGGAAACACTACACGTGCGAGATAATTATTCCGAAGTGAGGTGGTCAAGATGGCTGACGAATTAAATTTGGAGCGCTATCAGGTCCGGACGGATTTAGCTGTAGAAGCACGGGAAATGGTATTGGAGGAGGAACAGAAAAAGCAGGAGAGCGTCGCCGCCGAAGAAGTCAGCGGTGTAGAGATAAAGGAAGAAACGATTGAAGGGGTGACGCTTACTCACGTTCATGTCGACGAAGTAGGGGCGAAGCGGATGAACAAAAAGCCCGGTCATTATTTGACATTTGAAGCGCAGGGCATTCGAAGAAAGGATACCGATCTTCAGGAAAAAATGGAGCGGGTGTTTGCCGACGCGTTTCATTCCTTTATGACCGATATTGGCATTAAAGAAACCGATACATGCCTCGTCGTCGGACTTGGAAACTGGAATGTGACACCGGATGCCCTCGGGCCGCTGGCGGTCGAAAATCTGTTGATTACCCGGCATTTATTTGAGCTTGCTCCGGAGCAGGTGCAGGAAGGCTTCCGTCCGGTCAGCGCGATCGTTCCGGGCGTGATGGGGATTACCGGAATTGAGACGAGTGACATGATTTACGGCATTATTGAAAAGACAAAGCCGGATTTTGTGATTGCGATTGATGCGCTTGCCGCCCGCTCGATTGAACGGGTCAATACGACGATTCAAATTTCAGATACCGGCATTCATCCCGGAAGCGGGGTCGGCAATAAGCGGAAGGAATTGAGCAAGGATGCACTCGGTATTCCAGTGATCGCCGTTGGCATACCGACCGTCGTCGATGCGGTTTCCATCACGAGCGACACGATTGACTATGTGCTGAAGCATTTTGGCCGGGAAATGAAGGAAGGTAAGGCGCCTTCGCGTTCACTGACTCCCGCGGGCATGACATTTGGTGAAACGAGAAAGCTGACCGAAGAGGATTTGCCGGCAGAAGAAAAGCGCCGGACGTTAATGGGAATGGTCGGCACTTTGCCGGAGGAGGAAAAGCGTCAGCTCATTCGCGAAGTATTGGCGCCGCTTGGACACAATTTAATGGTGACACCGAAGGAAGTTGATGTCTTTATTGAAGATATGGCCAATGTCATCGCTTCAGGCCTAAATGCGGCCTTGCATCGCCAGGTCGATCAGGGAAATGTCGGCGCCTATACGCGTTAGCAGCCGCAGACAGGTCAAAAGGCGGGTCGACCAAAAAGATTGAAACAGCATACAACACTGGACTTGTCCAAAAAGGTAGAAATTAACCTTTTGGGGCAGGTCTTTTTTTGTGAGGTTTTAAAAAAAGCCCGCTCCAAGCAGCGTTTTGTCTATTGTCTGAGAAAAGCGATGTCTATTTTCACCTGCACTCTCATAGAAGTTAATAAAGCTCCTTTTTAAAAGTCGGAAGAAGAATCGGACAAGTATCAAATGCAGCCGCTACACCAGAGGAGAAGGAGAGAGACTATGCGAAAAAAGCAATTTCATGGAATTACTGTCACGCTGAATCGGACGAGCCTGAAACGTTATATGGCCCTCGTCATAGCTGGAATCATAATCCTGTTTCTTTTTGCCGGTATGCTCACTTCCGTGGAACCGGGATATGGGCTTGCTTCGACACAGGTTCATGAATGGGCGAGTGAATTTACCGGGGAACATTTCGTCCACGTCCTGGCAATGGAGAATCAATATTTTGCCCAGGTGCTGCCGGAGGACAGTGAACCGTTACATGTATCCAATCTCGCTTTCAGGGTTGCAACAAGTATCAATCCCGATGATCCACGGAGTTTGCTTGGAAGGGAGCTGCCCGGCTTTGCTTTATTCGATGGCAGAATTGCCGTTGCCGGAGAAGGAACGGATTACACGAATTTACCGATCGAATCAGCGCCGCCTATGGAAGTGCTGATGGCAGAGCGTGAAGCGACAGAGGAGAGCTTGGCGATGCTGGAGCAGTTGGAAGAAGATGCGAATGCGATCGAGAGCACAAACGGCAAGAAGGTGGTTCATATTATTCATTCGCACAACTATGAATCGTTCTTGCCGGAGCTGGAAACGGATGTTCCGAATGAAGCTCATCATAGCAAAATCAATATTACGCTAGTCGGCGAAAAATTCTCTCAGGAGCTAGAAAAAAGAGGAATCGGCGCCGAAGTGGAGCAGCGCGATATTCAGGCGAGCCTGACGGAGCGTGGCTGGGGGTATCCGCGCTCGTATGATGCTTCAAGAGAAATGGTTGAGGAAGCGATGGCGCAAAATCAAGATCTCCAATTTTTCTTCGATATTCACCGGGATTCATTGCCGCGTGACCGAACGACGGTAACGATAAATGGGGCCGAATATGCGCGGACGATTTTTGTTATCGGGGGCAACAACAGCAATTATAAGCATAATCTGCATATGGCGGAGGAGCTTCATAATATGCTGGAGGAAACATATCCGGGATTAAGCCGCGGTGTCATTATTAAGGAAGGAGCGACGACGAACGGCCGCTTTAATCAGGATTTATCTAATCAGTCTATTCTAATGGAAGTAGGCGGAGTCGATAACACATTGGAGGAAACGTATCGTACGGCAGAGGCGGTGGCTGATGTGTTTGCCGACTATTATTGGCAGGCTGAGGCAGTAGATGCCGGTACAGAGAAAGGAGAGGAGTGATCGTGAAAAGGCTTATGATTCAAGTGATCGTCATCGGTACGATTTTATTGCTCGGCGCCTTGGCGGGCGTCCAATATATGAATGAGCAGCTTGGAATCAGCCAGCCTGTGCCATTAAGCAGCCCGGAAATTGTGGCGCAGGAAACCGCGGTGGAAGCTCCTTCTCTTTCCCGGCAGGAGCTGACAGCCAAATACGCGCGTGTGGAAGAGGTAGGCCGCCTGAATTTCTTTTCGGAAATGGGGACATCCCTGGCTGACGGAATGAATAAGCTGAGCCGCTCGTTTTTATCACAGGTGATGGCCTTTGTCCGCCAAGGATTAAATGGCGAAGAGGCGGGGTGAAAATCTGCCGCTCTCCAAAGGAAATAACAGCGCCGGCCTGTTGTTGCTTCGGGGCTTGCTCAAAGCGTAAAAAAGTCGTTTCAGCGCTGTAGCGAGGTCACTGTTGCTTGCGCGGACAACCATTGGTATAATCAGAAATAGTGCACGTTGGACGAGAATGTAGGAGTGATCAAGTCATGAATAAAGAACAAAGGCTGGCGCGGCAGTCGAAAATCCGTAATTTTTCGATTATCGCTCATATTGACCACGGGAAATCAACTTTGGCTGACCGGATTTTAGAAAAAACGGGCGCGCTCACCGAACGGGAGATGAAAGAGCAAACCCTTGACGCCATGGACTTGGAGCGTGAACGTGGGATAACGATTAAATTGAATGCCGTTCAGCTGACATATACAGCGCAGGACGGCGAAGAATATATTTTTCATTTAATTGATACGCCTGGGCACGTCGATTTCACCTATGAGGTATCGCGGAGCCTGGCCGCCTGTGAAGGAGCGTTGCTGATCGTCGATGCCGCGCAGGGAATTGAGGCGCAGACGCTGGCGAATGTTTACTTGGCGCTTGATAATGATCTCGAAATTTTGCCGGTCATTAACAAAATTGATTTGCCGAGCGCGGAGCCGGAGAGAGTGAAGCAGGAGGTCGAGGATGTCATTGGCCTCGACACGTCAGACGCTGTGCTCGCCTCGGCGAAAAATGGAATCGGGATTGAAGAAATTCTCGAGCAGGTTGTGGAAAAGGTGCCTGCGCCGACCGGTGATCCGGAAGCGCCGTTGAAGGCGCTGATTTTCGATTCGCTCTATGATTCCTACCGCGGGGTCGTCGCCTACATCCGAATTGTCGAAGGTACGGTAAAACCGGGACAAAAGATCAAAATGATGGCGACAGGCAAGGAATTTGAAGTGACAGAGCTTGGCGTCTTCACTCCAAAAGCGGAAAAGCGCGATGAATTAACCGTCGGCGATGTCGGCTTTTTGTCGGCCGCAATCAAAAATGTCGGCGATACGCGCGTCGGGGATACGATTACTGGGGCAGACAACCCCGCGCCGGAGCCTTTACCGGGCTATCGTCGAATGAATCCGATGGTTTATTGCGGGCTTTATCCGATTGATACGAATGAATACAATGATCTCCGCGAGGCGTTGGAGCGGCTTGAATTAAACGATGCTTCGCTTCAGTATGAGCCGGAAACGTCCCAGGCGCTCGGCTTCGGCTTTCGCTGCGGCTTCCTCGGCCTGTTGCATATGGAAATCATTCAGGAACGGATCGAACGGGAATTCGGCATTACGCTCATTACGACGGCGCCTAGTGTTATTTACAACGTCAAAATGACGAATGGCGACGACCTGCGCATTGATAACCCGGCGAATATGCCTGACGCGCAAAAAATTGAAGTTGTCGAGGAGCCTTATGTAAAAGCGACGATTATGGTGCCGAATGATTTTGTCGGCTCGGTGATGGAGCTTTGTCAGGGCAAGCGCGGTATCTTTATTGATATGCAGTATCTCGATGCGAACCGCGTCCAAATCATTTATGAAATTCCGTTGTCGGAAATCGTTTATGATTTCTTTGATCAATTAAAATCGAATACAAAGGGCTATGCTTCATTTGATTATGAGCTGATCGGCTACAAGCCGTCGAAGCTTGTGAAAATGGACATTCTGTTAAACGGGGAAAAGGTCGACGCCTTGTCGGTCATTGTCCACCGCGATTTCGCATACGACCGCGGCAAAATCATCGTCGAGAAGCTGAAAGAGCTTATTCCGCGGCAGCAGTTTGAAGTCCCTGTACAGGCGAGTATCGGGCAAAAAATTATCGCCCGCTCGACGATTAAAGCGATGCGTAAAAACGTTCTGGCGAAATGTTACGGCGGTGACATTTCACGAAAGCGGAAGCTGTTGGAAAAGCAAAAAGAAGGTAAAAAGCGGATGAAGGCAGTCGGAAACGTCGAAGTGCCGCAGGAAGCCTTTATGGCCGTGCTGCGCATGGACGACTAACACCCTGCCAGAGCATCTGAGGAAAGAATCAATAACGAGGCAGCGGCTCCGGAGGGCGCTGCTTTGGAGATGAGACTGAAACGGAAGTCGAAGTTGAGAGGAACACGGCAGTGGCTCCGTTTTGCGCAAAGAGCTTGAGACAAAACTAGCTTTGGACCTACTGGCAATGGCTTCACACGCCACAAGCCCGTTGTGAGAAACCCACTCACAACGGGCTTTAAAAGATCGTGGAGGTTCCGCTCATTGCTTAGAGGCTGGGTAAATGGTAAAAAACAACCTTTTGTCCCAGCTCTTTTAAAGCAGGCGCAGACTTGGCACACTGCTTCGAGCTTGAGACCAAAGGGAAAAAGCTCTCCCCTTTGTCTCAAGCTTATCTCCTTTTTTCCATAAAAGAAACGTCTCTGCGTGGCGTGCCTACGCTCATTACGAAAAAGCTGTTGAAAAAGGGGAAAACGTCCTTTTTTAGCAGCTTCCTTGAAAGGAGGAGAAAAATGAGAACTGCTGCTTATGTCCACATTCCTTTTTGTGAGCATATTTGTTACTACTGTGACTTTAATAAAGTTTTCTTGAAAAATCAGCCAGTCGATGAATATATTGAGGCGCTGCTGTTGGAAATGGAACAGACGATGGAAGCAAAACCGACCGACCGGTTGAACACGATCTACATTGGCGGAGGAACGCCGACTGCTCTTTCCGCTGAACAGCTGCAACGATTGTTAACGGGCATGCGAAAGATTTTGCCACTGGCGGGCATTGAGGAATATACGGTCGAGGTCAATCCCGACAGCCTCAATGACGAAAAGATCGCCGTATTAATGGAGGGCGGGGTTAACCGTCTCAGTCTCGGGGTACAGAGCTTTGATGAGGGACTGTTAAAAGAAATCGGAAGAACACACTCCCGCCAAAGCATCGTCAGTGCGGTGGAGCGAAGCCGCAAAGCCGGGTTAACGAATCTCTCACTCGATTTAATGTTCGGCCTGCCGACGCAAACTCCCGGGCAATTTGCCGCAACGCTTGCTGAAGCGCTGCGCCTCGATGTTCCGCATCTGTCCGCTTACTCGCTGAAAATTGAGGAGAAAACCGTTTTCTACAATCGCCAGCGTAAAGGCGGGCTGCAGCTTCCTCCAGAAGAAGATGAAGTGACGATGTATGAGCAGCTTCGCTGTGAAACGGCGCGTGCCGGTCTGCTGCAATATGAAATTAGCAATTTTGCCAAAGAAGGCTATGAAAGCAGGCATAATCTCGTCTATTGGAACAATGAAGAGTATTACGGCTTTGGCGCGGGAGCTCACGGCTATGTCGATGGCGTCCGCCATCAAAATCACGGGCCGCTGCCGAAATATTTGCAGGCGATCAGACAGAAAGAAGCACCTGTTCTCGTGAGCCACCCGGTAACACGGGTCGAACGGATCGAAGAGGAACTGTTTATGGGGCTACGAAAACGCGACGGCATTAACCGCAGCCATTTTGAGGAAAAGTATGGCCGGACGCTGGAAGCTTTCTTCGGCCGGCAAATTCATGAACTGGTGGAGCGTGGGCTGCTGGAGTCGACGCCGGAGCGGATTGTCCTGACGGAACAAGGGCTGCTTCTCGGCAATGAAGTATTTGAGCAGTTTATTGCGGTTTTGGATGAAGACATCAATGGATGAGAAAGGTTTCGATATTGACAAATGGCGCCCGATTTGATAATTTATCATTAGATTTAGCACTCGTTTATGTTGAGTGCTAACAGAGGTGATATACGGATGTTAACTGAGAGACAATTGCTCATTTTACATGCTATTGTTGATGATTATATCCGCTCCGCCGAGCCGGTCGGCTCGAGAAGTATTTCGAAGCGCGAAGATATAACATTTAGTCCAGCTACGATACGAAATGACATGGCAGATTTGGAGGAGCTCGGCTTTTTAGAAAAGCCTCATAGTTCCGCTGGCCGTATTCCTTCTCAGAAAGGGTATCGCTATTATGTTGATCATCTTCTGCAGCCTCATCGCTTAACAGCAGATGAAAGGCTCGATATCCGTTCTATTTTCTCGGAGCGGATTCAGGAACTGGAAGAGGTTATTCAGCATTCAGCTAGAATTTTATCCAATATGACGAGTTATATCTCGCTTGTGCTCGGTCCGGAAATGTTCGAGGCGACGCTGAAAAACATTCAAATTATCCCGCTTAGTAAAGGGTCGGCGATTTTAATCCTCGTTACGGACACAGGACATGTTGAGAACCAGACGATTTCTGTACCGGAGTCCATTGACGCGTCCGACCTTGAACGAACCGTCAATATTTTAAATGAACGGCTCGTCGGGGTTCCGCTGTATCAGCTGCGTCATAAATTAAAATCGGAAGTTGGACATGTGCTGCGCGCCCATATCCAGAACTACGAGCAAATTATCGGGATGCTTCTGCCTTCTGTCGATTTGGAAAAAACGGAAAAGATTTTCTACAGCGGGAAGACGAATTTGCTGATGCAGCCCGAATTCCGCGATATTGAAAAAGTCCGTATTCTCTTGAACATGCTCGAAGAAGATGAAAAGATGAACCAGATTTTGCGCACGCCGCATTCAGGTATTCAAGTGAAGATCGGCCAGGAAAACAAGCTTGAAGCGTTTGATAACTGCAGCTTGATTACGGCTTCATATTCAATAGGTGGCAAGCATATGGGAACGATCGGCATCCTTGGTCCGACAAGAATGGAATACCGCAGAGTGATTGGCGTACTTGATACTGTGTCGAAAGATTTAACGAAGCTCTTAACAAGGTTGTATCAACAAGGGTAGAAGTGGTAATATTGACAATTAGTTATGACAGGCTCGGTTCAACCTGAACCGGGGGTGAAGCGGCCGGCTGGGGCTCTTTCGCAGAACCGGTGCCGCTGCCTTTCAGGGGGGCTTTTGAGATAGCCCCCGCCTGATTTTACATAAGATCTGTTAATTTTATGAGGAGGTGAACGAATTGAACGAAAAGGAATCGCAAGCTGTCGAAGAAGAAACGCTTCAGGCTGAAGAAGAGCACAAAGAAGAAGTAGTAGTTGAAGGAAATGCTGCAGAAAGCGAAGAGGAAGCTGCTGAGGACGAAGGGACGGCCGCACAGAAGGAAATCGAAGATCTGCGGAACCGTCTTTTGCGGACTCAGGCTGATTATGATAACTTCCGTCGCCGTTCTCGTGAAGAGAAAGAAGCGGCTGCAAAATATAGATCGCAGGCTGTCATCGAGGCATTGCTTCCGGTTATCGACAATTTCGAGCGAGCTTTGCTTGTAAAGCCGGAAACAGATGAAGCGAAATCGTTGCTTCAAGGAATGGAAATGGTTTACCGCCAGTTTCAGGATACGTTGAAGAACGAAGGGGTCGAAGTGATCGAAACGGTTGGGCAAACTTTTGATCCTCACCTGCACCAGGCGGTCATGCAAGTGGAAGAGCCGGAGTTTGAGTCGAATCAAATTGTGGAAGAATTACAAAAGGGCTATAAGCTAAAGGATCGCGTCCTGCGTCCGTCGATGGTCAAGGTTAACGCTTGATCCTTTACATATGTATGATAATTCGTGAAGTGGAGGAATAAACCATGAGTAAAGTTATTGGGATTGACTTAGGGACAACGAATTCTTGTGTCGCCGTAATGGAAGGCGGCGAAGCAACAGTTATTCCAAACCCGGAAGGAAACCGTACAACTCCATCTGTTGTTGCGTTTAAAGATGGTGAGCGCCTTGTCGGGGAAGTTGCGAAGCGTCAGGCGATTACAAACCCGAATACGATTATTTCGATCAAACGCCATATGGGGACAAACCATAAGGAAACAGTGGAAGGAAAAGACTATACACCACAAGAGATTTCAGCGATTATTTTACAAAAGCTCAAGTCTGATGCGGAAGCGTATCTCGGGGAAAAAGTCACAAAGGCGGTTATTACAGTACCGGCCTATTTTAATGATTCCCAGCGCCAGGCGACAAAGGATGCTGGTAAAATTGCCGGGCTTGAAGTAGAACGGATTGTCAACGAACCGACTGCCGCTGCATTGGCATACGGACTTGAAAAAGAAGAGGACCAGACGATTCTCGTCTATGACCTTGGAGGCGGAACGTTTGACGTTTCGATTCTTGAGCTTGGCGACGGCTTCTTTGAAGTAAAAGCAACATCTGGAGACAACAAGCTTGGCGGGGATGATTTCGACCAAGTGATCATCGACTATCTTGTTGAGCAATTTAAAAAGGACAATGGCATTGATCTTTCCCAGGATAAAATGGCAATGCAGCGTCTGAAGGATGCAGCGGAAAAGGCGAAAAAAGACCTTTCCGGCGTGACGCAGACGCAAATTTCTTTGCCATTCATTACGGCTGACGCGACAGGGCCGAAGCATCTCGAGCTTTCTCTAAGCCGCGCGAAATTCGAGGAGTTGTCGGCAGACCTTGTTGAACGGACACTTGGACCGACACGCAATGCGCTTTCTGACGCTGGACTTTCAGCGAGCGAAATCGATAAGGTTGTTCTCGTCGGGGGTTCAACGCGTATCCCGGCGGTACAGGAAGCAATCAAGAAGCTGACAGGCAAGGAGCCGCATAAAGGGGTAAACCCTGATGAAGTAGTGGCGCTCGGTGCTGCTGTTCAAGCCGGCGTTCTTACAGGAGATGTAAAGGATGTTGTCTTACTTGACGTCACTCCGCTTTCTTTAGGAATCGAAACAATGGGCGGCGTGTTCACAAAGTTAATTGAACGGAATACAACGATCCCGACTTCTAAATCACAGGTGTTCTCGACGGCGGCTGATAACCAGCCATCTGTTGATATTCACGTTCTTCAAGGGGAGCGTGAAATGGCCGCCTATAACAAGACGCTCGGCCGCTTCCAATTAACAGACATTCCACCGGCGCCGCGCGGTGTACCGCAAATTGAGGTCACATTTGATATCGATGCGAACGGTATCGTCAATGTTAAGGCGAAGGATCTTGGCACAAATAAAGAACAGTCAATCACGATCACATCATCTTCCGGTTTGTCTGATGAAGAAATTGAACAGATGGTGAAGGATGCCGAGGCGAACGCGGAGGAAGATAAGAAGCGCCGTGAAGAAGTTGAACTGCGCAATGAAGCGGATCAGCTTGTCTTCCAAACGGAAAAAACATTAAAGGATCTTGGCGATAATGTTGACCAGGCGGAAAAGGATAAAGCGGAAGCAGCGAAGGATAAGCTGAAAGCTGCGATTGAATCAAACAATATTGACGAAATCCGCACGGCGAAGGATGAGCTTCAGGAAATTGTGATGGCTCTCTCAACGAAAATGTACGAACAGGCTGCTCAAGCAGCACAGGCTTCCCAGCAGGCTGAAGGCGGAGCTGGAGATGCCGGCAAACAGGATGACAATGTCGTCGATGCCGATTATGAAGAAGTAAAAGAGGATGACAAGAAGTAAGATAGGATGAACAGCCTTCTTGCAGGTGATGGGTGAACGTTGCTTTTGAGACATTCCCGAAGCGGTGCACGAAGTCTGCACAAACGGGGTGAACGTGCTTTCCTGCTTGCTTGTGCAAGATCTTAGGGGTTGTCTAAAAAGGATATTCACCTTTTTAGGCAACCTTTTTTCAAGAGGCAGTCTCAAAAGCGGCCCCTTCGGCGGACTTGTCCCGATTGGGAACAAGTCCTTTTCTGCGAAAAAACGAAAGCTGAGCCTGCTTTGTACAGCTTGCAGGGAAAGACGTTATGATGGTATGATGAACGTTATGGAATAGAGTCGGGAGTGGATGACATGAGTAAACGAGATTACTATGAAGTCCTTGGTGTTGATAAGAATGCTTCAGTTGATGAGGTGAAAAAAGCGTACCGCAAATTGGCGCGCAAGTATCACCCGGATGTCAATAAGGAAGCGGATGCTGAGGATAAGTTTAAAGAGGTAAAAGAAGCCTATGACACATTGAGTGATCCTCAGAAAAAGGCCCGCTACGATCAATTTGGCCATACGGATCCAAATCAAGGCTTCGGTGGAGCTGGCGATTTTGGCGGGGGCTTCGGCGACATCTTTGATATGTTCTTTGGCGGCGGGGGACGTCGGAACCCGAACGCGCCACGGCAAGGAGCCGATTTGCAATATACGATGACGCTTGAATTTAAGGAAGCGGTATTTGGCAAGGAAACGGAGATCGAAATTCCGCGGGAGGAAACATGTCAGACGTGTACAGGTTCGGGCGCAAAGCCTGGAACGAAGCCAGAAACATGTTCGCACTGTGGCGGAAGCGGTCAATTAAACGTCGAACAAAACACACCATTCGGCCGCGTTGTCAATCGTCGCGTTTGTCATCATTGTCAAGGAACAGGGAAATTCATTAAGGAAAAATGTACAACATGCGGCGGCAAGGGGAAAGTTCGCAAGCGTAAGAAAATTAATGTGAAGGTCCCTGCCGGCATCGATCATGGTCAGCAGCTGCGCGTTTCCGGGCAAGGGGAAGCCGGGACGAATGGTGGGCCTCCGGGTGACTTGTTTGTTGTCTTTAATGTGAAGCCGCATGAATTCTTCGAGCGCGATGGAGACGATATTTACTGCGAAATGCCGTTAACATTTGCCCAGGTTGCATTAGGGGATGAAATCGAAGTGCCGACATTAAATGGAAAAGTGAAGCTGAAAATCCCTGCCGGCACCCAGACGGGAACAAACTTCCGCCTGCGCGGCAAAGGAGTGCCGAATGTCCATGGTCGTGGGCAAGGAGATCAGCATGTGAAAGTCCGTGTCGTCACGCCGAAGAATCTGACGGAAAAAGAAAAAGACCTGATTCGTGAGTTCGCGCAAATGAGCGGTGGTCGGCCAGACGAGCAAAATGATAATTTCTTTGCCAAAGTGAAGCGGGCCTTTAAAGGATAATTGGCTGGAATTGAAAGGATGGAGTTGGAAAAGATGATGAAATGGTCGGAGTTTAGTATTCATACGACTGAGGAAGCAGTTGAGCCGATATGTAATATTCTGCATGAAGCGGGTGCAAGCGGGGTTGTCATTGAAGATCCATTGGACCTCGTAAAGGAATGGGGGATTCATTACGGCGAAATCTACCAGCTCTCTCCTGACGATTATCCTGAAGAAGGGGTGCGAATTAAGGCTTATTTCCCGGTGAATAGTTTTTTGGCGGAAACGATTGAGGAAATTAAAGAAGCGATAAATGGCCTGCTCGTCTACGATTTCGATCTAGGGCATAATCATGTGCAGATAGTCGAGGTTGATGAAGAGGACTGGGCAACGGCCTGGAAAAAATATTATAAGCCTGTTAAAGTGTCAAAGTCGATCACGATTACGCCGACATGGGAAACGTATACCCCGCAGGAAGGGGAAACGATTATTGAACTTGATCCCGGTATGGCATTTGGCACGGGCACTCACCCGACGACGGTGCTCTGTATTCAGGCATTGGACCGGACGGTGAAAGGCGGGGAGAAGGTTGTCGATGTCGGTACAGGTTCGGGGGTATTAAGCATCGCTGCGGCAAAGCTCGGAGCAGAGCAGGTGCTCGCTCTTGATCTTGATGATGTCGCGGTTGTGAGCGCGAGACAAAACATAGCATTGAATCAGCTGGAAGCGAAAATTTCTGTCAAACAAAATAATCTTCTTCAAGGGATTTCCGGAACATTTGATATTGTCGTTGCCAATATTTTGGCGGAAATCGTTGTCCAGTGTATTCAAGATGCGGCAGCGATACTTAAACCGGGCGGCAGCTTTATTACATCAGGCATTATTAAGCGGAAGAAGCAAGAAGTAAAGGACGCGCTGCTTGAAGGCGGCTTTACGATCAACGAAGTCGTCGAAATGGAGGATTGGGTCGCCATTCTGGCGGAAAAGCAGGGATGAATAGAGGGCGATAAAAGATGCAACGCTATTTTGTAACAGAGGATCAGCTTTCACCGACGACGGCGATCATCACGGGTGAGGACGTCAAGCATATCTCACGTGTGATGCGGATGAATTCAGGGGATCTGATCATTTGCAGTGACGGAGCCGGCCGAACAGTGAAATGTCAAATTGAACAAATCGCCGAGAATCAAGTGACGGCGCGCATTATCGAAGAGCTGAAGCCAAACACCGAGCTTCCTGTTAAGGTGACAATTGCGCAAGGGCTGCCTAAAGGAGACAAGCTGGAATTCATCGTCCAAAAAGGGACGGAGCTCGGCGCTGTTGCTTTTCAGCCTTTTTCAGCTAGTCGCTCTGTTGTGAAATGGGAGCCGAAGAAGGTCGAAAAAAAAGTGGAGCGTCTTGAGAAAATTGCCAAAGAAGCGGCGGAACAGGCGTACCGTGAACAAATTCCAGCTGTGCTGCCAGTAAAGTCCGCTGCCGGACTTGCCGCTTTCGCCGCTCAGTTTGATATGGTGATCATTGCCTATGAAGAGGAGGCAAAAGCCAATGAACAGCAGCGGTTTGCCCAATGTCTTCAAGCTCTCACTCCCGGTCAGTCAATCTTGATTATGATCGGCCCCGAAGGCGGATTGACGGAAGCAGAAGTCAGTCAATTCGTAGAGGCTGGAGCAGTGCCATGCGGCTTTGGGCCGCGAATTTTACGTACGGAGACAGCGGCGCTTTATGCACTTGCTGCGATCTCGTACCATTTCGAATTAATGAGGTGAACAAAATGCCTACTGTTGCTTTTCATACATTAGGTTGTAAAGTAAATCATTATGAAACAGAAGCCATTTGGCAGCTGTTTCAGCATGCCGGCTACGAAAAGACCGATTTTGAGGCCAGATCTGATGTTTATGTCATTAACACATGTACAGTGACAAATACAGGAGATAAAAAAAGCCGTCAGGTCATTCGCCGCGCGATCCGCAAAAATCCGGATGCTGTCATTTGCGTGACGGGCTGCTACGCCCAGACGTCGCCAGCTGAAGTGATGGCGATTCCAGGAGTTGATATTGTCGTCGGCACGCAGGACCGTGTGAAGATGCTTGATTATATTGAGCAATTCAAGCAGGAGCGCCAGCCGATTAACGGGGTTGGTAATATTATGAAATCCCGTGTTTATGAAGAGCTTGATGTTCCGGCGTTTACAGACCGGACGCGCGCTTCGCTTAAAATTCAGGAAGGCTGTAACAATTTCTGTACGTTCTGCATTATTCCGTGGGCCAGAGGGCTAATGCGCTCCCGTGACCCGAAAGAGGTGCTGCGCCAGGCGAAGCAGCTTGTCGATGCCGGCTATAAGGAAATTGTTTTAACGGGCATTCATACAGGCGGATACGGGGAGGATCTGAAAGATTACAGCCTCGCCCGGCTGCTAGAAGACTTGGAGCATGTCGACGGATTAAAGCGCATCCGAATTTCTTCTATTGAAGCGAGTCAACTGACAGACGAAGTCATTTCGGTCATCGGCCGTTCAAAGAAGGTTGTCCGCCACCTGCATATTCCGTTGCAATCTGGCTCGAACAGTGTGTTAAAACGGATGCGGCGGAAATATACGATGGAGTTCTTTGGCGAGCGGCTGGAGCGGCTGAAGGAAGTTTTACCTGGACTTGCGGTTACATCCGATGTCATCGTCGGTTTTCCTGGAGAGACGGAAGAGGAATTTCAGGAAACATTTGAATTCATCGCTAAGCATAAATTCAGTGAGCTTCATGTTTTTCCGTATTCGAAGCGGACCGGCACTCCGGCGGCGCGGATGGAGGACCAAGTCGACGAACAGGTGAAAAATGAGCGCGTGCACCGGCTGATCGAGCTTTCAAACCAGCTGGCGAAGGAATATGCTTCCCAGTTCGAAGGCGAAGTATTAGAGATGATTCCGGAAGAAAGGGAGAAAGAAAATCCGGAAAGTGGCGTTTTCATCGGCTATACGGATAACTATTTAAAAGTAAGATTTAAAGGCGACGACCAGCTGATTGGCGAGCTGATTAAAGTGAAGATCACAAAAGCTGGCTATCCATACAATGAAGGGGAATTTGTTCGCGTATTGGATCATGAGGAGCTGAAGGAAGTCGTGAACGGCTAAACGGTTTCAAGCTGGAAGGAAGGCCGCTGCTTTCCTCCAGCTTTGATTGGTAAAAAAGAGGCTGGGATAAAAGGTTGTTTTTTGACCTTTTTCCCAGCCTCTCTAAGCAATGAGCGGAACCGCCACGATCTTTTAAAGCCCGTTGTGAGTGGGTTTCTCATAACGGGCTTGTGGCGTGTGAAGCCATTGCCAGTAGGTCCAAAGCTAGTTTTGTCTCAAGCTCTTTTTTTGATTGAAAATCATCCGATCCTATGCTAAAGTTATATAGATGCCCATCATTTAATTAAATTTAGACGTATTATCCCTATTTTAATTATACGATGTGCGCATGTTGTTCGTCAAGTCTTTTTTTTAAGGAGTGTTTGCCGTGAATGGAGAACTTCAAAAGGAGCAAAAACGGGTCGACAGTGTAATGGAAATCATTACAGAGGAAATCAGCCATTTAGAAGAGGAAACATCGAGGCGAAAAAATGAAGTCGTTCAAATCCGCAAACACTTTTGGGATGAAGTAAAGGTAAACACAGACACGTTTGATGATTACCTGGAGACGATTATCGGCTTGCGCCAGGAGGCTCAGGCTTTGTCCGTCAGCCAGAGCAGTCACCGGCTCGCTTCGAAGCGTTTGTCGACGTTGCGACGGATGCGTGAGATTCCCTACTTTGGACGAATCGATTTTAAGGAAGAAGGTGCTTCGGCTCAAGAACAAATTTATATTGGCATCTCTTCGCTCAGCGATGCCAGTGGCGAAGATTTCCTTATTTATGACTGGAGAGCGCCAATCTCAAGCGTTTACTACGATTATCAGCCTGGTCCGGCTGTCTATGAAACACCGGGCGGGGCGATTGGCGGCATGCTGGAGAAAAAATGGCAATACTTGATTCGCGAAGGCGTGCTTCAGTCGATGTTTGACACGAGTCTCACCATTGGAGATGAGATTTTGCAGGAAGTGCTTGGCAAAGGGACCGATAAACATATGCACAATATCGTCGCGACGATTCAACAGGAGCAAAACGAGATCATCCGTCATGACCGTGGAAGGCTGCTCATTGTTCACGGTGCGGCCGGAAGCGGCAAAACGTCAGCCGCCCTGCAGCGAATTGCGTATTTGCTCTATAAATATCGAGATCAGTTACATGCCGATCAAATCATTTTGTTTTCGCCGAATTCGATGTTTAGCAGCTATGTATCCAATGTATTGCCGGAGCTTGGCGAGGAAAATATGCAGCAGGTCACCTTCCAGCAATATTTGAACCATCGGCTCAGCAAGGAATTCGAAGTAGAGACCCCTTACGAGCAATTGGAATATGTATTAACCGAGACGGATGCTCCTGCATACAGGCAACGGGTTGCGGCGATCAAATGTAAAGCATCCACCCGCTTTTTTCAGGCGCTTCAATCATACAGACAATCTCTCGAAATAGCAGGAATGCAATTCAAGGATATCATGTTCAGAGGGGAACCGGTCGTCA
The DNA here is from genome assembly GCF_023715605.1 of Halalkalibacter oceani. Taxonomy (GTDB): domain Bacteria; phylum Bacillota; class Bacilli; order Bacillales; family Bacillaceae_D; genus Halalkalibacter; species Halalkalibacter oceani. The sequence continues at coordinate 361,258 of NZ_JAMBOL010000001.1, forward strand.
CGGCACAGCAAATGACAGAGCGGTTTTACAGTCATGACACATCCCTTCGCTTCCATAACAGGCTTGAACGTTTGCAGGATTGGCTGATGAAGCAAATAAAAGAAGTTCAGAAGGTCGAAAGGACTAAGCCTTGGGTTGAGGAGGAGATCGAGCTGCTCAGCGAGGAAGAATATCATAAGGCACACCGCTATTTGGCGGAAAAGCGCGGCTTTCAAAGAGAGGCAGTTGCCGACTACGAAATCGAGCCGGAAGCCCTTGCCCGACTAATTATACAGCAGAAAGTAAAGCCGTTGAAAAAGCAGATCAGGACGCTTCGCTTCCTCAACATAAAGGAGATGTACAGGCAGCTCTTTACAGATCCGCGGCGAATCAACCATTGGATGGAAGGAGAGATCCCGGAAGAATGGCACGAAATTTGTCAATTAACGCTCGAAATGCTGGACGAAGAGAAGCTGTATTATGAGGATGCTACTCCTTTTCTACTATTAAAAGAGCTGATTCAAGGCTTTCAAATCAACAGTTCTATTAAACATCTCGTTGTTGATGAAGCGCAGGATTATTCTTCGTTTCAATTTGAGTTTCTGCGGCGGTTGTTTCCTGCGGCTAAGATGACGGTGCTCGGTGATTTTAATCAGGCGATATTCGCCCATGCCAACGAAATGGTTGATTTCAGCACGCTTACAAGCCTCTATGGCGCGGATAAAACAGACGTCATCAATCTGTCACGAAGCTACCGCTCGACGAAACCGATCATCGAATTTACGCGAAATCTCGTTCCTCATGGCGAAAGGATCATTCCTTTTGAGCGTGCTGGTGAACGGCCTGCCGTGAAACAATTGACGAGTCAGGACGAACTGCACGGCTGCATTGCGGCTAAAGTCGCAGATTTACAAAGCGAAGGATTTTCCAGCATTGCTGTGATTTGCAAGTCGGCTGAGGAGAGCGGATGTGCCTATCAGGCTCTGTCTACCCGCATTGCTGACGTGAAACTAGTGAAAAGCAGCTCGGGCGAATACGAGGAGGGAGTCGTGATCATTCCGTCGTATTTGTCGAAGGGGATCGAATTCGATGCAGTGATCATTTATAATGCGTCGAAACATGTATATGGGGATGAAAGCCTGCGCCGAGTTTTCTATACCGTTTGCACGAGAGCGATGCATCAATTACAGCTTTACTGTGTCGGAGAGCCGAGCCCGTTTTTACGGGAGGCTTTACGGGAAGGAACTCTAGCTTAGTTGAATTCCATTTGCTGAAAAGCCGGGGTGAGGAAAAAACATGGCAGTGGCTTCGTACTGCGCCTGCTGCTTCGAGCGTGAGCCAAAAGGGGAAAAATCTACTCTTTTGGCTCACGCTCTTCTTTTTGGGTGGCAGATGGCCTGGCCGACAAGTTAAGCAGAGCGATCTCACAAAAAGTCTGTTAGATTTTATAACGAAAATGTTGTGAAGTTTTTTGTGGAGGTCTAAGATTCCAACTATAATATTTTGACAATTCTAAATTGTCGTAGTTTTCTGTATAGTTAATTCGCTCTACATCTTTTGATGGATAGGAAAAAATCACATTTAAAATGACGAAGGAGGATTTTATTTATGACGATTAGCACAACTACTTCAGAACGGGTGCAGGAAGCCTATGACAAGTTACTGGCAGAGGTGGTAACGCAAAAAGGATTGGCCTTTTTAAAAGACGATCATGAAAATACGATCAAGGAGCAGATCACGATCACGGAAATACCAGCGCCGCCTTTTAAGGAGCAAAAAAGAGCAGAGTTTATGCTAGCGCGATTAAAAGAGCTTGGGTTGGAAGAGTGCCGGATCGATGACGAAGGAAACGTCTTTGGAACGTTAAAAGGGACAGGGAATGGACCGAAAATTTTCGTGTCTGCCCATATGGACACGGTCTTTCCGGAAGGGGTCGATACGACGGTGAAAGAAGAGAACGGCATTCTCTATGCCCCGGGAATTGTCGATGATACGAGCGGCCTAGCTGAATTATTATCAGTTGTTCGTGCTTTTAAACAAACCAATATCAAAACAGTCGGCGATATCGTCTTTGGCGGTACTGTCGGGGAAGAAGGATTAGGAAATTTGAGAGGGGTGCGGGCTTTCTTTTTGAATAACCGGGATATCGACGGCTTTATCTCGATCGATGGCCCGGAAATTTCACGAATTTGCTATATGGGTACCGGCAGCTACAGATATAAAGTTACATACAAAGGACCGGGCGGCCACAGCTTTGGCGCATTCGGTCAGCCGAGTGCCACACATGCCCTAGGAAGAGCGGCGGCAGCCATTGCCGATATTCAGACGAATGCGGAGCCGAAGACGACATTTACGATTGGCGAAATCCACGGCGGCACGTCGGTTAATGCGATTGCCGAAGAAGCTTACATGCTTGTCGATTTGCGTTCCAATGATGCCGAAGAGTTAATGAAATTGGAAAGTCGGTTTCTCGATATCGTCCAGCAGGCTGTAGAGGAGGAAAATATCAGATGGAACAGTAAGGAAATGACGGTCTCACTGGAGAAAATCGGTGATCGTCCGGCAGGCTCGCAGCCCGATGATGCGCCAATTGTCCGGATCGCAGCCGGGGCGACTGAGGCGCTTGGAATTACGCCAAGCTTGGCCGGGCCGAGCAGCACGGACTCGAATATCCCGATCAGCCTTGGGGTCCCGGCGGTTACGCTCGGAAAAGGGGGCAAAGCCGGTGGTGCTCATACGCTAGGGGAATGGTTTGATCCGACAGATTCATTTGTCGGGCCGCAACGGGCTTTCTTGACGATACTTGGAATGGCAGGCGTGGAAAATGTGATCGAGCCATTACTGCCGGTGAAAAGCTAACGAGCCTGAAGTCAAGGCAAATCACTAAAAATGATGGGGGTCCTCATGCGTATGAAGAAACTATTTCTGCCGATGTTCATGATGATGCTGGCGATTGTAATCGCCGGCTGTAGCAGCTCAAGCACGACGGACTCTACAGATGATGAGAACAGCCCGAGCGACGGGACGGATGAAGAACAGGTGAGCGGCGGCGAGTTGCGGGCGGCGATCGGTCAGCAGCCTGAAACGCTTGACCCGCATATGAGTACGGGCGCGACGGTCAAATATGTGACGAGACATATTTTCGAAGGGCTTTTAGCCGCCGACTCTAGCTTCCAGCCGCAGCCGATGCTGGCGGAATCATGGGAGATTAGCGATGATGGCACGATCTATACCTTTCATTTACGAGAAGGCGTGGAGTTTCACAATGGAAAAGAGATGACAGCCGAAGATGTGACAGCGTCGATGAACCGCTGGCTGGAGCAATCCTCTGTCGCGACTCAGATTATGGGGGAAGACGCTTATTTCCAGGAGGAAGACGACTACACCGTCACGCTGCATTTGGAGGAAGCGAGATTAACAGCGATTGACGCGATCGCTTCGCCGAAGCAATTCGCCGGCATTATGCCGAAAGAGGTGATTGAGGCTGCTGATTCCACCGGGATTACCGATTATGTCGGAACCGGTCCATTCAAATTCGTGGAATGGAGGCAGGATCAGTACATTCATTTTGAAAAATTTGAGCAGTATCAGCCGGTTGATTTTCCGGCAGACGGACTGGCCGGAGAGAAAGTCGCCATAGTAGATGATCTGTTCTTTGACATCGTCACGGATTCCTCGACACAATTAGCCGGAATTCAAACAGGTCAATATGATATTGCCTATACATTGCCGAACGATAATTATGAACAGCTGTTAGATGATCCGGCGATTAACACGATGACGGATCTTTACGGGAATTCCTTCCACCATTTTAACAAAAAAGAGGGAATCTTCACCGATTTCAAGATGAGACAAGCGGTTAACGCTGCCGTCAGCAATGAAGAAATTATGCTGGGCGGCTGGTCACATCCGGATTTGTACAGCCTCAACTCAAGCTACATGGGCGAAAGCCAAGTGTGGTACAGCGAGGCAGGCGCAGACGAGTATGACCAGGCTGATCCGGATAAAGCGGCGCAGCTATTAGAAGAAGCCGGCTATAACGGCGAGGAGGTCGTTATTTTGACAAACAATGACAGTGAGCTGTATAACACGTCAGTGATCTTGCATGAGCAATTGAGTCAGCTCGGGATGAATGTCAAGCTTGATGTATATGACCGGGCGACGTATTCTGAACGCCGGACAAATTCGGCGAACTGGGATTTACTGGCGGTTGGGTTGTCAACGGTCACTACGCCTTCCCAGCATTTGTCTCTCAGTGCCTCATGGTATGGATGGACGGAGGATGAGACGGTACATCAAATGCTGGCGGAGATTGAAGCAGTATCAACATTGGAAGAGGGGACGGCAATCTGGGATGATCTGCAGGCGTATTTATGGACGGAATATTTGCCGGGGACGAAGCACGGTGACTATTACTACTATATTGCAGCGAGAGACAACGTCGAAGGAGTGACGATTCTCGAAGGGCCGATTTTATGGAACACAAGTGTAAATAAGTAACGGAGGCGGGGGAAGCGGGCTTCGATCTGCTTTACCCCTGTCGCCCTGGTTGAAGCACCACTTATTCGAAAGATGACGTTGAATAAAGGAGTTTCGAAATGAAAAATTATTTACTATATTTGACGAAACGAGTCCTGTCCCTTATCCCTGTATTATTTGTCGTCTCAGTCATTGTTTTTCTCATTATTCATATGACGCCGGGAGATCCGGCAATCGTGATGCTCGGTGAGGATGCGACGGCAGAGCAAGTTGAGGAACTCCGGCAACAGCTCGGACTTGATCTCCCTTTACACGAGCAGTATTTGAATTGGGTGCTTGGTGCGCTTCAGGTTGATTTAGGCTCTTCTTATTTCATGAGGGAACCTGTCACCGAAGCAATCATGAACCATCTTGGACCGACGATTTCACTGACGATTCTTTCTCAAATGATCGCGCTCTTAATCGCGATTCCAATTGGTATTTTTGCCGCCAGACGTCGCGGTACAATGGCGGATCAATCGGTGATGGGTGTTTCTTTATTAGGAATGTCCGTCCCTAACTTTATTCTCGGCCTGCTGACGATGCTGATGTTTGGTGTCATTTTGCGCTGGCTGCCGGTTGCCGGCTATGCCCCGTTAAGCGCCGGACTTTGGGAGCATATGAAATATTTAATCCTCCCCGCTGTCTCCTTAGGAACATTACAGGCCGCGCTGATTACGCGCATTACCCGTTCTTCGATGCTGGAAGTATTAAATAACAACTATATTAAAAGTGCCAGAGCGAAAGGGGTGAAAGAAAGGCAGATTATTTACTTCCATGCGTTTCGAAATGCCTTTTTGCCGATTTTAACTGTAATCGGGCAAACGTTTGGCGGGTTAATTGCCGGTGCAGTTATTACGGAAACGATCTTTAATATTCCGGGTATCGGCCAGCTGACGATTAATTCAATCGAACGACGCGATTACCCGATCATTCAAGGTGTCATATTCTTTGTCGCGATTGCCTATGTCGGCATTAATTTATTCGTCGATCTCCTCTACGGCTTCATTAATCCGAGGGTCCGGCTGGAAAAGAACTAGAAAGGAGGGTCAGATCGCCATGGAAATCGCTCAAAATAGCGGGAGAGTCATTGACGTTCAGCGCCAGCTGCTGAAAAATCAAAGAAGTTTGCTCGTTCGCCGCCTGCTCGGCAATAAGCAGATTGTATTCGGAAGTGTCATTTTAACGATGTTTGTCCTGTTTGCTTTGATCGGGCCGATGATCGCCCCCTATGGTCCTTATGAAATGTCGGTCAGCGACCGGCTGCAGCCTCCCAGTGCTGATCATTGGTTTGGGACGGACAATTTTGGCCGCGATATTTTTTACCGGGTGGCGATCGGGGCGCGAGTATCGCTCGGTGTCGGACTGTCAGTAGCGGTCCTTTCCTCAATTATTGGGCTGGTGGTCGGCTTATATGCCAGCTACTACCGGACGTTGGATCATATTCTGATGCGGATCTGTGACGGGCTCATGTCGATCCCGGCGATTTTACTGGCGATTGCCTTCATGGCCGCTTTAGGACCGAACACGATCAACATCGTCATCGCCTTAACGATTGTGTTCAGTCCCTATATCGCCCGGGTTGTCCGTTCGTCGGCATTGGTCGTCCGGGAGCAAACGTATATTGAAGCGATGAAAGCACAGGGGGCAAGGTCGTGGCGGATTATTTTAAAGCATATTGCTCCGAACACCATCTCACCTTTATTCGTTCAGGCATCGTTCATTTTTGCCGACGCGATTATCACGGAAGCGGGGTTAAGCTTCCTCGGGGCAGGAGTGCCGGCTCCGGATCCAAGCTGGGGAAATATTTTAGCTGACGGCAAACTGGTGATCTATAATGCCTGGTGGATGATTGTTTTTCCTGGCGCCGCTCTTATTTTATCGGTATTGAGTATTAATTTACTAGGTGACGGGCTGCGCGATTTACTTGATCCTCATGTTGGCAATAGCAAAAAAATCAAGAGGAAAAAGGCAAAAGTAAAGGCTGGCTAATTGACGAATATCGAAATGGGAGTGAAGAATGATGAAGAAGCAATCACTGTTAGATGTGCAGGAGCTAAAAACGAATTTTTATACGGAGCGCGGGGTTGTGACCGCTGTTGACGGAATCTCATTCTCCGTTGAAGAAGGAGAAATTGTCGGTGTTGTCGGAGAATCGGGCTGTGGAAAAAGTGTGACCTCCCAATCAATTCTTCGTTTATTCGATGAGAAATACTCGGTCGAATATGAAGGCTCGATCCTGTTTAAAGGGGAAAGTCTGCTCGAAAAAACATTGGCGGAAATGCAGGATATACGCGGAAACGAGATTTCAATGATTTTTCAGGACCCATCCAGCTCGTTAAATCCTGTCTACACGATCGGGCGTCAGGTGGCCGAAGCCATTTTGCTGCACAAGGATATTACCAGAAAAGAAGCCTATCAGAAAGCAGTCAAATTACTGGAGCTGACCGGCATCCCTTCGCCGGAAAAGAGGGCGCTTGAGTATCCTCATCAATTATCCGGGGGGATGCTGCAGCGGGTCATGATTGCGATGGCCTTGGCATGCGAGCCGAAGTTGCTGATTGCCGATGAGCCGACAACCGCTCTTGATGTGACAATTCAAGCACAAATATTGGATTTAATTGTGCGGCTAAATCAGGAAATCGGCATGGGAGTAATGTTTATCACGCATGATTTAGGCGTGGTCGCCCAGGTTTGCAACCGGGTGATTGTCATGTATCTCGGCCAGGTCGTCGAAGAGGCCGACGTGCGAACACTATTTACCGAGCCGCTGCACCCTTACACGAAAGGACTCTTACATTCCATTCCGAAGCTGGACGGGGAAAGGGCAGAAAAGCTGCATGTCATCGAAGGGACGGTTCCGTCTTTAACCAATGTTCCGACCGGCTGCCGCTTTGCCGACCGCTGCCCGCAGGCTGATGCGACGTGCCTTGAGCATGCGCCAGCTCTTGAGGCACAAAATGATGGTCATAAAGTGAGGTGCTGGCATGCAAGTGCTCAAAAAGAGGTGGAGACATATGTCGCTACAAACTAGCACACCGGTTTTAGAAGTCGAAAGCTTGAAAAAGCATTTTGTGATGACGGGGTCGTTCGGAAAGCTTGGTGGGGTGAAGGGAGTTGTCAAGGCGGTTAACAATGTATCGTTTACGATCCATCAGAATGAAACGTACGGACTCGTCGGCGAATCCGGCTGTGGAAAAAGTACATTAAGCCGCACCCTTTTAAAATTAATCAGCTCGACCGACGGCAAAGTGAAATATGCCAACAAAGATATTTTGCAGCTGAAGGGGAGTGAACTGCGCCATGTCCGCAGAGATGTGCAAATGGTTTTTCAAGATCCGTACACTTCGTTAAATCCGCGGCAGCGCGTCGGCCAGATTTTAGAGGAACCGCTTCTCATTCATTCGATTGGCACGAAAAAAGAGCGAATGGAAATAATGAGCGACATGCTTGAAAAGGTCGGGATGCAAGCTGACCACTTTTACCGCTATCCTCATGAACTTTCAGGTGGTCAACGACAAAGAGTCGGGTTAGCGCGGGCGTTAGTCGTCAATCCGAAAATCTTAATTTTAGATGAACCCGTCTCCGCATTAGACGTTTCGATTCAATCGCAAATCATTAACTTACTGGAAGAATTGCAAGCCGAGTTTAACTTGTCCTATCTATTTATCGCTCATGACATGGGGGTCGTCCGCCATATTTCAGATCGAATAGGGGTGATGTATCTTGGAAATCTTGTCGAAGAAGGGCCGACGGAACGGATCTTTCAGCATCCACTCCACCCGTACACGAAAGCATTGCTTTCAGCAGTCCCTGTTGCCAATCCCGATTATAAAAGAGAGCGAATCATGTTAAAGGGGGAAATCCCGTCCCCCTTTGATTTACCCTCAGGCTGTGTTTTTCATACGAGATGTCCTTTTGCTGAAGAACAATGCAAGACGGAAGTACCACAAAGAACTGAAAACGCCGCCGATCATTTTGTCTCCTGTCATTTGTATCACTAATCGTTTTCAAAAAATGAAGAAAGCAGGTGGTTTCATGGTTTCGTTTGTCGCCACAGGTGACAGTTTTATTACGAGAAAAATCGCGGACAGAGGTTCATCGTTTACGGAACTGGCGGCTCTACTCAACAGTGCCGACGTCCGCTTCACGAATCTTGAAACGACGACTCATCATGCTGAAGGGGTTCCGGCAGCCGTAAGTGGAGGAACGTGGGCGATGTCACCGCCTTATGTGTTACGTGAGCTGAAGGACTATGGCTTTAATCTCATCGCCTGGGCAAACAATCATACGCTTGATTATTCGCATGGCGGTCTTCGCGCGACGGAAACGTATTTGAACGAACATGAATTTGTCCATGCCGGAGTCGGAGAGAACCTCGCGAAAGCCAGTGAGCCGCGCTATTTGGAAACACCGTCCGGAAGAGTAGCGCTCATTGCGGCGACATCGAGCTTTCATGAGTCGGCGGCCGCAGGGGAGCAACGGCCGGATATGGTCGGCCGGCCCGGAGTCAACCCTTTGCGCTATCACACGGTTCATCACATCACAAGGGAGAAAATGAATGAGCTGAAACGGATTGCCGACACGGTGGATATCAACGCGGAGCGTAATATCCGCATAAAAAATGGGTATGAGGTAGCAAAGCGCGATGGGACCTTTCCGTTTGGCCAATACCTTTTCAAAGAGTCTGAGCAGGAAGGAAAAGCAACGGCTCCGAATGCGGAAGACGTTGAGCGGATCACGAAGGCGATCTCGGAGGCGAAAAGACAGGCGGACTATGTCCTGCTGAGCATTCATGCTCATGAAATGAAGGGGGAATCGAAGGAGCTGCCAGCTGATTTTCTTGAAACATTTGCCCGCCTGTGCATCGACGCCGGGGCGCACGCCGTCATTGGTCACGGTCCGCATATTATTAGAGCGATTGAAATCTACAAAAACCGTCCGATCTTTTATAGTCTCGGCAACTTTATTTTCCAAAATGAAACGGTCACTCACTTACCGGACGATTTTTACAAAAAATATGGGCTCAGTCATGCCAACACGGTTGCCGACGCCCTTGATGCAAGATCCTTGCAAAATACGAGAGGCTATGTGACGCAGCCGGAAATCTGGGCCTCGTATTTGCCATATTGGAAAATGGAAAATGGCGAAGTAAAGGAGCTGATGCTATATCCGCTTGAACTCGGCTTTGAAAAAACGCGCTACAACAAGGGAAATCCGGCGATTGATCGCAATAAGGAGATTTTGCTTACATTAAAAGAGCTTTCTAAGCCTTACGGAACGGAGATTGAGATTGAAGATGAGGTCGGTCGTGTCGTGTTGAAAGCCAGTGCGCTTGTCTGAGAATCAACGCAAATGAAAATATAGTAGGAGATGATGAAAAATGATTCCATCTGTAGCGTATCAGGAGCGTTTAGCCGAAATCATTGATAGCAAACGGGAGAAGCTGATCGGACTAAGTGATGACATTTGGGAGCTTTGTGAAACGAAATTTGAAGAATATCAGTCCGCCGAGCGGTTATGTCTCGCATTGGAAGAGGAAGGGTTTGAGGTTGTCCGCAATGCGGGAGGAGTCGCGACGGCGTTTACCGGGACATTTGGCAGCGGTGGCCCAACGATCGCCCTGCTCGGGGAATACGATGCCTTGCCGGGACTTAGTCAAAAAGCGGGGGTAGCTGACAAGGAACCGCTTCAGCCTGGCGGAAGCGGTCATGGATGCGGTCATAATCTTTTAGGAGTAGGAGCGTTGGCGGCCGCATTCGCCGTTAAGCACTATCTGGAAGAGCAGCGTATCCAGGCGACGGTCCGCTATTATGGCTGTCCCGCTGAAGAAGGAGGCGGAGGAAAGGCGTATATGGTGCGGGCTGGACTGTTCGATGATGTCGATATCGCACTGACATGGCATCCGATGGATGAAAATAAGGCAAATCATGCGACGATGCTGGCAACAGCGCAAATCTATTTTCAATTTAAAGGAGTCAGTTCTCATGCCGGCGCCAAGCCTCACTTAGGGAGAAGCGCCCTCGATGCGGTCGAGCTGATGAATGTCGGCGCCAATTATGTAAGGGAGCACATTATTCCAGAAGCAAGAGTCCATTACGCGATCACAAATACAGGCGGCTTTGCCCCGAATATTGTGCCGTCTGAGGCGGAGGTGCTGTATAAAGTGCGGGCGCCGGAAACAGGGCAGGTGAAAGAATTGATTGAGCGAATCACAAATATCGCGAAGGGGGCGGCATTGATGACCGGAACGGAAATGGAGCTGCAATTTGACGGATCCTCGGCCGAGCTGATCCCGAACTCCGCCTTGGCCGCTTTGCTAGCTGAAAATTTCAAAAAGATCGGGACTGAGCAATATACGCAGGAGGAAATTGATTTCGCCCGTACGATACAGGCAAGCTTTACAGAACAGCAGATGGACGTTGTCCGCCGCAATCAGAATAAAGCTATTTCAAATGACGTCACCCCTTTTTCAACGACGCTCGGCTTTATGCCGGGTTCGACAGATGTCGGGGACGTCAGCTGGAAAGTCCCGACAGGCAAAATTTACGCAACCACTTGTGCCTACGGGACTCCGTTTCATTCATGGCAGCTCGTGACCCAGGGAAAGTCATCGATTGCTCATAAAGGGATGCTCCTGGCCGGCAAGGTGCTGGCGGCAACAGCGGTTGATTTAATCGAACAGCCGGATTTAATCATTGAAGCGAAAAGGGAATTCCGTGAACAGCTCAACGGAAAACAGTACGAATCGTTAATCCCTGCTGATGCCAAGCCGTCACCGGTTAGAAAGGCGTAAAAACGATCATCGATCGAGGCCATGCCATGCTGCCGAGCCACTTTTTTAGAAAATATGCCATTTATGCCGGATTACTGTTTTTTGCGATTAATGGAATGGTTCAGCCTTTCTTTACGTTGTACGCTCAGGAAATCGGCGCATCGACGGCGGCAATTGGTTTTATGGTCACACTGCGGGCGTTGCTGCCGATCTTTATTGCGCTTCCCTCTGGTCAATTAATCGATTCAATTGGACCGATGAAAATGCTGATATTCGGTTGTTTTTTACTCGTGCTTTCCTTGTTTACGACGTTTATCGCCACAGGGCTGTGGACATTGGCTCTTTCGCAGCTATTATTAGGAGCAAGCATGGTGATCACGACTTCTTCCTTTCAAGTGATGGTATCAGAAGGTGATAAACGCGAACGCGACGGCAATATTAAAAAATACTCAATGGGGATGTCAGCTGGTGGAATGATTGGTCCGCTGCTCGGAGGCTTAATCGTCTCGCTTTTTGCTACGGATTTAATCGGGTATCGGATGTCCTTTCTTTTTTCAACGGCGGTGGCCGCGATCTGGTTGTTTGGTTCCATCGTTCTTTCACGTTATTATCCTCATCCTGATCCTGCCAAAGCCGCCGTTCAGCCGCGTGAGCTCCTCAAGGTACAAGGTGTCGCCAACAGTTATGTAAGCGGTGTTCACCTGACGAAAAACCGCGCTGTTCAATTTGGCCTGATCGGCACATTTTTAATTATGTACATTCAAGCAATCTATATGAGTTTTATGCCGCTTTACTTGCATGAGCTAGGTTATGGTACATGGATGATTTCAATCATTATCGCGGAAAAAGGTTTATCCGGTATCCTGGCGATGCTTTTGCTCGGATGGGTGATGAAGCATGCGCAGCTTGAACGCATCTTGATTACGGCGGGAATGATTGCCGCTGTATGTGTAGCGATTACCCCATTGGTCAGCTTTCATATCGGAAGCATCATTCTTTTGGTGCTTGTTATGGGAGCTGCTGTCGGGATTAATATGCCTGTCAGCATGATGATTATGGTCAATCATACGAAAGATGCAGACAGGGGGAAAGTCATGGGATTGAGGCTTCTGATGAACCGCTTTTCACAGGTCATCAGTCCCGCCGCGTTCGGCTTGTTAGGGCATACGTTAGGGCTGACGGCTGCCTTTTATACAGGTGGTATTTTTCTTGTCAGCACGATGTGCGGCTTTTCGATTTTCAGTAGTCGAAAGTTGAAATTGACATCAGCTGACGGGGCCAATAAACAACAGCAAAAGCGGGTGCGGGCTCCGTAAAAATGATTCTTTACGAACCACCTGAAGGGGATATGGCGCAAGGAAAATCGACGCCATATCCTTTGTTTATTTTCAAGAATGACTCGACATTTTCTGTACCGATTCATATGTTTTATTTTGCGTGGACGGGGTATCGTAAGAGTAGACTGAAACAGGAGAGTGATATACGTGAGTAAGAAAATAGCTGTTGTCGTAACAGACTTATTTGAGGATTCTGAGTATACGGAGCCTGTCAAAGCATTTAAGGAAGCAGGTCATGAAATTGTGACGATTGAAAAAGAAAGCGGGACTACCGTCACAGGGAAGAACAAAGAAGCATCCGTAACGATTGATAAAGGCATTGACGATGTCAAACCGGCTGACTTCGATGCTCTCTTTATTCCGGGAGGCTTTTCTCCGGACATGCTTCGCGCCGATGATCGCTTTGTAACGTTCACAAAGCAATTTGCCGAAAGCAAGAAGCCGATTATGGCTATTTGTCATGGACCTCAGCTTTTAATTACAGCCAAAGTGCTGAAAGGCAGAGACGTGACTGGATATAAATCAATTCATGTAGACCTCGAAAATGCAGGGGCAAACTTGCATGACAAGGAAGTTGTCGTTTGTGGAGGAAACCTCGTCACGAGCCGGACGCCGGACGATTTGCCTGCCTTTAACCGCGAGTCGCTCAATGTATTGAAATAAGGATCGAGCAAAAGGCGCACACTATCGCTATGATAGTGTGCGCTTTTTTTCGAAGGATAAAAATTTATAAAATTCCAGCCACCCATGTAGCCATTTCAAGGGAGTTGGTAAGCTCTTATAGCAGGGCGAAAAGTTAGTCTCGTTTCTCTTTCGCTTTTATGCTAGGATTAAAAAAGATGTACGGACAACTTTTAAAGAAAAGAGGATGAGAACGATGACTCAATCTATTGCTTCATTTATTGATCATACAGCCTTGAAGGCAGACACAACAAAAGAGCAGATCATCACATTGTGTGAAGAGGCGAAAGCGTACCAATTTGCTTCTGTCTGCGTCAATCCGACATGGGTAAAGCTGGCTGCGGAGCTATTAAAGGATGAAGAAAATGTAAAAGTATGCACGGTAATCGATTTTCCTCTTGGCGCCTCGACAGCGGAGGTTAAGCATTTTGAAACCGTCAATGCGATTGAAAACGGAGCAGGCGAAGTCGATATGGTCATTAATATCGCCGCGTTGAAAGCGAAGAACGACGAATTCGTTGAACGCGATATTCGGACGGTTGTCGAAGCCGCTAAAGGGAAAGCTTTAACAAAAGTCATTATTGAATCATGCCTGCTGACGGACGAAGAGAAAAAGAGAGCATGTCAAATAGCGGTGCGGGCCGGTGCTGATTTTGTCAAGACATCTACCGGTTTCTCGACCGGTGGGGCGACGGTGGAAGATATCAGACTGATGAGAGAAACGGTCGGTCCTGACATTGGGGTAAAGGCCTCTGGCGGGGTTCGTGATTTAGAAGGAGCGCGGGCGATGATCGAAGCCGGTGCGACGAGAATCGGGGCGAGCGCGGGAGTCGCGATTGTTAACGGTGAAAAAGGCGAATCAGGCTATTAAGACGATTGACAGTTTTTGGGGATTTATTATATGCTTACGTGAGTATTATGAATGAAAAGCCGAGCCTGTATGAAAGGCATAGGACAAGCCTGACCTTAACGTGCCGATTAAGGAAGCGCGATATTTCGTGAAAGAGAGGGAGACTCAATGGAATATACGCCGGAGATGAAAAATCGTTTGAAACGGATAGAAGGACAAGTGAGAGGCGTTTTGCGATTAATGGAAGAAGGACAGGATTGCAAATCCGTTATTACGCAAATGTCGGCAGCGAAATCAGCGATGGACAAGGCGATGGCCTATATCGTTGCCAAAAATATGCAACACTGTCTGCTGGAACAAGTGGAAAAAGGCGAAGAGACAGAGGATGTCGTTGAACAGGCGATTCAGCTCCTTGTCAAAAGCCGCTAATCGTTTACAAGAGTGCGGGAAAAGGCGGGTGAGTCTGCGAGTCGATGTTAACGTGAGCAGTGGCGGGTTCTTCCTGCCAAGGGAGGAAGAAGGAGAAAGACCCTCATGTTCAGAAAATCGTCAACCGATTGTCAGGATTCCGCACCCCCGTACAAGAAAAAAGGTGGCACTCGCCACCTCAGACTGTAGACAAAACGCCTTTGAGAGATGACTCTCAAAGGCGCTTTTACGTTATTTTGTCTCTTTTGGGTTGGTGACTGACACTGGAGGATGTGTGTTTCTCCAGGGTCAGTTGGCTCATTTTTTCAGCAAAAGCAAGCATCGCCTGCATCCAACCCTTTCAGGTTCGTTCAACGCCCTCCTGCGGAAAGCGTGCCCCCCCATCCCGGGAGCGGGGTCGAAGCTCTGGATCGGGACAAATCCTTATACCACCTTTTTTCTTGAGGGCGGAACAGAAGCTGAGTTTGAGATAATAAAGGCGGCAGCTTTACGGGACAGATAAGAGATGAAAAAAACTTTTGTCTAACGCCTTACGCCAGTAAAAATCCGCCTGCTGCTCCTGTAAGGACAATGACCCATGGCGGCAGCTTCCAAAAGACAAGCATGCCGAACAAAATCGCCGCAAGGGCAAAATCAATTGCTGAGAGAATTGAACTCGTCCAGATTGGATGATAGAGAGCGGAAAAGAGAATCCCGACAACCGCCGCATTGACCGCCATTAACACTCCTTTGATCGTGGCGTTTTGCCGCAATAACTGCCAAAACGGCAAAGTCCCGAAAATAAGCAAAAATGCCGGTAAGAAAATGGCGACTGTGGCGAGCAGTCCTCCCTGCCAGCCATTGATTACCGCGCCGATATAAGCGGCAAACGTGAACAATGGACCAGGAACGGCCTGGGCGGCACCGTATCCAGCCAGAAACTGCTCTTCCGTAAGCCAGCCAGTCGGCAGAAATTCCCGCTCAAGCAAAGGTAACACGACATGACCTCCGCCAAAGACAAGTGAGCCGGCGCGATAAAAACTGTCAAACAACGCTACCGCCTGCAGGCTGGATACTTCCCGCAAAATAGGCAGAGCAACGAGTAAAGCGAAAAACAATGTTAAACAGCCCGCGGCAAACCGTTGCGAAATCAGGAATGTCCCTTCACTCTCCGAAGGTTCGATCGTTTGCCGGCGATAGAGCAGGAACCCGGCAAACCCGGCCGCCAGAATGACGCCGACCTGGGTAAAGGCCGTTTGCCATAACAGCGTAACAACGAGCGCGAGGAGAGCGAGCGTTCTTCTTTGGACATCAGGTGTTAAATTTTTGGCCATTCCTAAAATAGCATGGGCAACGACGACGACAGCAACAATTTTCAGACCGTGGATCCAGCCGTTGTTCCCTAATCCAAACTGGTGCAAAGCTAATGCAAAAAGGATAAGAGCCACCACCGAAGGGAGGGTAAAGCCGATAAATGAGATAATTCCTCCCAATACGCCCGCGCGCATCACGCCGATCCCGATGCCAACCTGGCTGCTCGCCGGACCGGGAAGAAATTGACAGAGCGCGACTAAATCGGCGTAGCTTTTCTCATCGATCCATTTCCTTCGTCGAATATATTCTTCATGAAAATAGCCTAAATGGGCGATTGGACCGCCAAATGAAGTGAAACCGAGCCTTGTGGAAACAAGCAAAATTTCCAGCAAGGACTTGAACGTTGATGTCCGGTTGTCAGGCATACTGATCACCTTCCTTTTACTCGTTTATTTCTTTAAAGAGTTCATATGCTTTCGCTCTCGCTTCGTTTAACACCAATTCCCCTTTAGCGGTTATCGAGTAGTATTTGCGAATTTTTCCATCGACTTTCTGTTCTTCCTTCTCCAGAAGTCCATCCTCCTCCATCGAGTGCAGAATCGGGTATAATGTTCCGGCGCTGATCTGGTAGCCGTGCTCCTTCAATTCTTCCAGCATCCACAGGCCGAAAACCGGATGCTCCTTCGCATGATGGAGGATGTGAATGTGAATGAAACCTAAAAACAGTTTGCGCAACACTTTTTCCTCCAAAGCACCATCCTCCTTCCAGTAACTAGTGATATCGAAACCCGATATCGAGAATCTAACAAAACGTTTTATTTTCCGCAAGGGCGCCGGAACATTCTTAATAAAATCTTTACATGTATAGGAGTGAAGTGATGAAGGAAGGGAGGCAGAAAGGGGATGGTTTAAACAAGAAGAGCTTGAGTCAAAACGAGCTTTGACAAGTCGGCAATGGCTTCACACGCCACAAGCCGGTTGTGAGTGGGTTTCTCACAACCGGCTTTAAAAGATCGCGGCGGCTACGTTCATTGCTTAGAGGGTGGATCTAAAGTATTTTACCTACATCACTATCTGAACAAATGAAAAAAGGGTAATCCGCCACTCCTGAAATATAATTCAATTTAGCTATTAATATCAGATATATGGAACGGAATCAATTTATCCGATTTGTCTCCGTGCCATTTCAGCGTTATAGCATCATTTGCTACATGTTGATTAATGAAAACAGACTGGATCGCCTGAACCGTTCGCTGTGTATCAAAAATGTTGAAAATGCTGAATGACCAATTTGTTTGCACAGTTAACTTTCCATTATCATTGAAAACTAATAAATCATCCGCTACAGGTTTAAAGAACACATTTTTAGATTTTATATCTGCATGAATGGTTGTATTCCAATCTCTGTCTGGATTTTCTCCATTGTAACTAATATCCCTGATCAGATTAACATTACTTAGTTCCAGACTGTTTACATTAGCTTGAAATGATGTAGTGCTTACTAATGTATTGATTAACAATACTGCTAAAATAACTACTACACTTACTAACATCTTTTTTTGTTTAAGGCCGAAGTTTAATTTTCGCACCATTTTCTCATCCTCTCTTAGTAAAAAATCTAAAGAAACATGAAAGCAGTCGCAAAGGACAATGACCATTTCTAAGTCCGGGTAGCTCCTCCCAGTTTCCCAACTTGATATCGTTGATCTTGACACTTGTAATTTTTCAGCTAATTGCTCTTGAGTTAAATGGTGGTCTGCTCTTAGCTTTTTGATTTTTCGTGATAAATTCATCATTTGTCTCCTTTCTGAGATTAGAATATTTGAGAGTGAAGGAAATGACTAGATAAGCTCTTTCACATCCTGATTTTTTCAGAGACAAGATTCTTGTCATCGTTGATATAGCAGCGTTTCTTAACCTTTTTCTTCACAGATCAAGACAATAGTAAAAGAGCACGATCCTCAAGTAGGAACAATGCTCTTCAAAAAAACCGTCTTTATTTATAGGATGGACATTTAAATACTAGGTTCCGCTTCGGGAAAGTGTCAAAATGTCCGCAGGATTGGCAATGGCGCCACTTCTCATCAATTCCCGGCTCCGCGGTACTTTTTCACTCCGGCGTTCCAGAGCAGGACGGAGAGCGTTAAAAAGATCACACCCATCACCGGTGTCAGAAAGGCGTACCCATACCATTCTTCCCGCTCGAGGAAATAAGCGGCCGGGTAGACGCCGACGAAGGCGAACGGCAAAATCCAAGTGAGAACGAAGCGGATGACACGGTGGTAAATGTCGACCGGGTAGCGGCCGTAGTTGCCGATGTTATACATCATCGGCATAATATCAGTGCGGCTGTCCGACCAGAAGCTGATGCTGGCAATTGAGATAAAAATACCAGCGTAAATTAGCGTGCCACCGCCGACCATTGCAATAAAGACGAGCGCGTCATACCAGGCAAAGGACAAACCGAGAGTTGATCCGGCGTAGAGCATGATCACAATCCCGGTAATCACGCCGAATAACGATTCAAGCTCCATCCTTTCCAAAATAATTTGAAACAGGCTGTAAATCGGTCTTGTCAGCACCCGGTCGAATTCGCCTTTGACAATGTAGCGCTCATTGAAATCCCAAATGTTGAAAAACGCGCTAAAGAAGGCGTACGGGACGAGAAAAAAGCCATAAATAAAGATGATTTCCTCCCGGTTCCAGCCACTTAACAAAGTAGTATGGCCGAAGACGACTAAAATAAAGACAAAGTTAACCGCTTGAAACAATAAGTCCGAAAAAATTTCAACAACCGTATCGACGCGGTACGTGAGCCGCGTTTTTAAATATTGTGAGGCATATTGAAAGAAAATCGATAAATAGAACATCAGCTAACCTCCTTGCACGATCAGCTGTTTTTTCGCCAACATCCATAAAAGCTGAAGCGGGATCAGCAAAACCACTGCCCAAAACGCTTGCAGCATGAGGGCGGTATACATTTCATTGCCGCTGAATCCTTCAGTGAAAATCATGCTTGGAATATAGCTGATCGCCTGAAATGGCAAATACATCATGACCGACTGGGCCCACAGCGGATAAAAAGAAATCGGGAGAAGCAGGCCGGAAAATAAATCAATCACGACTCGTTTCGCGCGAATCAAGCCCGAATTATTAAATAAGAAAAACGTTAAAATCCCCGTCAGCAAATTGATTTGTGTGTTGACAATAAAGCTGAACAGCAGAGAAACGAAAAAGAAGAGCCATGTCGTCGCGCTGGCGGAAAAGCTGACCGGAAACAGCAAAGCGACGATCACCATTCCGGGCACGGAAAAGAATAACAGACGAAAGATGCCTTCGCCGAGCGCCTGCATCGTTTTCATCCCTAAATAGTTGTAGGGCCGGATCATTTCAATCGCGACTTTCCCTTCTTTAATCTCCATCGCAATCTCGCGGTCGATATTATTGAAATAGAAGGCGCGCGCCATCCAGGCTACGGCGATATAGGTCGTCATCTGCAGCACGCTCAGTCCTTCAATGTCTTCCTTGCCGCCATAAATCGCTGTCCATAAAAAGTAATAGGCGGCGATATTAATGCTGTAGATTAAAATGCCGCTATAATAATTTGTCCGGTAGGCGAGCATCATCAAAAAGCGGATCCGAATCATTTCAATATAGGAATTCATGAGATCGCCATTCCTTCTTCATAAATCTTGCGGATCATTTCCTCTGTTGACACTTTGTTCATGCGGACATTGCTGATCGGATTAGCCTCAATAACGGTGCTGATCAGCTTTGATACAGCGCGCTCATCGCCATTCAACTGAGCGAGCCACGTCGTTGCGTCTTTCTGTTCCCAGTAGACTTGCGGAAGCTGGGGCAGATTGGCAGCCGCGACGGGTTCAATAAACTCGAACTCGACCTGCTTCCCTTCGACCGCCCCGGCCTGAAGCTGATCAAGTCGCCCGTCATAGACGATTTTTCCTTCATCGAGGAGCACAACCCGTTCACACAGCGCTTCGATGTCACTGAGATCGTGCGTAGTCAATAAAATCGTCGTATTGTACGTTTCATTGATTTCCTTTAAAAATTCCCGGATTTTCAGCTTGACGAGCACATCAAGCCCGATTGTCGGCTCATCCAAAAAGAGGAGCGGCGGGTTATGGATCAGGGCGGCGGCTAATTCACAGCGCATGCGCTGGCCGAGAGAAAGCTTGCGGACCGGCTTGTCCAGCAACGGCCCGATGTCCAAGGTTTCAATCACATGGCTCATATGCGAGTTGTAATCTTCATCAGAGACACGGTACACCTTCTTTAACAGCCTGAAAGACTCCTGCACGGCAATATCCCACCAGAGCTGAGAGCGCTGGCCGAAGACAACACCGATTGTCCTGACGAATTGTTCACGCTCTTTGTGCGGATTCATCCCATTCACGAGCACGGTGCCTGATGTCGGCGTCAGGATGCCTGTCAGCATTTTGATCGTCGTTGATTTACCTGCCCCGTTTTCGCCGATATAGCCGACCATTTCCCCCTGC
This sequence comes from Halalkalibacter oceani, assembly GCF_023715605.1. Lineage (GTDB taxonomy): Bacteria > Bacillota > Bacilli > Bacillales > Bacillaceae_D > Halalkalibacter > Halalkalibacter oceani. The sequence goes on from NZ_JAMBOL010000001.1 coordinate 381,637, forward strand.
TTAATCGTTAAGGAAATATCATCGACGGCAGCCATCACCTTATAATTCCGCGTTAATAAATCGCGAAAGGCGCCAGTCAGCCCGGAGCGGCTCGAATACGATTTAAACTCTTTTCGTAAATTAGTAACCTGTATAATATTTTGCTTGATGTCCATTTCTCTTCCTCCAAGCTCTTACTCTATTAAAACAAAGTATAGTTTACCTCTAAGGAAGGATGACAGCAAGCATCTGGCCCGATTCCGTGACGATCGGACAAAACTTGGCGGCATATAGCAGCAATCGCTTTCCTCATAACGGGCTTTAAAAGATAGTAACGCTTGTCCAGCTGAGGGGCCGGGCAAAAGGCAACAACCTTTGACCCGGCCCCGCTGAAACGGCCCATACTGATTCAGATTGGCATGTTACTGATTCTTCCACATAAGGTAGCGATACCGGATCGTGCAGCCGATGCAGAAGCCGAAAAGAGCAAGGAGTGCAGCTGCCGCGACGGCAATGCCAAAAAATAGAGTGAGTAGACCAGCGTTTAAAAGAGAACTGATTAACGCCAGCCCGAGGCAGATCGTCGCGATCCACTGGTTGAAGAGCTGCTGCTGACGGTCCTCCTGAATATAGGAAAATAGAGGCTTTCTCAGAAAAGGTCTTGTGACTTCAATTAGTGGATTGCGCTTTCTCAGCAGAGTAATGACGCCATTCAGAAAAGGAAGCAGCAAGATCCAGTGTGAAAAAATCAGACCGGCGGTAACGGTGATCACGATAAAAAGCTGGTTCAATTGGACGAGAGGTTTTGGAATGCCCAAGATGTCACCTCCTTATGATTGTCTGGTTTGACTGTCTCGCTAACGGAGATCAGCATGCAGCCACTCGATAAAGCGGGTAAATGGTGTGACGAAAAATAGCATAACGAGAGAACAAACGACATTAAAGATTAAACTCGCATGCGCCAGCTGCATCATCGGTGTTGAAGTAAGGCTGCTGGCAAGTTCACCGAGCCAGCCGATTAAAGGAAGAAACAGGAGCACACCAAGTACATTTAACCAGATGTTAGCATAGGCGACCTGCTTTGCGTTTTTACCAGAACCGATACTGGCGAGATAGGCGGTGATACATGTGCCGATGTTTGCGCCGAGCATAATGGCAATGCCGGCCGACAGTTCCAGCAAATGATCATTCATGAACCCCATCGCGATAGCGGTAGTCGCCGTGCTTGATTGAATCAGCGCCGTCAGCACAGTGCCGATGCCGATACCTAACAGCTCGTACTCATTCGTTAAGTCAAAAAACGCATGGACAAACGGGATCGTTGCCAGCGGATAGGCGAGCTGCTCCAGTCCGTTCATGGAAATAAAAATACAGGCAAGGCCAAAAAACAAGCAGCCAAATGAGTAAGCGTTAGAATGAGGCAACAGCAAAAAAAGCAAGCCTAAAAGCAGGAGCGGCCCAATGAAGAGGGTAAGGTCAAGTGCCAGCAGCTCGGTTGTCATCGTCGTGCCGATATTCGCTCCGAGGATGATGCCGATTGAGTTTCGGAAGCTGAGCAAGCCGGCAGCGACAAGGCCGACCGTCATCACCATAATCGCCGAGCTGCTTTGCAGAACCGCTGTCGCGAAAGCCCCGATTAAGAGCCCCATCCAGGCTGTGCGCGTCATCCGTTCAAGCAGGGATTGAAACCTGCTTTTTCCCAGGTGCAGCAATCCGGCGCGCATCACAGTCATCCCAAATAAAAATAAAGCAATAAAAACAGCAAGCAAGGAAAATAACTCTTTCATGACGCCACTCACCTCTCTCTTCACTCTATGGACAATCGCTGACAAGCATGACAAAAAAGGAAAAAAATCTATGAAGCAGCGAATGGAAGGAGCGGCGCGAAAAAAGATATTATTTTACTCACGAATAAAAGGGAGATAAAGATGATGAAATCGCCTTTTTTTTCGCTTATTTCCTGATTTTAAGTTGACCAGCATATCTCTCTATATTATAATGCTATAAGACGTGCATGAAGAGGTGTATGTCTTGAGTTGGTTGTTTCGGAGGGAGGGAAATATAATGGCAGAAACTCGTGTTCGCAAAAACGAATCGATTGATGCTGCACTTCGTCGCTTCAAGAGATCACTCTCTAAAGAAGGAACGTTGGCTGAGGTTAAAAAGCGCAAGCACTACGAAAAGCCGAGTGTGAAACGCAAGAAGAAATCTGAAGCAGCAAGAAAACGTAAGTTCTAATTGGTGAGAGGGTGTTTCCATTGAATCTTCTTGAACGTTTAAATCAGGATATGAAGACTGCGATGAAGAACAAGGAAAAGCAAAAACTCTCGGTCATCCGTATGGTAAAGTCGTCGTTGCAAAACGAGCAAATTAAGCTCGGACGTGAGTTGACAGACGATGATAGCCTTACGGTGCTTAATCGCGAACTGAAACAACGCAAGGATTCCCTCCATGAGTTTGAACAAGCAAACCGTGAAGATTTAGCTTCCAAGCTACGTGATGAAATTACTGTGCTTGAAGACTATATGCCAGAGCAGCTTTCTGATGAAGAGGTTTCGCAGATCGTTCAAGCAACGATTAAGGAAGTCGGAGCTACCACCAAAGCAGATATGGGTAAGGTCATGGGAGCAATCATGCCGAAGGTTAAAGGAAAAGCTGATGGTGGTCTTGTGAATCGTCTCGTGCAACAACACTTATCATAACATATGACACAAACGCTTCATCTCTTACAAAACGGGGGATGAAGCGTTTTTTGTGTAAGGCGATTTGATAAAGAAAAAGCTAGAGGATAAAATAGTTTTGAAAGAAGTGAAACCATCCATGCCGGTTATTCGTAACAAGAAGGTAAGAAAAAAAGAGAGGAGGGAAGGTATGGGGGAAAGGCGTCAGTGGCTGGCTGTGTCCCTGTTGCTGTTTGTCGTTGTCTGCTGCTTCCTTGTTCCGGCATCAGCTGTACATAGCAATGAAGAGCAGGGAGACGGACCACTCGTTTATTATATCCCGGTGGAACAAACCGTTGAGCGCGGGCTGGAAGCTTTTATGAAGAGGTCGTTTGAGACGGCGATTGCCGAGGGCGCGACACATTTGGTGCTTGAAATGGATACCCCGGGGGGAGCCGTCGATGCAGCGGGAGATATCGCCACGCTCATCCAGGAGACGGACATTCCTGTCATTACATTTGTTAGAAGCAAGGCGATTTCAGCGGGAGCTTACATCGCGCTGAATACGGATCAAATCATTATGACGCCGAGGGCAACGATGGGATCAGCGAAGGTTATTGACGGTGCGGGAAATGCAGCCGAAGAGAAAACGCAGTCATACTGGCTTGCGGAAATGCGCGGAGCAGCTGAATTAAACGGGCGCGATCCGGTCTATGCAGCGGCGATGGCCGATGAGCGGATTGATCTGCCTGAACTTGGCGCCCCCGCCGGAGAGCTGTTAACCTTGACCGCCGATCAGGCGTTGGAGATCGACTATGCGGAAGCGATTGTGACGAGCCGCGAAGAACTGTTGGCCCATCTTGGCTTAGAAGATGCGGTTGAACGCGAGATGGAGATCACGTTTGCCGAACAGTTGGCGCGCTTTGTTACCCACCCAATCGTTATCCCGATCCTGTTGTCAGTCGGCAGTCTCGGCCTGGTACTCGAATTGTATTCACCCGGGTTCGGGATTCCGGGCATTATGGGCATTTCAGCGTTGCTGCTATTTTTCTTCGGTCATATGTTTGCCGGTTTTGCCGGACTTGAAGCACTGATTCTGTTTATCGTTGGCTTTATCCTGATTTTGGTTGAGATTTTTGTTCCCGGGTTTGGAATTTTCGGTTTGCTCGGGGTCGGAGCGCTAATCGGCGGGATGCTGCTGGCATCGTTTTCGACGACGCTCATGTTGATTTCTCTTGCGATTGCTTTTGTTGTAACGGCGATTGCCGCTCTCTTTATTTTCCGCTATTTCGGACAAAGAGGGCCGATGAAAAGGGTGATCCACACCGATTCGACCAGCACCGAAAAAGGCTATATTAGCAATGTGACAAGATCAGAGCTGATCGGCGCCAAAGGGGAAACGCTGACTCCTCTTCGACCATCGGGTTCTGCGATTTTTGGCAAGGAACGGCTTGACGTCGTTACCGAGGGAAGCTATATTGGACAGGGAAAGCAAGTAGAGATCGTCTATACCGCCGGATCTCGAATTGTGGTACGTGAAGTAAAGGAATGAATAAAAGAGGAGGAATGTGAAAGATGCCATTGGATATTACGATTTTAATCGGGCTGGCAGTCATTATCATTTTGTTAGCGGTGCTGTTTACATTTGTACCGGTCATGCTGTGGATTTCCGCATTAGCTGCAGGAGTTCGCATCGGAATTTTCGAGCTTGTTGGAATGCGCTTACGTCGTGTTATTCCAGCCCGCGTTGTTAATCCGTTAATCAAAGCGGTCAAAGCGGGTCTTGATCTTAGTACGTCAAAGCTTGAAGGGCACTATCTTGCCGGAGGGAACGTCGACCGCGTCGTTAATGCGCTGATCGCCGCCCAGCGTGCGAATATTGATCTGAGCTTCGAGCGTGCGGCAGCGATTGATCTTGCCGGGCGTGATGTGCTTGAAGCGGTACAAATGAGCGTTAACCCAAAGGTTATTGAAACACCGTTCATTGCCGGTGTGGCGATGGATGGGATTGAAGTAAAGGCGAAAGCACGGATTACGGTGCGAGCCAATATTGACCGCCTTGTCGGGGGTGCCGGTGAAGATACGGTTATCGCCCGCGTCGGGGAAGGGATTGTTTCGACAATCGGTTCGGCCGATAACCATAAGAAGGTGCTTGAAAATCCGGATATGATTTCGCAGACCGTCCTTGCAAAAGGGCTCGATGCCGGAACGGCATTTGAAATTCTCTCGATTGATATTGCCGACATTGATATCGGTAAAAACATCGGGGCAGAGTTGCAAACCGATCAGGCGGAAGCCGACAAGAAGATCGCTCAGGCGAAAGCGGAAGAGCGTCGCGCGATGGCCGTAGCGAAGGAACAGGAAATGAAAGCGAAGGTCGAGGAAATGCGCGCGAAAGTTGTCGAAGCGGAAGCCGAAGTACCAATGGCGCTTTCAGAAGCATTGCGTAAAGGCAACATGGGCGTCATGGACTATATGAATTATCAAAACGTGATGGCTGATACCGACATGCGAGATTCGATCAGCAAAGCAACAGATGGCAACGATTCTCATGCAGACAGAAATCAATAAGAGATGTCTCCCCAAGATGATAAGGAGGAGAACGCATAATGGAAAATTTGCTTAGTCTAATCTTCGAAAATATCTTCCTCGTCTTAATCATCATCGGCGGGATAATCAGCTTCCTCGGCCGTTTAGGCGGCAACCAGAATGAGCAGCAGCGGCAGAAATCACGACCGCAGCAGCAACGGTCCGGCCGTCCGCAGCAGGGCCAGGGGAAAATCGACTGGCGTGAGATTTTCCAGCAGGAGGAAGCGAAGCCGGAACGTCCGCGCAGGTCGACCTATGCCGGTCCAAGTGGCTTGGAGGAAGAACAGCCCCGGCAGACAGCTGAGGTGCAGTTTGAGAGTCCGATCGCCGAGATAGAAGAGGAGCAGCGGCAGCTGAAGAAGCGCTACGAGGAGGCGCGTCGCCGGCAGCAGCGGGCAGCTGAGGCGGCCAGGAGCAGCGAGCAAACGCCACAAAACGGGCAGCTCGATCTTCAGTTAAACCGTTTGTCCAACAATGAGGCGATGAAAGCTGTTGTCTGGGCCGAAGTGCTTGGCCAACCGCGGGCGCGCAAGCCGCATCAAACGTTTCAGCGTCCCCGCTAATTCAACAAAGCAAGTCTTACTGGATTGCATCCGGTAAGGCTTGCTTTTTTTTGTTGAAATGATTCGGTGCTCTAACAAAGGGGTCAAGCACTTCACCTTCACCGTGGAAACGGCGCGGAGGACCGGCGATTGAGAGAAGTCACTTTATGAGATTTGAGTGCTATCCTACGCCGCTTTCACATAAAGATGAAGGAGAGGGGGTGCAGGATAAAATGAAAAAGGTTAGGCAGCAGCTGACAACATGGATGACAAAGCAATTGCAGCTTCCCGCTGATGTCATGATGGACCTGCCACGGATTACGATGATCGGACAGCTTCATATTTACATCGAGAATCACCGTGGGGTCTTGCGCTTCTCGAATCAGGAGCTTAGATTGCTCTTGAAAAATGGTCACCTCTTAATCAAAGGAGATCACTTTGTCATCAAGACAATTTTGCCTGAAGAATTGTTGCTGGAAGGAAGAATTGATCAGGTTCTGTATATAGATGATACCAATACATAAGTGACGTATACCGAGCGTTAAAGGAGGAGACAATTAACAATGAATGCGACTATGATCAACCTGATGCACGGCTATGTGCGTGTCAGCGTCGATGGTGCTTATCCGGAGAGATTGCTTAATCGTTGCATCGAGGAAAAGATTACAATTTGGCACATTCGCCGCATTAGCGAGAATCGGATTGTTTTCTACATGTATGTAAAGGATGTCAGGCGGTTAAGGCCGCTGCTGCGTCTGACAAGCTGTAAGGCGAGATTTATTCAAAGGCGCGGCGGACCGTTCTTTTTCAAGCGGATGCTTGGACGTTCCGGCTTTGTCGCTGGCCTGTGCGGCTTCTTTATCGTGATGTTCGTCTTATCCAATATGATCTGGCATATCGAAATTAAGGGTGCTTCTCCACAGGTTGAGCATGAACTGCGCCAAGTAATGACGGAAATGGGCATCAAGCGGGGCGCATTTCATTTCTCGCTTCCGAGCGTCGAATTAATTCAGCGCGATGTAACAGAAGCGGTGGCCGGCGCGACGTGGGTCGGCGTCCGGAAAAAAGGGACGACCTTTGAGTTCGAGGTCGTCGAGCAGCAGCTGCCTGAGGAAGCGGAGCGTCACAGTCCGCGGCATCTGATTGCGACAAAGGAAGCGGTCATTCATGACATTTTCGTTGAGCACGGCCAGGCGATGGTCAAGCCGAATGATTTTGTGCGCAAAGGCGATATTCTCGTCTCCGGATATATTGGTAAAGAAGGCCGGGCGGAAGTTGTGCCGGCACAGGCGGTTGTACGTGGGGAAATTTGGTACAAGTCAACGGTTTCCATTCCTCTTGAGACGGTGTTCACGACATTGACCGGCGAAAGACAGACAAAGCATTATGTAACATTTTCCGATGTTAGTGTGCCGATCTGGGGCTTTTCGCGGCAAACGTTGGAGCAGTATCAGCCTTTTGAGCAGGAAACTCCAATTCGGATCTGGAAATGGACGCTTCCGTTAACGTATAAACGAGTTGATTATTATGAAACAGATCAGTATGCCCGCTCGTATACAAAGGAGGAAGCGATCGAAGCAGCAAAGGAACGGGCTCGTGTCGATTTAGTGAAGCATTTACCAGAGGAAGCGGAAATACTTGGCGAAAAAGTTTTGCACGAAGCCTTGGGGAATGGTAAAGTTAACTTACAGATTCATTACCAAGTACTCGAAGATATTACATCGGAGAAGCCGATTATTCAAGGAGATTGAGTCTATTGTCAGAAACGAAAACCATTCAGCTAGAAGTGAAGAATGCGAGTGAAACCCAGGCACTTCTCGGTCCGCATGATCGACATTTAAAGCGGATCGAAGAATTACTTGCTGTTACGCTTGTGACAAGGGGAGAGGAAGTCCTTGTGACAGGTGATGCAGAAAAGGTCGCGCTTGTTCATTCTATTCTTGCAGCTTTGATTGAACTGATTAGAAAAGGCATAACTGTATCCGAACGGGATGTGGTTTACGCGGTACAGCTTGCTGAGACGGATCGTCTTGATGAGCTGAATGAGCTCTATAATGAAAAAGTTGCCGTCAACGTTAAAGGGAAGCCGATCATGGCCAAGACGCTCGGTCAGCGTCACTATGTGTCGGCTATTCAAAAGAAGGATATGGTTTTTGGAATCGGACCGGCTGGTACAGGAAAAACCTACTTGGCTGTCGTAATGGCGGTCACTGCCCTTAAAGAAGGGCGGGTCAAGCGGATTGTCCTGACGCGGCCGGCGGTCGAAGCAGGTGAAAGCCTCGGCTTTTTACCCGGCGATTTAAAAGAAAAGGTCGATCCATATTTGCGTCCCCTTTACGATGCCTTACACGATGTCCTTGGCGTCGAGCAGACGACCCGCTTAATGGAGCGAGGAACGATTGAAGTCGCTCCGCTCGCCTACATGCGCGGCCGGACGCTTGACGATGCGTTTGTTATTCTGGATGAGGCGCAAAATACGACGAAGGAACAGATGAAGATGTTCATTACCCGTCTCGGCTTCGGCTCGAAAATGGTGATTAATGGCGACTTGACACAGATTGATCTGCCAAAGGGCAAAAAGTCCGGATTAAAGGTCGCGATTGACATTTTAGCTGGAGTGAAGGATATTGCTTTTATTTATTTACAGCAGTCTGATGTCGTGCGCCACACGCTTGTTCAGCAAATTATCCAGGCCTACGATCAAAGCGAGGACGAGTGAGGAAAAATGGAAAGAGAAGACGTCTTTTTAGAGGAGGCGCTTTATACGGAAGAGGCTGACTCGAAACTGGTTGTCATTTGCGCTGTTTGCGGAGATGATGCGGAGGCAGCCTCTTTTCTTCAAAAGTAAAAGGGATACTAAAGGGGAACCGGGGTGAATTATCATGAGAAGACGCGCACCGATAGATCAGCAAAAATGGTGGAAACAGCTTCGCGATCATCAGTATATTCGAACAATCCTTTTTTTTATCATGGGGATTCTTCTTTACCTGCTTATGCTGGGCAGCGTGATTCCGGACACGCTCGATGTGCGCCTTTCGCAAATCGCTGATCGGGATATTCGGTCTCCTATTACCGTAGAAAATAAAGTGGAAACGGAACGACGGCAAAATGAAGCGATTGATGCCATCTCTCCTGTCTATGACCAGAAACGTGAATATGCGCAAAACCAGGTCGTCAAAGTCAATGATATTTTTGAGCTTGTCATTCAAGTGAAAAATGACTATGAGACAGCTGAAGCGGAGGCCGAGACGGAACGAGAGCTTTCGCAGGAAGAGAAGCTGAATGAACAGCTCGCTCTTGTCGAGCAGGAGCTTTCTGATGGGACAAGCAATGATCTGAGCGAGGAAACATTGCTGACGTTGCTTGCTGCCTCGCCTACGCAGCTGCAGATTGCCAGGGAAGCGACTTCCAATGCCGTATATGAGATAATGAGTGAGCGGATCACGATTCGGGATCTCACTGAAGCAAAGAGTAACGTCAGCAATCAAATTGCAATTTCCACCGTCAGTAATCGCTTATTGCAAGCGATGATTGAAATCGCCCAATTTGCGATTATTCCAAACTACATTTATGACGCCGAAGCGACTGAACGACTGCGCCAGGAAGCGGCAGAAAGCGTTGAGCCGGTCATCATCCGCGAAGGGCAGCTGCTCGTCGAAGAAGGAGAGATTATTAATCATGATCTCTATGAACAGCTTCGCCTCGTCGGTCTGTTGGACGATTCCTTTAACATTTATCCATACATTGGACTTGCTCTGCTCGTCGTGCTTATTATCAGCATGCTTGCTTATTATGTGAATGAATCGCAGACGTCCGTTCAACGAAATAACAGTCATCTGCTGATGTTTACGCTGATTTTTATTTTGACCGTTTCGTTGATTAGAGTCACAAGTATTTTAGAAATCTTTCAAGTTCAGGGGATTGGCTATGTTGTTCCAGTTTCCTTGGGAGCGATGCTGATTACGCTGCTGATCCACACCCGGCTTGCGATCTTTTCAAGCATCATATTTGCCGTCATCGGCAGCGTGCTTTACAGTGATCCGAACAGCGCCGGAACGTTTCATTTCACCTATGGCTTTTATATGCTGTTCAGCTCGTTCGCCGGCGCGTATTTTCTAAGTCGTTCCACGCGGATTTCGCGGATTTTACTGGCGGGGCTGTTTGTTTCAGCGATTAATATTATCGCTGTAGCATCCTTGCTCTTTTTGAAAACTGTGCAGAGCAACTGGTTCGAGCTGGGCATGCATGTCGGCTTTGCCTTTTTGTCCGGCTTCACGTCAGCCGTGCTGACAATCGGACTTCTGCCGTTCTTTGAGGCAGGCTTCGGCATTCTGTCGACGACTAAGCTGATTGAATTATCCAATCCGAATCATCCGCTGCTGCGAAAAATTTTAGTCGAGACACCGGGAACGTATCATCATAGCGTCGTCGTTGGCAATTTGTCAGAAGCGGCCTGTGAAACGATAGGCGAAAACGGTTTACTCGCCCGGGTCGGCTCCTATTATCACGATCTTGGAAAAACAAAGCGGCCTCATTTCTTTATTGAAAACCAGATGAAGATGGAGAATCCGCATGATAAAATATCACCACAGCTTAGTAAAACGATTATTATCGCCCATCCGTATGATGGGGCTGATATGCTGCGGGAATACAAAATGCCGAAAGAAATTATTGATATTGCCGAGCAGCATCACGGAACGACATTATTGAAATATTTCTACCATAAAGCGAATCAGGATTCTGATCATCCATTGCCTGAAGAGCAATTCCGCTATCCGGGGCCGAAAGCGCAAACGAAAGTAGCCGCGATTGTCGGGATTGCTGACAGCGTCGAAGCGGCTGTCAGGACGATTCAAAAGCCGACACCTGATAAAATCGAGTCACTTGTCCGGAAAATCATCCAAAGTCGTCTGGAGGACGGGCAATTCGATGAATCGGATCTTACGCTGAAAGAGCTGGATAAAATTGCTGTTTCCATCTGCGAAACGTTAAAAGGGACCTTCCATCAGCGGATTGAATATCCGGAGGATGCAAAAGGAAAGGGAGACAAAAAATGAAGCTAACTGTTGATATGAATGATGAAACGTCGACAATCACGGAAGCCCAGCAAAGCCTCGTGCGAGAGCTGCTGAAAAAAACCGCTGAACTTGAAAAGCTGGAAGGGGAGACCGAGGTGTCGGTTACATTTGTCAGCCTTGAGCGTATTCAGGAGATCAACCGTGACTATCGCGGCAAGGATCTGCCGACAGATGTCATCTCTTTTGCCTTAAATGATCAGGATGAAGAAGAGCTTGAGGTCGTCGCTGAAGGTCTTCCGAATGTATTGGGGGATATCATCATTTCGGTTTCTCATATCCGTTCCCAGGCCGAGGAGTACGGTCATTCCTTTGAACGGGAGCTTGGCTTTTTAACAGTGCATGGGATGCTTCATCTGCTCGGCTATGATCATCTCACTGAAGAAGAAGAGAAAGACATGTTCTCTCGCCAAGAGGATATCTTGAGCGCCTATGGACTTTCGCGATAGAAACAGAAGAGGAGTCAAGCGGTTACTGGCAGCCTTTGCTTTTGCGTTACAGGGAGTCCGTGATGTGGTCACCCATGAGAAGAATATGCAGCTTCACTTGATCATCGCAGCCGCTGTTCTTGCGCTGGCAGGTTTATTAAGGCTCCCGCTTTTGCACTGGGTTCTTCTACTCTTGGTGATAGCTGGAGTCTTTGCCTTGGAAATGATGAATACAGCAGTGGAGCGGGTCGTCGACCTTTGCACTGAGGAGTTTCACCCGTTAGCCAAGCGGGCAAAGGATATTGCCGCCGGTGCTGTCTTCATGTATTGTTTGTTTGCCGTCGTGATTGGTATCATCCTGTTTCTTCCACCAATCCTTCGACTGCTGAAATAGGACGGGCTGTCGTGAGTGTCAAAGAGTCTGAGCGAAAGGAGCAACCTCCCGTGTGGAAGAGGTTTCAGAAAAACATTATTGCTGGTATTATCTTTTTATTGCCGGCTATTGCAACAATATATGTCTTACAGCTCCTGTTTGGACTGGTGGATGCTTTTCTCGGTTCCTTCATTACAGGAGTGCTGAAGGCGTTAAATATTATCACAACGCATGATGGACGCATTTACTTTCTTGGCGTCTACACCCCTTTCTCTGAACGGCTTCTCGGCATCGGTTTTGTCTTGACCATTCTTTTAGTGACCTGGGTTGGAGCGATGCGGCTGCAGGGAAGGGGAAAAGGGATTTTCGGCTCGATTGACCGGACATTTCGTAAAATTCCGATTGCCAATTCGATTTATACTTCCGTTGAGCAGGTGATTCATGCGTTTGCCCAGGAACGAACCTCGTTTAAAAATGTGGTGCTGGTGGAATATCCCCGTAAAGGTCTTTATACGGTGGGCTTTCAGACGGGAGAGTCAAAAGGCGAGGTTCAACGGCTGACGGCGAAGGACTGCATTAATATTTTTCTGCCGACAACACCAAACCCGACCTCCGGCTGGCTCGTCCTTGTGCCGAAGGAGGATGTCATTGTGCTCAATATGTCTGTTGAACAAGGACTAAAGTTTATTATTTCAGGCGGGGTTGTCGTCCCTCCTGATCCGGGATCGGTTGTTGATCAGATGGAAACAAAAGTAGATGAAGCGAACATGGTCATTCATGTGCGCTCCAAGCGAAAGGATGAAAAAGAATGACCACCGACCGACAGTTAATCGCGGAAGCCAAGAGTGCCCGCGAGCAAGCGTACGTACCTTATTCAAAATTTCCGGTAGGAGCTGCGCTTTTAATGGCAGATGGCACGATTTATCATGGGGCGAATATCGAAAACGCCTCCTTCGGCCTTACCAATTGTGCAGAGCGTACCGCATTGTTTAAAGCATATTCAGAAGGAAACCGCGATGTGAAGGCAATCGCCGTCGTCGCCGATACAAACCGTCCCGTTCCGCCCTGTGGGGCATGTCGCCAGGTAATGGTGGAACTGTGCCCTCCTGATACGAAAGTAGTGTTAACCAATTTAAAAGACGACATCGTCGAGATGACGGTGGCAGAATTGCTCCCCGGAGCATTTACAGCGGAGGATATGGATGAGTAATCAAACAACATTTAAATCAGGCTTTGTCTCAATTATTGGCCGTCCGAATGTAGGGAAATCGACATTGCTAAATTATGTAGTCGGACAAAAAATCGCGATTATGTCTGACAAACCGCAGACGACGCGCAACAAAATTCAAGGTGTCTATACGAGTAACGAGGCGCAAATTGTTTTTATTGATACGCCGGGGATTCACAAGCCGAAGCACAAATTGGGCGACTTCATGATGAAGGTCGCGCAAAATACGCTCGGTGAAGTCGACCTGATTTTATATGTCGTGGATGCGGCAGAAGCGTTCGGACCTGGTGAGGAGTTTATTATAGAACGACTCAAGTCGGCCTCCACCCCTGTTTTTCTCGTCATTAACAAAATCGACAAAATTTCACCCGACGATTTGCTCGGTGTGATTGAAACGTATCGGACGAAACATGATTTCAAAGAGGTGATCCCGATTTCGGCTTTGCAGGGGAATAACGTTCCGGCTTTAATGGAGCAGATCACGGAATACCTTGATGAAGGGCCGCAGTATTATCCGAGCGATCAGGTGACAGACCACCCGGAACGCTTCGTCGTCGCTGAATTAATCCGCGAAAAGGTACTTCATTTAACGAGAGAGGAAATCCCTCACTCCGTTGCAGTGAATGTCGAGCAAATGAAGCGGCGGGAAAACAACGATACCGTCTACATCGGGGCGACGATCATCGTCGAGCGCACCTCACAAAAAGGAATCATCATCGGCAAACAGGGCGCGATGCTGAAAGAGGTCGGCAAACGGGCCCGCACCGACATCGAAACCCTTCTCGGCTCCAAAGTCTATCTCGAGCTCTGGGTCAAAGTCCAAAAAGACTGGCGCAACAAACCAACCCACCTCCGCGACTTCGGCTTCCGCGAAGACGAATATTAGGCAAAAACGCCACAGGGCGCCCTATCCCTGTGGCGTTTTTGTCGAAGAGCGAGCGAAGCCGGCGCCAGATTTTAAAGGGGAGAAGCGTTTTTCTTCTTCCCGCGCGCTGCGAAGCCGCTCCCAATTCAGAAACAGGGCGCCCTATCCCTGTGGCGTTTTTGCCGAAGAGCGAGCGAAGCCGGCGCCAACTCGAAAGTGAAAAAGATGGCAGCGGCTTCGTTCTGCGCAAAGCCTGTACCAAAGTAAGACGCTTTGGTACAGGCTGTAAAACATCGGCGCAGACTTCGCACGCTGCTTCAAGCCTGAAAAAAGGTGAAAACCAACCTTTTTATCTCAGGCTTGCGCCGCGGAGCCGCTCCCAATTCAGAAACAGGGCGCCCGATCCCTGTGGCTTTTTGGTCTAAGAGCGAGCGAAGCCGCTCCCAATTCGGAAACAGGGCGCCCGATCCCTGTGGCGTTTTTGCCTGGGCGAAGGGCCATTGTTTTTTTAAAAGAAAACGATTATGATGAAAGAAAGCAAGAAAAATTTGTCATTGTGTCGTTGTCAAGAGCGGTCAATTAGCAATATTTCCTTAACATGATTACAGGTAAACAAGGTCATCATACAAGTATAGAGCGTTGACGTTTATGACGAAAGGTGGAAACTGTATGCTCGATTTTTCCTGGAAAATCTTTTCAATGACGGGTAATCTGGATACGTACTTGTTAATGAAAGAGCTTGAACGTGAGTCGGACGATCAGTTTGGACAAGAGGACACGGAGGAAAGTGAAGCATTTGACGCTCCAACCCATTAAAAGGTATTGACACCTCACAATCAGACCGTGTGGTGAACCTCAATGATGCAAAAAGTAGAAGGAATTGTGATACGGACAACCGATTATGGAGAATCAAACAAAATTGTCACCCTATATACACGGGAATTCGGAAAGATAGGTGTCATGGCACGAGGGGCGAAAAAGCCGAAAAGCCGGCTAACGGCGGTGTCGCAGCTCTTTATTTATGGAACCTTTCTCTTTCAGAAAAGCACCGGACTCGGGACGCTCCAGCAAGCGGAGATCATCGATTCCTTTAAAGAAGTCAGGCATGATCTGTTTTTGGCGGCCTACGCGGCCTACATCGTCGAAATGACCGACAAGCTGACGGACGAAAAGCAGCCGAATCCGGCGCTGTTTGACCTTTTAGCGAAGACGCTTCATTATATCGATGAAGGGATGGACCGCGACGTCCTGCTGTATATTTTTGAAATGAAAATGCTTGCCGTAGCTGGAATTCGCCCGGAGCTTGACCAATGTGCAAGCTGTGGCCGCGCCGATGAGCCGGCTGCTTTTTCGGTTAAAGAGGCTGGATTTTTATGTGAGCGCTGCTTGTATCGCGATCCGCATGCCTACCGGTTGACGAGTCAAGTAGCGAGGCTGTTGCGGTTGTTTTTTTATATTGAGCTAGATCGGCTTGGACAAATTTCCTTGAAGCCGGAGACGAAACAACAGCTGAAAACGATTATTTCCAGCTACTACGATGAATACTCAGGGTTGAAATTAAAATCAAAGCGGTTCCTTGAACAGCTTGAGCGCATGGATTTCCCGCCTTCATAAATATTGACAGAGCAGTGGAAGTTCAGTTATGATGCTACTAAATGAATAACGTGCGAAGAAGGAAAGAAGTACTTGTCAGCAAGTAAAGAAAGCGAACCTAGGATGGTGTGAGCTAGGGATTTACCCTGATAAAGGAAGGCACTCCCGAGCACAGAATGGTAAAGTGATTTAAGCGGAAGCTCCGTTTAAATAAATAGGGTGGAACCGCGGGAAACAAGCTCTCGTCCCTATGTCATGCGCATGACATAGGGGTGGGGGCTTTTTGTATGAACAGAAGAGCCGCTTGGCGCCTTTTCGATACTTCAAGGAGGGTTTATTGTGAATGTACAAACGATGATTTTAACGTTGCAACAGTATTGGTCAAAGCAAAACTGCATGATTATGCAAGCCTATGACACCGAAAAAGGAGCCGGAACGATGAGTCCGTTTACGCTCTTGCGGACGATTGGACCTGAACCGTGGAATGTCGCCTATGTTGAGCCATCGCGGCGGCCGGCTGATGGCCGTTACGGTGAAAATCCGAACCGGCTTTATCAGCATCATCAGTTTCAGGTAATTATGAAGCCGTCTCCTTTAAACATCCAGGAGCTGTACCTTGACAGCTTGAAAGCACTTGGCATTGATCCACTGGAGCACGATATCCGCTTCGTTGAGGATAACTGGGAAAATCCGACGCTCGGCTGTGCCGGATTAGGCTGGGAAGTGTGGCTCGATGGGATGGAAATTACTCAGTTTACCTACTTCCAGCAGGTTGGCGGACTTGAAGCAAATCCTGTTTCAGCGGAGATTACATATGGACTGGAGCGGCTCGCCTCCTACATTCAGGACAAGGAAAATGTCTTTGAGTTGGAGTGGGTCGAGGGCTTCACCTATGGCGATATTTTCAAGCAGCCGGAATATGAGCATTCGAAATATACGTTTGAAGTGTCGGACAGTCAGATGCTGTTCACTCTTTTTGGTACGTATGAGCAGGAAGCGAAGCGCGCGCTGGACGAAAACCTTGTTTTTCCGGCCTATGATTATATTTTAAAATGCTCTCACACCTTCAATTTGCTTGATGCGCGTGGAGCGATTTCGGTGACGGAACGAACCGGCTATATTGGCCGTGTTCGCAATCTCGCCCGGGCTGCGGCGAAGATTTATTACGACGAACGGGAACGTCTCGGTTTTCCAATGCTGAAGAAGGAGGGAGAAAGCCATGAGTAAACAGGATTTTCTGTTAGAAATCGGAGTCGAGGAATTACCGGCTCGCTTTGTCACCAGCTCAATTGCGCAGCTGCAGGAGAAAATGGAAAAATGGCTTGCCGACGAGCGGCTTGATTATGAAAACATACAGGCCTTCGCTACGCCGCGAAGATTAGCGATTTTGATTGAGGGGTTGGCTGACTGTCAGCCGGATATTGAGGAAGAAGCGAAGGGACCAGCGAAGAAAATTGCGCTTGACGAAGACGGAAACTGGTCAAAGGCGGCCCAGGGCTTCGCTCGCGGACAAGGTGTAACAACCGATCAACTTTTCTTTAAAGAAGTAAAAGGAGTCGAGTATGTGTACGCCAACCGCTTTATTGCCGGCAAAG
The DNA here is from genome assembly GCF_023715605.1 of Halalkalibacter oceani. Classification (GTDB taxonomy): domain Bacteria; phylum Bacillota; class Bacilli; order Bacillales; family Bacillaceae_D; genus Halalkalibacter; species Halalkalibacter oceani. The sequence goes on from NZ_JAMBOL010000001.1 coordinate 398,564, forward strand.
AAACGCGTGACCTGCTTCCGGCGCTGAAGGAGCTGATTTTAAGCCTTCATTTTCCGAAAAATATGCGCTGGGGAAGCCATGAGCTGCGCTTTGCCCGTCCGATCCAATGGCTGATCGCATTGTATGGTACCGAGGTAATTCCGTTTGAGATTACGGGGATCGAAACCGGAACGACAACGTACGGCCATCGTTTTCTCGGAAAGAAAATTGAACTGAAAACGCCGAAAGAGTATGAGCAGGCTTTACTGGCGGAATACGTCATCAGCCGGCCGGAGGAGAGAAAGCAGGCGATTCGCAGTCAGCTAGAAGAAATGGCGGCGGAGAAAAACTGGGTCATTCCGATTGACGAGGATTTACTGGAAGAGGTTCATCATCTCGTGGAGTACCCGACAGCGCTCTCCGGCAGCTTTGATGAGGAGTTTCTCGCTTTGCCGAAGGAAGTGCTGATTACCTCGATGCGGGAGCATCAACGTTATTTCCCGGTCGAGAATCAACAGGGAGAGCTTCTGCCTTATTTCGTCACCGTCCGCAATGGCGATCATAAGCATTTGGACAATGTCGCGCGCGGAAATGAAAAGGTGCTGCGGGCCCGTCTCGCTGACGCCGACTTCTTCTATCAGGAAGATCAAAAAGTAAAGATTGAAGATGCCTTGAAGCGTTTGGAGAACATCGTTTATCACGAAGAGCTCGGCTCAATCGGCGACAAGGTTAGACGGATTCAGGAAAGTGCTGATAAGCTGCTCGCCGCTCTTGAGGCCGATAGCCGGACAGCTGAGGTGACACGGCGGACAGCGGAAATTTGCAAATTTGACCTCGTGACGCAGATGGTCTATGAATTTCCGGAGCTTCAAGGCCGCATGGGGGAAGTGTATGCTGAGCTGGCGGGGGAACAAAAGGAAGTTGCCAAGGCGATTAATGAGCATTATCAGCCGCGCTTTGCCGGAGATGCGAGTCCAGCAACTCTTGCCGGAGCGGTTGTCAGCATCGCCGATAAGCTCGATACGATTGTGACTTGTTTTGCGATCGGTCTGATTCCAACCGGCTCCCAGGATCCTTACGCGCTCAGACGGCAGGCGGCGGGAGTTGTGCAAATGGTTACGGATCATCAATTGGAAGTCGAGCTTGAAGATTTGATTGAAATCGCCTTAGCTGTTGCCGAAGAGCAGAAGCTGCTGAAGCGTCCGCGTCAGGAACTCAAAGAAGAGCTTGTTCAATTTTTTGCGCTGCGGGTAAAAGCCGCCCTTCAGGAAAAAGCCGTCTCCTATGACGTGATTGATGCGGTGTTAGCCGAGCGGATCGGTCATATTCCGACGCTGATCAACAAGGCGCTGCTCATCGGGGAAAAGCACGACCAGCCTGATTTCAAGAAGGTTGTTGAAGCGCTCAGCCGAATAACCAATATCGCCAAAAAAGCGAGCGGTACTGGGGAGATCAACGAAGAGAAATTTGAGAAAAAGGAAGAAAATGAGCTGTATTCGTCTTATTTGACGGTAAAAGACGGTGTTCCACAAGCGTTAGCTGAAGGGAAAGTGGAGCAGGCTTATCAGCTGCTTGCTGACTGCGAACCAGTGATTCACCGTTATTTCGATCATATTATGGTCATGGCGGACGATGAGGCACTTAAAGCAAACCGTCTTGCGCAAATGCATGCTTTTGCAGAAGTAATTCGTTCATTTGCTCATTTTCAGGCGCTCGTGTTGTAAAGAGGAAGAGGCTCAATCGTTTTACTTCTGAGAATAATCATATATAATAATTTTAGATTAGAAGGGCACGGTGCGTGCTAAGGACGGTGAGTAGCTATCGAACTAACAAGCCGGCAAGAAACTATTGTAGAAATCGTCAAAAATAATGGTCCGATTACGGGAGAGCAAATTGCAGAACGACTTTCGTTAACAAGAGCGACGCTGCGTCCGGATCTCGCCATTTTAACGATGGCCGGATATTTGGATGCCAGACCGCGAGTAGGGTACTTTTACACAGGCAAGTCCGGAACTCAGCTGTTAGCTGAGAAGGTTAAGCATATAACGGTGAAGCATTATCAGTCGCGTCCGGTTGTCGTGCAGGAAGCGGCTTCCGTTTACGATGCGATCTGTACGATGTTTCTTGAAGATGTCGGCTCCCTGTTTGTCGTCGATAAGCAGGCGACCCTCGTCGGCGTCCTCTCGCGAAAGGATTTGCTCCGGGCGAGCCTCGGGAAGCAGAGTCTCGAATCGATCCCGGTCAGTATCATTATGACGAGGATGCCGAATATTACGGTCTGCAAGGCAGATGATTTGATTACCGAAGTCGCCAAAAAGCTGATTGATAAGCAAATCGACAGTTTGCCGATCGTGACAGAGGTTGATTACGGTTCGGGCTTTGAGGTGACCGGACGGATTACAAAGACGAATATTACCGCGCTTCTTGTTGATTTGGCGAATGATGAAATGATTTAATGAAGGGCTCGGACAATCAATTATTGGAAGAAGCGAGGGAGGTCATGATGGAAGGAATAAAGCAACGTCCTGTCGTGTACGTCGTTTCCGATTCAGTTGGTGAAACGGCAGAGTTGGTCGTCAAAGCAGCAGCAAGCCAATTTAGCGGGGCAGGCTTGGAAGTTAGACGTATTCCCTATGTAGAAGATAAAGCAACGATCGAAGAAGTGATCATTCTCGCCCAGCAGGCAAGGGCGTTGATCGCGTTCACGCTCGTCGTTCCGGATATGAAGAATTATTTACTGGCAAAAGCGAAGGAAGTCAATGTCGAGACAGTCGACATCATCGGACCGATGCTGGAAAAGATCGGCGTGATCACGAATGAGGAACCACGCTATGAGCCAGGTTTAATTTACCGCCTCGATGAAGATTATTTCCGCAAAGTCGAAGCGATTGAATTTGCTGTCAAGTATGATGACGGCCGTGATCCACGTGGCATTGTCCGGGCGGATTTAGTGTTAATCGGCGTTTCACGGACATCAAAAACTCCGCTTTCGCAGTATTTGGCCCATAAACGCTTAAAGGTGGCCAACGTCCCGCTTGTTCCGGAAGTGGAACCGCCGCAGGAGCTGTTTTCGATTGCGCCGAAAAAATGCGTCGGGTTGAAGATCAGTCCGGAGAAGCTGAACGACATTCGGGCGGAGCGTCTGAAAGCGCTCGGTTTAAAGGCGCAGGCAAATTATGCCAACCTGGACCGGATTAAGGAAGAGCTGAAATATGCGGAAGAAATTATGGAACGGATCGGCTGTCCGGTGATCGACGTCTCGAATAAAGCGGTCGAGGAGACGGCGAATCTGATTTCCAGTATGTTTCAGAAGTAGGCGGGGGTTCTCTGGGGAGGGATCAGATGTCTCTCGGAGAATGGCAATGGCTCCGTTCGCTACTCGACTAGAGAGGAGAACTTCACTCTTCTCTAGTCTTTTACATACTGTAGCGACTCCGCACATTGCTTCGGGCTTGCTCCAAAAGGTAAATTTCAACCTTTCGGAGCAAGCCCTTAATCTTTTTGCTAGTCAAAGGAGGAAATGTTGCGTATAATAAAGAATTGTGATTCTTATTGAATTTTAAACGCATAAATTGAAAAAGAACAAATAAATTTAAAAAGTCAAGACTTTTTCTTCGTTTTTTGGAAATGATAGTAAAGGTATAAGAGCAAATGAGGAATAAATTGGTTTGTTCGACAAAAATCAACGCATTTCTTTTATTTTAGGGCAGGATTTTTGAAGGAGGTGTTGAATTCAACTACCATGAATCCTTCATTGCAAACATTATATGTGGATGCTGATGCGTGTCCGGTGAAAAATGAAATCATTGACACGACTCAGGCTTTTCAGTTGAATGTTATTTTCGTATCTTCCTACGCCCATCATATTAAGGCGCCGTCTTTCGTCAAAATCGTAACGGTGGACAGTGAGAAAGAAGCGGTGGATTTATATGTGATGAACCGCATAAAAAAAGGCGACCTGTGTGTAACCCAGGATCACGCACTCGCTTCTATCTTATTGGCAAAGGGAGCTGTTGTATTATCGCCGCGCGGTCATCTTTATTTAGAAGATACGATTGATCAAATGCTTGATGCTCGTTATGTTTCACAAAAACAAAGACGCATGGGGGCGAAGACAAAAGGGCCAAAAGCTTTCACAAAGACAGATCGTTTGCGATTTGCCCGGCAGCTTAAGGAAATTCTTGCAGAAAAAGCAGGAAGATCGCAAAAAAGCTCGAATGTTTAAAGACTTGTGAAGATGTAAGTTGGTGATGACACAATGAGCATTCGGATACCTGAAGAAAAGGTGGAATTGATAAGACGCTCGTCAGATATTGTTGAGGTGATTGGCGAACATGTCCAGCTGAAAAAACAAGGACGGCAATACATCGGTTTATGCCCTTTTCATGGCGAGAAAACCCCGTCTTTCTCTGTTTCTGCCGATAAGCAGCTTTATCACTGTTTCGGCTGCGGGGCGGGAGGAAATGTTTTTTCGTTTTTGATGGAGCTGGAAGGTCTGACGTTTGTTGAAGCGGCACAACAGCTGGCAAAGAGGGCAAATATTGATTTGCCGGACATCGTCGTAAACCGAGGAGCTGACAGTAAGGAAAACGGTCCGCAAAGCATCATGCGGGCAGGCCATGAACTGGCGGCGAAGCTCTACCACCATGTCCTGACGTTAACGGAGGAAGGCAAGGCCGGACGGGAATATATCGCAGAGCGCGGTTTTACAAAAGAACAGATCGAGCATTTTCAGATTGGATTTGCGCCGGATCGCTGGGATGCCCTGACAACGATCTTGTCGAAGCGGCAGTTTCCTCTCGACATCATGGCGCAGGCAAGCCTGCTCGGCACCCGCCAGCAGGACGGCGGCCATTTTGACCGCTTCCGGCAGCGATTGATGTTTCCGATTTGGGATGGACAAGGAAATGTCATTGCCTTTGGCGGACGCACCGTTTCCGGAGAGCAGCCGAAGTATTTGAACAGTTCGGAGTCGCCGATCTTTCAAAAAGGAAGAACGCTTTACGGCCTTCATTTAGCCCGTCCGACGATGCGCAAGGAATCGACAGCGGTGCTGTTTGAAGGGTATGTCGACGTGATTGCCGCCTGGGGCGCCGGAGTGCGCAACGGAATCGCGACGCTCGGCACAGCCTTAACAGAGGAACAGGCCAGGCTGCTAAGGCGAAATGCTGAAACGGTCATCCTTTGTTATGATTCCGACCAGGCCGGCACAGATGCCGCTTTTCGCTCGGCAGGTCTGCTTGAGGAGGCAGGCTGCTTTGTGAAAGTGGCGCAAATGCCTGATGGCCTTGATCCCGATGACTATATTCGAACTTACGGCGCTGAACGGTTTCAATCGAATGTAATAGGGGCTAGCCTGACGATGATGGCTTTTAAAATGCGCTACCTTCGTCAAGGGAAAAATCTACAGCACGAAGCGGACCGAATGCGCTATATTGAAGAGGTCCTGACAGAGATTTCTACCTTGCAGCGCGCCGTCGAACGCGACCACTATTTAAGACAGCTGGCGGATGAATTTTCCCTGTCGCTTGAAGCGTTGAAGCAGGAGCAAATTCAGATTTACCGCTCGCGACGCAGGAAAGAGCAGGCGCACCGGACGGAGCAGAGAAAGCCTGTTCCAAAGCATTTTGAAAAGAAAAAGCTGCTGCCGGCCTATCATAATGCCGAACGGCTTCTGTTGGCTCATATGCTGAGGGATGCTGAGATTGCCGAGCGCGTCCAGGAACGGATCGGCGGTGAATTTAATATTGATGATCACCAGGCAATTGCAGCGTACCTGTTTGCTTATTACGGAGAAGGCCATCCGCCGAATCCGGGTCACTTTATTCAAGAGCTGGCCGATGAGCGGCTGAAACGCATCGTAACTGAGCTTGCCATGCTCCCTGTAAATGAGAATTGCCAGGAGCAGGAATTGCTTGATTATATGGCTCAGATTGAAAAGTACCCAAAAAGGGTACAAATAGAGCAAAAGGAATTGGAGATGAAGCGGCTGGAGGATCCTGTAGAAGCAGCCAGGCTTCTTATGGAAATCAATCGCCTGAAGCAGGAGCTTCATTAAAAGAATCGACCCCGGCATGTAGCTTTAGTTGTGAACAATGGAAGGAGGGGATCGAATGGCAGATAAACCAATACGCCCACTAGCGGAAGGTGAGTTGTCGATCGATCAGGTGAAAGAACAATTAGTCGAGACAGGAAAGAAGCGAGGAGTTTTAACGTATAGCGAGATTACAGAGAAACTGGCGGCGTTTGATCAGGACTCCGACCAAATGGACGAGTTTTTTGAATACCTTGGCGAACAGGGTGTGGAAATACTAAATGAATCAGATGACGTCCCGAATATTCAGCAGGCGGTCAAAAATGAAGAAGAATTCGATCTGAATGATTTGAGCGTGCCTCCAGGGATAAAGATAAATGATCCGGTTCGGATGTACTTAAAAGAAATCGGACGGGTTCCATTGCTTTCTGCCGAAGAAGAAATTGAATTGGCAAAGCGGATCGAACAGGGCGATGAGGAAGCGAAGCGCCGTTTAGCGGAAGCGAACCTCCGTCTCGTTGTCTCGATTGCCAAGCGTTACGTTGGCCGGGGCATGCTGTTTCTTGACCTGATTCAGGAAGGAAATATGGGTCTGATCAAAGCCGTTGAAAAATTCGACTTTGAGAAGGGCTTCAAATTCAGCACATACGCAACATGGTGGATTCGTCAGGCGATCACGCGGGCGATCGCGGACCAGGCGAGAACGATCCGGATTCCGGTTCACATGGTGGAAACGATTAATAAGCTGATCCGCGTTCAACGTCAGCTTCTCCAGGATTACGGCAGAGAGCCGACGCCGGAGGAAGTGGCGGCGGAAATGGAATTAACGCCTGAGAAAGTGCGTGAAATTCTGAAGATTGCTCAGGAACCTGTCTCTTTGGAAACGCCGATCGGGGAAGAAGATGATTCCCATCTTGGTGATTTTATCGAGGATCAGGAAGCGCTCGCTCCTTCTGATGCGGCGGCCTATGAACTCCTGAAAGAACAGTTGGAAGATGTACTTGATACGCTGACCGACCGAGAAGAAAATGTACTGCGCCTGCGCTTCGGGCTTGATGATGGCCGGACGCGGACATTGGAGGAAGTCGGAAAAGTATTCGGCGTGACACGGGAGAGAATCAGACAAATTGAAGCAAAGGCTTTACGCAAGCTTCGTCACCCGAGCAGAAGTAAGAGACTGAAGGATTTTCTTGAATAGAATGTTGCTAATTGTGTAAAAAGGGTCAGATTCCGACTAATGCAGTGTCAGAGTCGGCCCTTTTTTGTTCCCTTATCAGGTAAGGCTTGGGAGGAGAAGGGATGAACGAGCAAAGAAAAACAACGATTATCAATGAAATCAAATACTGGAAAAAGTCAAAGCTGTTACCGGACCAGTATTGTGATTATTTACTCACGCTTTACACAGAAGGAGAGCACGATATTGAACCGGAGCCGGAACAGAAACGCTCGCTTCACCTGCGCTTTCAGCCGAGTCGGACGCTTCTCATATGTATCATGGTGCAAGCGTTGTTCTTGTTGGCTCTTCTTGTCATTTATTTTACAGAGTTTCCATTGGGATTGCAAATTTCCACTGGGATATTTTTTACAATCGCCATTATTCTGCTGGCTAATCGAACGAAACGGCAGACCCTTGCTCTTTCGTATTTGTATTTGCTGGAGGCCGCTGTGCTTCTCTTTTTACTGACGATTCACGCGGTCGTGACAATGTTTGCCGGGGAAACGCTCTACATTGCGCTGGCGACCTTTATTCATTGCCTGGCGTGGTTTATGATCGGCTGGAAATGGAAGCTTCGGTTCTTTACGATTGCCAGCCTGCTTGGCGGTCTGCTCCTGCTTTACTTTATATTTCGTTAAAAGAGTGACAAAAAACGCAAATCTGCCGCAGGCCCTTTCTTTTGGAATCAAATTCAAGTAAAATGAGAAGGGTAATCTTAAGCGTCTACATAAAATTGTTTGACGACAAGCGTTGAACGTATGGTGATTAAAGGAGGATTTAAGAATGAAGGGAAGACCATTAATGCCTTTCGCGATCACAGCCATTATCGGGATTCTTCTTATGGTGTCGCTCTCTTTCATCGGGCTAAACGAGCGGGCTGAAATGAACGCTGACGGTGAGGAAGCAGAAGAAATAGAAGAATTTGAAGATCCGATTGCAGAAGGTCAAGTGTTGGCTGAACAATCATGTATCGCCTGTCATGGCGGCGACCTGAGCGGTGGCGCAGGTCCGGCTTTAACCTCGCTTGAAGGGACATACACGGTTGAAGAGATTGCGAACATTATTCAAAATGGACAAGGAAGCATGCCTGCAACTGGTTTAAACGAAGTTGAAGCAGATGCGGTCGCGCAATATCTATTATCAATTTCTGAATAAGGGTTGCGGCAAGGCGAATGTCATACGGAGCAGGCTGTTTGCTGCTGTACCCGGTTAGAAACAGATTCCTGCTCAGGGATGTTTTAAAAGGACGAGAGCCTTTTGAGACATCCCTTTTTGCATAAACGGCCAGACAGCAAGTACAATGGAGGAGAGGAGTATTCCTTTCTGTTTTTAAAAAACAAGTAAAGCAACAGGTGATGCTATGAATGAAAGACAATTATCAAATAGGCTCATTAAAGTAGCTGATTATGTCCCGCCAGGAGCAACCGTAGCGGATATCGGCTCTGACCATGCGTATTTGCCATGCTATTTATGCCTGCAGCATGCCGGCACGAGAGCGATTGCCGGGGAAGTGAATGAAGGGCCGTTTCAATCGGCGAAGGAGCAGGTGGCGCGTACGGGCTTAAGCGGACGGATTGATGTCCGCAAAGGCAACGGACTTGAAGTCATTGAGCCCGGAGAAGCCGATGTCATTACGATTGCCGGCATGGGAGGCAGTTTAATCACTTCGATTTTGGAAGAGGGCAAGGAGAAGCTTGAAGGCGTGTCACGTCTCGTTTTGCAGCCGAACGTCGCCGCGGAAGTGATCCGGGCCTGGCTAAGAGCGAATCAGTGGGTTTTGACCGCTGAGGAAATTTTAGAGGAAGATGAGAAGGTGTACGAGATCCTTGTCGCGGAACGGGGCGATGATGCGGGCCTATACGCCGGGGACGTCGAAAAGAAGCTTTTGCTCGGCCCTTATTTACTTAAGCAGAAAAACGAAGCCTTTCAAAAAAAATGGCGTCACGAGCTGACGAACTGGAAACGAATTCTCGACCAGCAGGCTCGCGCGACCGAAACCGAAGAGCTGCGGCAAAGGCAAAAGCAGCTGCAAAACCAAATTAACATAGTAGAGGAGGTTCTTGGATGACAAAAGCAGTTAATGGACAAGCATTGATTCAGCATTTTGAAGCGTGGTCGCCAAAAGCATATGCCGTTGAAGGAGATAAAATCGGCCTGATGCTCGGCACGTTAAACAAGCCTGTACATAAAGTAATGGTCGCGCTCGATGTGCTGGAAGACGTGATCGATGAAGCGATTGAAGAGCAGGTTGACTTCATTATCGCTCATCATCCGTTACTCTTCCGGCCGTTGAAAAAAATTGATCTGACGACCGCGCATGGCCGGATCGTTGAGAAGGCGCTTAAGCATGACATTACGATCTATGCCGCCCATACAAATTTGGACATTGCCAAGGGCGGTGTCAATGATATGATGGCAGAGGCGCTTGGCCTGAAGGAAACAGATGTGCTTGCCCCGACTCAGACCCAGCAGCTGAAAAAGATCGCCGTCTTTGTTCCGAAAACCCATATTGAACAAGTTCGGCAGGCGATTAGCCAAGCTGGGGCAGGGCATATCGGCGCATACAGCCATTGTACGTTCCAAAGCGAGGGCACCGGTACCTTCAAGCCGTTGGAAGGGACAAATCCATTTATCGGCGAACAGGGCAAGCTGGAGTATGTCGAAGAGCTAAAGCTGGAAACAATTGTGCCCGCTGAGCGTCAGAATCGCGTCATTCAGGCGCTGATCAAAGCCCATCCATATGAGGAGCCTGCCTATGATATTTACCCGCTCGATAATCAGGGAGACGTGCTCGGGCTTGGAAGGATTGGCAAGCTGGAGGAAGCGGTCAGCCTCGGTGAATTTGCGGAGCAGGTAAAGGCAGCCTTTGAGGTGAGCGGCGCTCGCGTCGTCGGTGATTTGGCGAAGCCGGTGCAAAAGGTCGCCGTGCTTGGCGGAGATGGCAACAAGTATATGAAGGATGCGATTTTTAAAGGAGCTGACGTCATCGTAACCGGTGACGTGTATTACCACGTCGCCCACGATGCGATGATGGACGGGCTGGCGATTGTCGATCCGGGTCATAATGTCGAGAAGGTGATGAAGGAAGGCGTCAAGCGCTATTTAGAGCGCTTCATTGCTGAGAAAGGCTATCAGACGACGGTCATCGCCTCAAGCCGAAATACCGATCCTTTTACATTTGTCTAGTCGAATGAGGACTGGATGATGTATAATGAAAGCGAACTGGAAAACTGCAGCTAGGGTTCCGCTGATGAAAGGTCTGTGACCGAGGGCTGCATCTTTTGCAAAACGTAAAAGGCACCTATTGACATAAAAGGTCCGAGGGGAAAGGTTCAGTGTATTTGTGATGCGCTGGGATCTTTCCCCTTTTTTGTCGTGTCAAAAACGTGCTTGCAGGAAGTGTGGAATCATTGGGAGACAGAGGAGGAGAAGGATGAGAATAGACGATATTAGACCGGGAGTGGCGATGATCGTGTTCAACGAGCAAAACGAGGTTCTTTTGCAGAAGCGGGGAGATGTAGGCCTGTGGGGGCTGCCTTCAGGACATGTCGAGCGCGGAGAAACGGTGGAGGAAGCGGCGATCAGGGAGATGAAAGAAGAAACGAATCTTGAGGTGGAAATTGTCAGGCTGATCGGTGTCTATTCGGAGCCGGAATCTCAAGTATTCGTTTATCCGGATCAGCGGGCTGTTCATTTTGTTACCGTCTGCTTTTTAGCAAAGGTTGTCGGCGGAAAGCTGAAAGGCGACGGGGAAGAGACGATTGATGCAACATATTTTCCAACTGATGCGCTGCCTCAACAGCTGCTGACGATGCATCCACAATGGCTCAGCGACGCTCTCGCCAACAAAGAAGCGGCGTTTATCCGCTGAAAAAAAATAGCGCACAAGGTGAAAAAGACGATGTGCGCTATCTCTGAAATTATTATTATTTTTTCGCTTTTACCTTCGGAAGAATTTTCTGAAGGGTTACTTTGCGTTCACGGACCCATGTTGAAGGGTCATGTTCGTCATAGCTTTCAAGAAAGCTGATGACTTCCTTTGTAATCGGAGTCGGGGTTGAGGCACCTGATGTCACGCCGACGGTCTCGACGCCTTCGAGCCATTCGAGCTGCAGCTCGGTCACATCGCCGATCCGGTATGCGGTCGTTCCGGCAATTTGCTCCGACACCTGCGCCAGACGATTTGAGTTATTGCTTTTTGGATCGCCGACGACGATCACAAGGTCGCAATCCTTTGCTTGTTCCGCTACGGCCTCCTGCCTCACCTGGGTTGCGAGGCAAATTTCATTATGCACCTCGGCCGTTGGAAAGCGTTCCATCGCCTTTTTCATAATTTCACTGACATCCCACTGGCTCATCGTCGTTTGGTTGGTAATAATCAGCTTGTTGGTTGTCAGCTGGAGCTGTTCGACATCAGCGACAGATTCGACGAGATGGACGGCATCCGGCGCTACACCAATCGCCCCTTCCGGCTCAGGGTGGCCTTTTTTCCCGACGTAAATAAATTGATACCCCTCAGCCTGCTTGTCTCGAATGAGGTCGTGCGTACGCGTTACATCGGGGCAGGTTGCGTCGACGACGGTCAGTCCCTTTTCCCGTGCCAGCTTCCGCACCTCCGGCGATACGCCGTGAGCGGTAAAAATCACGGTCCCTTTTTCAACCTTCTTCAAAATTTCGACCCGGTTTGGTCCATCTAGTGAAATAATCCCGTCTTCTTCGAAGGCATCAGTCACGTGCTGGTTATGAACAATCATCCCTAAAATATAAATCGGACGAGGGAGATCCAGGTTGGCCGCAGCCTGACGTGCCAGCACCATTGCATCAACAACACCATAGCAATAGCCGCGCGGGGATATTTTTTTTACTTTCATTGTAGGCCTCCTAGTCGCTCTGTTCGTAACAGGGCATACTTGTGACTGTTCAGTTCATTAAGAAATTCCCTGAACATGACAGCACCATCCGTTATGATAACGAATGGTGTCTATTATGTCTTCTTCAATTAGTATAATAGAGATTGCTTTTCGTGACAATGATTACGCTTGTTTGACTTCCTGCAGGGCCGAGTCAATAAATTCGTAGGCCTGCTCTTCGGTCATATCGTTCATCAGAATCAGTTCACTGGCAATCATTTGTCTTGCTTTCTGCATATGGTTTCGATCTTGAATATGGAGGCCGTTTGCCCGTTCAGTCTGCTTTCTGGATAGAGAGGAAATCAAATGGGCGGCGTCGATAATGCTGCCGCTTTTAAGAAGGTTCTCCGTATCACGTGAAAAGTGACTTGTAGATGGCGGAATTTCCGGTCCGTTTTGCAGCGCTTCTACAAGTGCATCTAATTCCGAAGGATCTATGACTTTACGCAATCCGGAATCCCCAATGCGATTTTCCGGCAGCATAAGCTTTACATCCACGAGCGGGAAATCAAGAACGAAATATGAATGTGTCTCACCTAAGACATCCTTCACTTCAATATCTTGAATCGTACCGGCACCGTGATATGGGTAGACAACATGGTCACCAACTTTAAACATGAGCATTCCTCCAATCGAGTAGTAGTTATAGTATACCACAAAAAAAAGCAAAAATAAAATTTTACTACTCCGGGTTGAAGGTTGTCAATAAAAAAGTAAGCAAAATGGGCTAAAATTTCAGAGGAAGCTGAAATTGCCGTCAATCGCTAAATATAGAGCTTCGGTAACGGCATTCCTTCAATCGTTTTCTTTTCCGGCTGCTTGGGTGCTGGCTCCGGCGTAACGGGTACTGTTTCTTCTTTCTCTTCTTCGACCGCCAGCGGTAAAGTCGTCTCTTCGGCAGCGGTTTCCTGCTCATCAGAGGAGCTTCTCATAATTCGCCAAATGGTCGGCAGGTTGCGAACGAGCGGGCCGTATTGCTGCACCATCGGCACTACTTGCTGGGTCAGGCCGAGAACGCGCTGCGCATTCGTCAGCATCGTCGTCCAGTTAATTCCCCCGGCTGCGGCAGAACCTGGACCTAAGCCGACCGCTCCGCCTATTCCGCCCGCGCCACCTCCGAATAAGCGCGCCAATAAGCCGCCTCTAACGGCCTGCCCGCCTCCCATCAGACCGGCAGCGGGGAACTGTCCGAACTGGCCGGCGCCGGGCGCGAATGAGCCTGCCTGTGACATCATGCCGCCCATCGCAGGCGGAGGCTGCATTGGAATCGGGCCAAAAGGAGGACCAAAAACTTGCTGCATACTGATCCTTCCTCCTTTCGTCATTTTTTATAAGGTCAGAAAATATAAGAAAATATCAGGTTGATGTGAAGAAACGTGCCGGCTCGTGCGCTACGCAGGTCAATGTCAAAAGAGCTTGTAACGGCTCCACACACCGCTTCTTAGAAAGGACGCTACATGGTTTTTCTGCTATAAACGTCTACACTCTAGTCATATGCACGAGCCCTTCAAGTGGTGAGGGAAATGAGAAAAGGAAAGGGCTCGAAACAAAACGAGCGTTGCCCGGGGGCCAGCCAAAAGGTAAAAACAAGCCTCTTCATAAGTAAATTAGCCACAGTATGGCAAACTATGATAAAATGAACCATTGCAAACAGTATATTTCGCTACGGTTTTAGCTGGAAGGAACATCGAAATGATGAATGAAAGTAGGAAGGTACATGATCTCAAAAAATTTTCAACGATTTGAATTAAAGCCATTTTTAATAGAAGCACTCGATGCGCAAGGCTTTTCCATGCCGACGGAAATCCAGGAAAGGCTGATTCCGGCGATTGCGAACAAGCGGGATGTCATCGGACAATCACAGACGGGAACGGGAAAAACGCTTGCTTTTTTACTGCCGATGTTAAATCGGATTGATCCGGAGAGAGCAGAAGTACAAGCCGTCATCACCGCGCCGACGCGTGAGCTAGCCTCTCAGCTGTTTCAGGAGGTAAAGAAGCTGCTTGAATTTGATCAGGCAGGCATTCAGGCGAAGCTGCTCGTTGGCGGAACCGACCGGGCGCGAACGATTGAAAGCTTAAAGTCCCAGCCGCAGCTCGTTGTCGGGACAGCCGGCAGACTGGCCGACCTCGTCGGTGAGGGCGCGTTAAAGGTTTATACGGCAGACATGCTCGTTGTCGATGAAGCTGATCAAATGCTTGATATGGGCTTTATCGAAGAGGTTGACCGGGTAGCGTCACGGATGGCTGAACAGCTGCAAATGATGGTCTTCTCGGCGACCGTGCCGGAAAAGCTTCAGCCATTTTTAAAGAAATATATGCAGGATCCGCGCCATGTGCACGTTGAACCGAAGCATGTGACAGCTGTTAAAATCGAGCACAGGATCGTCCCGCTCCGCCATCGTGAGAAGCTGAGCTTCATCGTCGAGCTTGCTCAATCGTTAAATCCGTATTTGGCGATTATTTTCACGAATACGAAGGAGCAGGCCGATGAAGTCGCTGACGCGATGCTTGCCGCTAACCTGAATGTTGAACGACTTCACGGCGGCTTGCAGCCGAGACAGCGTAAACAGGTGATGAAGCTCGTTAACGATGTCAAGGTGCAATACCTTGTCGCGACCGATCTCGCCGCGCGCGGGATTGATGTGAAGGGGGTTAGCCATATTATCAACTACGGGCTGCCGCAGGATTTGGATTTCTATATTCACCGCGTAGGACGGACAGGCCGGGCCGGAGCTGATGGCATCGCCTATACGATTTATGAGGAGCAGGATCAAAATGCTGTTGCCAAGCTGCAGAAGCGCGGCATTCACTTTACTTTTTATGATTTCAGACAAAATAAATGGACGAAGCTTGATAAAGCGCCGCTTGGAGTGCCGGGACAGCGCAAGCCGCGCCGCAATAAAGGAGAAGCACCAGCGGAAAGCGGTGTGAAGCCTGCGCAAAAGCGGACCGGAGGCAAGGCTGTCGCCAAAGCGAAGAAAGTAAAGCCGGCTTATAAAAAGAAAGCTCGTTTCAAGCAGGAGAAGGAAGCGAAAAGGCAACGACGCAGCGCGGCGAAGAATAAGAAGTAACGATAAATAAGGGAGAGAGGAAAAATGGATTTAAAAATAGGTTCTCATGTGTCAATGAATGGGAAAAAAATGCTGCTCGGAGCTAGTGAAGAAGCGGCGTCGTACGGATCGAACACGTTTATGATTTACACCGGTGCGCCGCAAAACACGCGACGTAAGGCGATAGAGGAATTGAATATTGAAGCAGGTCTCGCTCATATGGCCGAAAACGGAATTGCCGATATCGTCGTCCACGCGCCTTATATTATTAACATTGCTAACACGACTAAGCCGGAAACGTTTGAATTAGGCGTTCGTTTCTTACGCTCGGAAATCGAACGGACGGAAGCACTCGGTGCAAAGCAAATCGTTTTGCACCCGGGGGCCCACGTCGGCGCGGGGGCTGAAGCTGGAATTAAGAAGATCATCGAAGGCCTGAACCTCGTTTTTGAAGAAAAACGGGATGTGCAAATCGCCCTTGAAACGATGGCCGGAAAAGGCTCTGAATGCGGGCGGACATTTGAAGAGCTGGCAGCGATCATCGAAGGGGTGACGCATAACGAGCGTCTTTCTGTCTGCTTTGATACGTGCCATACTCATGACGCCGGCTATAATCTGATCGAAGATTTCGACGGGGTGCTCGACAGTTTTGACCGGATAATCGGCCTTGATCGCCTGAAGGTCGTTCACTTGAATGACAGTAAAAATGAACGTGGCGCAGCGAAAGACCGTCACCAGAATATCGGCTTCGGTCATCTTGGCTTTGATACGCTTCATGCGATCGCCCATCATCCGCAGCTAACGAACATTCCAAAGATATTGGAAACGCCGTTCGTCGGTGAAGACAAAAAGAACAAAAAGCCGCCGTATAAGCATGAGATCGCCATGCTTCGCAGCGGACAATTCGACCCGGAATTAGTGGACAAAATAGCATCGCACGAAAGCAGCATCAACTAAAATAGCCGCCTCTGCCCGCCTGTCGGGAGAACATTTCTCGTAACGAGGCGCCGCAGGGGCGTGCCATCAGGTTGCGCCGGCCAGTAGGAAAGTGCGCTTTCCTTACTGGCTTTTTTTTAAAGGTCTGATTTGAGGAAGGCGCCGTCATCCGGCGGAAAGCGGAGTTTCCTCTCAGGAGCCGGCAACTGATTTTTCATTTGTTCGGCTCTTCATGCAGGCAAACATACGTTAGACTCATCCTCTTAAAGATAATGGCTGAATTGCTGGAGCAGCTGTTGAATGACGCCGGAAACATGACTGTCAACTTCTGTCTGCAGGCGGTGAATCATCCGGCTGACCTGGGCTTGATTTGCCACATCAATATCTTCAGAGCGAAGGACGGCAATCACCTTGTCTGCTTGTTCCGATGTTAGAGGGATCTGATATTGCTTAGCGAGTTGGAGAAGCTCTGATGGTGTCAGTGAATTCACCTTATTATTGACTAATTGCTGCATGATGACATTCATGGAAGCACCCCTTTTTCCAAAGTGAGATGCTGACAGTATATGAACGCAGGAAGAAAATGTGCAGAAAAAAAGGAAATCCTTCATTTCTTATCGAAATAAGGTTCACAGGTGAGATAATATGCAGAAAAGGCAGTTTAACAAAAGGAGTGGGGCGCATTGAGAGAGAAGGATATAAATAGACAAACAGCCCCAAGCCCCAAAGGGAGAAATTCGATGGATACAGTTTATCAATCACAAATAAATTATCAAACCTCGAAGCAGGAGGACCTGGCTGAACAGTTTTTTTTAATAGAAGAATTAGGGATACCCTACTTGAAAGTTGATGAGGAGCTACATATACAAAAGTGGAACCATGCCTTTCTTGAAGCAACGAAGATACAGGAGGCTGATTTAACTTATACACTTGATCAGTTGGCGGAGCGGGAACCTTTCTTCGCTTTTTGTCTTGATTTACTTGAAGAGACGATCCAGACGAAAAAGCGGCAGGAAGATGACTACGAGGATGAGGAAGCGAATTATCGAATACGGGTCGCCCCTTATGTCGCAGAGGAAAGCCTTTATATCATCCTCGAAGACCGGTCGCTGCAGAAGCAATTTGAGCATTTATTAACCTTTCATCATCAAATGGAAGCCGTTTCCCATATTGCTGCCGGAGTAGCGCATGAATTACGAAACCCTTTATCTGTTATAAAGGGATTTTTACAACTGGCTAAATTAACGAATGAATTTGAAAAATACTATGATACGATCTTATCCGAGCTGAATCGAATGAACGGCATCATCGAGGATTTTCTTTCCGTTTCGCGGAAGAAGATTGACAGGAAAAGGCAATCCCCGGTTCAGATTATGGAATCGCTAATTGAAATTATTAAAGCGGAATGCTTGCTTCATGATGTTGAACTGAATATCGAATTAACGGAAACGACAAGGCTCGTTCATGTCAATGAATCAATGGTGAAGCAGGTGATGCTCAATCTTTTGCGCAATTCGATTGAAGCTTACGGGGAAGCCAATAAGAACCGCACGCTCTGGATCGGTACGAAAATGGAAAATGATCATTATGTTGTCTACGTCAAAGATAATGGAAAAGGAATGCCGGAGTCGGTATTGAAGCAAATCGGCAAGCCCTTTTTCACGACGAAAGAGAGCGGGACAGGTATTGGCATTCCGCTCTGTAAGAAGATTATTGAAGATCATGGAGGAAGTTTTAAAATTGAAAGTACATATAATGTCGGAACAACCGTGACGGTCACGCTTCCCCTTCATTGAAAAGCAGCTTCTCAATCCTTTGAGAGGGTGCTTTTTTTCTTGTGACGTATCCATTTAGGGCGGAGATCAAAATGGTGATAAGTGGCAGAGAAAGGGATAATCTTACCTATGCTTGAAATTTGCTTCCATTTCATTTTTCGTAATTGAGAGGAAAAGGGAGAAAAGCAGGCGGAATGGTAAGAAGAATCAGGGGTCAGTTCTTTCAAAATCCGCTAAACACGGTAAATGTCAAAATTTATCGATTGGTCCTGGTTGTGTTCGACTTTTGATTTCGGTACGATAGTTCTCGTTGAAATTGCAAGGGTAACAAAAGGAGGAATGAGAGATGAAACGCATCTTTCTGACTAGTCTTATTGTGATACTAACGATCACGGCTGGCTTTTTTTATGTCGAAAACCGCCAGCTTCATCATACAATATCAGAAAACGAGCTTGCTTACGAAGAGCTTCGTACCGTTCAGGAAATGGAACAGATCCAGCTCTATTATTTGCAGCAGCCTAGAACAGAAGTGCCGCCGGCCAATTATGACACATGGCTTCGGTCAAAAGAGGTTGCCGATCAGCTTTATCAGGACAGTGAAGGGAAATTCAAAAAAGAATGGGGCGTCTTTCTTGGAGAGATGGCCCAACAGCGTGATATCGATCCATTTCTTGTCTATGAGTTGTTGCGAACCGAAACAGGCGGGACATTTGATCCGACGCTTGTCGGACCGGAAACGCGTTACGGACATGCCTACGGAATGGCGCAGTTTATGAAAAATACAGCACCGTGGATTGCGGAAATGGCGGGGCTGCCGTATGAGGATGAGCTATTATTTGATCCTTTGTATTCAATTGAATTATCAGTTGAATATTTGAGCTTTCTTTATCATGAATACGAGGATTGGGACCACGCTTTAACGGCCTATCATCGCGGGATGTACGGCCTGGAAAAGTATTTGAGCGAAAACGGCCATGCCGAAAGCTGGTATGCGGTTGAAATTCAGGAAAAGGCCGATAAGTTCAATTGGGTCGCGTATGTGAATTAAGGAAGGCAACGGCTTTTATAAAATCAGGCGCGCACTTCGCACACTGCTTAGAGAGGGTGACCTAAAAGATCTTAGGTCACCCTCTTTTCAGTCGTCTTCTCCTTCGCTGAAGCGGGCGGCCTGTTCGTAGAAGTAAAGCTGGCTCTGGATCGGCTGTTCATGTGGGAGCCGCTTGATGTATTGATAGGTGCCGTCCTTCATTTGTTCGCGCGCTTTCGTATTATCCTGCAAGGTGACTTTAAAGATTTCTTTGATGCGCTTTTTGCTTTGTTCATTGAGGACCGGAAACAAAATTTCAATCCGCTTTTCCATATTGCGCGTCATCCAGTCGGCCGATGAGAGGAAAATCCGTTCCTCTCCACCGTGGTGGAAATAAAAGATCCGGCTATGCTCAAGAAAGCGGTCAACGATGCTGCGGACGCGGATGTTTTCACTGACACCGGGGATTCCCGGACGGAGGCAGCATATACCGCGGACAATCAAGTCAATTTGGACACCGGCCTGGGAGGCTTCATAGAGCTTCAAAATAATCGGCTTATCGGTCAGTGAATTCATTTTCGCCATAATCCTTCCCTGGCCACGCTCCTGATGCACTTCAATTTCCCGGTCAATCAATTCGAGAAATTTTTCCCTGATTTCAAAAGGAGCGGTCGATAAATGGTACCAGGCGGGTTTTTCACTATATCCGCTTAAATAATTAAAAAAGTTTGTCGCATCAATGCCGAACTGCTCATCAGCGGTAAAAATCCCCATGTCGGTATAGAGCTTGGCTGTTGAATCATTGTAATTACCTGTGCCAAGATGGACAAAGCGCTGAATCCGGTCGTTCTCATGGCGGACGACAAGCGTGATCTTGCTGTGGGTCTTGAGCGAGGTGATGCCGTAGATGACATGAACGCCTGATTTTTCAAGCTTCTTCGCCCATTGAATATTATTTTCCTCATCGAAGCGCGCCTTCAGCTCGACGAGTACCGTCACCTGCTTGCCATTTTCGGCGGCAAGCGCCAGGGCATGAATGATTGGCGAGTCGCCGCTGACACGGTAAAGCGTCTGCTTAATCGCCAGCACCTGCGGATCTTCAGCCGCAAGGGAGATAAAGTCAACGACAGGCTGGAACGATTCATATGGATGATGTAAAAAAATATCCTTTTTCAAAATAGCCTGGAAAATATTTTCTTCCCCAATTAAATCCTCCGGTGTTTGCGGAATCAGGTTTTCATTGGCGAGATGCTCATGCCAGGCGGCGAGCTTTTGGTAAAGCTTAAACAAGAACGTCAAATCGATCGGCCCTTTAAAGGAATAGACGTCGTCCTTATGAATTTCAAGCACATCAAGCAGCAGGTTAAGGACATTGGGGTCCATCATCCCTTCTTGCATTTCAAGGCGGACGGCCGCTCCCCATTTCCGCTTCTTCAATTCCTTTTCTATTTCCAGCAGCAAGTCCCGTGAGCTTTCCTCATGAATCGTTAAGTCGGCATTTCTTGTGATCCGGAATGAAGAAACGGATTTTACATGAAAGCCGGTAAAAAGCTCACCGATAAAATGGCTGATCACATTTTCCAGTAAAATAAGCTGTTCAACACCTTCCGCTGACGGCAGTTGGATAAAACGGTTTAAGACAGCAGGGACTTGGACAATCGCCAGCTGGTTCTTTTCCTGACGTTTGCTATCCTCTGATTTACTAAGGACAACGGCGAGATTGAGACTTTTATTTAACAGCATTGGGAAAGGGCGGTACGCGTCAATCGCCATCGGCGTAAGCACGGGAAAGATATAATGATGAAAACGATCGCGCAGGAATTCAATCTGTTCCGGCGTGCATTCGTCAATCGAGAGGAACTGAAAGCCGGCATGATATAGCATCGGCACAATCGTTTCCGTATAGACAGAATCCTGCAGACGGACAAGCTCATGATTCTTTTCAGAGATCTTCTTCAGCTGCTGCTTCGGTGTGAGGCCTGCTTTATTTTCAGGGCGGTTGAAGCCGGCTTTAACCTGATCCTTCAGGCCGGCGACCCGTACCATAAAAAATTCATCGAGATTTGAACTGAAAATGGCCAGAAATTTCAGCCGTTCCAAGAGAGGATTACGTTCATCAATCGCTTCTTCAAGCACGCGCTCATTAAAGGCGAGCCAGCTTAATTCACGATTGTTGTAATAATTGGGGTTGTTGAGGTCAATCGGGTTTTGGTTTGTTTGCTCTGTCATTCGCATTCAACCTCTCTACTCTCTAAATTCATCTTTGCCAGTAAGGGAAGACAAGTCCTGTGATTGACGTACGGGACTAATGTCTTACCCTTTCATTTTAACAGTTGATTGTAAATTTTATGTTAAGATTCGGCTTTCAATGCATCACTAGAGAGATACGTTAACGTTAATGGTCGGCGAATTGCTTTTTCGAGATGTTTTTTATGTTTCTGCGCTTGAAGCTGTTCAAAATGGGCATCCTCCTGGTAGAAGAGGGGAAGGGCCAGCTGCCCGTCTTCATCGGCGCGCCGGCCGACTTCGACAATCGTTTTTCTTCTTGTACGATCGAGGCAAAAAGCGAGCTTCATAATCGCTCCTAAAAACTCATACAGCTTCAGCCGCTTTTTATCGAGCAGATTTTTGAACGGCTTGGCGTATTTCAACAGCTGCGACTTTGATTTGAAGGACGAAATAAAGGCAATCGCCAGCCGCTCCTGATGGGACAGACCTTCAATTGTCATATTTGTTAATAAGTAAAACGTATTTTGACTGCTTGCTTCGCTGTTGATAAATTCTCCAATATACAGCACGCGCGCGCTTTGACGCAGGAGCTGCAGCGCTTCGTTGCGCTGGTGACTCACCTGACATTGATCCGCAAGCTCGGCGTACAGCCTTGTTGCCAAATAAGAAATATGGTTGGCATGGTCAAGATTAACCTCATAGCTATGGGACAATTGATAAAAGCTTTCCTCGGCGACGTTCGGAAAACAGGCCGTATCCATCGTCCGCAGCAGTTCTTCATAAAAGATTCCGTCACGCAGCCCTTTCCGGCTCATGACAAATGTTTTTGCCTGAACGAGCTCGACGAGCGAAGCAATGACTTCAGCCGCCGGGACGATAATATCAGCGCGGTCTTTCGAGAGGCCATCGATCGTCAGCCTTTCCTGATACGAAAGGGTAGCGAGTGCGTCCGTTAGTTGGCGCAGTTCCTTCGTCGGCAGCTCATATTGGTGCAGGCCGGCTAGCGGGTACTCTTTTTGCCGTTGATGGATCAACGATAAGTTCCGGGCGCTGCCGCCAATCCCGATCACTGGATAGTCGGGGTATTCGTGCAGCCAGGAGAGGCTGGAAAGCTGGGAGCGGATATACGCCTTGATCGTTTGCAGCTCTTCTTCCGTCGCTTCACAGCCGGAAATGAACTGCTGCTTTAACGTGATCGCCCCGAACGGGAAGCTGTGATAGTGGCGCAGTTCACGGTCTTGAAACAAGGTGATTTCTGTACTTCCGCCGCCGATGTCAATCGTGATGCCGTCGGTAATGTTTGTGGAGTTGACGACGGCTAAGTAGCCGTAAAAGGCTTCCTCATATTCTGACAGAATGCGGATTTCGAAGCCGAGCCGTTCGTAGACAAGCTCGGTGATTTCTTTCCGGTTGGTCGCTTTTCTCATGGCGGCCGTCGCGACTGCCGTGACTTTCTGGACCTGGTGAAAGAGCAGAACTTCCTTGAAGCGGGTTAAGGTTTCAAGCAGAATCCTGGTTCCTTCCGTCGTAAATGCTCCTTTTTCATCCATATGGGCACTTAGACGGGCAACGGTTTTGTAGTTATGTAATTCCTTATAGCAGCCGTTATGATCGATTTGGTTAATTACGAGCCGAATCGAGTTCGAGCCGATATCAATAACGGCAAAATCATTTTCAATCACACCATTTCATCTCCTAACTGAGATCACGTTACAAAGAGCAATGTGTTCCATTAATAAAAGAGGTAACTTCTTCTCTCATTATAACAAAAACAGCAATTCATGTGCGGCTGACTGGACAGAACGAGAAATTCGATTATAATGAGAAAAGATATTCGTTTAAATCGTAATGATTCTTATGAGAATCAGAATGGAAATAAAGAGGGTGGTACTATGGAGGAAGTCGTAGCGATTCACGATGTTTCCTTTCATTATGGAAATCGGAATGTGCTGGAAAACATTTCGTTAACGGTTGAGAAAGGGGCTTTTTTAGGCCTTGTCGGACCGAATGGATCGGGAAAGTCGACGCTGATCAAACTGATGCTTGGTTTGCTTGAGCCGCAACAAGGTGAACTGCGCCTGTTTGGCAAGCGTGTCGATAAATTTAAGCATTGGGATAAGATCGGCTTTGTCTCACAAAAAGCGAACAGCTTCAATTCCGGTTTTCCGGCAACCGTTTATGAGGTTGTTTCGATGGGGTTATATGGAAAGGTCGGCTTGTTTCG
The DNA here is from genome assembly GCF_023715605.1 of Halalkalibacter oceani. Lineage (GTDB taxonomy): Bacteria > Bacillota > Bacilli > Bacillales > Bacillaceae_D > Halalkalibacter > Halalkalibacter oceani. The sequence goes on from NZ_JAMBOL010000001.1 coordinate 421,946, forward strand.
TTTTTTGAATAAGCATCATAAGGAAAAAGTGTACGAAGCCGTCGAGCAGGTCGGCATGACAGAGTACCTTCATCAAAATATTGGCGAGCTTTCAGGCGGGCAGCAGCAGCGTGTGTTTATCGCGCGTGCTTTGGTGAGCGATCCGGAGCTGCTTATTTTAGACGAGCCCACTGTCGGTGTCGATGTGTCGAATGTCCGCCAGTTTTACGGGTTGCTTGAGGAATTAAACAGGGCTAGAGGCATGACGCTGATTATGGTTACCCATGATATTGGCGCGATGACTGATCATGTGACGGATGTAGCCTGCTTGAACAAGCATTTGCATTTTCACGGGAATACAGCTGAATTCACTGCAAACCAGGATTTGTCCTCCTTTTACGGCCATGATGTCCATCTGCTCTCCCATAATCATAGTCATGGAGGTCATTAACAAATGCTTGATGCGTTTTTACGATATGAATTTCTTCAGAATGCGCTATTTACAGGAATGATGATCGGCCTTCTTGCGCCGATGCTCGGTGTTTTTCTAATGGTCAGACGGCTGGCTCTGATCGCTGATGCATTGTCGCATATTACGCTTTCGGGCATCGCCGCAAGCCTTTTGCTCGGCAAGCATGTTGCTTTTTTTCAAGGGATGAATCCATTGTATATGGGGATGGTCTTTTCAGTCGGCGGTTCTCTCTTGATTGAGCAGCTGCGGAGCGTGTACAAGTACTACAAGGAAATCGCGATCCCGATTATTTTGTCGGCGGGTATCGGACTTGGCGTCGTGTTCATTTCTCTGGCCGACGGCTTTAATAATGATTTATTCAATTATTTATTTGGCAGCGTGATTGCTGTCAGCCGTTCAGACCTTTGGACGATCAGTGTTATTACAGTTATCGTTCTGATTGTGCTACTATTGTTTTATAAAGAGCTGTTCTTTCTGTCATTCGATGAGGAGCAGGCGGTGGTCGCCGGCTTGAACCGAAGACTGATTCATTTTATTTTTATTGTGATGGTCGCGCTTGTGATCGCGGCTTCGATGAGAATTGTCGGCATCTTACTTGTTTCGTCATTAATTACGTTACCTGTGGCCGCGGCGATGCGCCTCGCGAAAGGGTTTAAGCAAATGTTTATCTATTCGGTCATTTTTGGCGAGATCGCAGTCATTGGTGGTCTGATTTCGGCTTTTCAGCTGGACGTTGCTCCCGGAGGAATGATCGTCATGATCGCGGTGATCATTCTGCTGGTGACCATTTATGCGCAAAAGGCCTGGAGAAAGCTCAGCAGCCATTTGTACAGCTCGTAGGGAGGTTTGGACATGAAGAATGTGAATGAAGCAATGGAACGATTGAAGGAAAAAGGATACAAGCATACAGGGAAGCGCGAGGATATGCTGAAGCTGTTTGCTGATGAGAAGCGGTATTTATCGGCAAAAGAAGTGCTGGAGTCGATGCAGGGAGATTACCCGGGGATGAGCTTTGATACGATTTATCGCAATTTATCGCTGTTTACAGAAATGGAAATTCTCGAAGCGACTGAACTCGAAGGGGAGAAACGGTTCCGGTTCAGCTGTTCGACCGACGAGCATCATCATCATTTAATCTGCCTCGATTGTGGTGCGACGAAGCATATTCACAATTGTCCGATGGATATGCTAAAGGCGACATTTCCTGATTTCGAGGTGACGGGCCATAAGTTTGAAATCTATGGAAGATGTGAACAGTGTCAAGAATAGCTTCTTAAAATCCCAAGTGTTGGCTCGGGTAGGCGGTGGCGAATTCATCCATCCTAACAGTAGGAGGGGATGAATGATGGCAAAACCACTTGTGAAATGTAATGTGGCAAACTGTACCTTTTGGGGAGAAGGAAACAAATGTCAAGCCGAAGCGATCCTTGTTGAGATTGACGCCAATTCAACGGCTGATTTCAACATGGAGGCGGGAGCTGAACCTTACGGCGAGGCGGAATACCATCATGAAGCAACACAGAAAAAAGAAACATGCTGCCATACCTTCCGGCCAAAGGATGAATAAGCTTGAGACAAAACTAGCTTTTAACCTATTGGCAATGGCTTTACACGCCACAAGCCCGTTGTGAGAAATCCACTCACAACGGGCTTTAAAAAGATCGTGGCGGTTTCGCTCATTGCTTAGAGGCTGGCAAAAGGTAAAAAAACAACCTTTTGTCCCAGCCTCATTCCGCAAGCCATTTGTCGACCCATGCTTTTGCTTCAAGCCAGTTTGTAGCGCGAATCACATTGCAAGGTACGGGCAGGCGATTATATGGTGTGTCCATCAGAATAACCGGAATTTTAAATTCTTCGGCAATCGCCACGGCGTTGTCATGCTTGTCCTCAAAAAAGATATCAAGCCGGTGGCTGCGAATCGCCTCGATTTTGTCGTGTTTTCCGACTAATTCAATATGGTCAAACGGCAACGACCTGCTCGTGAACCACTTTTTCGTAACGGAAGCCAAGTGTTCCCTTCTGGCCGTAATGTAAATCAGATCATGCTGCTCCGTCCATTCATGTAACGTCTGTTCGGCATATTCGGCCAGGCGCGCCTGTTCGTAAATGATACCTTCATGCTTCCCCATCCATTCCCAAAACTGCTGCTCACTTATCTCCAAAATATTGGTCAGGTCATATTCAACAATATCATCTAAAGTCAGTGATTTATTGAAATGCTTGTTTAAGTAAGGAATAAAAGTATCCGGAGCGGTAATCGTACCATCGATATCCAGTCCGATTCTTTTTTTTGTTGTCATTCAAATCACCTCAAAATTAAAACAAAACTTATCTTATTACCATACACGAAATTAGAATATCGGTCTAGTCAAGACATTGAAAAAAGTTCTTCCCGATAACGTGAGGCTGCTGCAAAAGGGAACGCCATCTTTTTTCAGCAGTCTGGTCAACGTCAGTTTTCCTGATGAAGAAATGATTGTCACCTATAATTCAAAGCGGAAGCGTCATACTAGTACTGTTCCCCGAAATAAAGAAAGTGAGGGATTCATATGGCAGATGAACAAAAACCAAAAGATGAACCCATCAGGTTATTGGATGAAGACGATCGTTCTTTGACGCTTGTCAATAACCACGTTGAGGGGCGAGATGATGATCGCAACCTCGGATTAAGAGGAGAAGCAGAAGCTGAGGGAATGCCGTCGAACCAGCCAACCGTTGATACACCTCCATCAAATTTCCAAGAGGAAAGCGCAGCAGAATATGCACCTGTTCAAGGAATGGCAGGAGTCCGCGGTCTTGGTGGAGCGCGCGATGCTGAAAGCGAAGAGACGGCGGAGATGAACGAAGATGACGTGACAGCAGGTCGCGGCGTCGGCACATTCGCCATCGTTCTTTCCATACTCTCACTGTTTTTCCTCCCGGTATTGCTTGGAGCAGCCGGGATCGTAGTTGGCTTTGTATCACGTCGTAACGGCGCCACTTCGCTCGGGAACTGGGCGATTGGGATCGGGGCCGTTTCGATTCTCATGACCGTCTTCTTCTCGCCGTTTTTTTAACGGGGAGGGCGGGGAACAAAAAAGGGCTGGGCAAAAGTTTACCTTTTGTCCAGCCCCTTCCTCTTTTAAAAAATCAAGCCTTTGACGCAAGCTCAGCCTGTTGCTTGGCGAAATATTCTTCGGCGATCTGGTCAATTTCTTTTTTGAGTTCTTCGACCATGATCTCTTCTGGAACTTTGCGGACAATTTCTCCTTTGCGGAACAGCAGTCCTTCACCGCGGGCGCCGGCAATGCCGATATCGGCTTCACGCGCTTCGCCTGGTCCGTTGACGGCACAGCCGAGGACGGCCACCTTGATCGGTGCTTTGATCTTGGCGATGTAATCCTCGACTTCATTGGCGATGCTGATCAAATCAATTTCAATCCGGCCGCATGTCGGGCAGGAAATAAGCGTCGCCGCATTGGCTGCCAGGCCGAAAGACTTCAGCAGCTCGCGCGCAACCTTTACTTCCTCAACCGGGTCGGCGCTCAAAGAAATCCGCAACGTGTTGCCGATGCCCATATTTAAAATGGCTCCAAGTCCAGCCGCACTTTTGATCGTTCCGGCGAACAGTGTGCCTGATTCGGTAATCCCGAGGTGAAGCGGATAATCAAAGGCACGAGATGCTTTGTCATAAGCTTCGATCGCCAAATTGACATCGGACGCCTTCATCGAAACGATAATATCGTGAAAGTCCAGCTCCTCAAGTATGCTGATATGATGGAGGGCGCTTTCGACCATCCCGTCAGCGGTCGGATAGCCATATTTTTCTAATATCCGCTTTTCAAGCGAGCCGGCATTAACACCGATCCGGATCGGAATGCCTTTTTCTTTCGCCGCTTTGACGACAGCCTCCACTTTATGACGCTTGCCGATATTCCCCGGGTTGATCCGGATTTTATCAGCGCCGCCTTCGATCGCTTTTAAAGCCAGCTTATAATCAAAATGGATATCAACAACAAGCGGAATCGAGATTTGCGCCTTAATATCCGCAATTGCTTCCGCGGCGCGCATATCGGGACATGCCACCCGCACGATTTGACATCCTGCCTCTTCTAATCGTTTTATTTCTGCAACGGTAGCTTCAACATCATGTGTTTTCGTTGTTGTCATACTTTGCACGACAACCTCATTGTTTCCCCCAATCGTCAAATTACCTACCTTAACCGGCCGGGTTTTTGTACGATGTGTTCGTTCGGTCATTGACCTCGCTCCTTTATATCGAAGAGACAGTCTCTTCTTCTAATCTCAGATTAGACAATCGTCTTCATTCTATCAATGACCTTTACGGTTTGGCAAGGATAAACTCACTTAATGCGAATGATAAAGCGGGAATCGGTAAACCTTGCCAATTTGCATATCCTCCGGCTCAAGTCCTTGATTCAGCTCTTTGAAATCATAGACAATTTCCTGGATCGAAGCCGGGATTGGACCTTCATGAAGATGTTCAACAATCGACAAAACGGTATGGCCCGGTTCAACGATGACCTCCTGATAAGGCGCTTGCGCTAAAGGAGGAGGCAAAGGTTGTTCGGCTTCTCGCTGGATCTGTGCCTCCTGCTCGGCTTCAGCCGCCTTCGTTAACCCATTGGGTAAAGTTCCAATCGAAAGATCATAATAAGTGCAGTATAAAATCATCAACACTATCGCGATCGTCACGAGTCGTTTCATTAGCTTGTCCTCCTTTTAGCGCCTGCCTGTAATGGAAGACGCCATCTGCCGTTTTACCGTTTCTACTATTATCCAGTATATGTGGACAAGGAATAATTATGACAACTTTGCTTGAACGTTGAGGAGGTTTTTTCGGATGAATGAGCGCCAGCCTGTCTATTTGATTGTTTTTATCGGGTTGCTCCCTTTTATTATGGTGATTGGGAATTCGATGTTTATTCCCCTTCTGCCGATGATGCAGACAGACTTAATGATTACCACGTTCCAGGGCGGGATGCTGCTGACAAGCTTTTCGATTCCGGCTGCTTTGTTTGTCCCTTTAGGCGGTGTTCTTTCCGACCGCTATGGCCGGAAGCAGGTCGCATTGACCGCACTTCCCTTTATTATGGGAGGAGCGCTGCTTGCGTCAGTGGCGACGAGCAGTGCGCTAACTTCCTTTGCTTTACTGCTTGTCGCCAGAGTGCTGCAAGGAATCGGAGCGGGAAGCATCACGCCGCTGGCAATGGCTCTCGTCAGTGACTTGTATCAGGGGCAGCAGCGCAACCAGGCGTTTGGGTTAATTGAAGTATTTAATGGCGCGGGGAAGGTCGTCAGCCCGATTATCGGGGCGTTGCTTTTGCTCTATTCATGGTCGCTCAGCTTCGTTGTGCTGTTCGCATTTGCCCTGCTGGCATTTGTCGGGATCGCCTTCTTTTTACCGGGTAAGAAAAATCAGGCCCGCGGCCAAGAGGCGATTTGGGTTAAATTTCGGCGTTTACGGTCTTTGTTCCAAAGGGAGTGGCGCTGGCTTCTGCCAATTTTTACGGCTGGTGCATTCGGGATGTTCATGCTGTTTGGTTTTTTGTTTTATTTGTCCTTTCGGTTAGAAGAACAGCAATGGGCATCGCCGATCTGGGCCGGGCTTTTTCTGGCGATCCCGCTGCTTGCTTTGACGCTGTCTTCCTATACGACCGGAAAGAAGCTGCACGGCAGGGAGGACAGCTATAAAAGAGGGATGCTGTCTGGCGCGGCCTTGATGATTCTCAGCATTTTCGGTATGATTTTTTCAACAGAGCTATCCGTTGTACTCGCCGGTCTTCTCCTATTTGGAGCGGGCTTTGGGATTGTTCTTCCTTCCGCCAATGCAGCGCTCGCTTCCATTGTCTCGGAGCAGGAAAGGGGGACGGTCTTTGCTTTTTATGCGATGCTGCGCTTTTTAGGGGTGGCTTTTGGCCCGGTGTTATATGCTCAATGGGTTGCCGATGTTGAGCAAATGATGTATACTTCATTTTTTTGTGTAACATTGGTCGGTCTTCTGTTCATGAGCAGCTGGTCTTGTTTGCCAATTGGGAAAAGCTGTCGCCCATTTCCTTTAAGCTGATCGGTAAATGAGACAAAAGGCCCTTTTCTTTTATTCAATAAATGTGTTTCCTTGTGTATAGAACACTCGTTACATAGAGTGTTGACAGAGCGCTTAGAGAAATCAAAGAAAGCTCGTCAAAAAAAGGAGTCGATTATGATGAAAAATGTAAAAAGAAGCTGGGTGCTTTTACTTGTTTTTAGTTTGTTCATGCCGATGCTTGTTTTCGCTGACGCAGCTCCAGGTGACGTGATCGTGACCCTTGGAGATTCTCTTTCCGCGGAACAGCGGCAGGCACTGCTAAATGAAATGGGAGCAACGGAGAATGATCCGATTGTATATGTGACAAATGAAGAAGAGCATCAATATTTAGGAGACTATATTAGTGCGAGTCAAATTGGGACACGCGCGCTTTCCTCCTCGAAAATTACGTTGCAGGAAAGTGGAGCGGGAATTAATGTAGAAACGCATAATATAAAATGGGTGTCGGAAGCGATGTATGCCAATGCGCTGATTACAGCCGGCGTGGAGGATGCCGATATTTATGTGACGGCGCCGGTCGAAGTATCGGGAACGGCGGCATTAACCGGTCTGATCAAGGCGTATGAAATTGCAACAGAGATTGAAATTCCTGAAGAACAGAAGCAAATCGCCAATGAAGAAATGGTGACGACTGCCGAACTGAGTGAGTCAATTGGTATAGAGCAGGCGACGGAATTAATGAACCGGGTCAAAGAAGAAATTGCGAACAACCCTGTGGAGACAGAGGATGATCTGCGTGAATTGATTCGTCGGATTGCAGAGGAGCTTGGCATTACGTTGACTGATGAAGAACTGAATGGACTTGTCTCATTGTTTATGCGAATGAAGGACTTAAACATTGACTGGAATCAGGTGCAGGAACAAATTACAAATGTGCGCGACAATCTTGGCGAATTTTTAAATCGGGAAGAGACGCAAGGCTTTATTCGCAGCTTCCTTGATTTTATTAACAGCCTGATTGATTCACTGCGCGGTGTTTTCAGTTCATAACCGGACCTGATTCGTGCACGCTGGCGCCGGCAAAACGGATAAAAGTGAATTTTATGCTTTTTTCCGTTTTGCTGAAACCAAGTGATGGGGGTTAGCCGTATGTATAGGAAAGGGGGACGGGGTTATGGAATGGTTAGATTCAGCTAGTATCGGATTTTTAGTTGTGTTTCTCGGAACGTTATTTTTAATTGGCGAACTGCTCGTACGGGCGAAGGGCCTTTTTGCACTATTAGGGATCGCGATTATGGCGATGTATTTCTCCTATCATTTGTCAGGGGAAGTCGGTTTTTGGGTTGTCATTCTTTATGTAGTAGGGCTTGCTTTGATTATCATTGATGGCAAGGTGATTACGGATGGTACCGTCGCTTTACTCGGAATTATCCTGATGATTATTGGCTTGGCCGTACCTGCACCAACGTTTCTTTACGGAGTGTTTGTCTCAATGGGCTTCCTCTTGGGAGGGTTTGGTTCCGCCCTTTTTCTGAAGGTGTTTCCATCGCGTAATTTGTGGGCGAAAATGACCTTGAAGGATCGTTTAACGGGAGATCTCGGCTATAACTCAATCAATGAGAGCTACACATCATTAGTCGGCAAGGAAGGCAAAACGTTAACGCCATTCCGCCCGACTGGCTCGATTGAGATTGACGGGGCCCAGTACAGCGCGACAAGCGGTGGTCAATGGATTGAAGCGGGCGCACCGATTGAAGTTGTTTCCGTTGACGGAACGCGGATTGTCGTTAAGAAGCGCGAAGAAAACAAGGAAAGCGAGTAATGTATGAGGGCTGGGCAGAAGGTTGTTTTTTTACCTTTTGCCCAGCCCTTAAGCATGAGCGGAATTGCTACAATCTGCGATCGCCAATAGCTCAAAGCTAGTTTTATCTCACCTTTTCATTCTTGTCGGGATTGCTCGGTCCAGTCCGAGGTATGGAAATTGACAGGCGTACATAGTTTTGTTAATATTGATAATCATTATCAGTGGTTGTTTGGATAATGAGCAATTTCCACTGGAAAAAGGAGGAGGTTTTGGCCTCTTGTTTGCTAGGGGGCAAAGGGGAAGCGGTCACGCAGCTTTTTTTTTCGATTTTTAGTGAGAATGATGATCATTATTAATGGGTTGGGAAGGAAGTAGACATCGTCATGGCTGGATCGAAGCGGTTGATTACAATAGTATGGTTTGTTGCGGCCCTGACTGGATTGGCGGCAACCCTTTTTATCAGCGTCTCCTATGGAGCTAAGGATGTCACACTGGAGACGGTGTGGGCTGCAGTCTTCCACTATGATGAACAATGGACGACCCACCAGGTCGTCCATGATATCCGCCTTCCGCGAGTACTTGGAGCGGCTGTTACGGGGATGGCCTTTGCCATTGCGGGAGCGATTATGCAAGGGATAACGCGTAATCCGATGGCGGACACCGGGATTTTGGGGGTGAACGCGGGAGCGGCCTTTGTTGTTGCGCTCAGCTTTGCATTTATCCCATCGGTCTCATACAGCACATTAATTGTACTTGCTTTTTTCGGAGCGGGGCTGACGACTATCTTTATTATGCTGCTCGGTTCCGTTCACTCGCCATTGAGGCTGACGATCGCCGGGGCCGTTGTGGCGGCGATTTTGCAGTCGTTGAGCACAGGAATCGCCATCTATTTTCAACTGAGTCAGGATCTGGCGTTTTGGTATGCGGGGGGAGTAGGCGGAATTGGCTGGGAGCATTTGCGGCTCCTCGCGCCGATCGTCTTCATCGTCGCGGTTTGGGCGGTCATGCTAGGGCGCCCGATCACCTTTTTGTCTCTTGGTGATGATTCGGCGGTAAGCTTGGGCGTTTCCCTTAATGCCGTCAGGCTGCAAGGGATGACGGCCGCCGTTCTATTGGCAGGCTCAGCGGTCGCAGTCGCCGGCTCGATCGGGTTTGTCGGTCTGGTTGCCCCCCATATTGCCCGCTGGCTTGTCGGGATCGATTACCGGAAGCGAATTTTGATGTCGGCCCTGCTTGGGGCGACTTTACTCGTCTGGGCTGATTTTGCTTCGAGGATGGTCAATCCGCCAAGGGAATTTGCGATCGGGGCGATGGTTGCTCTCGTCGGTGTTCCTTTCTTTCTTTACATCGCACGAAAGGAAAGGAGGGAGCTGTAGCAGATGAAGCTGGAGGAAATCATCAGGAGCAGGAGAAAACGTCTCCTTGGCGTTTCGCTTGTTTTTGTCTTGATTGTTCTGCTTATCATTCTCATTGGCTTACATACTGGCTCGATGCCGATTTCTCCACTAGGGGTTTGGAAAACGCTGTTCGGTTATGGCACCCCGTACGAGACGATGGCCCTGTACGAATTTCGGCTGCCGCGCATACTCGTTACGATGCTTGCAGGAGCAGGTCTTGGGGTGGCAGGGATGGTTTTTCAGGGCGTTTCGCGCAACTCGCTTGCCGACCCCGGCATCCTTGGTGTGAATACTGGAGCGGCGTTTGGCTTAATCGTCTACATTAGCTTTTTTTTAGAAATGAACGGACCGATGTCACTAATGATTCCACTGTTTGCCTTTGCCGGTGGCTTGCTTGTGGCCTTTATTGTTTTCCTGCTTTCCTATGATCGCTATCGCGGTCTTCTGCCAATCCGGCTAATTCTCGTCGGCATTGCGGTGGCGGCTGGATTCAGCGCTTTAACGCTGCTGCTGTCGCTCAGGCTCGATGACACGACCTATGCGTTTGCCGCACGCTGGCTGGCCGGTAATGTCTGGGGAAGAGAGTGGGTGCATGTTTGGGCGCTTTTGCCGTGGGTAGTGCTCTGCTTTCCGCTAATCTATATGCAATCGCGAAAGCTTGATTTATTCAGTCTCGGCGACGAGATCGCCACAGGGCTCGGCAATTCACCGACAAAAAACAGATTTCTGTTGCTGCTGCTCGCGGTCGCCTTGTCCTGCGCAAGCGTTTCAGTCGCCGGAGGGATTAGCTTTATCGGTCTGGCTGCTCCCCATATTGCGCGTCGCCTTGTCGGACCAAAGCATAGCGGCTCTTTGCTTATAACGGCATTGATCGGCATGGCGGTTCTCGTGATGGCCGATACAGCCGGCCGTTCGCTTTTTCGCCCTAATGAAATTCCTGCCGGTGTCATTGTCGCTGCTTTAGGTGGTCCTTATTTTCTTTATTTGCTGCTGCGAAAAAATAAATTTGAATCATGAAAGGATAATGAACCAATGAAATTTATTATCAAACCTTTATTGCTGCTTCTTTTCATCATGCTGCTTGTCGCTTGCGGACAAACAGGGGAAACGACAGCTGACGTCGAGACATCGTCTGCCGGCGAGGACGCAGTTGTGACGGAAAATGGCAACGAAACGGAGGCGGACGAAGGTGAGCCGATGGTTGATCCGGATTCGGTCATCGCCTCGATGTCGATTCATATGACGAATAATCTGCTGGCGCTCGGGATTAAGCCGGCAGGTTCGGCAATTGGTGGGGCGTAGGTGATTTTCTACCGCATGTCGCGGATTTGCTTGAGGGCAGCGCAAAGCTGGGCGTTGTAACAAGTCCTGATATGGAAGCCATCTTGGCGCTGGAGCCGGATTACATTTTTACGGATGCGCATTTCGGCGCGGAGTCGCTCGACACATTGGAAAAAATCGCCCCGGTCATCAGCACGGATATCGATGAAGGGACATGGCGCGATCATTTGCTGGAGACGGCTTCATATGTCGGACGCGAGCAGGTCGCAGAACAGTTTATCGAAGCATACGAAGAAAAGGCAGAGCGGGTGAAGTCGTTCATCCACGATGAACTTGGTGAAGAGGCGAAAGTGATGGCGATCCGCGTCTCGGCCAAGGAAATGAGGGTAATGAGTATGAACCGTCCGATGGGGCCGATTATGTTCGATGACCTCGGGTTAACGCCGATTGATGGATTGGAAGAGATGACGGGGGACGAGCCATTTGCCGTTATTTCAAAAGAAGTGCTGCCTGATTTGGGGGCAGATGCGATCTTTTTGATCGTCAACAATGATGATGATGCGAAGAGAAGTTTTGACGAGCTGGCGAAAAATCCAGTCTGGAATAATCTCGAAGCGGTAAAGAACAATCATGTCTACACGCTCGACGGCCAAACATGGCTTGATTATTCCGCACTCGGACAGGACATGGCATTGGATGATGCGGAGAAGCTCTTTACGGAGCAATAACATTATCTTGGGAAGCGAGCGCTAAGGAGCGACTCGCTTCTTTTGTTTTGGCAGCGGAATTGATTTCATTGCCAGCAATAAATAGACAAAAGTCGCTAGTACAAAAGCAGTGAATGGAACTTTCCATAAAAATGTGTCGATCCAAAATAGCACAATTGCCGGATACGTGAAAGCATGAGCGGTCATCAGCCATAAGTGACGGTAAGTAAGAAAACGCTGCTTTTGACGAAAGGCCAGGCCGATGAAAGCGAGGGCCGTAATGCCGAGAAAGGCTGTTCCTGCTAATGCCGCATACATCAGGATGCTCACGACTCCGAGCAAAATTGGCAAAAAGCCGGCCAGGTCATCAATCCGAGCTTTGAGCTGATCACCAGAGAGCTGCTGGCCGCCAAGAAGAAGATAAGGGACTGTTTGGAGATGACCTTCGTCGATCATAATCAGTTCCTGTTTTTGCAGGACGACCCCATTGTGAAGTGCCGGCAATTCCTCCTTTGGATAGGTGAGATTTGGATCAATCACAAAAAGATAATCATTTGTATGTTCAGCGATATAGACTTCTTCATGTTCCATGCTTAATTCCCCGTTAACAAGCTGGAAATCGGGAAGATCGGCTTGTAACGTCTCTTGCAGATGTTCAACATTAGCGACTGCGCTTATCATTGTCGAAAGGACAAATGGAAAGCTGGCCAAAAGCATGACAAAAAGAACATGCCAAATTGTCGAAGTAATAGGGCGGAGCCGGCTATAGGCGACTACCTTCCGATCATAACATTTTGTAAACCATTTCCAGAAACTCATGACTGCCTCCTTTTTCCCTTCCCTATTTTAACGAATGTCGCTAGAAAATACTATGAGTATGATCCATGTATTTCAGGGAAGAATCACTAAAAGAAAGAGCGTATATGAAAAAATACGAAATACATATTTACAAACCGTTCATAAATGAATAATAATAGACAGGGTGTCGATGTTGAGCTTTGTCGAATTTGACAAAAGTTTACGATGACTTATGAAAATGAAGGGATGAGGATTTGTGGATTTACAATCACTCTTGTTCATGTTTTTTGGGGGTCTGGGGATTTTCCTGTTCGGAATTAAATTCATGGGGGATGGATTACAGAAGGTTGCCGGGGAGCGCCTGCGGGATCTTCTCGATAAATTTACGACCAACCCGTTAATGGGGGTGATAGCTGGTCTGTTTGTAACGGTGCTTTTGCAAACGAGTTCCGGCACAACCGTATTAACAATTGGATTAGTAAATGCCGGCTTTATGACATTAAAGCAGGCGATCGGTGTCATTATGGGAGCGAATATCGGAACGACGGTAACAGCGTTTATTATCGGGATCGATATATCTGCCTATTCTTTACCGATTATTGCCCTCGGAGCTGCCTTGATTTTCTTTTTGAAAAATAAGAAATTCAACAATTATGGACAAGTTATTTTTGGCTTCGGTGCTCTTTTTTATGGACTAGAGCTAATGGGAGAAGGAATGAAACCATTACGTGAACTTGAAGCCTTTACAGAATTAACACTTAGCATGAGTGAAACGCCTTTGCTTGGGGTACTGATTGGTACGGTATTTACCGTGCTCGTGCAAAGTTCCAGTGCGGCGATTGCGCTTTTACAGCAGCTTTATGAGCAAGGTGCGATAGGGTTGGATTCCGCGTTGCCTGTATTGTTCGGTGATAATATTGGGACAACGATAACAGCGGTTTTAGCTGCTATTGGGGCATCGGTTGCTGCTAAACGGGCAGCTTTAACGCACGTCATTTTTAATTTAATTGGGACCGTACTTGTCTTAATTATCTTTCCATTCTTTTTGAATTTTATTGAATTTTTAGCGGTCGAGTTAGGCTTAAATCGTCCAATGACAATTGCTTTTGCCCACGGGATCTTCAACGTATCGAATACGATCATTCAGTTGCCGTTTATTGCTGTACTGGCTATGATTGTAACTAAGCTTGTCCCGGGTGAGGAATATAGCATTGAATACAAGACGAAGCATTTAGACCCGAGATTTATTGGTAGTTCACCAGCAATCGCACTTGGTCAGGCAAAGCAGGAAGTATTACGAATGGCTGATTTCTCGGAAAAAGGGCTTTTTGAGGTCAGTCAATATCTTCGTAACGGCACGAAGCGCCATGCTGAAATGGCCGTGCAGTTTGAAGAGGCGATTAATAATTTAGATCGCAAAATTACAGACTATTTAATTTTAATTTCGTCACGCTCCCTGTCAGGTCCGGATTCAAAAATGCACTCGATGCTGATGGATACGGTTCGAGATATTGAAAGAATCGGCGACCATATCGAAAACATTGTTGAATTGAAGGATTATCAAAAAGCGAACAAGGTTAATTTATCGGAGACCGCGATGTCCGATTTGCAAGAGATGTTTGATTTAACGATTTCCACTTTAAAAGAAGCTGTTCTCTCCCTGGATAAAGTCGATGGCGACATGGCGCGTTCCGTGATCGAGAAAGAAGAAATGATTGACCGGATGGAACGAAAGCTGAGAAAGCAGCATATTCAGCGTGTCAATGAAGGTCAATGTTCAGGCTCTGCCGGCATCGTCTTTGTCGACATTGTCAGCAATCTCGAAAGAATCGGTGACCATGCTGTTAATATTGCGGAAGCGGTCATTAGCGAAGACCATTGATTTTATAAAAGAAAGTTAAGATTAGAGAAAAGCCCATGCCGAATTCATTTCGGCATGGGCTTTTAAAACGAGGAACAGGCTTGCTGCCCCCCTAGTCCTAAGCCCCCGCTATTAACAGAAAATGGCTTGTCTAATAGAGCTAAATATGATAAGTTGGGAAAGCAGTGCTTGCTTAGTGGCTGAGGGAAAGTATGTATTGACACGAAGGTGAAGAAATGTTATTATCATTCTTGTCTTTATCGATTTATGGGGCTGCTGCAAGTGAACGAATAAAGAATTTCATTGAATATTCCATAGTAGCTCAGTGACGAGCCAAAGCCTGGTCGAACAAGCAACGAGTTGTCTCGACGCAGCCGGCAACGGAGCGAAGCTAGTAAGAGGAAGAGACAGGTACCACAAGCGTACGAATGAACAACAACAATGAATATTCCACAGTAGCTCAGTGGTAGAGCAATCGGCTGTTAACCGATCGGTCGTAGGTTCGAGTCCTACCTGTGGAGCCAATATGGCGGTGTAGCTCAGCTGGCTAGAGCGTACGGTTCATACCCGTGAGGTCGGGGGTTCGATTCCCTCCGCCGCTATCTTTTTTTACATATTCGTGGCAATCTTGTGGCGGTTGTGGCGAAGTGGTTAACGCATCGGATTGTGGTTCCGACATTCGTGGGTTCGATTCCCATCAGCCGCCCCATGTAAGGACCCTTAGCTCAGTTGGTCAGAGCAGTCGGCTCATAACCGATCGGTCGTAGGTTCGAGTCCTACAGGGTCCACCAACTGTCATTTGATGGAGGAATACCCAAGTCCGGCTGAAGGGATCGGTCTTGAAAACCGACAGGCGGGTTAAACCGCGCGGGGGTTCGAATCCCTCTTCCTCCGCCATATAACGAAATTCACACTACCAAGCATGGTAGTTTTTTTTGTGTTACAGTGGTATTAGGAAAATAAAGGGATTGATCCGGATCAAACGAATCAGGGGGAAGACGGATGAAAAAAGAGTTTATCAGTGTGGTGATGGCATGTAGTCTGGTGCTATTAGCTGGATGCATGTATGGTGAGGGCGAGAGGGAAACTCTAGAGGAGGGTGATAACGGCTATCAGATTGACAGCTACCAAACGGATGTAAAAACAGCGGTAACACTCGCCTTGGATCAATTTGCTGAGCTTTCTTCATCCAAAAGTATTGAGGTGTTATATGAGTATAAGCCAATTCATGAAGAAAAAATGCTATTCCGATCGCTGATTAATAATCACTTATTCGGTACGAACCGTCCAACGGCTGAAATAATCAAAGCAAGAAATGAACGGAAGCGGGAGTTTGAAAAACTGCTAGCGGAAGCACAGGATGAATACGACATAACTGTTACGGAAGAAGAGGTTACGGCTTATATTGAAGAGATGGTTGACCCTCATTATTTTGAAGAGCAGGAGGAATATGCGGCAGCATTAGGGATTACCGTTACTGAATTAAATCATCAATTTGACCGTGATTTATATTATTTCGATGTCTTAGCAGATAAGCTGTTATTTGCCCGGGCAGCGGAAGGCCAATTCGAGTGAAAACGAAAAATGAGTTAGCCAAAAGTATTCGGCTAACTCATTTCGTCTGCCGCCATTTCAGCAGCGAAGCTTCCAGCAGGCGGATCAGCAGAAAGAGCGCGATGCCGATCAGCGACAGCCAGACAATCGGGGCAAACACACCGGCGCCGTCAAATTGCGTCATCATTCTCCGGCTGAAATAGCCTAAGCCGGCTTGGGCGCCGAGCCATTCACCGATCGCCGCGCCAATCACGCTCAGCGTCACGGCGACCTTCATGCCGGAGAGGAAAGAAGGGAGAGCGGATGGCACCTCGACCTTGCAAAATAGCTGCCACTTGCTCGCTCCCATCGTTTTCATCAACTCAAGATAGTCTTTCTTCGTCGTACGAAAGCCATCGAACGTGCTGACGGTAATTGGAAAGAAGGTAATCAACACGGTGACGACGACCTTGCTCGTTAGCCCGTAGCCGAACCAAAGGACGAACAATGGAGCCAGGGCGATAATCGGAATTGTTTGAGAAGCGATTAAAACCGGATAAAAAGCCCGTTCGACGAGCGGCAGCTTGTACATCGCAATCGCAAGCACGACGCCGAGCACGAAGGAAATGGAAAGCCCTGTTACAATAATCGCGAGCGTGGCCGGCAAATGAGTAAAAAGCAGCGCTTCATTCAGCTCAACCATTTTCGCCAGTACTTGTGTCGGTGCCGGAAAAAGAAACGGCTGCCCGACTGCGATGGCGCTTATTTGCCAGACAAGCAGCAGCACACAAAGCAAAAGCCATGGATAGAGCCAATTGGTGATCCGTTTCATGACGGCGTCACCTCCTTCGTAAGATGACGAAGAATCTCTCTTTTTAAGGAAGCCCCCTCGGCTTCTAGAAGCTGCTCATGTGAACGCGGCCGGGAAAAAGGGACGGTGAAAAGGGTATAGTTCGATAAAGGAGAGCCTGAAAAGACAGCGATCCGATCCGATAAATAGAGCGCTTCATCGACATCATGACTAATAAAGAGCAGCGTCGGCCGCTCTGTCGCCTCTTCCCATTGTCTGAGCAGCCAGGACTGCATCGACAGACGGGTCATCGCATCAAGCGAGCTGAATGGCTCATCAAGTAAGAGCAGTCTTTCACCGGAAAGCGTTGCCCGCAGGAAATTGGCCCGTTGCCGCATCCCGCCCGAGAGCTGATGAGGATAGGACTGCTCTGTTCCGGCAAGGCCAAACGTCTTCATTCGTTCCCTTGCCCGCTCATAGCGCTCTTTCCGCCCGATTCCTTGTAGTTCGAGCGGGAGAGCCACATTATCCAAAATGGTACGCCATTCAAATAAAAGATCCTGCTGCGGCATGTAGCCAATCTCACGCCGGGCTGAGCCTTCCTGCAACAGCTCAATCGAGCCGGAAGTTGGCTCGGCCAGTCCGGTAATCAATTTGAACAGCGTGCTTTTCCCCGTTCCGCTTGGGGCCATGACAGTGAGGATTTCCCCGCTGTCAATCGATAAAGTTAACTGTTTGATGACAGGAGCCAAATCGTCGGAATAGTGAAAGGTCAGCTCCTTCAAACGCAATAGTTCCTGTGAAACCTTGGTCATGGAATGTGCCTCCGAATTTACGCCGCAAAAGAAAAAACACCACCATTCGGCAGAAAGGTGGCGCCATGACAGGTTACGATCCTCATCATTTGTCAGAACAGCCACTTTCCTCCGCTAGCATTACCTAGGTCAGGTCAAGTAAGGGTTGAGGTGGAACCTCTCTCAGCTACAAAGCGCCCCTAGTGGTGTTTTTGATTCAATTGCTTTTGGTTTACGATAGCATACTCTCCAAGTAAGATCAATGATTTCCTATGCGAGAAAAATCCATGAAAACAGGCCGAGGCCGATACAATAGCAGGCGAAGTATGTTAATTTGCTGTTCTGTACCATCGCAATCAGCCATTTAATGCTGAGTAAGGCAAAGAAAAATGCTGAAAGAAAGGCAAGCATCAAGGAAGGCCATTGATCGCTGTACAATCCTTGAGCGAGCTCCGGCAGCTTAATGATACTGATTCCGAGAATAATCGGAATCGAGAGAAGAAAAGAATAGCGGAGGGCGACCTCCTTGCTGAGTCCGCACCAAAGAGCGGCAATTAATGTGCTGCCGGAACGGGAGATGCCGGGGATGACGGCGAGGGCTTGCCCGAGACCGATCAGAACGCCATCCCGCCAGGTCAGCTCCTTTCGCATGCCTCTGTCGACACCATGCTCAATCAGTACGAGAAAAATCCCGGTAATAATCAAAGAGGCGCCAATCAGGGCAATTGTCGTCAGCTGCTCACCAAGAACATACTCAAGCCCTTTTCCTGCGCCCATCGTGACAAAGGTCGACAGGAGCAACAAGCAGCCGAAACGGTAATGGTTGTAATGTTTCTGCTGTTTATTTGTGAGATAGAGGATAAAGTCCTTTCCAATCCGCAGCAGATCACGCGAAAAATAAAGAATGACCGCCAGCAGGGAGGCGGCATGTAAAAAAACTTCAAGCACAAGCTCGGTGTCAGCCTGCGTCTCAAAAGCGAAAATCTGCCTGGCAAGCAGCAGATGAGCAGTACTGGAAATCGGCAAAAATTCAGAAATTCCCTGGATAAAGCCAATAAGCAATGCTTCCCACCAGTTCATTTTGTCCCTCCTTTGATGGTTTGTACATATGTATGGAAAAAAAGGAATCAATATGCCGAAGAAGAGGTTTGAATAGCGGGTAGGAAGGGTACATTAAATTTTGGAGCCCGACGTAAAAAAGAACAAGCTTCTTTATTGCAACCTCGAGTAAATTTTGGTAATGTAGGTATTGGCGGACTTACTAAACATTTCTGTTGGTAAAGTCGCTGGCAATTCAAATTAGGAGGAGATTGAAGATGGCATACGAATTACCGCAATTACCTTACGCAGCAAACGCACTAGAACCTCATATTGACGAGCAAACAATGAATATTCACCATGGTAAACATCACAACACGTATGTGACAAAGCTGAATGCAGCTCTTGAAGGCCATGATGAGCTAGCAAGTAAGAGCATTGAAGATCTTGTTTCTAATTTAGACGCTGTTCCTGAGAACATTCGTGGCGCGGTTCGCAACAATGGTGGTGGACATGCTAACCATACTTTGTTCTGGCAAATTCTTAGCCCGAACGGCGGCGGAACGCCAACAGGAGAATTAGCGGACAAGATTAACGAAGCATTCGGCAGCTTCGACAAGTTCAAGGAAGAATTTGCAAATGCCGCAGCTAACCGCTTTGGTTCAGGCTGGGCTTGGCTTATCGTTGATGGCGGCAAGCTGGCGATCACAAGCACTCCAAATCAAGATACTCCTTTAATGGAAGGCAAGACGCCAATTCTTGGCCTTGACGTTTGGGAGCATGCTTATTACTTAAATTACCAAAACCGTCGTCCTGATTACATCAACGCATTCTGGAATGTAGTCAATTGGGATGAAGTGACAAAGCGTTACGATGCAGCAAAATAAGAACTGAGGAAAAGAGTGGCAAAAGGAGCGAGTTTTCTTTGCCGCTCTTTTTTATTTTGCCTTCGGACAGCAAGCGGAGCTGTTCCGTTCTGCAAGCATGATGCGAATTAATTTGAATAACGATATTTTCAAGAGACACACTACTGATGAGGGTGGTGGAGTCGGTGAAAAAATCGCTTATTTCAAAAGTCATTGGAGATGTGGAATTAACAAGAGATTTGACAATCTTATTATTGATCGGCGGTCTCTATGCGTTGAGTGTCGCCTTATCAAATACATTTGTAAATGTTTACCTTTGGAAGCAATCGGGTCAATTTATTGATCTGGCTCTCTACAATTTGGCTGCGGTTATTTTGCAGCCAATTACTTTTATTCTTGCCGGAAGATGGGCGAAACGGATTGATCGCGTGATCGTGCTAAGGCTCGGTGTCATTTCTCTATCCAGCTTTTACTGTACGGTGCTGCTTTTGGGAGATAATGCAAACCGCTTTCTGCTCGTGCTGGGCGCCATTTTGGGCATCGGCTTTGGCTGTTACTGGCTGGCGTTTAATGTGCTGACCTTTGAAATTACAGAGCCGGACACGAGAGATTTCTTTAACGGTTTCCTCGGATTGCTAACGTCCTTTGCCGGGATGATCGGGCCGATTGTATCCGGACTCGTGATCACCAGAATGGAAAAGTTCGCCGGTTACACGGTGATGTTCTCGATTTCACTTTCGCTCTTTGTCGTCGCCGTGCTGCTCAGCTTCATGCTACAGCGAAGATCGGCGGAGGGGAGGTTCTATTTTCGCCGCATTCTCGAGGAACGAAAAAGCAATATTAACTGGCGGCGCGTTCTTCATGCCCACTTTTTTCAGGGGCTGCGTGAAGGGACGTTTGTTTTTGTGATCGTTGTCTGGGTATACATAGCAACAGGCAGTGAGCTGGCGATTGGAACATACGGGCTCGTCGCCTCTGCTGTCCAGTTTGTCGGCTATTATACGGTGACACGATTGGTGAAATCCCATTTTCGCAAAACCTCGATTCTGATTGGCGGAACGATTTTATATGCCGCTATTTTCTTAATTGTGTTCGACCTTTCGTTTGCCAAGTTAATCATGTATGGGATTGTCATTTCCATTGCCTATCCGATGCTGCTCGTGCCGTATGTTTCTTTAACTTATGATGTCATCGGCAAAAGCTGGCGGGCGGCGGAGATGCGAATTGAATATATCGTCGTCCGTGAATTGTTTTTAAATAGCGGGCGTATTCTTTCGGTGCTGACGTTTATTTTCACGATTACGTTCTTTCCCGAAGATAAAGCGATTCCAATTCTTCTGATGCTGCTTGGAGGCGGCCACTTTCTGATTTATTTTTTCGTCAGGGGAATCCGTTTTCAAGAAGAAAAAGGAGGGGAAAGCTACAGCTTTGCCAGACAGGAAAAAGGGGAAGGCGACACAGGCGAGACATCCGTCTAAGCGAAAAAGGTTCGCTTTGACAAAGAGCGCTGATATGATATAATAAGCTTACAAATAAACGAAGCTTGCCTGCCGTGTTAGTCAGCTTCTCCTTGTTTCGAACCTTGCATTTTTTCAGGGAGTTCTACATTGAGTCTCTGCCAACATGCCAGCATTGTTCTGGACGTTGAACGGGAATCTGCGAACACCCACCTACGAGAGTAGGTTCATGAAACAACTGAAGCAACGGCATACGCGGGTTATGAATGCGAATGTTTCTAGGCACCTCTTGTAGGTGCCTATTCTAATGTATTTTACATAGAAACGTTAGGTGAACAGGGAGGAGGAGAGGCTGTGAGCAAAGCGCGACCAAAGAAGAAGCATCATTTACCGGCGCGGCTGAATGTGCTGTTTTTCGCCGTTTTCATTCTTTTTTCGGCCTTGATTTTAAGGCTTGGGATGGTGCAGATTGTCCAGGGAGAAGAATTCGTGAAGGAGCTTGAGCGGACAAGCAATACGACGGCGCGAATTGACGCCCCGAGAGGGTTGATGTATGACCGTTACGGAAATGTCGTCGTCGATAATGAGCTTGAATTATCCGTTACCTATACGAATCCGTCCAGAGCGACAAGCAGCACCCATATGCTTGAAGTCGCCACTGAGCTTGAAAAGTTAATTGATGTCGAGACGGACAGTGTTACAGATCGTGATAAGCAGGACTATATTCTTCTGACTATGACGGAGGAAGAACGCTATGAGCTTATGTCGAAGGAAGAGCGGGCTCAATTCGATGATCCTTCCGAGGAATACCGGGCCGAGGTGGATCGGGTGCCGGAGTCGGCGATTAACAGCCTTTCTGAGCAGGATTTGCGAATTTTGGCGATTTATCGTGAAATGGCTCGCGGATATGCCAACTCTCCGCAGCGAATTAAGCGCGGTATAACCGAGGAAGAGGCGCACCGCCTCAGTGAAAATCTTGACCGTCTACCCGGAGTCGACATTTTGCGTGACTCACGGCGGTCCTATGTCTACGGTGATTCGTTCCGCAGTCTTTTTGGCTCAACAGGCCCGATCCCGCGGGAGCATTTGGACTATTATTTGTCGCGCGGATACGAGCGCTCGGATTATGTCGGCACGAGCTTTTTAGAAGAGCAATATGAGGATGTACTCCGTGGACAAAAGGCGGTGATGGAAAGCATCACGACCTCGCACGGAAGCCAGACCGTTGAACGTTCGGTTAATGAAAAGCTCGGTCAGCGTGGAAATGACCTTGTGCTCGCACTCGATATGGAGCTCCAGCAAAAGGTCGAGGAAAGCATTGAAGAGGAAATGCGCCTTGCCGGAAATTCCTTTATTCTTGACCGTTCGGCCTACGCCGTTATGATGGATCCACGCACGGGCGATATTCTGGCCATGGCCGGTTTTAATGATCCTGCCGGACAGGACAGCGGCAATTATTCCGACCATATCGGCAATGTCACTAAGGCTTTTGCAATGGGTTCAGCTGTTAAGGCAGCCTCGGTTTTAACCGGTTTTCAAACCGGCGTTACTTGGCCGGGAAATTCGTTCTATGATCGGCCGATCGATCTTCCGGGAACGCCGATCAAGAGATCATACGTCCCGGGCGGCTTCGGCTGGGTCGATGACAGAAAAGCGCTGGAGGTGTCCTCAAACGTTTATATGTTTGAAATCGCGATGCTGATGGCCGGCTGTCATTACCCGAATAATTGTAACTGGAACAGAAATTCGATTAATGCCGCGTATGATGAGGCCCGCTTTAATTTCAGCCAGTTCGGGCTAGGAACAGAGACAGGCATTGATCTGCCTTCGACCGCGCTCGGAGTGGACGGAGGCTATCAGGCGGGGGGAAACCTGCTTGACTTGATGATCGGCCAGTTTGATACGTATACACCATTGCAGCTTGCTCAATATATTTCGACGATTGCCAACGACGGCTACCGGATGAAGCCGAGACTCGTCAGAGAAATTCGCGAGCCTGTCTCCGATAAGGATGAACAGGGGGCGGTCGTCCAAAAATTTGAGCCGACCGTCCTGAACCGGATTGATATGAGCGATGCCCATATTCAGCGTGTCCAGCAGGGCTTGCGTGATGTCGTAACCGGAACACGAGGAACGGCGCGTTCACGCTTTATTGACCGGCCATATCAGCTTGCTGCTAAGACAGGGACAGCTCAGGTAACGGTGAACGAAGTCGAGGGAAATAACCAGACGTTCGTCGGCTATGCTCCATTTGACAATCCGGAGGTGGCATTTGCCGTTGTCGTTCCTAACGTCAAGCTTGAGTCACGAGGGGGAAGACAAGGTATGGCGCAAAATATTGCCCAGCGGATGCTCGATGCATATTTTGATATGAAGGAAGAGCGAAATGGTCCGGAAATGGTCGACAGCCCTGTACTCGAAGATCCGGATACGGAAGAAAACTAAGAATAGTGCGGATTGGTGTTAAAGGTGAGCGCAGAAGGGTGTCTTTCTTCCTGCTTAACGAAATCTGCTCAAGGCAAAAGGCCTGTCTCCAGGAAAACGATCCTTGCGAGACCGGCCTTTTTTATGCGCTGGAAGCAGCCAGGCTTTTTCAATTACGTAATCACTGCGATGATTTCTTCCACCGTCATCTCACTGCTCAGAAGAAATTGCCCGGTGCGAATCGACTGGGTCAGTCCATTGCTCTGGAGGTATTCAAGAAAAGGCTCGACTTCCTCGATAATTTGACCGGCTGCGAGCTGTTCGGCTACTTGATGACTCGTCATTCCGGATGAAATCGTCAGCACCATTTGATAGATGATTTGCTGTTCTTCTTGCCCATCTTCCGGCTGTTCAGTGGCGGAGGCTGCTTCGTCCCGCACAGCCTCAAGTTCAGCCTCTGTCAGCACCGCATAGCCTGCAGCCGTCAGTCGCGTCATCATTTCTTCTGTCGACAGCTCGATCATCTCAGGCGATGATTCTTCAGCCGTATGATGTGAATAGTAATAGGTTCCGCCGAGGATCGCCGTAGCCAAAAATAACCCGCCCGCAAAGCTTTGAAGCCCTTTGTGGCCCATCACTGTCCACCTTCCTTCTCCGCCTGCAAATAAGGGATGAGAAGCCGTTCGACTTCATCAGCGGTCAGTCCGGTCGCTGTGGCGATCTCTTCACTTGACATTTCTTGCTCATAAAGGGCAATGACCTCCTGCATCAGCTGATGAGAGCGGGATTTTTTCTGAAATGGTGAGCGCTGCTGGCTGATCAGCAATTCGTCTTCGAGCACGGCGAGCCGTTTTTTGATCTGATACATGTCCTGCAGGTGGGTAAGCGATAACGTCTCAAGCTCCTGTTCTAGCTTCTTGCTGCTGTCTTTTCGAAAAAACGACAGTAAAAATAAAACAATCGCCAGTGAAAATAAAATGATAATGGCAACCTCCATAAGCAACCCTCTCTTTCGACAAAACTCATGCTTTTCATTATACCTCCACTTCCGACTTCTTTACTAGACTTTTCAGCAAGGAAGCTTGTGCGATGCCGATCTTCAACGTTCGACAGCATCGTAACGACAAGAAAGCTTAGCGAAAAAAGACGAACGATTTTTTTCAGCGAATAAAAAGAGCAGTGACGCAACTTTGACAAAAAGAGACAAAAACGTCTGCTTGTTCCAAATGTTGGCTGAATGTATGATAAAACCAAAGCGAATCGGCAGGGAGGGAATGGAAGATGAAGTCAGAGATCGTCATGCTGCGCCGCAGAGGTCACTCTTTTCAAAGAATTGCGAGAGAACTGAATACGACCGTCGGCCAGGTTCGATCGTGTTGGCAAAACGCGCAGGATCAATGTACTGGTTCGGCGGTACCCGCTATCCCGACAGAGGAAGAGAGAGATGAAATCACACTCCTTGCTGAAGGGCCGCATGTCATCTATGCCTACTGGGAAATAAGTGAAATGCTAAGAAATATGAGCGAACAGCATATAAGGCAGCCATGGGCGAAGCAGCAGAAGTATTTACGGATATATGATTGTACCGACGTGCTTTTTGATGGACATAATGCCCATTACGAACAGGATATACCGCTGCCGGAAATGACGAATAACTGGTTTATTCGCGGGATGAAAGAAAACCGTTCCTATATTGTCGATTTCGGCATCTGGACGAGGGAAGGGACATTTTTCACCTTGCTTCGTTCCAATGCGATCGGTACAGCGCGCTGTCAGCCGCCCGATGCCGGCCAATATTCGGAAGCTGTCGAGCAATGGAAGAACGGCAGCGCCGAAGAGCCGAGCTGGCTTGAACAGTTTTGTGCGTATTCTTATTACGAGGTTATTCGATAGGAGGGAGTTTGTGAAAGAAGGGTATTTCTCACTCGTTTTACACGCTCACTTGCCTTATGTGCGCCACCGGGAGCCTGATCGTCTGGAAGAGCGCTGGCTGTTTGAAGCGTTGACAGAATCGTACATTCCCATGCTTTGGGAGCTTGAAGCTGCACAGGTTCAAGAAGCGCTGACGATTTCCATCTCACCTCCCGTGATGGAAATGCTCGCCGATCCGTTGCTGCAAACCCGCTATGAGCAATACCTTGCGCGAACGGAAGAGCTTCTCGTTAAGGAAGCGAAGCGGACGTCCGCCACGAAGGAAGAACGCGATCTCACGTCTTTCTATCAGAAGCGATTTCAGAAGATTACGAGTTTTTATCTCCGCTGGGATAAAAACGTTCTGAACGGTTTTCGCGCCCTGCAGGATCAGAACATGATCCGTTGCATCACGAGCGCGGCAACGCATGCGTTCCTGCCATATGTCAAAACAAAAGCCGCCGTCCGCTCGCAAATTGTTGAGGCGCTCTCCTGCTTTGAGCGCCACTTCGGCCATCGGCCAACCGGTTTCTGGCTGCCGGAATGCGCCTTTGCACCGGGGATTGATCGGATCCTTGTCGAGGAAGGTGTGCGCTATACATTCGTTGATGAGCATGCCCTGCTCTATGCTGATCCGCAGCCGGGTAAAGGCAGCGGGGCGCCGGTCTATTCGCCGCACGGCCTTGTGCTTTTTCCGCGACATACGCGACTGTCGGGCAAAGTATGGAGCTCAACGCTCGGTTATCCCGGAGATGCTGATTATCGTGAGTTTTATCGCGATATTGCCTACGAGCGGGACGAAAGCTATATTCTGCCCTACATCCATCCGGAAGGAATTCGCATCGATACAGGCATTAAGCATAGGCGGATTACCGGACAGCAGGAAGAGAAGGCCACCTATGTACGTGAATGGGCCGAAGGAAAGGTTCACCGCCATGCCGCCGACTTTGTCGAAGCGATTCAGGCGGAGGTCGCGCAACATGGCGGCCAGTCCGATCCTCCTTATATGATGGTAACGCCGTTTGATGCCGAATTATTTGGTCATTGGTGGTTTGAAGGGCCGGAATGGCTTGGAGCGGTGCTGCGGGCAGAACAAGCCGGCTACAGATTACTGACAGCTGAAACGTATGTCCATCGCCATTATCGCGATTTGGAAACCGTTCATGTTTCGTTTTCGACATGGGGGAGAGAAGGCTACGGCTCGGTCTGGTTAAATGAAAAAAATGAAATGCTGTATCGCGCTCATCACCGGATGGAACGCGATCTTGCCTCAGTCAGCGCGCTTTACCGAAAGCAGGGCGCCCTTGAAGAAAGAGCGCGTAAACAGCTTGTACGTGAATGGATGCTGGCGGTGAGCAGTGATTGGGCCTTTATCCTTGACGGTGAAACAGCTTCACAATACGCCGAAGAGCGCTTCCTGACCCATTTGCGGCGCTTCGATGAAATTAAGGAGAGACTTCAGCAGCAGACCGTAGAGGAGACATGGCTGACGAAAATTGAGGAGGACTTTCCATTTCTTGCTGATGTAAATGCTGATTTGTTCTATTCTCCTCATGATGCTTATATCGAAGAGCAGTACGGAAACCAGCAACGACAGGGGAAGCAGACGATTATGATGCTCAGCTGGGAATTTCCGCCGCTGATTGTCGGCGGACTTGCCAGGCATGTGTTTGACCTTTCGAGAATGCTGCAGCAGGCGGGGAATGACGTTCATGTGATTACCGCTGATCTTCCCGGCTATCCTGCTTATGAGGTCAATCAGGGTGTCCATGTCCACCGGGTGAAGGGCGCTCAACCAAGAGCCGAAAGCTTCTACGACTGGGTCGGCAGCTTAAATATCGCCATGTACGAGTACGCGCGAAAGCTCGCCCGCAACCATCCCTTTACGCTGATTCATGCTCATGATTGGCTTGTCGGTCTATGCGCAACTGCGTTAAAAGCCCGTCTCTCTCTTCCGCTGCTGGCGACGATTCATGCGACCGAGCATGGGCGCAACAACGGCATTCATACTGATTTGCAAAAGCGGATTAACGAGCAGGAACAAGAGCTGACCGCGGCCGCCGACCGCGTGATCGTTTGCAGTGAATTTATGAAGCAGGAGCTTCAAACGATTTTCAGTCTGCCGGCGGAAAAATTGACCGTCATCCCAAATGGGGTCGATCAGGCGCTGATTCGGACGGAAACCGAAAATGTCCTTGCCGGCGGGCAGCCGTTTACGGTTTTCTCGATCGGGCGGATGGTGAAGGAAAAAGGATTTCACACCCTGCTTGAAGCAGCGGCGCTCGTGAAAGAACGCCAGCTCGATATCCGGTTTGTGATCGCCGGGAAAGGGCCACTGCTGCATGAGTATGAACAGCAGGTATTGGCGAATAACCTGGAGGAGTATATCCGCTTTCTCGGTTTCATTTGTGATGAGGAACGGAATGAGTGGTTGCAGCGCTGTGATGCGGCGGTATTCCCAAGCTTGTATGAGCCATTTGGCATCGTCGCACTTGAGGCAATGGCAGCAGGCGTCGCGACAATTGTTGCTGAGACCGGGGGTCTGGCGACAATCATAGCCGATCAGATAAATGGGTTAACGTTTCGTCCTGAAGACGCCGAAGGCCTGTTGACAGAAGTTCTTGATCTATACAGCAATCCCGGAAAAAGAGAGAGGCTGGCTGCGCAGGCAAGACAGGATGTGCAAACGACGTACAGCTGGCCGGCGATCGCCAGGCAAACGGAAGAGGAATATTCACGATGCTATACGGAAAAGGATGACGGACTGAAGATCGAAAAGGAGGCTTGATCGATGAAAGCAGTGATTATCGCAGGCGGAAAAGGGACGAGGCTTCAGCCTTTAACGGCGCAGAGGCCAAAAGCGATGGCCCCACTGGCGGAAAAACCGGTGATGCAATACGGCATTGAACTGCTGAAGAAACATGGCATTACGGAGATAGCGGTGACGGTCGGGTACATGGCGGAAAAAATTGAAGCGTATTTCGGTGACGGGAGCGGCCTCGGTGTCAGTTTGACTTATTTTAAAGAAAGCAATCCGCTTGGCACGGCTGGAAGTGTAAAGGAGGCTGAAGCTTTTTTAGATGAACCTTTTCTCGTGATGAGCGGCGATGTGTTGAGCGATTTTCATTTGCGAGAAGGCATCGCGGCCCATGAAAGGATGGGTGGGCTTGCAACGATCTTTGTGAAAGAGGTCGAGTCTCCGCTTGACTTCGCTGTTGTGCAAATGAATGACGCGGGGCAGATTACGCGTTTTCTAGAAAAACCGAAAGAAGAAGAAATTTTTGGTCAGACGGTGAGCAGCGGGATTTATCTGATGGAACCGGAGATCTTGGCTTCTATCGAGAAAGGCGAGAAGGCGGATTTTGGCCGCGACATTTTCCCGCGGCTGCTCCGGCTCGGTAAGCAGTTGAATGGCTATCCGGCAGAGGGCTATTGGGCCGATATTGGCACGCTGCCACGCTATTATCAGGCACAGCTGGATTTGCTCCACGGCCATGTGAGCGCGGAAATAAGCGGCACCGAGGTTGCGCCTGGCATCTGGGTCGGGGAAGATGTGATGATCGAAGCCGGTGTCAGCTTGAAAGCCCCTGTCGTCATCGGCTCTGGAACAGTGGTACAGCGTGGTGCTTCGATCGGCCCGGGAGCGGTTGTTGGTGCCGCTTCTACCGTAGCCGGACGGGCGTCAGTCGAAGGCACGGTTGCCTGGCCGCGGGCAGTGCTTCAGCAGGGGAGTACACTAAAAGGGGCGGTGCTGGCAGACGGGGTTATCGTCAAAGAACGAATGACGATTCAGGAGCCGCTTGTGATTGCGAGCGGAACTGTTGTGGAAGAAGTGGTTCTTTCTTCGCCTCGGGCGGCTGCAGCCGGCCAAAGGATTGGACAACCAGTTGAGTGGGGTCCTGCCTTGAAAGGACACCGCGCCAGACTTTCGGCTGCCTTTGCGAACGCGGAGGAGCAGACCGCCGCTCTTGCCTCGGCGTATGGAAGCTTACTCCGGCACGGGCAGGTTGTTTATCTGTCCAGTGACCATCAGCCCCGCTCGATCGTGCTGAAGAAGATTGCGCTTCGATGCTTACGGGCGACGGGAGTGAATGTCGTGGAAATCGAGTCAACTTTGCTGCCGGTTTTCCGCTTCAGCCTCGAAAGGAATGAGCCGGCCGGCGGTTTGTACATCCGCCAGTCGGAGCGTAATGGCAAGAAGAAACTGATAATCGAGCTGTTTGATGAGCGCGGGATGCCGATAAATAAAGAATGGCAGCAGCGGCTGCAGCAGTATCTGGCCATGCGCTGCCGGCGCTTTGTTCCAGATGGGCAGAGCGGCATGCACCGGACAAGGAGCGATCAAGAATCATCTTATCTCTCTGAGCTTCTTGCCCGGATTGATGTGGCAGCGATTCGTCAGCGGAAATGGAAGATTGCGCTTTATGATGAAACACAGGGACAGTTTCCGGTGATTTCCTTTCTCTTTGATTATTTGCAGTGTGAATGGATGGAGGTTCGCGATCTACAGGATATTGAACAGATGGAGAGCTTTGTCCGCAATCAGCAGGCCGACCTCGGCATCTTAATCGGGGAAAGTGGAGAATTTGTCAGCTGGATGACGGAAGAGGGGTTCCTTCTTTCAGATGAAGAGCAGCTGCTCCAGGCAGCACAAGTGCAGCTGGCGTTAAAACAAAATCCGAAGCTCGCCGCTCCTTTATTCGGCGGGGCCCAGCTTGAGATGCTTGCCGCCCGTTTTGGCGGGACGATTGTGCGGACGAAGCCGTCGACAAGGGCGATGATGGAAGCGGAAGGCACGGTGCAGGTTATGGCCTACGATGCGCCGTTTGCCATCCTTTCGACGCTCTATTATTTAAGCACATCCGGTTATTCTCTGACTGATTTAACAGAGACGCTGCAGGCGGAGCTGGTCTATCCGCCGACAGTCGGAAAATCCGTTATGTAACTGAATGCTTCATAAAAACAAGACAATCATGAAGGAGGCGTAATGCCAGTGTATTCAATCACCAATCAACAGCCTGGCAGTAAAAAAGGAGGACAGCGCATGTTTGCTGAACGAGCATCGCAAAAACGTCAAAGTGAGCAGACAAAAGGCTTATTGCTGGGCTTGCCATATCGCTTTGCTATTTGGAAGGAGGGGGAGTGCATCTGGCTTCATGAAGAGGAATGGGAGGTATTTATGTTGCCGTGTGAAGCGCTTAAGTCTCTTCATATTATGGCGTACCACCCAAGATGGGAGCTGCAGATTACTCTGCTCTATTCGGAGGAGTCCGCTGCGCTTTCGACGATTTCACTGAAAAATCAATCGCATGAAATAAGGGAGCTGCGTTTTCTGATTCACTTGCCGGATCAAGCCGGCGCACCACCGGAGCTCAGTTTCGTTTCTCCGTCCCAGCATGTGATTTTGCAATATAGCAAGGAAGCGGTAAGTTTAGTTGGAGCCCGCTTTTTTCAACAGGCGGCGCCGCAGGTTTCCGTCGGAGTCAAGGATGATATTTGGGAAGGGGAAAGCGGGAAGCTGGCGATTTCTCCGCTCTCAAAGACGAGCGGAGAATGTATGATGCTGATGCCGCTTGTCATGACCGGATATGAGGAAGCATGCGGTCAGCTTTGGAACCTGGAAGCGAAGTCGGAAGAGGATGTCTGGGCATCGTACCAGCGCCAAATTCTTGCCAATTCATACTGTAAAGAAAAAACACTTGATCACTGAGGGAAGATTTGCTATCATAATCAAGTATGAAGAAAGCACAGTTTGGAGGGATAACGAATGCGCGTACAAGTCACTCTTGCTTGCACTGAGACAGGCGACCGT
Organism: Halalkalibacter oceani; assembly: GCF_023715605.1. Classification (GTDB taxonomy): domain Bacteria; phylum Bacillota; class Bacilli; order Bacillales; family Bacillaceae_D; genus Halalkalibacter; species Halalkalibacter oceani. The sequence goes on from NZ_JAMBOL010000001.1 coordinate 452,898, forward strand.
AACTATATTACAACAAAAAACAAGCGCACAAATCCTGAGCGTATTGAATTAAAGAAATACAGCCCAAGATTGAAGCGTCACACGCTTCACCGCGAAACAAAGTAAGCAGCTGGATTTTTCCACTGCTTCTTTTTTCTTTGACAGATGGCCATGACACATCCGGGGCGTTCGGGGAAGGGAGAGAGTGTTGTGAATCAGAAGAATTTTATTCGAGCAAAGACGAAAGAAGCGTTGGAAGCGATGTCCGATCAGGACTATATTCGGGATTCCCGGCAAATTGCAGAACATCTTGTCAACTCCTCTTATTGGCAGGCTTCACAACTGATTGCCTTGACGATTTCACGCCATAGAGAGGTCGATACATATCAACTTATTAATCAGGCATGGAAGGAAAAAAAGAGAGTAGCCGTGCCGCGGACGAATGTAAATGAGAAATCAATGCGTTTTTACGAACTGAGCAGTTTCAGCCAGCTTGAAAAGAGATATAGTGATTTAATGGAGCCGTTGCCCGAAGCATGCACGCCGGTTGCGGAGGAACAGCTTGATTTGATCATCGTTCCGGGGCTGGCTTTCGACCAGAGCGGCGCGCGTCTCGGATTTGGCGGCGGCTTTTATGATCGGCTGCTGGCCCGCGTTGGGACGAAAACGGTGGCCCTCGCTTTTTCGTGTCAGCTCTATCCACGGCTGCTGACAGAAGCCCACGATCAGCTAGTTGACCATATTGTGACAACGGATGGGTTTGTTCGATGATCGCCGTGCTGTTAATCGGGGTCGTGCTGATCGCCTTCTTTGCGGTAAAGGCAAGGGCGCTGACTGTTTCTGGAGGGGTGGCGGCTGTCGGCGTCGGCGGCTTTATTGCGCTCGGCTTTGGGCTGCAAGGTCTGCTGCTATTGTCGTTGTTCTTTTTCAGCTCAACATTATTAGGGAAATTCAAGCAAAAGCAGGGGCGAGAGGACGATCAGATTGTCGAAAAAAGCGACTGTCGCGACGCGATGCAAGTGATCGCCAATGGCGGCGTTCCGGCGCTATTGGCCGTGACCTACCTTTTCGTTCCTAGTGAATTGCTGCTTTGCGGTTTTGTAGCCAGCATTGCTGCGGCAACTGCAGACACATGGGCGACGGAAATCGGCTCGCTCAGTAAGCAGCATCCGTTTCATGTTGTCAAGTGGAAGCGCGTTGACCCAGGAACCTCCGGCGCGGTGACGCTGCTCGGCTTGGCGGCGGCCTTTGCCGGGAGTTTTCTCATCGTCGTGCTGGCGATTTTCTTATGGTGGGGCAGTTATTATAACAGCCATCTGCTTCTTTTTGCCCTGATTGTCTCAGGGTTTGTCGGCAACTTTTTTGATACGTTAATGGGGGCGAGCTGTCAGGTTGTTTACCATTGTCCGCAATGCGGCAGGGAAACCGAACGGACGATTCATTGCGACAGGCCGACAGAGCATAAATATGGCGTGAAATGGCTCGATAATGATAGTGTTAATATAATCTGTACCTTTACAGGGGCTATCCTCGGTCTTATTTCCGGCTTGCTGCTTCTTTAAGCTGGAAGTGAGCCGCGGATGGATTTAAAATAGGTTTGAAGGTGGATCGAGATGGAGAAACATTCAATAGAACGCTATTCAAGACAGATGCGCTTCGCTCCGATAGGAGAAGAGGGGCAGAGGACGCTGGCCGAAAAAGTCGCGCTCATTGTCGGCGTCGGAGCGCTTGGAACCGTGCTGGCCAACCACTTAGTGCGGGCCGGAGTCGGCAAAGTGAAGATTGTGGATCGCGATTATGTCGAGATGAGCAATTTGCAAAGACAGATGCTTTTTGATGAAAGCGATGTCAATGAAAGTCTTCCGAAGGCGATCGCCGCTGAACGAAAGCTGAGGGCAATTAATTCCGCTGTGCAAATTGAGGCGACGGTTGCCGATGTGACGGCTTCAACCTTGCCGGCCCTCATGGAAGATGTTGATATTGTTCTTGATGGAACCGATAATTTTCGGACCAGGTTTCTATTAAACGATATGTGTTTTCAAAAAGGAATTCCGTTTGCCTACGGCGGAGCGGTGAGTGCGCGGGGGATGTCGGCGCTGTTTATCCCGGGGAAAACCCCGTGTCTCCGTTGTTTAATCAACGAGGGGAGCGGCAGTGGAGAAACATGTGATACCGTTGGTGTGATCAGTCCGGTTGTCGATATTGTTGCCTCTTATCAGGTTGTCGAGGTAATGAAATATTTAGTCGGGCAAACTGGGGCGTTACGTGGGACGTTACGCAGCTTTGATCTGTGGGGCAACCATCAATTTGATTTGAAAATGGAAAAAGCGAAGGCCGATTGTCCGACCTGTCAGCAGCGCCGCTTCCCGGCTTTAACGGCCGATGAAACGGAAGTGACGACGCTCTGTGGCCGGGAAACGGTGCAGATCAACAGACAAAAGCCGTTTGATCTGGCGCTTTGGGAGAAGAGGCTGATCGGAAGCGCCCAAGTGAAGGCAACGCCGTTTCTTTTACGAATTGAGCTTGAAGAAGGAGAGCGGATCGTCTTATTCCCTGACGGAAGAGCGCTCGTGCAGGGAACGGAGGATTTGACGAGAGCAAGGACGCTTTACAGCAAATATATTGGAGATTAATCGGTAAAGGGAGGGACAACGCTCTTTGTTTAGGGGAAAGAAGCGATTATTTATTGGCTTGTCAGGCATAGTCATAGTAGTAGCGCTAATTGGATTCGCAGAAATTCAACCACCCGAGCAAGGAATACAAGTGGCAGAAGCGGAGAGGGCGGCGAAAGAAGCAGCAACCGAACCGGAAGAAGCTGCTGTGAACGAGAAGCCGCCCGAGCAGGCCGCCGAACGGGAGCTCCCTGATTTTGAAGAACTATTTGCAGAAGAATCGTTACATGAATTAAGAGAAAAAATGAAAGCGAGCATCCGGGAGCAGCGTACATACCTGGAGACAATGGTGGAGCAGGCGGACAGCGATCAATGGATCGAACTATTGGAAACGAAAGAATGGCGCTTGTTTCAAAAGTCTGTTAATGAGCTTTTTTACGGGAAACAGGTGCCGTATGAACTGATGAATGATGTGCAAAAAATGGTTGTGCTCAGCCGTATCACTTATGTGTTTCAGGAAAAAACAGCGCTAACGTATTTGTATCAGCTCGTTCACGATTTGGATGTCCATGTTAACCGGCTGACCGAGCGGCCTTACGGGGTAACGGAAGCCTATGGAAGCAAACGGAAGTACATGGAGATTGATCAATACTTGCAAGTATTGGCAAGATCAGATTCATTCGGATAAATTCTTTTCACTGACGTATAGTAAGAAAAAGGAGGGATACGATGTTACAGCGTTTCGTTACGATGGTATCGTTCGTTTTTTCTTGCTACTTGTTGTATAAGTACCGTTATCGGGTCATTAACGCTTTTTTAGGAAAGCGTTGGCTGAGAAAAGTTGCGATCAGCATGGCGATGCAGATTCCGGCAATCCGTGATAAAGTATTGGGATCTGTCTTATCAAGCCGTCAGCCGCAACATCAATAGGCGCAGTGATAAGAGGCCACTGAGAAACTTCCTTTTTCGTAACTTGAAGAAGGGAAAATCGTACTTTTTCAGCAGCTTCAGTGATAAGAGGAGTCTGGCCAGGCCAAAAACGGGTCTTGTTTTTACTGGTTCAGGCTTCTTCTTATAAGAAAAAGCGCCTGCTGGAGGGAGGGGTATCGTGGAAGCGGAACAGCACGATGCGTATTACTGGAAGGTGATCCACCATTTGATTGTTAATCGAGGCTATCGCCTGCTTCAGCAGCAGGAAAACGAGGCATGGCTGGAGGACGAGGAGTCGAAGCCGAGGCGAATTTTGCGAATTGTTAGAGCGGATGTCGATTGGGCGAACTGGTTAAAACGCGATATTGTAGCGTCTGTAAGCCGGTTCGAGCTGTTGCGGCGTCAGCTCCGCCTTAATGAGCTGATCGGCGAAAATCTCTACATAAGTGTTTACCCGCCGGTTGATTCCTGGGAGGAGCTGCAAAAGCCTTTTGTAGCGAATAAACAAAAGAAAACAACCGTTTATACATCACTTGTCACTAGAGAAGCGGCTGCCGGCGGCGAGGTGGCTGTCCGTGAACTGGTGCTGCCGGCAGCGACGGCTATGAATTCGGTTGAGGAAATCGAATTGACCGTCAAGCAGCTGCGGCAGGAAGTGGTCGAAAGGGCGCAGAGCCGCGAGCGCGAGGAGCGGCAGCTTTTTTTATTTGGAAAGCCGCGGATGATCTATGTGCTGCTCGCTTTGATCGCTGTGATGTACTGGCTGGTGGAACAGAACGGCGGCAGTACGTCCGTCTTAACATTAATTGAATTCGGCGCAAAGTATAATCCGTTAATTATCCAAGGGGAATGGTGGCGTCTCGTCTCGGCGATGTTCCTCCATATCGGCTTTCTGCATCTTTTCATGAATTCACTTGCTTTGTTTTACTTAGGCGGCGCTGTAGAGCGGATGTACGGCACTGGCCGCTTTCTAGTGATCTACTTTATCGCCGGAGTGTTTGGCTCAGCCGCCAGCTTTGCCTTTAATGAACAGGTCGCGGCCGGGGCGTCAGGGGCGATTTTTGGCTGTTTTGGCGCTCTCCTCTATTTTGGCACGATTCACAAAAAATTATTTTTCCGGACTATGGGGAAAAGCGTGCTGTTTGTTCTCGGACTGAATTTGATTTTTGGTCTGACGGTGCCGATGATCGACAATGGCGCCCATGTCGGCGGACTGATCGGCGGCTTTTTCGCTTCTGCCATCGTTCACTTGCCAAAGCACGCGAAGTCGGCCAGACAGCTGGGCGCTTTTGTCCTAACCGTTATTAGTATTGGAGGGCTGCTCTGGTACGGAATGATTAATGAGCAAAAGGCCCCGTCCGCCCTGCTTTCCTTACAAATCGGGCAGGAATATTTGCAGCAGGAGGAGCTTGAGAAAGCCTATCCTTTCTTGCAGCAGGCGGTCGAAAATGGAGCTGACATGCCGGAGGCCCCATTCCTGCTTGCTTATGCAGAAGCGATGTTCGGCAATTACGAAGAGGCGAAACAGCTTCTGCTTGAGGTGATTCAACAGCGGGCTGATTTTCATCAGGCTCATTACAATCTGGCGCTCATCTACCTGGAGTTGGGAGAGACAGAGGAAGCGAGAGCCTCAGTAGAGCGCGCCATTCAATTAGAGCCGAATGAACCGATGTACGAAGATTTGTACGAGCAAATTACTGATCCTCCAACGTAATCGTTTGCAGAAGCTGAACAGGCTTGCCATCGGCGGTGCGGAATAAAATAAAGAAATGATCACCGGTATGCGGAAGCAGAATGAGCGGCACGGTACTACCGATCGGTGACAGGGGCGCTCCGTCCTGGCGGGCGATGCCCAATACATAATGCTTATAAAGTCCTTCCCAGAGACCTCCGAGAAAACGGCTGGTCTCTTCTTCTGTCAGATGGGGCAAAGGTTCATGCTCATATTTGGCGAGGTCTGTCAGCGCGATCAGGCTGTAGTTTTCTTTTGCCAGCTGGTAATGCTCAAGCAAGGACTCCCATTCATACAGCTGCTGCTGTGACAAAATATAGTCAAGAATGCGTTTGCTTTCAGCGTCCTCCTCCGTCGCCGGAATCGTAAACGAGTGGAGCGGATGCAAGGGAGAATCAATGACATAAAGCTCATCGACGCTCAATGTTTGCGCACTTTTAATCACATCATCGGGATAATGAAGCTCTGCGTGATGAAAGGTTATCACCTGATAATGCCCGCTATCATCAGAGCGAACCTCTTTTTCCAGCTGCAGCGTGTCAGTGTTTTCCCGCCAGGCTGAAAGCATATCCTTCAAATAACCGTCTTCAAATAATAGCGAAACATCCTGGCGCAAATAGGCCTGTTGATTTAAAAGGGAGCTGACTGACCAGTTGAGTATGTATTCGTCCTCGTCTTCAATTTTTTGAAATTCAATATTTGAGCTTGCTTCAGAAAACGATGCTGTCGGATCAAGTGGAAAAAAGATCAGCGCATCGCGAAATGGCTCAGGCTTAATTTGAAAAACGAGAAAAAGTCCAACACAAAATGAGCCGACAAGCAGGGCGAGCGCTAGCTTCCATGTTCTCATCCGTCCTTCCCTCCTTTCCGTGGACAACCGTTGCTTGATCATATGCAGCCGGCCTTGATCTTATGCTTGGCGAATGCATGGAAATCGAGCCGCAGGCGAATACTTGAAAGGAATCAACGGATTGTGAAATGGAGGTCATTTCATGCAGGAGAAGTCAAGAAAGCACCCTGTCTCGGGCGATTTTGAGAAGAACATCGCTTTTTTAAAAGACGAGCTCGGAGTTGAGGCGAGCTTTGACTTAATTCATTTGGAACTAAAGCATGGCGGCCGGCGGATGGGGCTCTTTCTTGTCGATGGCTTCGGCAAGGACGCGGCATTAACGCAAATTCAGCGTGAGCTGAACCGGCTGCCTGAGGACGGATTAAAGGAAAATCCGCTTGATACGTTGATGCAGCATCAAATTCCCTATGTCGAGATCGCGAAAAGTGACGATTTGGATGAGGTGATTGATGAGGTGCTCGCCGGCCCGGCGGCTTTGGTCGTTGAAGGGATTGACCAGGTCATCCTCTTAGATACAAGGGAATATCCCGTTCGGGGGCCGGAGGAGCCGGATACGGAACAGGTAATCAGAGGCTCAAAAGATGGCTTCGTCGAGACGCTTGTAATGAATGCGGCGCTGATCCGCCGCCGGGTCCGTGACCGCAGTATGCGCGTCGAATATAACAAAGTCGGACGGCGCTCGAAATCGGATCTGGCGCTTGTTTATCTCGCTGATATTGCCGATCAGGAATATGTCGAGGCAATGAAGGAAGCCCTTGATCAAATTGATACGGACGGCTTGCCAATGGCGGATAAAAGCATTGAAGAGTTCATTTTCGGCCATCATTATCAGCCTTATCCGTTAATTCGTTATACGGAACGGCCCGATGTGGCCGCGACTCATCTGTTTGAAGGGCATATTTTGCTGCTTGTCGACGGTTCGCCGAGTGCGATGATTGTGCCGACTACGTTCTGGCACCATCTTCAGCATGCGGAGGAATACAGGCAAAAGCCGGTCGTCGGGGCAAGCCTGCGGATCGTGCGCTTCGGCGCGGTGTGGGCGTCATTATTTTTACTGCCGCTTTGGTACTTGCTCGCGACGAATGAACAGTTTGTTCCAGAGCTACTGTCCTTTATCGGCGCAGAAAAAGAAGGGGCTGTTCCGCTGTTCGCCCAGTTTCTCGTGGCTGAAGCGGGGATCGAAATGCTACGGATGGCGGCGATCCATACGCCGAACCCGCTTGCGACCGCGCTGGGGCTCGTCTCCGCGCTGTTAATCGGTGAGGTGGCGATTAATGTCGGGCTGTTCTCGGCGGAGGTGGTGTTATACTTGGCGGTGGCCGTCGTCGGGACATTTGCGACGCCAAGCTATGAGTTAAGTCTCGCCAATCGTCTGATCCGCGTCGCCCTCCTGCTGTCGACCGCATTGTTCGGTCTCGCCGGCTTCGTCGGCGGCATTACGGTCTGGCTGTTAATGCTCGTTCGTCTTCAAGTACTTGGAACACCCTATATGTGGCCGTTTTTGCCCTTTAACGGACGCGCGTTGCGGGACGTCATTTTCCGCGCGCCAATGCCACTAAAAAACCGCCGGCCGGTCGCGATTCATCCGAACGATCCGGATCGCTAGCGCGGAAGCAAAGCGGGGCTGGGAGCAAAGGTTGTTTTGTTCTACCTTTTGCCAAGCCCCCAGGCAAAGCTGGTTTTGTCTCAAGCACTTTATGCACAGCACTGTGCTCTTACGATAAGAAATCGGCGCCACTTTCCTCCATATCAAGCTCAAACAGTTCATCCTTAATGAAAAGCTGCTTCGTTTCAATGGCCTCAGTCTGATTGGCGACGATCAGACCGAATGGGGTCAGCTTTTTCGGCGTGACAAACGTAAAGCTGACGCCATGCGCTCCAGCTTCTTTAATATAGTTGGAAAAATGAGTATAGCCGAGGTTGCCGTTTAAATAAAGATGCAGGTTGCGCTTCGTTTTCATCAGCTCAACGGCTTCTTTGTACATTCCTTTATTAATCACCTGCTTTTTTGTAAGGGCGAGGTGGATCCGTTCCAATAAAGTGGAGAGAAAAAGATTCCGCTCCTCCGGTTTGATTTCCGGCGCCCCGTACAACGCCCGGTCAATGACTTCTTTCATTTTTTGTTCCATGCTCAGTCTCCTTTTGTGCCATCGGCTGCTGATCCGGCTCTTCTTAATTTGTCCATTCGTACATATCATACCATAAGAATCTGTTGACAAGGCTGAGACAGAAGAAATTAAAGTATAAAGAGAGGTGGAGATCAGCATGTGGTTTATTCTCACCATTTTGATCTTTATCGTCACAATCGGAGTTACGATTGGCGGATTACTCGTTGCGCCGAAGGAACAGGTGCGGCCGGTTCAACTCGTTTTGCTGACGGTCTGTTTTACTTTTTTATGCTATCTCGGTATGATTACGGGGATGTTTTTAACGGGATGGATTAGCTTATGGCTACTGGATTATCTCGTTGCTGTCGTTGCCCTCCTGTTTATCGTCGCAAGCATGAGGCGCTTTCATCCGACGCTCGGCTTTTTTCATCCGGAGGACCGGATTGTCGTCTCGCTGCTCGCGTTGCTGTTTTTTCTGATGGGGGTCGAGTGGGGATTAATAGAGCTTAGGACGTTTTTCACACTGTTTGTCAGCGCTCTGTTTGCAGCTGCTCTTATTCTCGGAGTTTTCATACAAATTCAAATTCGGCAGATTCTCTGGCGCTATTCGTATATTGCCTTCACTCCTTTAGTTTGGCTCCTTTTCGTAACCGTTATGAAGCTGTTATAATGAGGGTGAGGTGAGGATCGTGAGAACAATGTTTGATGTCATGCAGCTCCTGAAAAAACACGGTACGATCATTTATACAAAAGATCGCGGCCTGGATCTTTCGTTGATGGAAGACGAGCTTCGGGAGCTTTATGAATGGAAAATGATTGATCAGACAGTATTTCAACAAGCGTTGCTCATCTTGCGGCAGGAAGCGTCAGGACGAAAGGAATAGAAGGTGACGACAATGGAAGAGTGGTATGTAGGTATCGACGTTGGTGGTACGACGATTAAAATGGCTTTTATCACAGCAACGGGTCAAATTGTGACGAAATGGGAGATACCTACAAACAAACAGGAGGAAGGCAAGTATATTACGACGGACATTGCGAATGAGATCGCGCAAAAATGGCAAAAACACAAACAACAGGATGTCAGGCTCACAAGCCTTGGCCTCGGTGCTCCGTGTTTTTTTGAAATGGAGACGGGATTTGTTTATCAGGCGGTGAACATCGGCTGGCGTAATTTTCCCTTGAAAGATGAGCTCGAACAAAAGACAGGCTTACCTGTCACAGTAGACAATGATGCGAATATGGCGGCGCTCGGTGAAATGTGGCGCGGTGCTGGCGAAGGGGCGGCAAATCTGCTTTGTGTGACCCTCGGTACTGGTGTTGGCGGCGGAATTATCGCGAATGGCCGCATTCTTCACGGTGTCAATGGCATGGCCGGTGAAATTGGTCATATTACCGCTGTACCTGAAGGGGGAGCGCCTTGCAACTGCGGGAAAACAGGCTGCCTCGAGACGATTGCTTCAGCGACCGGTATTGCCAGACTGGCTATTGAACAAGTCGCTTCAGCACCTGATAGCGTGCTCCATCGTCATTTGCAAGAAACGGGTAAGCTTACGGCAAAGCAAGTATTTAAGGCGTATGCCGAAGCAGATGAAGCCGCGGAGAAAGTTGTGAAAGAGGTCGGCTTTCATCTCGGATTGGCGCTTGCCAACCTGGCCAACGCGCTCAATCCTGAAATCATCGTGATCGGCGGTGGTGTTTCCCGAGCGGGAGAGCCTTTGCTTGCAGTGATCGAACATTATTTTTCATGTTACGCGTTAAAGCGGGTAAAGGAAGGCGTGCGTTTTAAAATAGCGACGCTTGGAAACGATGCCGGAGTGATTGGCGGGGCTTGGCTGGCACGAGAGAGCCGTCAACAGATATAATGGATTCACATATGATAATGCAAGGACAATCATTGATATAGATGAAGGAGCTAAGATGATGTCAACATATCGAACGGAACGAGATTTGATTGGTGAGAAGGAAGTACCAAAGGATGCCTATTACGGCATTCAGACGATGCGGGCGCGAGAGAATTTTCCGATTACGGGATATCCACCCCATCCCGAACTGATTCGGGCATTTGGCTATGTCAAGAAGGCGGCGGCGATGGCCAACCGTGATGTTGGGGTGCTGCCGACTAATATTGCCGACGCGATTATGGCCGCGGCGGATGAGATCATTGATGGAAAGCTGCAGGATCAATTCATTGTCGACGCGATTCAAGGAGGCGCCGGAACGTCTTTCAATATGAATGCCAACGAGGTCATTGCCAATCGGGCGATCGAGATTCTCGGCGGTGAAAAAGGAGAGTATATGCGCGTCAGCCCAAATACGCATGTCAATATGGCGCAATCAACGAATGATGCCTTCCCGACAGCGATTCATATTGCCTGCCTTTCACTGGCTAAAGGGCTTCGTGAAGAACTGGAGCGTTTAATTCAGGCGATGAAGGATAAGGAAATCGAATTTGATGATGTGCTAAAAATGGGGCGGACGCATTTGCAGGACGCCGTGCCGATTCGGATGGGCCAGGAGTTTGGCGCCTATCGCCGCGTGCTGACCCGCGATCTGCGCCGGATCAGCCGCTCTGTCGATCACCTCTATGAAATCAATATGGGAGCGACGGCGGTTGGAACCGGACTGAATGCGAAGCCGGAATACATTGAAAAAGTAGCGACGTATTTAGCCGACCTGACAGGGTATCCGTTTAAGACGGCGGAGGATTTGGTCGATGCGACGCAAAATACCGATGCCTATACAGAGGTTTCAAGCGCATTGAAGATCATGGCGATCAATCTTTCGAAAATGGCGAATGACTTGCGTCTGATGAGTTCGGGACCGCGAACCGGTTTAAATGAAATTAATTTGCCGGCGCGCCAGCCGGGTTCGTCAATCATGCCGGGAAAAGTCAACCCGGTTATGTGCGAAGTGGTCAACCAGATTTCCTTCCAGGTCATCGGCAACGACCATACGATCAGCATTGCTTCAGAGGCGGGCCAGCTTGAGCTGAATGTGATGGAGCCTGTCCTCGTGTTTAATCTGCTTCAGTCTTTATCGATTCTCAAAAACGGGATCGATGTTTTCCGGAAATACGCGATTGAAGGAATTACGGCTAATATTGAGCATTGCCGCCATGTTGTCGAGCACAGCGTCGGGATCATTACGGCGATTAATCCGCATGTTGGCTACGAGGTCGCCACTAGAATTGCCAAAGAAGCAATTCAAACGGGGCGCCCGGTTCGGGAAATTTGCCTGGAAAGAGGAATTTTATCAGAAGAGGAGCTTAATGAAATTCTCGATCCTAAGGAGATGACGAATCCAGGGATAGCGGGAGCCCGTTTTATTTACGGATAATGTTTTGCTTATCAGGGGTGGGTCAAAAGAAGGGAATCCTTTTGGCTCACCCCCTCTCCCTTAGTGAATCGCTTCACTAAAATTTTTCTTGAGAAAGGTGAAACATTTTTCCAGTTGGAACGTCTTATAGAGAGAGCGTTTTATGATGATGAGTGGAAAGGGGGAGAGCCGCTTGAAAAGAATATGCTTGTGTCTTATGATGCTCTTGATGATGTCAGCCTGTACGTCCGGGCAGCTGGAAAGTCATCCTTCACCGGAGCGCTTGACAGAGCTGCCCGAAAAACGCGACGTTCCTAATTCTTTTTTCACCGGCTCCCCTGTTGTACCCCTTTCAGAGACGGAAATAACAGAGGTGACAGGCTGGTATAGGGAAGACGCGGTTTTTTACTTGCAGGAAGATGGCGAGCATTCCAGCGTACATACGTATAATCTGCTTACCGGGGAGTCTGCTGATTTTTTTCAACGTGACGGCTGGGTTGTCAATATCGCCCCCAACGTTGATTACACGCTCTTTGCTGTTCAGCTGGTCACACCGGAGCATGAGGCGGAAGTAGTGATTCTCGACGCAGCAGGCGAGCCGCAGATGACGATCGAGGGGCTTGGCGATGATTATTCGGTTTTCTGGAATCCATACGTGCAGAACCGTATGCTTGCTGTCGCGTTTTTACCTGATTGGGAGTATGCCGGCTACCTTGTCGATGTAGGGACGAATGAGGTGAAGCCGGTGGAACTGGAGCAGCCTTACGTTCAATGGCTCTCGGAAACAGAGGTTGCTTATCTGTTATGGGATGAATTGGAACCGAATTATCAGGCGCCTTTATACATTGCCAATCTTGAGGACGGCAAAAAGAAGCTTTGGCGGGAGAACGTGATTTCTTTCATGAGCTTTCCCGGACGGCTGTCGCTGATGGTTACGGTTGACAGCGTCTATGATCTGTATTCGAAGTACAGTTTTTTTCGGGAACGCGAGCTGGCGCAGCAGATTGAAATGCCGATTTTGAACACATATTCGGAGCAGTGGTGGATTCCGTTTTACAGCTATGATGCAGCAGGGGAGATTTTTTATTATGCCCGGCCCAAATACAGCGGAGACTTCTTAAGCTATACTGACGGCTTTGAATTAATCGCATATGATGTTGGGACGAATGCCGAGAATAAGCTGGCTGAATTAGAAAGCCACGAGCCAATGCAAATTGCGCCGGATGGCAACTATTTGTTACTTGGCAGCCGCTATGAATCGGTTTTTGACATAGAGCAGGAAGTGCTTGTCCAGCTTTTTGAATAAGTAGCTATGCCATAAGGTCGATTTTTACCTTTTGGCATAGCTACTAAGCACAAAAGTCACGGGGGAGTTCAAGGGGGCAGCGGCTTCGCACGTTACGCGGCTGTCTGAAAGAACCCCGTTTTCAGACAGCCTTAAATGATTGTAACGGCTCCGCACGCTGCTTCTAAAAAAACCACACAGCGGTTTTTTTAATTGATTTTTTAAGTGGATCTGTCATAATGAAAGTAGTGAAAAGAGAATCAGCATGTTTAGACTAGGGGTGTCTGCGTAAAGCGGGCTGAGAAAAAGGTGTTCCTTTTACCCTTGTACCTGATCTGGCTCATACCAGCGTAGGGAAGTCGATGCAATTCATCATCTATATTGCAGCCGTATTCCACGTTCGTTGGGATACGGCTTTTCTGCAGACTAAGCAAGGAAGAAAGGTGAGGTTGAATGAAAGACTTTCAGCTATATGCGATTACAGGAGAAACGTTTCACCCGGGCCGTGATCTTATTGAGGTCATGGAGGAAGCGATTCGCGGCGGAGTTGATATTGTCCAGCTTCGCGATAAAACGAGCAGCAAGCGCGACGTTTTGCAGAAAGCGAAAGCACTGCGCGAACTGACGAAGAAATATGGTGTCCCGTTTATCGTCAATGATCATATCGATGTGGCGCTGGCGGTAGATGCTGATGGGATTCATCTCGGACAGGATGATCTTCCACTCGCTGAGGCGCGTAAGATTGTCGGACCGGATAAAATCATCGGTATTTCCACTCATCAGATCGAGGAGGCGCGTGCTGCGCAAGCGGAAGGGGCCGATTATATCGGCGTCGGGCCGATTTTTGAAACGAAAAGCAAGGTTGATGTCGTTGATCCGGTGACCACTGCCTATATTCAGCAGGTGGCCGCTGAAATTACGATTCCGTTTGTCGCGATCGGCGGGATCAAGCTCCATAACGTCGAGCAGGTGCTGGCGGCCGGGGCGAGCCGGATTTGCATGATTAGTGAAATTGTCGGCGCCGCGGATGTAAAAGCTGTCTGCGAGCAGTTTACGGCGATTCTTGAACGGCATAAGGAGGAAGTCTGATGAAGCTGATCATTAATGGAGAACAACATGAGCTGGCGGCAACGACGCTTGCCGATGTCGTTCAGCATTTTCAATTAGAGCCGCAGCTTGTCGTGACAGAGCTGGACGGTCAGATCATTGACCGGGCTGATTGGGAGACGACCACGCTTGAAGCCGGGATGAAAATTGAGCTTGTACAATTTGTCGGAGGGGGATGAGAAGATGAAGGAGAGTCGATTAACGATTGCCGGCAAGGAGCTGTCCTCGCGCTTTTTTCTTGGGACGGGCCGCTACCCGAACCCGTTTGTCCAAAATGAAGCGATTCGCGCTTCGGAGGCGGAAGTGCTGACTTTCGCGATTCGCCGCGTTAATTTGGAGGCGCCAAATGAGGATGCGATTTTGCAGCATCTTGACGGGATGAGCTTTACGTACCTGCCGAACACGTCGGGGGCGAAAACGGCAGAGGAGGCGATCAGGATTGCCCGTCTGGCCCGGGCGTCAGGCTTAAGCGACTGGATTAAGGTCGAAATCAGCGTTGACGAAAAAACATTGCTGCCTGATCCGATTGAAACGTTAAAAGCAACGGAAGTGCTGGCCGCTGAAGGCTTTGTCGTTCTCCCATATACGTCGGACGATCCGGTGCTTTGCAAAAAGCTTGAGAATGCCGGAGCGGCGGCCGTGATGCCGGGCGGGGCGCCGATCGGAACGGGGCTCGGCATTTTGAATCCGTACAATTTACAGCTGATTGTCGAGCAGGCGACCGTGCCGATTATCGTCGATGCCGGGCTCGGCTCGGCGATGGATGTCACCCAGGCGATGGAGCTCGGTGCTGATGGAGTGTTGATGAATACACCTGTCGCCAAGGCGAAGGATCCGGTGAAAATGGCGCTGGCAATGAAGCATGCGATCACTGCCGGAAGACTTTCCTATGAAGCCGGGCGCATTCCGAAAAAGAAATATGCGACGGCAAGCAGCGGTTTGACATCCTTGATTTCAAACTAGCAAAGACAACGAGGGGGAATCAATGTGAAGGAGCAAATCCTCATTCTTGGGGGAGGGGTAATCGGGCTTGCGACGGCCTTTGAGCTGAGCCGCCGCGAGTATGACGTAACCGTAGTTGAGAAAGCGTCATGCGGTGGGCAAGCATCTGGAGCAGCAGCCGGGATGCTTGCTCCTTTTTCCGAAATTGGCGAGGACCCGGATGACTTTTTTCAGCTTTGTCTTGACAGCCTGCGCCTTTATCCACGCTGGCAGAGAGACGTGAAGGAAGCAAGCGGGCTGGATTTCGAGTATTCGGAAAGTGGAAGTCTGCACGCGGTCTATCACGAGGCTGAGCTGCTCGGCCTGGAGACACGGCAGGCGTGGCAGCGCCAGTTCGGAGTAGAGGCGGAGATCATTACGGGAGATCGTCTGCGTCAGCTTGAGCCGGATTTATCGGAGCAGATGATCGCCGCGATGCATTACCCGGAGGAAAGCCATTTGTTTGCCCCCGATTATGTCAAAGCGCTTGAGTCAGCCTGTTTGCGCCAGGGCGTGACGATTGCCGAGCAGCTTGAAGAAGTCACGGTCGAACGGTGGCGGGAAGAGATCGTTCTCCGCTCAAAGGCCGGCCGGACCTTTCAGGGGGACAGGCTGATCGTCTGTTCGGGGGCGTGGGCGCAGGAGCTTGAGAATGTTTTTGATCTCCGGATTCCTGTTTATCCGATTCGCGGCCAAATCTGCGCCTATGATCTGCCGGTTGGCCGGATCAACCATATTGTGTACACGAGCCAGGGCTACGTCGTGCCTAAGGCGAATGGAACGCTCGTCAACGGTGCTTCAGAGGATATTGCCGGCTTTCAAACAGAGGTGACGAAAAAAGGAATTGACCGCCTGACAAATTGGAATAAAAACATCTTCCCTTTTTTGCAGGAGATGACGCCATTTCATACATGGGCGGGGTTGCGGCCGGCAACGCAGGACGGCTTTCCTTTACTGGGAGCGCTGCTTGAAGCACCGCATGTCATCTTTGCGACAGGTCATTACCGCAACGGTATTTTGCTCAGCCCGGTGACAGCTAAAGCTGTCGCTGATATTCTTGATGGCAAGCAGAATTATGCGCCGCTCGTTTCATGCAGACCGGAACGCTTTAGTTACTAGGAATTGGAGGAATGGAAGATGACGCTTGCAAAAGCATTGACGATTGCCGGCTCGGACAGCGGGGGCGGAGCCGGCATTCAGGCCGATTTAAAAACATTTCAAGAACTTGATACATTCGGGACGAGCGTCATAACGGCGCTAACGGCCCAAAATACACTCGGTGTTCACGGCGTTTTTCCGCAAACGCTCGAAGCGGTCGAAGCGCAGCTCGATGCCGTCCTGTCTGATATTGGCACAGACGCCGCGAAGACGGGGATGCTGTTTTCAGCGGAGATTATTACCCTTGTCGCCCGAAAGCTGCGGCAGTATGAAGTAAAGCGCCTCGTCGTTGATCCGGTAATGATTGCCAAAGGCGGCGCTTCCCTTCTGCAGGAGGAAGCGGTACAAGCGCTGATTAAAGAGCTGCTGCCGCAGGCGATGGTTATCACCCCGAATTTGCCGGAGGCGGCCAAGATTGTCGGCTGCGAGGAACCGCAGACGCTCGCCGAGATGAAGGAGGCGGCTGTCAAGCTCCATCAGCTCGGGCCGGCCTACATTGTGCTGAAAGGCGGTCATTTGCCGTCCGGCCCGGCGATCGATCTCGTCTATGATGGGCATGAGCTTCACGAGCTGGAGACAGAACGGATTGCGACAAAGCATACGCACGGTACCGGTTGTACATTTGCCGCGGCGATTGCTGCCGAGCTTGCGAAAGAAGCTGCCCCGCTTGAAGCGATTCAAACGGCGAAGGCTTTTATTACAGCGGCGATTACTCATTCACTTGCGATCGGCGGCGGCATCGGCCCGACGAATCACGCGGCCTACCGCCGACTGGCGGGAGAAGCGTAACACAGTGGACTTGGGACGAAGCCGGCTTTGACATTTTTGCAATGGCTTCACGCGCCATAATCTCATTATGAGAAACCCCACTCGTAGCAAGCCTTTCAAAATCAGGCAACGGCTACGCTTATTACTTAGAGGCGGGGATAAAGGGAAAAACAGCCTTTTATCCCCGCCTCTTCATTTCGTTCACGGGGCGAATCCTGTATAATAAAAAAACAGGAGCAAGAGCTAAAGGGGTGGCAATTTGGACATACGGTGGGAGAACGTCGGAAGCGACCGGGTGACGGATATGACCTTTTCAATTGAAGGGGGCCAGCTTGTTACGATCATCGGTCCTTCCGGGGCGGGGAAAAGCAGCCTGCTAAAGCTGATGAACCGTCTGGAAGAACGAAAGAGCGGAATGATTTATTATCGGGACAAGCCAATCACCGACTATGCGATCAAGGATTTGCGCAAACGGATCGGCATGGCGTTTCAAAGCCCGGCTTTGTTTGAAGGAACGGTCGAGGACAATATTTTATACGGACCGCGCTTACATAATCTCAACTGGTCTAAAGCCAGGCTGCTTGATTTGCTTGAAGCGGTTCACCTGACGGAGGATTTTTTGGCGAAGCCGGTCGAGGAGCTGTCAGGCGGTGAACAGCAGCGGGTTTCATTGGCGCGAACGCTCGCCAATGAGCCCGAAGTTCTCTTGCTGGACGAGGTGACAAGCGCCTTGGACCTGCGCAATGCCGCTGTTGTAGAGGAGCTGATCAAGCATTTGCAAAAGCAGGGGAAGACGATTCTGATGGTGACGCATGATCTCGAGCAGGCCGAGCGGCTTGGCGACCTGACGTTTTTCATCGACAATGGACGCCTCGTTGAGCAAAAGGAGTCGGTTGCTTTTTTCGCCAATCCGGAGACGCTGGAAGCACGGCGGTTTCTCTATCGGGATGAAGAAGGAGGGAGCGCCTGATGGCACCGGAGATTTCGAATACGTCGATGCTATTTTTGATTGTTTTTGTTCTTATTCCTCTCTCGCTCTCCTATCTCTATTCGCTGGGATTAGAAAAAAGCATCACCTGGTCGAGCGTGCGCGGCGTGATCCAGCTGTTTTTGATCGGATATTTGCTGACCTTTCTCTTCGGTTTGCAGCCGATCGTCGGCATTCCGCTTATGCTGCTTGTCATGATTACGGTGGCCGGCATACATGCGGCAAAAAAAGGGAGCGGTATTCCGTCGGTCCAGGCGGTTGTGCTGCTGATTCTCTGTGCGGTGGAAGCCGTCGTCCTGACGATGTGGCTCGGCTTCGATATGATTTCCTTCACCGCGGAGCAGGTTATTCCAATGAGCGGGATGATCATCGGCAACAGCATGGTCGCAATCGGGCTGGCGCTTGAGCGGATGAAGCAGGAGTTTCGGCAAAACCACGACCGGCTGCAGGCGGCGCTTGCCCTCGGAGCGACACCGAAGGAGGCTTCGCAGCTTCTGATCCGCAAAATCGTCAAAGCAGCGATGATTCCGAATGTGGACGGATTAAAAACGATCGGTCTCGTTCAGCTTCCGGGGATGATGACCGGGCTCATTTTAGCCGGGGTATCGCCGCACGTGGCGATTCGCTATCAGATTGTGATTTCGCTTAGTATTTTTGTGGCGGTCTCGATCAGCGCGATGCTTGTGACCGTTTTTACATACCGGGCTTTTTATACACAGCAAATGCAATTGATCCGGATGGAAACAGATTGATCGACGATAAAGGAGCGGCTGTACATGTTTCGAGGAAATAAACCGGTTTTAATATTGCCAGGAATTTTGATGGTTGTCATGATACTCGGCGGCTATCATTTCTTGCAGCAGGAAGAGATGATTACGAATGAACAGCTTCCGGAAGTGATGGAGATGGAGGTTGACAAGACCCCGACAGACGATGGCGTGCGGGTTGAAGCGAACTGGGATTGGACGACCATGCCGGAGGAAGGGATGTATGGCGAGGACTATATCGGGATAACCGTCACCGATCCGGCAACCGGCAAACCGCGGTATGATCTCAGCTTCGCAGAGGGACTGCTTGAATTGCGCTATGGCGATCAAGTGATTGAAGAAGCGGAGGGCGTTGCCGTCGATAATGGCATCATTTTTGCTTTTCCGAACAAGGTTGAGGAAAATATGAGCTATGGCAATCTCGGCTCTGTTTCAGTTGAAGTTCTGGGGGCGGGGATTGAGCCGGAGCATATTGAGCTTCACTTTTTGCATACATGGGTGGAGCACAGCCCGCTCGTAAAAGAGGATGCCGCTTTTACAAAACCCGTCTTTGATGGAGCGGCGAATGTGCCGTATTGGGTAACGAGCTACTAGCATAGAAAAGGAAGGATGTCGCGATGAAGGTAAGAGGGCTGTCCTATCAAAAGGGAATCTTCTATATTGGCAAGCAGCACGTGGCCTGCGCCTATCATGAAAAGTCACGGCTGAAAAGCTGGCTGAAGCCTTTAAGCGCCAAAACACTGCTCCTTATGGGGAAGCAGATTTTCTTTTCAATGCCGCTCTGGTTTAAGCTGCTCAGCCTGGTCGTGCTCGGCAGTGTCTTTATTCCAAAGCTGCTTGCGGCTTCTTTTGCCGGATGGGAAGGGTTGCCCTATTATGTGCTGCTTTATTTTATGTTTGGCACCCACTTTATCTTCCCCGCGCAATTGCGCCGCTACCATGGCGCCGAGCATAAAGTGTTCAGCACGAAAGGCGTCATTCGCCGGGCGGGGATGCCGCGAATCAAACGGGCGGCGATCACGAACCGTTATTGCTCGACCAATACGGTAGTCATCTATTTTAGCAGCGTGCTCGTTTTGACGATTGTGATTTCATGCTTTAATGGAGTCGGGGAACCGTCATTGGCGCTTGCTTCGTATATGGCGGTCGCTGCGATTCCGGTCGTCGCGACATTGATGACGAAGAAAGGATTCCGCTGGCTTGAAAACCTGATTTTGCGGATTTCCTACTGGCTCCAGATTCATATCACGACTGCCGAGCCTGAGCATCAGCACCTGCTTGCTTCGATCGAGTCGTATCGCAAGCTGGCTGCGAAAGAGTTTCCGGAAAGGCTCGTTGTCAAGCGGCCAATCCGCATAAAGGAGGAGAAGCATATGGCGATTGTCGATGTAACGATTATTCCAATTGGCACAGAGGATCCAAGCGTCAGCGCGCATGTCGCTGAGGTACACCAGGTGCTGAAGCAATACGAAGGAAAAATTACTTATCAGCTGACGCCGATGAGCACGCTGATCGAAGGGGAGCTGCCTGTTTTGTTCGAGGTGATTCAGGCGATTCATGAAGTGCCGTTCCAGCATGGAGTGAAGCGCGTCGCGACCAATATCCGGATCGACGACAGACGGGACAAAGTATCGACGATGGACGGCAAGCTCGCCGCCGTGCAAGGAAAACTGGCGGAGAAAACCGAGCCGGCTGCCATTGAAAAAAACCAGACAGAAGAAAGCGTTGCGCCACTCCAAAAATGAGATCGGGAGCCCGATACACAGGATTCAAAACGTGAAGAGGATGTATACGACAAGGCAAAGGCTGGGACAAAGGTAAAAACAACCTTCTGTCTCAGCCCTAAAAATGGCTGCCGACATCCACTTTAAATGAAACCTTCATGGAAAGCATGAAGATAATCCACGTTTATTTACTTCTCCTGAATAGAGATCCAGATCTGACTTTTTTGATCTTTACTGGCTAGTATTTCTGGACCTTCTGCCAATTCATAGGATGATGAAGGAAGCCACTCTGAATAGATCCGTTGCCAATGTCCTTCAACCTGCTCCCAGTCTCCATCTATTTCAAAAATTGCCCATAGTAAGGCAGGTACTTCTAAAGTGGAATACTTTTCTAACGGCTCTTGTGACGTGGCTGCCCCGATATATTGGTCAAAGCTTGCCTTCCCTTCATCATTTTCTGAGTAATTTACTGAAACATGAATGATACCGTGAGGCTCTTTATTTGCGATGGACTCCAGCTCTTTCATCTCGGTATCACTGATTGCAGCTATCATACTTTCGTAAGTCGGTGTTAGTAACTCATTCACCATCTCAACTTCATATTTAACCCCCACCACGGTAAATGGGTCTTTTTCAACAATACGATAATTCATTTCGGTTCCTCCTTGGATCGTTAATTGAAAGCTCATTCTTGGAAATGCTTTTACGTTCTGTTCTGTATTTCTGACAGCTGAAGGAGTAACGCCATGGTAGTTTTGAAATACGCGTGAAAAGGCATCCGGTGATTGATACCTATATTTGAGTGCTACATCAATCACTTTTACCCTTGGATCCTTCAATTCCAATGCCGCCAATGTCAAACGTCTTCTCCGAATATATTCTGAGATGGTAATACCTGATAAAAGAGCAAAAAGGCGTTTGAATTGATATTCAGAGCACAAGGCAACTTTAGCTACCTCCTTTACATCAATGTGGTTACTCAAATTTTCTTCAATATAATTTAATGCCTCGTTCATTCCTTTTAACATCTCCATGAATGTACCTCCCTTTCTCCTGTCCTATCATAACAGGTGAATCGGCAGCCAACCCGACTTTTTATGCTTTTATCAGTCGGTGACAGTGTAAGTATCTCTTATAAATAACCATTTATTTTAAAAATGAGTGCTTCGGCAGTCTGTTCGGATTGCTGAAAATGTTATTATCTTTATCCTCTCCGGACAAAATTTTTACAATCGGACAAGGGCTTCGCCTGCTTTCTCCTCTGTTGACTTCCTCAGCGGGCGGTCCTATAATTGAACTATTACATTGGTAAGTTTAAGGGTGGGTAAGAGATGAAAAAGTTACCGCAAATTTCCGAAGCAGAACTAGAGGTTATGAAGATCATCTGGCGGCATCCGCACAGCAATACGAAACAGGTCATTGAAAAGCTGTCAAAAACGAGTACATGGAGTCCGAAGACGATTCAGACGATGCTGCTACGCTTAATTAAAAAAGGGGCGCTGCACCATTATAAAGACGGGCGCGTGTTCGTCTATGTGCCGAATGTGGAAGAGAGCGACTACATTGAAGTCGAGAGCCAAAGCTTTTTAAATCGTTTTTATAACGGGACGCTTAATTCAATGGTGTTGAACTTTTTAGAAAAGGATAAGCTGTCCGAAGACGAGATTAATGAACTATATGATATTTTAGAAGAACGTAAGAGAAAGAAGGAATAACATGGAACATTCTTTCTTTACTCTTTTTCTTATTAGCAATCTTCTTATTTCCCTCCTGCTCGCTGTCGTGATCTGCTTAAAAAAATTGGTGAAACATCATGTCACGGTCAACACGCTGTACCGGATCAGTGTAGTCTCTTTCCTGCTTCTGCTGGCGCCATTTTTTCCCGTTCATCTTTTGAAAATCAACTCGTTTGCTGATTGGGTTAGCCGTTACCGTGCGTTTAACCCTGGTTCAGCCGGGGGCCAGGCTGCGACCACGCAAACGGAAGGAGAATGGCAGAACGGAAACTGGCTGCAGGATTTCTCGGTTACGGTGGAGCAGTCGTCCTTCAGTCAAGTCGACTTTGTCTTGTTGCTGATCTGGATTGCCGGTATGACGGTGATGCTGCTGCTGACGTTGTACAGTAACAGGCGTATGTTCAGCATTAAAAAAAGCCTGCAAGCCGTCGACGATCCACAGCTGTCCAATCTGTTGGATCATTGTCAGCAAAAGATCGGCTTTCATAAAAAGGTCGTGCTCGGACATTCGGCATTAATTACATCACCAATCACCTTTGGTCTCATCCGTCCTTACATTGTTCTGCCAAGAGATAGTTCTCTCTTAACAAAGGATGAGCTGAGATACATTTTGCTGCATGAGCTGTTTCATAGTAAACGGAAGGATATGCTCATCAATTATTTGATTTGTCTGTTTCGGACGATGTACTGGTTTAATCCATTCGTCTCGTATTTTTTAAAGGAAATGAAAACAGAGATGGAAATATCCTGTGATTATGCCGTGTTGAAGCAGGGCGACGAGGAAGCGCATCTTCACTATGCCGAGGTGATTCTGAAATTCGCTTCGCTTTCGCAGCGGACGTCCCCGCTCGCTGTCGCTTCTGAAATAAGCAGTTCCTATAAAGAAGTAAAACGAAGAATTGTAACGATTGTCGATTTCAAACAGGAGTCACGGCAGCTTAAACGGAAAAGCTCGCTTGTTTTTACGGCTATAACAGCGCTTGTGTTACTAAGTACGCCGACACTTTCGGTGTTCGCGGTGAACGCCGATCAATATGATTTCTCCGGTGAACAGGCAGTTTATAAAGATTACAGCCGCTTCTTTGCCAATGTGTCAGGCGGCGCCGTGCTATTTGACGCCGCTACAGGCCAATATACCGTTTATAATCGGGACGTCAGCACGACGAGATACGCGCCAGCCTCGACTTATAAAATTTTCAGTGCCTTATTGGCGCTTGAAGCGGGACTGATTACGAGAAACGATTCAGACATGGCGTGGGACGGGACCCCGTATCAATACGACGAGTGGAATCGCGATCACAACCTGTTCACGGCGATGGCCAGCTCAGCTTCATGGTATTTTCAGCGACTTGACGAGCAGCTGGGCCGAGAGAGCCTCCAGCGTTCCTTTGAGCAGCTTCATTATGGCAATGCGGAATTATCGAGCAGCCTTGAAAACTACTGGGCCGATTCCTCGCTTACGATCTCGCCAGTAGAACAGATTGAGATGCTGAGAAAGCTGTATGAGAATCAGCCCGGCTTCGCGCAGGAACATATTGAAACAGTAAAAGACGCCATCCTGCTGGAGCAGTCAGGGGATGCCCGCTTGTACGGAAAAACCGGGACGCTTTCTTTTGACGGAGAGGATATTAGCGGCTGGTTTATCGGATTTGTCGAAACGAACGAAGCCCCGCAATTCTTTGCCGTTCATATTGAAGGAGAGACCGAGGCCGGTGGAAGGTCGGCCACTGAAATCGCGCTCTCTATTTTGGAGCAGGAAGGGATATACAAATCAGTTGAGCAATAGACCGGTAGTGAAAGGGGCTGGGCCTGAAGGTTATTTTTAACCGTTGCCCAGCCCCTAAGCTATCTGCTAAAGCTTGCGTTACGTGAAGTCTCATTTTCTTTGAATCCGTCTTGACTTTTTAGATTACACATGTAATATTAATAAATATTACATGTGTAATCTTTTTTGTGGTTGAGAAAGCGTAGAAATTGGTGGGGCGGTCCTCTCGTGCCGCTTTCTTACTGAATGGAAGGGCAGGTTCAAAAAATGGATGCGAAAAAAATCATGCTCGGATGTGTATCAATTCTTCTTTGTCTCTCGCTTTTCGCCTGCAGCAAAGAGGAGCAAACACCAGAGGAAGCTTTTAACGAATTCGCCGCGCATTTGCAGCGAGGAAATTATGAAAAGATGTATGAATTATTGACAGACTCTGCGAAAGAAGTGATTTCGGCGAATGCGTTTGTTGAGCGGTACGAAAAGATTTACCTGGGTATTGAGGCAAAAGAGGTAACAATTACAGTTGATCAAATAGACGAGGAAACGAAACGATCAAAAGCGGAACGCTACCCGCTTGCCTTTACACAGAGGATGCTGACAAGAGCAGGAGAGGTGACAACTGATGCCGTGGCAGAACTGGTTTTTCATGACGAGACAAAAACATGGAAGATCGATTGGACTCCCGGGCTCATTTTTCCCGAGCTGGAGGAGGGAGATAAAGTACGGGTCGAAACGCTGTCTGCGAAACGGGGAGAACTGTTTGATCGAAACCGTTCCGGCCTAGCTGTTAACGGTGTGATGTATGAAATCGGGATTGTACCGGAACGGATCGAGTCAGTGGAGGAAACAGTCGAGCGACTGGCAAATATTCTCGGTCTCTCGCAGCAGCAGGTGAAAGAGGCGCTGCAGCAGGATTGGATTAAGCCGGACATGTTTGTACCCATTCTCTCCATTCCGGTGGAGCAGCAGGAAACAGTGGCGCAGATTCAGGACATTGCCGGAGCGACTTACCGAGAGGTCGGCGCCAGAGTTTACCCGTTTAAACAGGCGACGGCTCATCTAACTGGCTACATAGGTTCGATTTCAGCTGAAGAACTAGAACAATTGGAGAGTAAGGGCTATCAAGCTCACGATCAAATTGGCAAAGCAGGGCTTGAAAAAATATTGGAGCACCGGCTGCGCGGCGAGGATGGCAGCGTCATTTACATTGTTGATCAACAGGGGAATCCAAAAGCCGAGATTGCCAGAAAGGAAGCGGTCGATGGCGAGAGTATCCAATTAACAATTGACGCCAGTCAGCAACAAAGGATTTACGAGCAATTTTCCAATGAACCGGGAACCGCTGTTTCCTTGAATCCGAAAACAGGAGAAGTACTATCACTTGTCAGCTCTCCTGCTTATGATCCGAACGAATTCATCCACGGTTTAACGGCAGAAGCATGGCAACAGCTCAATGAAGCTGAAGCTAAACCTTTGCTGAACCGCTTTACCCAAAGATATGCGCCGGGATCAATCATGAAGCCGGTGACAGCGGCGATCGGGCTTGCTCATAACTGGGACGGTAATGAGAAGAAACAGATTAGCAGGAAGCAGTGGCAGAAGGATTCCTCATGGGGAAATTACGCAGTTACGCGCGTCAAAGAAGTCAATCATGTTGATTTAACCGATGCCCTCGTCCACTCTGACAATATTTACTTTGCCCAGATGGCACTGGAGCTCGGAGCTGAAGCATTTCTCAGCGGGCTGGACTCCTTTGGATTTAATGAAGAGATTCCTTTTCCGTACGGGATGGCGATGTCGACCGTGGCGAACAACGGAATCAACTCGGACATTCAATTGGCGGACACCGCTTATGGCCAGGGAGAACTGCTCGTCACTCCTTTGCATCTTGCGCTAATGTATGCTCCGTTTGTAACAGGAGAGATGCCTAAGCCGCTCCTTTTCAAGGACGAACGGCCTTCCGTTTGGAAGGATGATGTCATAGAAACAGAGGATGCCGGCAAAATTGTCGCAGACTTGACGGCGGTTGTCGCGGAAGGAACAGGAGCTGCTTCCAGGCTGACGGCTATTACGCTTGCCGGAAAAACCGGAACGACGGAATATAAATTATCTCAAGATGAAGCGGGAAAGGAAAATGGTGGATTTATCGCCTTTCATGCGGACAATCCGGAATTGCTCGTGCTAATGATGATTGAAAATGTCGAAAATCGCGGAGGCAGCTCCTATGTCGTGCCGAAGGTGAGAGCGATTTTTGAACAGCAGTTCCAACAATAGCGGTGTAAGGAAGAGGAGACGAAAATGGAAAAAAGAAAAGTGCATTATCAGCAGCGGCTGCAAATTTTGTTTGTCACGGTCTTTCTCTTATTCACGTTGTTGATTGTACGGCTTGGCTACGTTCAGATTTTGCATGGGGAACAATTTGAAGCGCAACTAGCTTCGGCCCAGGAGCGGCCGATTCAAACGGATGCGCCCAGAGGATTGATGCTCGACAGATACGGCAAGGTTGTCGTCGATAATGAAGTGGAATTCTCGTTAACGTATATGATGCCTTCAACCAATACGAGTTCGGCTGTGCTACTGGACGTCGCGCAAAAGCTGGAATCCTTTCTTGAGATTGACACGTCCAACGTAACTGAACGGGATAAGAAGGACTATCTTTTGCTTACGATGGATGAAAAAGAGCGACGCCAGCTGCTTGACTCTGACAAACGAAATAATGAGCTGAGCAATGCGGATGTCTATCAATTAGAGCTGGACGCCATCACAGAGGAGCAGCTGGAAGCGCTAAGTGAAAAGGATATGGCGGTCATCGCCGTTTATCGTGAAATGAGTCAAGGAACGGCTACCGCACCGCAGCGGATTAAGCGCAATGTGACGGAGGAAGAAGCGCATTTGATTATCGAGCATTTAGCTGAACTGCCAGGGGTTGATATTCAGCTTGATTCACGGCGGTCCTATCCGTATGGCAGCTCGCTGCGTAGTATTTTCGGCAGTGTCAATTTCATACCGGGCGAGAAGGTCGACGGCTATATCGCGCGAGGCTATCAGCGGAATGAGATCGTAGGAGTCAGCTATCTCGAAGCGCAGTATGAGGAGATGCTGAAGGGAATAAAAGCGGTTCGTACGCAAAGTGAAGCCGGCAAGCGACAACAGCACTCCGGGCAGAGAGGCAATGATTTGATTCTGTCCATCGATATGGAGCTTCAGCAAAAGCTTGAGAAGATGATAGAAGATGAAATGAACAATGCGGGCCGTCATTCATTTATCGAGGACCGCTCCGCCTATGCGGTGATCCTCAATCCGAAGTCCGGCGATGTGCTGGCGCTGGCCGGCTTTCTCGATTCAGGAGACGGGACAAACAGCGCCGATCATTTAGGGGTGGTCAACAAAGGATTTGAAATGGGATCCTCGATTAAAGCGGCCTCGGTTTTAACCGGCTTTCATGAAGGGGTTGCCCAGCCTGGGACACAGTTTAACGACCGGACGATTTATTTGCCGTCGACCCCGCCGAAAAGCACTTGGAATAAAACCGGCTTTGGCTGGATTGATGATCTTTATGCGCTTGAGCAATCCTCAAACGTGTATATGTTTGAAATCGGAATGAGACTTGCTAATTGCTATTACAGTGCGCCTCATACGCCATGCGGCTGGACGAGCGAGACGATCGCGGAAGCCTATCAAACCGTGCGCAATAGCTTTTCACAATTCGGACTTGGCACCGATACGGGAATCGACCTCCCAACCTATTTTAACGGTATGGAGGGGGAGAATACGAATGGTGGGAAGCTGCTTGATTTAATGATTGGGCAGTATGATACGTATACGACGCTTCAGCTCGCCCAGTATATCGCGACGATTGCCAATGACGGCTACCGGATGAAACTTACTCTCGTGAAGGAAGTCCGCGAGCCGACAACGAACCCTGAGGAGCCGGGCGCTGTCATCCAGCAATTTGAACCGGCTGTCTTAAATCGAATTGAAATGAGCGACGAGCATCTCGAACGGGTGAAGGCAGGCCTGCGCCGGGTCGTCACGCACGGAAATGCCGCCGCGAGATTTGCAGAGATACCGCAGTATGAAGTGGCCGGGAAGACAGGCACTGCCCAAGTGAAGATCGCCGTTGGCGAAGAACGAAAGACAGTCATCGATGGTGAGACGCAAACGTTTGTAGGGTTTGCGCCATACAGCGATCCTGAAATTGCCTTTGCCGTTGTCGTTCCGCACGCCAAGCTTGACCGCCACGGCGCCAGACCGGGTATGGCGCAGCATATTGCCAGAGAAATCGTCAAAGCTTATTTTGACTGAGAAAGGAGACGAATGCTGAATGTTTAGTATGACCGTGGCCCTCTCAGAACTGCTGTTGATCAGTCTGCTGACAATCGTCGTAAAAATGGTTTTCAGACTTCTGTCAAAACCGTCCTGTAAATAAAAATCGAGAGGCTGGAACAAAAGGTTTTTTCCCTTTTGCTCCAGCCTCTAAGCTAGTTTTGTCTCAAGCTCGTCTTCCGTTCCTTTGCTTTAGTAAGGATGATGGTCCTCAGCAGCGATCGCGATCGCCTTCGTTTCATGGATTGTTCCGTGAGGGTGCTGAGGTGGCGCGTAAATGGAATACAGTTTTAGTGGTTTGTCTCCTGTGTTCGTTAAATTATGCCATGTTCCAGCGGGGATTACGGTCGCATAATCTTCGTAAATCGTTTGCTGAAAGGGTAAATGATCCTTGCGCTCCCCCATTTGAATAAGCCCCTGTCCTTCTTCCAACCGGATAAATTGATCATGTGTCGGATGAATTTCTAAACCGATGTCCTCACCTGCTTCAATACTCATCAACGTAATTTGCAAATGTTTCCCCGTCCACAACGCCGTACGGAACGTCTGATTTTGTTTAGTCGCTTCTTCAATTTGAACCGCAAATGGCTCCGGTCCAAAGTCGGTGATTCGCTTGAAAGCATCCTCATATAAAAAGCGAATTCGTGCCAAATTTTCTTGTTCATTCGGCAAGCCATTGTAGGAAGAATGCCGAAGTGAAGAATGAGTATCATGCTCGTAGGTCGGCACCATAGTTTGATAAGCCTTTTGCAAACCTTCTCGATAACTTTGAAAAGGAATGATCGGCACATCATAGATAGGCTGGCATCCGCTCATGTTGACATACAGGGTCAGCATGTGACGCAGCTGAGCATGATCATCTTCTACCAAACGTAGAATTTCATTTTGATGCTCCTTATTAGGAGCGGAAGCAGCTAATCGCCTGTATAAATCAATGGTTGAAGCCTTTTTGCTTAAGGCGGAAAGCAAAGATAAATGGGATTGATTTTCAGCGCTAACGTCCGCAGGTGAAAAAGAGTAGGTCATCTTACATGTTCATCCTTTCTGAAAGTTGCTCCCCCTATCATATGCCTATACAGGAGAAATGCTGCTATTTTCCAAGTGATTTAAAAAAAACTGTTTTCTTGGCTGCTTACTGCCATATCACGAGATCCCCTCTGTGAAGCGTGAGGTTTCTCATTTCGGTTGTCAACGTATCTAACATGAAACCCATAAAAAGCACTAGGTTATGTTACCTTTATTACAAAAGGAGGGGGTCTTTATGGCTGGTGATACGATAAAAATAGGAATCTTACACTCGCTTAGCGGGACGATGGCAGGTAGTGAGACACCAGTGAAGGATGCTGAAATGCTTGCGATTGAAGAAATTAATGCCGCCGGTGGCTTGCTGAATAAGCGGCTGGAAGTAGTGATAGAAGACGGCGCTTCTGATGCGCCGACCTTTGCCGCAAAAGCACGAAAGCTGTTGGAGCGGGACCAGGTTTCCGTCGTTTTTGGTGGATGGACATCGATCAGCCGCAAAATGATGCTTCCCGTTTTTGAAGAATTGAATGGTCTGCTGTTTTACCCAATTCAATATGAAGGGATGGAAATGTCACCGAACATTTTTTACATCGGAGCGACAACCAATCAACAGATCATTCCTTCGGTTACGTGGTTATTAGAAAACAAAGGAAGGCGTTTTTTTATTGTCGGCTCCGACTACATCTTTCCCCAAACCGCAAGCACGATTATCAAGAAACAGCTTGCGGCCTTTGACGGTGAGCTTGTGCAGGAAGAATATACGCCGCTCGGTCATACGGAATTTCAGCAAATTGTTAAGGACATCAAAGCGAAGCGTCCTGATGTGATTTACAATATGCTGAACGGCGACAGCAATCTTGCTTTTTTTAAACAGCTGAAAGAAGCCGGCATTACTCCGGATGATATTCCTGTTTTATCCGTCAGCGTCGCGGAGGAAGAAATTCGCAGCATCGGACCGCCGTTAGTAGCCGGCCACTTAACGGCGTGGAATTATTTTCAGACGGTGAATACAGCGGAAAACAGAGCATTTGTCAAAAAATATAAAGCCGCGTACGGAAAAGACCGCGTCACTTCCGATCCAATCGAGGCCGGCTATGTCGCCGTTCACTTATGGGCGAAAATGGTAGAGAAAGCTGGAACGACGGAAACAAACGCTTTGCGCAGCATCGCCGGTGAAATCGATTTGGCAGCTCCGGAAGGGACGGTGTCTGTTGACCGAAACACACAGCACATTTATAAAAAAGCACGTGTTGGCGAGATTAATCGTGACGGAATGATCCGCGAGCTGTGGCGGACAGAAGAAGCGATTGCGCCTGACCCCTATTTAAAAAGCTATGCCTGGGCAAACAGTGATCAGGAGGCCGCCACCCGGGAGAAGAAAAGAAAAATGAGCTCAGCATGGCTGACTCTAAGCTTCGCGCTGATTGCCGCGCTGCTCCTTTCTTCGCTCGCTTCGATTGTGGGAATGAATCGGATGAACAGCGCGCATGAAACATCCTATTCGGCGCTGACAGCAGGCTATCAGCTGCAGCAAAGTGCAACGAGGCTTGAAGCGCTTTCGCTTGGTTTGCCGGCAGGAGGGGGAACGGTGATGAACGAGGTGGAAGAATTGCTTGAGCAAATCGCTTTAGTGGAGAAAGCGGCGAGTGAACAGCCAGCATTGCTTCAGGCGATAAAGGACGAGGCAGAAAGCGTTGCGGCTTTACTCGGGCAGGCTACTGTCAACAGTGAGTCGATCAGGCCTGCTGCGGCAGAATTATCCTCAGCGATTGATACGTTGATCCTTGAGCTTCAAGGGCAGCCGGACAGTGGCAAGACGATTCAGTCTGTAACAACTATTTTTCTTTTGCTGCTGTTCCTCCTTACAGCGCTCATCGCCGGCTATCTCGCTGTTACTCACGATAAACGAATGAGCCGTTCCCTTGAAAAGCTGCTCCGCTATATGAACAATGTCTCCAACGGCAATTTAGATGCCAACCCATTATCGGTTTCAGACGCGGCAGAAGTCGGGGAACTGGCAAGTGCAGTGAACAGGATGACCGCTCATCTAAAAGAGATGATCAAACAAATTGCCGAAGCGTCGGAGAAGCTGACAGCCGAATCGCATCGTTTATCAAAGGAAGCCACTTCAACAATGGAGGCAGCACTCGACATTGACATGATCATCAGCAGCACAGCGGAGCAGGCGAAGGAGCAGCAAACTGGCGCGAAGGAAACGGCGATTACGATCAAGGAAATAGCTTCAGGCATTCACCGGAACGCCAATCTGCTCAGTGAGGTGAATCATAGCTCGAATGCAAGTGCCAGTTTGGCAGATTCAGGACATAAAATCATTTCTCGCGCAACCGAGCAGGTCAATGAGGTCAACCGCGCGACAGATGACTTAAATGAGCTTGTGACGACGATGCGAAACAGAGCCGGAGAAATTAGTGAAATTGTCGCTGGAATTAATCAAATTTCGGAGCAGACGAATATTTTAGCGTTAAATGCCGGGATCGAAGCGAGTCGCGCCGGTGAAAAAGGACGGGGGTTTTCCGTCATTGCCAAAGAAATTCGCAACTTGGCCGAAACGTCGAAAACTTCCGCGGAACGGATTGATGATTTAATTATGTTACTACGAACGAATACGGAAAAAGTGGCGGAAGTTCTTAATAAAGGAGTAGAGGAAACGGTCGCTTCGGTAAACGAGGCAGGGGAGATGTTTGATTCGATTTCCTCCTCGATTCGCTCAGTCTCGCAGCAAATCGAAGACGCCTCTGCTACCTTTGAAGAAATGTCGGCAGGAACCGACCAGGTGTTGCTCGTGACTGAGCATCAAGTTACCCATGCTGAACAGGCCTCCGCTTCCTTTGTCCAGGTTGCTGAAAATGCCGGGCGGCAACGCGTGACGATCAAAGAAATCGCGACAAGCGCGAACACCTTGTACCGGATCGCCGAGAAGCTGCAACAAACGGTGACGTCTTTCCGCACATAACGCAGGTGAAGCTCGGCAAGTTCGCCCGCGCCAAGCGATCCTTTGGAAGCCGGCTTCGCGCTTGAAACTTAAATACTGACGAAAGGCTTCACTCACAACGGGTAGTAGTGAGTGAAGCCTTTGTCTCAGCGCCTCTTCAACGGAAGGCTGCTATTTCTTTTTCTTTAAAACACCTTCACCATCGTAACATGCGGGATGCCGGCATCAAGAAATTCTCCCGAGACCGTTTCATAGCCGAGCTTTTCGTAAAAGCGCTCTGCCTGGCGCTGAGCGTTGAGCTTCATTTTCTTGGCTCCTTCACCCCGTGCGGTTGCTTCGATCTTTTCCATCAGGAGGCGGCCGACTCCTTTGCCCCGTACTGATTCGGCGATGCAAATTCGTTCCACTTTGCCATACCCGTCCACGAAGCGTAAACGGCCTGCGCCGACGGGCTGCTCGTCGTCATAAACGACGAAATGGGTTGCTTCCTCTTCGTATTGATCAATTTCTTCTTCCATTGGCACCTTTTGTTCTTTGACGAAAACTTCGGTACGAATATGGAATGCATCGTCTAATTGCTGCTTTGTTTCGACTTTCATCACTTGCATTGTTCCAATTCCTTTCTGAGATGAGATGGTTCCAAAACTTTGTTAGTAGGGTAAAAGAGTCATAAGTCCCCGTGGCAAATCTTTTTGCCAATATTTCCACGTATGATCCCCATCAAACTCTTCGTAAAAATAAGAAAATCGTTTTTCCTGCAATGCCTGGTGAAGCCGGCGGTTCGGTTCTAAAAAGTCAAGCGTTTGTCCGTCGGTCGTTTTTACGGCTGTTTCTTCCAGACCGATCACGTGATAAATCGCCAGTTCTGTCGGTTTGTTATAGTTCTCAACCGCCGCAAGCACGCGTTCATCGACATAAGGCGAGTGCATCATCACCTGCCCGAACAGGCTCGGGTACAGTAAGGCGGTCATTAACGAGACGGTTGCCGCAAGAGAATCCCCGGCAAGGGTCCGTGCTGAGGCAAGCTGATGGGTTGGATAGTGCTGATCGAGAAACGGCAATAGCTCATGAGCGAGAAAACGGATATACGCATCTGTTTTCTCTCCTTGTGGATGGTAGCGCCTGCGCCGTTCATCGACAGAAGGATATGGAATCCCGACGACAATCGTTTCGCGGATGTCTGCTTCTTCAATTAAGGACTCAACCTGGCGGGGGATTCGCCCCAATTGGAAATAGTCGTTGCCATCCTGACAGATCAGGACGTCATATGTATTCAAAGGTGTAAACTCGGGAGGGGTGTACACAAGCAGAGGGATGTCTTCCTGCAATTCCCGGCTTTTGATCACATGGTCATGAACGGTTCCCTTCAGGTTACGTCTTGTCATAGCGGTCAAATCCTTTCTATGATAGTGGCTCTGCCGGTTACACAGCCCTGTGAAATAGAGCCGCTTCAGATTGTCTCCAATGAAAAACTTCGACACTTTCTGACAATCGCGAACAAGGTAACAGATCCAATTTCCATTCTACCTAATTCCAGTAAAGATTGCTACAATTGAGAGACTGCCGAGAGATTGTCCTTGCATTGTCTTGTTCATCTATGAAATTATAGAGCTAGCAATTTTCAATACATAAAGGACGGAGTGAGCATGATGGTTGAAAAGAGAACACCGGTCCCGGTAGGGGAGGCTGTGCATCGCCTGAGCAC
Source organism: Halalkalibacter oceani (assembly GCF_023715605.1). Taxonomy (GTDB): domain Bacteria; phylum Bacillota; class Bacilli; order Bacillales; family Bacillaceae_D; genus Halalkalibacter; species Halalkalibacter oceani. The sequence goes on from NZ_JAMBOL010000001.1 coordinate 486,710, forward strand.
GCAGAATGTGTCTGGAAAAACAGAGTTAATTCCGCTTGAACAGTCCTTCGGCAGAATTCTGGCTGAAGATATTTACGCTTCTCACGATGTGCCTGCCTTTGATCGCTCACCTTATGACGGCTTTGCCGTGCGGGCCGCGGACACGCAAAATGCGAGCCAGGACGAGCCGGTTCGTTTCAAAGTGGTCGGTGAAATTGGCGCCGGTTCGCTTTTTACAGGAGAAGTGAAACCGCTTCAAGCCGTGCGAATTATGACCGGAGCACCGATTCCCGCCGGCTGCGACGCCGTCGTGATGCTCGAGCTGACGAAGGAAATAAGCCGGGACGAAATCGAGATTAAGCGCGCATTCCCGCAAGGCGCCAATATTTCCCGGCAGGGGGAAGACACGAAGAAAGGGACGGTGCTCGTCAGACGAGGGATGACGATCAATCCGGGCGCCGTCGCTTTGCTTGCGACTTTTGGCTACAGGCATGTTAAGGTTGCCGTGAAACCGCTCATCGGCATTTTGGCGACAGGAAGTGAACTGGTCGATGTCGACGAGCCTCTTACTCCGGGAAAAATCCGTAACTCCAATGCCTATATGCTGATCGCCCAAATCGAACGGGCCGGCGGAAAGGCGGTGTATTTCGGCAAGCTTGATGATGAGTTTGAAGCCTGTTTGAAAGCGGTAAAGCAGGCGCTGACTGAGGTTGATTTCCTCGTCATCTCCGGTGGTGTGTCGGTCGGCGATTACGATTATGTGCCGGCGATTTTGCAGGAAATTAAAGCATCCGTGCTATTTAACAAGGTCGGGATGAGACCGGGAAGTGTGACAACGGCGGCGACGGTTGGGGAAAAGCTGATTTTCGGACTGTCGGGCAATCCGTCTGCCTGCTATGTCGGCTTTGAGCTCTTTGTCCGGCCGATGATCCGCAAAGCATTATTAGCTGACAAGCTTCATTTGCGCAAAGTTCAGGCGGTGCTCGGTACTGATTTTCCAAAGCCGAACCCGTTTATGCGCTTTGTCCGCGCCCGGCTGTCCCATCAGGCGGAAAAACTGGTCGCGGCTCCTTCCGGCAAAGACAAATCAGGGATTGTCAGTTCGTTGGGGGAAACCGATTGCTTCATTGTGCTTCCGAGCGGGACACGCGGATACGAAAAAGGGATGGTTGTCGATGTGCTGTTACTCGAAGACGACGAGGGGAGTGAATGGCCGTGGAACGACATCGTCCGATCTTACAAGTAGTCGGCTTTCAAAATAGCGGCAAGACGACTCTCGCGGAAAAGCTAATCAAAACAGGAATTGAACTTGGGTTGGACGTAGCAACGATTAAGCATCACGGCCACAATACGCCGCAAAAACCAGAAGCCGGCCTGAAGGATAGTGAGCGGCACAGGCAGGCGGGTGCAGCGATTACGGCAGTGGAAGGCGGCGGCTCCCTGCAACTTCATATCCAGAACCAAAGCTGGTCTCTGGACGGGATTCTCGCTCTTTACGAGCAGTTTTCCCCCGATTTGATTGTCGTGGAAGGCTACAAAAAAGCCCCTTATCCAAAACTTGTTCTGCTTCGGGGCGAAGAGGATCTGGAGCTAGTACAGGAGCTGACGAATGTCCGGGCGGTCATTACGTGGCAACGATTGCAGCTTGGGCCAAAGCCATATCCTGTTTTTTCGCTGGAAGAGGCGGATCGACAGCTCGCTTCATTCATTCATTTCGTTCTGCCAACATAAAAGAGCCCGTGTCAAAAGGTTGATTTTCACCTAATGACGCGGGCTTTGTGCAGAGCCGCTGCTGGATATGTCATCTTACCTTAAATCCAGCTTCTGTTCAGGCCTTAAGAAACAAGCTTCTCCAGCTTTTCATTCCGCTCCTGCTGCTCCTCAGCCGAAGCGAGGTCGTATTTTTTTAAGAGATGAAACAGTTCATTCAGCTCAGGCTGGGTTGGTTCTACGGCGAGAAAGGCGGCGCTTTGCTGATAAAGCTCGTTTGGCAAAAACGGCTTTTGCGTTTCCAGTTTTTTTCGCACATCTTCTGGCGGGTGATCCAGTTTACATGAACTCATTTGTCGGTTCCTCCTTTAGTTTAAGTGGATTTCATAAAAAGAATATAACGGCTCGCAGGACGCTTACCGAGCTTAGACAAAACTCGGTAGCATACAGTAGCAATGGCTTCGCTCGCCACAAGTCCGTTATGAGAAACCCACTCATAACGGACTTTAAAAGATCGTGGCGGCTCCGCTCTTTGCTTAGAGGATGGGCAAAATGGTAAAAACAACCTTTTTGCCCATCCTCATAAAATAATCCGTTCGGGCTTTGAATAAATGTTAAAGGACGTGCCGCGGATAAAGCCGACAGCCGTAATGTTTAAGTCTTCAGCGAGGCGGATTGCCAGGTCGGTCGGCGCTGATTTGGACAGAACGATGCCGACGCCGATTTTGGCGGCTTTTGTCAAAATCTCAGAGGAAATTCGACCGCTGAAAACGAGAATTTTGTCCTTGACGGGGATGCCGTTCAGGAGGGAATACCCGTACAGCTTGTCGAGCGCATTGTGGCGGCCGATGTCGGAGCGGCTGACGAGCAGCTCTTCCGTTGAACAGAGCGCCGCATTATGAACGCCGCCGGTGTTCTGAAAGACAAGGCTGTCGGCTTGCATGCGTTTCATTAAGCTGAGACACTGTGCGGCGGTGACGGTCGTCGTGACCATCGATGTTTTCGCGGTACGGACATCATTTTGGAAATAAAACTGACGGCTTTTGCCGCAGCAGGAGCCGATAAAGCGCTTTGAAAAGGACTGCTGGTTGATGAAGTCGTCCTTATAAAGCTCGACATACGCAAAGCCTTGATCGCGGTCAATCGTCATATCCTTGATCTCTTTTCTGAAACGTATCACTCCTTCAGAGGCCAGAAAGCCGAGCACCAATTCATCAAGATTCTCCGGGCTGCAGACCATTGTCGCAAATTCCACCTGGTTAATAAAAATCGTTAACGGAAATTCGACCGCGATTTCATCGACACAGGACGTAAATGTATTGTCCTTATACTTCACAATCTCTTCCTTCAAGCTTAATGACTCTGTCAACATGTTCCCTCCTCCTTTTCTCCCATCTGTTGCGTTTATGACTATCATATAACCACACTCTTTGGCAACTGACAAGAGGAAAGAAACTGTTATTTGAGAATAAAAAAAGTTGAACTGACAAATACCGCTTGAAAGAAGCGTCCTTTGTTGTAAGCGATTAAATTGGCTCAGGTTAGCAATTTTTTGAAATTTGTATGAGAAAAGATATTGAAAAGAAGCAAGAAACACGTTATGATTGAATAGAATTCAATAAATTGTAACATTTAATGATCGAGGCAGCGACCCTGTCGTCGGTGTTAAGTGTTGTAATGAAAGCGATTACTATTGGTGCGAAAGTAGCGAATCCTGCTTGAGACTAATCGTCGTGCTTCTTAAAGGAATCTGTCTGTTCCTTTGAGCGAGTCACGGCGATTTTTATTTTGATCAGAAAAAAGGAGAGATGAAGATGGGGGAAGGGAAAAAAGTAAAAAATCGTTGGTTAATCGCGCTCGCTGCTGTGGGGATTCATATTTCAATCGGGTCGGTTTATGCGTGGAGCGTGTTCACGAACCCGATTATCGAGCAGCACGGCTGGGATTTAAGCGCCGTTTCGTTGACATTCAGTATCGCCATCGCTTTTCTCGGCTTGTCAGCAGCTTTTATGGGTCATTTTGTTGAGAAGTACGGGCCGCGCGTTTCCGGCTTAGTGGCGGCGACTTTTTTTGGAATTGGACTTGTCGGGGCCGGTTTTGCCATTTCGATCGATTCCCTGATTCTGCTATACATAACGTATGGAGCACTCGGCGGGATCGGCCTGGGGGTCGGCTATATTACACCTGTTTCGACGCTGGTCAAATGGTTCCCGGACCGACGCGGGCTTGCGACGGGGCTTGCCATTATGGGCTTCGGCTTTGCGGCGATGATTGCCAGTCCGATCATGGCCAGTCTGATTCAGTCAGTCGGAATCGCCAACACGTTTTTCACATTAGGCATTGCCTATTTCGTCATTATGTTTGCCTCGGCATTATACATTGAGCGCCCGCCAGCAGGGTATATGGAAGAGGTGGAAACGGGTGAGAAGCGTGTCAGCACAGATCTTTCTCAGCTGACTGCCAACGAAGCGGTGAAAACGAGACGGTTTTGGTATTTATGGCTGATGCTCTTTATCAATGTTACCTGTGGGATTGCGATTTTGTCCGTTGCCTCGCCGATGGCGCAGGAAATTGCCGGCCTGTCCGCCGCAGCCGCTGCGACGATGGTTGGGATTATGGGCGTCTTCAATGGTTTCGGCCGTATCGGCTGGGCCTCGATTTCCGACTATCTTGGACGCGCCAATGTGTATACGCTGTTCTTTTTGATCCAGATCGTTTCCTTTTTTGCCTTGCCGAGCATTACCCATGCCGTATTGTTCCAAGTCGTATTGTTTTTAATCCTGACTTGCTATGGCGGGGGATTCGCCTCAATTCCGGCCTACATCGGTGATCTGTTTGGCACGAAGCAGCTTGGAGCGATACATGGCTATATTCTCACCGCCTGGGCGGGAGCTGGTCTGGTTGGCCCGATCCTTGCTTCATGGATTCGGGAAACGACAAACAGCTATGCCGGCACATTGTATATTTTCGGCTTTATGTTTATTGTGGCATTGGTTGTCTCCCTTGTCATTCGCATTGATATTAAGCAGCTTAAGAAAAAGAATGCTGTGACGAATTTAGCAAGCTAGTTTATTGACATTTTCATGGCGGCATTCTACTCTTTTAAGAGAGAACATGTAAACGAGGGCCACAGACATGAATAAATACGAAGCGGAATTCAGTAATTTAGTCCGTTCCTTTCGCAAAAAGCATATGGGAAAGGGACCGAGTCAAATTAATACGACATTTTGTAAGAATTGGGCGATTTGCGAAATGCAGGGGAACCTTTCTCCGGTAGAGAAATTCATTGCGACCGCCGACGAAGGCAAGCAAATGCTGCGTGCGGCGCGTACGGAAATGGTGAAAGAGATGTATCGCAAAAACCGTCCTGTTGAAATGGAGGAGTTTTTGCAGGCGAAGTTTGTTGATTTATTTGTCGATATTGATATTGAACGCGATTTTGGCATGTCGATCTTCGTATTTGATGATAATATAGAAGAGAAGTTTTCAAAAAAATAATTGGTTTGGCACTTAGTAGCGCACCTGCAAAAGACTCAACCACCGTCTACCCTTACCTGGATTCTGGCAAGGAGAAGCGGTGGTTTTTTGCGAGAATGACTGAAAATGCAAGAAGGAGTGATCTGTTTATGGGGAAAACAAAGCATTCAGGACCGATCAAACTGCCGCATACGCCGGCACCGAAGCTGTGGGCAAGCAAGGTACCATTCGGCTTAGGAAAGGTTAAGCCGAAGCATATTCGCGATACGATGAAGGTCGTCTGGAATAATCGAGATAATTTGCAATATGCGAAGAACATTATTACAAAAGGGGTCTGTGACGGCTGTGCCCTTGGCGTTGCTGGGCTGTATGATCAGACGCTGGCCGGGCCGCATCTTTGCACGACCCGTTTAAATGTGCTGCGGCTCAATACGATGCCGGCGATGAAGGAAGAGATTGTCCACGCTGATATTGATGAGTTGCGCAAGTATTCGAGCGCCGAGCTGCGCGAGCTGGGACGAATTCCGTATCCGCTCATCCGTCGCCCGGGCGAGCGTCGCTTTTCGCGAATTGAGTGGGATGAAGCGATGGACCTCATTGCTGATAAAATGAAGAAGCTCGATCCGAAAAACTACGCCTTCTATTTAACGGCGCGAGGCATTACGAATGAATCCTATTATGTCGCTGCCAAGGTAGCGAGATTTCTTGGAACGAACCATATTGACAATGCGTCGCGGATTTGTCACTCACCATCGAAAACAGCGCTTAAGCGCTCGCTCGGCATCGGGGCCTCAAGCTGTAACTACAAAGACTGGATCGGTTCAGATGTGATCGTCTTCTGGGGTTCGGTCGCAGCGAATAATCAGCCGGTGTCGACGAAATACATGTACGCGGCGAAACGAAAAGGAACGAAAATCATTTGCATTAACCCGTACCGCGAACCATCGATGGAGAAATACTGGATTCCGTCCATTGGCGAGTCGGCTTTATTTGGCACAAAGCTCGCGGATGATTTTTACCAGGTGAATATTGGCGGAGATATTGCCTTTATGCACGGGATTATGAAGCATTGGTTTGAGATGGAAGCAGCAGAACCGGGTTCAGCGATTGACCATGCTTTCGTGGAGGCTCATGTCAATGGCTATGAGGAACTAAAGGCGAAGGTCGCCGAGCAGTCCTGGGAAGCGATTGTTGCCTCTTCCGGGGTAACACAGGAAAGAATCGCGGAGCTGGCTGAGCTGCTTGCCAAGAGCAAGTCTGGGGTGTTTGTCTGGTCAATGGGACTGACAATGCACACCTTCGCTTCAGATAATATTTCCCAGGTGGCAAACCTTGCTTTGCTGCGCGGATTTTTAGGCAGAGAACATTGCGGTGTCATGCCGATCCGCGGTCATTCCGGCGTTCAGGGAAGCGGTGAGATGGGCGCTGATCCGTTCGTGCTTCCGGGAGGGGACTTTGAACCGGCCAATATCGAGCGAATCGAAAAGCTTTGGAAATTTGAACTGCCGAAATGGCAGGGTGATGTAATCGGCGTATCGCTTGAAAATATTTTACTGCCTGAAGACCATGAGCGGAAAATCAAGCTGTATTATTTATCGGGTGGTAATTTCCTTGAAACGATGCCTGATCCTGTCTTTGTTGAAAAAGCATTATCCGAGCTTGAAATCCGCGTCCATCAGGATATTATTTTTAATACGTCGACGCTCGTCGACGCGAAGGAGGCTGTCATTGTTCTTCCGGCGAAAACGCGCTATGAACAGGATGGCGGGGGTACGTCAACCTCAACGGAACGAATGGTCTACTTTTCTCCGCCGATTGATGGAAACAAACAGATGATTGAAGAAGCACGTTCCGAGTGGAAAATTTATCTTGATCTTGCGAAGCGGGTCAGACCGGAAGATGCCGAGTTGATCGACTTTGCGGACGGTCAGGCGATCCGCGACGAAATTGCTTTGGCGAATCCAAATTATGATGGCATTCAGCATTTAAAGGAGCAGGGTGATGTGTTCCAATGGGGAGGAGCCTGGCTCTGTGAGGACGGCGTTTGTCCGACACCGGACGGCAAAGGAAATTTAATCGCTGTCGACATTCCCGACTTGAACAAAACAGCCGGTGATTTTTATATCACAACAAGACGAGGCAAGCAATTTAACTCAATGGTGTACAGCGAGAATGATCCGAATAATGATGCGGATCGCTACGACGTGCTCATGAATGCGGAGGACGCGAAGGATTTAAGCATCACAGAACGGGAAAATATCGTCGTCTACAACCAGTACGGTGTGTTCAGCGGCAAGGCGCGTTTTATCGACATTGCCCGAGGCAATATTGAATTGTATTTCCCTGAAGGAAACTTCTTGTTGCCAAAAGGTGTGTACGAGGATCTGGCGAAAATCCCGAGCTACAACATCGCCGTCAAGGTTGAAAAAGCCGAGCGCTTTAACGCCCGCAAAGATGTCAGCTACCTCGAAAGAAGAATAGAAGATTTAGAAGAGACAGCAGAAGGCTGATGAACAGCAGGATCGGGATGCTTGTGGCAGAACCATCCTGACCGTTTCAAGTAGAAGGACAAAAAAGCCAACGATCCATAGGCTGGGACAAAAGGTTGTTTTTTTACCTTTTTCCCAGCCTTGTCGATGTAGTTTATTTTTATCTTAAATAGGCGAGAAGACTTCTTTTTTCCTGTTACCAGACGGGTGAGGGCGGGTATGGTAAAATAAGATAGATAGAGGAGGGAAATCAATGAAGAAACCAGTGCCATGCGAAGCAGTAGAGAAAGCCGCACGAGAGAAGTTAACAGAACGGGGCGTCACCGTCCAGGATATTGCGAATATTGTGTATGATCTGCAAGTGAAATATAATCCCGAATTAACGATCGAGGAATGCTACGAAAGCGCAGATGCCGTTCTTCGCAAACGCGAAATTCAGCATGCGATCCTCGTTGGGGTTGAATTGGATACATTGGCTGAACAAAAGAAGCTGTCCGAGCCGCTGCAATCGCTCGTCGAATCAGATGAAGGCTTGTTCGGTGTAGATGAGACGATCGCGCTCGGTTCGGTATTTGGCTTCGGCAGCATCGCTGTGACGACATTCGGCTATCTTGACAAGGAAAAGGTCGGAATCATTGATGAACTGGACAAGCGGAAACCGAAAATTGATACGTTCCTTGACGATCTTGTCGCAAGTATCGCGGCGAGCGCCGCAGCCAGACTGGCCCACCGCCAGCGCGATCGTGAAGAGAACCGCCGCCTGGAGGATATCAAGCAACGGGAAAACGAAGAATTAATTGGATAAAAGGGAAAAGAGAGAGCCCGGGTCAACAGGTGATTTTTCACCTGGCCCGGGCTTAAAGCATGAGATGTTTTTATCTCAAGCCCGGTTTCTGGCCAAGCCTTATATCTGAACAGCGCGATCCTTTTCTGATCATTAACATTTGCTTAAAAAAGAGAATAATTTGTAAAAAAGCTGAAAATAAATATAATTATAATCAGTGCACCATCATAGCTGTAAGCTGTTAATGAAATTCCAGTATAATACCATTATCTCTACCTGATATATTCACAAATGACAAGCAGAACAACGAAAAAGTGGAAAGGAAAGGGCCGGATATGAAGAAATTGCCGAAGTGGGTCTATTATAAGCAAGTGTTTCAATCGAAGTTTCAGGCAGGCTGCGTCAAAGCGAAAATCGAAGACAACTGGATCAATGGCTACGAAATCGGGCCGGTCGTCGAAATTAAAAAGCTGAAAACAAATCGCTATGTCGTGCGCTATACGTATGATGAACTAACGTAAGCAAATCATTTCTATTACTATAACCAAGGCCAACGGCTTCGGGGATGTCCTAAAGGTCATGATCAGACCTGCTCGGACATCCCCGTTATTGTTTCGCGCGATATTTTCGAAAGACAGCCAGTGATTCTTTCAAGTAGTTAATCTCTTCATCGGTGATCGTATCAGAATAAAAAAGCTTAAGCTCTTCTGGATGCTCTAATGGTGCCGGATTGTCTGTTCGGCCTATTAAATAATCTGTCGAGCTGTGAAAAAAGTCCGCCAGCTTTTGCAATGTTTCCATATCCGGCTTGCGATTGCCATTTTCATACCCAGAAATCGTTGATGGTGCGACATTTAGTTGTTTTCCTAGCGCCTTCATCGTTAATCCATGCTTTAATCGCAATGCTCGCAGGCGTTGTGAAAACATGCTAACTCCCTCATTTCCGTGCATTCTGCTTCTATTATACTTTGCGTAATGCAAGCAGTCAGCATCTAACGAAAATTTACGCGAAATGAATTGACGATTATGCAATATGCGTTGTAAAATCATAACAGAATATGTAGAAATTCTTCAAAAGGGTGTGATGGGATGAGCTTAGCGAAAAAAGCGCGAATAAAGATGGGATACAGCTTAGATCAGGCAGCCCAGAAAATTGGAATTTCAGCAGGGTACCTTTCACAAATTGAAAATGGCCAGCGGCATATTAGTGCCGATAGAGCGGAACAAATTGCTCATATCTACAATAGTGAATGCGAAGAAATCTTTGTAGCAACTCGCTTTGCCCGCCGAGAAAAGTAAAGCTTCAGACTGGGTCATCGTCATAGAGAGAAAGACGAAAAAAGAGCTTGAGACAAAACTAGCTTTGGACCTACTGGCAATGGCTTCACACGCCAAAAGCCCGTTGTGAGTGGGTTTCTCACAACGGGCTTTAAAAGATCGTGGCGGTTCTGCTCATTGCTTAGAGACTGGGCAAAAGGTAAAAACAACCTTTTGTCCCAGCCTCCGGTTGTAGGGGCCTTTACTCTTTCTTCGGAAAGGCCATCGCTTTAGGATCAATGAACTGGTCAAATTGTTCTTCGGTCAGATGTCCGCTGCGAATGGCAGCTTCCTTTAAGGTAAGACCTTCTTTAAAGGCAAGCTTGGCAATTTCCGCGGCCCGCTCGTAGCCGATATGTGGATTCAAAGCAGTTACGAGCATCAGCGAGTTGTGAAGATGCTCCTTAATGACCGGCTCATTTGCTTCGAGACCGAGCAGCGTCCGGTCGTGGAAGCTTTTGATCGCGTCGGCAAGCAGCCGGATCGACTGGAGTGTATTGTAAATAATGACCGGCTTAAACACATTTAATTGGAAATGCCCCTGACTGGCGGCGAAGCCAATCGTCGCGTCATTTCCGAAAACTTGAGCAGCGACCATCGTCAGCGCTTCGCTCTGGGTCGGATTGACTTTCCCTGGCATGATGGAGCTTCCCGGTTCATTGGCCGGGATCGTAATCTCTCCAATACCGGAGCGCGGGCCGCTTGCGAGCAGCCGGACATCGTTGGCGATTTTAAAGAAATCAGCCGCTGTCGCCTTTAACGCTCCGTGAAAATAAACAAGCTCATCATGACTTGTCAGCGCATGGAAGTAATTTGGCGACGCGGTAAAAGGAAGCGCGAGTTCTTCGGCAAGCTTTGCTGCGACCTGTTGGCCGAAGCGCCGGCGGGCGTTGATTCCGGTACCGACGGCGGTGCCGCCAATCGCTAATGGATAAAGATGCTTCAGCCCTTCCTCGATCAATTCTTCACTTTTCTCAGCCATTCTCAACCATCCGCTTATTTCCTGACCGAGCGTCAGCGGGGTCGCATCCTGCATGTGGGTGCGTCCCATTTTCACGATCTCCCAAAATGTCTCTGCTTTTTGCGCCAGCGTTTGGCGGCATTCCTGAAGGACGGGCAGTAATTGTTCGGTAGTCGCAAGTGCTGCCGCAATATGCATCGCAGTCGGAAACGTATCGTTTGAGCTTTGCGAATGATTAAGATCATCATTTGGATGGACTTTTTCGGCAGAGCCTTGTTTTTCCAACAGTTCGTTTGCTACGCGGGCCAACACTTCATTGACATTCATATTCGTTTGCGTGCCGCTTCCCGTCTGCCAGACAGCGAGGGGGAAGTGATCGGCCAATTCACCACGCAGCACGCGTTCGGCGGCGGCAATAATCGCGTCTGCCTTCTCCTTCGCCATATCGCCGTTTTGCTGATTGACGAAGGCGGCGGCCTTTTTAATATGAGCGTAGGCCCGAATGACCTCCTGCGGCATTTTTTCTTCGCCGATAGCAAAGTTTGTTAAGCTTCGCTCTGTTTGTGCGCCCCACAGGCGGTCGGCCGGGACATGAACCTCACCTAACGTATCTCGTTCCACTCTTGTTTTCATCGTAGCACCTCTGTTTCATTTACAATTTTTTAGGGAACGGAACAATGATGCAGTCAACGTATCCTTATCTATTTTTCGTTGTCTCTACGAGTCTCATTCACGGATTCGCGAAGAAATAAACCCTATTTACTTTTAAAATTAAGCTTGTTATAGTTTACGGAGAAGTAAGACGTCTGACATTAAAAATTACAAAGCAGCTTTGAAAATGTTCGGGCTAAGGCGAGGAAAGACGTTGGCTTTGCGCGTTACGCAGCTGTCTGAAAGAAACCAGTTTACCTCCATCAAACGGCTTACGGGCTGCTTCCAAGAAGAGGTGCTCCGCTCATGACTGAGTGGGTATCTTTTCGCAAAATGGTGCATGCTAGTAGGAAAGTGGACAAATTGGATGACTCGAATGGTTGGTGCTTCGCGTCGATACATATTGAAATTGAGGTGAATGAAGATGAATATTTTATGGGGCCTGATGGGTGTTGTCGCGGTGTTCGCTGTCGCTTTTGCTCTTTCCGCGAACCGGCGGGTGATCCGCTTGCGCACCGTACTTGGCGGCTTGGCGATCCAAATGCTGTTTGCTTTGCTTATTTTGAAAACATACTGGGGGCAGGAGCTGCTGCAAGGGCTGACGAATATGGTGCAGTGGGTGATCAATTCGGCCAATGAAGGCATTCAGTTTGTCTTTGGCGGTTTTTTTGAAGAAGGAACCGGAATTGAGTATGTGTTTGCAATCAATGTACTCTCCGTCGTGATATTTTTCTCGGCTTTGATTTCTGTGTTGTATTATTTAGGTATTATGCAATGGATTATTAAGATCATCGGAGGGGGTCTTTCCTGGCTGCTCGGTACATCGAAAACCGAGTCGATGTCGGCCGCGGCCAATATTTTCGTCGGTCAGACCGAAGCGCCGCTCGTCGTGAAACCGTATTTAAGTAAAATGACGGAATCCGAACTGTTCGCGGTCATGACAGGAGGGCTCGCTTCAGTTGCCGGTTCGGTGTTAATCGGCTATTCGCTGCTCGGTGTACCGCTGGAATACTTGCTGGCTGCAAGCTTCATGGCGGCGCCGGCCGGCTTGATTATGGCGAAAATGATCGTGCCGGAAGTGGCGAAAACAACCGATGTCGACAGTGAATTTACATTAACAAAGGACGAAGAGTCGGCCAATGTGATCGATGCGGCGGCGCGCGGGGCGAGCACCGGCTTGACACTAGCCCTCAATATCGGAGCGATGCTGCTCGCCTTCGTCGCTCTCATTGCGTTAATTAATGGAATTCTCGCTTTTGTCGGCGGCTTGTTCCAATTTGAACAGCTCTCGCTTGAACTGATACTGGGCTTTCTTTTCGCACCGCTTGCCTTTGTGATCGGCGTGCCATGGAGTGAGGCTGTCGTCGCCGGCGGATTTATCGGGCAAAAGCTCGTGCTGAATGAATTTGTCGCTTATTTATCGTTCAGTGAAACGATTGATCAATTAAGTGACAAAGCGGTGCTGGTGATCAGCTTTGCCCTGTGTGGCTTCGCCAACCTGTCCTCGCTCGGCATCCTGCTTGGCGGTTTAGGTAAGCTGGCACCGGATCGGCGTCCGGACATTGCCAAGCTCGGCTTGCGCGCGGTGGCGTCCGGAATGCTCGCTTCCTTATTAAGCGCGGCGATTGCCGGAATGATGATGTAATGCTGTCTCAATGAAAGAGGAGGAGACAAAATTGAATTTGACTGATCGGCGATCACGCTCATTGTTTAGCGGCGGGGCCAAAGGTGAAAAAAATGAACCTTTGGCCTCGCCTTTTTTGTCGTGATGATCTATTGCCAAAGGCAGGAAAGTTTGCTACACTTTGTTTGAATGAACTGTACTATTTGTCATAATACAATTAAGGGAGGTGGTTCAGTCATGTACATTCAAATTAACCAAAGAAGCACCACGCCCCTTTATGAGCAGCTTACCCAGCAAATTAAGGAGCTGGTTGCGAAAGGGATTCTGCAAGAGGGAGAACAATTGCCGTCCGTACGTGAACTGGCATCGCAAGTCGTGATCAATCCTAATACGGTCAGCAAAGCGTATAAAGAGCTGGAGCGGCAGGGCGTGATTGTCACGTTGAGGGGGAAGGGAACATTTGTCGCCGCAAGGGAGGATTATGTCGTCGACCCGAAGCAGCAGGAACGGATTAAGCAGCAAATACAGCAGCTTGTCATTGAAGCGACCTATGCGGGCATTCAGGAAAAGACCTTTGCCGGCTGGGTGAGAGAGGAATATGCGAAAGTAGGAGGGACGGAACATGCAGATTGAGCAGTTGAGTAAAACGATTCATCAGAAAAAAATCTTGACGGATGTTAGTTTGACGATTGAGCCGGGGAAGGTAACCGGATTAGTTGGACGGAATGGAGCCGGGAAGACGACGCTGCTGCGCTTGTTGGTCGGCATCCTTCAGCCGACAGCCGGCGATGTGAAGCTCGATGGAAAAAGCATTTACCAGCATCCAGAGCTGAAGCAGGACATTGTTTTTGTCCCGGATTCGACCGAGGCGCTCAAAGGCTACCGCGTCAATGAGATTGAGAAACTGTATGGCGATATTTATCCACGCTTTGACCGGGTGTTGTTTTATGAGCTGATTGATAAATTTTCATTGCCGCACAATGGAAGAATCGGTGCTTTTTCAAAGGGAATGAAGGCGCTGTTTGCGCTGATTCTCGCCTTTTCGACGAAAGCGGCTTATATTTTGCTTGATGAACCGACAGACGGCCTTGATGTGATCGTGAAAAAACGCATCCTGCAGTTTATTATCGAGGCGGTTGCTGATTTTCATGTTGCTGTTGTTATTTCCTCGCACCGGCTCGATGAGCTTGAGTTTCTTGCTGATTCGATCATCATGCTGAAGGATGGGGTCGTCACAGAACACTATTCACTGGAGTCCTTAAAAGAATCTTACAAGAAGGTTCAGGTTGTCTTTCCGGAAGGGTTGCCGGCCTCTGTAAAAGAATGCAGCGTCCTGCTTCAGCAAACAGGCAAGGTGTATATCCTGCTTCTTGAAGGAGATCTTGCGTCGCAGACGGCAGCAATCCGCGCGACGGAACCGCTGTATTATGAAGAGCTGCCGCTTGCGCTCGAAGATCTGTTTGTTGCCAAATTGGGAGGTGATGATTTTGTCGGTTAAAGCATTGTTCAGGAAAGAATGGAAGCAGTCGTGGGTTCTGCTGACAATGATTACGTTATTGTTTGTCTTTTTATATCCGATGCGGACTTTTTTAGGATTGAATGATTGGCGGGAACGGATAAACGATGAATATTTCTTTCCGCAGCATGAGGTACCGGCGATCTTCGGAGTGAGTATGACCGGCATCATGATTCTGATTTTTCTTGTATTGCTTGCGGTTCAGTTTCTTGGTACGGAACGGAATACACGCCGGCATGATTTCGCCTTTGCCCTGCCATTCAAGCGACGGACGATGTTCTTTGTTAAATGGCTGCTTGGCGTCGGGACGGTGACGGTGGCGATGCTTGTCACGTTTACGATTGCCTATGCGGTCATTATGGGCTCTGAATTTGCCGGTTATCTTGAAGGCTATCAGTTCTGGAGAATGTTTTTGACACCGTGGCTTGGCTATGTGGCGATGTATTCATTTACGTTGTTTATTGGCACGATTACAGGAGAAATGGTTTCGCAAATTGTGTTAACGTTTATTTTTACGATTTTCCCAATCGGTTTTATCGCGTTGCTGGCCAATTTTATTTCCACTCATACTGGTGTGTTTCCCGAGAAGCTCGACATCTTCTTCTTTCAGCAGTTCGTCTGGCCGATTTACAACTTTGCCGGGCTGGCCAGTGTGGATGACGGCATGAATCTTTGGATTCCGGCAGTTGCGATTGTGCTTTTCCTCGGGATCGGTGCCTGGATCTATGAGCGAAATCCAAGTGAATATAACGGTGAATTTCTGTTGTTTAAACACTTGGAGACGCTGTTTAGGATTGGCATCGTCACTTGCTTTTCTCTACTTGGCGGAATGATCGTCTCAGGGCTCGTTCCGTTTACCTTAAGTGTCGGGACGAAGATCATCTTTTATTGGCTCGGGTTTTTTCTTTTCCTTGTTTTAAGCTTCTTTTTTACAAAACGATTGTTTAGGATGAATATTACGGTTAAAGGCAAATAAAGAGAGCAGCTTCCAAACGAGCGGGCGTCTGATCGGTTATGTAACGAGATCAGACGCCTCTTCTTTTTTCGGCTGAATCGTCGATAAATAGACGCCGCCTAAGACGATCGTGCCGCCGAACAATTGAAACCAGCCTGCCGATTCGCCGAGCAGGACAATCGCGAAAAGAGTCGTGAAAACAGGAACCAGATTAAAGAAAATAGACGCTTTCGACGGCCCGATGGCAGCTACCCCGCGATACCAACATAATAGAGCGAGAGCGCCGGGGAAAATGCCAACGTACAAAAAGGCGCCTATCGTTGCCAGCTCGAAAGAAAAAGGCAGGCCGGCACGCCATTCATATAAGACAAATGGAAAAAGCATCAGGACGCCAATGATAAACGTCATCACTAAGCCGGCAATTACAGGATACTCATGACCATACAATTTAATTAAAATCGAATAAATGGCCCAGCAGATGATGCCGGCGAGCATAATTAAATCGCCGATATTAAAGGATAATGAGCGGAGCACTGCCAGTGAACCTCCTGACAGAAGCAGCAGGATTCCGCAAAATGACAGGATGACGCCACTGATTTGGATCAGGGTGAGCCGCTCTTTCAAAAAGAAATAACCGAGAACGGCCGCCACGGCGGGAGTGAGCGCATCGACGATTGAAGCATTGATCGTCGTTGTATAATGAACGGATACATACAAGGCGACATTAAAAAGAAAAACGCCGAAGAAAGCGATTCCGGTGAGCGGCAGCCATTTGTCGAGCCAAAGCTGACGGTTGCGGATCAACGTTTTATAGCAGAGCGGCAAAAGCACGACGGTGCCGATCAAAAAACGAGCCCACGCCAACGTAAAAGGGGGGACTTCGCCCGCGAAGGCTTTTCCGACGATGAAATTTCCCGAAAAGAAAACCATCGCCAATGTCAGTAAAAGATAAGGATGAGTCAAACGCATAATAACCTCCACGATAGCAAGATAAAATAATCGTAACACATCTTCTTGACTTCGGAAGGAAGAAGCAGTATTCTTTAATTGAACAGTGGTTAATAAAGGAGAGCGAAAGATGGCACCGAGGCGGAAAGCAGAGGATGAATTAACGAAAGCTCAAATTCTTGATGCGGCGAAAAAGCTTTTTGCTGAAAAAGGCTATCACCAGGTCAGCATGCGCAGTATGGCAAGGGAGTTAGGCTGCAGTCATGGGGCAATCTATTATCATTTTTCTAATAAAGCGGCGGTGTTCACAGCTTTTATTGAGAGCGGCTTTCAGCTTTTGAATGCCCGGCTTACAGCTGTGATGGAAGAGACGTCGCTGACGAAAGAGGAAAAATTGATTGAACTATTTCGGCGTTTTCTCACGTTTGGGATTGAGTACCCCCATCATTATGAAGCGATGTTTCATCTGAAAGATGATGAACTCAGGCATACCGTACATGCTTCGTACGAAAGCTTTCAACTATTTGGGGAAGCGATTCAACACCTTGCCGTCAAGCAAATTTCTCAACGGGATGCCTGGTCTTCTCTCTTTGCCTTACATGGATTTGTGACATTTTTCCAACGGAGAGGGCAGACCGTTCAGGAGCTGAAGGTAATGATCGACCATCATGCGCAATTTCTTGCGGACAGCTTAACATAAAGCAAGCTGTCCGGTTAAAATTGACCAGTGGTTAATTTAAATGAGGAGGAGAATAAGGATGAAAAAAGCAGCGGTAATTGGAGCAACAGGAGCAATGGGGTATGCGTTAGTTAGTGAATTGCAGCGGGAAGGGGTGGAGGTTTTCGCCGTTTGCCGCAACGTACAAAAGGCGGATCAGCTGTTTCAAGGAATGACAAATGTGACGATTGTCAAAGGTGATGTGCGCGATGAGAGGCGGCTGCAGCACATATTTGAAAAGGTCGATGTCGCTTTTATCAGCATTAATATTCCTTATCAAAACTGGAAAGATGAGCTGCTTCCATTGTTTGGCCATGTTTTTTCAGCGGCACAGGCAGCCGGAACAAAGCTGGCGGTTGTCGATAATATTTACAGCTACAGCATGGAAGACCAATGGCTGACTGAAGAGACAGCGCGTGAGCCGGTTACGAAAAAAGGGCAGCTTCGAAAGCAGCTGTTGCAGGAAGCGGAAGCGTGGCAGAACAAAGGAACGGAGATTCTGATCGCTCATTTTTCTGATTTTTACGGTCCCTATGGGGATCATACGATTCTTCAGCAGACGATTACCTCCATGCTGAGCGGGAAGCGGCCGCTGTTTGTCGGACCGCTGAAGAACAAGCGTGAATTTATTTATACACCGGACGGGGCAAAGGCATTGATTACACTGGCCAGGCACCACGATGCTTATCAGCAATGCTGGAACATCCCAGGAGGAGAACTGGCGAGTGGGGAGGAGATCATTCACATTTTACGCGAGCTGACAGGAAATAAGAAAAAGCCATTTGTTATTACCAGTCAAATGATTCGAATTTCAGGGTTGTTTTCAGGCTTCATGCGCGAGGTCGGCGAAATGATGGTCCTGACCGAAAAGCCGGTTTATTTAAATGGCGCGAAATATGAGGAGAAAATCGGGCCATTGCCTAAAACAAAGCTCGCAGCCGGCTTGAAGGCGGTTGTAGAAAGTGAACAGCTTCAGAAGAAGTGAGGAGAGCAGGGAAGAGGGGCGGTCATTCCCCACTTAAAAGGCTGTTAGACATGAGACGGTGGTTCCGTTCTGCACAAAAAGGGATGGGACAAAAGGTTGTTTTTTTACCTTTTTCCCAGTCTCTCTAAGCAATGAGCGGAACCGCCACGATCTTTTAAAGCCCGTTGTGAGTGGGTTTCTCACAACGAGCTTGTGGCGTGTGAAGCCATTGCCAGTAGGTCCAAAGCTAGTTTTGTCTCTCGACCTTTTGGGACAAGTCTTATTCAAATAACTTTTTATAGGCGCTGTAGCCTTTTTCGTCGAGCTGGTCTTTTGGGATGAAGCGGAGGGCGGCTGAGTTGATGCAGTAGCGCAAGCCGTTTGGTCCGGGGCCGTCCGGGAAGACGTGGCCGAGATGGGAGTCCGCTTCCTTGCTTCTCACTTCGATCCGGCGCATGCCGTGGCTCAGGTCCTGTTTTTCCAAAATTTCTTCATCGGCAATCGGCTTGGTGAAGCTTGGCCAGCCGCAGCCGGCATCGTATTTATCGCGGGACGAAAACAAAGGCTTCCCGGAAACGATGTCGACGTAGATTCCTTCTTCTTCAAGGTCGTAGTATTCATTTTGAAACGGCGGCTCGGTCCCGTTTTCCTGTGTCACTTTATATTGCATTGGCGTTAAACGCTGCTGTAATTGTTCTTTGCTTTCTTTACTCATCATCAGACCTCCAATGTGTTTGAATAAATGCTTCGCGTCCTGAACCGATGCGGTACCGGTTGTAATGAAGCGGATTCTTTTTGTAATAATCCTGATGATAATCTTCCGCGGGGTAGAACGGTTTAGCCGGCAGAATCTCCGTTGCAATCGGCTTGGTGAAGCGTCCGCTTGCTGCTAGCTCTTCTTTGGATTGCTCCGCTTGTTTTCGTTGCTCCTCGGAATGATAGAAAATCGCCGTCCGATAAGAAGAGCCGCGATCATAAAATTGTCCGCCCGCATCGGTCGGATCAATTTGCTGCCAAAAAACTTGCAACAGCCTTTGATACGAAAAGATATCAGGGTCAAAGGTGATTTGCACGGCTTCGTAATGGCCGGTCGTTTCCGAGCACACCTCTTTATAGGTCGGGTTTTCCGTATGTCCGCCGGTATAGCCGGAAATGACTGAGACGATTCCGTCATATTGATCAAATGGTTTGACCATGCACCAGAAGCAGCCTCCGGCAAAGGTCGCTTTTTCATAAACAGGCTCTGTCATTTTTCTCACCTCTTTTTCCGCTTCTTATTTGTAGTATACCACGCGTCGCCGGTATCTTTCCTTGATATGCATTCGCTGATTAAGGTTTACACATTTTGACCGAGATTGGTATGATGAATCTAAGAAAAGAGGTGAACGCACATGGATATAACTATAGGGCCGGCCATTTATCAGCTGGTCAATTTGCTTATTTTTGTCCTGATTATCGCCGCCATCATCTCGTTTTTTGGTAACCGCAAAAGACAAGTGGAGCAGCTCGTTGAAATTAATAAAAAACTTGACCGGCTTCTTGCTGAAAAAGAAACCGATCAAAGATAAGGCTAGAAGTAGCCGGGAGAGCGGTAAGACAAACTCCGGACCGGGTCTGACTTGCTTTGTTATTGGCGAATCCCGGTTTCTTTAATTTTGACGTTTACGGTGACATCAACCTTAGCATTTGGATAATACGCTTTCCACTCGTCAAGCTTAAAGCCGTAATTACGCGCTTTCACCCGGCTGCCGATCCCGAGCGGGTCAATGTTTTTTTCTTGAAACAGGCCGATTGTCGCCACAATATCATTTTCCAGTTGCTGCTTTAACGTCTCGACAATTTCAGTGAGTTTTTGTTCATTAAGCTTTTCGCCGGAGTATTCATTTAATTTTCCGGTGAAATTAATGACGATCTTGATTGCGGGCGTATTCGTATTCCGCTCAATATGATAATGGGCCTTTGAATGGATGTTGCGGAGTACGGCATACTCTCCTTCTTCGGGAAGCGAAACTTCATAGGTTCCATTTGCGAACGGTTCGAGCAGAATCTTCATCATAAACGCTTCTTTTAAGTTCAATTTACCTACATAACGGTCGCCTTGAAAGAGCGAGACCCCTTCAATTTGAATCGTGTTTCCCTTTAAGCTTAAATAAGGCAAAAATGGATCCTGCCCGTCCTCATAATACCGCTTTAAAAACAAATGAAAATTAGATTGCGGAATGTTCTGCCGCTCAATATTCTGTTCAATTAATTCCTTAATATAAACAGCAATATCAATCTCCAAGGGGGATGACAGCTCCAGCATTTTTTTCGGAGAATCCCTGGTGATGCAGATGAAGTTCCGCATCCCGACTGCTGAATCGCGGGAAAACGAATCAAGGATCTGCATGATTCCCATTTTTTGTGCCATCTCCTCACTGAACAAAATCGAGGATATCTTCCCGCTGTGCAATGGCTTTGATGATCTTGCATTCAGCTCCAGCCGGATATCACGGCTTGTCGAGGCAACCGCGGAAATCGTCTCACTGCCAACCTGTTCCTCCATCTTATAAATCGGTACACTCGCTGTTCCTTCGACCCTATCTTCATCAATATAGTCGTAGCCGACTGAATGAATAAACTGCAGCTCATCGAGGATCAACGTCTCGACACATCCGGTTAAGAGGAGAGGCGGACAAAATAATAAAATCAATCGGAGTTTCATGTTTTCTTCCTTGTCCTCCATTTCATCAGAATAAACAAGACAGGTATATAGAGATAGGTCACATATCTGCCCGCAAGCGCAACCGCATTGTTTAAGCCGTCGATCCGCACGCGGGTTTCAAAGAGCAGGGAAATCGCAAAGGCAACAATCGTTACAACCGGGAGCGTGAGGCGATGGGCGATATTCAGCTGCTGTTTAAGCATGCGGCTCGCAGCCCAGATGCCAAGCGTGATATTTGGCAGAATGACGAACATCCATGTGGCGATCCCTAAATATTCAAATCGTTCAATAAAGGGAAGCTCGACGACCTTCCATGCACTCAATGTAGGAAATACAGTCGTTTTTAGCTGGTTTTCACTGTAGAAAATGAACGTTAAAATGGCGATTAATAAATAAATAAACGTCGTAAACAGAATCGCAAAATGAGCAAACTTTTGCGACTTTTGACCGTCTTTAATAAAGGGATAAAAGACGAGCAGAATTTCCGGACCGAGATAGCTTAATGTCATCGTCATCGCAGCATCAAGCTGAACTTTTAAGGATGTATCAAATAATGGCAGCAGGTTGCGATAAGTAGCGAACTCAAACGTAGAGAATGCTGTTAAAAATAAGAATAGCGGCACGACGACACCGAGGAAGCAAACGCCGGCAACGACACGGAAGCCATGAGTGACCGCATAATAAACAACGACAAGCAGGCTGAGAGAAAGCGCCCAGGTCGGCAAATCGGGGAAAACCCACGTCTGCACGACCTCAATGTACGTTCGCAGTACAGTAATTGACAGAAACAGCAGGTAAATCATAAAAAGAAAGCTGAGGACATGGCCGAATAGCGTGCCGAATAAAAAGCGGTTAATCTCAATGATTTGCGATTGTCTGCCATTTAGAATGCAATACATCATCCAAATGATGAGATGATAGATCAGGCCGGTCAGAATGACGGCGATCCACGCCCGAAAACCCGCCGCGTCGGCAATGTAGCGGGCGAATCCGAGGATGCCGACCCCGATTTGCATCGAATGAATCAAATAAAACACCAAAAAAGGCGAGATAAGCAAGGATTGTTTGGCGTGTTCAGTCATTTCCTTTCCCCCTTTTTTCTGCAAGTCAGCATGATCGCAGCTCACGGCAGTCCTTTTTTAATTTACAGCCCTTCATCGATATCCTTTTTCTTTTTCGCTTTTTTTGCATTAAAGCGTTTCGACTTTTTCGTTTGTAGTTGTTGCGGCCGTTCTGATTGAAAATTGAACGGCAGGCGATAGAAGGCATCCTTGAAATCAGCGAGCCTTGGTGGATAAAGCGGCGCTAAATAAGGACGGCCGAGCGAAGATAAAGTGAGCAAATGGATTAACAAAAAGCAGAACAGTACCGATAGGGCAATTAATCCCCAAAGCTGGGCGGCGATAATGAACGGGAATCGGAGGAGACGGATCGTATTACCCATCCGGTAGACGGGAGTCGTAAAGGAGGCCAGCGCGGCCAGGGCGACAATAATTAACAGGATGTTACTTGTCAGTCCGGCTTCGACTGCCGCCGTCCCGATCACGATCCCGCCTACGATACCGATTGTTTGCCCGACCTTTGTCGGAAGCCGGGCTCCCGCCTCGCGCAGCAGCTCAATCGTTACTTCAAGAAAGAGTGCCTCTAAAATCGGCGGAAACGGAATCGCGCTTCGTGAAAGAATAATTGTCGCCAGCAAATCCTGTGGAACGATTTCGGCATGATAAGTAAGCACAGATACATAAAGCGGAGTCGCGAAAATTGAGAACCATACGGAAAACAAACGAATCGACCGTAAGACGCTTGCGATATGCCAGGACATAAAGTAATCCTCAAAAGCAGCGAAAAACTCGATCAGTGTCGTTGGACCGGTGATCGCCTGCGGAGAGCCGTCAACGAGGACGATTACTTTCCCTTCCGAAAGAGCGGCGGCCACCCGGTCAGGACGTTCTGTATCAATAAATTGGGGAAAGGGGCTTGCTGAGTTGTCCTCAATCATCTGATTGATGAAGGAGCTGTCGATCACCTGATCGAACTGAATGTCACTGACCCGCTGAATCATCGTCCTTACATTTTCTTCGTTGGCAATGGATTCAATATAAAGAACGCACACTCTTGATCTTGATAGATTCCCGATGATAAATTCAGTTGTCCGTAATTCCGGCACGGGAATTCGTTTCCGTACTAAAAAAATGTTGACATCAAGTGATTCAACAAAGGATTCCTTCGGCCCGACAACGCTGAATTCAACTTCCGGAATCGAGATGTCCCGCTTTGTATCGGTCGGAATTGGAATGAGCAAACAGAGCGGATCACATTCCTCAAACTGAAGACAGACATGTCCTCTCATTAACGCGTCGCTGACCTGCTTGGCATCCGATGACAGCTGCAGCGTGCCTAATGTCACAAATGTTTTGATTTCTTCCAATGTGGAAAACGGGTTGCTCTGCAGTTTTTTGATTAATTCTTCGTGTAAGGAATCCTTATCAACTAACGTATGGTAAAATGACAGCCACACGGAACGTGATGGTGTGAGCAATTGGTAATGGGAAAAGTCACTGGAAGAGATAGCTTGTTGAATGATCGTTGTAATCGGCTCTTCGGGATCCGTCTGCTTTGTCGGAATCGCCAACCGTTTTTTTAGAGTGAACCAAGACACGAAATCTCCCTCCCGATACTTAACCTGCTAGTATTATGAGTTCGAAGCTGGAAACTATGTATGAAACGAAAACCACAGCATGCGGTGAAGGATCATGACTGTGGCTTCACGAGTGTCAAGACGATCAAACGTATCCCTAATCCAATGAGGAAACCGGTCAAATGAAAGAGGATCGGCGACCATATGACCCCAAGCAAAAAGCCGACAATTTTAAAATGATGAGAATAAATCACCCCGATGGTTCCACAATAGGCGGACACCGCAAAGGGAATGGCGGCATAGCGCATTCTCTCTCCCGGGGCATCACGGTAAGCATCGTACATCGAGAATAAATATAAACAGGGGTAAAACATAATCCACTGATAATTAACGGTGTCATTAGCCGCCTGGCCTTGCCCGTAAAAACTGGGAATAATCGCTGCATTCAATCTCGCCTGAACGTTAACGGCAAATTCAAGAGTGACAAAAATAAATCCTTTGACGTATTTCTTATTTAAAAGCTGGCCGAAGCCAGGAAAAGCAATACTCCATAAAATCGCTTCCACTTTGCGTTCGTTTTCCATAGGCTAACGTTTCGCAAATCGGTTCCGATCAGGACCAACCGGCGGCTGCTCGTACCAATTTCGCTTTATCATCAATTTGGTGCCCTCTTGAGCAAATTTCATAACTTCCGCAGCGAGTCTTGTATAAGCGGCGATCGTCTCTTTCTGCGCCTCACTACTAATGGCAAGACCATAGTTGGAAATACTTGTCGCACTTAAGTATAAAATATGAGTCATCATCAGCTTGTCGGTAAATGGCGGCTTCGTAGAAGAGGTTGCTTCACAATCCCATGTTTCCGGAGTTGGCAAATGATGATCGTCCAAAAAGGCGCGAAAGATTTTCAAATGTTTTTCGGCGATGTCGCGTCCTTTAATAAAATAGTCGCGGACTTCTGTATCCTGGGCGACTTGACTGAAGCCGATCAGGAGTGAGCGTCCGAGCACATTGTTTTGAATATTGCTAAAAAAATTAGAAATCTCCAACGCCGTCAATGGGCGTTTATCATTCGTCCAACGATCGACAAGAGTATCTTTTTGCACATAGGAAATCGAGGCTGGTGGCTCGATGGCAGGAGGACGAATCAGCTCACCGGTTTCAGCCATCGCTTTCACCACTTGATCATGCAATTCGATACCTTTGTTCAAAGCCTGGTGCATCAGCTGGCGAATGTCCTGGCGATAAGCGTTGCTTAAAGCTAAAGAATAGGTTTGCATCGAAAATTTGGCGATGTTGTTCAAATAAAACAAATAAAATTGGTCGGAGTATAATTTGGAAGTATGGTCATGCAGCTCCGCCTGCAAGCTTTCGGAAACGGGTAAGCCTTCTGCTTCATAGAGCTGGTTAAGCTCTGACAGTTGATGATCGCAATTGCTTTTCGCCGCCTGAAGCAACTGTTCGATTACCGGATTTTCCACATGCTGCAAAAATTGACTGAGCATGGTGCTGGTCAAATCATTACTGTGACGATCATTCCATAGCAGGCTTATTTCTGAAGAAGTCAGTTTTACATTAGTTGTCGTCATCACTCTTCCTCCGTCATCGTAATAGAAGTTCCATATCGATAGTGTGCGTGAACATTCCTTTTCTAAAACAGTAAAATACAGGAAGAATCATTTTTTTATTGAATCACAGCGCCGACGCATTCTTATTTTTTACAAGAAAGAGCCGCATCCGGGGTCTGGTTTCCCAAACCGGATGCGGCTCTTCCAACGTTCAGTCTGATAGGTTGAGCTTGCTCGGCAGCTGTTCGACTGCTACTGTGACATTATCGAGCTTCTTCTCTAAACGATGAAGCAAATAAAATGTGACCACAACAGGAAAGCCATATTCAGCGAGCAGTGGAATCCATAGATCGACGGGCGTCATAGCGGAAGCTCAATGTCCTCGACATTGCGTTCCACGAGGCGGGCGCCGCGGATGGCGACGACATCTCCTCCGCTTGAGAATAAGACATTTCCTTCGACAATCGCTGTCATGGCCTCAATAATGGCGTCAGAATCCACCGGTTCAAGCGGATTATCAAGCGAGATGGTCACCTGGCGTCCTGTTTCGTTTTCAAACAAAAGTTCAAGTTGCTTGCTCACTTGTTTCACTCCTTTTTTTGATTAGTCTTTGTCAGTGGGTCTTACATAAGGGAATAATGATTCGTTCGTGTTGCTTCGGCGAGCGGGTATGCCTGCAAAGAGACGAGGGCCTCGGCAAGCGCAATCAGCTCTTGATCCGTAGCATCTCCTTTGACATTGGCCAGCGCTTTTCGGCGAATGATGTTCTCGCCATTCTCGTTCACCCCGACAATAAATGTTAACGTGAGACGGGATTCCTGCTCATTGTTCATATGATCACCTCCTTCGTTATATAAATAGAAGCAGTGAAGCATAATAGGTGGGACAAGTCAGCATGGGGAGGAAAAAAGAATCATCCTGCAAGAAAAAGGTTTCAATCCGAGGTAAAAGAGGGTAAACTAAACTGTCTAAAAAGCTGTCAGCTAGGATGGAGAGAAGGGAAGAAAAAGAATGATTGAAATGGAAGAAAAAGACAGAAATCGTCCTGGAAGTGTGCTGATTATTTCCGCCATCATTGTAGGATTATTTGTTCTATGGGGGGCACTTTCACCAGGTTCATTAGAGCGTGCAGCAGAAGTCGGACTAGGCTGGATGATTGAAACATTTGGCTGGTTTTATATGCTGTCCACTGCTTTTTTTGTGTTGTTTGTCCTTGTAATTGCCATTAGCCCATTCGGTAAATTGAGGCTTGGGAAGCAGCATGAGCGGCCGGAGTATACATGGTATTCGTGGATCGGGATGCTGTTTGCGGCCGGAATTGGTGTCGGATTTGTTTTTTGGGGGGTAGCTGAACCGGTATTGTATTACCATGATGCACCTGTAGGCTATACACCGGAAACCCCGGCTGCCGCTGTGGCTGGACTGAGATATGCGGTTTATCATTGGGCGCTTCATCCGTGGGCGATCTTTTCGATTGTCGGTTTAACGCTTGCCTATGTGCAATTTCGCAAGGATCAGCCTGCGTTGATCAGCTCCGCCTTTTATCCGTTAATCGGAGACCGGATTCACGGCTGGGGCGGCCGGGCAATTGACATTCTCGCCGTTATTGCAACATGTACCGGGGTTGCGACAACGTTCGGGTTAAGTGCTCTTCAGATTACCGGCGGGCTCTCTTATATTTCACCGATTCCGAACTCTGTTTTCACCCAGATTACGATCATCATTATTGTCACGTTTCTGTTTATGTTTTCTGCAGCAAAGGGTGTTGATAAAGGAATCAAGGTGTTAAGTAATATTAACCTTGCTGTTGCGGCTGTGTTGCTCGTCTTTGTCATCGCAGTCGGTCCAACACTGTTTATTGCAGAAAGCTTTGTGACGACACTCGGGGGCTATATTACGAATGTGGCGGCGATGAGTTTGACGATGACGCCGTTTACGGAAAGTGCGTGGCTTGGTACGAATACGATTTTCTTTTGGGCATGGCATATTGCCTGGGCGCCGTTTATGGGGCTGTTTATTGCCAGAATTTCGCGAGGGCGGACGATTCGTGAATTTATGGCGGGCGTGCTTCTCGTCCCTTCGTTGCTTGCATTAATTTGGTTTACGACCTTTGGAGGCACCGCGCTTAATCTGGAAATTGCCGGAGCAGCTCCCATTGGCGAGCTGGTGATGGGAAATGTCGAGCTCGCCTTGTTCGCCACGCTCGGGGAATTGCCTTTAAGCTCGATAACGAGTATTATCGCCGTTATTCTCATTTTAATCTTTTTTATTACGTCAGCCGACTCAGCTTCCTACGTCCTTGGAGCGATGACGTCACACGGCAGTCTTCATCCGAGCTTATTTGTTAAGATGTTGTGGGGCTTTTTGATTGCCGGTACGGCAAGCGTCCTGTTGGTTAGCGGAGGCGGGGGACTCAGTGCCCTGCAAACGGCTTCGATCATTGCCGCGTTGCCTTTTGCGGCGATCATGATCGGAATGATCATTTCCATTCTCGTCATGTTTAGCAGCGATTATCAGAAAGAAGGCAAACGAACACGCAAAAAGCGGATCAGGCAGTTAAAGGAAGAAATACGCGACGAATTTTATGATGATATGAAGGAAGAAGTATACGAAGAAATGAAGGAAGAAGTTTATGAGGAACTGAAGGATGAAATGAAAGAAGAAATGTATGAGGAACTGAAGGAAGACCTCTATGACGAATTAAATTCTGATAAGGATAAAAAATAAGCATTGTAGAAATGTGGAGCGTAGCAAGTAGCAAAGACAACACTTAACACAATCCCGCGCCGGTTACGCTCATTGCTTAGAGGCTGGTCAAAAGGTAAAAAAAACCTTTCGACCAGCCTCTTCTAATTTTTTTGTCTTGCCTAACACCTTTGTGGTGCTTGTTTCATATTGTAGTAATGCCATTTACGAAAAACGAATCAAAGAAGGAAAGGGTGTTGGAAAGTGGCAGATCAATATCAGAAGCAGTTAATGGAGATCGTCGTCAATAAAGTATTAAAAAAGTATAATGTTACCTCTTCGGTGGAGTTAACGTCAGCTGAGCGTAACAAAGTGAAGGAAATCGTTGAAAAAATGCAAGCGGACGTCGAACACTTTTTGGCTAATCAAAACGTGCAAATCAGCGATAAAGATTTTCACGAAGCACCGTCGCAAGAGCAGCCACAGCCTGGTCAAAGCGGGGGTGCGAAGCCTGGCAGAACGTTTGTTCAAAGTCCAAACAACGTGCACAATGTCAAAACGTTTATTAATAAAAAGAGATAATGAAAAAAATGGATGATAAGCCATCGGTCGAGTGACCAAGCACTTGCGAACAATTTGCATACAGTGAAGTAGAACGGAAGGGAGGAAAAATTCAATGAATCAAGATGTCTTTTATTCAGCAAGTGCAGGCAGTGAAGAAAGGCCGAAGTGGTCAGCCCTCGATCCTCAGGCCTGTCATCCATTAAGCAATAACACCGAGGGAGAGACACAGGAAGGAAATCAGGTCAATAAAACATTACAGCTGTCGGAGGAATATATTTTTATTAAAGATTCCTGTGATGTGACGGTCAATACAACCGATACGAAAGCGGCATTGTCGCTTCAGGCATCATTACAGGCGGCGATCGCCCTCGTGATCAGCATTTCGATTGCCGATAGTGAAAGAGCGGAGCAGATTACGCAGGAATTGCTGCAAAGTACGAAAATGAAACAAATCACCTATCAAAAAACAGTTGTCGAAAATTCACGAAATGTCGATGTCAGCACAACAGATACACAAATTGCCGTTAACATTCAACTGTTGCTGCAAATATTGTTAGCTTTGCTTGTGAGGCTCGATATCCTTTAAGCTCAGGCATGTCTCAACGGGTGGCGTTCACCTGTTGAGACATTTTTTTGAACGTCAAACATTAACTGACTGCTTCTTTCTCTTTTCTGCTGAGCCATTTTTGCCGAATAAGCGTCGTAAAGAAAAACAAAGCAAAGGCGCCGATAATAATTAAGCCGATAAAGGAAGGGAGGAAGAGATTGACGATAACGCTCAAGATCATACAAATATAAAGGCTTCCGAGCAACAGCCGCATAAACGTCTCTTTCACTAAAAGCGTTGATTTAGCACCGAGCGGAGCACCAAGAAATGTCCCGATAATCAACGAAATGCCGGCAATGTAATCCAACGTGCTCGACAGACTATATGAAATAAAGCCAGCCGTGACAATAAAGACGACAGAAGCCAGGCTCGTCCCGACGGCATGAGGCGCTTTTAATCCTAATAATGAGATTAATAACGGAACGATGAAAAAGCCGCCACTAACCCCTAAGGCGGAAGAAATAAAACCTGCGCCAAGGCCGATAAGTCCGGCGATCAACAAGGGAAAAGCAGGTGCCGGTCTGCTTGCTTGTTTGTTTTTTTGCTTTTTTAATAACGTAACGGCAAAAAAACCGAGCAGCATTATGTAAAACACAGAGATGGCTGTTTCCGCATAGCCTAGCGACTCCAATTTTGTGATAAGCGGGTGGGCGATCTGCGTCCCGATAATTCCCATTACATTAATAATCGCCACGTATTTCCACTGAATATTCCCCATCCGAAAGTGAGCAATCGCTCCTGAAATAGACGTTCCCAATGAAAGCATGAGGCTTGTTCCGATTACAAAGGTTGGCGAGAAGCCGAGTAAAAGCAAAAGCGGCGTTAAAATGATCCCGCCGCCGATGCCGAAAAAACCGGAAAAGATTCCGATCAGGCCGCCGAGTAGAATAAAAAGAATAATGTCCATAAAAACCTCCCTCAATAAAGTTTAATTTTCTCGCTAATACTCGTGTATTCTCCAAATTTCACTAACACCAAATAGTAATCTCACCAGTACTACTGGATAGAAGTAGAACGAATTAAAATTTCTTACAGGGGA
>NZ_JAMBOL010000020.1 GCF_023715605.1 Halalkalibacter oceani
CAAGGGCTCAAGAGCGTACTGGAACGTTATGAAACCCTTCGTCAGACTTAACTGAAACCGCCGTATACGGATCCGTACGTACGGTGGTGTGAGAGGTCGGGGGTTAGTCGCCCCCTCCTACTCGATTCATGGCAGCTGGGAGATCTTCTTCTGAAAAGAAGGATAGTTATTCCACTATAAGGAGACACTTATAACTTGAGAAACAACAGGTTTGTCATAAGCAGGACGACAAAGTTAGTTTTCATTGTCGTTGAATCCCTGTTTGAGGCTGCTCTATGATTGAGTTAGCAGTTATGATTATTTTTTGAAAGGAAGAATGAAATGGCACAATCAAATATGAAGGTTAGAGTGCAGAAGTTTGGTAACTTCCTCAGTTCAATGGTATTGCCGAATATTGGTGCTTTTATTGCATGGGGATTGATTACAGCTCTATTCATACCAACTGGTTTCTTTCCAAATGAAAGCCTTTCCAGTTTGGTAGATCCGATGGTTTCCTACCTGCTGCCGCTTTTAATCGGTTACACGGGAGGAAAGCTGATTCACGATCATCGAGGAGGGGTTGTCGGGGCGATTGCGACGATGGGTGTGATCGTCGGCGCGCCGGATACACCGATGTTCTTAGGAGCAATGGTGATGGGACCGCTCGCGAGTTATGTCATTAAGAAATTTGATCAGGCGATTGATGGAAAGGTCCGGGCAGGCTTTGAAATGCTCGTCAATAATTTCTCTGCCGGTATTCTCGGGGGGATTTTAGCGATTCTCGCCTTTCTTGGGGTAGGTCCAGCCGTAAACGGCTTTACGCAAATTCTGGTGGCTGGTGTTGACTGGCTGATCGATGCCGGGCTCTTGCCATTAACGAGTATTCTGATTGAACCGGCGAAAATTTTATTCTTAAACAATGCGATCAACCACGGTGTGCTGTCTCCGATCGGGCTGGAGCAGGTGCGGGAAGCGGGCCGCTCGGTGATGTTCCTGCTCGAAGCGAACCCGGGGCCTGGTTTAGGGGTGCTGCTCGCGTTCATGCTGTTTGGCAGAGGGATGGCCAGACAGTCTGCACCGGGTGCGGCGCTGATTCATTTTGTCGGCGGGATTCATGAAATTTACTTCCCTTATGTATTAATGAAGCCGATGTTATTAGTATCGGTCATTCTTGGTGGTATGAGTGGGGTTTTCACCCTCGTCCTTTTAGGAGGGGGACTTGTTTCACCGGCCTCGCCGGGTAGTATTATTGCGATTACACTGGTCACGGCTCCAGAAGGGATGGTATATGTCGCAAACTATGCCGCTGTCCTTGTCTCAACTGTCGTGTCGTTCGTCATTTCGGCGATTGTTCTGAAGTCGGGCAAGCAGACAGAAGAGGATCTGGACGAAGCAACAAAGAAAATGGAGGAAATGAAGGGCAAGAAGAGCTCTGTTGCTGGACAGGTGACAGGTGGAGCAGGAAATAACAAAACTTTGCCGAAAGAGGTCAGTAAGATTGTTTTTGCCTGCGATGCCGGAATGGGATCAAGCGCGATGGGCGCCTCGCTGCTCAAGAAGAAAGTAAAAGAAGCAGAGCTTGACGTGACGGTTACGAATACGGCGATCAGCAATATTCCGGCCGACGCCGAGGTCGTGATCACGCAGGAAGAATTAACGCCGCGTGCGCGCAATAAGGTCCCTGACGCTTACCATATTTCAGTTGATAACTTCTTATCAAGTCCGGAGTACGATAAGCTGATCGCCGGCCTGCAAAATGGCATTAGCGGAGAGCAGGCGGAGCTAATCGAACAGGCTGAGAAAGAAGCGGCGGACATCGAGCCGAATCTCGATCAAGATGATGATCTGTTGCTTGAAGAGAACATTTTTATCGGCCAGAAGTTCGCGACGAAGGAAGAAGCGATTCGCTTTGCTGGTGAAGCGCTGGTGAAAGCCGGATATGTGGAAGACAACTATGTAGAAGCGATGTTGGAGCGGGAAGAGATTACCTCAACGTACATGGGCAATAATGTCGCGATCCCTCATGGAACGGAAGAAGCGAAGAAGGCGGTCATTAAATCCGGTTTCACGATCGTCCAAGTGCCGGACGGCGTTGACTTTAATGGTGAGCAGGCTAAGCTGATTTTCGGTATCGCCGGGAAAGACGGGACGCATTTAGAGATCCTTTCAGGCATTGCTGTCATTTGTGCAGAGCAGGAAAATGTCGATCAAATGGTTGAAGCGAAATCAGCTAAAGAATTAATGGAAATAATTAACCGCAAATAAATGCGTTTGTGCGCCGGGGCCGGACGGGAGGAAGAAGGCAACGGCGCGCTTAAGCACGCAAATTCCACTCCACTGTTACTTTTTTTCTCTTGGAAGAAACATCTAATAAGTGAAATGAGTGAGAAGAATGTTTATTACCTCAAGGGAAAAGTCGATTATTGATCTCATCGTCAAAACATCAGGAAAACATACCGTTCATTCTTTGTCGACATTTTTAAATGTTAGTGTGCGCACAATTCAAAGGGATCTGAAATCAATAGAGAAAATGTTACGGCAATTTGAATTAGGGTTAGACCGTACAGGAAATGAAGGTTTGTTTATTAAGGGGAAAAATGAACAGATTTACAGGTTGATTCAGCATTTGGCGAACGTCGATCCAACCGATGAGACACCTGAGGAGCGCAAGTTGAGATTGCTCGTTACCCTGCTGCACGAAGGACCTTCTTTTAAAAAACAGGTTCTCGCTCAACAGCTTGGGGTCAGCGGGGCGACGTTAACCTCTTACCTCGACGATATAGCGGACTGGCTAAGTAAATTTTCGATCACGGTAACGAGAAAAAGAGGAGTTGGAATTGAACTGGTGGCGCATGAAGAGAACAAGCGCCATGCTTTAGCCAGTTATGTCCTCATTTATTTTTATGAGGATTTGCTGGAAAGTTTGTATTTGCTCCAGCAAGGAAAGACTAAAACGGATCACATTCTCGGCTATTTTGTTCCTGAGTATTTCGGGGCGATTGACGAGCTGCTCCAGCAGGAAATTAAGAAAGCGCAAATCAGTCTGGCAGACAGTGATTATATCGGTTTGATTGTCCATATTTGCCTGACGATGCAACGGACGGAGCAGCGTTTCCTGTTAGAGCTTGATTATCCTGCTGAAAGTGAAAAGACAGCCGAATTTCAATGGGTGGCAAAAATATGCCGGGAGCTGAAGGAGCGGCTGTCGATTCCGATTACACAAAGCGACATTCATTTTTTAACAGTGATTTTAAGAGGCTCGAAAGTACAGACGGATGAGTCGGTCTATTATGATAGCATCGTGCTCGGAAAGCTGATAAAAGCTGTTATTAACGAGGTGTCAGCTAAGCTGCATGTTAATTTATCGGACGACTTCTCCCTGTATCGCGGCTTGCTTGCCCATATGGCTCCTGCCATCTATCGGCTGAAGCAGCAGCTCGAATCCTTTAATCCGCTGACTGAGGACATTAAAAGAAAATACCCCGTCCTTTTTATGGTCGTCAAACAAAGCCTGGAGACACATTTTAAAGATATTCCCTTTCCCGAAGATGAAGTTGCTTTTATCGTCCTCCACTTTGGTTCGGCGTTACTGATGAGAGAAGAAAAGGTCAGCATAAAAGCAGTTGTTGTCTGTCCGACGGGCATCGGTACCTCGAAAATGCTGGCAAGCCGGATCAAAAACGAAGTAGCTGAAATTAAAACGGTTGATATATTGTCGATTAAGGATTTTCAGACGGAGGATCTTGAAGAATATGACCTTGTTATTTCCACGGTGAGGCTGCCTTTTACTAATATTGATTACATTTTGGTGAGCCCGCTGCTTGATGATCATGACATTGAAATCATTCAGCAGCATTTGCAGCGTAATGTAGAGCGGGTAACGAGAAACAAGCAGTATTTGGCTCCTGTCAATCAGCCTGTTGCGGCGCATCAGGCTACCCGGCTGCCCGCTATCCGGATTCTTTTGCAGGAAATCAAAGATGTCTATTCCAGCATGGATTCGATCCTCGATCATTTTAACGTCTTTCATCATGCCGGCAACGATTATTGGAGTGTGTTAACAGAGATGGTGGAACGGGCGGAGCAGGACGGACTCCTCACGAATCCGGCGGATGTTATCGAGCGGCTGAAGGAGCGGGAGCACACGGGAGGTCTTGGCATCCCGCAAACGACGATGGCTCTTTACCATTGCCGGGCGGACGGGGTCCGTGAGCTGATTTTTCAAGTCGCCCATTTTGGCCAGCCGTGTCGGATGAAAGGAATGGATGGGGAAGAGATGCCGGTTAAGAACTTGCTGTTAATGCTTGCGCCGGAGAATATGAATAAACGAGAGCAGGAAATACTGAGCATGATTAGTACGAGCTTAATTGAGAGTGACCGGGCGATGATGATCTTCTCGTCCGCGAATGAAACGATGATCCGCCAAAAGCTGGAAGATCTATTTTTAGACTATTTACAAAATCAATTGATAAAGGACTGATTTAGTTTGAAGCAAACTGTCCATTTTGGAGCCGGAAACATTGGCAGAGGATTTATCGGTGCCTTATTTTCGCAATCCGGCTACGATGTGATCTTTGTCGATATTGCGGAACAAATTATTAACCAGTTAAATGAAAAAAAGCATTACGACGTCATGCTGGCGACGGAACAGAAAGAAACGGTAACGATTGACAAGGTATCTGGATTAAATAATCTAAGTCAGGAAAAGGAAGTCATCGAGGCGATTGGGAACGCCACCTATTTAACTACCGCGATTGGTCCGACGATTTTACCAAGAATCGCGCCGTTAATCGCCCGCGGAATTGCAAAGCGAGTCGCTACCACCGATGAAAAATTATATGTGATCGCCTGTGAAAATCAAATCGGGGCGACAGATCTATTAAAGCAGCATATTATTGACCAGCTTGATGGGAAAACGAAGAGCAGGCTCGAAGGAAGAGTGTTCTTCTTCAATTCTGCCGTAGACCGGATCGTGCCGATTCAGGTGCAAGATTCTCTTGATGTGCTCGTTGAACCTTATTTTGAATGGGTAGTCGAAACGAACGAGCAAATTCCCGCTGTTGATGGAATGAAAATCGTCGAATCGCTGGCCCCTTTTATTGAGCGCAAATTATTTACGGTCAATACCGGCCATGCGGTGATCGCCTACTTCGGCTATCTCGAAGGAAAAGCGACAATTGATCAAACATTGGCTGATGAAAAGATTGAGGCGCAGGTTGAGGAGACATTGAAGGAGACAGGGGCTTATCTCGTAAAAGCGTATCGTCTTGATGAAAAGGAGCATCTTGCCTATATTCACAAGATCATCGAACGATTTAAAAATCCATACTTGAATGACGGCGTAACGCGAGTTGGAAGAGCGCCAATCCGCAAGCTGGGCCCTGAAGACAGGCTGATTCGTCCGGCAACGCAGGCGCAAAAAGCCGGCTTGCCTTATCATAATCTCGCTAAGGCGATCGCTGCCGCGTTGCTGTTTGATGATCCCGGAGATCAGGAAGCGCAGGAGCTTCAGAAAATGATTCAGGAGAATGGACCTGCCTATGTACTGAACACGGTAAGCGGACTGGATGAAAAGAGCGAAGTGGCGCAAGAGGTGATTCGCCAGTATGAAGCATTGAAAAGTAGGTAAGCCCATGAGCGAACGACTGGACCTCTGTCAAAAGTAGACAGAGGTCCAGTCGTTCCGTATGTCATCCAAATTGGCAGCAAAAGAGAGGAATGACGGAATTCTGTTCCGAGTAGGGTTTCTCCTGTTTCCCGCGCATCCTTTTCGGGGGAATTTGCTATTGCTGTTTTTCCAGTGCTAATTTAATTCCGAACCCGATTAAAATAACACCTGTTACTTTATCCATTAGACGCTGAACTTTGACAGACATCAGCCAATTGCGTAAATAGTTTATAAAAAATACATAGAGAAGAAACCACGTGATCGATAAGACGGTGTGGATGATCCCCATAATCATGAGCTGAGCAGGCACTGGAATCGCGCTGCCGCTGCTGACAAACTGCGGAAGGAAAGTAAGATAAAACAGCGCCACTTTAGGATTGAGAACGTTGGACATCAGCCCTTGCTTAAAGGCGGATTTGCGGCGTCTCGTTCGACCATCCTGCTTGGACTCCTGACCTGTATGCCCCTGTTTGTTTGCCTGGAAAAATGAAGAAGCCCCTAGATAAATTAAATAGACTGCTCCAATATATTTCACAATTTCAAAGGCAAGGGCTGACTGCATCAAAACAACAGAAAGGCCAAAAGCAGCGGCACATGTGTGAACTAATGTGCCTGTCGTTATTCCTAACGCCATTTTGTAGCCATGTTGTCTGCCGTCGGCAATGGTTCTTTTTGTTATAAGCGCTGTATCAATCCCGGGACTCAAGACGATAAATAAAGTCAACAGTAAAAACGGAAAGAAATCATTCATATTCTCACTCCTCGCCACGTCATGAAATGAATAAAAAATATAATTTAATATTTGTTAAATATAAATTAACATAAATGCTCAAAAAGAGGAAATGTTTTTTCACTTTGAATCCACCCCGGGATGTGCACCCTTTGGGACAGGCGATTCCCCTTATAGGCATGTTCCATGGGGAAAGAGTAGTTTACATCCGATCATTCTCCCGTTAAAATATAAACAGGAGATGATCAGATGAATTCAGGAGAAAAGCAATCTTTGTCCAAGGTTCAGCACCGAAAGCTGGTTGATCAAGTGTTAGAGCAATTAAAGCAATATTTGCTTTCAGGGGAATTCCAAGTGAACGATAAGATTCCGACAGAGCCGAAGCTGATGGAGGAATTGGGTATTGGCCGTTCAACATTACGGGAAGTCATTAAAATATTAGTCTATGCTGGCGTGCTCGAAGTGAAGCAAGGGGCTGGCACTTACATCCGCTCGCTTCATTTTTCGTCCAATCAATTTGAACAGCGGCTGAATGAAGCAAAGCAGGAGGATATTTTTGAAGTAAGGAAAATGCTTGACCTTGAAGTCGTCCGTTTGGCGGCCAAAAGACGAACGGAAGAAGATCTTTTGCAGCTGAAGGGCTATCTGGATAAAAGGAATCAGGCTCTACAGGAAGGAAACTATTCAGCCTATATCGATTTTGATATCGAGTTTCATGCAGCGATTGCCAAAGCAAGTCAAAATACCCTTCTATACGAGCTCTATCAAACGATCACGCCGAAGCTGCGGAATATTTTAAGCGGACTTATTTTAAAAACGGATCGCTATCAGGATAATACAGAGATCCACCTTCGGCTTTTCCGTGCTATTTTAGAGCAGGATCCGGACGAAGCTGAAACATGTGCAAGAACCAATTTGGAGCGAAAATAACTCCAAATTCTATTCTAAAACATCTGATGATATGATGTATAAAGGAGGTTTTTTTCATGCAAGTGCACAGCTTTAAAGTACAATCATTGAATGCTGGAAAGATTGAAACACTCACCTATGGCAAAAGAACATTTCAATCGGCGATCAGGAAAAAAGCCATTCAGGAGCCGATTTATGTGAGCAAAACAGGATTACTAGCTGATGAGCAGGCATATGAGCATCACGGTGGAGTTGATAAGGCGCTATGCTTATATCCTTATGATTATTACCCGTATTGGCGCGGCGTTGTTCAGCATTTCAGCGAGACTGCCTTATTCGGAGAGAATATCACGGTTGAAGGATTAACAGAGCAAAACGCTCATATCGGGGATGTCTTCGCATTTGGTGAAGCGCTGATCCAAGTGTCAGAGCCGCGAAATCCCTGCTATAAGCTGGCGGCAAAGTATGAAGTGCCCGATATGGTGAAGCGTATGCGGGACACCGGCTATACGGGTTTTCTGTTCCGGGTGCTGCAGGAGGGAACCGTCACGCCGCAGGATGATCTCGAGCTTGTCGAGCCAGATCGTGCGAAGGTTTCCGTGGCAGCCGTAAATGATGTGAAATTCTTTGACCGCTTTAATAAAGCCAAGCTTGAGACCGTCTTAGCGGTTGATGCTTTGTCAGCGAGTTTAAAAGAGACGTTGCAAAAGCAGTATGAGTCAAAAAGAGCAAATGAATGGGGATAGAGTGGTTTTAATGAGGCAGGGTGCTGGTGATAGTTATAGCGTAAGATGTAAAGGATTCTTATCTTGATGGAGCGGAGGCAATTAATAGATAAAAATAATTTTAGGAAAGTCTCTACATGATTTTTGCAGAGCAATGGTGATAGAAAAAAATAAAGTATATTATGGTATTAATATTCTTAATAATCTTACTTGTGCAGGGGAGTTGATCCAATGAAATGGAAAGAATTAGATCTGGATTTTCCTTTAGGCGTACTAGTGGTTGATTGTAAAGGTACTATTTTATTTGCTAATAAGTTTGCACAAATAAGGTTAATGAAGGTAGAAAACCCTTCAATGTTGACGATTCAACACCTACTACCAACTAGCAATATTATTCGTGTCATAAAAAATGGGAGACACGAGGTGAACCAGCTTGAATTGGACGATTCTTATTATCTTTTAGAGTTCCCACTGGAAAAAGGTGATAGGGGAGTTATTATTCTCGTGCCTGAGAATGTCTTCCAGAATATTATTGAAAAGTCACCCGCGTATACGTCCCTTTTACAAGAAACGGAATCAATTATGAATTTGTCAGGAGAATTGGTGACCATTACTGACCATAACGGAATCGTACTTCGCGTTAATAATACATGTGAAAAAATCATGGGGATAAAAGAATACGATTTTGTGGGAAGGTCTGTTCTTGATTTACAGAAATCAGGGGTGGTTAATTTATCATCAACGGCCAAAGTGTTAGAAACAAATCAAAAGGTAACGCTTCAGCAAGTGACAAAATCAGGGCGACGGCTTTTGGTTAATGGCTATCCGATTTTTCATAATGACGGTGAACTAAGCAAAGTGATTAATATATCAAAGGATATAACTGAAATTGGTGACTTGAAAGCCAAGCTGGAAGAAACGAATCGTACATTAACCTATTATCAGGAGGAGTTGCTAAAACTTCAGCATAAGGGAAATGATTTAATCTTTAAATCAAAATCCATGGAAGAAGTATACGGATTAGCCAGCAGGATCGCTAACGTCGATGCGACGGTTCTAATTCAAGGGGAAACCGGTGTGGGGAAAGAAGTATTGGCCCGGACCATTCATAATTTAAGTTCAAGACGGGACAAGCCGTTTGTAAAGGTGAACTGTGGGGCTATCCCTGAAACGTTAATAGAGTCGGAGTTGTTTGGTTATGCAAAAGGGACATTTACAGGTGGAAACAGTAATGGGAAGGTAGGGCTCGTCCAGGCTGCTAATCACGGAACGTTATTTTTTGATGAAATCGGGG
The DNA here is from genome assembly GCF_023715605.1 of Halalkalibacter oceani. Lineage (GTDB taxonomy): Bacteria > Bacillota > Bacilli > Bacillales > Bacillaceae_D > Halalkalibacter > Halalkalibacter oceani. The sequence goes on from NZ_JAMBOL010000020.1 coordinate 9,306, forward strand.
AACTTCCATTTAACCTTCAAGCAAAGTTACTTCAAGTTTTACAGGAAAAACAATTTACTCCATTAGGAACAACTAAGAATATAAACGTCGATGTTCGGTTTATCACTGCTACCAATCGGAAATTAGAAGAAATGGTGAAGGAAGGAACCTTTCGTGAAGATCTATATTATCGTCTGTTCGTCATTCCGATTACAATCCCTCCTTTGGCAGAAAGAAAGCAGGATATCCCTTTTTTATTAAATCATTTTATTGAACGATATAATCAGAAATACAAGCAAGCGAAGAGCTTTGATAAAGATGTGATTGAGTTTTTTATGGAGTTGGATTGGAAAGGGAACGTCCGCGAATTACAGAACACGGTTGAGCGATTGGTCGTAACCGTTCCGGAAAATCGGATACAAATTCATCATCTGCCCGAGAATCTTGCAGGAGAAAAACCAATGCGCTTTTCTACAAGAAATCTGAATTTAAAGTCAGCCATGGATGAATATGAAAAATCACTAATTATTGAAGCATTAAAATCCTCGTCAACTTTAAAAGAAGCTAGCGAAAAACTAGGCATTGATCCGTCAACAATTGGAAGAAAAATAAAAAAGCATTCTATTGAAATTGCGAAATTGCAACATATATTGTGATTTCGCAATTTTAGTAGAATGTTTATTTTTCGGTTGTTTCTGATTATTTATAATGTTTTGTTATTTTATGGGTTGCAATATTGCAAGGAGGGTACTAGCTGTTTTTTTGTAAAAGCTTGTTATAGAGAGGCCGCTGAAAAACACCCTTTTTCGTAAAGCGAAGAAGAGTAATAGTTTCGCACGTTGCGCGCCTCGCTTCGAGAAGCCCACTCGTAGCAAGGCTTTTGAAATCAGGAAACGGATACGCTCATTACGAAAAAGCTGCTGAAAAAGTGAAAATCGTCCTTTTTCAGCAGCTTCGTTAGAGAGGGATTGTTAAGTTGGCACGATACTTGCGTTACTACTTTTACTACTAGTATAAGGAGGAAGGATATGAAATTATTCGGTGTAGATGTAGGAGGCACTTTTACTGATGTCATTTTCAATGATACGGAAAGCAAGTTAACAGAAATTCATAAAGTTCCTACCACTTTAGAAGACCCGTCAAAAGGTGTAGTACGTGGAATATTGGAATTATGCGAGCAACAAAGTATTGATAAGACAACAATCGATCATATCTTTCATGGAACCACAATTGCTACAAATGCAATTTTAGAGTATGACGGGGCGAAAACTGGGATGCTAACAACAAAAGGGTACCGGGATATTATCCACATCGGACGCCATCAAAGACCTCATAACTATTCAATCATGCAGGAAATTCCTTGGCAGGACAGACCGTTAGTTCAAAGAAGAAATCGTCTTCCTGTGACTGAGAGGCAAGGGCCGGCAAAAGGGGAGGTCATCACCACATTAGATGAGCAGGAAGTGCGGAGTTCGGTAGCGACATTGAAAAAAGCAGGCGTAGAATCGATCATTGTCAATTTCTTGTTCTCTTATATTAACCCGCAGCATGAGCAACGAGTAAAAGAAATTATTAATGAGGAATATCCGGAGGCGTTTGTAACGATTTCATCAGATGTCTCTCCACAGTTTAGAGAGTTTGAGCGTTTTACAACGGCAGCGGTGAACGGATTTGTTGGCCCTAAAGTTAAGAACTACATTAAAAACCTTGAAGCGAATTTAAAGGAATGTGGAATAGAAGCTGAGTTACATATCATGTGTTCAAACGGTGGCGTCGCAACGCCAACAACAGTTTCAGAAAAACCGGTAAATACGTTATTATCGGGGCCGGCAGCAGGGATTCTTGGAGGAGCTTGGTCTGGTCAATTATCGAACCGTAGCAAGCTTATTACCTTTGATGTCGGTGGTACTAGCGCAGATATTGGAATTATCACGGATAGTGGCTATGCAGAATCTTCCGCCCGCGACACATGGATTGCCGGTTACCCCGTAATGGTGCCGATGATTGATATCCATACAATTGGGGCAGGGGGTGGAAGTATCGCTCATATTGATGAAGGAGGAGCCTTTAAAGTTGGACCAAGAAGTGCCGGATCCCGCCCTGGACCCGCTTGTTATGGCCATGGTGGCTTAAAGCCTACAGTTAGCGATGCGAATGTGGTTCTGGGCCGGATTGATAGTGAAAACTTCCTTGGTGGCGAAATGCAAATATTTACAAACGCAGCATATAAAGTGATTGAAGAGTTAGCTCAGCAACTTGGCATGAGTACCGAAAAAACAGCCGAGGGTGTGCTGCAAATCATGAATAACAATATGGCGAATGCGATTCGAGAAAAAACGATACAAAAAGGCGAGGATCCTCGTGAATTTACTTTAGTAGCATTCGGTGGAGCAGGTCCTCTTCATGCAGTAGAAGTCGCGCAAATCTTAAGTATTCCTGAAGTTCTTGTGCCACTTTATCCTGGCATTAACTCAGGAGCTGGATTACTGACAACAGACCTGAAATACGATGTGATTAAGACTGAATTCATGTTAAGTACAGAACTTGATTTTCTACAGCTTAATGCCGACTATGATGCTCTTTCCGCTCAGTTGGTTCTGCAGTTAATTGAAGACGGAATTAAGAAAGAACACATCCAAATAAACCGCAGTGCAGATTGTCGTTATGTAGGACAAGGATATGAGCTTCGTGTGGATATTCCGACTGGAGAGATTAATGAAGAGACGATTCAGGAAGCATTTGAAGCCTTCCATGAGAGTCATAAAGTAGAGTATGGACACCATTTTTTGGAGAGTCCAATTGAGATTGTTAATATCCGCGTGACAGGTGTTGGTGAAATGCCGAAAATTGAAAAGAAGGACGTGAGTCACCCGTATAAATTAGACGACGCGATTGTGAAAAAGGGCGAAGCAACCTTTAATATAGGCGGAAGTCTTGAAAAACTCGAAACAACCTTCTATCAACGTAGCAAACTCCCTGTTGGAGTTGAATTTAGCGGGCCTAGTATCGTCCTTCAAAAAGATACGACAACTGTGATTCCTCCTAATTGTACTGCGCATGTGGAAAAATTCGGTAATATCATCATTAAGGTAGGTGTGTAAAAATGGCATACACTGACACAAAGAAAATGGATCCTATTACAGTTCAAGTTGTACTGGGAGCACTGGAAAATGTCGCTGTCGAAATGGGCCATAAATTAGCTAGGATGTCCTACTCCAGTATTATTCGCGAATCCGAAGATTTCGGTTGTGCCTTAGTTGATATTAAAGGGCAGCAATTATGTGAGTCTACCCATAGTACACCTCTTCAATCCGGCCCTATCCCAGGATATGTGAAAGGGATTCTGCAAATTATGGAGGAAAGAGGGGATTCCATTAATCCAGGGGATATTATTATGCACAACTCTCCTTATCATGGAGGTTCCCATGGGCCTGACGTTGGCTTTTGCATACCTGTATTTTATAAGAATGAATTAATAGGCTTCTCGGTGACAACTGCCCATCATTTAGACATCGGTGCCTCTACACCAGGAAGTTGCGGAATTGTTGATGCGGTCGATGCCTATGCAGAAGGTCTGCAATTTAAAGCAATTAAAGTTTATGAAAAAGGCGTAAAAAATCAATACATCTGGAATATGCTTCGCGATAACATCCGTGCGGCAGACATGGTTGTAGGGGATATGGAGGCGCAGATCGCCTCTGCCAAAATTGGAGCACAGCGCTACCTTGAAATCGTTGAAAAATACGGGATAGATGTCATTGAAGCAGTGACAGAAGAGCTAATGAATTATTCAGAAACGATGTTGAGAAATGCTATTAAAAAACTGCCTGATGGTGAATATACGGCTGAAGGATATTTGGATGGCTATCAGGACAGTGACGACCCAGCCCGAAAAGACTTGAAAATCGTTGTGACGGTAAAAGTCAAAGACAGCGACATCACAATAGACTTAACGGGAACATCCCCACAGGTTCCAGACAGACCGATCAATATGCCGTTAATGGGTACAGTCGACATTGCGATCTATTTAACACTAAGATCAATCCTGCTCGATTCAGAGACATATGGCAACTTTCCACAAAACTCTGGTTTAACGCGTCCGGTCAATATTATTGCGCCAAAAGGGACGCTGGCTAACCCTACTTTCCCGGCACCGACAATTGCACGTTTTTGTTCTGGTAATATTATTGCAGACACTTTAATGAAAGCCCTAGGGAACGTTGTACCACAGCAAATTAGTGCGGGTGTTGGAAATTTACAAGTGGTTGCTTTCAGTGGAAAAACAGAGAATGAAGACTATTGGGTCTATATGGATATTATGGAGGGGAGCTATGGTGGTCGATATGGAAAAGACGGAATGGATGCGGTCGATACATTATATGCGAATACAAGGAACAACCCTATTGAAGATATAGAATCCCATTATCCACTTAGGGTGAACCGATACGAACTTCGCGATAACGACTGTGCTCCTGGAAAGTGGCGCGGCGGAATCGGTTCTATTCGCGAAATTAGTTTTATCTCAGGCGGTAGTGTTTCCGTCGAAGGAGATGGACATAAATACGAGCCTTGGGGATTTAAGGGTGGAAAAAGCGGAGCGGTTGGTGGTCTTTCGATTCGCGATTCTGAAGAGGGCGCTTTAAAAAAGTTACCTTCTAAACTAGCAAATACACCAGTTAGAGCGGGAAGTGTACTTCAATTAGTTGGTCCTTGCGGGGGAGGCTATGGAGATCCATTAGAGCGTGATCCAGAGAAAGTCTTAAGTGATATGTTAGATGGCTATATTACAAAAGAGAAAGCCTACGAAGATTATGGCGTTTTTATCACGGATGCCAATGAAATTGATTTTGGCAAAACTGCCGAAAAGAGAGGGAAGTAAGGGAAACGAAGGAGGCTGGACATGCAGACGTTTTATAAGATTAACAGCAAAAGAGTCTATTCACGAATTATGGAACTGGCTGAGATTGGAAAAGTTGGCGACACGGGGGTTAAGCGGCCTGCCCTAACAAAAGAGGATAAAGAAGGACAACTACTTGCGACGAAGTGGATGGAAGAAGCCGGTTTAACCGTTTCCCATGACCATTTCGGAAATGTAATCGGAAGAAAAGAAGGGAAGGATCCTTCCCTCCCCTCAGTGATGCTCGGCTCTCATATTGACTCTGTGCTAAATGGTGGACGATTTGACGGTATCATTGGCGTCATTGGTGCCATCGAGGTTGTTCAAACGATTACTGATGAAAACATTTCCCATGATCATCCAATTGAAGTTGTAGCTTTCTGTGAGGAAGAAGGTTCAAGATTTAATGATGGTCTATTTGGGAGCAGAGGGATGATTGGGCAAATTGACGTAGGGAGTTTAAAAAAGCGGTTCGATGATAATGGAATTTCCCGATACGAAGCTCTTAAGACATTTGGTTTTGGGATTGACCCCGATAAAATAAATGAATCTGTACGAAAAAAAAATGAAATTAAATTATTTCTTGAAATGCACATTGAACAGGGACCTTATTTAGATGAAACGAATCAACCGGTCGGAATCGTCAAAGGTATAGCCGGTCCTGCTTGGTACACGATTTCACTTGAAGGTGTTGCAGGTCATGCGGGGACAGTTCCGATGGGAATGCGTCAAGACCCAATGGTCGGTGCCGCTGAAATCATCACCGAAATTGAGAAGATATGCAAGCAGGATCCAGAGGCGGATACCGTCGCCACGGTTGGAAGGATTCAATCCTTCCCCGGTGGTAGCAATATTATCCCGGCTAAGGTAGAATTTTCGCTCGACTTGCGTGATATCGATAGAGAAAGAAGACAAAACCGATATGATGAAATCAAAGAAAAAATCAAAAACGTTTGTGCTGCGAGAAAACTCAGCTACTCGATAGAAACGAATATGGAAATCGACCCGGTTCCCTGCTCTGAAAAATTAGTCAAAACGTTTCTCGACGTCAGTAAAGCAAAGGGCATTAATGCTCCGATCATGATAAGTGGTGCAGGACATGACGCCATGTTAATGGCTGCTATAACCGATATTGGAATGGTGTTTGTACGATGTAAAGACGGTATCAGCCATCAGCCTAATGAGTTTGCTACAGAAGAGGATATTGCAATAGGCACTGAATTATTATTAGAGGCTGTTCTTCAACATATTTAAGGAAGAGAGGGTGCGGTTTCCTTAAAACTGCACCCTTATCTGCAAAATAAGAATTCGGAAAATTCAATTATTAGGAGTGGTTACTATGAGTACTGAGCTTAACAAAGACTCAAGGCGCGAATCATTAAATCCTGTATCAAACAGTGGCAGAATCTTTGGCTTACCAAGTTATATTGCATTGTGGATTTCTTCTATGGTTGTTATTCAAATCTTTATGGTCGGACAGTCATTCCTTCCTCCTGCCGGGCAGCTTAACATCACCCAGGCCGTCGTTGTAATGGTTATTGCGGCTCTTTTAATAGGTCTGTTCTTTGTTCTAAACTCAAAACCGGGAATGGAGTACGGGATTCCGTTCATTGTCCAGGCCCGAACAGCATTTGGCTATAACGGTGCAAGGATTGCTTCGTTAATCCGTGTCCTTCCTGCCGTATTTTGGTATGGAATTGGTTCATGGATTGGTGCCAGTGCAATGGATTTTATTACAGTTACGATTTGGGGATGGGGAAATATTTGGCTTTATTTTATTCTGTTCCAAGTATTACAAACATTGATTGCTTATTATGGTATTCAATCAATTAAATGGTTTGACTCTGCGCTTTCTGTTGTTATCCTTGGATTTTTAATCTATATCGTGGCGCAGTTATTTCGGGTGGGAAGCGATAATATGCTCAGCAGCTTTCAGACTACCGGTACATGGGGCATGCCTTTTTATGCAGCGATCACCGCATCCGTAGGAGTTTTAATTACCGCGACGATTAATAACGGAGACTTAAGTCGCTATTTAAAAAATGAACCAAAAAATAACTGGATTGGTCATATCGTTGGTGTTGTTCCAATGTTTGTCCTTATGCTCGCCATTGGAGTTCTTTCTGCGGCAGCAACGGGGATTTGGGATCCGGTACAGGCATTGGTTTCCGTTATTCCAAATCCAATAGTTGCCGTCGCATTAATGATTTTTATCGTCATGGCCCAGTTTACGAGTAACCTTACGATTAATATCGAACCGCCTGCAATCGTATTGATGGAAGTATTTAACTTGAAATGGAGCACCTCGGTTATTATCGTAGGTATCCTCAGTATTATCACATTCCCATGGTTGCTAATTTCGAGTACGGCATTTAATACATTTATTGCATTCTATTCAGCGTTCCTCGGACCACTCCTCGGAATATTACTGGCAGACTTTTATCTTGTCCGAAAGCAGAAGTTAAATATCGATGAATTATATAGCGATAATGTAAAATACAATTTATTAGGACTCGGCTCTTTAGTCATTGGTGGGATAATTGGAATTATTTTCTTGGAGATTTCGTGGATGGTCGCGTTACCGGTTGGAGGATTTCTTTATTGGGCCGGTTATCAATATCTGCCGGCATACAAAAAGCAGCTTTCTCAGGTCGACGTCCATATAGGCAGTTAAAAAAAGGTAACAGAAAAGGGACACCGGCTATCCGTGCATTCTGTTCAGGGGGCTGAAGGAGGGCACCGTCCCGCCGCAGAGAAAATGAATGGGGAAGATTTAATTGGAAAGATGCGTTGATGAACAATCGACGCTTTTTTTTTTGCGAAATCCATTTGACATTTCAAAAAAGTCAGAATATAATCACTTGTATACAACTTGTATGTAAACTTGTATATTTATTTTATTTGTGAAAGGAGGAAGATGCGAAAGGAGGTTTTCGACAGATAGAATGCTTTAAGTTGCCTACAGGTCGTGTTTTTTGTGGAAAAGGATGTGGTTGTGGTGGGCCCTCGTATTCTCCTTAAAGATGTGGCATATAAAAAAATTATTGAAATGATTCTGCAAGGGGATTATTTTACTGATAATCATACGTCAGAGAATCAGTTGGTAGAATTGCTGCAAATGAGCAGGACGCCGATAAGGGAAGCTTTGCAACGACTTCAGCACGATGGAATCGTCAAGATCATCCCGAATCAGGGCATTGCGATTCAGGAGCTTTCTCTGAAGGAACTGAACAATATGTTTGATATGCGGCTGGCGATTGAAACCTTTTCTTTAAGGCAAATTTTTCGTTCCATTACCGACCAGCAAATTCACTATTTGGAGCGAAATGTTGAGCAGCAAAGAGAAGGGTTTTTAAAGGACCAGGACTTCGTGAAATTTCTAATGCTTGACGGGGAATTTCATGAGCATTTAATTAAAATCAATGATAATAAGCTGTTCATTGATACGATGTCGTATATTAGGACACGTTTTTTCTTTGATATTTCGCGTCAAAAATATCCGGAAACGACACAAAAGCGGATTGAAGAGCACGCCCGGATCGTCGAAGCTATTAAAGCAAGAGATGAAGAATTAGCAATTAAGGAATTAAAAACTCATTTAATTAACGCGAAAGCAAATATATAGTATCAAGGCTGATAAATAAAATGAATGCTGGGGAGATGGAAAGTATGCTCCCCGGCTTAAGGAGTGAGCTAGCAGATGAAGGACAATAATGTAAGCGCTTTATTTCATCATATTCATTTACATGTTGATGATATTAACAGCATGGCGAATCTATTTGAAAAAGTCGGGTCAGCAAAATTTATCAAGAGAACGGTCGTGGGATCAAAGGAGATTCTTCACCTCAAGTTTGACGGGGTCAGCTTGTTATTATCGCCAACAAACGGAGAGAGACCGCCGGGGATCAATCATCTCGGGATCTCAAGTCAGGAATTTGATAAGGTCTCTGAGGAGTTCAGGGAAGAAGGCTGGGAGGTGATAGACAATCTTGTCAATAACGACTTGCGAATGCAGTTTTTAAAGTCTCCTGAAGGGGTGATTATTGAATTACTGGAAGAAAAACAATGATCAGAAGGGATGGTTCGATGGTTGATGCAGGAAAGAATGAAAAACAAGTTGCCTTAGTGACAGGGGGAGCAACAGGACTTGGGAAGGCAATCAGTCTTGAGCTGGCCCGCGCCGGGATGAATGTGGCGGTGAATTATTCACGATCTGAAGATGAGGCAAAGACTACTGTTGAAGAGCTAACGGCCCTTGGTGTCGAGGCGATCGCCTTGAAAGCCGATGTTTCGTCAAAGGACGAGGTAGACTTGATGGTACAGTCAACGGTTGAGCGGTTTAACAGGCTTGATGTTGTCATTGCAAATGCGGGGACGACGGTGTTTCGTCCGTTTGAAGATCTTGAAGGTGTCAGCGAAGCAGATTGGGATCGGATTATGAATGTGAATGTGAAGGGGATTTGGCTGACGGTGAAAGCGGCCGCTCCTTATATGAAAAGCCAAGGGAAAGGAAGTGTTGTCATTACGTCTTCCATTGCCGGATTAAGCCCTAGTGGAAGCTCTTTGCCATACGCTGTTTCAAAAGCAGCAGCCATTCATTTAGCAAAAGGTCTGGCGAAGGCGCTTGGCCCTGAAATCCGGGTTAATGCTATTGCTCCCGGAATCCTCGATACAAGGTGGACGAAAGGGCACAGTGATGCTGTCATTGAACAGTATGTAGCGAATTCACAATTGAAAGCGCTTCCTAAGCTTGAGGATTGTGTCAAGCAAGTGCGTACTTTTATTGAAGCCGATACGATAACCGGTACGGTGGCAACAATCGATGCCGGAGTGACTCTTTAAGGGAATAGGCGAACAGCTGGAAATAAGCACTTTTTTATAGCATTTAAAGACTGATTATTAGTAATATTTAGAATTATATGTTCGTGTTTGTCCAATCTTAAGCGGGAGGTTTTGCAATGAAAGCAGAAAATTTTGTTGAAAATGTGGAAAATGTAAAGGTTCCTTTTTCTGATATGAAAGAATGGTCGCAAGCATTGTTTCAGGCTGTCGGCATGGATGAAGAAGATGCAGAAATAACGGCCGATAATTTAGTGACCGCTGATTTACGTGGCGTTTATTCTCATGGTGTCATGCGTGTTCCCATTTATGTTAAGCGCTTACAAGTGAATGTGACGAGTCCGACGGCAAAATATGAGGTGATTCGCGACTCAAAAGCGACAGCTCTGATTGAAGGACATAACGCGATGGGTCAGGTTGTAGGGAAGCACGCTATGGATCTGGCCGCTAAAAAGGCAAAGGAATACGGCGTCGGCTATGTCGCCGTGAGGGGAAGTAATCATTACGGTGCTTCAGCTCATTTTGCGCAAATGGTTTTATCAGAGGATATGATCGGAATGACGGGAACAATTGGCGGAAACATTATGGCTCCATGGGGTGGGACGGATCGGCGTCTCGGCAATAATCCTTTTGCGATCGCGATACCGGCATTGACAAAAGAGCCGATCGTGCTCGATATGGCGAATAGTGTCGTGGCAAGGGGAAAGATTGTTCTCGCCAAGAAAACAAATCAACCGATTCCGGATGACTGGGCGTTTGCGCCAGATGGCACACCGACGACGGACGCTACCGATGGATACAATGGCACGGTTCAGCCGGTTGGGGGCTATAAAGGCTATGGACTGACGTTTATTACAGGAATTCTTTCTTCGATATTGTCAGGAGCGGCATTTGGCCAGCACTTGACCGATTCAGATTTATATGAAGAGTTTACAATCCCGCAAAATATTGGACATTATATGCAGGCAATCGATATTGCGAGCTTTATTGATCCTGAGCTGTTCAAAAGACAAATAGATGAAGCCATCGAGTATATGCACAATTCTCCGAAAGCAAAAGGAGTCGAGCGGATTTATGTTCCGGGAGAACCCGAAGCGCTGAAAGCAAAAAAGCAAATGGAGGAAGGGATTCAATATCCGCTATCGATGATAGAGGAACTGAAGGAGTTAAGTCAGGAGTTAGGCGTCAGCGCCCGGTTTTAACGAATGGCTCGCTTACTTGTCGATAAGGTTTGGGTGCCAACATTTCACGTATGAAAAATATGGAGAGTGATCGTAATGAATAGCGGAATAAAGTTATTTTTAGTGGGTCTTATCGTCATGTTATTTGCTGTAGTATCGGCTTGTGGAAATGAAGGGGCGGCTCCGTCACAAGGGGAGGAAGCGCCTGAAGGAGCGGGAGAAGTCGATTTCCCGACAAGAAATTTTGATTTAACAGTGCCATTTAGTCCAGGAGGAGGAAGTGACGTGAGCGCCAGGCTTGTCGAACAATATTTCGCTGATGAGTTTGGTTACACGATGAATTTTAATTATCGGGACGGTGCGGGAGGAGCAGTGGGAATGCTGGAGTTTGCCAATACAGGCTCCGATGATGGCCATGATATCGCAACCTTTAATTTTCCTCATATATCCTTGCAGCCGGCTTCCGGAGTGGCCGAATATCAAATTGATGATTTTGAAGTGTTTGCGCAAATAGCCAGTGATTATACCGTATTTGTCGTACCGGCTGACAGTCCATGGGAAACATTGGAGGATTTCGTTAATGATGCGAAAAGCCGTCCAGGCGAATTGAATATCGCCCTTGCCCAAGTGATGGAGCCGGCTCATATGTCTTATGTGCAGCTAATTGATGAAGCTGAAATCGAAGCGCCAAGGATCACGTATCAATCAGGCGGCGAGCTATTAAGCGGCATTCTCGGCGGCCATGTTGATTCAGCGATCGGATCGATGGGAACAACGATGCAGGAAGTGAATACAGGAAGCTTGAGGGCGCTGGCAATTTCCGCGTCGGAGCGTTTGGAACGCTTCCCTGATATTCCGACTTTTAAAGAACAAGGATACGGGATCGAAACGCATATTGGCAGATTGTGGCTGACGCCGGCCGGTGTGGATCCACAAGTATTGCAACGGCTGGAGGATGGATTTAAAAACATCGTCGATAATCCTGAATTCCAGGAACAAATGGAAGGAACCGGATTTGTTATTGACTGGATGGGAAGGGAAGAAATCCAGGAGCATATTCGTAATTTTGATGCAACTTCGGCAGATCTGGTCGAGCGATTGACGCGGGATCTGGAAGAACAGGGGGAGTAATGCAGTGAAATCATCAAGGATACGGCTTATGTACGGCAGTCGTATCCTACCTCTTTAAGAATAAGCGGACACTGCTAGTTATACGAAAAAAGGAGGGGTAAGGATGGAAGGCATATCGGAGCTGATCGTCTCAGGTTTTCTTAATAGTATTACTCCCTATCATATTTTTTTAATGATGATTAGTTTAGTTGGTGGAATTATCGTCGGTACTTTACCGGGACTGACGGCGGTGATGGGTGTTACGCTGATGATGCCGTTTACGCTGGCGATGGAACCGGCGACCGGACTCGTTATGCTTGGCGCCATTTATTGCGGCGCGATCTATGGAGGTGCCAATTCTGCTATTTTATTAAATATTCCGGGAACACCTTCTGCTATTGCGACGACCTTCGATGGCTACCCGTTAACGGAAAAAGGGAGGGCATCCGAAGCTTTATTCGGTTCGCTTCTTGCTTCTGTGATTGGAGGCGTAATCGGCGTTATCATTTTAATGCTTTTCTTTGCCCCGTTGGCGCAATTTGGCTTACGGTTTGGGGCGCCCGAGTATTTCTGGCTAGCGATCTTTGGGCTGACAACGATTGCGGCGATGTCGCCGGGAAATATTCTAAAAGGATTGCTCGGTGGAAGTATTGGACTGCTGATCAGCACGATTGGGATTAACCCATTTACCGGCACGAGTCGTTTTACATTCGGAATGTCATCGATGTCTCTCGGTATTGATATGGTTGCCGCGATGGTGGGTCTCTTTTCGATTGGTCAAATGTTAATCTTAATGGAATCGAACGAAAAGTTTGTCGCTAAATTTAAACAAGCACCGCGAGTCGTCCAAAAAGTGTTCCAGAAGTTTGTCAAAGATTGCAAAGTGATTCTTCTAAGGTCCTCTATCATCGGAACCTTTATCGGGATGCTGCCGGGAGCCGGAGGGGCAATTTCCTCGCTGATTGCCTACAATGAATCGCGTCGTTGGGATAAGAACCCTGAAAAATATGGAACAGGCGCAATGGAAGGAATTGCAACAGCAGAGTCGGCGAACAATGCCCAAGTCGGCGGTTCTCTTATTCCGATGCTTGGATTAGGCATTCCGGGCAGCGCGGTCGCCGCCGTTTTAATGGGAGGGTTGCTTGCCCACGGTATTCAGCCGGGGACGTTGCTTCTATCCCAAAGCGGAGATATCGCCTACACCTTTATTATGAGTTTGCTGGTTGCCAACATCCTGATGCTCGTCGTCGGGTATTTCATGATTAAAATGACGGCAAGGGTGTTAATGGTGCCACGAATGGCGATTGTCCCCACCGTTATCGCGTTGTCTGTCATTGGGGCGTTTGCTGTTCGCGGGCAAATGTTTGATGTGAAGGTGATGATCATTGCCGGAATTATTGGATATTTGCTGATGAAAGTCAATGTTCCTCTTGGACCGATTGCATTAGGTATCATCCTCGGTCCAATTGCCGAGGACAATTTAGGCGTGTCGATGATGCTGGCAAAGACGCAGGCGTCGATTTGGCATGTGCTCGTGTTAAGACCTATTTCCTTGATCTTAATCATTCTTTGTATTTTGGCTGTCGTGACCCCTCTTATTCTTGACTGGAAGGATAAACTTAAAGCAAAAAAAGAAACGACTGTTTTGTCAAAAGGGGAGGAGTTAAAATGACGAAAACACAAGCTGACCTTCTCTTAAGCGTCGTGATTTTTATCGTAGCAATCGCCTTTTGGATTCCAACGAGAGAATTACGACAAGGAAGCTTATTTCCAAGCGCCGTGATTGCGATCATGACGTTGCTGGCAATTGTCCTCTTTCTGAAAAGTATATTCATAGCAGTGAAAAAGAAACGGCCAAAAGATACGTTCGCATTTCAGAAAGAAAAAGCGTACAGTGTCGCTGGAATCGCCGTGGCAGGGGTTCTGTATGTATATATCATCCCGTTTGTCGGCTATTATACAATGACCGTTATTTTTACGAGCCTGCTCTTTATTTTGATGTCGAGGACGCCCTTCAATTGGAAAACGGTTGGCCGGTCTCTGTTGGGAGGCTGCTTCGTTACAATTTTTATTTATGTAGCTTTCGGTTATATGCTTAATGTTCGCACCCCGGCCGGAATTTTGTTTTAGGGTTTAAAGAGGAAGCTCTTCTTTTAGCTATTTGAATGAAAGTACCCTCCATCTATTTAAAAAATAAAAACGATCACAGCTAGTAGAAACAGCAAGATTTTCAGAAGAAACCTGACGGTGAGATGTCTGGTTTCTTCTTCATTTTCAGCTCTCTGAACCTGGCTTTTGAAATTTTTCCATTCGATAAAACCGACAAGTAAGAAAATAAGCGCTAGGAGAATGTTCAAGTTGCCGCTCTTCCTTTCTTTTCGTGAAATTGTATACGCTATCGTTCCCGCCGCCAGTTCGTCAAGTACCATGGTAACGCAAAGCATGGACCATTTGACTGGGGCGTTTAATCTGTGAACATTACGTGGTCAGATTAAAAACCTCATCCGTCCAGTGACAGTGAGCGCAGCTCAATCATCAAGTGGAAAAATAGTCCTTTAATTCCTCTTTTTATCATGGTATCACGTTAGCGCATATGGGCAAAGAGAGAGAAAAGGAATTTTTTTTGGAATCACTCTTTACATTGACGCTGCGTAAACGTTTATAGTGAAGGAGTCAGGAGGTGAAGTGATGGAATATACGGTGCAAAAACTGGCGCAGTTGGCGGGAGTGACGGGCAGAACCATTCGTTATTATGATGAAATTGGGCTTCTGAAGCCGGCAAGAATCAATTCATCCGGGTATCGGATCTATGGACAGGCGGAGGTCGATAAGCTGCAGCAAATTTTGTTTTACCGGGAGCTGGAAGTAGATCTTGAACAGATCAGGGAGATCGTCACCTCTCCGACCTTCAATGAAGTAAAGACATTGAAAGAGCATCGCGACAAGCTTCTGACAAAGCAAAAGCAGCTGGAGGCGTTGATTGCCACTGTGGAAAAGACGTTGGCTGCAAAGGAAGGGAGAATAACGATGAGTGACAGAGAAAAGTTTGAAGCGTTCAAACAGACGCTAGTAGATGAGAACGAGCGGAAGTATGGCGAGGAAATAAGAGCGAAATACGGTGAGGAGGCTGTCGAGCATTCAAATGCCAAATTGAAAGGCATGACGCAGGAGCAGTATGCCGAGATGGAAAGGCTCGGCGAGGAGGTTCTGGATGTGTTGCATGAAGCGTTTTTAACAGGAGATCCGGCGGGAGAGCTGGCGCAGCAGGCGGCCGATCTGCATCGCCAATGGCTCGGCTTTACGTGGGCGAGCTATTCCAAGGAAGCGCACGCTGGCCTGGCGCAAATGTATGTCGACGATGAACGGTTTACGGCATTTTATGATAAGAAGCAGCCGGGAGTGGCCGCCTTTCTACGCGATGCGATTCACATCTATACCGGCTTAAAAAATGGTAATTAATCGAGAGCGGCGGCGGATTTCCTGTCCAGCCGCCTTTCTATATACATACCTCTCATCCGTTCCTTTGACAGCGGGTGGACGAGAAACTATAATAGATTTACTGGCAGGTTAAGGAGGATTATTAAAAAATGGTACATTATATGAGACTGCGTTTCCCAGCTTTGAACCGGTAATTAAATACGTTCAAAGGCTCTGTTTTGTGTTTGCAGAGTAAACGGGATCAGTCTGCCCTTTTTTAATAATCTTCATTTCATATTGGAAAGGCCGCTTAAGGATAATCTTTTAAGCCGGTCTTTCTGCGATGAATATGTCATGAAAGAAAGGTGGATCGTGCTGCCTTTCTTTCTTTATGTCCATTATTCCTTCTTTTGCGAAACGGGAGAAGGTGTATGTGAGACGGCTTCCTCACTCTTAACCTGACTTGGGTGTGGACGTTTCCCTTTACTCTCAATCACAGGCAGTCTGCCTGTGATTTTTTTCGTTCAGGCAGCCGCTGGCTCCTGATAAAGCAGAAGGGAAGAGTGAGCAGGATGAATAAACAAAAAAAGATGGAGAGCGTTCAACAGCATATTGCGGCGATTTGCTGCCCCTATTGCCGGCGCTCCTTACAAGTGAAGAATGGCAGCTTGATTTGCACGGACGGCCACACGTTTGACCTGGCGAGACAAGGCTACGTCAACATGCTGAACCGCCCGGGAAATCAGCAATATGATAAAAGATTGTTCATGGCAAGACAGGAGATTATTACGGCCAGCGGACTATATGACGTGTTACATCAGAAGATCGCCAAAGTGGTTAAGGAATACTTCGCCGCCGGGCGTTCCTCTCTTTTCATGTTAGATGCCGGGTGTGGCGAAGGGTCGCATTTGCAACGGATAATCGAGCGGAGCCAACAGCCGGTTATAACCGGGGTTGGTCTTGATCTTTCAAAGGAAGGCATTAAGCTGGCTGCCCAGTCCTATAAGGAGCCGCTTTGGTTTGTCGGGGATTTAGCAAAATCACCATTCACTGACGGGGTGTTCGATGCGATTTTGAATATCCTGTCACCAGCCAATTACAAGGAGTTTCAGCGGCTGCTCGCTCCAGACGGGATCGTGATAAAGGTCGTTCCGCGCCAGAACTATTTAAAAGAGCTGCGAGAGGCGTTATTTATGGAGACGGAGAAAAAGGTTTACCGAAAACAGAGTCCGGCCCACCGGTTTAAAGAGCACTTTGAGCTCGTTGACGTGATGGATGTCAGCCATGTAACAAGCTTGAATCAAGCTCACCTGTCCCAGCTCGCGTTAATGTCTCCGCTGTCCTGGACCGCGGAAAGGGAGAGGATTGTGCGTTTTTCGGAGCGGGAAACAGCCGGAATTACAATTGATTTAGAAATTTTAGTCGGACGGCTGAAAGGATAGTCGGCACATTTTTGCTTTTCACCGTGGCGGGTATTAAGATTAGGGGGATAAGGAGCGTGAAGAGATGAAAACGGAACAGCAGTACTTTGAAGAAGGAAAATCAATTCAGACGTACATGGAAGAGATGAGCAAGCTGAAGGAAGAAAGCACCGGCGTTTATAAAGCATTTGAATTGCCTGAGGATGGCTTTGTGGAAACGTTGAAGCAGCACCGTCTTCATTTCCTGACAATCACCGAAGACTGGTGCGGAGATGCGATGATGATTAATCCGGTCATTCGTAAAGTAGCAGAGGCTGCTGGTGTCGACATGCGTGTCGCGCTACGTGATGCAGATACTGATTTAATCGACCGTCACTTAACAAATGGCGGGCGGGCGATTCCGATTGTTTTAATTTTAGATGAGCAAGGACAGCTGGTCGGAAAGTGGGGGCCTCGTTCTCCTGAAGGCCAGAAATTGGTTGATGAGCTTCGGGCCGCTTTACCGCCGAAGGAAGACCCCGGCTTTGAAGAAAAGCAAAAAGCGATGTACGCCGCGCTGAAATCAACATATGCAGAAGATTCACAGCTTTGGCTTTCTGTCTATGAAAGCTTTAAAAAGACGGTGCTGAGTTTGATTGAATAAAAAGTGAGGGGGCTGGGCAAAAGATCATTTTCTACCTTTTGCCCAGCCCCTGTTTCAGGATCGTTGTTGACAAGAAGGAAGTACTCCATTTACAATTATGACTGACAGTCAGTCATAATTTGTTTTGAAAAAGGGAGCCAGAAAGATGCCAGAAAAAACGATGCCGACCGGACCAAAGGGGAATCCTGTTTTAGGAAATACGATTGAGTTTGGGAGAGATCCGCTCCGCTTTATTACAAAATGCAGTCAGCAGTATGGAGAGATTGTCCGGTTGAAATTTGAGAAGGACAGGGAGTCATTTCTGCTTAACGATCCCGAGCATATTCAATACGTTTTCATGAACAAAGGCGGCGAGTTTTCAAAAGGGTATCAGCAGGATCCAATTATGGGTCTCGTATTCGGCAATGGTTTACTGACGAGTGAAGGGTCGTTCTGGCTCAGACAACGCCGTTTGTCCCAGCCTGCCTTTCATCCGGGGAGGATTGCAGATTACGCTGACACGATGGTTCGTTACAGTGAGAGAACGGTAACGAAATGGAACGATGGGGATAAACGGGATATCAACGATGAAATGATGCAGCTGACGATGGGAATTGCGACGAAGACACTGTTTGACCTCGATCTTCATCAAGGCGACTCCCGTGATGCGAGCCGCGCGCTCGACACGGTGATGACCGCCTTTAACACGCAGATGACAAACGTTTTCCGTCATATTTTGCATCTAATCGGACTTGGTAGGCTTGTCCCGCCTGTGAATCGTCAGCTGAAGGAGGCGGTGGCTGACTTGGATAACATGATCTATGCCATCATAGAAGAAAGACGGAATCATCCTGGTGACCGAGGAGATCTTCTTTCCATGCTGATTTCTACTTATGATGAAGACGATGGCAGCTCGATGACCGATCAGCAGCTGCGCGACGAAGTCATTACCCTGTTTTTAGCAGGGCATGAAACGACTGCTAATACGCTCAGCTGGGCCTTTTACTTGCTTTCCCAGCACCCGGATATCGAGGAGAAATTGTATCAGGAAGTGTCTCGGGTAGTAGGTGATCGTCCCGCCACGTTGGCTGACTTATCGAAGCTGTCTTATACCGAGAATGTAATTAAAGAAACGCTGCGCCTTCAGCCGACAGTATGGTTGATTTCAAGATACGCAGAGCAGGACGTCACACTCGGAGGCTACGATATTCCGGCCGGCTCGGAGGTGATGATCAGTCAGTGGGCGATGCACCGGAATCCGCGCTATTTCAATGATCCTTTGACTTTTTCTCCGGAAAGGTGGGATAATAGCGATAACAAGCCTTCTAAATATGTTTATTTCCCTTTCGGCGGCGGCCCTCGAATTTGTATCGGGGAACGGTTTGCGATGATGGAGGCGATGCTTCTACTCGCAACGATTGTCAGAGAGTTCCGCTTTGAACTCGTCGATCAGCTGCCAATTAAAATGGAGCCGTCGATTACACTGCGGCCGAAGCACGGGATCAACATGAGGCTGCATAAACGATAAGAATAGATGCTCCAAAAGGGTCTGGAACGATCTTTTTGGAGCCATTTTAACGAGCGGGTGATTGGTGATGAAACAGCAGAATGCAGAGCGGCGGGCGGAAATTCTTTCTGTGGCGCGGGAGGTGCTCGCAGAAAAAGGATTGGAAGCGACAAAGGTATCGGAGATTGTCAAACGGGCAGGGATAGCCCAAGGGACGTTTTATTTATATTTTGATTCGAAGAACGCGCTCATTCAGGCACTGACGAAGGAAATGATGGATAAAGTATTTGATGTAGTGAGCGATAGTCTTGCGGAAAGTGCTACGTTTGAGCAAGGGCTTCAGAACGGGCTTCGGGTTGCCTTTCACAGCATGAGTGATTATGTGGACATTTTTAATATCCTGATGAATGGCTGTGCCGTGCTTTCCTCAGAATCGCAGGAATGGAGAGAATTGTTCGTGCCATTTTATGAGCTGTTGGAAACGTATATTAGAAAATGGCAGGAAGAGGGAAGCGTGGATTCCGAGCTTGATCCAAAGGTAATCTCAAGGCTGATTGTCTCATTGACCGACCAGGCGGTTGACGATTATTATGTTCACCGCTCCTCTGCTTCAGTTGAGGTGTATATTGCAAACCTGACGAGATTTGTGCAAAAAGCGTTGCAGGCATAGCTTCACGAAGCGAGCGTCTACTGTTTTAGAGATATGGAAAAAGGATGAATTCCCTTTCCCATATCTTTTTTGTTTTTTCTGAACAGCGGTTACAGACAGACTCCCTTTAAAATCAGTTGCATCAGAAAGGCAACAAAAATATACTATGGACAAGAGTCAGAACAAAAGATGCGTAGCTTTCAAAAAGCAGGTGAAATATGAATGACAAGAGAAATGGTGCAGGAGCTTTGCTTGAATTATACGAATTTAAGCGCGGAAGATATTGAGGTTATTCAAGAAGTGGCCGGGAATTTACAGCTTATTGCTGATCTGAATAAAGCGAATATCTTTATTGATTGTCTGACGAAGGAGGGCCAGCATGCGATTGTAGTGGCGGAAGCCTCTCCTGCGACAGCCGTGCCGGTGTACGAGAACCCGGTAGTTGGAAAGTTTGCGTATGAAGCGTTCGAGCCCGCTGTATTTAATACGTTACGGACCGGCAAGCCGATGTTTCAAAATCGTGCGTTAACTCAAGAAGGCAGGACAGTGGAGCAAAGTGTTGTTCCGCTCTCGGGTCCGCGTGGCCGGGTTATCGGAACGGTCATTATGGAGAAAGCGAGTGAAGAGCTGCACTATCAGCAAAAGGTGAAGGCTTTGTCGGAGGCGAATGAGACATTAAGCGAAATGCTGATCGGAATCTCAGAGAAACAGCCGATTTTGCCTGAAGTGATGGAGGATTCGATTTTCTTTATTAATGATCATGGCGAGCTGTTCTATACGAATCGACCGGCGATTAATTTGATACAGGAAATAGGCGGGGAAGGGAAGTTGGGGAACCGTCTTACCGATTATATTCCGGAAGTTGCGGCGGTTTTGGAGGATGAGGAGGAGGTGCTCGTAAGCGAAATTCATATTCTTGATCAAATATTTCAAGTGAAGAAAATTCCGCTTACACAGCTCGATCATGACAAAAGCGCGATTGTCATTTTGAAAAACATCACAGAATTGCGCGAGAAGGAACGGGAGCTGCTCGTTAAAACAGTTACGCTGCGCGAGGTTCACCATCGGGTGAAAAACAATTTGCAGACGGTGGCCAGCCTGCTTCGTCTGCAAATGAAAAGAGGATTACCGGAAGAAAGCAAGGTTTACTTTGCCGAAAGCTTGAACCGGATTACGAGCATCGCCGCTGTGTATGAAATCATTCTTGCCAATTCAAATGTTGATGTCGTCGATCTCTATCAGCTCGTTGAGAAAATCGGAAACGCCCTTGTTGGGGAAGCAGAGCGTGAAGAAAAGAAAATCGCGCTCTCCTATTCGGGGATACCGGTTCAGATTGAATCAAGCAAGGCCGTTACGATTGCGTTAATTATCAATGAATTAATCCAAAATTGTGTGAAGCATGCCTTTGACGGGGTCGATCGAGGACAGATTGACGTTACGTTTGCGCGGGAAGGGGATCGCCTTTTGATCCGGGTCACGGACGATGGGAAAGGGTTTGCCCCGGAGGCAAAGTCCTCATTAGGGCTCGATATTGTGACGATGCTGATTGAGCATGATTTGGCGGGTGAGTTTTCGATCAGGCAAATGGAAGCAGGGACTGTCGCTACGGTTGATATCCCGCTGAACAGGGAGTTGGTGTTGCGGTGAAAAAACGGATCTTGCTCGTTGAAGATGAATCGATTGTCCGGCTTGATGTTTCCATGATGCTTGAGGAAGCGGGCTATGAGGTCATCGCTCAGGCGGGTGATGGAGAGAAAGCGATTGAGCACGCGTTTCAATTGAAGCCGGACTTAATTATCATGGATATTAAAATGCCGAAATTAAACGGACTGAAGGCAAGCGAAATCATCTCGAAAAGACTGGATCTGCCGATTTTGCTGTTGACCGCCTACAGCCAGCGGGAATACATCGATAAAGCGAAGAGGGCGAATATCGTCGGTTATTTAGTTAAGCCGGTTTCCGAAGCGAGCCTTATTCCAGCGGTGGAAATTGCCTTGCAGCAGGCGGAAAATGCCCGGCTCTACCGGCGGCAGGTCGAGGAAATGGATCAGAAGCTGAAGGATCGAAAGCTGATTGAGAAGGCGAAGGGAATGCTGATGAACAAATATAGCCTGTCCGAAGAGGAAGCGTATCGGAAGCTGAGGCGGATGAGCATGAACAAACAGGTCGGCATGGAAGCGATCGCCCGAGAAATCGTAAAGAAGGAGTCGTAAGCCGGGCCTTAAAAAACGCAACCTTTCTACAGCGGGGGTGGGGCTTGTGGCAATGTCACGAGCCCTTTGTTATGAAAAAGCTTTAACCGATCGTGGCGGTGCGGCTCAGATTTTAAAGGAATATTGTAAGATAATCTGACAGAATTTTTCGAATGAAGCGGTGTACAACGAAGAGCAGTTCGTCTATAATACGTTCTATACCAAATGAATCTAATCGGCAACGGCGCCTTATATAAACTTTCATCGCAGTGGATGAGGTTTTTGTAAGGCGCCTTTTTGTTTGCGTCAAAATGAGGAGGTGACTTCGTTATTCACTCATTTGTCCCTGGAAGCGAGGAGATCTACAGCGCCGGAATTGATATTGGAACGAGCACGACGAAGCTTGTTCTAAGCAAATTTTTCATTCGAAACATGGCGGGCGGGATGCATATGCCGCGCATCGAAATTGTTAACAAAGAGATGATTCATCGGAGTCCGATTTATCGTACGCCGCTGCAGTCTGCGACGGCAATTGACATGGAAAAGGTAAAAGACCTCGTTATGCTGGAATATGAAAAGGCTGGGATTTCGCCGGCTGATATTAAAACGGGAGCCGTGATGATTACGGGGGAGACGGCAACAAAGCACAATGCCAGAGAGGTCGTCGATCATTTATCTGACTATGCCGGAGATTTTCTAGTGGCGACAGCCGGGCCGGATTTAGAAGGAATCATTGCCGCAAAAGGATCGGGAGCTTACGAATATTCCAAAAAGACGGGAAAAGTGATCGCAAATATCGACATCGGCGGAGGGACGGCAAATGTGGCTGTGTATCAGGCCGGGAAGCTTTGTGGGACGTGTACGTTGCATATAGGCGGACGACTGATTGAATTGGCAGGTGGCCATATTCAGCGCCTGTCGCCGCCGATCAAGCAGCTGCTGCCGCAGCTTGGAGTAACGCTTGTGGAAGGTCGCGGCTATACGCGGTTGGAGCTGAAACAAATAACCGATTATATGGCCGCGGTGATCGCACGAACGCTTCGGCGCAGGCTTAGTGGGGAAGATCACGTGCTGCTCCTCGGACATTTGCCCAACTGGGAGGAAGAAATAGAAGCGATTATGTTTTCAGGAGGAGTCAGCGAATGTCTGTACCGGTATGAAAGAGCGGCAGAAGAGACGGGATACGAAGATATCGGCGAGCTTTTGGCGGTCTCCCTGAAAGAGAACAACAACTTAGCATCGTGGAGGTGGATTCCTCCGAGTGAAACGGTGCGCGCTACGGTACTGGGCGCAGGAACGCAAACGACGGACATTAGCGGTGCGACGATTCAAGTCGATCCGGCTGATTTGCCGATCAAAAACTTGCCCGTCTTTCGCGTTAGCCTCAATCATGACCTCAAAGCCGTGAAAGCGGTTATTCATCAGGCGGTGAAGCAGGCAATTGAGCTCTATGATCCGCAGCGTGAAGGGCAAAATTTTGCTCTGTATGTGAGTGACATTCCTTATTTAAGCTTTAAGGATGTGCAGTTTTTAGCGATGGTGCTGCTGGAGGCAATTCAGGCAAAGCCGTTCAGCGCTCAGCCTTTGGTCATTGTACTTGAAGCGGATTATGCGAAAGTGCTTGGGCAGACGCTGACGTTTCAGGCCAGGCAGCAAAGCGTCATCTCGATTGACCAGATTTATGTTGGTCATGGTGACTATATTGATATCGGTCACCTTCTCAAGACAGGTGTCGTGCCGGTCGTCGTTAAAACGTTGACATTTCAACATTAGAGGGGAGGACTTATTTATGAAGCTGCAAACGACCTATCTTGGAACCGTGTATCAATTTTCCTCATTAAAGGAGTTGTTCGCGAAAGCAAATGAAGAGAAATCAGGGGATCGTCTGGCCGGCATTGCGGCGGAAACCGTCCAGGAGCGAATTGCCGCCAAGGAAGTAGTAAGTCAGCTGACACTCGGCGAAATAAGGGAGAATCCATTGTTGACGCCGGAAGAGGATGAGGTGTCAAGAATTATTGAAGAACAGATTAATGAACCGATTTATCAATCAATGAAAAACTGGTCGGTCGCCGAGCTGCGTGAATATATTTTAAGCGACGAGGTGACAGGAGAGGAGCTGCTGCGGATCAGCCGGGGGCTAACCAGTGAGATGATCGCCGCTGTCGCCAAGCTGATGTCGAACCTTGATCTCGTTTATGGAGCGAATAAAATCGAGGTTATTACGAAATGCAACAGCGCGATTGGCCATAAAGGAACGCTCGCCTCACGCCTCCAGCCGAACCATCCGACCGATCATGTGGAAGGAATGCTCGCTTCGTTAAAGGAAGGGCTTTCCTATGGCGTCGGCGATGCGGTCATCGGCATAAATCCGGTTGATGATTCTGTTGAGAGCGTGAAGCGCCTGTTGCATGCGACTCATCGGTTCATTCAGGAGTGGGAAATTCCGACGCAAAATTGTGTGCTTGCGCATGTGACGACACAAATGAAGGCCGTCGAGCAGGGGGCGCCGGCCGATATGATTTTTCAAAGCATCGCCGGTACCGAGGCAGCCAATAAATCATTTGGTATTTCCGCTGCGCTGCTGGAGGAAGCGAATCAGCTCGTGAAAACATACGGCACGGGAACAGGCCCGCAGCGGCTCTATTTTGAGACGGGGCAAGGCTCAGAGCTGTCGGCCGAAGCGCATCACGGAATCGATCAAATGACGCTTGAATCGCGTAATTATGGCTTTGCCCGCCATTATGATCCGTATATCGTCAACACGGTTGTCGGCTTCATCGGACCGGAATATTTATATAACAGCAAGCAGGTGATCAGAGCGGGGCTTGAGGATCACTTTATGGCTAAGCTTCATGGCATCCCGATGGGGGTCGACATTTGCTATACAAATCATATTAAGGCCGATCAGAATGATATTGAGGACTTGGGCGTCTTGCTGACAGCCGCCGGAGTGAATTTTATTATTGCAACGCCGATGGGCGATGATTGCATGCTGAACTATCAATCAATGAGCTATCACGATATTGCCACGCTACGGCAAACATTAGGACGACCGCCTTCTCCACGCTTCGCGGAGTGGCTGGAAAAAATGGGGATATTCGAAAATGGAAAGCTAAGCAAGCTGGCTGGAGATCCGACGATCTTTTTATGATAGGAGCTGAGGATAGTGAATTCAGAGTTCATCGAAAGGCTGCAAGATGAGAAGAACAGCAGCCAAAATAAAGGCACGAATATTCGGGAGAGATCAACTGAGACGAGTACGAGCAAGACACAATCCCTTTTTATAGAATCGCCGGCGGAGGAAGCTCCTCCTGCTGTCCGGATCGAGCGCGCCGCGTTGAGAAAGCCGGAGCATAAAGCCGAGAAGCTGCGGGAGCTGATGAACAAGACGCCTGCCCGGATTGGAGTTGGCAGGGCTGGAGTACGGCCGAAAACGAAGGAGTGGCTCAAGTTCCGCTATGACCATGCCGCTGCGGTGGATGCCGTCTATGGCCAGGTCAGTGATACATTGCTGAAGGAGCTAAATTTGTTTAAGGTGAACACGCAGGTAGCGGACAAAGAAACGTATATTATCCGCCCCGATTATGGCAGGAAGCTGGCCGAAGAGGCGAAGCAGATCATTCGCGGGAACTGTGAAGCGTCCCCGACTGTGCAAATTATCCTATCAAATGGACTGAGCGCCAGTGCTGTCGAGGAAAATGCTGCTGATGTCTATTTATCGTTGCAGCAGGCATTAATGAGTGCCGGCCATAAGCTCGGAACGCCCTTTTACATTGAAAATGGAAGAGTGGCCGTTATGGATGATGTCGGCGAGATTTTACGTCCCGAGGTGATCGTCCTCCTCATTGGCGAGCGGCCGGGTTTGGGAAGCGCGGAATCGTTAAGCGCCTATCTTTGCTATCGCCCGAGAAGCGGCACAATCGAAGCGGAACGAATGGTTGTCTCCAATATTCATAAAGGCGGAATTCCACCGGTTGAAGCAGGGGCATACATTAGCACCGTCGTCGAGAAAGTATTAACGCACCGGGCAAGCGGGGTGTCGTTGGATAAATAAAAGAAATTGATAAATAATCGATACTATAGGAAGATGAGAAGCGAGCAATAGGCGGGAGAACTCCGCTATTGCTCGCTTTTTTAGTTTTATTGAAAAAAATAAAATACTTATTGTTTATGCAATTCGAGTTAGATAATTTTGATTAAATAAAAAATTTAGAAAACTTATTGATTACGTGCGTTCCTCGTGTTAAGATGTTTTTGGAAACGTTTCCGGATAATTGTAAGCGCTTAAATTATATTCTGAGGAGGGGTAATATGAAACTGAAATTTTTCGTGATAATAGTAGCTCTCTTTGCAATTTTGGGATTAAGTGCATGTACATCACAATCAACTAATAATGATTTGACTAGTAATGACCCGGAAAGTTCAGTGGATGGACTTGAGCCAAGTGAAAATGTAGAGTTTGATCCAAACGATAAAAGTAATTGGCCAAACTCGGTTAGAGTAGGTTCAGCTTCTCTAGGAGGGACTGCCTATGCTTATGCAGGAGGGTATTCTAGCTTAATTCAAAAGTATACAGGCGTAAACTCGGCTGTAGAGGTAACAGGAGGACCCGTTCATAACATTCAGCTTCTGCAAAATCAGGATATTGAGATCGGTGTAGTTACCATGGGACCTGCTTGGGAAGCGTGGTATGGCGAAGGAGAATGGACCGGTGGACAAGAGCTAAGAGATTGGAGAGTATTTTTTCCAATGTATACGTCTTATTTCCATTGGTGGGCTAAAGAAGATACAGGAATTAGAAGTATTGATGACCTTAATGGTAAGAAGGTAGGGGTGGGGCCATCTGGGGGAACGCCGGCTACTTATCTTCCTGAATTTTTAGAGATACTCGGTGTTGAGGCCGAACCTGTTTATGCAGGACTGGGAGATTTAGTTTCGCAGCAAATGGATGGTCTAATACCAGCAGTCGGGTTTGGAGGAGGCATTCCATTTACCTCTGTTCAAGAAGCAGAGTTACAGCATAAATTAAATGTGTTTGGCTTTACCGAAGAACAAGTTAGTACGCTTGTAAGTGAGTATCCTTTTCTTTCTGAAGCAGTCATACCTGCTAATACCTATGAAAATCAACCCGATGTGATGTATAGCCCGTCTATTTGGAACTTAGGTGTAGTGCAAAAAGATTTACCTGATAGTTTTGTTTACCAGGCTACAGACGCCGTCTTATCCCATAATGAGGAACTTATACAAGCGCATGTGGCAGGTGAGGAAACACTAGCTGAAAACATAAAATACAATACATTTCTATGGATGCACCCAGGTGCGATTCGATGGTTTGAAGAAAACGGATATGATCTTCCGGAAGAAGTCTATCCTCCGGAGTATCCGAAAAATGATTAACTCGCACAAGCTCCTCTATACCTCAATAAGAGGGGCTTTCTCTCATAATGTCCAAGGGGAGGGATTGAGAAATGACAATTTCTAAAGGAGAAAGATCGGTTAGTAATAATGAAGGAGGAATAATACAGCGTCAACTAAAAGGCGCAGTCGGAGGATTGTTCTTTTTATTTGCAATTTGTATTACACTTCTTCATTTATATTTATTAAATTTCGCTGCAATCGACCCATGGTTGTTTCGAGCAATGCATTTATTATGTGGTTCAATGCTTGGTTTCGCTTTAATTCCGGGTTGGAATCAAAAAAACCTTGGAAAGATACATTTGATTGACTGGCTTGCAATTTTAGCAAGTGCGATCATTTTTATATATATTTATTATAATATAGATCAGCTTATTTTTAGGGCAGGAGTAACTCCAACCACAATGGATTTTGTCATAGCAATAGTAGGTACGCTGCTTGTTTTGGAATTAACACGGCGTACTTCGGGCTGGTCGTTACCAATTTTATCGCTTATTTTTATTGCTTACGCTTTTTTGGGTCCTTATTTACCGGGAATTTTACAGCATAATGGGTACTCCATAAAACGTTTTTTCTCGTATATATATGGGCTTGACGGGATCTTTGGGGTTACAATTGATGTATCCTCTAAGTATATCCTCTTGTTCATTGCTCTTGGTGCTTTTCTTCAAGCTTCAAAAGTTGGAGATTATTTCATTAACTTTTCATTCTCGGCTGCTGGAGGTTTACGAGGAGGACCGGCTAAAGTGTCTTTACTGGCCAGTGGTTTAATGGGGATGGTCAGTGGAACTTCAGCAGGTAATGTTGTTACAACAGGAAGCTTAACAATCCCATTAATGAAACGAGTAGGATATAAACCGCAATTTGCAGGGGCAACCGAGGCTGCTGCATCTACTGGGGGTCAAATCCTTCCGCCCATAATGGGGGCAGGGGCTTTCCTCATGGCTGAAATGATTGGAATTTCCTACAAAGAGATTATGATTGCGGCGATTATCCCGGCATTGTTATATTTTGTTTCTGTTTATTTTATGATAGATCTAGAAGCAATTAAAATGAAGTTACGGGGTTTGAAGAGAAGCGAATTGCCGAAGATGAAAGATCTTATAAAACAAGCTCACCTTTTTATCCCGATTGTAGTATTAATTTCTGCGATTTTAATGAATTACTCAATTATTCGATCCGGCACTATTGCCATTCTTGCTTGTTTAGTGATAAGTTGGTTTTCTAAACAGACTAGAATGGGTTGGAAGAAAACAGCTGAAGCTTTAGCAGGAGCTGCTCGGTCCGTTGTTCAATTAATTTCTATATGCGCATGTGCGGGAATTATTGTAGGAGTTATAGCTCTTACTGGAATTGGAGGAAAGTTTGCTAATTTGTTAATAACATTGGGGTCTTCCAGTCAACTATTAGCATTAGTAGCAACAATGATCCTTGCGATAATACTTGGAATGGGGATGCCGACAACAGCTGCATATGCTATTGCTGGTTCTGTTTTAGCTCCAGGATTGATTCAAGTGGGGATAGAACCTCTCTTTGCTCATATGTTTATTTTTTATTTTGCTGTCTTATCTGCTATAACTCCTCCTGTAGCTGTTGCAGCATTTGCTGCTGGTGGAATTGCTGGTACAGATCCTTTTAAAACGTCTCTTCAAGCATTTAAATTAGGGCTTGCTGCTTTTATTGTTCCATATATGTTTATTTACAGCCCTTCAATTTTAATGAAAGGTAGTTTCTACGAGATTGCATTAACGATTTTGACAAGTATAATTGGAATTTATCTTTTGGCCTGTGCCGTTCAAGGATATTTCTTTGGAAAAGCAAGATGGGTTCAGCGAATAGTTCTGTTGATCGCAGCTTTGACTTTAATTAATGGATCTATATTTTTTGACTTTATTGGTATCGCGTTAGCTCTTCTAGCATTTTTGATTAATAAGATGTTTCCAGATCATTTGTCGTCGCAAGATAATAATGTTAAGTTCTAATGTAAAGGAATGAGGGTAAAAAATGTTTAGTTAAGGTGAGGTAGTTGCATCTTAATTGTATCTTTTTAATGATTTGATGATTTCATTGAAAAATTTCGAAAATTTGATATTCTTACATTAAAAGACCTTACTCAGAGGGCTAGGGGAAATACTTAATGAAAAAAAATAAAGTTACAATTAAAGATGTAGCAAAGCATGCAGGTGTAGGCATAGGCACTGTATCAAGGGCAATAAATGGTTCAGGAGAAATAAATGCAGAAACAAAACTGAAAGTGTTTAAGAGCATTCAAGACTTAGGATATACCCCTAATCGGATAGCTCGCAGTATGAGAACAAAACAATATAAACAAATCGCTTTATTTGTGAATATTTCCAATGTAGCCTTTACCCAAATAGCTAATGGTATTTCTCAATATTTAGATACCGTTGGCTATTCTGTCTCTTTATGTAACGTTGGAGACGATGAGGATGTTAGAGTCAAAATATTAGCGGCGTTAGAGAATCAACATCTGGATGGAATTATAATTGCTCCGCCACGAGAAGATAATCTTAATTTAAGCGAAATTGTTAATCAAATGGGGATTCCTATTGTAACGATGGACAGGGACATACCTGGTATACCTGCGGGTGTATATACTGATTACTTCACTTCTGTTAATAAAGCTGTACAATACCTATTATCGCTTGGTCATCGGGGAATTGCCTTAATTGGAGGTTCTCATACCCGCCGTCAATTTCGAAAAAGCAAAGAAGGTTATGAACAAGCCTTCATTGACAGTGGTATTGAGAATACAGGGGAAGGGATCATTATTGAAAGTGACCTTTCAAGCCAAGGCGGTAAGAAGGCAATGAATGATCTTTTACCGAAAATTAGAAACGGCACGATAACAGCGATTTTTTCGTTGAATCATTATATCTTTCATGGGGTTTTACAAGTGATAAGGGATAATCATCTGCGATATCCAGAGGATATTTCCATTATCACGTTTGAGGACTATGAACTAACACATTTGTTAGATCCCCCGGTAACCGTTATTCGGCGTCCCTTAAATGACATAGGTTACAGTGTTGCGCAAATATTAATCCGTTATATTAATGAACCGGAACTCTACGGCAAAATTGAACCTTTTAGAATTCCTACCGAATTTATTATAAGGGAATCGTGTGGCTTCTTAAAACGACAATAACATATGGTATTAAAATTATCTAAGGCAACTTATACCGCTTCAGTCTGTCGACAAAGTCGACAGGCTATTTTGTTTCGTAGTCAAGGTTTAGCTCTTCGTCCTCGCTACCGGGATGGGGGGCACGCTTTCCGCAGGCGGGCGTTGAATTAACCGGCTGCGCCGGTGGATTTCAACCTGCCCTTCTCTCCTGCAGGAGTCGGCCCTCCCATCCCGTTCGCTTTTTCTAGTGGGAAATAGGGAGGTGGCTTCTCCTCAAAAAAAGACGTGAATACAGCTCTAATCCAAATATGTGTCAGGACTGTTCAGTGCTTTCCCAATGTACCAAAACTCCATAAGAAGCTGGTCTTATGCCACATTTGGCAGGATGAGTTGGACGAACCTGAAGGGGCTCAAAAAAATTTCCATGCAGACGATGCTTGTTTTTGCTGCCATAAATCTGAAAAAACTGGCGATGTGGCACTGAAGGAATACCAAACCGATAGTGCCATCTTCGGAAAACCATACGAAAAATGCAAAACGGCTTTGAGAGTCCTTTCTCAAAGTCGTTTTGTCTACGGTCTGAGGCGGCTTAACCACCTTTTTTTATTTTATCTGCAAATGAAATCAGGTTAAAAAACAAAAAAAGTAATTCCGGAATGATGGAAATAATATAGTTTTAAAAATTAAATATATTCAGAATTATTATTGACGTCGAGCATGAGAAGTGAGATAATTTTATTGGAAACGTTTCCGGAATGAAAAGATTTATTTATAAGGAGGCATAAACATGGAAGCATTGACGAAAATGAAATCACTAATTAAAGATGTGGAGGTTATTCCGGTTCGGGTAGCTTTAAACAAAACTTTTAAAGGCAGTCATTACTATATGACGCATCGTTGTACTATTATTACCCGAATTACTACTGAGGACGGGGTCGTAGGAGAAATCTATAATGGTGATGAAATGGAAGAGGCTCAGGCCCAGATAATAAAGATGATTACAAATGAAATGGCGCCTTTGATTAAAGGTAAAAATATTTTTCAAGTAAATAAAATATGGGAAGAACTATTACCATTTACCTTTGATATTTTAGCTGATCGTAAAATTGCTCTTCAAGCATTAGCGTGTATAGATAGTGCTATATATGATGCTATAGGTAAAACCTTGTCAATTCCCTTATATCAGCTGTGGGGGGGTTATCAAGAAAAGTTACCAGTTATGTTGATTGGAGGTTATTACCAAGAAGGGGTAGAGTACGATCCGGAAGCTATTAAAGAGGATATAGAATCTTACAAAGAATTAGGAGTAGCCGGTGTTAAATTCAAAGTAGGAGGAAGGAAGCCTGAGATTGATGCGAAGCGCGTAGAGATAGCCAGGTTAGCAGCAGGTGAGGAGTTTATAATAGCAGTGGATGCTAATCAAGGCTGGACAGTAATGGAAGCGCTTCATTTTGCTGAACGAATTAAAGACTATAACATTCGTTGGTTTGAAGAGCCTTGTCACTGGTACAATGACAAAACGATGATGCGGGACGTACGGTTCATGTCTGGAATCCCTATTACTGGAGGACAGAGTGAAGTTTCAGCTGCAGCTTGTATTGAGTTAATGAAAGCAGGATCGATTGATGTTTGTAATTTTGATGCAAGCTGGGGAGCTGGCCCAACGGCATGGAAACAAGCAGCAGCAGCAAGTTGGGCTTTAGGTATTCAGATGGCCCACCATGAAGAACCACAAGTATCCGCCCACCTATTAGCGTCGATTCCGAATGGAACCTACTTGGAAGTTTTTCACCCTGATAGGGATCCCTTATTTTATAACATAATTGAGAATAGAAACCCTTTCATAAATGGGTATTATGAGGTACCGAACGGGCATGGATTTGGAATCGAGCTGAATCGGAGCTACGTAGATAAGCATCGTTTGGATAAATAAAGTTTGCCTCACATATTATGTTCTTTCTAAGGAGGATAGTTAATGAAAATTACAGATGTAAAAGTAATTCCTGTTAATAGGTTTCTTTTTGTTGAAGTTCACACAGACGAAGGTATTGTTGGATTAGGTGAATCAGGGTGCTGGGGTTTTTTAGACGCATCGGCAGAGGCAGTTAAGAGCTTTAAAACCTACCTTTTAGGCCAAGATCCTTTACGGATTGAGCATCATTGGCAATATATGTATCGAAGCTTTCATTTTCGCGGGGCAGCAATTATGGGCGCTTTGAGCGCGATCGATATTGCTTTGTGGGACATAGCAGGAAAGTACTTAAATGCCCCGATTTATCAATTGCTTGGTGGGAAAGTTCGTGACAAAGCAAGAGTGTACTATCATGTCGGAGGAGAAACGACAGAAGATCTAATCAATAACCTCAAAGTGGCAAAGCAAAGAGGGTTCACAGCGGTTGGTCATTTGACTCCTTTTTTGGACGAAGATAGAGAATTACCATATTACGAAACGTATGCTGAGAAGATAGGAAATGCAATTGAGAGAGTTCGCTTGTATAGGGAAGCTGTTGGTGATGAAGTCGATCTGTGTATTGAAATACATAGAAGGCTTAAACCAGCGGAGGCAATTGCTTTTGCTAAAGGAATTGCACAATATCATCCATTCTTTATCGAGGATCCTACTACACCTGATAACTTTGATTCAATGACTCATATAGCAAATAACATTGATATCCCACTTGCAACAGGTGAAAGGTTCCATACACCTCAAGAGTTTGCTCATCTTTTAAGCAGAAATGCTGTTGATTATGTCAGGCCAGATGTATGTATGTGTGGCGGCATAACAGGTGCTAAAAAAATTGCTGCGTTAGCAGAGGCACATGATGCGATGGTTGTTCCTCATAATCCATTAAGCCCTGTTAGTACAGCAGCTTGTATTCAAATTGCCGCAAGCATTCCAAATTTTGCATTACAGGAGTATCCAGGTGACGACAGAGCTTCAGCGACAGAGCGGTATATTGCAGCTAAGACTGATGATAAAGATAAATCGTTCAGTCAAGCCGATGTGGTTAAGAAAACCTTGCCTTGTGAAGATGGCTATATTCTTATTCCTGAACTTCTGGGTGTAGGGGTAGAGTTGGCAGATGATGTCGAAACACGGTTCCCGTATTCTAGAAGAGAAATTCGAACCCGCCTTCATGTGGACGGTTCAGTAGTAGATCAATAAACTTATAGCAAAGGTCTCAGGTGGTTCATTGTCATCCGCTTGAGGCCTTTTTATATTCAGAATTTATCACCTTCAGTAATCTTATTACAAACTGAAGATTAACAAATAAAAGGCCACCTTCTTTGCTTCATTAACTTGGGTATCAGGAGCTTTTCCCTGCTCCAAAGGAAAAAGCGCATTCCCTATTTATAAAGAAACGATAAAATAGACAGAGATGAAAAATGCGCATGGTACATTGTAGTCAGGAGGAATAAGCATGGATGCACGATTATTGTTAGTAGAGGATGATCCGGAAATTGCCCGTGTCATTCGAGATGCGTTTTCCCGGGAAGGGTATGAGGTGACGTGGGCCACGACCGGACTGGAAGGCTGGGAGGATTTTTTGCGAGACACGTTTGATCTTGTGCTCGTTGATTTGATGCTGCCTGAAATGGATGGCTTTACTCTTTGCCGGAATATCCGCTGGAAAAGCGATATTCCGTTATTAATTATCAGTGCCCGGACGGAAGATGAGGATAAGGTGAAAGGGCTCGTTGACATTGGCGCGGACGATTATGTGCAAAAGCCGTTTAGCATTACCGAACTGAAAGCGCGGGTAGAATCGGCAATCAAACGCTGGCACCGCTATAAGGGGACGGCTGATTTCAGCGACACGACCGTCTATGATAACGGGTTAATGATTAACTGGGAGCAGCAAAAGGTGTTCGTCGATGCAAAGGAAAAAGAGCTGACAGTGAAGGAATTTGAGTTGCTTAAGCTTCTGACTCAGCATCCAAACCGGATCTTTTCTAAAAGCGAACTGTATCAGCATGTATGGCTGCAGGTCGATGCAAATGGACTGCATACCGTCACCGTTCATGTGAAGTCATTGCGGGAAAAACTTGGCGATCCGGTGAAAAGTCCCCGCTTTGTCCAGACCGTATGGGGAAAAGGCTATCGCTTTATCGGGGAGCCAACATGAAGCTGAAGACATGGCTGCTGCTCTCTTACTTTATCGTAATGGTTCTTCCACTGGCGGGCGCTTATTTCCTTGTCGCTTCAATTCAGGCCTATCATCATGAGCAAAATGTTGAGGAGTATTTTCAAACATGGTCTGAACTCCAGGCGATTATTGACGCGCTCGATGATCCGCTGCTGTACCAGCCAGCCATCGACTGGACGAGTGTTGAAGAGTTGACCAATGCTCAATTGTCCATTTCTCTTTATAATCGTGACGGTTTTACTTTATACAGTTCCACTCCATGGAACACCTCCTCCTTCGCCACTCCGCTGGACAGATTATATCAGGATTTATACAAGCTGGAGCAGGGGCACCGGGCATACAGTTACAGACAGCCCGTTTTTGAAAGAAATGAAGTGATTGGTTTTTTTGAAGTGCAAGTTGGCCGAAGTGAATGGCTCGCTGCTGTTGAGGAAAGAAGCTGGCTGACGTTCGCCGGATTGGCGCTCCTGTTTCTAGTTATCTATACGAGCGTCATTTTACTGCTTAATCGGAAATTAAACCGGCGGTTAAAGCTGTTGATGGAACAGATGACGGCATTTGCCAACCGTCAAGAGATCGAGGAAGTCAGAACCAATGAGGATGAAATCGGGCTGCTGACAGAGCATTT
Source organism: Halalkalibacter oceani (assembly GCF_023715605.1). Classification (GTDB taxonomy): domain Bacteria; phylum Bacillota; class Bacilli; order Bacillales; family Bacillaceae_D; genus Halalkalibacter; species Halalkalibacter oceani. The sequence goes on from NZ_JAMBOL010000020.1 coordinate 44,459, forward strand.
TTACCGGATGAAAAGGCAAATCGAAGACGCGCGAAAAGCGGTCGAGAAAGAGCAAAAGGAAAAGGAATATATGATTGCCACGCTGTCGCATGACTTAAAAACGCCCTTAACGTCGATTCGCGCCTATACCGAAGAAATTCTCCATTCAGGAGACAGGTTGGCGGAGGAGGAACGGAAGGAATACCATATGATCGTGCTTGATAAAGCCAATTATATGAAACAGATGCTCGATGACCTGCTGATGTTCACGCTGATGCAGTCATCTAATTATGAGATGACGTTCGTCAAGGTCGAAGGTCAGGAGTTCTTTGAAATGCTCGTTGCGGATTATGAGCCGCTCTGCCGCGAAAAAGGGATCACCATTCATGTGAGCTGTGAGGTGAGCGGCGCGTATTTCGTCAATCCGCAACAGCTGATGCGGGTGGCGGACAATTTGATGAGCAATGCTATCTTGCATACCGCGCCAGGCAAAACCATTTGGCTGGCGGTGTTTTCGGACACGCGCAGGCAGCCGGAGTGGCTTTTTCCATTTGCCGCAGAGCAGATGCCGTTTGCGGAGGAAGCGCTCTATCTGGTCGTGCAAAATGAAGGGAAAGGCGTCAAGAAGGAACAAGGACCGTATGTGTTTGATCCGCTTTACCAGGCCGATCAGGCGAGAACGAAGAAGGAATCCCGAGGAACGGGACTTGGGTTGAGCATTACAAAGCAAATTATCGAAAAGCATGGCGGCGAGGTCTGGTTTTTCTCAGAAGAGGAGTCCGGTACATGTGTCATTTGCCGCTTACCAAAACATGAAGGGGAAGGTGAGGAAGATGAACAAAAGGAATTTCGGTAAAGCAGCTGGTCTCGCGGGACTCTCCCTGCTGTTATTTGGGTGTGCCGCTGGCGATAGTCAGTATTCTCCAGAGCAGGTGCTGAGCCAGGCGTTAGAGGAGCAGGAAGGTATTCAGGCCTACTATGGGGAGGCGCAAGTGACGACCAGCGAGGGTGATGAGGTGATTGACCAATACAGCTTGAAGGAATGGGTTAGCGCGGATGGGAAGAGGCGGATCGACCTTGTGAACAGTGAGGGCGATTCAACGGAAATCTCTGTCAATACAGGAACGGCATTTATCAGCTACCAGCCGTTGGCGAATAAGGCAATGCGCTTCGACAGCTCGGAGGATGAGCTTTCTGCGCTTACGCCGATGTCTCCTAAGCAGCAGGCTGAGCACTTATTAAGTCTCATTCGCGATACGCACGCGATTTCAGCCGGACAGGAAGCGGAAATTGCCGGCCGGGCCGCTCATCATTTGATCGCGACGGCGAATGAAGAAGGCAAAATGCTCGGTGATCAGGAAATTTGGGTCGATAAAGAGAATTGGATGATCTTGAAAAATGTCTCCAGCTCAGGCAACTTGACGATCGATTGGACATATACGATGGTTGATTTTGAGGCTGAGATCACGGATGATCTTTTTGAACTGGAGCTGCCTGAAGATGTGGAATGGCAGGATCTGAGTATTACGGATCCGAAGGAGTTGACATTAGATGAAGCGATTGAATATGTCGGCAAGCCGTTTTCCTACATTCCTGAAACCGACGGGCTTGCGATTGAACGAATTGAAGTGCTGGAGCTTCAAGGGGAATGGGACCGCGCGGAAGTGACAATCGAATATGTGAAAGAAGGAGTCCCACATTTTTCGGTAACGGTATTTGAAGCATCGGAGCAGATGGAAGAGGAGTCTGCTTCCTTGGGGGAAGAAAAAATAATGATTCGCGGGCAAGAGGGGTCGTACTTAGAGTTAAATGAATTCCGCTCGCTAGTATGGCAGGAAGAGGGACTTTCCTATTCGGTTATCCTGGCTCATCCAGAGCTTACTGCCGACGGGTTTATCGAGTTGAGTGAGAAGATGATTGTTGCTGAATAATGAAAAGGGAGCGGAACAATGATTTCGTTAGCAATTGGCATTGCAGCTGCCGGTTATTTTATCGGCGAAGGGCTGAAGAACTTTCATAATCCTCAGGCGGAGGGTTTGCTCGACTCGGCTGAAGATGAGTACGAGCTGATCCGGGAGAAAGATGTTCATGATTTCCTGAATATCTCCAAGGAGGATGCCCGAAGCTTAACGGTCGAGCACCCGGATATTCCCCATGTCGTCTTAAACGGCACGATCTATTATCCGAAGCACAAACTCCGCGAATGGGTGATGCAGCTTGGTGAGTCGTAATCTGACAGGCTCAGCAGAAGAGGTTTCGAGCCTCGTTTAATGTTTGAAATGAAACAGAGGATTAGGCTGGGATAAAGGGTGTAAACCTTTGCCCAGCCTTTAAGCAATGAACGGAGCGATTGCTGCTGTCTCCATCTCGCTTTACGCGAGTATTAATTGGAGGAATATGTTAATCTATTCATAATGTAAGAGAGTTTACCAAGTCTGAAAGGGGATATGCGCAATGGGAAATGTCATTCCGGAAGTTACTCTTCATGACGGGATTACTATACCCGTCATTGGGTTGGGGACGTATCAATTAAGGGGTGAGCAAGGCGCTGAGGCGATTCGGGGTGCGATTGATGAAAGAGGCTATCGCCTGATTGATTCGGCCTATAATTATGAAAATGAGGGAACGGTAGGGGAAGCGATTAGACGCAGCTCGATTCCAAGAGAAGAGGTAATCGTTACCTCCAAGCTGCCGGGGCGTTACCAGGAATATGAAAAAGCTGAAATTGCGATTCGGGAATCGTTATTTCGCGCGAATCTTGACTATTATGACCTGTATCTCATTCATTGGCCGAACCCTAAACAGGATCACTATGTGGAAGCGTGGCAAGCTTTAATTCATGCGAAGAAGCAAGGGCTGATCCGTTCGATCGGGGTTTGCAATTTTTTACCGGAGCATCTTGAGCGTCTGGAGCGGGAGACGGGAATCAAGCCAAGTATTAATCAAATTGAGCTGCATCCTTTCTTTAATCAGGCCGAACAAAGAGCGTGGCATGAAAGCAACCAGATTAAGACTCAATCCTGGAGCCCGCTGGCGAGAGCCAATCAGGTTTTTCAAAACAAGACACTTCAGCAGCTTGCCGATAAATATCATAAGTCGGTTTCACAGGTGGTGTTACGGTGGCATTATCAGCTCGGCGCAATTTCCATTCCGAAATCTGCTTCTCCGGAAAGACAGCTCGAGAATATTTCCATTTTTGATTTTTCTTTAGAGGAAGCCGATATGAGGGCAATCTCGGATGTAACGCGTCCGGATGGAAGGATGAAAAATCAGGACCCGGCGATATACGAGGAATTTTAAGTGCTTGAGACAAAGGGGCACCGTTTCCCGGCTTCTATTGAATTAGGGCTGGGAACCCGCTCTTTGGCTGTCCTTTTCAGCTGAAAAATGGAAGGGGTTCCGTCAGGAAAATGCGGATTTACAACGTTAAACTATTTTTTTGGAAACAAAAACCTTGCTTCCCCAACGCTAAGCAGAAGAAGCAAGGTGAGTTAATAATTTCACTTGCCAGAATCACGAGGTGGATTCACCATGTTCATGTAATTTATATCTTCCAGGGTAAACAATATTCACCTCAACCTTTACATGGCGCAGGGAATCTTGGTTTAAAACGAGTTGCTGTTTTCCTGTGGCAATGCTCTTCCATTGATGTGGATGTTTGCGATACAAAGATTCGCCCAAATTGTAAATATCTATACCCTCTTTAAAAGCAGTTTGATACGTTTTGCGGATTTGCTCCTCTATTTTTTCCTGAGCCATTTGTGTGAGTTCCTTTTCGGTAAGGTCCGTATGCAATTCATTGATCCCTGCCTTCACTTTTACTGAAATATCGAAATACGCCTTGTTCAATTTCACAATAGGAGTCACTTCATATTTGGGTTTTTCTGCGACAAGAACAGCCGCAAGCTTCTCTTCGGCAAACAAATCAAGAGGTACTCGGATCGTGTGAGTACTTAGCCAGGGCATTCCCGGCAAATCCTTAAGATCCATTCGTCCATAATAATTGTGTAGATCATATACATGTATGCCAGAATATCTAAGCAGCTCTTTTGGTTTATTACTTTCCTGCCATTGACCTTTGCGAAGCGATAATTCCGGTATATAACTGGTTCTGGCCTTTTCGTTTGAGTCCAGTACAAATTGTTGCAGGCGGACCGGAGCAAGGATAGAACGCTGTCTGAAATTTTGCTCGGGATTGTGAAGAATGGATGCATTTGGCGATAATCTAAAAAATGGGGTTGCCAGCAAGATTTCTTCAAGAGGCTCTCTTGTGCTAAACAGCCAGGCCAAGTACCTTATTTCACGATAACGATTGATCAATTCCAGCACTTCTCCGACTTTGTTTTCCTTCATCAATCTCTCGCTGAACAAAATGGCAGAGATTTGTCCCCAGTTTAAGCGTTGTTGTGATGTACTGTACAAATCATTTGCCGCCTCCGTAAACGAGGAACCTTCGCCTTTGCCCACCCAAACCGGGGGCTGCTCCGCTTTTTGCTGTCCCTCCAGCTTGGCCACTGTCGAGAAATCAAGCAATTGCACATATAAGGTGTATTGACCATCGACATAGTCTATTCCAACAGCCGTAGCATAGTTCATGTTTTGCACTTCATAACTGCTCCAGCAACCGGTAAGGGTGAGAAGGAGGAGAAGTGCCACCATGCTTTTATATCTCCTCATTTTTTCCTGTCCCCTTGGCTTGTAGAATCTCGCATCTTCAACATGTCCGGTCGTGTTTTTCGCCATTGCCAAGGTAGTCGGAACAAAGCGTTGGCAAAGTCTTTAAATGGAGGTGATATTGGGGCCAAGTAAGGCAAGCCGCATGAACGCAAAGAAGCTAAATGGCTGAGCACAATAAATAATCCAAGAAAGAAGCCATAAATGCCAAGCATGGCAGACAGAATGAAAAGAAAAAAGCGTAAGACACTAATCGTACCAGCCAATGATAGGCTCGATAAAGTTGAACCAAAGATCTGTGTAATTGCTCCGATGACAACAATACCAGGGGATAAGAATCCTGCACGAATGGCTGCATCCCCCAGGATAAGTCCTCCTACAACCGTTACCGTGCTGCCGACCGCAGAAGGGAGTCGGGTACCAGCTTCCCGCAGGATTTCTAAGAAGATAAGTACAATAAACATTTCAGTTGCCACATCAAAAGGGATTCCCAACCGGTTAATCCCCAAAGTGGCAAGCAGATAATAGGGAAGCTGATCTTGATGATAGGAAAGAATGGCAACAAAAAATGCAGGAAGCAGTAGCGATACGGACAAACCAAGTAAACGAAGCGTTTGACCAAATGTAGCTGACAAAGCAGTAAAGTGGATATCTTCGGGTGCTTTCACAAGCAAAAATAAATTGGCAGGCGCAATCAACGCAGCTGGTGTACCATCCACAATCAACGCTACACGGCCATTTAGCATACAGTTAGCGGTAAAGTCTGGTCTGCCTGTATACCCCATCAAAGGAAATAATGCTTTTGTCGGTTCCATTAATTCTTCTAGCTGAGTGGCGCTAAACGCTCCGTCAATGTGAAGATCATCTAATTTATTCTTTACATCTTGAACAATCTTAGGATCAACAATGTCACGCATGTATAGAATCGCAACGGTTGTTTTCGTGCGAACGCCTACTTTTTTCGTTTCATAAACCATACTGGTTGATTTGATTCGTTTCCGAATTAACGCCACATTGACTCCAAGTTCTTCCACAAATCCATCCTTTGGTCCACGTACCGAGACCTCAATACTGGATTCTTCCGGATTTCGCGCTGGTTTTTTTGAGATATCGAGGGAGAATAAGGAGCGTAGGGTCGGAATAAACAAAAGCAGTTTGCCTTCAAAAATATCCGTTTCGGCCGTTTGCTCCCACTCTTCAAGAGTAACGAACTCTAATTGCAGTTGGCTCGACTCGACCATTTCCTCCTGATGATGAAAACCATTGTTTTCATAAAATCGGGTCAAATGAGGAAGCACAGTTTCATGAATGAATGTTTGGTTGTCACTTAACCCCTCACAATAAAGCAATAGGATTCTCGATTGTTCATCATCAGGGTTTAATTTGTAAACATGGTGCTTAACATCTTGACACATTTTAAAGTGTTGGATGAGTGATTGTTCATTAAGCGGTTGCAAGACTGTTGCCTCTGTATTAGGCGATGGCCTCTTGCTTTCTGCCCCCTGATTTCCAAATAATCTTATCATTCGTCGGAATAGTTTATTCATCCTAGCTAGTCACTCCTTTTGGCGAATTCTTGAGATGATCATTCGACCGACATACAGGATCAAGGTCCCTACTGTAAAGATACAAAATGAAGGAAAATAAAATCTTCCTAACAAGTCTAGAAAAGCTATGTCGCTCATCGGCAGCAAAATGGCAACAAGCATGGCCAATGCGCCAAATAACACGGGTAACCATCTGCGTTTTTGTAAATTCCACAATTCTCCCAAGAGATAGATAGAAAGGGACACACGAATAAATGTACCGGATAGCCACTGATAAATCGAAAAAAAATCGACATGCTCCACATATTCTCCCAGTCTCACGATTCTCCATTGAGCGTAAGCGGGGTATCTCTGGTTAGCCGCTTCATCAGGGCCGAACATCGCAATCGATCCCATCAATGGTCCTAACGTAAGTCCTGTAAGGATGAAGCACATCAACATCAAGCTTTTAAATCCTGGTTTCTTTGTTAATTTGTGCTGAATCAGCAACATCAAGAAAGACAACTCCAGCAATCCCCCGGCAACGTAAGGAACACCTTTCCATAATGGAGCTGTCCCGTTTTCTAACAAAGGAAAAAGCAGGGTATAATCTTTAAACTGAAAATTGGCAATCGCCACAAGATGACCTAGAATAACAACAAATGGCAACAATATTCCGCTCACAATTGCAATTGTACGGAGTCCTTGAAAAGCAGCAAAGAAGCATGCAACAAGTGTAGTTCCCGCAAGAACTAGTATCGGTGTTTGCGGCAAGTAAGATGCGATTGTCCATGTTAGAGTATCTTTTAAGGAAATAAAGCCCATGAGCCATAATAACAAACTATAAATAATCACTAAGATTGCAGATAAAAACTTTCCAAAGTGCTGATCTAGCCACTTTTTAATGTGTTGATTGTTCATGTTTTGAATGATGTAGTTCAAGCAACCAATCCAGACAGGTGAAGCGACAAAAACAAGAAGCACTACGAGCCAGGCATCTCGCTTTGATGCTTCGAGTAGTAAAGGGATAATAATCACGTGGTTCATTAATCCAACCGAAAGCATAATAATCATGTATGACTGAATAGGAGTAATCTTAGGCAAAAACTCACCTCAAATCCAACAATTGGAAATAGAAACATCATGAGCTATAATTCCCTTAACAACTTCGTTCTATTCATCTGATATTAAGCTAGTCCTGGCTTATATCGGCCGGACCAACTTAGAGCAAGAAAAAAATGCTAAGCCCGTCACATCAAAGGCTTAGCGTATATTTTGTTCATCCAGCCTAGTTATCCATTTTGATAAAACTTTAACGTGCTTGCAGTCAAGCAACCGTTAGCCCAACGAAACTACACATTTTCAATAATAATCCTTTGTGCTGTTCTCAGGTTGCGTTGTACAGTTCTCAACACATTTTCTTCTTCTGCGTAAGCACCTACTTGCACACCGTCAACAATTACACGTTTAATAGCCATATTGCTTTTCAGATTAGTCGATTTTCTCTTCAAATTAAACGCGCGTGCTAACCCATTAACATGCCCTTGGACAACCGCTTGCCGCCAATTCGGGTCTCTTAATTTTTGGGCATCGCTTGCATGATCAATAAATCCGTTCTCCGTTAATAAAGCGGGCATTCTGGTTTCTCGCAGTACATGGAAATTGGCCTTTTTTTTGCCACGGTTATGCAAGTTATTTACTTTGACAATTTCTAATGTCCCGAATGAACGCTGTTCTCGATGAATCAGACAAACTGTTATGAATATAATCTTCATACCCATGTGCTGAACCGTTAAATGCATTAACGTGGATGGATAGAAAATAATCTGCACCCCAAGCATTCGCATCATCTGTACGTTCTTTTAAGCTGCGCGTAATATCTGCTGTTCTACTCATTTTAATTTGCAGGCCTTCATAATGGTTTTCCAAGAGATTTCGAATGCTATGGGAAATATTTAAGGTAATTTCTTTTTCCTGCATCCCATTGCCAATAGCTCCTGGGTCCACTCCCCTGTGACCAGGATCTAAATATAATTTAAACATTTTACACCACCTCGTACAAATGCAATATGATCGAAGAGTAACGGAGGTATAGGAATTCGTCTGAGGTACATATAAAAATAGGTGATGATAGGCATTACATTTCATTGAATCAGATGATTTATTTTAAAGCTAAGAAATTTTCCAAATGCGAGACCATATGTATGAGCAGCAGCAATTAATGTTCCATATTTTTCGTGGGTCAGGCAAACTCTTGTATAGACAGTAGGCTGATTGATTATTGATGCTTCTTTCTTAACAAAACACCTAAGTGATTCTCTGTGCATACACTGTATCATTACTACAGGATTATGATTAAATACAACTCAGTCCATACATAAAATAATCAAGGAGAGGTTAATTTTGAAAATTCCAAAGACAGCCAAAGTCAGTATCCCCTTTCCATCCGTATGGGGGATTGATGCTTCTATTGCGGGGAGATCCATTATTAGAGGTATACTTACCATTGATTCCATTGTAGACAACAAAGTAGTAGGTACAGTTAATTTTCGTGGTATACCTATTCCGATTAATGGGTATTGGGACGAAAGAGCTAAACAAATAAGTTTCGATTCACCATATGCCTCCTTTTTTGGCAACTTGACAATATTTGATGAGACCGCTATAAGCATTCGGCATTTCGTTTTAAGTGGACGGTTTATAATGAAACCTCCCTCTTTGCTGGCTGGTGAATACGGAAATTGGATTGCTACAACCTTTACAACCCGTTTGGGACCTCCCATATATACTAATGTTTTACCACCTGCTGGTGCCTTTTCAGTCTCAAGTATGCTCTTGGGACAGCAATTATTTTAATTAGACCATGACTTTATAAAAACAACCTTCGTTTGTGATTGACTAAGGTTGTTTTTTAAAAAGTGTTCTCGGAAAATACAGCCTTGCTTTAAATCTGAGTTTAGCGTATATCTCCGTTAAAATGTACTCGGAACCCTTTGATGATCGTGCCTAGTTAGATAAACAAATACTTCCTTATAGAAATAGCCTGCTTGATTAGGTATGTTGTTTCACAATCCCCGGAAATTTTTAATATAAGTAACTCAAACTTCGCAGACTGAAATTGATAAATAAGCCTTGATATAGGTAGGCAGACCGCTAATCCATTGCTGAAGTTGACTTTTCATCCATTTTTGAATAGTTTTATTTGACTTTTTAAGGGTATCTT
>NZ_JAMBOL010000021.1 GCF_023715605.1 Halalkalibacter oceani
TGTGGACGGGATAAGTGCTGAAAGCATCTAAGCATGAAGCCCCCCTCAAGATGAGATTTCCCATGGAGTTAATCCAGTAAGACCCCTTAGAGATGATGAGGTTGATAGGTCTGGTGTGGAAGCGTGGTGACACGTGGAGCTGACAGATACTAATCGGTCGAGGACTTATCCAAGCCATTCTTGATACTTGCATAATCATGATCTAGTTTTGAAAGAATCAAGTCCATGTCCCTGCCTTTTCGGGACATGGACGCAGCAATGTGCGGAGTCGCTACAAGTTTTTCAAAGTCTAGAGAGGAGTGGGGTTCTCCACTCTAGACGAGTAGCGTACGGAGCCATTGCGACTTCCCCGATATAGATTGATCAAAGAGAACCTGACAAGGTAATCTCTCGATCAAAAGTCCGGTGGCGATAGCGAAGAGGTCACACCCGTTCCCATGCCGAACACGGTCGTTAAGCTCTTCAGCGCCAATGGTAGTTGGAGGCTTCCTCCTGCAAGAGTAGGACGTTGCCGGGCGATAAAGTACAATCCAAGCGGATTGTGCTTTTTTTGTATGTTTGAAAGTAAAGGACACTGGTTTGAGAGAACAAGGGACTTTTCATGAGAAAGCCAAGGGTACGGTGTAATGAAGCAACGAAGCAAAATGTCAAGTTCCCTCTTTGGCTGCTTCATAAATAGTTGAGGAATAATTATTAAAAATAGTATGAACATTCAAATTTTTATATTATGATATAGAATGTTAGCAATGACCTAGTAAGAAAGTGGGGGATAGGATGAAAAGCATTAAGTCAAAAATAGTACTTGGTTTTTCAATCATTATTTGTATTCTATTATCATTTTCTGCTTACAGTATTTATAGCATTCAGCAAACGACAGAATCGATTGAACAGCTCCGATCAGAAAAAGTTCCCGTTGTGATAATGAGAGAAAGATTAGCACTTAATATTGCAGAAAGGCTTGCTTTGTCCAATAATTATGTGTTAGCCGGGAGAGATGAGACCTTGCAGCAATTCGAGGAATTAACGACAGAGAGCAAGGCGCTGGAAAATTGGCTAGCTGAAAATACGAATGATGATGAAATAAATGAATTAATCATTCAAAGTGATGTGTGGGCCACCTTGTTAGAAACAGAAATTTTTGTACGCTCCGATACGGAAGATAACGATCAGGCGATCCGGATGCTTTCCTCCCAGGTGACCCCTTTGGCGAACCGGCTTATGGAAGGTCATAAAGAGGGAGCCGAGAGGGAGGAGCAAGAGCTTTCTCTCCAGCTGGATGAGATGGCGAGAGGAAGCATTCAGCTTCTAAATGTAACCGCTATCATAGCAGGGAGCGTGTTCGTTCTCAGTATCATGATTGCCTTATTTATGGCGAATCTTATTGTAAAGCCGTTAAAGATGCTGTTGCAAAGAGTGAAAATTGTGGCGACCGGCGATTTATCAATGGATCAAATTTCGATACGGACAAAGGACGAGGTAGGCCAACTGTCGGAGGCTTTTAATGACATGACAGGAAGTTTAAGAAGTCTGTTGAAAAAGACATGGGGCATGTCGGATCAAGTAGCGGCGACAGCAGAGCAGCTGTCAGCGAGTTCACAAGAAACGGCTGCAGCAACGAATCAGATAGCCGGGGCGATTCAAACGGTTTCTACAGCTTCCGAACAAGGGGTACGTCAAGCGAAAGAAAGCAGTATCTCGGCCGGGCATGTAAATGACGGGATTCACAAAATTACCGAGGCGGCAAATGGAGTGGAGCAGCTGGCAGACGAGGCTTCGCGTCAGGCTCTGGAAGGAGAAGAGGCAATAGAACAGGCTGCCGAACAAATAAATACAATTCAACAAACGGTTACGCAGGCGGCGGAGCTTATTCACCAATTAGGCGAGCAGTCTAAAGAAATTGATCAAGTCGTGACCCTTATTACAACAATTGCTGAGCAGACGAATTTGTTAGCGTTAAATGCGGCGATCGAAGCAGCGCGGGCAGGTGAGCATGGTAAAGGCTTTGCCGTTGTCGCTGATGAAGTGCGGAAGCTGGCAGAAGAATCCCGCCAGTCAGCTCAGAAAATAGCTGGGATGCTCGAGCTGATTCAAAAGGGCACAGTGCAGGCGGTCGATGAAATGAGCAAAGGTACAGCGGAAGTGGAAGCGGGTACAAAAGCCGTTCACAAAGTTGGTGAGTCGTTTACAAGTATCGCCGCGGCAATTGAGCGCGTGACAGGAGAAATGAGTCATGTCTCGGCAGCGACAAAGCAAATCTTGCAGCATACAGGCCAGCTCAATGAGGCTCTCACTTCGATGGAATATGTCTCTGTTCAAAATGCAGAATCTGCTCAAGCCGTTGCCGCCAGTGCCGAGGAGCAGCTGGCATCGATGGAGGAAATCGCCAGTTCGGCAGAAGCATTAAGTCAACTGTCGGTAGAGCTGCAAGGTGCTGTCGGCAAGTTTACGCTATAGGCGAGGATTAAAGATAGTTTCAAAAGACTGAGAAGTTGGCAGCGAAAAGTGAGCAGAGAAAGACAGATGCTTTCCCTGCTCACGAAACCTTTAGTCTAAACTGATCTTTTCGACATTGACGCGGCCAGAGAAAAAGGTAGCTCCGCCGCCCATATCTGCCAATCGATCTGGGGTGAGGGCATTGACCGTTTGCTTTTTTCCCGGCATATCAGCCCAGAGTCCCTGGCTGACGACAACGCCGGGAAGGACGTTATCTCCGACAGCGGCCGTCAGCTCGCATTCACCGCGCGCATTCCAGAGGCGGACAAGCTCGCCATCCTCGATATTTAAAGTTTCCGCATCTTTTTTGTTCATATGAATCTTCGCTGTCTTTTCCAGTTTAATATGCTTTTCGTTGTTGGAAAAGGTTGAGTTCAGGAAATTATGATTTGGACCCGGTACGAATAAAAATGGAAACTCCTCTTCTTCGACAAGCGGCGTATATGTCGGGAGAGGAGGATGACCATCCTTGGCCATCAGCTCGGAATACAACTCAATTTTTCCGCTCGGCGTATCGAGCTTCTTCAATGAAAATGAACTCCGATCAGCTTTGACGTAGTGGTTTTTGACCAAATCCTCGTAGCGGATATGCTTGATAAAAGGGTTGTTCGACTGCGCAAGCGTCTCTTGAATCAGTTCTTCATCGGAAGCCTGGAGAGCCTCGTCGTCATAGCCCATTGCCGCTGCCAACAGACGGAATACCTCCATATTCGATTTGCTTTCGCCATATGGCTCGACAACAGGCTGCTGCAGTTGCATATAGTGATGCCAGTAAGAGGCATAAAAGTCGGTTTGTTCAAAGGCCGAGGTCGCCGGTAGGACGATATCGGCGTACTTGGCCGTTTCTGTTAAAAAGAGATCGTGCACGACGGTGAACAAGTCGTCGCGGCTTAATCCTTTTCGGACTTTATTGCTCTCCGGTGTGACAACAGCCGGATTGGCATTGTAAACAAATAATGAATAAACCGGAGGATCGGCTTCAAGCAGCACCTTGCCGAGCTGATTCATATTAAACGTTCTCGTCTGCTTGTTCTCAAGTAAGTCCGGACGCTGGAGCGCTGCGCTATTATGGCGCAAAAAGCTTTTATTTGACTTAATTGCCCCCCCTCCTTTTACTTGCCAGGCCCCGGTGAGAGCCGGGAGACAGGCGATGGTGCGGACAATCATTCCGCCATTATCATGGTGCTGGAGTCCGTTGCCGATCCGGATAAACGATGGTGACGTTGTTCCGTACATCCGTGTCAGCGCGTAAATATCATCGACAGGCACGCCGGTAATCTCGGAAACCGTTTGTGGATCGTACTGTTGGACATGCTCCTCCAGCTCCGCATAGCCGACGGTGAATTCCTTCATAAAGTCGCGATCGACCATCTTTTCAGCAAAGAGGATATGCATCATTCCGAGCGCCAGTGCGCTATCGGTGCCGGGACGGATCGGAATGAACCAGTCGGCCATCCGTCCTGTCTGGTTTTTATGGACATCGATTACGACAATTTTAGCGCCGTTTTTCCGGGCTTTCTGGGCAATCGTCATTTGATGCATATTCGTGCTGACGGCATTGATGCCCCACATGATGAACAGCTTCGTTTCCGTCGTTTCCTCAGGGTCTGTTCCGACGCTGCCGCCCATCGTATACTTATAGCCGGTTGAGCCGGCGACAGAGCAGATTGCCCGCTCGAGCTGACTCGCTCCGAGCCGGTAAAAAAAGCGGCGATCCATTCCTTCGGCGTTACTATTTCCCATATTGCCGTAAAAGCTGTAAGGAAGAATGGACTCTGGTCCATGTTCCTTTATGAAACGCTTCCAGTTTGAGACAATCGTTTCAATCGCCTCGTCCCATGTAATCGGCGTAAAGCTACCGTCTCCTTTTTTCCCCGTTCGTTTTAAGGGAGTGGTCAGTCTTTTCGGATCGTAGAGTCGATCCGTCATATGGCGGACTTTGTTGCAAATGTTTCCTTTCGTGACCGGATGATCGGGATCTCCTTCGATTTTAACGATTTTCCCGTTTTCTTTATGCACGAGAAGGCCGCACTGATCTGGACAATCAAGTGAACATACAGATGGAAAAATTCCGTCTTTTTTCAATAGGTTTGCATGCATATCATCTAATCCCCTCGAAAAATAAAGTTACTAGATTATATCATTTAATGGAATCGTAGAAAAGGGAGGGGGGTACACGCACGTTGATCTGCTGTAATGAATATGATAGTGAAAACGTATGAAACGGCGTCGCAGCGCCGATAATGATGGCAGAGGTGATTGAAATGCCAGTAAAAAAGTCGATGATCATTCGTCTTGGCGACACTTGTGTCTTATGTAAGCAGCAGATGGAAGACGGAATTCATCTGTGCGAGGTTCATGTATGTGAAGAATGTGAACGGAAGCTTGTTGATGTGAATGTCGATGATCAAACGTATCCTCTTTACGTGGAGAAGCTGCGGCAGCTTTCACTTGAGCGTTTTTTATAAAGAATTTTTGCAAGCGGGCGCCCTTCCTATATAATAGAAGAAATTAAGTAGCGTTTTCGTAAGGGGGTTCTCCTTCGTGGGGAAAGCACGTATTCCATTAATTCAAGCTTTGCAGGATCATCGCCGAAAGCAGCCTTATTCCTATCATGTTCCGGGTCATAAAAATGGCCGCTTTTTTCATTCGAGCCTGAAAGCTGATTTTCAAGGAGCGCTCGGCTATGACGTCACAGAGCTGATCGGTCTCGATGACCTGCATGCGCCGGAGGGACCGATCAAGGAGGCGCAGGATGCCGCGGCCAGGCTGTACGGCGCCCGCGAAAGCTTCTTTCTTGTCGGGGGGACGACAGTTGGAAACTTAGCGACATTATATGCTTTGTTTTCACGCGGCGATACGGTATTTATTCAGCGCAACAGCCACAAGTCGGTCTTCCATGCAGCCGAGATCGCCGGCGTGCAGCCGGTTCTGATCGGGCCGGAATATGATGAGGGCACCGGGCATGCAGTCGGCCTTACCGCGGCTGCACTTGAGGCTGCACTCGCACGCTATCCCGAAGGAAAAGGACTTGTGCTGACCTATCCGAATTATTTTGGCGTCAGTCTGGCGATCGAGCCGGTACTGGAGGTGGCGAAGAAGGCGGGTCTGCTTGTCGTCGTCGACGAGGCTCATGGGGCTCATTTTTGCTTAGGGGAGCCGTTTCCGCCGTCGGCCTTAACAGCAGGAGCGGATGCCGTCGTTCAATCAGCGCATAAAATGCTGCCGGCCTTGACGATGAGCTCGTATCTTCATTTGAACGGCACGCTGACTCAAGCACAGTGCGGCAACGTGAAGGAGGCGCTGGCGATGTTCCAGTCGAGCAGCCCGTCTTATTTGCTGCTTGCGTCGCTTGACGGGGCGAGGGCGTATCTTGAAGAGCTGGACGCGAATGACATTCGTTCGATCCTGGATGAGGTGGATCAGCTGAAGCAACGGCTCGCTAAAATTGAGCAAATAAAAATCATAAATTGGCCGGAAGAAAGGTATCATTTCGATCCGTTAAAAGTTACAATTAAATCAAATACAAATCTAACAGGCTATCAGCTTCAGGAGCTTTTTTATCAGATAGGGCTTTATCCGGAAATGGCCGATGAATGTCATGTGCTGTTAACGCTCGGCCTTGGCAGGGGAGCGGTACCGCAGCGGGCGATCGATCAATTACAAGAGCTGTTAAGTCCGCATGAATTGGTGCCTGAGGTTAAGCAGCTTCCAATTGACATCAGCCGGGTGACAAGGCTTCATGCCTTTGCTGGAGAGCTGGCTCATATGCCGAAGCAACGTGTCCGCTTACAGGAAGCGAGCGGCAGGATTGCCGCTGAAACGATCATTCCGTACCCTCCGGGGATTCCGCTTGTGCTTAAAGGGGAAATGATCACGGAGCGTGCAGTGGAAAGCATTCGCCGGCTGCAGCGGGCCGGGGCGACATTTCAGGGAAGTCAGCCGGAGCTTGAATCGGTTTTAGTGACAGAGTTGGAGGAAAGACAATGAAGGAAGGGCTTTTTATTACCGTAGAAGGCGGAGAAGGAGCTGGCAAAACGAGCGTGTTGCACTACATTGAAGCTCGTTTGCGGCAGGAAGGGCATAAGGTGATGCGCACAAGAGAGCCTGGTGGCATTGATATATCCGAGCAAATCAGAGCGGTGATACTCGATGTCGCCCATACAAAAATGGATGCCCGCACCGAAGCGCTGTTATACGCTGCCGCCCGCCGTCAGCACCTCGTCGAAAAGGTCATTCCGGCATTACAGGCAGGCACGATTGTGTTGTGTGACCGCTTTATTGACAGCAGCCTTGTGTATCAAGGTTATGCAAGAGGGATTGGTTTTAAAGAAGTAAAAGCGATAAATGAGTTTGCGATTGAAGGGTACATGCCGGACATCACGCTCTATTTTGACGTGGAGCCCGAGGTGGGACTCGCCAGAATTGAAGCTGACCGCAACCGTGAGCTGAACCGGCTTGATCAGGAGAACCTCCGCTTTCATCAGGAGGTGCGCGCGGGTTACCAGCTCGTGCTTGACCAATTTCCCGAGCGAATCAGGCGCATTGACGCCAATCGGGCGATCGAGCATGTACAGGAAGAGGCGCTTCGTCAGGTGAAAGCATTTTTAGATGCTCAAATGATAAAGTAGCACGATTATGAAAAGGAGCTGAAAAAAGATGAGACTAATCATGGCTGTTGTGCAGGACAAGGATAGCAATCGTTTGTCAGATGCGCTTGTGAAGGCTGATTATCGGGCGACGAAGCTGGCAAGTACGGGAGGATTTTTGAAGGCCGGTAATACGACGTTTCTGATCGGAACAGAGGATGAGCATGTCGACGACGTGATGGCGATCATTAAGGAAAATTGCCAAAGCCGTGATCAGCTCGTCGCTCCCATTTCGCCGATGGGTGGCAATGCAGATTCCTATGTCCCGTATCCGGTAGAGGTGCAGGTCGGGGGAGCAACCGTATTTGTTTTGCCAGTCGAGCAATTTGAGCAATTTTGAGGTGGAAAGAGCCATGCAATCATGGGAGCAATTAAGCGTCATGCAGCCGAGAGTGGTGCTCATGCTGACGAAAGTAATTGAAAGGAACCGCCTGGCGCATGCCTATTTGTTCGAAGGCAGCAGCGGGACAGGAAAACAGCAGGTGGCTCTTCAGTTAGCGAAGAGCTTCTTTTGCCGGAACCGGACGGGGGCCGAGCCGTGCCAAACGTGCCGTGATTGCCGCCGGATTGAACACGGCAATCATCCGGATGTTCATTTTATCGAGCCGGACGGGCAGTCGATCAAGAAGCATCAGGTTGAATACTTGCAAAAGGAATTTACATATAGAGGCGTCGAGTCGGGAAAGAAAGTTTATCTCATCAATGATGCTGATCTCATGACGGCCAGTGCGGCAAACAGCATGCTGAAATTTTTAGAAGAGCCGACAGCGGACACGTTGGCGGTGCTGATGACGGAGCGGCGTCAGAAAATCCTGCCGACGATTCAGTCGCGCAGTCAGCAGCTCAGCTTCGCTCCCTTGCCGCGGCAGTTGTTTGTAGACAAGCTTGAAGCAGAAGGAATTTCCAGCGGAAATGCGGTTTTATTGGCTGGATTAACAACAAATTACAGTGAGGCAATCACTCTATTAGAGGGAGATTGGATTGCGAAAGCACGAAGCGTAGTGATACAATTGATGGAAGAGCTTTATCAACGGCCCAATCAAGTTTTATTTACGTTGCAGGAAAAGTGGCTTCCTTTATGTAAGGAGCGCTGGCAGCAGGAAAAAGGCCTTGATATGATGCTCTTATGGCTGAGAGATGTGATGTATACGAAAGTCGGAAAGCAGGACGGTCTGACCTACATTGATCAGCAGAAACAAATCGAACAACAGGCGTTCTCAAGCTCGCATGATCGCGTCAGCGAAAAGATGTCATTTGTCGAGGAGGCAAAAAGGCAGCTTCAGGCCAATGCGAATCTGCAGCTCCTGATGGAGAAGCTGTTGCTTACAATACAGGAGGGATAGAAGATTGCATCAAGTTGTGGGCGTCCGTTTTAAAAAAGCGGGCAAAATCTATTATTTCTCCCCTGGTACGTTTCAGTTGGAGGAAGGAGAATCCGTCATTGTTGAAACGTCAAGAGGCATTGAATACGGACGGGTTGTCATCGGAACGAAAACAGTCGGTGAAAATGATGTCGTCCTGCCGTTAAAGCAGGTAATCCGAATTGCCACACAGAAAGACAAATTAACGGTGCAGGAAAATCTCGAAGCGGCAAAGAAAGCCTTCGATGTATGTGCAGAGAAAATAACGGCCCATGAGCTCGATATGAAGCTTGTTGATGTGGAATATACATTTGATCGAAATAAGGTGCTGTTTTATTTTACGGCAGATGGGCGAATTGATTTTCGTGAGCTGGTGAAGGATCTGGCGGCGATTTTCCGGACGAGAATTGAATTGCGGCAAATCGGCGTACGGGACGAGGCGAAAATGCTCGGCGGTATCGGTCCTTGCGGAAGAGTGCTCTGCTGTTCCTCGTTTCTCGGTGATTTCGAGCCGGTTTCGATCAAAATGGCGAAGGATCAGAATCTTTCGCTGAACCCGGCCAAAATATCAGGGCTGTGCGGACGGCTGATGTGCTGTCTCAAATATGAGAATGACATGTATGAATCAGCGAAACAGCAGCTTCCTGATGTCGGAAAGCGCATTAAAACACCTCATGGGAAGGGGAAGGTGATTGGGCTTAATCTCCTTGAACGTTTAATTCAGGTGGAGCTGGCTGATGGAGAGCGGATTCTCGAATTCACGATGGATGAGTTATTCAACAAAGAATTTGTGCCAACAGAAGCCACAGAATAATGAGGTGGGAGCAGAGTGGACAAAAAGGCAATATTTAAGCAAATGAGTCAGCTTGAAGAAAGAGTCGGTTCCTTTCATCAAGATGTGCGCGGCCTAAAAGAACAGCTCGCTTTTTTAATAGAAGAAAACCATTCACTCCGCATTGAAAATGAAAAGCTGCGCGAACGTCTGGAAGGGCAGCAGGAAAGCGAAGCGAAGGCTGATCCGAAGAAACAACCAAATCAAAAGAAGCCTCTTGTCGGCGAAGGTTATGATAATTTAGCAAGATTATATCAAGAGGGCTTTCATATTTGTAATACACACTATGGAAGCATTCGTTCAGATGGAGATGATTGCTTATTCTGCCTGTCCTTTTTGCATCAGAAATAAGCAATATACGAGGTTGTCCCGTGCAGGCCGAAATGTCGGCTTGGGGGCAACCTTTTCTTTAGAGAAAGTGGAGGTTCGAGGAAGGCACTGGCTGAGAACAAAGATCATTGCAGTGCTTCTAAGAAAAGGAGATGACGACAAGCAGTGGATTTATTACAAGGTGAACGCTGGGATTACATTGCCGGGACTGAGCTGCGTGTGATCCAAAGCCCGGATGTGTTTTCGTTTTCCATCGACGCGATTCTGCTCGGCAGATTTGTGAACGTGCCGATTCAGAAAGGCCGCATTCTTGACTTATGCACGGGCAATGGAGTCATTCCTTTAGTGATGGCGACTCGCTCAAAGGCGGAAATCATTGGCGTCGAGCTGCAAGCGCGGCTTGCCGATATGGCAAGGCGGACGGTGGAGGCGAATCAATTCAGCAGCCGGGTCGACATTGTGGAAGCGGATATTAAGCAGCTGCCGCAGGACGTCAGGCGTGGCTCGTTCGATGTCGTGACATGCAATCCTCCCTATTTTCAAACAGCGACAATCGCCGAGCGGAATCTTAATCCGCATCTCGCTATTGCCCGGCATGAGATCCACTGCACGCTTGAGGATGTGATCCGTGCCTGCAGTGAATGCGTGAGGCAAAAAGGCAAGGTCGCCCTTGTCCACCGGCCCGAGCGGCTGGGTGATCTGATCACGCTGATGCGCGCCTATCGAATTGAGCCGAAGCGGATGCAATTGATTTATCCGAAAGTGGGTAAAGAAGCGAATATGGTATTACTAGAAGGAATTAAGGATGGGCGGGCTGGGATGAACTGCTTGCCGCCGTTAACCGTTTATAATGAAAAAGGGGAATACAGCGCGGCGTTTCGGGCCGTTTATGAAAACAGCGCCGACCAACAGCAATCAGTGAGAAAGGATAATTACGATGCAGCAGCAAAATAGCTTTGCCGAAAGGAACGAAGGTGGACTTTATCTCGTGCCGACGCCGATCGGAAATTTAGAGGATATGACCTATCGGGCCGTCCGCACTCTTCGGGAGGCAGATTTGATCGCTGCCGAGGATACGAGACAGACGATAAAGCTTCTACGTCATTATGAGATTGAAAATACGCTCGTCAGCTATCATGAGCATAATAAGCATAAGGCCGGGGAGAGTCTGATTCGACAAATGCAGGAAGGAAAATGGATCGCGCTTGTCAGCGACGCCGGAATGCCGGCTATTTCCGATCCTGGCGAAGAGCTTGTCCAGCAGGCGATTGCGGCAGAGCTCCCTGTCGTGGCGCTGCCCGGGGCGAATGCGGCGTTGACGAGTCTTGTCGCATCAGGCCTTCCCGCTACCCGCTTTCAATTTATCGGCTTTTTGCCAAGGCAGAACAAACAGCGGCAGGCTGTGCTGGAACAGGTGAAGCAGCATGAATCGACACTGCTTTTTTATGAAGCGCCTCACCGGATTAAGGAGACGCTGAACGCATTGCTGGCGGTGCTCGGAAATCGGCGGATCGTCATTTGCCGGGAACTGACGAAGAAGTTTGAAGAATATCAGCGAGGTACGATTGAAGAAGCAGTACTCTGGTGTGAGGTAGGAACAATTAAAGGTGAATTTTGTCTCGTTGTTGAAGGGACGGATGGTCAGGTAGAAGCTGATGCCTGGTGGGAAGAGCTGAGCATTGTACAACACGTTCAGCATTATATCGGATTAGACATGAACCAGAAGGAAGCGATTAAGCAAACAGCGAAGGATCGCGCTCTTCCGAAAAGGGAGGTTTATGCGGCTTTCCACCAGCTTGACTGACGAGCCGCGATATTTCGCAAAAAAAAATGTCTGCAAAGGCTTTTACACCTTTGAGACATCTGTGGAGTTTTCACCTATTAAGCTTTTGATGTGCGCGCAAGGTATTCCTGAAGGTCTTTCAACACTTCTTCGGCACCTTGTGGGCTCAAAATGATTTTTCCATTGGCAATGGAAAGGTTGTCATCAGACACTTCACCAGTAAGTTGACAAGTCATGTTAGGCTTGTACTTCTTCAAAATAATGCGGTCATTGTCAACATAGATTTCGAGTGCATCCTTTTCAGCGATGTCAAGTGTACGACGAAGTTCAATTGGAATAACAACTCGTCCTAATTCATCAACTTTACGAACAATCCCAGTAGATTTCATTATCCATTTCCCCTCTCAACAATATATATTTTATAATGATGTGTCATTATTCGACATATTTCTATCTGAACTAAGAATACCAGTGTTTCCAAAACGAGTCAATTCTTTTTTTGACTAACTATGTAAAAATTCGTGAAATTTCAAAAAAATGATAAGAAAACGGGAGTATGTAAGGATTTTTCAGAATGGAGGGAAGAGAATTGTTGGAAATATCCTCTTTATTAGTAGAAAAGATCAAGGGAATTAATGGAAAAATAAAATCGACATATCAGCACAATCAAGAGGATAAAAAGATCATTCGACAAAATCTCCTTAAATCAGGGGCGGAATTTCGACAAATGTGTCGATATTCGACAGAAACCATTTCAAAGTGGCTGGATGGACGAGAGGTGGCGGGAGTTGACGGCTCTGTCAATCAGACAAAGGGAGAGGCGCCACATGTGCTTTATGTTTTCCAGGCGCTCGCCAAAACGACAACTGGTCATCAATGCTTAACCTCGGATGTGTACGCGCCTATATTGGAAAAAAGCGATGAAGAAGATCAAGGGAAAAATTGGCGGGCCCATATTTTAGCCAAGCTTGAGCTGGAGGCCGCTTTTCAGTTGCTTGAAGAAAGGGATGTCGGGCTGCTGTTGATGGACGGGGCGCTTTATCATTATCGGATTGACGCCCAGGAAGAATGGGAAAAACTGCGGCAGAAGGCGCTTGAAAAAGAAGTCGTCTTAATCGGCGTGTCGGAAGAAATTACGACGGAAAACTTAATGAAGCTTGAAGCGTTTCATATGTACCGCAATCGGCCGCAGGCGTTTGACCGCGACTTGTTGTTCGGCGTATTGGAGCGTGATGAGCTTGTTTATGTTGAAACAATCCAGCATAAGGCCGGCTTGCAGTCCGTCTGGATGCGTCCGAGTGCCGATCCGGCGATTACCGGATTCGATATGCTGGAGGAACAGGCCCACCTGAAAGAAGAGGTTGGCAATTTGCTCGCGACGTTAACGCCGAAGGATGGACGCGGCATTCCACTCTGGCTTGATTACATCGACAGGGAGGTGCGCGTCACTGATAAATTGGTCGAAGCGCTTGTCGAGCAATATATTGATCCGGAGCTGCAACATCGTTTTTTTGCCAAGAAGAGAAACTACCGTCCGTATTAGGAGAAAAAGGAAGGAAGATGGCTGATGCAAGTTGTAGGGGTAACGACGCAGCATGAAGTGTATGTCGCGTCAAAGGTTCACAAATTTCGCATGAATGAAATGGTCGTCATTGAGGATGGAGACCTGTACCAGCCGAAAGGAGAGGTGGTTGAAACCTTTTCCTATAACCGCTATATTCCGATGGGCTTTGATAAAGGGCTGGCCGATGATCAAGTGCTAAAAACACTTGAGCATATCGGCTATGACATCGGAGCGGATGATATTCATTTAGCGAAGGTAAGGCTGTTTGAGGAGGCGGTCCAGCCGATCCAGACCGGGGCCGAGGTTCGCCATCCGCATTTTGACGAAATTTCGTCCTTGCTGGTTAAGGCTGCTCCGGAGGAAGGGCTCGTTCTTGGAGAAGTAAAGTCGACTGACTTTATTAGCGAGACGATTCCGGCTTCTCTGAAAGGGCTGCTTTCGATTCAGGATCATGAGGGCGTTCGTCCGCAAAACGGTGTTCCCTTCATTTTCGATATTCGGGCGATGCAGCAATACCCGCATATTGGCGTTTTCGGCGGTTCGGGCTCAGGAAAGTCGTTTGGCTTGCGGGTAATGCTGGAGGAACTGATGAAGCTGCGCATTCCGACGCTCGTCTTTGACCCTCATTTTGAGATGAATTTTTCTGCCAAGGCTGAAGGGGTGACCGATTCAATCGATTATCAGGAACGCTATCTTGTCGTCCAAATCGGAAGAGATGTCGGCGTCGATTTTTCGGCTTTGTCCGTTCGTGATGTGGAACGGCTGCTGTCGGCTGCCGGCTCATTAACCGAGTCGATGATCAACGTCATTCAGTCGACGCATAAGCGCAAGGACAGCTACCAGTCTTTCAGCGACCGGATTGCCAACCTTGCCGCCGCTCTGGAATTAGGGAAGCAGAAAGTGGAAGCGATGCTGCACGACGGCGGGATGACGCGGGATGAGCTGGAGCGATTTGATACATATCGCAAGCTGCTTGACCAATTCGGCAGTCTGCCGCTCGCTTCGGTGAAAGGGATTCAATGGCGGGTAAACCGGCTTAATCAGGCCGGGCTGTTCCAGCAAAATATCCGCTCGATTGAAGAAGGAATCCATAGTGGCCAGCTTGTCGTCGTTCAGGGACCAGTATGGCTGCTGCAAGTGTTTTCAAGCTACGTCGTCGGCGCATTATACGGCAAGCGCCGCTCTTATAAGGATGCAAAGCTGCAGCAGCTGCAAGGGGAGTTTTTCCCGCCTTTTGTCATCGTGACCGATGAGGCTCATAATTTTGCGCCGAAAGGCTTTGACGCACCGGCGAAGTCAGTGCTCAAGGAAATTGCCCAGGAGGGTCGGAAGTACGGAGTCTTTCTCATTTTTGCGACGCAGCGTCCGACGTTGCTTGATGAAACGATAACAGCCCAGCTCAATTCGAAGTTCGTTTTTCGTACCGTGCGCGGCACCGATATCCAAACGATTAAAGAAGAAACCGATTTGACGCATGAGGAAGGCAAGCGGCTGCCTTATCTTCGCTCCGGCGACGTCTTTGTTTCTTCAGCGATCATGGGCCGGACGATGGCTGTTCGAATCCGGATGGCGCATTCGTCCAGTCCGCATACGTTAAACCCGTTCGACGAGCTGCGGGAGATGAAGCAGCAGGACAGCAGCCAGCTGCTTGAAGCGCTCAAGCCTCAGCTTCCGCTTGCGGAAACAAGCATTATGAGTCAGCTGACGGCATTAAATGAAGCGGCAAAAAGAAGCTGGGATGTGCAGCAGTGGAAGAAGGAGCTTGACCGGCTTAGCCGCGACGGTCTGCTGAAAAAAGAAAAGACACCGTTTGCGACGCTGTATACCGAGCCTTGACGGGATCGCCTGATTTCGGTATATTTTGGGTATAATCCAGACATAATGGAGAAAAAAGAAAAGCGTTGATCCGATGAAGGGATAAGTACGGCAGAGTCGTCTATAAGTAGCCAGTGTGCTATGCAGAGAGCCGGGGGAGCTGGAAACCGGTATAGAGGATGGTCGGAAAATGGTCCCGGGAGGAGTTCATCTTCGAGTGGCTGTGCCATAAGGGGCTGACGTAGCTGGCGTTAACAGAGGAAGTCGTCGAAGACTTCATGAGCCCTTTGCTGCGAAGTGAAGGGGAAGCTGGGTGGTACCACGTGAGAGTCGCTCTCGTCCCGATGCGGATGAGGGCTTTTTCTATGCAAAAAAGGAGGATATGAACGTGACAGAAAAAAAGACGTTTTATTTAACGACACCAATTTATTATCCGAGTGACAAGCTCCATATCGGACACGCCTATACGACGGTGGCCGGAGACGCGATGGCGCGCTACAAGCGCCTGCGCGGCTATGATGTGCGCTATTTGACCGGGACGGACGAGCACGGGCAGAAGATTGAGCAAAAGGCAGCAGCGAAAGGGCAGACGCCGCAGCAGTTTACCGACGAGATTGTCGCCGGCATTCAAGAGCTTTGGAAGAAGCTCGATATTTCCTATGATGATTTTATCCGGACGACAGAGGAACGCCATAAAAAGATCGTTGCCAAAATTTTTGAGCAGCTGCTTGAACAGGGCGATATTTACTTAGATGAGTATGAAGGCTGGTACTCAATTCCTGATGAAACTTTCTACACGGAACGGCAGCTTGTTGATCCGGTCAAGGATGAGGATGGAAAAATCATTGGCGGGAAAAGCCCTGACAGCGGTCATCCGGTCGAAAAGGTCCGGGAGCAATCGTATTTCTTCAAAATGAGCAAATATGCCGACAGGCTGCTGAAGTTTTATGAGGAAAACCCTTCCTTTATACAGCCGGAGTCGCGCAAAAATGAAATGATTAATAACTTCATTAAGCCGGGGCTTGAGGATCTGGCTGTTTCGCGGACTTCTTTTACGTGGGGAGTGAAAGTGCCAAGCAACCCGAAGCACGTCGTCTATGTATGGATTGATGCCTTGTCGAACTACATAACGGCGCTTGGCTACGGCTCTGAAAATGAGGAGCTTTACCGTAAGTATTGGCCGGCTGATGTCCACCTTGTCGGAAAGGAAATCGTCCGTTTCCATACGATTTACTGGCCGATCATGCTGATGGCGCTTGATTTACCATTGCCGAAAAAAGTGTTCGGGCACGGCTGGCTGCTGATGAAAGATGGAAAAATGTCGAAATCAAAAGGAAATGTCGTCGACCCGGTGCCGTTGATTGATCGTTACGGGCTGGATGCGCTGCGCTACTACTTGCTGCGTGAAGTGCCATTTGGCTCGGACGGCGTGTTCACGCCGGAAGCGTTTGTGGAACGGGTCAATTATGATCTTGCCAATGACCTCGGCAATCTGTTAAACCGTACGGTCGCGATGATTCATAAATACTTTGACGGCGAGATTCCGGCTTACGTGAAGGATGCGACGCCGTTTGACGGAGAGCTTGTTGAACTTGTCAGTGCAACGGTGGCAAAGGTCGAGTCGGCGATGGAGGAAATGGAATTTTCCGTCGCATTAACAGCGATTGGCCAGCTTGTCAGCCGGACGAACAAATATATAGATGAAACTCAACCGTGGATGCTGGCAAAGGAAGAAGCGAAAAAAGAGGAACTCGGATCGGTCATGTACCATCTCGCTGAATCGCTCCGCCATATTTCAGTGATGCTGCAGCCATTTATGACTAGCACGCCGAAGAAAATCTGGGAACAGCTCGGCGTCACGGATGAGCACACGAGCTGGGAATCGATTCAGTCGTTCGGTCGGCTTCCGGCTAAAACGGCCGTACAAAAAGGTGAGCCGATTTTTCCGCGCCTCGATATGGAAGAGGAAGTGGCGTATATCGTCACGCAAATGGGTGGTACGGTGAAGCAAGCTGATGAAAACAAGAAAGACGACAGCGATGTTCCTGAAGTCGACGAGATTACGATCGACGATTTCTCAAAGGTCGAATTAAAGGTTGCTGAAGTACTGGCTGCCGAGCCTGTTGAAGGGGCGGATCGCCTGTTGAAAATTCAGCTCGATCTCGGTTACGAAAAGCGCCAGGTTGTATCCGGGATCGCGAAGTATTACACGCCGGGCGACCTCGTTGGAAAAAAAGTCATCTGTGTCACAAATTTAAAGCCGGTCAAGCTGAGAGGCGAGCTGTCGCAAGGCATGATTCTTGCCGGAACAAAAGGGAAAAAATTGCAACTTGCTACGATTGATGGAAATTTGCCAAATGGAGCGAAAGTAAAATAAAGGAAGAGATGTCATGATGCTAAAATAATTTTGTTTGACCAAGATCTGTGAAAAAGGTCCTTGCGGGGAGAAAGTCGCAGGTCTGGCTGAAAGGTCGTCTATCGAGGAGTTTTTTCTCTGTTGGACGACCTCTTCCTAATCAATCGTGTCATATTTCTTCAACTAAAAACTTTCCTATCATAATAAAAAGGAGATCGTTATGTTATTTGATACTCATGTGCATTTGAATGCCGATCAGTTCGAGGATGACCTGGACGACGTGCTGACGCGCGCCCGGGAAGCCGGCGTGACAAATATGGTTGTCGTCGGCTTTGATGAAAAAACGATCAAACGAGCCCTTGAGCTCGTTGAACGTTATGAGGAGCTTTATGCGGCGGTCGGCTGGCATCCCGTTGATGCTGTGGATATGACCGATGAGCATCTTGCCTGGCTGGAGGAGCTGTCTGCTCACCCGAAGGTGGTCGCTCTCGGGGAAATGGGTCTCGATTATCATTGGGACAAGTCGCCGAAGGATGTGCAAAAAGAAGTGTTCCGTAAGCAAATTCGCCTCGCAAAAAAAGTGAAGCTGCCGATCATCATTCACAACCGGGAGGCTGATCAGGATATCGTTGACTTGTTGAAGGAGGAAGGAGCAAGCGAGGTTGGCGGGATTATGCATTGCTTTGGCGGCAGCGTGGAAATCGCCAAGCAGTGTCTTGATATGAATTTTTATATTTCTTTGGGAGGACCGGTAACGTTTAAAAATGCGAGGCGGCCTAAGGAAGTCGCTCAGGCTGTTCCGCTTGATCGTCTGCTGATTGAAACCGACTGTCCGTATTTGGCGCCTCATCCAAATCGTGGAAAGCGCAACGAACCGGCTTATGTGAAGCTCGTTGCCGAGCAGATTGCCAGCCTGAGAGAGATGAGTTATGAACAGCTGAGTGCGGTAACAAGAGAAAATGCAAAAAAACTTTTTGGCATTTCTTGATAGCCGGTTCTGACGCCTGTTGACGAAGCTTGTCTAACGACTCACTCGTTCGAAGAAGTTCTACACAAGAGATGACATGCATACAGTGGACGTGTCGATAAGTTTTTGTTTTCTTTACCGGCCGATTCATAGATAATAAGGTCGATGCGGCGAAGAAACAAAATCAAAAAGTTGACAAAGGGAGGCTGAGTGTATATAATTCGGACGTTGAGAAGGAGGAATGCATGACATGGAAGCCAATAAGCTCCGAATTCTTCCAGTCAACCACTTTTGGAGAAATGTGGTACTCTCCGTCATCAGTCTTATTTTATTCGTATGCGGAATGATTTACGCAGTTTATGAGACGACGAAGGCTACGGTAACGATCTCGATTGATGGTGAGAATCTTACGGTGCAAACGCACGCATCTACAGTTGCCGAATTGATGAGAGAGCAGGATTGGAATGTCCAGGAGTATGACCATATTGAACCTGGATTAGATACAAAGATATCAGGCAATATGGCGCTCACATGGGATAGGGCCAAGGAGGTCTTTGTCACCATTGACGGACAAGAAGAGTCGGTATGGACTACAGCAGATAATGTCGAACAACTTATACATGAACTAAATATTGACTACAAAGAGCACGATTTACTTAAGCCCTCGCTCGAAGCCGAAATTGCAGACGAAATGAGCCTAGTCTATGAATCTGCCTTTCAGGTAGTGCTTTCAAGTGACGGTGAACAAAAGGATTTTTGGACAACTTCGACGACTGTCGCTGACTTTTTAGAGAAAGAGAATGTTTCATTAGGTGAACTTGATCGCGTCGAACCAGCGTTGGAAGAACGGATAGACGAGAAAACAGACATTAAAGTGATACGTGTAGAAAAAGTCACCGATGTGGTGGAAGAGGCCGTCGAATTCGGGACGGTAACCCGGAAGGATAGTAGTTTGGAGAGCGGCAAAGAAACAGTCGTTCAGGAAGGCGAAGAAGGACGGGTGAAAAAGCACTATGAAGTTGTGCTTGAAGATGGCAAAGAGGTTTCCCGCGAGCTTGTGAAGACAGAAACGGTGCAGGAAAGTACGGACAAAATTGTCGCAGTCGGAACGCGTCCGGCAGCGCCGACCGTTTCAAGAAGTCAAGCTCCATCAACAGCTTCTGCCAGCCAGGGCGGGGAAGGCCGCACGCTGACGGTAACAGCTACCGCATATACGGCTCAATGCAGCGGCTGCAGTGGAGTAACCGCAACAGGAATCAATTTAAAGAACAACCGCAGTGCGAAGGTGATTGCGGTCGACCCTAATGTGATCCCGTTAGGCTCCCGTGTTCATGTCGAAGGCTATGGTACAGCCGTGGCTGCTGACACTGGAGGGGCGATTCAAGGGAATAAAATCGATGTTCATGTGCCGACACAGGCAGATGCACAACGGTGGGGAAGAAAGCAAGTGAAAATCACAATTCTGAACTAATACGTGTTTAGAGGCAGCAGTGGCTTTGTACTGCGTGACGTCCATATCGAAGAACCCTGCTTTGGTATGGACGTATACAACGAGGCGCAGACTTCGGACACTGCTTCGAGCTTAAGACAAAAGGTAAAAAAGCCGACCTTTTGTCTTAAGCTCTTTTTGCTGTTAGCGTTAAGACAGGCTACAATGGAATAAGCAATGCCGATAGGAGAATAATGATGAAGATTAAAGAAATGATTGTCGTAGAAGGAAAAGACGATACAGTCGCGATTAAGCGGGCTGTTGATGCCGATACGATTGAAACAAATGGTTCGGCTGTAAACGAAAGAGTGCTTGCGCAAATTGAGCTGGCCCAGCAGCGGAGGGGCGTGATTATTTTAACCGATCCCGATTATCCGGGAGAGAGGATTAGACGGATCATCAGTGAACGTATTCCTGCCTGCAAGCATGCGTTTCTGCCGAAGCGCGAGGCTCTTTCAAGGACGAAAAATGATTTAGGTGTCGAGAACGCTTCGCCGGAGGCAATCCGCTATGCCCTCAGACACGCCAAAAAGGAAGAGGAAGAGCTGAAAGTAGAGCTTATTGACCGGCAAGACCTCCTTGACGCAGGATTAATTGCCGGACCGAAAGCGAAGCAACGCCGGGAGCGGCTTGGCATTATTCTGAACATCGGATATGCGAATGGAAAACAGTTTCATAAACGCTTGCAGAAGTTTCGAATTACAGCAGAGGAATTTGCCCGGGCTGTTCATCAGCTGTTTGAGGAGGAAAACAACGAATGACAAAAGATATTGCGACACCAATGCGAACGAAAGAAATACTCGATAAATTTGGCTTCAGCTTTAAAAAAAGCCTCGGACAAAACTTCCTGATCGACACAAATATACTTCACAAAATAGTAGAAGCGGCCCAGCTCACCCCCGATTCCGGCGCGGTGGAGGTCGGCCCCGGAATCGGCGCGCTGACGGAGCAGCTGGCAAAACGGGCTAAGAAAGTGGTCTCGTTTGAAATTGACCAGAGGCTGTTGCCTGTCCTGGAAGAAACGCTGTCTCCCTATGATAATGTGACGATTGTCCATTCTGATGTGCTAAAGGCTGACCTTCAGGCGACGTTGACGACTGAGCTTGCAGACGTGTCCGATGTGATGGTCGTCGCGAACCTGCCGTATTATGTGACAACGCCGATCCTGATGAAGCTGCTTGAGGAAAAGCTGCCGATTCGCGGAATTGTCGTGATGATTCAGGCTGAGGTGGCGGACCGGATCGCCGCAGCCCCTGGGTCAAAGGATTATGGCGCGCTCTCGATAGCCGCTCAGTATTATGCTGTAGCTGAAAAAGTGATGACGGTCCCGGCGACGGTTTTTGTGCCGCAGCCGCGGGTTGATTCCGCTGTGTTACGGTTGACGCTCCGTGATAAGCCCGCTGTTCAAGTTGAAGATGAAGCTTATTTCTTCCGCGTCTTTCATGCCAGTTTTGCGAATCGCCGCAAAACGATTTTAAACAATTTGATTCATAATCACAGCACGAAGGAGCAGAAGCCGGCTGTGCTTGCGGCGTTGGAGGAGGCTGGGATCGATCCTCAGCGTCGGGGCGAAACGCTCTCACTTGAAGAGTTTGCCCGCTTGAGCGATAGCTTATATAAAAGGTTGCCGAAGACCTAGCACACTCCCTCCTCTTCTGACATAGCCTAAGGGGAGAGGAGGCCGTGCCGATGAAACTGAAAAAAGGAGATATCGTTGCCCGCCTTTCATACGAATGCGATTTATTATTTCGGGTTGTTTCCATCCGGGGCGATACAGTCGAATTAGCCGGGGAAGATATGCGCCTGCTCGCAGATGCTCCGGCAGATGACCTCGTTCTCATTTCGGAAGAAGAACGAACGGCCTACCAAAAAGAAGCCAAAGCCCTTGAAGAGAACTCCTATCGCCTGTTTAGGCAGGATGCGAAGCTGATGAAGCAGCGGAGCGAGTACGAGGTCACGTCGGAATATGCGACGAGTCCGAACTACTTTGAGCTGAGAGGACGGGTGCTTCATATCGACGGTGATAGTTTATATTTGCGGAAGTGCACCGATCTGTATGAAAAGCTCGGGGTGCCGGTCTATGGCGTTCACTTACATGAAAAGGAAATGCCTGAACAAATAGAGTCGCTTTTGCAAATGGTACAACCAGATATTGTCGTCATTACCGGTCATGATGCCTATTTAAAAACAAAAGGCGACGAGCGGGATTTGCGGGCATATCGCCATACAAAATACTTTGCCGAATGTGTCCGGGTGGCGCGGAAGCAAACCTGGCACCGTGATGAACTGATCATCTTTGCCGGGGCGTGCCAATCTCACTTTGAGACATTAATTAAAGCGGGAGCGAATTTTGCCAGCTCGCCGGACCGCGTCAACATTCACGCCCTTGATCCAGTCTATATTGCCGCCCGTATCAGCCTTACATCGTTTATGGATTCGATCCGGTTAACGGATGTGCTACGAAATACGATTACAGGGGAGAAGGGTCTCGGCGGGATTGAAACAAAAGGTGTCATGAGGCGGGGGATGCCGCTGAAAATCGATCATTGAATGGCTGAAGGATGTGCAGAACCGGCCCGGGGTGCATGTCCTTTTTTGGTGTCTTCGGATTTTTTTCCATACATATTGCATGGCGAATGAGACATACTAACGAACAATGAACGACAGGAACGTAAAAAAAACCGTTGTTTGAAGAGAAATCTGTTGACAATATTCTTGTTTGCTTGTTATAATTTAAAATTTATTTGACGAATTATGCAAGCTGTGCTATACTGAATAAAGAGTGAGGTGGGTGTAGTTATGGCAAAAACGTTAATAGACATTAAGCGTGCCTTGGATGCTAATGTTGGTAAGAGGATTACAATTAAAGCAAATGGTGGTCGTCGTAAAACGTCAGAGCGTACTGGTCTACTCGAAGAAACATACCCGTCTGTTTTCATTGTGAAATTAGATGAACAAGAAAATGCTTTCGAGCGAGTTTCATACAGCTATGCTGATATCCTTACAGAAACGGTCGAACTCATGCTTTGTGAAGATAACGTTGATTCAACAGTTTCCAAAGCGTAAGCGTCGATTGATACACAACCGGATATGCCTCCCTGTTAATTTCAGGGAGGCATATTTGTGTTGTAGTTGCTCACACTACTAATGTCACGCTATTGCTAACTTACAAAAAGGAGTGGTTAAGACATGAGCAGACGCAGGGGAGTCATGTCAGAACGCTTTAAGGAAGAGCTGGCCAAAGAGCTTGGCTTCTACGATACGGTCCAAAAAGAAGGCTGGGGCGGTATTAAAGCGAGAGATGCTGGGAATATGGTAAAACGAGCCATTGAAATAGCAGAAAACCAATTAGCAAATCGTGACAATTCATAGGAGAAGAGACATTCTCTTATGTATACAGGATGTCTGGCAGGTCGAAACTGGCCTGTTAGGCATCCTTTGTTTTTCTGGAGAAAAGCAAAGGAATACTTCTTGAGTGGTATGTTCAGCAAACAAGTGATAAAATAGCGTAAGCAAATGGAATGAGTAGAAGGTGACAAACGTGAGATATTCAGTAAAGGCCCCGGCAAAAATTAATTTAACATTGGATGTTCTTCATAAACGGGCGGACGGCTATCATGAAGTGGAAATGATTATGACGACGGTCGATTTAGCTGACCGGATTGATTTAACGTTAACGGACAACGGAAAGATTATCATCGATGTTTCCGAGGGATTTGTCCCGAGCGACCAGCGGAACCTGGCCTATCAGGCAGCGGAATTATTACAAAAGCGGATGAACGTGCAAAAGGGGGTTTCGATTTATATTACAAAGCGGATTCCGGTGGCGGCGGGACTGGCAGGCGGAAGCAGTGACGCCGCTGCGACATTGAAAGGGCTGAATAAACTGTGGAAGTTGGGCCTTTCATTGGACGAGCTGGCGGAGATCGGCAAGGAGATCGGTTCGGATGTCGCCTTTTGCGTTTATGGCGGAACCGCGTTGGCGACAGGCAGAGGGGAAGTGATCGAGGCGATTCCGGCTCCTCCCTCGTGCTGGGTGATTTTGGCGAAGCCGCCGATCGGGGTATCGACAGCTGATATCTATAAGCGGCTCACTCTGCAAAACATTGAGCATGCGCCGACAGACCGGATGATCGAAGCGATCAGACAGCAGGATTTCACCGGGATTTGCGCCAACCTTCATAACGTCTTGGAATCGGTGACATTGGATATGTATCCGGAGGTGCGCCATATTAAAGAGCAGATGCTCCGCTTTGGAGCAAATGGTGTCCTGATGAGCGGCAGCGGGCCGACGGTATTCGGACTGGTCGAGCATGAATCGAGACTTCACCGGATTTACAACGGGTTGCGGGGTTTTTGTCAGGATGTGTACGCCGTTCGGCTCATTCGCTCAACAGATACTTGCTAGAAACCGGATAAAAGTGTTATGTTAAAGGAAAATATTCGGTTTTGTGGAGGTAGCATGAAAAAGCTTAAACGAAGCGGTCGTCTTGTCGATATGACCTATTATTTGCTCCAGCATCCACATGAGGTCATTTCACTAACTCATTTCTCAGAACGGTATCAATCGGCAAAGTCTTCGATCAGCGAAGACTTGGTTATTATTAAAGAAATTTTCGAAGATGAAGGCTACGGCACTTTGCTGACCATTTCAGGAGCAAGCGGCGGGGTGAAGTTCATACCGCGGATTGATTATGCTCAGGCTGAAGTGTTTATGCGCGAGTTGATTGATCAGCTTGCTGTACCGGAACGGATTTTGCCGGGCGGTTATTTGTACATGATGGATCTGCTTGGCAGTCCACGATTTATTCAGCAGGTCGGGCAGGTGTTTGCTTCGGTGCTGGCGAATAAACGTATTGATGCGGTCATGACAGTAGCGACAAAGGGGATTCCACTTGCGTATGCGGTGGCTCAGTACTTAGATGTCCCTGTCAGCATTGTCCGGCGCGATCATCTTGTTACGGAAGGCTCCATGGTCAGTATCAACTATGTCTCCGGCTCGTCAAAGCGCATTCAGACGATGACCCTTGCCCGCCGCAGCCTTGCGCCCAATTCCCGCGTCTTTATCGTCGATGATTTTATGAAGGCCGGTGGAACGATTCGCGGGATGATGGATTTGCTTGATGAATTTCAGGCAGAGCTTGTTGGGATTGGTGTCCTTGTTGAGTCGGTCGGGGTCGAAGAACGGCTTGTCGATGAATACATGTCGATCACGAGGCTCTCGGAAGTTAATGTCAAGGAGCGAAAGATTACGGTCGAGCCTGGGAACGTTTTAGACTTATTAAAAACAATCACATTGGAGGAGGAAAAATAAAATGAAAATCGTACATACAAACAGTGCGCCAGCTGCAATCGGACCATATTCTCAAGGGATTATTGTCAATAATATGTTTTACAGTTCCGGTCAAATCCCGCTTACGGCTGAAGGAGAGCTAGTCAACGGGACGGTGGAAGAACAGACTCATCAGGTTTTCAAAAATGTAAAAGCGGTATTGGCTGAGGCTGGTGCGTCTCTCGACACCGTCGTCAAAGCGACCGTTTTTATTAAGGACATGAATGACTTTCCAGCTATCAATGACATCTACGGCGAGTATTTTGGGGAGCACAAGCCTGCCCGCTCGTGCGTTGAGGTTGCCCGTCTGCCAAAGGATGTTTTGATTGAAATTGAAGTCATCGCTCTTGTCAAAGCGTAAAAGACCGGGTCAGTCCTATTAACAATAAGGGGAATAAACGGTTTCTGGAACTTATGTGAGACGAATGTACTCTTACTCATAAAATGTTTTTTAATTTTTTGATTTAGAAGAAGGAATTGCCATCTTTTTAGAGAATTCTTATAGCAAGAATAACATTCTAGAGGTGGTGACCAACATGCAGGTGACAGATGTCAGATTGCGTCGAGTCAATACAGAAGGCAGAATGCGTGCTATTGCCTCCATTACGATTGACCATGAATTTGTGGTGCATGATATTCGAGTAATCGATGGTAATAACGGCCTATTTGTAGCTATGCCGAGCAAGCGGACGCCTGATGGAGAATTCCGCGACATTGCCCATCCGATCTCGTCTCAAACAAGAGAAAAGATTCAAACGGCTGTGCTGACGGAATACGACAAAGCAGGCGAATATGAAGAAGTTGAATATGAAGAAGCGGGTGCTTCTTAATCACAATGAGGGTTCCACTACTAAGCGTGGAGCTCTTTTCTTTGGGCGGACAGTCTTTACAAGGCTCAAACGATTCCCGTTCATTTGAACCCAAAAAGGAAAGCGATTACTTTCTTTTCGTCTCGTGCTGATGGACGCTTTTCAACTTGGCTTTGTCACAAAAGATTAAAAATACCCTTTTGCGACATCTCCTTGAAATACCCCTGGTTTTAGGATATATTCGTAAGGGAAAAAGGAACACCTGGGGGGAAACCATGAGCAGTCGTTTTGCGGTCATATTAGCAGCTGGACAGGGAACGAGGATGAAGTCCAGTCTTTATAAAGTGCTTCATCCAGTATGTGAAAAACCGATGGTTCAACATGTCGTTGATCAAGTCACAGCGTTAGGATTTGAAAAAAAGGTGGCGGTTGTTGGGTTCGGCGCTGAAGTTGTCAAGCAGCAGCTGGGAGATCAGGTCTCCTATGCCGTGCAAAAGGAACAGCTTGGCACAGGCCATGCCGTCATGCAGGCGGAAAGCCTGTTAAAGGGAGAGCAAGGTACGACGGTGGTGCTGTGCGGAGACACGCCTTTGCTGACAGCTGAGACGATTGAAAAATTGCTTGACTGTCATGAAAAAGAAGGAGCAAAGGCAACCGTCCTAACCGCGATTGCGGAAGATCCTACTGGATACGGGCGGATTATCCGCGATGAAAAAGGGCTTGTTGAACGAATTGTTGAGCATAAGGATGCCTCCGAACAAGAACGGAACGTATGTGAAATTAATACTGGGACATATTGCTTTGATAACGCGAGCCTGTTTGCGATGCTGAAGCAGGTCGGCAATGACAATGTCCAAGGAGAGTACTACCTTCCGGATGTGATTGAATTATTAAAAAATGCCGGAGAGAAGGTTGCTGCTTATCAAACACCGCATTTCGAGGAAACGATAGGGGTCAATGACCGGATAGCGCTTTCAGAGGCAGAGAATAGTATGAAAAGAAGGATCAATCATTATTGGATGCGTCAGGGAGTGACGATGATTGACCCGGCGCAAACGTATATTTCAAGTGAAGCGACAATCGGTCAGGATACCGTACTCCGTCCCGGGACAATCATCCACGGGAAAACGGTAATCGGAGAGAACTGCGACATTGGCCCGCACACCGAAATCAAAGATAGTGTCGTCGATAATGGAACGGTGATCTCACAGTCGGTAATTCATGATAGCGAGATCGGCAAGGCCGTACGAATTGGCCCGTTTGCCCATATTCGTCCGCAATCGAATATCGGCGATGACGTGCGGATCGGAAACTTTGTCGAAATCAAAAAATCGACAATCGGAAATGGCAGCAAAGCCTCCCACTTAAGCTACATCGGTGACAGTGAAATAGGCGAGGGGGTAAATTTCAGCTGCGGGGCTGTGACCGTCAATTATGATGGCAAGAACAAGTTCAAAACAAAAATTGAAGATGGGGCTTTTATCGGCTGTAACGCGAATTTAATCGCTCCGGTTACAATTGGAAGGAACGCTTTAGTTGCTGCAGGCTCTACGATTACCGATGATGTGCCGAGTGAAGCATTGTCTATCGCGCGAGCAAGACAGACGAATAAAGAAGATTATCAAAAAGGCAAATAACAACCACTAAGGTGAAGTGAATTTTTGGAGGGAAAACATAAAAATGGCTAAATACGGTGATCCAAGTTTAAAGGTTTTTACATTAAATTCAAATAAAGGTCTTGCTCATGAAATTACAGAGCATATTGGCGTCACGATGGGTCAAAGCTCGGTTACGCGCTTTAGCGATGGAGAAGTGCAGATCAACATTGAAGAAAGCATTCGTGGTTGCGATGTGTATTTGATTCAATCGACTTCCGCTCCTGCAAACGAACATATTATGGAGCTGTTAATCATGATTGATGCGATGAAGCGTGCATCGGCCAGAACGATTAATGTCGTCATCCCTTATTACGGCTATGCGCGTCAAGACCGGAAAGCACGGGCCCGTGAACCGATTACGGCGAAGCTCGTAGCGAATCTGATTGAAACAGCAGGGGCGACACGCGTATTGTCGATTGATCTTCATGCAACACAAATCCAAGGATTCTTCGACATTCCGGTTGACCAGCTGATGGGTGTGCCGATTTTAGCCGATTATTTCTCAGGAAAACAATTAGAAGATATTGTCATCGTTTCCCCGGACCATGGCGGAGTGGTCCGCGCCAGAAAAATGGCTGACCGCTTAAAAGCTCCGATTGCGATTATTGATAAACGCCGTCCGCGCCCGAACGTGGCCGAGGTGATGAATATCGTCGGGAATATTGAAGGAAAAACGGCGATTATTATTGATGATATTATTGATACAGCCGGAACGATTACGTTGGCAGCGAATGCTTTAGTGGAGCATGGGGCGAAGGAAGTGTACGCATGCTGTACGCATCCGGTGCTGTCAGGACCGGCGATGGAGCGGATTGACAATTCAAAAATTAAAGAGCTTGTTGTCACGAATACGATTGAGCTTGATGAGAATAAGAAAAGTGAGAAGATCACTGAGCTTTCTGTAGCGCCACTGATGGCCGAAGCGATTATACGCGTCCATGAGCACGCGTCTGTCAGCACGTTGTTTGATTAATAGGCCACTGGCGTAATTGGTGAACGAACCTCAAGATGTAATAATGGGCTACTGCGAAAACGTAAGTAAGTGGTTTAAATTGACTCATTTAGGGAATACAAGTGATAGAGACTTGAAAACAAATTTGAGGTGAGGCGAGATGGCTACGATTTTAAAAGCAAGCCCCAGAGAAGATTTGAAAGGTTCAGCAACGAGACAATTGCGTAAAGACGGTTATGTGCCGGCTGTATTATACGGGAACAAAATTGAAAGCCAGCCAGTATCCGTTGAAGGAGTAGATTTTCTGAAAACGGTTAGAGAGGTTGGGAAAAACGGGTTATTCTCTTTGGAGGTGTCCGGGAAGAATAAACATCAGGTTATGATCCATGATCTGCAAATCGATCCGCTGAAAAACGAATACCTCCACATTGATTTCTTTGAAGTCGATATGACTTCGGAAATTGATGCGGCGGTACCGGTCCGGTTAACAGGAGAAGCACCGGGTGAGAAGGAAGGCGGCATCGTTTCTCACTTGATGTACGAAATCAGCGTAAAATGTTTGCCGTCAGATATTCCGGAGGAGATCAGCGTTGATATTTCCGGGCTGGCAATTGGTGACTCGATTCAAGTAGCTGATATTCGGTCAACTGTTCAGGTCGAGATCACGAGCGATGATGAAGAAACCATTGTGACAGTCCAGCCGCCGGCAGCAGAAGTCGAGCCTGAAGGAACAGAGGCTGAGGCGAAAGAGCCGGAAGTGATTGGAGAGACTGGGCAGGAAGAAACAGAAGAATAATATCCACATAACAGAAAGTCTGGCTCATGTGAGGCAAGGCTGCGCTGCACCCGCCTAGAGAGGAGAATCCCACTCCTTTCTAGGCTTTTAAAAGATGCAGCGCCTCTTTTATAGTAAGAGGTTCTCTTTTTTGATGGAGCGAGATGAAGTAAAGTTGGGAGCGGGTGAAGGTTGAAATTAATTATCGGACTGGGCAACCCAGGAAGCAAGTATGATGGTACGCGTCATAATATTGGCTTTGATTGCGTTGATCGTTGTGCAAAAGAGTGGGGAATTGAACTTAACCAGAGTAAATTTAAAGGGGTATTTGGTAAGGGCGTCGTCAACGGGGAAACCGTTTTTCTGTTGAAGCCGTTGACCTATATGAACTTGTCAGGAGAATCCGTTCGTCCGTTGATGGATTATTATCAAATCCCGATTGAGGATATCGTTGTCATCTATGATGACCTGGATTTACCGACAGGAAAAATCCGGCTGCGGCAAAAAGGAAGCGCTGGCGGCCATAACGGTATTAAATCGCTAATTGCCCACTTAGGTACACAGGAGTTCAACCGGATTCGCGTCGGAATTGACCGGCCGCGCAACGGGGAAACGATTGTTAACTATGTATTGGGGAACTATTATCCTGAGGAAAGAGATGCGGTTGGAGAGTCGGTTGAGCTGGTGGCCAAGGCCGTTGAAGCGTGGACAACGAAGCCGTTTCTTGAAGTGATGAATCAATTTAATTGACCGCCGTCGTATAGAGTTTTCCCGCCTTGTTCATACTAAAGTTACGAGTAGCGGGAAAGGAGCTAGATACGGTGGCGATTCATTACAAATGCCGTCATTGCCAGGTCGAGCTTGGAGCGATTGATGAGGAGCTGCGGGCTGAAGCGCTTGGCTTTGATAGTCTGACCAGTACGGAACGAACCGATATGTTGACATATGAGCCGAATGGTGATATACATGTGAATGTTATATGTGAGGACTGTCACGAGGCTCTTATGCGAAATCCCGGCTTACACGAGCTGGACAGAATGATACAATAGAATGAGCAGCAAAAAAGGGGTTGTCCCAAAAGCCACGCTTTGGGACAACCTCTTTAAGCAATGAAATCAAGCAGAAAAGAGCCTTTACACCATGAGCGAAGCTGTCTCTAATTAGAATAAAGCAGGATTCTAGGGTTCTAGCAAGAATAAACAGTAAATAGTGCTTTTATGAGATTAACAGAATAAATATAAATTGAACACTAACCATGGCGTTACTGGAATAACAGGGGGAACAGCATGTTAGGATTGCAGCAATATTATCAAAATAATGATGAGATAAAAGCGGTTTCAACAAGTCTTGAAGCGAATATGAAAGAGCAGCTTATATCGGGTTTAACCGGATCGGCACGCACGTTGTTTATTTCGACTGTCTTCCGTGAGGCACAACGGCCGACATTGCTTGTTACGCATAATTTGTATCAGGCCCAGAAGCTGTATGATGATTTGGTTGATTTATTAGGGGAAGACCAGATTCTTTTGTATCCAGTCAATGAGCTTATTTCAGCAGAAATTGCAATAGCGAGTCCGGAGATGAAGGCGCAACGTATTGACGTGTTAAATAAGCTGATTTATGGATTCAAAGGGGTGGTCATCGCACCGCTTGCCGGAATCAGACGCCAGTTGCCCCCGGTAAGCGTTTGGAAGCATCACCAGATTGATGTCGAGATTGGAACGGATATCGGCGATATTGACCAATTGATGAATAAGCTGGTGGCAATGGGCTTCCAGCGTGTCGATATGATCGCCTCACCCGGTGAATTCAGTGTCCGTGGCGGAATCATTGACTTGTACCCGTTGACGGAACCGGATCCGATTCGAATCGAGCTGTTTGACACGGAGGTTGATTCGATTCGGACTTTCTCCGTGGAAAATCAACGCTCAAAAGAAGAGAAGAAGGCCGTCCGGATTGGTCCGGCCCAGGAAGTGCTGCTTGAGAAGACACATTATGAACAAGCGGCGGCTGCTTTGGCGGAAGGTTTGGCGAAGACGTTAAAGGAAGTTCGGGCGAAAGAGACGAAGGAGAAGCTTTCGCAAAATATTTCCTATGAAATCGGGCAATTGAAGCAAGGTTCGACCTTCCAGGGAATGTATAAGTATATGTCGCTTTATTATGAAGGCGAGCATTCGCTGCTGTCATTTCTTCCCGCGAATTCGATACTGGTTATTGATGAATTGGCAAGGGTAAAGGAAATGGCGGAAAGCCTCGATAAGGAAGAGGCCGAGTGGAGCATCGCCTTGCTTGAGCAGGGAGAAATCATTCATGATGTTTCGATGTCGGTAGCCGTTTTTGAGCAATTAAAGCATTCTCATTATCCGATTATTTATTTATCGCTATTTTTGAAGCATGTTGCCCAGACTAACCCGGAAAATGTGATCAGCATCACATGCAAATCGATGCAGCAATTTCACGGTCAAATGCAGCTGCTTCAGTCGGAGGTTGCACGCTGGAAAAAGGCGGGGCAGGCTGTCGTATTCATTGCCGCCTCAAAGGAACGGGCTCAACGACTTTCCTTAAACCTTGAGACGGAGCAAATCGAAGCGGCAATTGTGGAACGCTCCACAGAGTTACGCGAAGGTCACACATATATTATGGTTGGAAACCTGCAAAGCGGCTTTGAACTGCCCTCGAGCAGGTTAGTTGTGATTACGGAAGAGGAAGTGTTCGCCAAGAAAAGGGCGAAGCGGCCACAGCGCAAGCAAACATTATCGAATGCCGAACGGATTAAAAGCTACTCTGAGCTAAAAGTTGGCGATCTCGTCGTTCATACGAATCACGGTATCGGAAAATACCTTGGCGTAGAAACGCTGGAAATCAATGGTCTCCATAAGGATTATCTCCACTTACGCTATAAAGGAAATGATAAGCTATATGTGCCGGTCGAGCAGATCGATCAGGTGCAAAAGTATGTCGGATCGGAAGAAAAAGATCCGAAAATTTATGCGTTGGGTGGAAGTGATTGGAAGAAGGTGAAAAAGAAGGTACAATCATCGGTCGAGGATATTGCCGATGATTTAATCAAGCTCTATGCTGAGCGTGAAGCGAGCAAAGGGTTTGCCTTCTCCGCTGATGGGCCTGAACAGGCGGAATTTGAAGCTTCCTTCCCCTATCAGGATACAGAGGATCAAAAAAGAGCGATCCTGGAAATTAAAAAGGATATGGAACGGCCGCGGCCAATGGACCGCTTATTATGCGGCGATGTCGGCTACGGGAAAACAGAAGTGGCCATTCGCGCCGCCTTTAAAGCGATCATGGATGGCAAGCAGGTCGCGATCCTTGTGCCGACGACGATCCTTGCCCAGCAGCATTATGAGACGATCAAAGAGCGCTTTTCCGAGCACCCGATCAAAATCGGTGTCCTGAGCCGTTTTCGCTCAAAAAAGGAACAAACAGAAACGCTTAAAGGCTTGAAGGCAGGTACGGTTGATTTGATTGTCGGTACGCACCGTCTTTTATCGAAGGATGTTGTTTTTCACGATCTCGGTCTGCTCATCGTCGATGAAGAGCAGCGATTTGGCGTGACGCATAAAGAAAAAATTAAACAGTTAAA
The DNA here is from genome assembly GCF_023715605.1 of Halalkalibacter oceani. GTDB lineage: Bacteria > Bacillota > Bacilli > Bacillales > Bacillaceae_D > Halalkalibacter > Halalkalibacter oceani. The sequence continues at coordinate 32,764 of NZ_JAMBOL010000021.1, forward strand.
AGCAAATATTGATGTTTTAACGCTTACAGCGACCCCGATACCGCGGACGCTGCATATGTCGATGCTCGGTGTTCGTGATCTGTCCGTTATTGAAACTCCGCCGGAAAACCGTTTTCCTGTCCAGACCTACGTTGTGGAATACAATGCCGCTCTTGTACGGGAGGCGATTGAACGGGAGCTGACCCGCGGAGGTCAGGTGTATTTTCTCTATAACCGCGTCGAAGATATCGAGCGGATGACGGAGCAACTGTCGATGCTCGTTCCGGATGCCCGCATCAGCTATGCCCACGGGCAAATGAATGAGCGGGAATTAGAGACGATCATGCTCGACTTCCTGGAAGGCAACAGCGATGTATTGGTAACGACGACGATTATCGAAACAGGGGTCGACATTCCAAATGTGAATACGCTTATTATTTATGACGCCGATAAAATGGGGCTCTCCCAGCTTTACCAAATCCGTGGACGTGTCGGACGTTCAAATCGGGTCGCCTACGCTTATTTCACATATCAGCGCGATAAAGTGTTATCGGAAGTGGCGGAGAAGCGTTTGCAGGCGATAAAGGAATTTACAGAGCTTGGATCAGGATTTAAGATTGCAATGCGCGATTTGACGATCCGCGGTGCCGGAAACCTGCTTGGCTCCCAGCAGCACGGCTTTATTGAATCGGTCGGGTTTGACCTCTATTCACAAATGCTGAAAGAAGCAATTGAGGAACGAAAAGGCGACAAACCGAAAAAAGAACGTTTCCAATCAGAGATTGACGTTAAGGTCGATGCTTACATTCCGGAAGCATATATCAATGATGCAAAGCAAAAGATTGAAATGTACAAACGGTTTAAAGGTGCCGAGACGGTTGAGGATATAAAGGATTTGCAGGATGAGATGTTCGACCGCTTTGGCGAATATCCGAAGCAGGTGGACTTTCTGTTGCGCTTAACAGCGATAAAGCTGAAAGCCAATCGGGAAAAAATCGAGCAGATTGTCGAAGGCAAGGATCATGTGGCGATTATTGCATCGGCTGAGGCTACGCAGAGCCTTGATGGGGCAAAGCTGTTTGAAGTCGCTCATCAGCTTGGGCGCGAGGTCGCCCTCGGGACGGCCGGAGACAAAATCAAATTTTCGATTAAAACGAAGACATTAAGCGATGAACAGCTCCTGACGATGATCGAGACAATTATCGGCGGAATTGAAGACGCGAAAAAGAATTAAATAAAAGACTAAGGACGTATACAACTCACAGAGGTGAATTCGGGGAAAACGTCAACCTCTAGTCACGACTCCGCGCAGCCGCTTTAAAAAAAGCCGCTGCGCGTTTTTTTAAAATTTTTCCGGGTAATTCGAGGAGGGGCGTCAGCTTCGCGCGTTGCTTCAAAGAAAAGCCGCTGCACGTTTTTCTTATGGATTGATGTTGTAAGCAGCCAAAGAAATTCATGTATTGGTGAATAGTTCTTTTTCTAAGAAAGATACTATAGATAATTCCACTTCACCAAGTACACACACCATTAGAAAGGGAGGCTAGTCAATATGAAAGCAACAGGAATCGTACGTCGCATTGATGATTTAGGACGTGTGGTCATACCGAAAGAAATCAGAAGAACATTACGAATTCGAGAAGGAGATCCGTTAGAAATCTTTGTCGATCGCGATGGAGAAGTCATCCTCAAGAAGTATTCCCCTATTTCAGAGCTTGGCGACTTCGCTAAGGAATATGCAGAGGCCTTATATGATAGCTTAAATCATTACGTCTTAATTGCTGATCGCGACACATTTATTGCTGTAGCAGGAGCACCAAAAAAGGAATATACAAACAAAAGTGTTGGTGAGATCGTTGAGAAGGTGATGAATGAGCGGCAAACGAGGGTTGAGGTTAAGAGTGGAGAGTATAATCTTGTCGGTGACCATCTTGATGATCTGAAAGGCTTTGTCATCGCTCCGATCATTGCAAATGGCGACCCGATTGGCGCCGTCGTTTTATTCAGCAAGGAGCAGGACCTATCCGGAACGATTGAACAGAAGCTCGCTGAAACAGCGGCAAGCTTCCTCGCCCGGCAAATGGAGCAGTAAAGTGGCTGTGACAAGGAGGGGTAATCCTTTTTGTCACGGCTTTTCTGTTTGAAGAGGTGGAAATGAGAGAAGACGAAAGCAGGATGTGGAAGGGAGAGTTTAAAAGCAGCTTAGCCTGTCGGCATGTCCCGGAACCGGGATGCTGGCAGGTTTTTTATAATGACAGGACAATAACGGGATCGTTTGGTGGCCTTTGATTCGACTGAATGAAAAGTAAAAACAACCTTTCGCTCAGCCCCTCTTGTAACGGATCTGCTTGGCGATACTCCTCTTATTCTAGTATGATAGAGGAGCATTGGATAATAAAGTGAGGCGACAGGTGATTGGACGTTCAAATGAAGAACAGGCCTTCTTTTTGGTATGGCTTTTTATTAGTATCAGGAGCAGCGGTTTTGGCAAAGCTGCTAAGTGCGATCTACAGAATTCCTTTTCAAAATATGGTCGGAGATGTGGGCTTTTATGTGTATCAGCAAACATATCCGTTGTACGGCATTATGGCGGTTTTGGCGATGTACGGCTTTCCGGTCGTGCTGTCAAAGCAGCTCGCCGGACTCAAGCAAGCTGATCGGCAACAGGCGAGAGAGGTTGTCAGCATCTTTTTTTACAGTCAGCTGTTTGGCGCCTTGCTTGGCTGGATTGCGCTCTTTAGCCTGGCGGAACCGCTTGCTGCGCTGATGGGCGACCGCGGGCTGACGGGGCCGATTCGGGCAATCAGCTTTCTGATTTTGCTATTGCCGGCTTTATGTACGAGCCGGGGCTATGATCAAGGGAGGGGCGAGCTTGGCTCAACAGCGGCTTCTCATATGATTGAGCAGCTCGTGCGCGTCGGCAGTATTTTAGCGATAACGATATGGCTCCTCCATTCAGGGGCAGACGTGTACGAGATCGGGACCGGGGCGGCGCTTGGCTCGATTCTCGGGGTGTTGACGGGCTTCCTCGTGCTCCAGCTGTTGAACAAGGGGGCGTGGCTGCGGCAGCTTATTTTGCCGCAGCAGCTTCCGTGGCGGCGCCTGCGAAAGCAACTGACGGCTTTATGGAGCCAGGCGCTGTTGATCAGCATGAGCGCGCTTGTCTTTATCCTCTTTCAGCTTGTCGATGCGTTAACCGTGATTCGACTGCTGGCGGGAAACGGGCTTCAGGAGCAGGCGGCCTATGCCGCCAAAGGGGTTTATGACCGCGGCCAGCCGTTGCTTCAGCTTGGCGTGGTGCTGGCAACCGTGCTGAGTCTGGCAATTGTCCCTTTAGTTGCAAACATGGTTGCCAAAAAGCGCGGGAAGCGGGCCGCAATGTATCAATATCTCTGTTATCGTCTGGCGCTTTTAGTAGGAGGAGCGGCGACCGTTGGCTTACTCGTAATCATCGAACCGACGAACCATATGCTGTTTACAGACCGTACCGGCTCCGAAGTGTTACGAGTGGTCGCTTTGGCGATTGTCGCCGGCTCCTTATTTTCAACGCTGGCCGGGATTTTGCAAGGGTATCATCTCGAGCATTATGCCGCACTGGCCGTTGGAATCGGACTTGCTATAAAAACAATCGGCAACATCGTCCTCATTCCGGCCTTTGGTACCTTTGGCGCTGCCTGGTCGACCGTTGCCGCGCTGACCGTCATGGTCATTTATGCGGTGGGCGTGCTGCTGCGGCACCAGCTTTTCTTTTTCGGAAGAGGCAAAGTCTATTTTTGGATAGGGGGCGTATTGCTGGCCATGGGGATGCTCACTCTCGCGTGGAGAGAGGCGGCGGGTTTGCTCATTCCTGACAGCAGGCTCGGTGATGCAGTCGTCGCCCTCAGTACGGCCGGATTTGGCGCGCTTGTCGTTGCGGCAGGTGTTATCTACTTCCCGATTTTTTCAGAGCAGGAATGGCGGACGATTCCTAAGGTAAAGCGGATCAGAAGATTAGTCAAAAGGAGCGGATAAGATGAAAGAAATAACGATTATTGGCTTAGGGGCCGGAGAGATTGAGCAAATGCCGTTCGGAATATACCGTTATTTACTGAAGCAGGAGGTCGTTTATGTGCGGACGGCTGAGCATCCGGCTGTTCAGGCATTAAAGGAGGAAGGGGTTGCTTGTAAGGCGTTTGATGACTTGTACGAGCAGCATGAGGAATTTGAAGCGGTCTATCAGGCGATTGTCGATGAGCTAGTGGAGAGCGCGGAAGAACAGGTCGTTTACGCCGTCCCCGGACATCCTTTTGTAGCGGAGCGCACCGTTCAGCTGCTTGTCGCAGAAGAAGCGAAGGGGACGATCAAGCTGAACATTTTGGGCGGGCAAAGCTTTTTGGATGCGATGTATACCGCTTTGCGGATCGATCCGATTGAAGGCTGTCAAATTGTTGATGGAACGGCGTTGCAGCGCGATCAGCTCGTGTTGACGGAGCATATGATTATTGTCCAGGTTTATGATGCGATGATTGCTTCTGAGGTCAAGCTGACATTAATGGAGCGTTTGCCGGATGATTATGAGGTGACGATCGTCACTGCTGCCGGCTCAAGTGAAGAAGAGCTGATCCGGGTACCGCTTTACGATCTCGACCGGCGGACGACGTTGAATAATGTAACCGCGGTCTACGTGCCCCCGGTACATAAAGAGGAGCTTCTTTACCGTGAATTCACAAAGCTAAGAAAGGTGATCGCCGCTTTGCGTGGTCCGGGCGGCTGCCCGTGGGATCAGAAGCAGACTCATCAATCACTGAAAAAGTATTTACTGGAAGAGACATATGAAGTGCTTGAGGCGATTGATGAGCAGGACGATGAGCATCTTGTCGAAGAGCTGGGCGATGTTCTGCTTCAAGTTTTGCTACATGCGCAAATCGGCGAGGACGAAGGCTATTTTTCGATTGAGGATGTTATCTATGCGATAACGGAAAAAATGATCCGGCGTCACCCCCATGTTTTTGGTGAAACGACTGTGGCTGACGCAGAGGAAGTTCTTGTGAATTGGGATGCTATTAAAAAACAGGAAAAGGGGAAAGAAGAAAACAGCTCCTTGTTGGCCAATATACCGAAAAGTCTGCCGGCGTTAATGGAGGCGGAACAGCTGCAAAAGCAAGCCGCAAAGGGCGGCTTTGACTGGGACGAGGCGGCGCCGATCTGGATGAAGCTGCAGGAGGAAATCAGTGAGTTTATGGTCGAATTGAAAGCGGGAGCCGAGGAGGAGATGACAAAGGAATTTGGAGATATTCTGTTCGTGCTTGCCAATTTAGCAAGATATTATAAAATTGATCCAGAAGAGGCTTTGCTGCAAACAAATCGCAAGTTTAAGCGACGCTTCCGTTACATTGAAGAGTCGGTCGGTGCGGAAGGCAAGGCGCTGACCGAGCTGTCTTTGGACGAGCTTGACGAACGATGGGAGCAAGCGAAGCAACTGGAACGAGAGGAGAATGAACACGATGCGTTTAGATAAATTTTTGAAGGTTTCACGTTTGATTAAACGAAGAACGTTGGCGAAGGAAGTATGTGACAAAGGCAGAATTCAAATTAATGGCCAGGTGGCGAAAGCGGGCTCGACGGTGAAAGCGGGTGATGAGCTTGTCATTAAATTCGGCCAGAAGACGGTTACCGTCAAGGTCGAAGCGATCCGTGATATCGTGCGCAAGGAAGAAGCCGGCACGATGTATACGATTGTCAGTGAAACGTCGAACGCCGCTGACTAGGGCTTGTTCTATTTTCCCTCCTCCTTTCATATAATGCGGTGAGAGTATAAAAAGAGGAGGGTCATGGGATGGATCATTCGTATGAATTCGGTACACCGATGGGGCGAGAGCGGCAAAATAATGACCACGATATTACATTAAAAGGGCGGAGACAGCTTGATATAACAGGAGTGAAGCAGGTGGAAAGCTTCGATAATGAAGAGTTCCTGCTCGAAACGGTGATGGGCTTCTTGTCGGTACGCGGTCAAAACCTGCATATGAAAAACCTGAACGTGGAGCTTGGGAATGTCTCCATTGAAGGGAAGATCTTTGACCTCGTTTATCTTGATCAAGGCCATCAGGATAAATCGAAAGGCTTCTTCGGGAAGTTATTCAAGTGAGCCTGAGCGTCCAACTTTATACGATGCTGTCCATGATTGCGATGGGCAGCTACATTGGCGCGGCAATTGATACGTATCACCGGTTTTCAAAACGCAGGAGCTCCTTTCATTGGTTTGTCGCTTGTAATGATGTGATGTTTTGGCTGATGCAGGCGCTTGTCGTGTTTTATGTTCTGCTGCAAACGAATCATGGAGAAATCCGTTTTTACGTCTTTTTAGCCCTTATTTGCGGTTATGCGGCCTACCAGGCGATGCTCCGTCCATTTTACCGAGGTTTACTGGAGCGGTGCATTATGCTGACGGTTTCGATTTATAAAGGGATTGTCACGCTTTTTCGCTATCTTGTCATGAAACCGGTCACCTTCATATTGAAACTGCTCTATTCCTTATGTATGATGATAGTGACAGGCTGTACCGCGGTTATCTTGTTTTTGCTTCGTCTTGTTCTCGTGCCGCTTAGAGGGCTGGCCCTCTTGCTGTTAAAATGGACAGGTCTGTTAACGTATGTAAAGAAATCCGAGCCGATATTTGCTAAAATAAAGGAATTTATCAAGTCGATGAGGAAGAAGAAAGAGTAAGGGGTGATAATATGTCCGCAAATCGAGCAACAAGGGTCCGAACATTGGATAAAGCATATACCGAGCAGCGTGAACAGGAGATCCAATTCCAGTCGAAAAAGCGCAGAGGCTTAATCAGACGATTAAGTGCACTGGCCATTCTTGCCGTTATCCTTGGATGCGTTGGTGTGGCGACGATTTATGCCCAAACAGGTTCGCTTGAGGAGAAAAGACAAGAAAAAGTGGCGCTGGAAGAGCAGCTTCGGCAGCTTCAGGCCGAGGAGCAGCGACTCGAACAGGAAATTGAGAATTACAACAACATGGATTATATTGCTGAGGTTGCGCGACGTGATTATTACCTGTCCAAGCCGGGCGAAACATTATTTAAATTACCGGAACACTCGTCAGATTGACACTCTTTTTTGCATTCGGGTATAATATATTAGTGAACATTTTTAAGATTTCTTAAGGAGGATCTATTTTTACATGTCAATCGAAGTAGGCAGCAAGTTACAGGGGAAGGTTACGGGAATCACTCATTTTGGTGCATTTGTAGAGCTGCCGAGTGGGGTTACTGGCCTTGTACACATCAGTGAAGTAGCTGACAATTATGTCAAGGATATTAATGAATTCTTGAAAGTTGGAGACGAGGTTTTGGTAAAAGTCGTTAACGTGGAAGCGGATGGGAAAATCGGCCTTTCGATTCGCAAAGCCCAAGACCGTCCTGAACGACCTGCTCGTCCTCCGAGACCAGAAGGTGCTGAGCGTCCAGCCAGACCGAGTCGCCCTTACAACTCTCGTCCTCAAGGTGGGGGACGAAGCCCGAGACCAAATCAAGCTCGTGCCAGTATTTCCTTTGAAGACAAGATGAGCCGGTTTTTAAAGGACAGCGAAGAACGTATTTCAACATTGAAGCGTCAAACAGAAGCGAAGCGTGGAGGTCGAGGAGCCCGTCGAGGATAATTTGCTGCTATCTTTGGAATAGAATGGAGCTGTCTCACGAGAGTGAGGCGGCTTTTTTAATCGGATAAGAAAATGTAAAAGTAGTGCTTGACTTATAAAGGCAAAACAAGTATATTAATACTTGTCGCAAATAAGTGAAATGGCGGTGTAGCTCAGCTGGCTAGAGCGTACGGTTCATACCCGTGAGGTCGGGGGTTCGATTCCCTCCGCCGCTACCATACATATTCATGATAAACAGGTGATCGCTATGATCAGCTGTTTTTTTGCGTTCTAGGAAAGAAAGAGGCGCAGCTTTAAAAGTAATTCGCAAGGGGGAAAGTGCGGGTTCTAAGAAAATCAATCCTTTTTTGTTCCTCAGCATTCCCTACAGACTCCAATTATCTCCCATAAAGAGTGAGGAGGCGCCGGCTTTTTTTGAATACTATAGCTATCGCTACCTATTTAGGACGAAACAAGTCGAACGTTTTTTTAGTTTACGTTGGCTGTTTTGACAAAAAATGAAAGCATCCTCTGTTTATAATGAGGACAACAATTTGATTAGGGTGGTGGATGAAATGATGTGGAAGGTAGCAAAAGCAAAATGGACGGACTGGTCGATGATCGGAAACGTTGGGAAAAAAGCTTCAGCGATGGCAAATACCATTTTTTATCAATATGGACTGTTGGTAGCGATCATTGGTTTTTTGTTAGGACGAGCGATGATTTTATCCGAGTTAACACCGTTTGTTCTTCCTTATTTAGCTGCCGTCTACCTGCTCAAGCGTGAACGGGCCGGAATTGCAGCGCTCTCTCTTGTGGCTGGCGCGCTCTTGAGCTATCATGGACAAATTGTTTTTGTCCTTGCCGCGATTATCACCTTTGTTCTCGTTCAAAAGGTCGTGACGAAATTTATCACGAAGCGGACGAGCTTTCTCCCCTATACCGTCTTTATCGCCAGCATGATGACGAGGCTGGGGCTCGTCTATGCCATGGAAGGGCTGGTGACGAATTACGCGCTGATGATGGCGACAGTCGAAGCCGGACTAAGCTTTATTTTAACGATGATTTTTATGCAGAGTGTGCCGCTGATTACAGCGAAGAAAATTCAGCAGCCGTTAAAAAATGAAGAAATTGTCTGCTTAATTATTTTGCTTGCTTCCGTTATGACCGGAACAATTGGCTGGATGATGTATGATATGACGATTGAACATATTCTGGCGCGCTATCTCGTTCTTCTATTTGCATTCGTTGGCGGAGCGGCGATCGGTTCAACGGTCGGAGTCGTGACCGGGCTGATCCTCAGTCTGGCGAGTGTCGCCAGTTTATATCAAATGAGTCTGCTCGCCTTTGCCGGGCTGCTAGGCGGTTTATTAAAAGAAGGAAAGCGAACCGGGGTTGCTCTCGGCCTTCTAGTCGGGACGCTGTTGATCGGACTCTATAGTGAAGGTTCTGCTGAAGTATCCGTCACATTAATGGAATCAATGGCGGCGATCCTGATCTTCTTCTTAACGCCTAAAGATTTGATTACGCGGCTGGCCCGCTTTATTCCCGGAACCGTGGAGCACTCGAAGGAGCAGCAGCAATATGTAAGAAAAATACGTGATCTGACAGCGGGTCGAGTTGAACAGTTCTCTACTTTATTTCAGACGCTATCCAGCAGCTTTCAAGCGTTTCCTCAAACAGCGAATGAAGAAGAGGACGAAAGAGAGACCGATTATTTCCTGAGCAATGTTACAGAAAAAACATGCCAGACCTGCTTTAAAAAAGAACGTTGCTGGGTGCAGAACTTTTCTAAAACATATGATTCGATGCAAAAGATTATGACAGAAACAAAGGAGCATGGAGAAATCAAAAATCAAATGCTGCTTTCAGAATGGAAAAAGCTGTGCATTAAACCGGAAAAGGTCATTCAGACGATTGCGAGTGAACATGAGTATTATCAGGTGAATCAGAAGCTGAAGCGGCAGGTGCTGGAAAGCCGCAAGCTTGTTGCCGACCAACTATTAGGGGTTTCACGCGTAATGGGTGACTTCGCGAAGGAAATACAGAAGGAAAAACAGGCCCATCATTATCAGGAAGAACAGATGCTGGACGCCTTGCGCAGTGTAGGGCTGGAAATCGGCCATATTGATATCTATAGTCTCGAGAAAGGGAATATTGAAATTGAAATGAGTATTTCCGCTGATAACGGTCATGGTCAAAGTGAAAAAGTGATCGCCCCGCTGCTGTCCGACATTGTAAATGAAACCGTTGTCGTCAAACAGGAGGAACCGGATTTTTATCCAAATGGATACAGCCACGTTTCGTTCAACTCGATAAAACAGTTTGTCGTCGAGACGGGAGTCGCTCATGTCGCCAAGGGAGGAGCATGGGTATCCGGTGATTGCTATTCGACAATTGAGCTCGGGTCGGGGAAGTACGCGATCGCGATCAGCGATGGAATGGGGAATGGCGAGCGAGCCCATCTTGAAAGCAATGAAACGCTACAGCTGCTGCAAAAGATTTTGCAGTCAGGTATTGAAGAAACGATTGCAATCAAGTCGGTCAATTCTGTGCTGTCATTGCGCTCGACGGACGAAATCTTTTCAACTCTCGATTTGGCGATGATTGACTTACAGGATGCCACAACAAAATTTTTGAAAATTGGATCAATTCCAAGCTTTATTAAAAGAGGGAGCAACGTCACGAAAGTGGAAGCGAATAATTTGCCGATCGGGATGCTTCAGGAGTTTGATGTCGATGTCGTCAGTGAGCAGCTAAAGGCGGGCGATCTGCTGATCATGATGAGCGATGGAATTTATGATGCGCCGAAGCATGTTGAGAATAAGGAAATGTGGATGAAGCGGGTGATTAACGAGCTGAAAACGGATGATCCGCAGGAGGTGGCCGACCTGCTGCTGGAGAAGATCATCCGCTCCGAGCAAGGGTCGATCAATGATGACATGACGGTGATCGTCGCCAAGGTGAAGCGGAATACGCCGAAGTGGGCGGCCATCCCGTTGTACAAAGCGCCTTCCTTCACGCGGAAAAAAGCGCAGAGGGCTGCTTCTTTCTCTTAAACAAGAAGCAACTCCTTACTCGATAGATGTATAAAACCTCGCAAGCTAGTGAATGATGATAACATTCAAATGACTTGGGGGGAAAATCATGAGTAAAGGAACGCTGAAGCAAATTTTGTTACTTACTGACGGTCATTCAAATCAAGGGGAAGATCCAGTGGCAATTGCTGCCTTGGCAAAAGAGCAGGGCATTACGGTAAATGTCATTGGCATCGTCGATGAAAATCACTTAAATGAGCAGGGAATTGAGGAAATCGAAGCAATCGCGCTCTCGGGCGGAGGGGTGAGCCAAATTGTCTACGCGAAACAGCTGGCGAAAACGGTGCAAATGGTAACGCGAAAGGCGATGACACAGACGATTCACGGTGTCGTCAACAAAGAGCTGCAACAGATTCTCGGGGCCGATCAGGAAATGGAGGACCTTCCTCCGGAAAAACGCGGCCAAGTGATGGAAGTTGTGGATGAGCTCGGTGAAACGATGAGTCTTGAAGTGTTAATCCTCGTAGATACGAGTGCCAGTATGAACAATAAACTGCCGATGGTGCAGGAGTCATTGGTTGATTTATCAATCAGCCTCACATCGCGGATGGGATCAAACCGCTTCTCTCTCTATTCCTTTCCCGGGAAACGAAAGGATGTCGACAAGCTGCTTGATTGGACACCTCAATTGACGGCACTGACCGGAATTTTCCAAAAATTGTCTTCTGGTGGTGTGACACCGACTGGGCCGGCTTTGCGAGAAGCACTCTCGAAGTTTTCAACGTCAGGCTCAAGAAGGAGTTTGATTGCTGGTGATGAAGAACAGCTACTCAACGAGTCAGGAATGTAAGCTAGTAGCCGGTACAAAAATCGTCGGGAAATGGCACCGGAATCCCTATCATATCGTCAGGACGCTTGGGGCGGGGGCGAACGGAACGGTTTACTTAGCGGAATCAGCCAGCGGACTTGTTGCCCTGAAAGTTGGCATTAATAATATGTCAATCACGTCCGAAGTGAATGTGCTAAAACATTTTTCAAAGGTCCAAGGGCAAGTCCTTGGACCTTCTTTGCTTGATGTTGATGACCTCGTGACGACCAATGGCACATATCCGTTCTATGTCATGGAATACTTAAAAGGACCGGGTCTGATTCATTATATGCAAAACCGCGGTGCCGAATGGCTTGGGCTGTTGATGGTCCAGCTGCTTGGTGATTTGGAACGGCTGCATGCCGCCGGCTGGGTATTTGGCGATTTAAAGCCTGACAATATTCTCGTCGTCGGTCCACCACCGAGAATTCGCTGGCTTGATGTCGGAGGGACGACATTGCTCGGTCGCTCAATCAAGGAATATACTGAGTTTTTTGATCGTGGTTACTGGGGTCTTGGCTCGCGGAAAGCGGAACCGGGCTACGACCTTTTTGCGGTGGCGATGATTATGATTAACTGCGCGTATCCGAACCGTTTTGAAAAACGGGGTGAAAAATCGCTTGCGTTGTTAAAGGAGCGGATCGAAAGTCATCCGTCGTTAAAACGGTACCGTGATGTACTGATGCGCGCCCTGCAAGGGAAGTACGAGGATGCCTCGGCGATGAGAGCGGGTCTGCTTGAAGCTCTTTCTAAAAATGCCGCGCAGACCCAGCGGGGCGCGAAGGTGAAGAAAAATAAGCCTGCGAAGCGGAAGGCGGCAAAAAGGAAGGACAGAAAACCTTCCTACTTTGTTGAAATCTTCTTGTTAACCTCTTTTCTTCTACTGGCATATATCCTATACTTATTTGGACAAATGATGTAGGGATCGGGCGAGAAGGAGTGGAGGCGTTAGCATGAATGCAGATCGAATGATGGATATTTGCATGTTAGCGGGCGAAATCATGCTTACCTACGGAGCGGAAACCTATCGCGTCGAAGAAACCCTTGAACGGATGGCGAAGTCGGCTCACTTTGACAATGTGCACAGCTTCGTAACTACGACGGGAATTTTTCTTTCGTTTGAAGAAAAAGGACGCGGGGACTTTATGCAGATGATCCGCGTCGATGATCGCAACCAGGACTTGAATAAAGTTACGCTTGTTAACCAGGTTTCAAGGGAGCTTGTCAACGGACAGATCGACGCTGATGAGGCGCTGCGCCAGTTGAATGAAATTGCGCGTGCACCGAGCCATTATCCCGGCCTGCTCTTGCATCTATCTTCCGGTGTGGCAGGCGGGGCTTTTTCCTATTTATTTGGCGGAGATGTCTCCGATACGCTTCCGGCTTTTATTGCAGGCTTTGCCGCAAGCTGGAGTATTGTCACGTTGCAGGAATATACAAAGGTAAAGTTTTTCGCGGAATTTATGTCAGCTTTTTTAAGTGGAATGCTGGCGATTGGACTTGTCTGGTTCGGGCTGGGCGAAAATCTTGACCAGGTTATTATCGGAACACTGATGCCTCTTGTTCCGGGTATTCCGTTAACAAATGCGGTTCGTGATTTGATGTCGGGGGATCTTATTGCCGGAGTGAGCAGGGGAGCGGAGGCGGTTATTACGGCGCTCTCGATTGCGACAGGAATTGCTTTGGCGATCGCGTTGTTTTTGTAAGCCTAGTAAGGGGAGATGCGAATGTGGGTTGAATTGCTTTTTTGTTTTATTGCGACCGTCGCTTTTGGCGTGATTTTCAATGTTCCGAAGCGGGTACTGTGGGTTGGCGGGGTGATCGGCGCAATAGCGTGGTTGTTGTACTCGACTTTACCGGCCTTCGGCATTACCGTCATATTCGCCACCGCCGTGGCATCGCTGGCAAGTGCGACGTGCTCGCATTTGATGGCGAAGCTGTACCGCGTGCCGGTCACGACGTTCAGTATTCCCGGAATCATTCCGCTCGTACCTGGAAGTAAGGCGTACTTTACGATGCTGGCCTTCGTTGACGGAGATTATTTAAACGGGCTGCAAATAGGAATTGAAACGATGCTTCAGGCAGGAGCGATCGCCGCTGGGCTCGTGTTTGCTCTTTCCGTTTTCTCACTTGGAAAAGGAGGGATCGGCCAACGTTATGAAGCACGACGTTCATAAGTTCATTCGAAAGCATCGGTTGATTGAAGCGGGAGACACAATTATTGTCGCGGTATCCGGAGGGCCGGATTCCATCGCTCTGCTCGACTTTTTATGGAAGGAGCGGACGCGCTATTCGATCGACGTCCGAGCATGTCACGTTCATCACCAGCTGCGCGACGTAGAGGCTGATGAGGATGAGGCGTATATTCGACAGTTCTGTCAGAAACGCCGGATTCCGCTGTACAGCAAGCGGGTTGACGTCAAGAAGTATGCAATGGCCAGCGGAGACGGAACGCAGGTGGCGGCCCGCAAGCTGCGCTACGAATGGTTTAGCGAGCTGCTTTCTGAAATGCCAAACAGTAAGCTGGCGACAGGCCACCACGGAGATGACCAGACGGAAACGATGCTGATGCAAATGATCAGAGGCGGTCTGCCTATACGCGCTTATGGCATTCCGGCTGTGCGAAAGCTTGGAGACGGAGTGGTGATTCGTCCTTTTTTAGGAATAACAAAGGAAATGATTGAGCATTATTGTAAACAGCACGGTTTAAACGCGCGCTATGATTCGAGCAATCGTGCCCGGACCTACACGCGGAACCGGATCAGGCAGGACGTGCTGCCTGTTTTGAAACGGGAAAATCAGCAGGTTCATACGCATATGCAGAGATGGCAGGAATGGATGAAGGATGATCAACAGTGGCTGCAACAGCAAGCGGAGGAAAGTTTATCGTCTATTATTATTGAAAAAAGTGAACGAAACGTTACAATTTCCTGTGCGGCCCTTCTGAGCGTAGCACTCCCTTTACAAAGAAGGTTGATTCATCTAATATTAAATTATCTTTACGGGAAAAATTCTCCATCGATTACCTCGATACATATTGAGCAGGTCCTCGAGTTGATGAATCAGGATAACCCATCCTGGGACTATCATTTATCCCGCTCATTTATCGTTCGCCGTGAGTACGATTTTTGTCATTTTTCAGGTGCTCAGGAGAATACGTTGGAAGAGCAGGAGCATATTCTCTCTGTTCCGGGCCGCATTGAATTTGCAGACTGGGTGCTTGAGGCATACATAACAGAGGATGCCGCTTTCACTGAAGCAGAAAATGAGATTGTCCTGGATAAGAAAGCTCTTGCTGAGCCGCTTTTGATCAGAAAGCGACAGCCGAGCGACCGGATTGCCTGCAGAGGTATGGAAGGTACAAAAAAAGTGGGGCGCTTATTTATTGACCGTAAGATTCCCAAGCAAGAACGTGAGAACTGGCCAATCCTTGTGGATGGAAACGGGGAAGTCCTTTGGGTTCCTTATCTGCATCGTACAAGAGTGGCACAGGCAGAGGATGACAGCTCCTGCAGACTCGTAGTTGCTTGCTGCCGTCAAGGAAAAAAGAAAGCGGACTTCACCAGTAGTTCCGATTGAATAACAGGAGGTTTGTTGGCCATTGATTAGGGACGAAATTCAAGAAATATTAATTACAGAAGAACAAATTCAGGAAAAATGCCGCGAGCTGGGAAGGCAAATTACAGAAGAATACAGCGGGCGTTTTCCCCTTGTTGTCGGCGTTCTTAAAGGCGCGATGCCTTTTATGAGCGACTTGACGAAACGAATTGACACTCATCTTGAAATGGATTTTATGGATGTGTCAAGCTACGGAAAAAGTATGGTTTCATCAGGAGAGGTCAAAATAATAAAGGACCTCGATACTTCCGTGGAAGGACGCGACGTGCTGATTTTAGAGGACATTATCGACAGTGGCTTGACGTTAAGCTATCTTGTTCAACTGTTTCATTATCGCAAAGCGAAAACAGTAAAGGTTGTGACCCTCTTAGACAAGCCGGAAGGACGTAAGGTCGATTTAGTGCCAGATATGGCTGGGTTTATCGTACCTGATGAATTTGTTGTGGGATACGGGCTTGATTATGCCGAGCGTTATCGTAATCTTCCCTACATCGGTATCCTGAAGCCTGAGATCTATGAGAGTTAACGTTTGTGGACAAAAGATCATTTGTGATACGATAAACAAAGCTATATTGCTTGTGGGAGGAGGTCAAGGATGAATCGTATATTTCGTAACACCATTTTTTATTTACTTATCTTTCTCGTTATCGTCGGGATCGTAAATGTATTTAGTTCTGATCAGACAGATACAGAAAAGGTTACGTTTACAACATTCACAGAGAGACTCGAACAGGGTGAGGTGCGTGACCTTGAAGTGAAGCCTGTTCGTCAGGTATACCTTGTACGTGGTCAATTTACGGATCATGGTGAAGGAGAGTTCTTTGAGACGTATGCCTTGCAAAGCGAGCAAACGGCCGAGCTGCTGATGAATGCCCAGTCAGCTACGGGCGGTACGTTTGAATTAGATTTCCAGCCGGCGGATGAAACGAGCGGTTGGGTGACCTTTTTTACAGGGATCATTCCGTTTATCATTATTTTCATTCTCTTTTTCTTCTTACTAAGCCAGGCTCAAGGTGGCGGCAGCCGCGTCATGAACTTCGGTAAGAGTAAGGCGAAAATCGTTAGTGATGATAAGAAAAAAGCGAAGTTCAAGGATGTGGCCGGTGCCGATGAAGAGAAACAGGAGCTTATCGAAGTTGTTGAATTTCTAAAAGATCCGCGCAAATTCTCGGCCATCGGCGCACGGATTCCAAAAGGTGTCCTGCTCGTGGGGCCTCCAGGAACGGGGAAAACGTTGCTGGCGCGTGCTGTTGCAGGCGAAGCGGGTGTACCGTTCTTCTCGATCAGTGGTTCTGACTTTGTTGAGATGTTTGTCGGGGTCGGGGCATCCCGTGTCCGTGATTTGTTCGAGAATGCGAAAAAGAATGCGCCATGTATTATCTTTATCGATGAGATCGACGCTGTTGGACGTCAGCGTGGTGCTGGTCTCGGCGGGGGACACGATGAGCGTGAGCAGACGTTGAACCAGCTGCTTGTTGAAATGGACGGTTTCAGCGCCAATGAAGGAATCATCATTATTGCCGCGACGAACCGTGCTGATATCCTTGATCCTGCCTTGTTGCGTCCAGGCCGTTTTGACCGTCAAATTATGGTCAACCGTCCTGATGTTGTCGGCCGTGAAGCGGTGCTTAAAGTTCACGCCCGCAATAAGCCGTTGAATGATGATGTTAATTTGAATGCGATTGCTGCTCGGACACCGGGCTTTTCTGGTGCCGATCTTGAAAACCTTCTGAATGAAGCGGCTTTAATTGCTGCCCGAAACGATCAGACGAAAATCAGCATGATCCATGTCGAAGAAGCGATTGACCGGGTCATTGCCGGGCCGGCGAAAAAGAGCCGTGTCATCTCGAAAAAGGAAAAGAATATCGTCGCGTGGCATGAAGCGGGTCATACCGTTGTCGGTGTGAAGCTTGAAAATGCCGATATGGTTCATAAGGTAACGATCGTTCCGCGGGGAATGGCGGGAGGCTATGCTGTTATGCTGCCGAAGGAAGACCGCTATTTCATGACAAAGCCGGAGCTGCTTGATAAGATTGTCGGGTTGCTTGGAGGCCGGGTGGCCGAGGAAGTTCAGTTTGGCGAGGTTAGTACCGGCGCGCATAACGACTTCCAGCGTGCGACCGCGATTGCCCGGAAAATGGTAACTGAGTACGGGATGAGTGAGAAGATTGGTCCAATGCAATTCGGTTCCAATTCTGGCGGACAGGTATTTTTAGGCCGGGATATCCAGAATGAACAGAATTACAGTGATGCGATTGCTCATGAAATTGACATGGAAACACAGCGTATTATTAAAGAGTGTTATGAACGCTGCCGGGAAATCCTTGTCGAGAACAAAGCGAGCCTCGATCTTGTTGCTGAAACATTGCTTGAGCTTGAGACGCTTGATGCCGAGCAAATTAAATCACTCATCAACGAAGGCAAGCTGCCTGAGAATCATCACACGAACAAAAAGCCTTCTGAAGATAGTGATGTGAAGGTGAATATCCATTCAAAAAAGGATGACGAGATGCGCAAGAGCGAGGATGAGTCTGAGCCAACCGCTGAAGATGCAGTCGAAACGTCTCCTGATGAAGAAGTGCCACCAAAAAAAGAAGATAATTAAAAAGCAACCGTTATGCGGGTGGGAAGCGACGACTTGGTTCGCTTCCCGCTTTTTTGGTGTGCCCGGCATGTGCATGGGCTATAGGGTTCAAGTCCCGAGCAGTGAAGGTCACTGTAACTGTTAGCCAACGACAAGGGTGTCTAGGGTGACCTAGAATCTGAAGGAAGTCCGAGGCA
>NZ_JAMBOL010000022.1 GCF_023715605.1 Halalkalibacter oceani
GGATGGACACACCGCTGGTGTACCAGTTGTTCCGCCAGGAGCATAGCTGGGTAGCTACGTGTGGACGGGATAAGTGCTGAAAGCATCTAAGCATGAAGCCCCCCTCAAGATGAGATTTCCCATGGAGGTAATCCAGTAAGACCCCTTAGAGATGATGAGGTTGATAGGTCTGGTGTGGAAGCGTGGCGACACGTGGAGCTGACAGATACTAATCGGTCGAGGACTTATCCAAGCAATTCTTGACACTTGCACAATCATGATCTAGTTTTGAAAGAATCAAGTCCATGTCCCTGCCTTTTCGGGACATGGACGCGGCAATGTGCGGAGTCGCTACAAGTTTTTCAAAGTCTAGAGAGGAGTGGGGTTCTCCACTCTAGACGAGTAGCGTACGGAGCCATTGCGATCTTCCCCGATATAGATTGATCAAAGAGAACTTAACAAGGTAATCTGCCGATCAAAAGTCCGGTGGCGATAGCGAAGAGGTCACACCCGTTCCCATGCCGAACACGGTCGTTAAGCTCTTCAGCGCCGATGGTAGTTGGGGGCTTCCCCCTGTGAGAGTAGGACGTTGCCGGGCGATAAAGTACAATCCAAATGGATTGTGCTTTTTTTATTGCACAAAGGATAACGCACAAGGCGCGAAGAGCACTCGTTCGGAAGAACGAGCGGCTTCTATGAAAAGCCGATGGGTCTGCGTGAGTAAACAACGAAGCAAAGCAACTTGTCCCCCTGTGAGACGAGCGGTTTGTCTTCGTAAGACTTCATGAAAAGGGGCCCGAGGAAAGCGACAAGAGCATCATCCCCGTAGAAGACAAATGGTGAGCCTGGACGTTGCCGGGCGATAAAGTACAATCCAAATGGATTGTGCTTTTTTTGTGTATGAGGAAATGAAAAAGTTGATGGAGCTGCATGAGTAAGTGCGAAGGAAATCGTGTTGCTCCCTTGGTTGCCGGGCGATAAAGTACGCTCCTAAATGGAGGGGATGGCAAAAAGACTTGTCACTTGATCCTTTCATACGTTAAAATCGTACTATTCGCAAGGGTGGGGATAGGATGAAGATCTCTGTGATGAAAAATATTGGGGCAGTTGCGGCAGGGGGAGCCATTGGCACTTTGCTTCGCTATTATGTCAATTTATATTTACTGACAAGCAGTTTTCCAATGGGAACATTAATTGAAAATATAACAGGCAGTTTTGCATTGGGGGCGTTGACTGGCTGGTTTTTGTCCCGGCAGCGCCGCGAATGGCTGAGAGTTGGCCTCGGAGTTGGGATATGCGGGGGCTTCACGACGATGTCGACCCTTGCTGCCGACAGTACGGCTTTGCTGTTAGAGGCACAATGGTTGCCTGCTTTTCTCTACTTGCTGCTGTCAGTCTTTGGAGGCGTGATGAGTGCGTTAGCCGGCCTTTTACTTGGCCAAAAGTTGGCAGCTAAAAGGGGAAGAGAGGTGAAGCTGAATTGAACTTTGCGTTACTGTTTGCCAGCGCGGGAGGAGCAGCAGGGGCGGTGTCCCGCTATGTCTTGGGACTTTACATTATGAAAAAGCTCGTCTCTCAACCTTTCCCTTTGGCAATGTTGATTGTAAATGTTCTAGGTTCATTTGGGCTGGGTTTTTTTTATGGAGCTTATTTTCAACAAATTCCTCAAGCTTATGAAGAGCCGTTATTTCTTTTTCTGGCCCTCGGTTATTTCGGTGCATTTACGACTTTTTCGACTTTTAGTGTAGAGGCTGTTCAATTGTATCAGCAAAGACGATGGCTGCATCTGTTTCTTTATATGGGGTTGTCGATTTTCGGATCGATTTGTTTGTTTATGACCGGATTTATGGTAATGAGATAAAAGCGATAAGGAGTGGGGAAGATGAAAGAGTCACATTTTAATACGAGAACGGTTCATTTTCAAAAAAAAGAGAAAGCGCGAAATATGAGTAAGGCAAAGCCGATCTATCAGACCTCAGCTTTCGTATTCACCGATCTCGATGATATGGAAAGCTTTTATGAAGGGGAGAAGGAGTATTTATATACTCGCTACAGTAACCCTAATACTGATGATCTTGGAAAAGGAGTTGCTTTATTAGAAGAAGCCGATGATGGGGTTGCGGCGGCTTCCGGAATGGCGGTCATTTTGGCAGGGATTCTTGCTATCGCGAAACAGGGAGATCACATTATCGCTTCAGATGATTTGTACGGTGGGACGTATACTCTCTTTGCCCAAGAGCTGGCGAACTTTGATATTGAAGTAAGCTTCGTTTCCTTTAAAAATTTGGATGACGTAAAAGACGCGATCACTGAAAAAACCGTTTTGCTCTATACCGAGTCGATCACGAATCCGCTCCTTCGCGTAGAGCAGCTGGCAGAGGTCATTCAACTGGCGAAAGCGAAAAAGATAAAGACGATCATTGATAATACATTCGCAACGCCGTATTTGCTACAGCCGATCAAGCTGGGCGCTGATCTCGTTGTGCATAGTGCGACAAAATACATCGGGGGACACAGTGATGTGACAGCGGGTGTATTGGCTGGAGAGCAGTCATTAATCGATGCGGCCAGAGCAAAAATTGTTACGTTTGGAAGTAATTTAACGCCATTTGAAGCTTGGCTGGCATGCAGAGGATTAAAGACGTTAAGCATTCGCATGGAACGGCAGAGTGCAAATGCGGCTGCTTTGGCTGCCGCGATGGAGGAAAACGAAGGCGTTTCCCGTGTTTATTATCCAAAGGATGTTTCCGAGAAAGGGAACGGGGCGATGGTAAGTATAGATCTTAAGCAAACCGTTAACGTCGAGACCTTTTTCAAGTCGCTTGGATGGGTAAAAATTGCACCGACTTTGGCGGGCGTTGAAACGACGGTCTCGTATCCAATACGGACTTCGCATCGAACGATTCCAGAGAAATTAAGACAGGAGCTGGGGATTGGAGAACAACTTGTTCGTATTTCGGTCGGAATAGAAGATGAACGTGATATTATTGAAGCTTTTCAGCGCGCGATCACTTTAGCTCAGTCGAAATGAGAGAGGGACAAAACTAGTTAGCATTAGGGGCTGTGTCAAGAGGTAAAACAACCAACCTTTTGGCGCGGTCCTTTTGTGCTCAATCTTTAGACAAACATTAGCATAGCTTAATCTTTCCTTTACATTCGTTCAGTATGATGAAAACTGAAATATAAGGAAAGAAAGGAAAGAAAACATTGAAAAAACTTTTAACAGGACTCACATTAGCAGGAACACTTTTATTCTCAGTTCAGCCTTATCATGTACTGGCGGAAGCACCACCATTTGTTCAATATGGTCAAACAGGACTTCACGTGTCACAGCTCGCCCAGTACGACAGTCGAGCGGGAGAAGGCGGGACGGAGATTCTTGCCTACGATGCTGCAAGTCAAAAAGCTTTTGTCACAAACGGGGCGGAAGCAGGGTTGGATATTTTGTCGTTTGCCGAGCTAACTTCCGGAGAGTTTCGCCAAATAGAATCAATCCGCCGTATTCATGTAGCTGATTTCGGTCTTGAGCAGGTGGAGGATATTACAAGTGTAGCTTCACACCCGAGTGAGGATCTCATTGCTTTGGCAGTTGTCAGTAATCCGAAGACAGATCCAGGCTATATTGTATTTTTAACGAAATCAGGCGATTATCTTACCCATGTTCAAGTCGGAGCACTGCCGGATATGGTGACGTTTTCGCCGGATGGTACGAAAGCGCTTGTCGCAAATGAAGGAGAGCCTAACGATGATTATAGTGTCGACCCGGAAGGATCAGTTTCGATCATTGATCTGACAGCCGGGGTAGCAGCCGAGAGTTCATTAAACGTGAATACGCTTCTGTTTGATGAAAAGCTGTTTGATGAAAACGTACGTGTTTCCTCAAAAGGCAGTGTAGAACAACAAATCGAACCTGAATACATTGTTGTCAGTGAGGACAGCAGCACGGCTTATGTAGCTTTGCAGGAAAATAACGCTGTGGCGATTATTGATTTACAAGCGGAGAAAGTAACAGCAGTTAAAGGATTAGGGGAAAAGGATCATTCGATTCCTGGTAATGAACTGGACGGGAAAGAGGATGGCGAAATCAATATTGAAAACCTGCCGTTACTTGGCTGGCGTATGCCGGATGCGATTGATACTTTTAGCGTGAATGGCCAAACCTATATTGTGACTCCGAATGAAGGGGACGCCCGTGACTATGATGCCTATTCCGAAGAAGTGAAAATCGGCGAGATACTTGATCAAATTGAGTTAAATGCAGAGCATTATCAAGGATATTCACAAGAAGAGCTTGATGAACTCGTTGAAGCAGGACTACTTGAAAGCATGGAGGATACACTCGTTACAGCGGAGAATGGAAAAAATGATCAAGGTATTTATGAAGCTCTCTACTCTTTTGGTGGGCGAAGCTTTTCCATTTTTAACGCCGATACGATGGAACTGGTCTATGACAGTGGGGCTGAATTTGAACAGATAATGGCAGAAGCTATGCCTGAACATTTTAACACGACGAATGATAAGTTGCAGTTTGATGGGCGGAGCGATGCGAAAGGTCCTGAGCCGGAAACTGTTGTGACCGGGCAGATTGGCGATTCCATCTATGCTTTTATCGCCTTAGAGCGTTTTGGAGCAATTATGGTCTATGATGTGACAGATCCGGAAGCTTCCGAATTTGTGACGATGATTTCCAGCCGGGACTTTACTGTAGATGTTGGCGGAGATGTCTCGCCGGAAGGCCTTGTTTTTATTGACGCAGCAGATAGTCCGACCGGATATCCACTCCTATCGGCGACCCATGAAATCTCAGGTACGGTGGCAGTGTATGAGATTCAAGAACAACTTGGGGAGCCGACGCCAATTCCTGATGTTGAGCAGGAACATGAGGCTTATTCATATATTATGGAATTGTTGGAGAGGGAAGTAATTGATGCCGGAGAATTTCGCCCAGCGGCGACTTTGACAAGAGAAGACCTGGTCGTAATGGTGAGTCGCGGGCTTGGGCTGGAGCCAAGTGATCAATCAGGAACGTTTACTGACGTTCATGGAGAAAATGCGTCGCTTATCCAAGCCGCTTATGAAGCCGGGATCGTGAATGGAACAGCCGATCATCTATTTGCGCCGGAGGAGTTTATTACAAGAGAACAAATGGCAGTCATTTTTACTAGAGCTTTTCACTATATAAACGAAGAAACAGTAGAAACAAGCGAAGTTGAATTTATGGATGATGAGCAGATTAGTGGTTATGCGAAGGCCGCTGCTCAATATGCTGTTGATCTGGGTTGGATGAAAGCGACGGAAGAAGAGTTTCAGCCGAAAGCGAATAGCTCACGGGCTGAAGCCGCGGAAATGATTTCCCTTTTTCTGAATGATTTGTAAGGCTTCCTCTAAGGAAGGAAATTGAGTAAACAGGTAGGAAAATGGGGTGGTCAAAAGGGATGTTTTCCCTGATGATCACCCCATTCATATTTAGAGACCATTAGTCGTATTGATGTAAATATTCAAAGAACTGCTGCAGAAGTGGTACATCATCTGTAGCGATGAGGACTGGAAGAACTAACACAGCGAGTAACAGACCAACCGGTGTAAGTAACATCACCCGAAATGGATTCATCATTTTTTTTAGCATACTGTTCTCCCCCTTTTTGTAAAAGTGAATGTTTTGTGAATTTTCTTGTTTATATCATAACATGTAAGCGCTATCATTATCAAGTTTTTTGTACATTTTGTGAATAAATCTTTTTGTTGATAAAAAGCTTGAAGTGATAAGCTCAATATGGTATTATGGATCTTGTGTCAGAGACAGTCCGGTGGCGATAGCGAAGAGGTCACACCCGTTCCCATGCCGAACACGGTCGTTAAGCTCTTCAGCGCCGATGGTAGTTGGGGGCTTCCCCCTGTGAGAGTAGGACGTTGCCGGGCTGTTCTGCATAAAAGATGAACAAGTTGGCCATACTTTCATTAAGGTCATACATGTTACATAATGCAGTTGAGAGAATAAGTAAGCTCGACGCATGAAAGCTTCCTTGAATAATCGGGAAGAGGAGAGTTCTAATCTTCTATGTAAAAGCATCATTCAATAACTTTTTAACGACGCGGGGTGGAGCAACGAGCAAAGCATCCGCCGAAACAGCGACGAGTAAGCTCGACGC
The DNA here is from genome assembly GCF_023715605.1 of Halalkalibacter oceani. GTDB lineage: Bacteria > Bacillota > Bacilli > Bacillales > Bacillaceae_D > Halalkalibacter > Halalkalibacter oceani. The sequence goes on from NZ_JAMBOL010000022.1 coordinate 6,129, forward strand.
ATGAAAGCGTCATTGAACAATCAAGAAGAGGAGAGCTTGTCACTTCCTTGAGAAACAGCATCCGAATACTTAATAGCGACGCGGGGTGGAGCAACGAGCAAAGCATCCGCCGAAACAGCGACAAGTAAACTCGACGCATGAAAGCTTCCTTGAATAATCGGGAAGAGGAGAGTTCTAATCTTCTATGTAAAAGCATCATTCAATAACTTTTTAACGACGCGGGGTGGAGCAGTCTGGTAGCTCGTCGGGCTCATAACCCGAAGGTCGGCGGTTCAAATCCGTCCCCCGCAATACCAAAAACCGAAGCGGATTGTTTCGGTTTTTTTCTTATGTTCGGACAGGAAATAGGCATTTCGCATGAAATCGGATAAACTAGAAGAGAGATGAGGTTCATAAATTTTGAAAAGTTCTAGCCTGGGTAAAGGAGAGTCGTAAAGATGGATGAATTTGCTTTCATCAACAGTATTATGCCGAGTCAGGCTCAGCAGCCTTCTCTAATCAAAGGGATCGGTGATGATGCCGCTGTGTACAAAACTTCAGGGCAGGCGGACCAGGTTGTCTGTGTAGATACTCTCGTCGAGGGGGTCCATTTTCGGCGTGATACGCTCTCCCCTTATCAGATTGGTGTAAAAGGACTCGCCAGCAATATTAGCGATCTCGCTGCAATGGGGGCGACGCCGGCCTTTTATCTTGTATCGATAGCGGTTCCTGAATCATGGAATGAAAAAGAACTGCGTGAGATTTATCAGGGCATGGAGGAACTGGCAGCGGAATATAGAATGGATTTAATCGGCGGTGATACGGTTTCTACTCCTGCGGCGCTTGTGCTGACGATCACAGTAATTGGTCAGGTGGAGCGCACAAAGGCCAAGTATCGTCATGATGCACGGGCGGGAGATCTTGTGTTTCTGACAGGCTATGTCGGATCTTCAGCAGCCGGGCTGGAACTGTTGCTGAAAAGGGGCAGAACGGGGAGTTTTTCGGAGAAGGAGCTGGCATTGGTGAAAGCTCATCAGGAGCCTTCTCCTCATGTCGAGCAAGCTGGTCTGTTCGCGGGATTTGCCGGACGAGTGGCGTTAAATGATATTAGTGATGGGGTCGCTAGTGAAGCGTATGAAATAGCAGAAGCGAGTGGTGTGTCGATTGTCATTGGCGCTGATTCCCTTCCGTTTCATCCTGGCATGGACGAGCATTCCTTTCAACAACGGCTTGACTGGGCGCTGTATGGCGGGGAGGATTATGTTCTGCTCGGAGCAGCAGCGCCCGCTGATGTAAAGGAATTAAAGGAACGTTTTTCGGCCAGGCAGCTCTCTTTTTTTGAAGTGGGACATATCGAAGAAGGAGAGCCGGGTGTTTTTTTAAGGCACAACGGTCAGCTGAAAAAACTGGAGAAGCAAGGCTATAATCATTTTCAAAAGCGCAGGTGAAGAAGATGCAGGAATGGACAGTGGTGACCCGCAGTCCTGATGAAACCGCGGGATTGGCGGAGCGGCTAGGTCAGCTGGTGGCGGCAGGTGATGTCATTACGCTGGCAGGAGATTTAGGAGCCGGAAAAACGAGCTTTACAAAAGGGCTGGCCAAAGGTCTTGGCGTAAAGGGAGTCGTAAATAGTCCGACCTTTACCATCATTAAAGAATATCAAGGGCGGTTACCGCTCTATCATATGGATGTGTACCGAATGGAGGACGAAGCGGAGGAGCTCGGCTTAGAGGAATATTTTTATGGTGAAGGCGTTTCGGTGGTTGAGTGGCCGACAAGGATTGAAGAGCAGTTGCCAGAGAATCATCTCAGTATTGCGATCTATCATCTGGATGAGACGAGCCGAAAGTTGACGGTAACAGCGTCAGGAGAGCGAGAGCAGCAGCTCGGTAAGGAGTGGCTGGAATGAGTAAACAATTAGCAATTGATACATCTTCCTTTATTATGGGAGTGGCGCTGACGGATGATGAACGAACGGTTGCCGAGCTGACGACGAATCTGAAAAAAAATCATTCGCTTCGTTTAATGCCGGCGATTGAGCAGATGATGAAAGAAGCGGAGATTTCTCCCCGTGAGCTTGAGAAAATCATCGTCGCCAAGGGACCAGGTTCGTATACCGGGGTGAGAATCGGTGTCACGACAGCGAAAACGATGGCGTGGTCGCTCGGCATTCCGGTCGTTGGCGTATCCAGTTTGGCGGTGCTGGCCCAAGCGGGGCGTTTCTTTCACGGTGTAATCGTTCCTCTGATGGATGCGCGGCGCGGTCAGGTTTATACCGGGAGCTACATAGCGGAAGGGGTGGAAGTCAGACCGCGGGGAGAAGATCGTCTCCTGATGCTGACAGATTGGCTGGAATGGTTGAGTAAGCAGGAGCAGGATGTGCTGTTCATCGGTCAGGATGTGGCGTTGCACAAAGAGACAATCGTCGAACGCTTAGGGGAACGGGCCTGTTTTGTGCCGGGAACTGCTCAATTACCGCGGCCGGCTGAGCTTGCGAGATTAGGCCGCCATCTTCAAGGAGAGTCGTCCCCTCATGCGCTCGTTCCTGATTATTTGCAGCTGGCGGAGGCGGAAGCGAAATGGCAGAAAGCCCAGATGGAAAAGGATCCAAAAGCATGATTGAACAAGAACGGGAACTCATTCGCTTTATGACAGAGGACGATATTAAGGACGTAATGGACGTGGAGCGGGACGCTTTTTCCGTTCCGTGGGATCCGGCTGTTTTTCATAATGAATTAACGTCCAATCAATTTGCTCATTATCTTGTATATGAATATGAAGAGCGTGTCATTGGGTATTGCGGGCTTTGGGTGGTGATGGACGAAGCTCAGATTACAAACATCGCCATCCATTCGCGCTTTCGCGGGCAAAAGAGAGGTGAAAAGCTGCTCAGTTTTGCGATGGCTTTCGCGAAACAACTGGGAGCGGCGACCTTATCACTGGAGGTTAGGGTATCAAATGAAGTGGCGCAAAATCTTTATCGGAAGCTAGGGTTTGAGCCAGGCGGAATTCGAAAAAATTATTATGCGGATAACTTGGAAGACGCATTAGTCATGTGGGTGAAGCTAATATGAAAACGGAAGAATTGATCCTTGCAATCGAGACGAGCTGTGATGAAACATCGGCCGCTGTGATCAAAGGAGGGACAGACATTGTTAGTAACATTGTCTCCTCGCAAATTGAGAGCCATAAACGTTTTGGCGGCGTCGTGCCGGAAGTGGCGTCACGTCATCATGTTGAACAGATTACACTGATCGTCGAGCAGGCAATGAAGGAAGCGCAGGTGAGCTTTTCCGACCTTGATGCAGTGGCGGTGACGGAGGGGCCGGGGCTTGTTGGAGCGCTGTTAATCGGTGTGAACGCAGCAAAAGCGATTGCCTTTGCTCGGGGGCTTCCTTTAATCGGCGTTCATCATATCGCCGGACATATTTACGCGAATCAGCTTGTGCGGCCGTTAACGTATCCATTGCTTGCGCTCGTTGTCTCGGGCGGCCATACCGAGCTTGTTTACATGGAAAAGGAAGGAAGCTTTACGATTATTGGTCAAACCCGGGATGACGCGGTTGGCGAAGCGTATGATAAGGTGGCAAGAACATTGGGCTTGCCTTATCCGGGCGGGCCGCATATTGATCGGCTGGCGGCTGCGGGAGAAGCGACGATTTCCTTTCCGCGTGCCTGGCTTGAGAGTGATTCCTACGATTTCAGCTTCAGCGGGCTGAAATCAGCTGTCATTAATACGCTTCACAATTACAGGCAGCGCGGTGAAGAGGTAAAAGTCGAGGACGTCGCCGCAAGCTTCCAGCAAAGCGTGATTGATGTGCTCGTCGGCAAGACAAAGCGGGCGGTTGAGGAGCTGGAGGTTAAGCAGCTTCTGTTGGCAGGAGGGGTAGCGGCCAACAAAGGATTGCGTGCTGCATTGGAGAAAGAATTTTCCTCTTCGGTTGAACTGATCATTCCCCCGCTCGAGCTGTGCACCGACAATGCGGCGATGATAGGCGCGGCGGCCAGTATAAAATGGAAGCAGCAGCGTTTCTCAGGCTATGAACTAAACGGAAATCCAGGTTTATCATTAATGTAGCGATAAATATTTGTTTAAAACCATTTAAGGGTGTAAAGGCTATCCTTAAATGGTTTTTTTATGCTAGTAAAGTGGGAAAAAGGGACTGCGGCCGAGTTGTGCACAGTATTTATCCACATCATTGTGAGTAATGGGGATAAGCTCTGAAAAAACGATAAAATCGAAGGATGAGCTGTGGTTAATTAAAATGTGGATAAAGCTGTTCATAATGTGGATAAATAAAAGGATAGTAGGAAATACGCTGTTTTTTATGTGAATAAGTTTGTGGGTAATGTGGATATGTCAGAAAATTAGGTCGAAATGAGGAAGGACAATGTCGAAAAAATCGCTTATTGGATGGCTATGCGTCATCTTCTTGATTTGCCCTGTGGATACGTGGGCGGCAGAATCAGAAGCGAAGCAGGTCGTTGTCATGATTGTACCCGGCCTTTCCTTTCATGAAGCAGGCTGGTTTCTTGAGCAGGATGACTCATCTATTTGGGACAAGGCGGCGATGGGGGCGATGAATATCCGCCCTGACGGCCCTTATTCTTATTTGAATAATATGATGACGTTAAGTTTAGGAGTGCGAACAGTCGGCGTTAAAGGATGGAACAGCTACCAGCTTGGCGAAAGCTTTCAGGAGATGGATGTTGCTCAGTGGATGTCCCAGGTCGGTTGGCGGACGGCAGGTGGAAATCTGTTTCACCCTTATTATCCACAACTTAAGAAAAAGAACACGGCTGTGACGACCGGTTTATTAGGGCAAATGCTTGAAGATGCTGGGGTTGAACGGCGGGTTTTTGGTCATAGCGATACGACTGCTGAACAGCTGCGTTACGGTTCCTTGCTCATTATGAATCAACAAGGGGAAGGTGAGGGAAGCTTACTCGAAGCTGTGCGCGCTAATCCACAGGCTCCGTCCGGTGTTGAGATGAATCCGGCTTTTCTTATGGAGCAGTTGGCGGAAGCAAAAGACCGGCGGCAATTAAGCGTAATTGAATGGGGCGACTTACACCGGCTCTATGAGCAGAAACCTTTTATCGAGGAGCAGCTTTTTGCGGATAAACGCCAGCAGCAATTACAGCGGTTAAGCAGCTTTTTACAGGAGCTGGAAGAGAGCGGCTATGCGGAGGAAATCTGGTTATTGGCACCGATGATGAATGAGGACGCTTATCGCGAGAAACAGCAGCTGGCCCCGGTGTTTTATTGGGGAGAGAAGAAGGGAGAGATGCTTACGTCGTCGACGACGAAGCAGCCGTATTTGGTTAGCAGTCTTGATGTCATCCCGACGCTGCTTGACTCTTTCGGCCTATCAAGCGGTGAAGTGCATCTTACCGGAGAGATCATCCGCCAGGAGCGGAGCGACGGCGGAAATATTTCCAAGGCTGTCGATGAAATGGTCCTTATTTATAAAAGTCGCGCCAATGTGTTATCAACCTATATTTCCTTTCTCGTTATCGCCCTGATTACAGCGGGAGGGTTCAGTTTCATCACAGAAGGATCGAAACAGATGTACCGCAAGCTAATCCGTCTCCTGCTCCTTTCGATGCTCTGGTCGCCGTTTTGGTTTTTGGCGTTGGCCCGGCTGACACCGTATACAGGGGTGTGGGGCTTTATCATCCTGTTAATTATTAGTTCGATTACATGTGGATATCTCGTGGATCAAACAAGAATTCCGATTTTCTGGACGGGTCTTGTCACCTTTTTGCTGCTGACGTGCGATGTTGCACTCGGCTCTCCGTTTATGCAGCGCTCGTATTTAGGCTATGATCCCATCATTGGGGCGCGCTATTACGGCATGGGAAATGAGTTTGCCGGGGTTTATTTGATCGTTGCTTTAATGGTGTTGATGCCGTTATTATCTTATCCCCGCAAATGGCTGGCGCTTACCGGGGCGGGAGTGCTGGCGATCGTGGTGATTCTCGTGCTCGGAAAAAGCACGCTGGGGACGAATGCCGGGGCGACTTTATCAGCGATGATTACATTCGCTTTCCTGCTATCTCGCCTCTGTCAATCGCGTTTGTCAGCGGGGAGGTTTGCGATAATGACGCTCGCTGTGCTGGCCGGTGGCGTCCTGCTCTTGTTTATTCTGCAGCTAACGGGTGAACGGACTCATATTGGCTCGGCCTTTGAGCGGCTTTTACAGGGGGATGTAAGGTTCATTATCGACTTGATCCAGAGGAAGCTGGCAATGAACTTCAAGCTGTTTAAGCATTCCAACTGGACACAGCTGTTAGTAACAAGCTATTTGCTCGGGGCGATTGTGCTGTGGAGAAAGCGGCGTCAGTTAAAAAGAGCTGATATGCAGCTTTTTATGCAGGCCGGAGTCGTCGCTTCGTTCTCTTTGCTGCTTTTTAATGATTCCGGCGTCGTGGCGGCGGCTACTTCGATGTTCTGTGTTGTATCGAGCTATTACTTCTGGCTGGTTAAATCTGCAAAAGAGCCGGAAGCTGGAAAGGATAACAGCTTTTTATAAGGAAACTAAACATTCCCTTAATAATCACTTAACAATGTAACCGTATAGTGAACGTAAGAAGTAAATAAACAAAGACCATTAAGGTAGAGAATAGGAGAAACCTTGCTTACTGTCTGCGAAGGACAGTAGGAGAGGTTTTTTCATTTTTTTGAAAGAGAAGCCGTTCAAAAAACGAAAAAACCACCGACAGATTTTGGATTGTTGGACAAGCCGATGTTCCATGATGATTGAAACGAAGAGAGGAGAATGAAAGTGAAACTGGCACTTATCGGGGATTTGCACTATCCGGACATTGATGCAGCTATTGACGGGTTGGCTGAAGCACGGGAAGTCTTTTACAAAAGGTTTATCGATCACTTTCTTCAAGTTGAGGCGGATTTGTATCTTTCACTTGGTGATTTGACCAATTACGGCCACTCAAGTGAATTGGAGGATATTTATCGTCTGATTAACCATCATCAAAAAAACTTCATTCACGTTCTAGGAAATCATGATCTTTACGCGCAGCCGCGGGAAGCGGTGCTGACGATTTCGGGTCAAAAGCGCTATCACACGATTGAGACCGATGAAGCTGTCCTCGCTTTTCTTGATACGGCGAAAGAAATGGATTATGAAGATTGGGGCGGCTGGCTGGACGAAGAGCAGCTTGATTGGTTAGAAGAGGTTGTCGCTGAATCGGGGACGAAGCCGCTACTTGTCTTTGCCCATCATCCGGTTTATCAAACGACGAAGCGCTCTGATCATGAAAAAGGGTCGATTCATCCGGAGATCGATGTCTGGTCGATTTTGGAGAAAAAGCGCGGAATCGGAATGTATTTCAATGGTCACACCCATATTGATTCGATTGTGAAAAAGGAAAATTGGACCTTTGTCCAAGTGTCGGCTTGTCTTGATCAGCATGCGCTGCGTCTGATTGAGCTTACGCCGGAAGAAATCATTGTCTCGGCGGTGGATGTAGAGGATCTTGTCATGGCGGAAGCCGCTCCTGTTGTCTACAAGCATATGAATCACTTCACCCATCAAACCGATGTACGGGGAGAAGCGATTGATCGTGAATGCCGGGTGTCGCTCTTGCCGGTTGTTGATGTAAGCTAAACCTTTTTAAAGCTTCAAGAAAGGGGAAAAGGAATGAACGGGACAAAGGATATCTTTACGCGCATAGCAGAGACGAAGAAAATCGCCGCGGTGAAAACGCCGAAGCATATTGATCTTGTATTGAAGCTGCGTGAGCAAATCGGCAGCGTCTTTCTCTTAACAGGCAACATAAATGTGATTAAGCATTATGTCGAGGTGCTAATTGAAGCCGGCCTGCCGACATTCGTCCATATCGAGAAGATCAAAGGATTAAGCAATGATAGCGACGGGCTTGATTTTATCGCCAACTATGTCAGACCAACAGGCATCGTCACAACAAAGCCGAGTTTGATCGCTTCTGCTAAGAAGCGTCAGCTTTTGACGGTGCAACGAATCTTTATGATTGACTCCGAGATTCTCGTCAACCTTCCCGTGCAGCTTGAGAGAAACAAGCCTGACATTATTGAAATTATGCCGGCCCGGATTCCTGAAATCCTCGCGGAGATTAAAACCTTTACAAAGGATGTCCCGATTATTACCGGCGGGCTGCTGACGGAAAAGGAGCATGCCGAGGCGGCTCTCGCCCATGGGGCGTTGGCTGTTTCGACCTCTAATCGGGATGTGTGGAAAGCGGACCTGGCCGGGGCGGTCGCTTATTCATAAAAGCTTTATCTTTCTTTCATGTTCTCTTAATATTTGAAAGCTATGATGACCCTAACAAGTAAATAGAATAGTTGGTGCGATGAGCAGAGAGACCTTGCCGAATAGAGATGAATGATTCTTTCATTCTGTCTATTGGAGCGAGGTCTCTTTTTTTAGAGTCTAAGGCAAGGAAGAGGAAAATAAAAGCAAATAAAAGGAGATGGATCAAATGAAAACCAGATTGTCGATGTTGCTCGTTTCAGTAATGGTGATGCTTGTGTTAGCTGCTTGTCAATCGGCCGATGATACGGCCTCCGATGCTTCGGCTAGTGGAGATGAGGGGGCTCAGGGCGGAGAGGGAGACAAAATTGAAATCACATACTGGTACGCCTGGGGAGATAAAATCGGTGAAAATAACGAGAATCTAGTTAAGATGTTTAACGAGTCGCAGGATCGCATCCACGTCACAGCTGAATATCAAGGCTCCTATGATGATTTGCACGCGAAAACACAAGCGGCGTTTGCTGCCGGGAATGCGCCGGAAGTGACGCAAAATGAAATTGCCTCCGTGGCGATTTTTGCCAACTCAGGAATGACGGAAGACTTAACGCCATTTATCGAGCGCGATGATATTGATATGGATGACTTTATCCCAGGTCTAATGGGGAATTCCTACGTTAATGAACGCTTATATGCACTGCCGTACTTACGCAGTACGCCAATTCTTTATTTGAATGCGACCCTGCTTGAAGAAGCCGGGCTTGATCCATCTGGTCCAAAAACATGGGAAGAATTTGAAGAGTATGCGAGAGCTTTGACGGTTGAAGGCGAGCGGGTTGGGATGACGTTGCCTGTAAACATTTGGTTCTATGAGGCCTATGTCGCGCAAAGCGGAGGCCAAATGATTGCCGACGATGAGCAGTCTGTCGCCTTTAACAGTGAAGCAGGAGTCGCGCCGGTTGAATTTTGGAAAAGGATGAACGATGAAGGGATTATTAAAATTCCGACAGGGGATGAAGCCGGGGACACGGCAAAGCAGGATTTTGCGAATGGGCGTGCGGCCATGACCTTCAGTTCGACGGCCGACCTTTCCTACTGGCTGGCAATGGCTGATGAGCAGGGCTTTGAGTTGAATACAACCTTCATGCCGGCCAATGAAACTTACGGGGTGCCGACAGGTGGTTGTAACTTAGTCATGACTGCCGGGCTGGATGAGGAAAAGCAGGAAGCTGCGTGGGAATTTATTAAATGGATGACCGCGACGGAGCAGACGGTTTATGCGAGTGAGTATACAGGATATCTTCCGAGCCGTTCTTCCGCCGTTGAAAGTGATGTGATGCAAAGCCTGTATCAGGAGTTTCCACAATATGAAGTCGCTGTCGAGCAGCTTGAGTATGCGAGACCGCGTCCAATGCTCGATCAATACCCGGAAATCTCAAAGATTCTGCAAGATGAAATTACACGCTCGCTCATTAATGAGGATAGTAGTCCCGAAGACGCGTTGAATACCGCGGCGGAAAAGGCTAATCAGTTATTGCAGTAATGCCCTGAACATGAAGGTCAAAGCGGGGTTGCGAAGTGTTGCAGCCCCTTTTTCAGCATAAGAATGGAGGTCGGATGAATGCACCCGTTTCAAACGAGTAAAGTGGCGATTTTTGATTTAGATGGAACCCTTTATCAGGAATATTCCTTCTTGGAGCGTTATATCACCTATTTATTAAAAGACAAACTGTCCGAGAGAGAGGTTCACCAGACGGTCAACGAGGCGTATCAGATTTTAGCAGGCGAGCACCCGATTCAATTAGGACATTTCCTCGATCGGGAGAAGAAAATTGTTTTTCTCTATAAGGAAGAGAGGATCGCAAAAGCTTTTTCCTGGGAGGGAGTGGAGCAAACGGTAACGTCCGACCTTGTTAATTTGGAAAGCGAGCAGCTTGCCTATCTCGGTGATCCGTGGTGTGTGGCGAATTTCTATATTGAAAAGCATCAAATTGCTCAAGAGAAGTGCGTGGCGGCTTTTAATCAAGTAAGGAAAGAAATGCTGCAATCGCCGTTTTCGATTGAACGCTGCGAGCCGTTATTTACCGCGATTGAAAAGCTGGAGGTGGAAAGAAAAGTGTTCATGACGAATACACCGTCCCCCTCCGGCGAAGAGTTTGTCAACTATTTGAACATCGGCGGGTTGTTTGATGAATACATGTATGACGCGAAAAAACCGCTTGGAATGAGCGCCTATGTGAAACATTTACTGGAAGAGGGCTACAAGCCTGAACATATTCTCTCAATTGGCGACAATCCGTGGAATGACCTGTATCCTGTTAAAGCGGTCGGAGGAAAGACGTGCCTGATTACGCGCTATACGCATCATGGGTTATTGATGGAACCGGATGTTACTGTAAAAACGGTTGACCAATTAGCCGAAGTACTTACTGCGAGAACGATTCAGATCACAGGGTAACAACGAATTGAACGAGAAAGGGGACCTACAAAATGGCAAAAATCGTCTTGAAGAATGTCACAAAGGCCTTTGATGAGACACAGGTCGTGAAAGATGTAAACGTAACGATCAAAGACGGCTCCTTCACCGTGCTGGTTGGACCTTCTGGCTGTGGCAAATCGACAACGCTGCGAATGATTGCCGGACTGGAAAAGCAAACAAGTGGCGACATTTGGATCGGTGATCGCTGCGTCAATGAAGTGCCGCCTGGAAAGCGCAATATCGCGATGGTGTTTCAAAATTACGCGTTATACCCAACGATGACAGTGAAAGAAAACATTGAGTTTGGCCTGATTAATAAAAAAGTGCCGAAAGCCGAGCGGAAAAAGCTGATCAATGAAATTGCCGAAATTGTCGGTCTGACGGAGTATTTAAAGAAGAAGCCGCAGCATTTATCCGGCGGACAGCGCCAGCGCGTCGCCCTGGCGCGGGCAATGGTCAAAAAGCCGCAGGTGTTTATATTGGATGAACCGTTATCCAATCTTGATGCGAAGCTGCGCAACCAGATGCGGACGGAGCTGATCGAGCTGCATAAACGGCTCGGCACGACATTCGTTTATGTGACCCATGACCAAGTGGAAGCAATGTCAATGGGGGATGAAATTATTCTATTAAATAAAGGAGAGGTCCAGCAGATCGACAGCCCGATGAAAATGTACCGCGATCCGAATAATACGTTTACGGCTGAGTTCATCGGCACGCCGGCGATGAATGTCGTTCCGTATCAACAGGTCAGGATGTATCTTCCGGATGTCAATCTTAAGGCGGGCTATGTTGGTTTCAGACCCGAGGTCGTACGGCTAAGCGGTTCGTCCCATCATGATAACCAGCTCATTATTCCGGGAGAGATCGTGACGCGGGAAACGTTGGGCGCCGAGATTATTTACAAGGTGAAAACGGCAGCCGGTTTTTGCCGGGTGAAGCAGTTTCAAACGAATGTCGAGGAAGCGACAATGATTCACCTCGCGATTCCGCTGGAGAAGCTCTATTTCTTTGATAAAGACGGAATGCGGATGCGCCATGTCTCAATTGGACAAAAGCCGCTTGTGCTGGAGGGGGTTTAGTTACGTGAATTGGATGGTGCTGCGCCCTTACATGATGATTGCGCCGGCGGTGATCATTTTCTGCCTGTTTTTTATTTATCCCATCTTCTACATGATTTACTTAAGTGCCTTTGATTGGAATTTCGTCAGTCCGACGAAGGACTTCGTTGGATTGGAAAACTTCAAATCGCTGCTGGCCGAACGGGAATTTATCGAAGTGATGCGCAATTCGGCAGTCTATACGTTTCTGACCGTTTTCTTTACGCTGACCATCTCGCTGTTTTTGGCGCTTTGGCTCAATAAGCAGGGGGTCATCTACAGCTTTGTCCAAGGAGCGATTTTCAGTCCGCATATTATTTCGCTCGTCTCGATTTCGATGCTGTGGATGTGGATGATGGATGTTGATTACGGTCTGCTTAACTGGTTTCTTGGACTGTTCGGGATTGATAAGGTGCAATGGCTCACCCACCCGGACACCGCGTTGTACTCCTTAGTCATTGTCGCCGTCTGGAAAGGGGTCGGTTTTAATACACTTGTCTTTATCGCCGGCCTGCAAAGCATTCCAAAAGACATGTACGAGGCAGCATCTTTGGACGAGGCGAGTCCGTGGAGAACATTTACGAAAATTACGCTGCCAATGCTGTCGCCGACGCTGTTCTTTTTGGCTGTGATCAGTATGATTGGCTCCTTTCAAATCTTTGATACGATTTCGATTATGACGCAGGGAGGGCCGATCAATTCAACGAACACCTTCGTCTACTACATCTATGAAAATGGTTTCCGTTTCTTTAAAATCGGCTATGCATCCGCGGCTGGTGTCATCCTGCTGATTGTCGTCAGCCTATTGACGATTATATACTTCCGCCTGCTTGCCAAACGCGTTCACTACCGCTAAGAAAGGAGATGCTTATGAAGTACAAAGTAGTTGCTCTCAAGCTGCTGCGCGCGATTAGCCTGATTTGCATCGTGATCATCTTTGCAATGCCGTTTGTTTGGATGATGTCGACCTCGCTTAAATCACTGGGCGAGACGATCATTTTCCCGCCGAAATGGATTCCTGCGGATTTTCATTGGAGCAATTTTGAAAAGGCGTGGAACTCGGGTCCGTTTCTGCGGTTTTTCGTCAACAGCATCCTCGTGTCTGTCGGGATTCTTATCCTGCAGTTTTGTACGATCATCCCGGCGGCATACGCCTTTGCGCGCTACCGGTTTAAAGGGGATACTTTTTTCTTCGGTTTGACGATGATTACGTTGATGATTCCGGCGCAGCTGATCTTTTTACCAGTTTACTTGCAAATGAGTGCATGGGGCCTGCTTGATACGCTCTGGGCACTGATTCTTCCGTTTGCTTCAAGCGCCTTCGGTATTTTTCTGCTGCGGCAATCCTTTAAGCAGGTGCCAGAGGAGCTGATTGAAGCGGCCAGGCTTGATGAGGCGAGTGAATGGAAGATCATTATCAAAATTATGGTACCGATGGCCAAGCCTGTATTAATTACGTTCGGTTTGTTCAGTTTTATTACTCATTGGAATGATTATTTCTGGCCGCTCGTCATGACGACGTCCGACGCTTCGCGGACATTGCCTATTGGTGTTACGAAATTGCTGCAGGTCGAAGGTGGTGTCGCCTGGCATATTTTAATGGCCGGCAACATGATTTTGGTTCTGCCGATTTTGATTGTCTTTTTCTTCGCTCAACGTCAAATTATCCGGGCGTTTGTGTATACAGGAGTAAAATAAAAGCAGGAAGGTGACGATAGGATGAAAATTATTGCACACCGGGGTTGGTCCGGACAAGCGCCTGAAAATACGCTGGCCGCTTTTCGGCTGGCATTGGACGAGCCGTTCATTACCGAAGTGGAGCTGGATGTCCACCTGTCGAAGGATGGCATTCCGGTCGTCATTCATGATCATACATTAGAGCGGACAACGAATGGCAGAGGCGCCGTCCGCGATTATACGTTCTCCGAGCTGCAGCAGCTTACTGCCGGCAGCTGGTTCAGCCAGGAATTCATGGCGGAGAAGATTCCTTCTTTAGAGCAGGTATTTCAAATGTTCAAAGGCCGGACGAGTCGTCTCGTGATCGAGCTCAAGCAAACCGCAGACCATTATCCAGGATTGGAGGAAGCCGTTGTGAAGCTGATCCAGTCCTATCAGCTCGAGCGTCAGGTTACCGTCATTTCGTTTGACCACATTAGTGTGAAGACGGTTAAAGACGCTGATGCGGCGATTGAAACAGGGCTCGTTTACCTTGGCCGGCCGACTCTTTTAGTTGAGCAGGCGCGCTATACAGGAGCAAGCTTTATTTCGATGCATTACGCCTATATAACGGAATCATTGATTAATGAGCTAATTCAGGCGGGGATCAAGATCGGCGTCTGGACAGTGGATGATGAGGACACGCAGAACAAGCTCGCAAGCTTTCACGACGAGCTGCGGGTTACGACAAACTACCCCGAGCGCATCATCGCGCTTCAGGCTGCGCACTAAAAAAGACTGAGACAGCAAGGGCTGGACAAAAGGTTGTTTTTACCTTTTGTCCAGCCCTTTGTAGGACGAAGTGCTTTATTCCTGCAGCTGCTCCCATTCTTCCATGTATCTCTCGATAGTTGGATGAAGCTGATCGATTTTTTGCTGGAGAGCCAGAGCCTTCTCGTGATTGGAGTAAATCTCGGGATCACAAAGCGCTTCTTCACATTTGGCAAGCTCCGTTTCCGCCTGTTCAATAAGCTGCTCGAGCTCTTCAATTCGGCGTGTACGCTGGCGTTCCAGTTTTTTCGCTTCCTTGTCCGCCTCATAATTCCGTTTGTCGGACTGTTCTTCTGGTTGGGTCGGGTTCCCGGCTTCCTCCTGTTCCAATTGCTCGCGCTGTTGCATTTCCGCTTTTTTCGTTACATAGTAGTCGTAATCACCAAGATAATTCGTGATTTGACCATTCTCAAGCTCGGCCATTCTTGTCGCAATCCGGTTGAGGAAGTAACGGTCATGTGAGACGAAAAGCAAGGTGCCAGGATAATCAATCAAGGCCGCTTCCAGCATTTCTTTTGCGTCGAGATCGAGATGGTTCGTCGGCTCATCAAGAATCAGGAAATTGGCTTTTTGCATCATTAGCTTCGCCAAGGCAAGGCGCGCCTTTTCGCCGCCGCTTAACGCCGACACTGGCTTGAGCACATCATCCCCACTGAATAGAAAGTTGCCGAGCACGGTCCGGATTTCCTTTTCAGGTAATAACGGATAGTCATCCCACAGCTCCTGCAGCACAAGCTTGTTCGATTTGAGATTCGCCTGCTCCTGATCGTAATAGCCAATCGTTACGTTGCTGCCGAGTCGGATCGTTCCGTCCTGAAGCGGGATTGCCTTCATTAACGCTTTTAATAGCGTCGATTTGCCGGCTCCATTTGGACCGATCAGGGCGACGCTTTCGCCGCGGTCGATCGCCAAATCAAGATTGCGGAAAATCGAGTGCTCGCCGTAGGCTGCATGAAGGCCGGTTGCCCGCAGCACTTCATTTCCGCTTTGTCTGTCAATCTCAAAAGAAAAGGAAGCGGATTTCTCGGAACCTTGAGGCCGGTCGAGCCGCTCCATTTTCTCAAGCTGCTTGCGCCGGCTTTGTGCCCGCTTTGTCGTCGAGGCGCGAACGATATTTTTTTGAATGAAGTCCTCGAGCTTGGCAATTTGCTCCTGCTGCTTGTCATATTGCTTTACTTCAAGCTCGTAGCGCTTTGCCTTCTCCTCGAGGTAATCACTGTAATTTCCGTAGTATTTGGTTGACTTCGTTCTGGAAATCTCAACGACCTTTGTGACGATTTTATCGAGAAAATAACGGTCATGGGAGACGATCAAAATCGCTCCTTTATAGCCGAGCAAATAATGCTCAAGCCAGGTTAAGGTGGAAATGTCGAGATGGTTGGTCGGTTCATCAAGAATAAGCAGGTCCGGCTTTGTCAGAAGCAGCTTTGCTAAAGCAAGCCGCGTCTTTTGCCCGCCGCTTAGCGTGGCAATTTTCGTGCTGTATTCGAAGTCGGCAAAGTTCATCCCGGCAAGCACGGTCCGGATGTCGGCTTCATATTGATAGCCGCCTTTATCCTTGAAAGCGAGCTGCTTTTCATCGTATTCCCGCAGCAGCTTTTCATAGCGCGTGGCGTTTTGCAGTAAATCAGGGTCGGACATTTGCGCTTCCAGCGTGCGCAGCTGTTGTTCCATTTGGCGCAAAGGCTCAAAGACAGTCAGCATTTCATCCCAGATCGACAGGTTGGATTCGAGTCCAGTGTCCTGGGCGAGGTAGCCAAGCTCCATCCCTTTAGGGAGCATCAGCTCGCCCTCATCATAGGAAAGCTGTCCGGCAATGATTTTCAGCAAGGTTGATTTGCCGGCTCCATTACGTCCGACGAGGGCAAGACGTTCTCCAGTTTGGATATCTAGTTTAATATTTGATAAAATAGGCTCTGCACCGAATGATTTTGAAAGATTGATGCACTGTAAAACAATCATGATTTTCCCTTTCTATCTTCTGGCAAGATACGACGTGTTTTCAAAAAAGCTGTATACTGTGAGTGTATCGCAGAATTAATCTTTCAACAACTTATTGAACATGAAACGAAACCACTTACAAACTGTGTGAAATGGTGTACAATGAAAAAATGAGGATCATGTCCTCGCAGGTAGGAGGGAGGCGCTGATGAAAAGTGAGCAAACGAAGATTCCCCAAGCAACTGCAAAGCGGCTGCCTTTGTACTATCGGTTTTTGGAGAATCTCCAGGCCTCAGGAAAACAGAGAGTATCGTCAACAGAATTGAGTGAGGCAGTGAAAGTAGATTCAGCGACCATTCGTCGCGACTTTTCCTATTTTGGAGCACTTGGGAAAAAAGGCTATGGCTATAATGTCAATTATTTGCTTTCTTTTTTTCGTAAGACACTTGACCAGGATGAATTGACGAAAGTGATTCTTGTCGGTGTCGGCAACCTTGGGACAGCCTTTTTGAACTACAATTTTTCTAAAAATAATAATACTGAAATTGTGATGGCGTTTGATGTTGATCAGGAAAAGGTCGGCAAGGACATTGGTGGAGTGACGATCTATCATCTTGAACAGCTGACTGAGCTGATTGATCCGGAGGTGACGGTCGCCATTTTGACAGTCCCGGCTCTCGCTGCGCAAAAGATTGCCGATCAGCTCGTGCAATCAGGAATTAAGGGAATCCTTAATTTCACACCGGCCCGGCTGGACGTGCCCGAAGAAGTCCGCGTCCATCACATTGACCTGTCCGTCGAATTACAGGCGTTAGTTTATTTTCTAAAGCATTATCCCGTATAATAGGAATACTCCGACCGGGAGTATTCCGAAAAGCAAACGGGTGGCGAACGGAGCGGCTTGACGGCCCACCGGGAGTATGACTGCAAGCGAAGTTCCTCAGCGAAGCTGTTGCTGAGTATGATAAAAGGACAAGGAGGTGCTACCTATGGGATTAGGAGCAGGAAGTATTGCGATTATTGCGCTTGTTGCATTGTTGATTTTTGGTCCGAAAAAACTGCCGGAGCTTGGAAAAGCTGCTGGGAATACACTACGTGAATTCAAGCATGCAACAAAAGGCTTGGCGGATGATGATGACGATAAAAAGAAAGATAATAACAAAGCCTAAGCAGGAAGGGTTTATCCATGGAACAAAAAGATATGTCGGTGATGGAACACATTGTGGAGTTAAGGCGGCGAATAATCATCACACTCGCTTTCTTTGCAGTGGCTTTTATCGCCGGCTTTTTTTTAGCGACTCCTTTAATCACATATTTGCAGAGCACGCCAACCGCAGCTGATTTGCCGATGAACGCCTTTAAAATGACCGATTCAATCCGGATCTTTATGACGTTCGCATTCGCGAGTGCGTTAATCTTAACGTTCCCAATTATTCTGTATCAGCTTTGGGCTTTTGTCCGACCCGGCCTTCATGAGAATGAACAGAAGGCGACATTGTCCTATATTCCGCTTGCATTTTTGCTGTTTTTAGCGGGAATCGCCTTCGCTTATTTTATTTTGTTTCCTTACCTGGTTCAGTTCATGAGCAATTTAGCAGAGCGGCTCGGTATTACGGAACAGTATGGGATTAATGAATACTTTACGTTTCTTTTTCAGGTGACGCTCCCATTCGGTGTGTTATTCCAGCTCCCTGTGATCGTGATGTTTTTAACGAGACTGGGGATCATAACCCCGATGCTGTTAAGCCAGGTGCGCAAGCTAGCTTATTTTGTGCTGCTGGTCATCGCCGGGATGATTACCCCGCCTGAAGTCATTTCGCATTTAATGGTCACGGTGCCCCTCTTGCTGCTCTATGAATTCAGTATTTGGGTGTCATATGTGACGTACCGGAAAGTACAAAAAGCAGAAAGAGAACGGGAAGAAGCGGAAGCAGCCGATTCATAATAAAGGTTGAAAAACGAGCAGGGAAACAGGTTCCTGCTCGTTTTTTTGATTAGAGGAATCGATATGATCCTAGGGCAACAGCAGCAAAGGAACTATTCCTTCTTAATTTTGGCTCTAGAATAAATGTTGGGGTATTCGCACAATGAGGACAAAAAAAGACACGCAAGCTCCTTTGATCCTGTTATCCTTGAATTGACGAGAAACAAAGAAAGGATGGAGCAGCGTGCAACAAAAGTCTATCATGAAAATCCCAGGATTAAAAGAGGTCAACGTGACAAAGATAGAAGAACGCGAGGACATGGTGGCGATTCATGTGGAGGTACCAAGGAAACCCCATGAATGTCCGGCCTGTCAAACGATGACGACGCGTGTGCATGATTATCGAATCCAAAAGATCCAGCACCTTAAATGGTTTGAGCGGAAGGTCGCTTTGTTTTATCGAAAGCGCCGGTATGCTTGTCCATGCGGAAAGAAGTTCGCGGAAACGGTATCGTTTGTGAAAAAGTATCAACGCCAGACCATCGAGTGGAACCAGGCGTTGGGTATGAGGGTGATCGAAGGGAAGAACTTTACGGATACAGCCAAGCAGTTCCATACCTCTCCGACGACGGTGATGCGGAGGTTCGATCACCTGTCAGCTTCGCTGGTAAAGGAAGTGGATCAGCTTCCGCCGGTGATCGCGATTGATGAATACAAGGCAGACACGTAGGAAGGGACCTACCAGCTCATTCTAGCAGATGCTCAAACACGCCGCCCTCTCGACATCCTTCCCGACCGCTCTGCCAAGACGTTACAACGGTATTTGGAGAAGAAGGGGGAGCATGTGCAAATAGTCGTGATGGACTTGAGCTACTCATTCAAATCAGCGGTACAAAAGGCACTTGGCAGCCCGGTCATTATTGGGGATCGGTTCCATTTTTCCCGCTACATGATTTGGGCCTTAGAGGCGGTTCGACGAACCGAACAGAAAGCCTTCCACCCCTATGACCGGAAGAAGTGCAAGCGACTCAGAAGCATTTTCTACAAGCGAAGAGAAGAGCTGACCGAGAGGCAGCTATGGTACGTAGAACGGTACTTGTCCCTTTCTGACGCTCTACGAGAGGCCTATGAGCTGAAAGAAGCGTATATGGCATGGTTTGATCGGGCGAAAGAGCGGGGCAAGGAAGGCAAAATGGTGGAGGTCAAAGAGGGACTTTATGCGTTCTATGAAAAAGTGGAACAGAGTCACCTTGACGCCTTTCAGAAAGCCATTCGAACATTCCGGAACTGGGAAACTGAAATCTTAAATAGCTTTGCGTTTGGGTACACCAATGGATTTGTCGAAGGACTCAACAATCAAACGAAGGTCATCAAGCGGAATGCGTTTGGCTTTCGAAGATATGATCGGTTGCGCAACCGGATCTTACTTCACCATCAATACAAAGACATCACATTCGGGGTAGGATAAGGAGTCATCCTCTCGCTATCCCAACATTTGACGTAGAACCTTAATTTCACACAATAGTTTGTGAAATATTGAACAAAGTGTGAAATGTGTAAGATATGGTAGTCAAATTGATCTAAGTCCGATATACTTACCTTATAAACATTGTGAAAACATTCACAATATCATTTTAAGTGAACATGAATGAGGGGGACATTTTGATGATTGGACAATTTTTACGAGAAAACAAGGTAGTAGCAGGAATTATGGTCATATTACGCCTCTATTTAGGCTGGGCCTGGCTATCTTCAGGAGTTGGCAAGGTAACAGGGGGATTTCATGCGGGAGGTTTTTTGGAAAGTGCGGTAACGAATCCCGTGATGAAGGGGGAGGAAGTTTTATATCCTGTTTATGTAACGTTTTTAGAATCTGTGGCGATTCCGTATGCCGATCTATTTAGTCTCGTTGTCGCCTGGGGAGAGATTCTTGTTGGTTTAGGACTGATTACTGGTATTTTGACTTCTGCCGCTGCTTTTTTTGGCGTAGCGATGAATATGGCCTTTTTATTTGCCGGAACGATTTCTACAAATCCGCTGCTTATTTTGATTTCTATTTTTATTATGGCGGCAGGGGCCAATGCTGGACGGTTTGGGGGAGACCGTTGGGTGCTGCCTTATCTACGCCGGCAGCTTTTGCGAAAGAGAGAGGACTTGCATGTTAAGATTGAGCAGCGTGAAGGACTGCTGCAAAAATAAATGATTTAAATGAATAAGCTCAGGGGCATTAAAGAGGCACTGACTATATTCACTGCTTTCAGATCCGGGACACAGGGTGAAAAAAGATCATCCCTGTTCCCCGGTTTTTTCTGCTTTCTCAAAGCAACCTAGCTTACAATCCATTGCGCCGCTGTGTTTAGAAATAATGAACAAATGGTATAGAAAAAAAGAATAAATCATGACAATGTGATTCCTTTCACAAAATATTCATTGATCATTTTCTCGGCGGCTTTTTCGATATGTTACAATCGCCTTGTAAAACCTATAGTGATAGTGGCAGTAGTGAAAAGCTTGTCTTGGCTCAATTTTAAAGCCCATTTTAATTTGAATGTGAAAAGGTGAGCATTTTGTAAAAGGATGAATAAAAAATTTACAGGATGATGAAAAAAGATGCCTTTGGTGTTTTTCTAAGGAGGGTGAGGAGAAATGATGGAGTACGATCCGGTGATATACAGTCGGATATTAACAGGTGTGACGTTGGGCTTTCACGCGATTTTTGCGACAATCGGGGTCGGTATTCCGCTATTAATTGCCTTGGCGGAATGGATCGGAATTAAGCGAAATGATGAGCATTACCGCTTGCTTGCGCGTCGGTGGGCGCGCGGGTTTGTGATAACGGTGGCGGTCGGAGTCGTGACAGGAACGGCTATCGGCCTCCAGCTAAGTTTATTGTGGCCCAGCTTTATGGAGGTTGCCGGGCATGCGATCAGTTTGCCAATGTTTATGGAGACATTCGCGTTCTTCTTTGAAGCGATCTTTCTTGGGATTTACCTTTATACGTGGGATCGTTTTAAAAAGAAAATTCATCACTGGCTGCTGGTGATTCCGGTTGTGATCGGCGCTTCGGCTTCGGGATTTTTTATCACGACGGTCAATGCTTTTATGAATTCACCTTACGGAATTACAGTGGAGAACGGGGTTATCACGAATATTAACCCGCTTGCGGCGATGTTTAATCCGGCGACGCCGACCAAGGTCGCTCATGTTCTTTCATCAGCTTATTTAACATCGGCCTTCATTCTGGCCGCGATTGCCGCGATTTATTTACTGCGGGGCAATCAACATGTTTATCATAAAAAAGCTCTACATTTAACGATGACGGTCGCTTGTGTATTTGCCATCGTCACCGCACTGATCGGCGATTTGTCCGGTAAATATTTAGCGGAATATCAGCCGGAAAAGCTTGCGGCGGCTGAGTGGCATTTTGAGACGACGACGGAAGCGCCATTGATCTTAGGCGGAATTTTGACCGAGGATGGAGAGATTGCTTATGCGCTGGAGCTCCCGTATGCTTTAAGCATTCTTGCCCACGGAGATCCGGGGGCAGAGGTAATCGGCCTCGAGGAATTTCCTGAAGAAGACTTGCCGCCGATGATCGTCCATTATTTATTTGATTTGATGGTCATAAGCGGGATCTTCCTGGCTGCGGTTTCGATGTTGTTTGTCATCATGCGGCTCAGAAAGAAATGGAATGAGCATAATAAGCCGCTGCTGTGGGCGATTCTTGCCGGTGCTCCGATTGCGCTATTCGCGATTGAAATGGGCTGGTTCTTTGCAGAGATTGGCCGGCAGCCTTGGATTCTCAATGGCTTTATGAGAACCGCGGAGGGAGCGACTACGTCTCAGCATGTTGACCTGATGCTCTACCTCTTTATTTTGCTCTATTTGGTACTGGCGGTGTCATGTGTGACCGTTTTACGGAAAATGTTTAAATCGAATCCGGTTGAACAGGAATTACTTGATCGGGGAATCGAATAGAGGGGGGAGATCATGAATTATGAATTAATTGGAATTACCGTGTTGTGGACATTCTTATATGGCTATTTAATTGTCGCGTCGATTGATTTCGGCGCCGGCTTCTTTAGCTACTATTCGACAGTAACCGGACGGGAGCATATTATCAACAAAGTGATCAACCGTTATCTTTCCCCGGTCTGGGAAGTGACCAATGTCTTTCTCGTATTCTTTTTCATCGGCATTATCGGTTTCTTTCCATCGACGGCGTACTACTATGGCACGGCTTTGCTGATTCCCGGGAGTTTCGCGATTGTTTTGCTGGCGATCAGAGGCTCGTATTATGCCTTTTATCATTACGGCTTCCGTGGAAACCGGCTCTATAAGTTTCTGTATGGGGCGACGGGGCTGTTGATTCCCGCTTCCTTATCGGTTGTGCTGACGATTTCAGAGGGTGGCTTTATCGTCATCGAGAACGACAATGTCATGCTTGATTACGGCGCCTTGTTTTCCAGCTTCTACTCATGGTCGGTCGTTATTCTGGCGATTGTCAGCGTGCTTTACATTTCGGCCTGCTTCCTGACGTTTTATGCTTATAAAGCGCGGGATATGAAGGCGTTTGAGGTATTAAGAGGCTATGCGTTATTCTGGAGCTTTCCGACGATTTTGGCAAGCGTGCTCGTCTTCTTTGCCCTCAATCAGCATAACCCGGTGCATTTTGCCAAGATGGTGGATATATCATGGGTGTTCAGCTTATCCTTTCTGTTTTTCCTTGGCGCCGTCTATTTTGTCTGGAAAAAGCGGCAGCTCGGTTTAGCCTTTATCTTTGTTATGCTCCAGTTTGCCACGGCCTTTTTCGGCTATGGAGCGTCTCATTTGCCGTATTTGCTCTATCCGCATTTAACGATTTATGACGGCTTTACGAACGAGGCGATGGCCATTGCGCTGATCGTCGCCTTCATAGCCGGTCTCTGCCTGCTAATTCCGTCACTCTATTTGTTAATGCGCCTGTTTCTGTTTGATAATAAATATGTGGAAGGACGAAAATAGGAGGTGGGGTTGTGAACTTCTTTCTGATTATGATCGCACCGATACTCATCGTCGTACTGGCGGTACTCGGACTTTTTTGGTGGGGAGCAAGGGGGAAAAAGAACTGACAATGCTCACTTCGCTTTTACGTTAGTTTGTCTCGGGTTGGTGACGCTGGAGGAGAGGGCAGGTTGAAATCCACCGGCGTGCCGGTTCGTTCAACGCCCGCTTGCGGAAAGCGTGCCCCCATCCCGGGAGCGGGTTCAAAGCTTTGGATCGTGACAAATCCTTATACCAAAAAAAGCCTGTCGAACCTCTCGCTTTTGCGAGACTTTGTCGACAGACTGAAAGAAGTGACAATGCTCACTTCTTTTTTTTATTTTGCTTTTGGACTTGTTTGATGCCCCGACGCAGGCGAAAGAAGCGCAGGGAGATCATAAAGTCGATCGCGGCGAATGAAATAATTAACAAGCTCCATACGGTCCAGCCTGTGCTGCTTACACTTTGAATCGCGAAAAAGACGAGCAGACAGCCGACAAAAAAGTAAAGAAGCGCCATCATTAATGGCGATGCTCTCATAGTAATCCTCCTGTAATCATTGACATTTGCTGTTCAAGTTCCTCAAGCTGTTCCAACCATCTCTCAAGATCATCAACAAGCAGGACGTTGACGACTGATACGAACAGGTTAAGGGAGACATGGGCAACAATCGGGACAAGGATCCGTTTCGTTCTGACATACAAGTAGGCAAAGACAAAGCCCATCGCCGTGTAAACGAGTAAGTGAGTGAAATCGAAATGGATCGCCGCAAAAATAAGGGAACTGATAAAGCCGGCAATCCAGAAATTAAACCGTTTATACAACGCCCCGAAAATGACAAGCCGAAATACGATCTCCTCCAAAATCGGTCCAATCACGGAAACGACGATAATAAAAGCCGGTAACGCCTGGGCAAATTCAATGATTTGCTGTGTATTCTCTGAGCCAGCTTCAATTCCGAACAGATAAACCTCAATTAAAGCGGCTGCATATTGGGCGGCGAAAACCATGAAAACCCCAATGATTGTCCAGCGTACTGCTTCGCCGCGCGAAGAACGCCCGCGAACCATATGGCGATCCCGCATATCGGGTGCAAGTAGAAGGAGGATAACGAGAAAGCCGAGACCAAAGCTGAACAGGCTCCAAATCCCGGGAATCTGCTCTTGTGCAACGCCGAGGTTTCTGAGAATAATTACCCCCGGTATCGCTGATAGCTGCATGATGACATATGTGATCAGAATCCACCAATATCGTTTATTCAATATGCTTTTCTCCTTTTTATATAAGGTCTATACATAATAAACTGTACTTATAACTAACAAGCATCTTCTCATTTTATCATATTTTATAGCGAAATAAGAAGGGAAGCGCCCAACTGAATAGAAAAGAACAAAGAGGGAATAAGCAGGAAGGATTTGGAGAAGCTAGAGGAGAAAATTGACTCGTTTTGTCGTTATTTTTTTTGATAAAAGACTTGCAAAATAAGGACGATATGATTATCATAATAATTGTGTTAGCACTCAGTGCTAATGAGTGCTAATAAAATTATAATCAAAGGTTTGAAGGAGGGTGTTTTCCTTGTTAAAGCCATTAGGTGATCGAATTGTGATTGAATTAGTTGAGTCTGAGGAAAAAACTGCAAGCGGAATTGTATTACCGGATTCTGCGAAGGAAAAGCCTCAAGAAGGAAAAGTCATCGCTGTTGGAACCGGCCGTGTAACGGACAACGGTGAGCGTATCGCGCTTGAAGTAAGTGAAGGTGACTCGATTATTTTCTCTAAATATGCGGGCACTGAAGTGAAATATGACCACAAAGAATATCTCATTCTTCGTGAAAGTGATGTTCTCGCTATTATCGGGTAAGGATCGAGAATAGGAACTACATACAATCAATTAGGAGGTAGAAACGATGGCAAAAGACATTAAATTTAGCGAAGACGCACGCCGTTCAATGCTTCGCGGTGTTGATGCATTAGCAAATGCTGTAAAGGTTACGCTTGGACCAAAAGGACGCAACGTCGTTCTTGAGAAGAAATTCGGTTCCCCATTAATTACAAACGATGGTGTAACAATCGCCAAGGAAATCGAGCTTGAAGATGCCTTTGAAAACATGGGTGCGAAGCTTGTTGCTGAAGTAGCGAGCAAGACAAACGATATTGCAGGGGACGGGACAACAACGGCAACGGTTCTTGCGCAGGCTATGATTCGCGAAGGACTTAAAAACGTCACGTCCGGCGCGAACCCGATGGTGATCCGAAAAGGAATTGAAAAAGCGACAGCAGCTGCTGTGGAAGAGCTTAAAAAGATTTCTAAGCCAATCGAAGGAAAAGCATCGATTGCACAGGTTGCGGCGATCTCTTCGGCTGATAATGAAGTCGGTGAAATCATTGCTGAAGCAATGGACCGCGTCGGAAACGACGGCGTAATCACAATTGAAGAATCAAAAGGGTTCTCAACTGAGCTTGAAGTCGTAGAAGGTATGCAATTTGACCGCGGTTACGCTTCTCCTTACATGGTAACAGATTCTGATAAGATGGAAGCTGTTCTTGACAACCCTTATATTTTGATTACAGACAAGAAGATTTCTAACATTCAAGAAGTTCTTCCTGTGCTTGAGCAAGTGGTACAGCAAGGCCGTCCAATCTTAATCATTGCTGAGGATGTAGAAGGCGAAGCGCTTGCGACTCTCGTTGTCAACAAGCTTCGAGGTACATTCAACGCTGTTGCCGTTAAAGCTCCTGGCTTTGGTGACCGTCGTAAAGCAATGCTTGAAGATATCGCGATCCTTACTGGCGGTGAAGTGATTACAGAAGATCTTGGTCTTGACCTGAAATCTGCTACAATTGAGCAGCTCGGACGTGCCGGCAAAGTAGTTGTCACAAAAGAGAACACAACCATTGTCGAAGGCTCCGGTGCAGCTGATCAAATCGCGGCTCGCGTCAACCAGATCAAAGCACAAGTGGAAGAAACAACTTCTGAATTTGATAAAGAAAAGCTGCAAGAGCGTCTTGCTAAGCTATCTGGCGGTGTTGCCGTTCTTAAAGTCGGTGCAGCAACAGAAACTGAGCTTAAAGAACGCAAGCTTCGCATCGAGGATGCCCTGAACTCTACCCGCGCCGCGGTAGAAGAAGGTATTGTCGCTGGTGGTGGTACAGCGCTGATCAATGTAATCCAGGCTGTTCAAGCTGTTGATGCAGAAGGTGACGAAGCAACTGGTGTCAACATCGTTCTTCGCGCTCTTGAAGAGCCGGTTCGCCAAATCGCTCACAACGCAGGCCTTGAAGGTTCAGTAATCGTTGAACGCCTAAAAGGCGAAGCAGTCGGCCAAGGCTTCAATGCCGCGACTGGCGAGTGGGTAAACATGGTTGAAGCTGGTATCGTTGACCCAACGAAGGTGACACGCTCTGCCCTTCAACACGCAGCATCTGTCTCTGCAATGTTCCTCACAACAGAAGCAGTAATCGCCGACAAGCCTGAAGAAAACGAAGGCGGCGGCGGAATGCCTGACATGGGCGGCATGGGCGGAATGCCTGGGATGATGTAATCATCACTTGAAACACTTTATTTAAGAAAGTTTCGCCTAGTAGGAGACCTTTCATAAGTCATCTGTAGACTTTTGGAAGGTCTCCTTTTTATTAAACCTTTAAAGTAAAACATTTAAAATAATATTTGCAAGGTTATAATAATTATGGTAATATTCAGTTAATAATTAAATATTTAGCGGGAAACCCCGATAGATAGCAGATTTCATCTGTCTATTTGTCGGGGTTTTTTTGTTGGAAGGAGGATCGTTTTATGTTTACATGTATTATAATTTTAGTAATTATTAGGGCTACTCTAGTAGTAAAAAGAGTAAAAAAAGCTAAATTTGTAAAAAAGGTTAAATCGGTTCAATTTAAGATAACATTTAGATAAAGAAGTGAAAGTTGTCGAGAGGCCTTGTTCTAGAAAAAATGCGTTTATGATACAGCCATCTGCTAACTGGTCTCAGCTTTGAAACTATTGTATGTTATACATAGACTAAGATGAAAAAACAGCTCGGGAAAAGAGCGAATGAAAGGGCGTTACGGATGGAGCCATTTACGGAACGGGCCATTCAGATTATGAAACAAATACCGGAAGGAAAGGTGATGACTTACGGACAAGTCGCCGCATTAGCGGGAAGCCCGCGTGGGGCAAGGCAGGTCGTGCGGATTTTGCATTCCATGAGCAAAAAGCATCGTCTCCCCTGGCATCGGGTGATCAATGCCAAGGGAGAGATTGGGTTGAAAGATGACGAGGCGTTTCAGGTGCAAAAGCTCTCCCTCGAAAGCGAGGGCATAGTGTTTACGGCTGATGGTCGTATTGAGCTGGAGCGCTATCAGCATCGGCCGTGAGAGAGGTCAGACGGTCTTCTGCTGCAAAAATTTGTTGGCAGGCTTCGCTAGGCCAAGGTGGTCTCGAAGGGTTGAGCCGTGATAGTCCTGTCTGAAAAGACCGAGATCCTGGAGAATCGGGACGACTTCATCAGTAAATTCCGTAAAGCCGCCCGGAAGATACGGTGGCATAATGTTGAAGCCGTCCGCGGCCTCGCTCAAAAACCAGGTTTGCAAATTGACGGCGATTTCCTCTGGAGTGCCGATCAATAAACGGTGTGAGCGGGTGCCGCCGAAGCGTTTGCCAAGATCGCGCAAGGTGAGCTGTTCTTTCTCGGCCAGTGCCTGGACGAGCTTAAAGCGGCTTTGGTTGCCGCGTATTTCCGTGAGCGGAGGCAATGGGCCGTCAAGCGGGTATTGCGACAGATCATGATTCATGCTGTCTGATAATAAAGCCAGGCCGGCTATCGGATCGACGAGCTGCTCGAGGTAGTCGGCTTTTTCTTTCGCTTCCTGAGGCGTGGAACCGATAATCGGCATAACGCCGGGCATGATTTTCAGACTTCCCTGTGGTCTGCCTGCTTTGATTAAGCGCTGTTGGATGTCCTGATAAAAGTCCTGCGCTTTTTCCAATGTTGGCTGGGCGGTAAAAATAACATCGGCTGAAGCAGCGGCGAAATCTCTTCCGGTCGGCGACGAGCCTGCCTGAATTTTGATCGGATGGCCTTGGGGAGGACGTGGGATGTTCAAGGGGCCGCGAACTTGGAACCATTCTCCTTCATGATCGAGGTAATGCACTTTTTTCGGGTCGGCGAAAAGCGGCGTTTCCTGATCAAGCACAATCGCATCATCTTCCCAGCTGTCCCACAGCGAGGTGACGACCTCGAGAAACTCTTTCGCGCGTGCATAGCGCTCGCTATGTTCAAAGTGCTGCTCGCGGTTGTGATTCAACGCTTCTCCGTCATTCGTCGAGGTGACGATATTCCAGGCGATCCGCCCCTCTGTCAGATGATCAAGCGAGGCGAATTTGCGCGCCAGGGTGAACGGCTCATTATAGGAGGTTGATGCTGTTGCGGCGAGGCCGATCTTTTCCGTGACGGCGCCGAGAGCTCCGAGGAGCGACACCGGCTCTAAGCGGACCGGCGGAATGAAGGTCAAAGTCGCGTCAAAGCGGTTTTCGTAGCGGTCTGAAATCGCCAGCCGGTCTGCGAAGAAAATCATATCAAATTTTGCAGCCTCGGCTTTTTCGGCGATCTGCTTATAAAAATTGAAATCGGTGAACCCTTTCAAGTCGGTATCAGGGTGACGCCAGGCTGCGCCATGATGCCCGACGCCCCATATAAATGCTCCTAAATGAAAAGAACGTTCATGTGCTGTCATTTTGTTTTCCCCCTTTATTCCTCGATGTTTATCATTGCTTCAGTGACGTCGATTTCCCGCGGGACTTCTCCTGTTTGATAAAAGGTGTCTGCTACTTCCTGCTGTGCTTGAATCACTTCTTCGGTCAGCGGATAGGCGGAGCCCCATGCCTGGCGTGATAAGGAGCGTTCCCAGATGTTGACGGCGACTCCTGTATCCTGAAACAGCAGCTCGGCGGTTGCCTGAAGGTCGGCCTGAGCGCGGTCTTCCGCTTTGGCCAGCTCATCGATCGCAATGCGGAGAATATCCGAGTGCTCATTGGCAAACGGGCGGTACGCTAAATAAAAGTTATATTGAGCAGGGACGTCGGATCGCGTTGCCAGAGGCTTTGCCTGAATTGTGATTTCTGCATCGGCAAAGCGTGGGTCCGGCACGACCCAGGCATCAATATCCTTGCGTTCGAAGGCGGTGCGGCCTTCGCTGTACGCCAGATAAGTCGCCTCAATATCATCAAGTGTCAGCCCGACTGATTCCAGGGCTTTTATGAGGAAATAGTGACCGGCGGAGCCTCTGGCGGCGGCAACCTTCTTCCCTTTTAACTCCTTGAGACTTGATAAAGGAGAATCATGCTGCGTAATGATGCCATACCCTTCCTGGGAAGAGGGGGCATAGCCAACATAGGCAACGTCAGGACCATCGCCGGATTGGGCAAATACTGGCGGAGATGTCCCCGTATAGCCGAAGTGGATCTCGCCGACATTAAGAGCTTCCAATAAAGGCGGCCCGACGGAGAATTCGACCCATTCCACCTCGATTCCCCGTGGCTCCAATGCTTTTTCCAGTTCACCACTTGCTTTTAAAATGGTCAGATTATCGCCCTTTTGAAAGCCGACTTTAAAAACGTCGGGATCTCCACCAGCCGTATCTTCCTCCGGGTGCCCGGGCGCCGCTTCGCTTACTGAATCTGTTTCTTTGGCTCCGCAAGCTGTTAGCCAAAGCGCTGTAACGATTATCATGAAAAAGAAAATGCTTCGTTTGTTCGTCCGCATAATATCTCTCCTTTTCTTTTTCTTTTTTTAAAAGAAGGGCGTCGGCTGCACCCGTTACGTGGCAGTCTGAAACAACCCCGTTTTCAGCCAGCCTTAAAAGATGGTAACGGATCCGCACGCCGCTTCTAAGAAAAGCCGCTACGCGGTTTTCTTATTGAACATTTTGTCTCAACTGGCTTGAGGGCGGCGCATGGCCGAGAACGCGATCTAAAATGTCGCCGACGAGATTGGAAAAATGACTGTTGCGCCTGTCTCTTGGCCGCGGAAGGTCAATCCGGGTATTCATGGCGATCCTTCCATCCTCGATTACGATGACACGGTCCGCCATGACGACAGCTTCTTCGACATCATGAGTGACAAGCAGGGAGGTAAACTTCTGCTCCTGCCAAATGCCCTCGATTAATTGCTGCATTTCGATTCTTGTCAGTGCGTCAAGAGCCCCTAAAGGTTCATCAAATAAAAGCAGGCGGGGCTGGCTCATCAGCGCCCGGGCGAGAGCGACCCTTTGCCGCTGGCCGCCGGATAATTTAGCAGGCCACTCGTTTATTTTGTCGGCGAGTCCAACTTTCTGAAGCAAAAGATGAGCCTCTTCTTTCCAATCTCCCTTTAGCCCAAGTCCGACATTGTTCAAAACCGTTAGCCAGGGCAGAAGTCTTCCTTCCTGAAACATCATCCGCATATCTTTGTGGATGCCGGTTAAAGGCTCGGTACCGGCTAAAATCTCACCGGAAGTCGGCTGATCGAGCCCGGCAATTAAGCGGAGCAATGTGCTTTTTCCGCAGCCGCTTTTACCGACGATCGCGATGAATTCGCCTGGAGTGATTGCCAGGTTCATGCCTTTAATAACTTTCGTGCTTTGAAATGATTTATGAAGATTGACCGTTTTGATGCTGATTCCGGCTGGATGTCCCTCCATGTTAATTCCCCTCCTGTACGCTGTAATTCGGATGCCATTGCAACAGCCTTCTTTCCATAGCCCGGGCAATCACGTCCGACAGCTTGCCGAACAGGGCGTAAATAATCACGCTTAACACGACGATATCCATCTGCATAAATTCACGGGCGTTGGTCGCCATATAGCCAATACCGGAATTGGAAGCGATTGTTTCGGCGACGATGAGGGTGAGCCACATCACGCCGAGTGAAAAGCGCAGGCCGACGATAATCGAAGGGAGCGCGGCCGGTAAAATCACCTTCCAAAAAAGTGAAAATCCTTTTAACCGGTAGACGATCCCCATTTCTTTTAACAGAGGATCGACGTTTTTAATCCCATGGTACGTGTTTAAATAAATCGGGAAAAACACGCTGGAAGCAATCAGAATGACCTTCGATTCTTCTCCGATGCCAAACCAGACAATCACAAGAGGAATAAGCGCCAGGTTCGGAATGTTGCGGATCATTTGCATCGACGTATCCAGTACTTGTTCCGCAAGCTTCCAGATTCCGTTGAGCAGTCCGAGTAGAAAGCCAATCCCTCCACCAATGGCAAATCCGTAAAAGGCTCTGCTCGCGCTTGATTGAATATAGTCGGGTAACAGGCCGGACTTCGTCAAGTCAACGGCGGCTTCCAGAACACTGAGCGGCGCCGGCAAAATCCTTGTTGAAATGATGCCGAGCTGAGTCAGCAATTGCCAGGATACGAGAAAACCAACGGGCAGGCACCATGGGAGTATCTGATTCCGGAACCAGCCATTCTTTGCGATGAGCGGTTTAAGAATAGTCAAACGTCACACCTCCTTGATTATTTCATGTTAGCCTCATCAGCAGCCCTTATTTTCAACGAAAAAAGCACTCATTCCCGTGAGGAACAAGTGCTTTCGGTCGACCGATCAGCTGGTTGAAAAATTTGAAATTTGCAAATTCGTGATGAGTAATCTTATACTAAAACATACTAATCTGATTTGTCAAGTGTGTTTTAATGGATGTAGTGTCCTTCTTTTCCCATCGGATGAAAATCGACTTGTAAAAAGGAAATACTTACCGCTATACTAGCCTTGAGTTGAATGCTGATTTTAAGCAAGAAGGAGGGGGAGCGTGTGGCGGCTTTTTGGATGTGGCTGATGCTGCTGATGGTGGCGTGGATTCTGGCAATAAACGGCTATGCCGAACCGGTTCATGCGATGCCGGAAAGAATTGCAGGGGCTGCCGGCTTTTTTGCCTTGTTTTTTCTTTCCCCGCTTTTTAGGAAGCAGGAAGGGCGCTTTACCGCTTTATTAGCTTGTGCCGCGGTAATGGCTATCGCCGCTCTATGGCCGGAGCAAGAAGGTGCCGTTAACCCTTATCCTTTACTTGTTTTTACGATGATCGCGGGAAAGGCTGTCTATCGCCTGAAGGCTGTTCAGTCTGCTTTGATTGGCGGGCTGCTATTGCTCGGTTCGATTCTTCCTGCCTTTTTCGGCTACTCCGTCTTTCATCCGCTGTTTCTTCTCGTTTACAGCGTGATGCTCGGAGCAGCATTTGTGATGTATCGCCGCTTGTTTCTGAAAGTCTCAGACGTTACGCTGCGAAATGAGGCTTTGCTTAGTGAGTTCCGTAGAATGAAGCGGCAGCTTGTGGCGGGCGAAAAGCTGGCGCGGCAGGAGGAGCGCGGGCAAATTGCCAGGGATATTCATGATTCTGTCGGCCATAAGCTGACGGCCCTGCTCATGCAATTGGAAGTATTTCGGCTGGAGGCTGCCGCCGGGACGAAGGAGAGAGTGAATGAGCTGAAGCAATTGGCGAAAGAAAGCCTGGAGGAAACACGCAATGCGGTGAAGACATTGAAGGAGGATGATATGGCTGGATTATCGGCTATCATCAGCTTAATCCGCCGGCTGGAGGCCGAGAGCTATCTTCGCATTCATATGTCGGTGAAGCACGGCGCTTTCACGGCGCCGCTGAGCAACGAGCAGGCAACAGTCGTTTACCGGGCTGTTCAGGAAGCGCTGACGAATGTGATGAAACACGCGAAAAAGAAAGAAGCCACTATCTTATTTGAAGCCCCCGCGGGAACAGTTTTTCGTTTTGAAGTGGCGAATGCGACAGATGATGAGCAGCTTTCCTTTAGAGAGGGGTTTGGTTTATCCTCGATGAGAGAGCGGGTCGAGCAGGCGGGCGGCCATTTGGACATACGGCATTATGATGGGAGTTTTATTGTACGTGGTACGTTGCCATTGCTGCAAAAAGGGAGGGATAGGGAATGATTCGGATTTTGTTGGCGGAGGATCAGGGAATGGTGCGCCAAGGCTTGAAAATGATGATCGAAACCGATCCTGAGCTTACGGTCGCCGGCGAGGCAAGCGATGGAAAAAGCGCCGTCGCTCTCTGTGAAAAGCATCTATTCGATCTCGTCATCCTCGATATCCGGATGCCGGTCATGGACGGACTGGAAGCGGCGAGGATCATTCATTCGCGCTGGCCGGAGCAGATGATGCTGATTCTGACAACATTTAATGATGAGCAATATGCACTGGAGGCGTTAAAGGCCGGGGCGAGAGGATACATGCTCAAAAATGCGGAGCCTGAAGAATTCATTCGTGCGATCCGCAGCTGTTTAGCGGGCGGGATCATGCTGCAGGATCAGGTGGCGGCGAAGGTGATGCCAAAGCTGATTGACGAAAGAGCCGAGGCGGAAAGCCCCGATCCGTCTCTGACGCCACGTGAGCTTGAGATTATTCGCAAAGTTGGAGAGGGAAGAAGCAATAAGGAAATTGCAAATGAACTAGGCTTATCTGTCGGCACGATCAAAAACCAGATTAGTGTCATTTTAGATAAACTGGAGCTAAGAGACCGAACACAGCTGGCGATTTACGCAATTCGCAGAAAAATTGTGTAGCAGCCATATAGGGGATTCCTTGCACGCCGAGGCGGCGGTTGAAGGAATTCCTTTTTGTTTTTCGAGGGGGCGAGGCAGGGCGCTGCTTCTAAGAAAATGACTTAAGTCATGAAAAAAGCGATAAAGCAATGACGGAGGATAGTAGGCAGCGGACCGTCGGCGCTTTACAATAAAGGCACAAGGTAAGGATGGAAGAAGGAGGTAGGGTTGATGCTGGAAACGGAGGAGCTATCAAAAAGCTTTAAAGGAATCACGGCGGTGGAAGGGGTTAACATTTATATGGAAAAGGGGGAGTCGATCGGCTTGCTCGGACCGAATGGAGCAGGGAAGTCGACGACGATTTCGATGATTTCATCTTTGCTGCGGCCTGATTCAGGAGATGTCCGGCTTTACGGAAAAAGTGTGATTCAGGAGCCGAACGCGATTCGCCGCGTGTTGGGGATGGTGCCGCAGGAAATCGCTTTGTATCAAGAGCTGACCGCTTATGAAAACCTGAAATTTTTTGGCCGGATCTACGGATTGCGGGGCAAGCAGCTTGAAGCAAAAATACAGGAGGTGCTGGAGCTGGTCGGCTTGACGGATCGGCAAAAGCAGCTCGTCCGCACTTATTCGGGCGGTATGCAACGACGCGTAAATATGGCGGCGGCGATGCTCCATAATCCTGAAATTTTGATAATGGATGAACCGACCGTCGGGATCGACCCGCAATCAAGAAGTCATATTCTTGAAATGGTAAGGGAGCTGAATCAGAAACAGGGGCTGGCGGTGCTGTACACCAGTCATTACATGGAGGAAGTAGAGCGCCTCTGCGACCGCTTATATATCATGGATCATGGTCGGGTAATCGCGGCGGGGACAAAGGAAGAGCTGAAAAGTATTTTATCAGGAGAGGAAGCGATCCTGATTGATTTAGAACGGCCAAATGGCGGGTTGTTTAACGAGCTGGAAGCCAATCAAGCTATCATTCAAACGATTGAAACGGAAAAAGGGCTTAAACTGATTGTCCCGAAAGGAAGCAAAATGCTCGCTGAAATCTTTCAGGCGGCTGAACGGAACGATGCTCAGATTTTGCGCGTCAATGTCCAGGTTCCGACATTGGAGGATGTATTCTTGCATTTGACGGGACGGAAGCTGCGAGACTAGAGGAGGAAAAAAGATGATAGATATGCTGAAAAAGGACTTCCTCACCTTGATTCGTGATCGGACAGAGCTGCTCATTTTGCTGTTTATGCCGATTTTATTAATTACGATATTAGGATTTGCGTTAAAGGGCGTGATGGAAGGTGATGTCGCACAATTTGAGATAAAGGCGGCGATTGTCCAGCATGATCAGGCCGAGCATGGAATAGAGAGATTTCATACAATGCTGGATGAAAGGGATTATCCGGAAAATGTCGCTGCTGAATGGACGGAGCTTGCGGCGGAAGTCAGTCCCTATCAGCTGCTGACGGGGCTGTTTGACGATCATCTCGGTGGAGCGGTCGAGCTTATCGCGATGGAGCCGGACGAAGCCGGGAGCGCCTTAACGGAAGGAGAGATTGCCGCCGTTTTGACGATACCGGAAAATTTCACTTTTGATTCCTTGCAGAAAATGCTGCTAAATGAAGGTGACGGGAGTCAATTGGAAATAACCGTCCATGAATACGGCTCTATATATGCGGGCATTTTTTCTGATATCATTGATCGTTTTGTTAATCATCTTAATTTTGAGACGGCGCTCGCTTTCGCGGTCGGAGAAAGGACAGATTTCTCCGCAGAAGCGTTACGTCCAGGAGGGATCGAGACAGTAACGGAACGGGAGCCGGTCACCTCGTTTCAGTACTATACGATCGGGATGGCGGTCATGTTCGTTTTATATGTGGGCGCCACTCTTTCCAGTAAAGCGTTCGTCGAAAAAAAGCAGCATGCGTTGAACCGGATTTTGCTTTCCGGAATCTCGGTTTATAAATACTTGGCGGGAAAATGTATTTCAGCTGTCGTCATTTCCTATATTCAGACGGTGATTTTGTTCGGCTTTTCCGCCTTGGCTTTTGGGGGATACCAGCATACGGCCGAATTCTGGCTTGGTCTTGGATTGATTGCTTTTATCGTCTCTATCTGTATCGGCGCGATTGCCGTTCTGCTGACAACGATCGTGATTCGCTTTGAGAGTGACACGGTTTCCCATATTTTTGCCGGCGGAATGGTGAGCCTGTTCGCCTTTGTTGGCGGGAGCTTCTTTCCGACCGCTGTATTGCCGGAGTTTGTCACCGCCATCGGCGGCTGGACGCCAAATGGCGCCGCTCTGACCGCCTATCTTCAATTGATGCAGGGGTTTGCGATGAGTGAGCTGCTTGTGCCGCTCAGCAGGATCGCCGGTTTTGCGCTGCTGTTGTTAATCGCCAGTGTCATGATTTACCCGGGGAGGTCGATGTCATCATGAAATCTGTTTTTTTGCTGCAATGGCAGCGATTTAAAAGAGCGCCGGTCCTGGTCCTGTTTTTCTTTGGCCTGACATTATTGTTTGTGTTTTTTCTGGCGGGCTTCCGTTCAGAGAGTGAACTGACAGTTTACACATACGGTGATGAAACCCTTACAGTGGAGGAACGGGACGGCTGGTTGGAGAAATTAAATGAATCCGGCGCCTTGCGCTTTGTGTGGGTTGAGGAAGAGGAGGCAAGGCATGCTGTCGCCACAGGGATGGTAAGCTTGGCGCTTCGGCTTATGAAGGACGACTATCGTCTGCTAGTCGCTACTGATGAACAAACCCACTATGTCGTTGACAGCTACGTCAATCAAGTATTCACCGAGGAACTGCGCATAAGACAGCTTGAGGCGTCAGAAAGAGCAGATATCCGCTCCGAAGTAGAGCGTTTTTTGGCTGAACCTGTTCTTACGGTTTCCAGCACTTCATTAGCCGGAGCGGATGGCGTTTTTCTTGATGAGGAGCGGCTTCATGTCTTATTTGGGATGACGTTGTTTTTTTCGATCTATACGATTATGTTCAGTTTAATGAACGTCGCAGAGGAAAAACGGGAAGGGACATGGAATCGGCTGATTGTTTCGCCACTCCGTAAATGGCAGGTCTACACCGGCCATCTTCTCTATTGCTTTATCATTGGCATCCTGCAGATTGTGGCGGTTTTCTTCATCTTCTACTATCTGTTGGATTTTGAGCTTGGCAATCGCTTTGGTACCATGCTGATTGTCATTGGCTGCTATGTGTTTGCGATTGTGGCTTTAGGAATGCTGCTCATCGGTCTCGTCAGAACATCCCAGCAGCTTCAGGCGGTTATTCCGATCACATCGACAGCGATCGCGATGCTGGGCGGTGCCTTTTGGCCGATTGAGATCGTGACGAATGAAGTGATGTTGCTTCTCGCACAGGCGATGCCGATTTTCTATGCGATGGAAGGTCTGAAAGGAGCGTCGCTCTACCAGTATGGCGTCGGCGAAATTGCCACCCCGTTATCGTTTCTGCTGCTTATCGGCGTAATCTGTATGGGGATCGGCATCAATTTGATGGAGCGAAAATAGGAAAGGGCCCGGGCAAGGTCATCTGAAATGTTGGCTTTGCCCCAGGCTATAAAAAGCTAATGTGGAAGGAAGCAGATCAATGAAAATGACAGCGACAGTAGTCAGAATCGGAATTGTAATGTTGCTAGGCATTGCCGTTTGGAATTTTGTTATTTACATTAGCGACGTGACGTCCGGAGAAGAATACAGTCGCTTAAACCATTTCTTCATTGCTCTCCTTACTACATTTTTCACTATTGCTCTTTTAGGAATCGTATGTAGAATTGATAACATTTCGTGGAAAAACCTTGGTCAGGCATCTCTTCGAACAAACATCTTTTCATTTTTTGTCGGCTTTCTTCTCTGGACAATTCCTGCATTAGTCGGTTTAGTTATTTGTCTCATGCTTGGCTGGGTTGACATAACATTCCATACGGACTTTAATGCCTTGTTGCTGAGCATCCTGATTTTATTCATTACTGTATTTTTGATGGAGGCATTGCCTGAAGAGCTTATTTTTAGAGGGTATATCTATCGTTACTTACATGTATCATTTCCCCATTGGCTCACGGTCATCTTGCAATCACTTTTGTTCACATTATTTGCTTTCTTTATAGGAGCGATGTATTCTGTGGAGCAAATTCAATTTATTCCTGGTTTCGCGTTTATTTTAGGGTATTTCAGAGCTGTGTCAGGAAACGTTTGGACATCAATTGGCTTTCATGTGGCGATCATGACCGCGACTCAAATATTAAATCCTTCTCATGGTCATTTTGATGTTAGTGGATTGTTTACACTTCGTTTTTTTGCTTTTATTTTACTGCCGAGTACAATTGGTGCGATTGCATTAGCGTTCATTTATCCCCATCACAAGTGGAGCCATAAAGCACCTACATGATAAAGTAGCTGAACATCATTATGCAATGGCTTGCTCGCCAATCGGTCAAAGCTAGTTTTGGCATAACTTCTTTCGTCGTTGTAGTAAAATAAAAGGGAGAATGCATGACAGATGAGAGGAAAGGAATTGACGAAAATGAAGCAAGTAAACAGTTATATTGACTCGGTTTTCTACAGTCAGGATCGACTATTGGAGGGGGTGATTTCTTCCATTCAGGAAAACGGCATGCCTGCGATTTCCGTCTCTCCTTCTACCGGAAAATTGCTGACGCTGCTCGTGTCGATCACGGGAGCGAAGCATGTGCTGGAAATCGGTGCCCTTGGAGGATACAGCGGAATTTGTCTTGCCAGAGGCTTCGGGAAAGAAGGAACATTAACCTCACTCGAATTAAAAGAAAGCTATGCAGAACTGGCCCATGAAAGTGTGACAAAAGCGGGCTATGGCGGGCAGGTTTCTTATCTTACCGGACCGGCTTTGCAAAGTCTCGAAACGTTGGCTGAGGAAGAGAAACGCTTTGATTTTTTCTTCATTGATGCTGATAAAGAGAATTACGAGAATTACGTAGAAGCCTGCATCAGATTAGCTGTACCGGGCGCATTAATTGTTTCTGATAATGTTCTTGCGGCAGGCAGTGTAATCGACGACACCGTTACACCGAAACGTTATACGGAATGTATGAAGAAATTTAATCATTTTGTAGCTGAACATCCTCAATTGGAGTCGGTGCTGATCCCGATTGGAGATGGGTTGACTCTTTCGAGGGTGAGGAAAGA
This sequence comes from Halalkalibacter oceani, assembly GCF_023715605.1. Lineage (GTDB taxonomy): Bacteria > Bacillota > Bacilli > Bacillales > Bacillaceae_D > Halalkalibacter > Halalkalibacter oceani. The sequence continues at coordinate 45,056 of NZ_JAMBOL010000022.1, forward strand.
GTAGCGAAAAAAAGTCAGTCGTAGAGCCTTTTTGCTCATGGCTGACTTTTTTTAAAAGATAAGAAAGTATAAACATTTTCGGGATGATTCAGGGCGTCGGCTTCGCACGTCGCTTCTAAGAAAGGATGCTACGCGTTTTCTTATCACGTGCTTCTTCTACCACTTCGGATAATATGGATAGGATGTGTATGGATAAGGCTGGTACTGTGCCGGCATATAGCCCTGGGTCTGGTTGTGAGCCGGGGCAGTGCGATCGGCGTTTCTCGTACAGTCTGTTGTAGGACCGATAAAGGTGGAAGGCTGAACAGGAGCCGTCGTTTGCGTCCATTCATTTTCGTCCATGCAGTAGGTGTGAGCCATGATGTTGGCAGGGGTGAGCTTCAAAAGATCAGAGCCAAGAATGACTTCAGGGATTGGCGCGTCGAAGATCGCTAAAAGGTGGGTGTTATCCGCCGTAGCGACTTCATAATGCCACCAGGCTTGAGGAACATTTGCTACCTGTCCGGGCGTAATCGGATAATGGAGAAACTCCTTTGTAAACGGGTTAAGCAGGGAAACCGTGGCGGCGCCGGAAATGCAATAGACTAATTCAGCCGCATTTTGATGATAATGTGGCTCAATCACATTATTCGTGCTGAGAAAAATATCAAGCAACGAGACATTTTCCAACGTATTTAATTGATTGGTGCTTAAAATGTTAATGTAATTTTGACTGTCCTTATGCATCAGGTTACTTTGGTTGACATCAAACGCGAACTCAGTTGAAGGTGATGTGTAATCCATATAGGAAGCCATTGATTATCCTCCTGCCTTTTCTATCAAGTACGATGAAGCTTATCTTCGGCATACTATGCGTCAAGCGTCTCGCCTGTGCATGTACCCAATTGGCGGAGGAAAGGAGACGATACATTGCCCTTTTACCAGTGCTGTTTGCGAAAACGGGAAGGTGTCAGTCCACTGTACTTTTTAAAGGTTCGATGGAAATAAGGCAGGCTTTCAAAGCCGCATTCTCGGGCGATGGCTTCAACCGTCAAATTGGAGCCTAACAGCATTTTCTTTGCCTTGAGAATTTTTTTCGTCATGATGTATTCTGACATTTTCAGCCCGGTTGTCTTTTTAAAAACTCTGCTTAAATGAGCGGTGCTGACATTGCCGTACTTGGCAAGCGTCGAAAGAGAAAGGTTACTGAGGTCCTGGGTTTCAATAAATGAAAGAATGTCATTCATCCAGCCGGGCGCCGTGTGAGGTAGGGGTGCTGTGCTGGAAGGATTGGACCGGGGCCATTCTCTGTTGATGAACAGTAGTAGCTTTTGCAGGTGAATGAGGGTGGCGTGCTTGTAGCCGGCTTTTTTTTCCGTTATTTCTGTCTGAATGGAGTCCAGCTCATTGATAACGGCTTGCTGCTGTGTTTCATCCAATTGATATGTATAGCTTTTTTGCTGTAAACATGTTTCAAACAGTTGGAGAAAGTGAAACGAGTCTCCGAGAAAACGATCCTGGACAAAAACAGGATGAAAAAAGACAGCCGTTGAGGTCACCGGATTGTCCTTACTTGGGAGAGCCCGGTGAATAATGTTACTTGGAATGACGAACAGATCGCCGGCTTGCATCAACTGAATCGATTGATCGACTAAAAAGGTTCCTTCCCCATCATAGACATAAATTAGCTCATACCATTCGTGATAATGAAAAGGCAGTTCCCGCTGCAGACTCTTGGAATCTTTGTAAACGATTTCGAAAGGAAAGAGACTGCTTGCTGCAAAGCTTTTTTGAATCGGTTTCATTCCCTGGTCCTCCCTGTTTTCTCTTCTTACTAACCATATCAAAATAAGGTATGAATACGCAATAATAGGCAATTTTTTTATCATCTGTTGCTGATAAGATGAAGGAAATAGCTAATAGATGAAGAGGGGATGAGAAGATGAAAGTGGTTTACTGCCAGCAGCCGAATACATTTCATGAGCGCGAGGAAGAAAAGCCTGTACCGAAGGAAGGGGAGGCCCTGCTTCATATTAAGAGGATTGGCATATGCGGAACGGATATTCATGCCTTCTATGGCAATCAGCCTTATTTTACGTATCCAAGAGTGCTCGGCCATGAATTAAGCGGCGAGATTGTAGAGATGAACGGGGAAAGTGAGTTTCAACTTGGAGACGGTGTGACGATTGTGCCGTATATGGAATGCGGAAACTGTGTGGCATGCCGGAACGGGAAGCCTAATTGCTGCGTCAGCCTGCGGGTGCTTGGCGTCCATACTGACGGGGGAATGAAGGAATTTCTTTCTGTCCCGTTCTCTCATTTGGTCAAAGTGAACGATATCTCCCTTGATGCGGCGGCGTTAATTGAGCCATTAAGTATCGGCGCTCATGCGGTCAGAAGAGCAGAGGTGAAGGAGCACGAGCAAGTGCTGGTGATCGGCGCCGGGCCTATCGGATTAGCGGTGATGAAATTTGCCGTGCTGGCCGGGGCGAAGGTGATCGCCATGGACATTAACCGGGAAAGACTGCGTTTTTGTCAGCAGTGGACCGGGGTTGATCATGTGATTCAGGGGGGGGAGGATGCGCTTTCAGAGCTTCAGCGGCTGACGAATGGGGACGGAGCGTGGACGGTGATTGATGCGACTGGAAATCAGCATTCGATGAACGAAGCGATCCGCTATGTTAGTCATGGCGGAAAGCTCGTCTTCGTCGGGCTGACCAAAGAGAATGTCAGCTTTCAGCACCCGGAAATGCACAAACGGGAAATGACGGTGAGCGGCAGCCGCAATGCGACGAGGGCTGATTTTGAGTATGTCATTTCCTGTATTGAAAAAGGTCTGGTTGACTGTGAGGCTTTGCTGACAAAAAGAATAAAGCTTGATGAAGTGGCACGGCAGTTTGCAGCGGTCACTGATCCAAAGACGAATGTAATTAAAGTGATGGTGGAAGTGGAGTAGTAGCAGAGGGGAAGGAGGAAGACGATGAAGCAACTATCCAAAGGTTTGATTGAGGAGAGCAAAGTGGAATGCTTTCGGGCGGAGCATCTGCCGGAAAAGGTCGTTCAGTTTGGAGAGGGGAACTTTTTGAGAGGCTTTGTCGACTGGATGATTCATCAGATGAATAAGCAGCAGCTGTTCAATGGCAGAGTCGTAGCGATTCAGCCGACTCCTCATGGGAAAGTCGTACCGAAATTGAAGGAGCAGGATGGCCTCTATACGTTTGTCATGCGGGGAGTCGAAGGCGGGCAGCCCGTGGACAAAAGTGAAATCATCTCTTCGATTGCACGTGGAATTAACCCCTATACAGACTGGCAGGAAGTGCTGGAGGTCGCTGAAAATCCGGCGATCGAAGTTATGTTTTCCAACACGACGGAGGCCGGGCTGATTTATATGCAGGAGGAGTATCACCAAGAGGGGTCCCCGCTTTCTTTCCCGGGCAAAGTAACGGCTTTTTTGTATCATCGGTACAACGTCTTCAAAGGTGCGGATGACGCAGGTTTGCTAATCATTCCGTGTGAGCTTGTGGAAGACAACGGAACCGTGTTAAAAGAGCTCGTGATCCGCATCGCCAGGGAATGGGGGTTTCCGGAGGATTTTATGCAGTGGGTCGCTCGCGCCAATCAGTTCTGCAACTCCTTAGTTGACCGTATTGTGACCGGGTTTCCGAAAGAAAACAGTGACGCTTTTTTTGAGCGGCTAGGCTATCAGGATGTCCTCTTAACCGTGGGGGAGCCCTATCATTTGTTTGCGGTCGAAGCCGATAGCGCTGCCGCCGGACTGCTTCCGTTTACAAAGGCCGGATTGAATGTGAAATGGGGAGATAGTACGATTTACCGTGATTTAAAGGTCCGCTTATTAAATGGCGCCCATACGATGATGTTTGCTGCAAGCTATTTAGCCGGGAGAGATACTGTGTTTGAAGCGATGAGGGATCAAACGCTGCTCAAGTATGTCGAGAAAGGAATGAAAGAAGAAATTCTGCCGTACGTCGAAGTGGAGGAGCAGGAAAAGCAAAGCTTCGCCGCCTCCGTGCTTGAGAGGTTTCATAACCCGTACACGAGGCATATGCTGACAGATATCGGCATGAATGCGGTCTATAAATTCCAGGTGCGGGTGATTCCGTCCCTGATTGCATACGTCAAGCACGAGGGCGCATTACCGCGGGTTCTCGTGTTTTCCCTCGCTGCTTTGATTATTTATTACCGCCCCGTACGGCGCGAGGGGGACTTTTTAATCGGAAGCCGACAGCAGGGGGAGGAGCACGTGATTCGTGATCATGATCACGTCATTGATTGCTTTCATGAGACCTGGGCCCGCTATGGAGAGGACCCGGCCGAACTAGCGGAAGTGCTGCTTCAGCAGCGGGAGCTTTGGGGCATGAATTTGCTGACAATCGACGGCCTGAAGGAAGCGTTGCAGCAAGAGCTTGCCGATATTTTGCAATATGGGGCAAGGAGAAGCGTGAAGCAGCTGCTAATGGACGTATAAGTGGGAACTTGCTCCCTCTAGTTGCGGAGATTAATGTCAAAATTTGACGAACAAAAAAGGTAGGATCTTCCCTATTGATAGCGAACGATAGTAGGGAGAAAGACTCTCTATCACATCCAGAACATGCTTCTCATGTAAATCTATTTTTACGAAAGGACGTGTGTGCATTGGTCGACAAGAAAATCCTTTATTCTTTTTGTGTTCGCAAATGGGAAGAGTTGGAACAAAAAGATGGCGAGTACAATCCCGAAAGGCATGACCCTATCGTTTTAAAGGCAGCTGGAAGGAAGTTCGGGATTACGCCGGAAGAGGCCGGGATTATTTATGATCAAGAGCTTGCCGTGCTGACTGAAAATGCGATTACAGGGAAAAGCAATTATGTCCTGACACCGAGGTTAAAGGCTATTTTGGATCGAGAGAGAAAAGAAAGATTTAGTTGAAACGACAAAGCAAAACATGCTCCCAATATGGTAGACAGTGACAGGGCCACTGAAAACTTCTTTTTTCGTAACTCGAAGAAGAGTAATGGCTTCGCACGTTGCGCGCCTTGCTGCGAGACACCCACTCGTAGCAAGGCTTTTAAAATTAGGCAACGGCTACGCTCATTACTAAGCTGCTGGAAAAGTGAAAATCATCCTTTTTCAGCAGCTTCGACAGTGACAGGGCTGTTTACTTTATTGGGAGTTTTAGTGGTTTTTAGAGGGAGCTAATATTGTTTTTTTGCGAAGCTCTCTAGTTGTTGAGCTGATCTTTTAATTGAATCAATTTCATAAAGCCTAGTTCACGATTGTTAGACGACCCCCATTTCGCTTTTAGTGTTTTTAAAAAATTAATTACGCGGCTTGACTAGTCTGCTTGCTAGAAAGGGACTTGGCTATACGATC
>NZ_JAMBOL010000023.1 GCF_023715605.1 Halalkalibacter oceani
GTGATCGTATAGCTAAATCCATTGCCAACAAGGAGAACATTCAAGTAGCTTAATTCAATTTTAAAAACGCTAAAAGCAAAATCGGTTTCGTGTAACATTAATGAACTAAGCTTTATGAAATTGATTCATTTAAGTTGTTTTTAAGGTTTTTAGAGAAGTTCTCTATTCATAACCAAAAACGGTCATTTATGGTGATAATTTTATTGAACGTTGGGTAAATACATTAATTCTATATGAACAGGCTGGTTTGCTATGTCCGTATTTTTTAAAACATTATTATAATCATTTGATTATCTTATTGACAACATTATAAAAGAGAACTATGATTTTAATATACTTATAATCAAATGATTATTTGAATGTGGAGGGATTTTATGAAAACTACTAAGACCACAAATAATAACGACCAATGTGAAATTTTTTGTTATGACAAGGAGAAAGTCAACAAGCTATCCTTGAAGATTGAATCGGAAGAATTTACTTCAACGGCAGATATTTTTAAAGCACTGTCTGATGAAACAAGACTTAAGATTGCTTATACATTGACGCAGGAAAATGAGCTATGTGTATGTGATGTTGCGATCATCATCGGCACAACAAATGCGACAGCTTCCCATCACTTGCGTCATTTGCGAAACTTACGTATTGCTAAAAGTCGGAAGGAAGGGAAGCTGGTTTTTTATTCCCTAGATGATCCCCACGTTACAAGTTTAATTATAAATGCGATGGTTCACAGCCAGGAGGATTATCATGTCTAAAAAAGCACCAGAAAACAAGGGGAATGTATATCGTGTCCAAGGATTTACGTGTGCGAACTGTGCCGGTAAATTTGAAAAGAACGTTAAGGATTTACCAGGTGTAGAAGACGCAAAAGTGAATTTTGGAGCATCAAAAATATCAGTATACGGTGAAGCAACAACAGAGGAACTAGAAAAAGCAGGAGCTTTTGAAAACTTAAAAGTGTCTGTTGAAAATTCAAGAGGGCAAGATTCGAAAGGAGAATTACCTGATAAAGAAGAAATAGCTTTTTATAAAAAGCATAGTACCTTACTCTATTCGGCATTATTTATGGCGCTCGGTTTCATTTCTATGTTTGTAAACGGAAATGAAAACATGATCACTGCTTTATTATTTATAACTTCGATGTTAGTCGGAGGGCTTTCGCTCTTTCGAACTGGTTTGCAAAATTTAATGCGTTTTGAGTTCGATATGAGAACTTTAATGACAATTGCTGTTATTGGCGGAGTCATTATTGGAGAATGGGCGGAAGTTGCTATTGTTGTAATCCTCTTTGCCATCAGTGAAGCTTTAGAGCGTTTTTCTATGGATAGAGCAAGAAAGTCCATTAGTTCATTAATGGATATCGCACCAAAAGAAGCATTGGTCAAACGGAACGGTGAGGAAATGACGATCCATGTTAAGGATATTGCGATCGGTGATGTCATGATTGTTAAACCTGGACAAAAGATTGCGATGGATGGAGTCATTGTCAATGGATACTCTGCTATTAACCAAGCCGCAATTACCGGCGAATCTGTTCCGGTTGAGAAAACCGTAGATGATGAGGTTTTTGCAGGGACTCTTAATGAAGAAGGATTGCTTGAGGTTGAAATTACGAAACTGGTTGAGGATACAACGATATCGAAAATTGTTCATTTAGTTGAGGAAGCACAAGCAGAACGTGCTCCGTCTCAAGCTTTTGTTGATAAATTCGCGAAATACTACACACCGATCATTATGATTATTGCAGCATTAGTAGCCACAGTTCCGCCGTTGATCTTTGATGGCAGCTGGGAAACGTGGATTTATCAAGGTTTAGCTGTACTTGTCGTTGGTTGTCCTTGTGCGTTGGTTATTTCCACACCAATTTCAATTGTTTCGGCGATTGGAAATGCAGCGAAAAAAGGTGTTCTTATCAAAGGTGGAGTGTATCTAGAAGAAATCGGTGGATTAAAAGCCATTGCATTTGATAAAACGGGTACTCTAACAAAAGGTGTTCCTGTAGTGACAGATTATCGGGAATTGAATAATCAAACAGATGAACAACTGTTGTCGATCATAACAGCTTTAGAATATCGTTCTCAACATCCTTTGGCATCAGCCATTATAAAAAAGGCTGAAGATGAAAATATATCTTATGCTGACATAAAAGTAGATGATTTTTCTTCAATTACGGGAAAAGGGATAAAAGGCACGATCAATGGGATTATGTATTATATAGGTAATCCAAAACTGTTTAAAGAACTATCGAATTCTAATTTTGATAAGGAAGTCGAACAGCATGTAACAGCGCTTCAAAAGCAAGGAAAAACAGTTATGGTCGTTGGAACAGAGAAAGAAACACTAGCCGTTATAGCTGTTGCAGATGAAGTTCGAGAAGTCAGTAAGGATGTTATTCAAAAGCTTCATCAAGCGGGAATCAAACGAACCGTTATGCTTACAGGTGATAACCATAGTACGGCGAATGCGATTGGTAGCCATGTCGGAGTAACTGATGTTCAATCGGAATTATTACCTCAGGACAAATTAGATGTCATTAAACAATTGAGATCCAAGTACGATAACGTAGCGATGGTTGGGGATGGTGTCAACGATGCTCCTGCATTAGCAGCTGCTACCGTTGGAATAGCAATGGGGGGCGCTGGCACCGATACTGCACTTGAAACCGCAGATGTTGCGTTAATGGGTGATGATTTAAGAAAGCTTCCATTTACAGTCAAACTCAGCCGCAAAACGTTGAATATCATTAAGGCAAATATTGCCTTTGCCATTGCAATTAAGTTGCTTGCCTTATTTTTGGTAATTCCTGGATGGCTAACCCTTTGGATTGCCATTCTTTCCGATATGGGAGCCACCCTTCTTGTCGCTTTAAACGGTTTACGACTTATGCGTGTCGAAGAAGATGAATAAATACGAAGACTTTCCTGTTCGGAAAGTCCTTAACTAAAGAGAATGTTGGATCAGGAGTTGGAAAAATAATGGGGACAATTTTAACTGCAATTGCCGTTTATGTAGCTACGGGCATTGATTACCTTATTCTTCTTATTGTCTTATTTTCACAAACGAAAAAAGGGCAATTAAAACACATTTTTATCGGACAATACTTAGGAACGGCGATCATCATTACGGTGAGTTTTTTGGCTGCTTACGGTGTGGCCAACATCGTTCCTCAACAATGGATTGTGGGTTTACTTGGACTTTTACCTATTTATTTAGGCATAAAAGTGTGGGTACAGGGCGAAAGTGATGAGGATAGCAATGTCTTATCCATTTTATCTTCTAATCGGTTTAATCAGCTGTTTTTAACAGTAACATTTATCGTATTAGCTTCAAGTGCAGATGATTTTTCTATTTATGTCCCTTACTTCACTACGCTAAATACAAGTGAAATGCCCCTTGTTATTATAGTTTTCTTCATTATGGTGAGTGTCTTATGCTATATTAGTTATCGTTTAGCGTCTGTACATTATATCTCGGAAAAAATAGAAAAATATGAGCGTTGGATTGTACCTATCGTATTCATCGGTTTAGGGGTTTATATTATGTTTGAAAATGGCACATTTAACGCTCTGTTACCACTCTTTCAATAAGTTTAAAGGAGAAGATTAATGGAATATGATGTGATTGTGATTGGTGGTGGGCAAGCTGGTTTAGCGATGGCTTATGCATTGAAAGATAAAAAGAAAACATTGATCCTTGATGAGAATGAACAGACAGGTGACTCATGGAAAAAAAGATATGAATCTTTGCGATTATTTACGCCAAGAAATTATAGCCAGTTATTTGATTTTACATTCAGGGGAGACCCTAAAGGGTTTCCTCATAAAGATGAAGTAGTTTCGTACTTACAAGAGTTTGAAATAAGAAATCAATTGTCGATCCTACACAACCAACAAGTCATAAAGCTATCAAGAGAAAATGATCAAACGTTTGTTGTCTTCACTCAAAATCAAACTTATAAGGTAAAAAACGTAGTGATTGCAACTGGAGCTTTCCATGATCCATTTATTCCAGACATTCATGATCGCTCAATTCCCTATATGATTCATGCTTCTGCATATACCAATCCAACACAGATCCCTCAAGGGGATGTATTAATTGTTGGGGCTGGAAATACAGGAATTCAAATTGCCGCAGAGTTATCGAAGACCCATACCGTCATGCTTGCGAAAAGTAAACCTATAAAAAGTATTCCTCAAAGATTGGCAGGAAAAAGCTTATTTTGGTGGTTAGAGACTTTCAGAATCTCTAAAGCAAGCCCGTCCTCAATGGTGGGGAAAATGCTCCAAAAGAGAGATCCCATCATTGGTGATGATTATAAGATCGTTAAAGGTCAGGTAGAGATGCTTGGTCGTGTTCGGCAAATCATTGACGGTCAGGTACATATACAAGATACGCTCCCCAAAAAAGTAACGTCAATCATCTGGGCAACCGGATATCGAAATAATTACTCTTGGATTGATATCGATGGAGTTATAGATGATCACGGTAAACCCATTCATCGCTTTGGAATTACAGAGATAAAGGGACTTTATTTCATAGGCCAAAGTTGGCAAAGTAAGAGAAGTTCGGCACTCATTTATGGTGTAAGTGATGACTCAAAAATGATTGCAGGAGAAATCTTATAATAAATAAAAATGGGAGTTTTGAAAAAAAACCTCTTTTGGATCTTTAGTTTACTCATCCCATGGGTATCAAAGTTCACGCTATGCAAGCTGACCTATAACAATATCACTTCTTCAACGAGCGCGATTAAGGAACAACAAATTAAAAAAGTCGATAATTCCTTAGCGTAGGAAAAATCGGCTTTCTTTATGTCGAAATTTGCTTAGCGTATGTTTTCCGCGTTTTGTTGGTGGTACCCCTTTTATAAAAGATATTTCAAGAGTCGAACAAGTTGTTTCTTCCCATAACCAAGTGAAAAAAGGATATACGATTATGCTATCGAATGATAGTTTATATTGGAGGTCACCAATGTTGAGTGATAATAAAGTTGTTTAAATCATAATAAAGTCGTTTAAAAAATAATAAAGTTGTTTAAAAACTGTCAGCATGGGAAGACTTAGTCGCACAAACCCTTGCTGGCAGTTTTTTTGTATCGAGATGAGGTGGTTAAATGGCAAAAAGAAAATATGGGTGGACTGAAGATAAGATTGCTCGCTTTATCAAGGAAGGTAGAGGGCAAGGTGAGCTTTCCAATTATAAACCATGGCTCACAATTTATGATGTTCCTTCAAACGGGAGAGTACACCGTATACAAGGGTTGAAGACTGAGAGAATTCATCATTTTCTATCTGACTTTGAAAGAGGTTATTTTTACCTTGCTGAATGGTCAGATCAAGTAATAGACATTCGAGAGCAATTTCCTCTTGATCGTGAAGTGACAACAACAATTGCTGAAAGAATAGGAATAAAACACCCCGAAGATCCCACATCAAAGACACCAATTGTCATGACAACTGATTTTTACATCACTACTAGAATCAATGAAAAAATTATTAACTTCGCAAGAACAGTCAAGCCCTCAAAAGAACTCAATTCTTCCAGAGTCATTGAAAAGTTTGAGATTGAACGAGTGTATTGGGAAGAAAAGAACATTGAGTGGGGGATTGTTACAGAGAAAGAGCTTCCTAAAGAAACCATTCAGAATATTGAATGGCTGCGCTCCTCAAGGGAACTATCAGAAGATATCAATCCTACACTAAAAGAGATTTTATTAAACCATCTCATAAAGGAAACGGAGCCACTTATTAAAGTCTTGAATGATTTCGATATTGATTACCAATTAACTGAAGGAACCGCATTGGCCATTTTTAAGCATATGCTTGCCCAAAAAAGAATTACGGTGGACGTGACTAAGAAGATTGACTTAACTCAGCCTGCTTGCGATTTTGCTTCCATATTAGATCGTTCAACTTCGGAGAGGTGGGGAACGTGAACTTTTTTGTGAATGAGTTGTTGAAAGACATTCAAACGAATAAGCAATACCGTATTCTCTGGGTTGATGAAGGCAATATCATAGCTTACTTAATAGATATAGAGGACGCAAAAGCGATACCGTTTAAAAGGACGATCTCAGAATTAAAGGACGAAGTTATTCAGGATTTGCTTATTAAAATCCGAGAAGAACCTTTTGTATTCCCTGATGTAGATGAAGTACCTGAAAAGTATTTATTATTGCGTAATCAATCTTGGGAAGTCATTGAAGAGATGGTCCAAGATGAGCCAGCGATCTTTGAGAAAAAGCCACGGTCGAGTCATATTAATAAAGCAATAAACGTTCATGGAGTTTCATATCCAGCTGTCCGCAAATATTTAAGAAAATACTGGCAAAGAGGTAAAACAATTAATGCTCTTTTACCGGATTACATGAATTCTGGCGCAAAAGGCAGGGAGAGAGAGGCTGGGAATAAGAAGCGAGGCCGCCCTAGAAAGTATTCCTCGACAGGAATAAATATTGATGACACGACAAAGAAAATATTCAGAGTTGCTCTTGAGAAATATTACTTAACGACAAAGAAAAACCGTTTAACAGATGCATATAAAATGATGATAAAAGAGTTTTATGCGAAAGACCTTTATTTTGAAGATGGCATTCAAAAAGTGATTATTGAAGATAAAGAGAAGCTGCCAACATTGGTCCAATTCCGTTACTGGTATAACAAAGAATATAACATCATTGAATCAACAATTGCTAGAAAAGGTCGTAAGAAGTTTGACAAGGATTTAAGGGCTGTTCTAAATATAGCTAATTCAGAAGTAATTGGTCCAGGATCACGTTATCAAATTGATGCCACAATAGGAGATATTTATTTAGTATCAAAATTCAATCCTAATTGGGTAATAGGGAGACCAATCATTTATTTAGTCATGGATGTTTTTAGTCGTATGGTTGTTGGAATGTATATTGGTTTGGAAGGTCCTTCCTGGTTAGGTGGAATGATGGCCTTAGCTAATACGGTGTCAAATAAAGAGAAGTTTTGTGCTGAATACGATATCTCCATTAGCCGGGAAGATTGGCCATGTGAATATCTGCCAGAGATACTTCTAGCAGACCGAGGGGAGTTTGAAGGGTATAATGTAGAGCGCTTAATTGATGCCTTTGGTCTTCACGTTGAAAATACAGCCCCTTATCGAGCAGATTGGAAAGGAATAGTTGAAAAGCATTTTGACTTAATTCAAAAGAAGGTTAAACCGCTACTTCCAGGCTATGTCGATAAAGACTTTCAACAACGGGGGGCTAGGGATTACAGGCTTGATGCAGTTTTAACCGTTGATGATTTCACAAAAATAATTATTAAGCAAATCTTGCATTATAACCAGAAACATTATTTGGGCGGTTATGTTCGGGATGAGGAAATGGTTCGAGATGAAGTAGAACCTATCCCTTTAGAGCTTTGGAAGTGGGGCATGAAAAATCGGACAGGTAAATTAAAATACTTTCCCGAAGACACTGTGAAGGCCGCTCTAATGAAGCGAGAAAAGGCTACTGTCACACACAGAGGCATTAATTATAAAGGGATTTTCTACAGCTGTGATAAAGCAATGAAAGAAGCATGGTTTGAAACAGCACGCCAAAAAGGGACTTGGAAAGTAAATATTGCTTTTGATCCAAGGTGTATGGATAATGTTTATCTGATCAAAGCCCGTGCGGCTTCCTATGAAGTCTGTACTTTGTTACCTATTTCAGAACGATATAAGGGTGCTGGATTAGAAGAAATAATTTATTTACAGGAGCAAGAGAAACTGTCAAAAATCAATGCTGAACACAAGCAGCTGCAAAAAGATATCGATTATCTTTCAGAAGTAGAAGCAATTGTAAAAGAAGCTGAAAATAAGAAAAAAACTCAATTAAATCGTAGTCTAAGCAAGACTGAAAAAGTTGGAACAATCCAAAAACATAGAAAGCATGAAAAAGAAGAGAATCAAAAAAGTGAAGCGTTTAAATCTGAAAAGCCTAAACCTTATACCAAAACAGGTGAAGTATTATATTTGGAACAATCAAAAGAAAGTGAAGAAACGTATGCTAGGCCAAATATAAGGGAGTTTTTAGAAAGGAGGAAAGAGAAAGAGGATGAGTAATATTGAAAGAAAGCTAATGAATGCGCAGGTGGCAGAGTATAAGCATCAAGAAGTAATTGATTATCAAGGCAACCCGTTGATTGAAGCCCTACCCCCTATTCTTTCTCCAGAAGCTGCGTACGACGCTATGAGTGTGGACCTTGACTATGAAAAGGAAGAACAGCTTTTGCCGTCCTATTATCGGTATCATTCTATTTCCAGAATAACTCGCTTTTTTCAACCGGTTATGCAACATATTGACTTAGAACAACGGTTTTCTAGACTTTTAAGACAAGGCTATGTGAGTAGAAATCCAAACTCTCCCGAATTTAAAAATCAATTGTCTTCGGCTCATCACATACTAGAAGGTCAAACGTTAACGAACCATATGTGGTCCACTGCATCAAGCTTTACTTTGATGGGTTTTTCCGGTATTGGAAAAACAACAGCTATTGGCAGAGTATTGGATCAGTATCCGAAGTTAATTATCCACAAATATCCATTAAACATTACTCAAGTAGTCTGGCTAAAACTGAATTGCCCTCATGATGGTTCGTTAAAGTCGCTATGTATGGATTTCTTATTAAAATTGGATGAACTTCTCGGAACAAACTATTACGAACGATTCGGAACTAGAAGAAATTCAATTAGCTCCATGGTAACAAGGATGGGTCAGATAGCGCGTATACATTGTGTGGGTGCATTAATCATCGATGAAATTCAACATCTACTTACTACTCGTGACAATAATTCAGAAAAAATGATGAACTTCTTTGTGACTCTTGTTAATGAAATTGGTGTTCCTGTGATGATGATAGGAACGATGCGAGCAAAAAGTGTTTTACAAAAAGATTTTCGTCAAGCACGTCGGGGCAGCGGACAAGGCGATATGGTATGGCAACAAATGAAAAAAGATGACGATTGGGACTTACTAATTGAGAGCATGTGGAAATATCAATGGGTTCAAAAGGAAACCTCATTGACCAAAGAGTTAAATCAAGTTTTATATGAAGAAAGCCAAGGAATCATTGATATAGCAGTTAAGTTATTTGCTTTATCTCAAGGAAGAGCCATTGAAACAGGAGTTGAAAAGTTAACTCCAGCTTTAATTAAAAAAGTTGCAAAAGATGATTTGAAACTTGTCCAGCCGATGCTAAAAGCGTTGAAGAATGGTCAGATTTCAGAGTTGGAACGATACGAGGATATTATGCCTATGGATATTGAGACTCATCTACAGCACCATCAATCAAAGATTAACCTTAAAGCAACCATTCAAAAGAAAAAGGAAGAACAGGAGCAGAAGCGTCAAAATATAACAGTATCAAAGTTACAAAAATTAATAACCACTCTAATAAGTCTGGACGTAACTGCATCTGTGGCTGAGAAAGCAGCAACTAAAGCCATTAATGAGCTTGGGGATGCAGCACATACTGAATTAATGAAAAAAGCACTGACAATAATTGAAGAGCAGCGTTTGCCGAAAAAGAGGAAGAGTGAATGGTCTCAATTTAGTGTGTTAAATGACATTGTAGTAAAAGGACAAAAAGATAAAAAATCAGCTTATGATTCTTTAAATATAGCAGGGTATATTAAACATCCTTTTAATGACTTTGCCATCTAGGGGTGAACACTGTGCTTACCTATTTCCCAAGATTATATAAGGATGAATTGTTATATAGTTGGTTTGCTCGTTATCATCTACATTCTGCTAATATAAGTCCAAAACAAACAATGAGAGACCTCTATGGTAATTCTAATATGATAGCAGTGCCAGATTTACCAACGGACTTATTAAAGATATACGAAAATATACAACACTTTGACGTTCCTGATGTAGAAAGTTGGATAAAAAACCATACGTTTTACCGGTACTACACCTCCTTTCTGTCCGAGAGTCAGAAAGAGGCAGTCTATATGGCAATGGAGAAAGGAACTTGGTCTAAATCAATCCATTTAGCTACAGGTGTGATGGCGAGCTCTATAAAAGACATTGTTTATTTTCGTTACTGTAAGAGATGTGTCCAAGAAGATCTGAATGAAAGAGGAGAAACTTACTGGAGACTATTGCATCAATTACCAAGTGTGTTTGTATGTAACAAACATAATGAGTTGTTAGTTAGTTCGAAGCTTCTTTTTCGGGGGCGTAATAGACATGAATATCAGTCGATTAAGGCAAGTAACTTATCCTCAGTTCCAATTGCTAAAACCAATGAAAAAACAACTTTCTTTCTTACAATGTTAACCGAACAAACAGTTGAGCTTATGGAAGCTGATCATATATTTACTGTAAAAGGCATTCAATCAGCATATAAATATTTATTGCAAAAACAAGGGTTTGCTAATTTTTATGGGACTGTTAATCAAGAGAAACTAGCCAAGCAATTTATTTCATTTTACGGGCAAGAGTTTTTGGAATTGGTTCAATCTAATGTGGACTATTTAAATGAGTCCTGTTGGCTTAAAAATATTACGAGAAAGCAGCGAAAATCATTTCACCCAATTAGACATATGTTAATTATCAATTTCGTTGGAGAAAGAATAAACTCATTCTATCAATACGCAAGAGAAAAACGATATCCATTCGGTAAAGCGCCCTATTATTGCCTGAATCCAGCAGCTGACCATTATCATAAACGCGTTATTCCTTCTGTCACGCTATCGACATGTACAGGTACTCGAAGGCCAGTAGGCACATTTAAATGTACATGTGGCTTTATCTATTCTCGACGTGGACCGGATATCACTAGTGAAGATGCGTTTAAAATTGGGCGAGTGAAGCATTTTGGACAAGTATGGTTAGATCGATTGCAATTACTAGTAACACAGGGTCAAAGTGATTACGCCATTTCGAAGACGTTAAATTGTGATATTGGAACGGTAAAAAAAATATAAAAATCGAATTTCACTTGTTCCAACGACGGGTGTCGAAAAAAATACAGAAAAAGTGTTGGAAAACAGACGAATTTGGATGACGCTAATAGATTCACATCCCAATAAATCAGTCACTATATTGAGAGGCTCAAATAACGCTCTATATTCGTGGCTTTATCGAAACGACAAAGAATGGTTGCTTGTCCATTCTCCCAGAATAAAAAGAATTGCAGCCCCTTCAAAAGTGAACTGGTACAAAAGAGATAAACAAGTGCTAGACGAAGTAAAACGAGCAATTTCTCGATTAAGAGAGTGTGAAAAGCCGGTTTTTATAAATAAAAGCCAAGTTGGAAAGAATATCGGGAAGCTCGGACTTATCGAAAAACATTTAGATAAATTACCACAAACGAGAGAGTATCTAAATAAAAACTTAGAAACGAGAGAGGCTTTCCAATTAAGAAGAGTGGAATGGGCATGTCAAAAACTCATGATGGCGAATGAAGACATCATGGAGTGGAAGATTGTCCGATTAGCCGGGCTCAAATATTTAACAGAGGAATTTAAACAAACGATAGAAAACTATGCATTATTGCAGCAAGAATCCCTGAATGTGAGGAAGTGATCAGATGCTCAGGATCAGACCATGGCCTTTTAAAGATGAAATAACCTCTTTACATTGGATAGGAAATGTGAAAATGAAATCAACCCATCAATGGTATATTGACGTTGCCTTTAAAACGAAAAATAAAATACAAATAATTGAGTTACCCATTGGCTTACTTCCAACTTTAAGAGTCGGACAATATTATCAAGAAGGCCTCCCTTTCACAACCCAAAAAGAAGGAACATATGGTGAAGCAAAAGTCACAAATCTCCAAAATGGGAAAGTGAGCAATGCAATTGATATTTGTCGTAAGTTTAACTACTTTTTATTCAAAGAGCCTACATTAATGAATCAGAAGATATGGTCATTTCAGGCAGAGCAAATCACCTATCATATTTCTCATGTAGAACTGATTCGTGCTCTTTTTGCTAAAAACAAAACACTATCCAACGCATTAGTAAGGCCGAACGGATTAGACTTTATGATCTCTAAGGCTTCCACTTTCGGCAATAATAGTGTAGCGATAGATTTTAATCACCAACTCCCATCTACCGTTATCAGCAGCAAGTTTGTCCAATACTTTTCCTGGCTTTATTTGAATAAGGAAATTAAACAATCGTTTGCTTCCGTTCAAAGTAATCTTTACGCAAATGCAACTAAAACGAGCTCTTATCTAATGCTGGAGGTTGCCATCCCACCACTTAGGAATATAAATATTGCATTCAGAGGTTTAATAAACCAACAAGACGTCTTGATTCTAGAATTAATCGGCATCGATAATATGACGATTCCCGTCTCGCAAATTGAATATAGTCACCCATCGATAAAAAGGCGTCTATACACAAACGCACCTAAAAAACATCGTTTAACACAAGGAAATAATAAAGAAGATCTGCATGAATTAAATGAAAAAGAACAAGATCGTTCCAAGGAAGAGACGAATCAAATCGTCGATGAAATTGATCCAATTCAACTAGGATTCAAAGATCCAATAGTTATTAGAGCTGTTAAGAAGTTCAATCAAAAAGTAAATCAAGGAGACATTTATATCTCAAATAAAGGCAGCGGTGGAGGAACGAAAAGAGGAAAGGTAGTCGGTGTGGATGAACCAGTTTACGGCGGGAACATAAAGCCTTTGGAATTTCAGTCATTAGAGATTGCCAAGGAGATTTCAGGATACGGTCTTGATGGTTTTATTAAAATGATAAAATACTTATCAAAAAATAACCCACAGCTGTCAGTGGCGCTAAATATTGTTTATCTACCACTCGGTAGAAAATTTTCATTTTTACCGGATGGGAGAAGGAGAGTTTGTGCCATAGCAAAAGTATCTTCTTTTAGAAAAATGTCGTACATCATTGAAGTAGCAGTTCCGGATGATAAATCAATTTCAACATTGGTAATACCAGCAAAAGGTGGATATCAGCGAGATGAAGGTAGGATTAAAGAACTTCTTTTAAACCTAGTTTTTTTTGGTGGTAGTTGGAGTAAGTCGTTTATGGAGTCCATCCCGCATATGAAGGTAAGGCATTTAAGAGAAGTTCCTAGTAAGTGGAGCCGCCGAATGATGAAATTTATAGATTGATACTTTGTATTACCTCTTCAAGAATTATTTTAAGGAAAAGGGAAAGCGGTACTGACAAATAAATCTTAGCTATCCAAGCATGGTATAATAGGATTTTTCTGGGTATTATCTCAATTATTAGGTGTTAATTGGGTCTACCTTAACTTAAAATCCTCTATTTGTGCTATTCAAGTAGAAATTATGTTTATATCTGTATTGTAAGTATAAAATATGGTAAATTGATAATAGAATAATAGTAGTGTATTCTGTTTTTCTCTCTATAGAGGTGATAAGAGAATGAAAAAGATAATTAAGGAGAATCATTTTACTAAGAACTCCACTAAATTTGAGCTCCCAATTAGTGTGTCTGCAAGGGTGATATATCAATTGGGAGAAGAGCTAATCTCAGATGAATTTGTTGCGTTAGGTGAATTAATTAAGAATGCTTATGACGCAGACTGTAGAAAAGTAACAATTAAAGTAGATACTAAAACTATGACTAGTCATGGGCAAGGGAGAATCATTATTAGTGATAATGGCAATGGAATGTTGCCCTCAATATTGGAAAACTCTTTTCTTAGGATTTCTACTCACTTTAAAAAAGTTGAAAAATTCTCGCCTTATTATAATCGAAGAACATTAGGTAATAAAGGGCTAGGAAGACTTTCTATTCAAAGATTAGGACACCATGTTACAGTGCATACTACTCCAAGAATGGAACGTTTAGCTTATTTGATGACTGAGAAGGATAAAGAAATATGCAAAACTTCTAATGAATTCCATGTTCAAATTAATTGGTTAGATTTTCGTGATAATGAACATGATAGTGACCTATCTAGTGTAAAGGCTTCGATAGAATATAAATATTTGGAAGATCCTAAGTTAGGAACAAGACTCATTATAGAGGGCATAAGAAATCTTAATTTTTGGAAAATAGATAGAAAGACTGAAACAAGAATTAAAAGTGAAATATTTGGGATGGTTAATCCATTTTTACAAAATAAAGAGCAAAGATTTAAAGTTTTTTTAGAGATTGATAATAAAAGAATTACCAATGAGGATATTGAAGAGAATCTTTTATCATTAGTCAGTGATGTTGAAGTCGATTTTTCTTTAAATAATTGGGAACTAGAAATATCTATACTAAACAAAAGGCGTTACCTTGAACGTTTAGCTTCAGACACAATAAGAAATATGAAGAATGTAGGTTTTTTAGAGTATAAGATAATAAAGCCATACACCGATATGAAGAAAACCTATAAGATTAATTTATTGGAGGATTACACAAGTGAATTACCTTACTTGGAAAAAATCGAGATGCAGAGTTACTATGATACTAATCTTGGGAAAAAAATAGAGGCAAATCCAGGAAACTTTAACGGAAAACTCTATGCATCTGATCTTTCCCCAAGTGCTTTAACAGAGGATAAAGCTATATTAGATGATAATGGCTATGTATTTAATACTGTTAAGGAAATACGGTCGATACTTAATTCTTCACGCGGGGTATATCTTTTTAGGAATGATTTTAGAATATTACCATATGGTCCAGATATTGATTGGTTTAAGTTTACTTATCGTTCTCAAAGGTTAAAAGCGACAATTTACAAGGAACATACAGTTTCTGGATATGTAAATTTAGACAGTCAAACAAGCGAAGGATTACAGGAACAAACTAATAGACAAGGGTTAATAGAAGATGAGTACGGATCGAATTTTCTGAATATTATCCAAAACATAGTTTCCTTTATTGCTTTTAGAGAAGACATTGATTTAAGAAAAAGATTTAATGTACCAATTTCTAAAAGTACAAAAATAGAGTTAAAAACGATGGATGGTAATATTGTTTTTACTCGTACTAAAGCAAATTTAGAAGAGAAAAAAAAATTATTAAATGATTTAGAAAAAGAAACGGAAAAAATTTATACTTCACCGGAAATGAAGTTAAATTCTACTTATAAAAAAATAGCCCAAAGTATAGAAGTTTTAAAGACCACAGCACAGAAAGAGGAGGAGTTTACTAAACAAGAAAGATTTAGATATGAACAAGAAATAACTCAATTAAAATCATTAGTAGGTTTAGCAGGGCAAGGGATCATAGTTGAATCTTTGACTCATGAACTTAATAAAATAGAAAGCAATATAAGTAGTTATGCTAGAAACTCCAAAAAGTTATTAATAAGCGACTTATCCTTAAATGAGAATGACATTAAAAATCTTGGGAATTACCAAGATTCAATTTTACATGAAATTTCCTTCTTACAATTACAACTAAAACATTTAGAACCGACATATAAAAAAAACCGTACTGTATTATCTCAAATCTCAATTAAGACTTTATTAAATGATTTGTATCGAAGTGATGGGCCAATGGCAAATAAAGCCAAGAATATTAAGATGCAAGTTATAATAGAAGGAGATGATTTTGAAATAAAAGGGAATAAGGGTGTTTTAATTACTATATTTGATAATTTGTTTCTAAACTCATTATATTGGGTGAATCAGGAAGCCAACAAAGATAAGGAGATTCAATTCGAATTAAATCAATATGATAAAACAATAACTATTTGGGATTCTGGACCTGGTTTTCATAAAAATATAATCAATAAATTATTTGAGCCTTATGAAAGTATGAAACCAGATGGAAGGGGGTTAGGATTATACATTGTGAAAGAGTTGATTCGTTCTTTACATGGAGTAATCGAAATAGATAAGCACTCAACTAATAACCGAGGTAATTACTATAAATTGAAAGTGCAATTTCCAAGTTCTGATAGTGAGTGAGGGGGGAATTAAATTGTCACAACAAGTAATAAGACAGGAAGATTTAACACAGGGAGATATAGTTGAGAGAAATATATCTAAGTTAAAAGGTTGGTTGGAAAATCTAAAAATAAGCCATATAATATCTTATGATGATGAATGGGAAAAAATAGATGGGAGTTCGTATAAAGAAAGCATAAAAATTCACTTGGAAAAAGAGTTGGTAGATTTCCTTGAAGATTTTGTAATACAATGTTCAACTGAAGAAACGGATGCGTTAGAAGACGAAGAAGTTGAAACTGTGGAAGATCTTCTAAATATAAAAGCAGGCAGTAAATTAATTAACTTGCAAGAACGGGTATTAGAAACTTTTTCATTGGATAGAAAAATTATGCCCTTAGAGGTCCTGAAGGTCATGCTAGAAAAGATCTGTGAGGATTCATCAGTCGTTTTTCAAACCGTAAGTAATTTGAAGTTAGAAGAGGTAGCACAAAAAGAAGGAAGAATATTGTTCCTTTTAGATATGAATATGGAAGAGACGGGGCTGTCTAAGGATGTTATCATTGACACAATTACTTCAATAAAACAATATAGGAAAAATAATTTTGATTTGGCAATAGTTTACTCACATGAAAATTTAGATTCATATAAGCATCATCAGTCAAAAGTCACATATATTGAGGAATACATGAGGAAAAACCCCTCTGTTATAAAGGGTGATACGGAATTTAGTAAATCTCAATTTAAGTATCTTTTTGCCTATCAACTTTGGGGAATTAATAAAACAAATCAAAAAGAAGAATTAGTTGATAGCTTTCTTCAGACCATAGAGAAAGCAGCTTTTGGGTACTCGCTCCATGATTATCTTGATTCGAGAGTATCTTTAACTCAGCAAGCTACATCTGAATTAATAAACATGCCTGAAGAGAGATTTGAATTGCTTTTGCAGGATTCTTTTATAGAAGGTGAGAGGTTTGTTGATATTTTAAACCGAACGCATAATAGTTTATTAAAGAAGATGGAATACCAGAGGTTAAATAGTGATTCAAATTATTTAAATATTATTAAAAATATTATAAGCGTAGCTCGTACTAGGGATGAATTACTTATTGATAAAATTGGTCAGCAACAAGTTATAAAATATAGTAAAAATGAAATAGCTAAAAAAATTGAAAGTGGCTCTTTTAAAGATTTTTCTGAGTTTAACATTTTAGACTATGGTATAAATAGTATTTATGAAAATATTTCTACGGGGGATCTGTTTCAAATAACTTTACATGGTGAACAAGTACCGAAATATGCAGTATTAATATCAGCAAGTTGTGACTTGCCTTTGAGATTCCCGAAATTCGTTACTGATAGTGTGAATAGAAATGAAAATTCAGTAGTTCTTTGTCTGTATGATAATATTGAAGTTGAAAGAGTAGTGCATGATTTGAAAGATCCTAAAAAGAGTGAAGAATTAATATGGCCAATAAAAGTTGACGAAAATTATTATGTATTAAAACCATGTAAACAAATTATTACTTTAGAGGACAAACTACTTGATTTATGTTCACTAAATCTGAAAGGTATAGCACATTTAAACAAAAACTTAATTAAATTCTCTCGTCCATATAAAAGTTATCATTTTCAAAAATATCTTGAAGAAACATTAGAACCTTGGATAGATTCAATAAAAAATATTCATTATTACATAGAAAACGCCACAAAATTAGGTGACTTAAAGGAGTCGGAATTGTTGCCAACTCTTGCAGGTCTAAAGTATAATGTAAAGATGAACTTTGAAAAAGATGAATTTGATTTAGTTCGAATTGGCAGGCTAGATAAGGAATTAACACTTAAAATAATACAAGGTAATATTTCAAATTTAAGTCGTATAGGACTAGAGAAAGTTCCTTTTAGATAAAAATATATAATTTAATTTTACTTATGCCGTATGTGACAGAGTTACATACGGCATAGTCCTGGATTAGAATACGGACAGACATATGTGAAAAACTTATTTTTAAAGAGTTTTTTCTTGAAATTGAATTGATTGTTATACAGCATTGAGGTGAGATAAAGTGGAACCAAAAAAAACAGATGAAAATAATTCTTCTTGGGAAAATCTTAACTTAAATTATTCAGGCAATAATAGCTATGCTTCTTTTTTTCCTTCAAAGAGTAATATCCATTCATATCCTGCTAAACTTGTTCCCAATTTAGTATTTACTTTATTAAGTCAAATTAAAAAGGAACATAAAATTAGAAGTGTTTTGGACCCTTTTGTAGGTAGTGGGACTACGGCGTTAGAATCAAAGTACTTAGGATTAGATTTTTATGGTTCCGATTTAAATCCTTTAGCAAATTTAATAGCACGTACCAAAGTACTTACTCTTTCAAACCGTAATGAAGTAGTAACTAATATTGAAAATTTTATAGTGAGGTTGCAAGAAGAGTATAAAAATGCAAGAGCTATTAAAATGACCGTTTTTCATAATATAGAATACTGGTTTAAAGAGAATACTATTAGGGAACTATCTTTCCTTAAAGAAAAAATAAGTCATTTTTTAAAGGATCAAGGAATAGAGAACAGAGAATGTTATGCTTTAATTTTACTTAATGCTTTTAGCTCAAGTATTAGAATGTGTTCTCTAAGTAGGAATAGTGAATTTAAATTATATAGAAAGACGCCAAGCGAAATAAAAAAATTTGATATAAATGCAATAGAGGTTTTCTCAAAGAATGTAATTAGCCTTATAGAAATGTTAACTCAAATTAACAACGCTTATAAGAATGAAAGTGTTATGGAAATTGTACTAGACAATGCTAAGGAGTTGAAGTTTCTTCAAGGAAGAAAAGTAGATCTTGTACTTACTTCCCCACCATATGGTGACTCTAAAAGCACGGTAGCATACGGTCAATTTTCTAGATTACCATTGCAATGGATGTCTGATTTGTTATATAAATACTTAGGTATAAGGGTTTATTCCGAAAATTGCGACGAGTATTTATTAGGTGGGAAAAAGTCAAAAATAATAGCAAATGATAATGCATTTATCGATAATTCGAACACTATGAAAGAGTTAATATGTAAAATGGATAAATTAATAAATGAAGAAGTTAGAAAGTTAAAAGAAATGAAGCTTGAATTAATAGCTCTTCAAAAGGATGCCGAAAATGATAGAATAATTAATAAAGAAGATATAAGTAATGATCTTTTTGGTTTATTAAAAGAGCGAGTAAGATTGGATTTTTACAGAGTATATAATGAGGATACTTCTTTATCTCGTAAAGAAGTAAAGAAGTTAAGTATAGAGAATACAGAACATTTTTTTAGTGTTTTGTCTCAAGGGGAAGAGAGCGATAGGTTAGATAATATGGAACTCTTAAAAGCGAAAATGAAGCCAGTTAAGGATACAATTAATAGGAAAATATTATCGGTCTCTAGAAGAAAAGACGAAGTACTGAACTTTTTTAGAGATTTGTATCAGGTTGTAGTGTGTACAAACGAAACTCTTAATAAACATGGCTTTCAAGCATGGATAGTCGGGCATAGGACAGTTCTAGGCAAAATCAATATTAATATGAGAGAAATTTTAAGCGATTGGTTTAGTTTTATGGGTTATGAGAAAGTAACAGATTTAACTAGAGAATATTCTTTTAAGAGATTGCCATATTATATAAATTCAACGGCAAACAGGAATGATCAAATAAAAACCATGATGGAGGAGTATATTCTGATAGTTAGAAAACCTTAGATTTAGAACAACTTTATTATTTTTAATTTCAAGCGTTATTTCCTAATAAGTTTGGAAATTAAACAACTCTTTTATCCACCGTCTACTTTTAAGGACGGTGGAATACGTATTTCAATGTACCAAATTAAACAACTTTATTATTCCAACACAACCAAAACAAATCGATTTAGTTGATGCAGCATATAGAATTCATGAGGGAAGAAACCTACTCGGTACTTTGTCCTGGAAAGAAACAGCATCAGCAGCGACAAAACGTGGTGGCAGGGAAAATCCAATCACACTAGAAAAATCTTATATTGTAAATTGGCGTACTTTTTCAAATATAGACCATAAAGATAAGGCTGAATTCAAAGTTCTAATTGTTGAAGTGAGTTAATACCTCCTATAACGATTTTTTGTAGGGTTCCAATGAAGTTCCAACTTCATGTAATCTTTATGGCCAAAGCATATTTTATTTATTTTTGTTCTTGAAATTCTTTATTTTATTATTGATTGCTGCGATAAAGAAGGCTAAAAATGTTAGCTCAACAATTTTTGAGGCATATAGGTAAACAACCAACAACCCATTTACCAGTAAATCACTAGTGAACCTTTCTGCTAATTCAGTATATGAGGGGTTGATACCAACACGAAATTGCATTAATGTGAAAAAAATTTGGGGATTGGTCGTATCAAAATTATAAAAATTGAACACAAATGAAAATACAACTACAAAGTAAAAATCGGGTATGAGAATGATTAAAATGCATTTATATAAAGCTTTATAGTATGAAGAAGATTCAATGTTTTCGATGTATCCTTTTATCGTTTTTACAAATATAAATAAAAGTGCAAGAAAATAAAAAATAACTAAGGGTATAAAGCTGAAAGTCAAATCAGAATTCGGTATTAAGATCATAACCAAACATAGAACAATCAAGAAAATTGAAGTTAAAAGGCCAGATTGGTAGAGAAAAGGGAAATACTCATCTAACACTGCTATTGGCTGTTTTCTTGTTATCATAACGCAGAATATACAAATGATACTAAAAACTAGAAATTTTGAAATTTCAGATTGAATAACGTAAGGTAGAGTATTTCCTTTCACAAGTAATAACAATAAAATAATACTAAATAAATAGGGCAAATAAGGAGTCAATTGGTCAGCGAAAATACGTTTGAGTTTATCCATACTTTCATACTAGATTACAATCCGTAATTAGGTAAATAGTTTGTGGAGAAATTTATAAAATAAATCCACATCACCCAGTGAAAGATACTCCGGATGCTAAACCCATTATTTATTCGAAACCAAAAAACTTGCATGTTATCATTGAGCATGTAAAGAACCTGGATGGATAGTTGTTAATGGTTTAACTAGGTCTGAAGGAGTCTAAAACTTGCTAACTTATCAGAGTGAATAAGCAAGGACAGGTAAAAATAGTGAAAAAAATGGTAAATAGGGATAGTAAATTGCAAAGTAGAAGTGTGGCCGGTCGAGCCTCCGTTTAGGGTAGAGGTGAGACACATGGTTACATTTGATGCAGCAATGATGGCAATTTCTTCTGGAGTACTATTTCTAACACTCATCATGGTCGTAATCCGTAATCATGATTCTTCAATTAAAAAAGAAACCCCACACTCTGCTTGACCGGCAATGTGGAGTTACTTTACTTAGAACCACTGCCGACCGCTTATATGGCCAGCAATTTGCTAAAACAAAGATGTCGTGTGCGACCAACACGCGGCTACTCTTGGTAAAGTATAAACAAGTCTGTGAATAATATTCACCTTACTTGTATTATACGGTTAATTTGTAAAGAAATCCAAGGTTACTCATTGACCAATATTAATTCAACTAAATTAAAGCCCTTTTGATTTATAAGTCAAAGGGCTTTTTGTGTCCTTTTTCAAAATAAAGAAAAAGTGAAAGAGGGTTTCTAATGAACAAAAGCACGTTTAAGATTTTTCGATCTCAAGATAAGCGTGAAAAGCAGGATTAATTTGGTATCTCTTAGGTTGATTTTTTCGTTGGGCTAATTTGTTTGCAAGCTTATCTGTAATGAGTGGAGAGCGCTTTTCACTATAATATTCAAAGACTCCGTCTCGAATTTCTTGACCAATAAAGGTCATCTCACAAAGAATGGTTATTAATTCTTCTACATCTTGACCATAATCAGCTAAGTAATGTTCAATTTCATCACGTGATAATATAGACTTTTCTCCAGCAAATTCATATAAAATGTTTTCAAAGTCCTTAACACGACCACCATTCTCTGGTAGTAATGATTTTAGAGCATAGTGAGAATAAGCATATTCGGCTTCTATAAAGTCCTCTTCTTCGACTTTTGAATGACCATTATTAACAGCTACTTGAAGTGCTTCTTTAAAGAAAAATACAATATCACGAGGTCTAGGAAGTATTAATTTTTCCACATATTCTTTTAACGGGAGATCCCTTACCTTATCACAAAAGTATTCTTCCCATAAGACATCCGGGCTAGTTACCCCGGTTATACTATATTCAATTCTATTTTCAATAACTCTGAATAACATTCTTGATTCGGACCAGGATAAGTGTTTATAAGGAATCTTGTCTCTTTCTGGTGCGTAATTCATTATTCTTGAGAAAATATCACTTCTTAAAAAGACAATCAAAGATAGATTAACTTTTAAATGTTTATAGCTTTTTCTTTGGAACTCCTCAGTAATCTTTTGAACAACATTCAATAATCCAAACAACAAATCACTCAATTTCTCAAGATTTGCATTATCATTCCAACTTCTATCGAGATTATCAATTAAAAGGGTCACTTTTTCCCTTTTGTATAGAACATTTCCTAGGTGGTCTCTTAATTTGCTAATCATTTTCTCATGTAAAAACTCACTTACTTTAAATCGTTGTTCTTCAATACTATCCATTTGGTCAAGCTCTCCTAGGTTCTGGACAATATTTTCTAAACGCAATGTAAAATCTGCATCAATGTATCTAAGGTTATCAACTACATATTGAAAAAACTGGCTCTCTTCTTCAGTTTTTTCATAGTGTAAGGGTTGATCAAGCAAATGCTCGTAGTATTGTTTAGCAATTTCAGTATAGATTAGATATTTCCATATACTTTCTATTAAATGACCCTTCTCAGAGTTATTGAGTATTTTCGCTAATACACTAAGTACACCCTCAAATTCATGGCCTTGTGGTTGAATTGTTAATATAAAGTTTCTCTTGTCTGATGAAAGTTCGTTTTGAAGTTTGATTAAGTTAGCAGTCTTTCCTGTCCCTTTCCTTCCAACAAATAAGACTTGTTGAGCTGTTAAGGCTTCTCGATATTCTGATGTTTCAAGAAAGTAGTCTAGTAAATCTTGATTTTCATTTTCCGCTACAAAATCCCCAATTATCAAGTTGGACAATTTCCCTAAGGCTCTCTGTTCAGATCTATACTCTCTATAGTCAACAGCTTGGTCATTATATATCTCTATAATAGGAGCAAGCCATTCATTTAATATATTTTCACATTGTTTTACGTCCATATGAATCATGAATTGATCATGGTAGTCTAATGGCGGTTCATAGGGAGCATGACCTAACAATAATGTTTTTAAACTTAAGCCGTGTGATAGACCAGCGACAAGGGACTTTCTTGCAGTTACTAAAGGTTTTTCTTTTTCACTGGAAGAAGTGTGAAAATGTATTACAACCCCAAGAGCACTTGGTAACTCTTCAAGATACCAAGTCAAAGGTGTTTCCCCCTCATAGGGGTCATCCGTTTTTAAAGGAATTCTTGTTTTTAAGAGTGTTTGACTCACAGCGTTAGCTGCACTGGTCGCCGTATCACATTTCAGATAGATCAGGCTTTTTGTAATACCGCCAGCATTAAGTGAAAATGGATTATCGTGTTCATGAGGTAACTCTGAAAAAAACTTGTTAGTCAGGTCTTGAGAATTGTTGTAGGAAACATATCCAATCGTTTTAATCGAGCGAAAAGCTTTATAGTTATTTTCAGCTTGAGGGTGTGTAGAGTTAAGGGTAATCCAAATCTTTTTGTTGTGAGCAATAGCATAACCGAATTCATACAATACGTTAGAGTTAAGATCAGTGAGGTCGCAAATAAATAGGTCACATTCTCTTATTGCTTTCAATATTTTATTAATTATAGGTTGTCCACCGATCGAAAAATCTTCCCAGGTAGTAATGGATATCTGCTTGCTATCATTAATTAACTTTACTGCAGATCTGATATCTTCTAATACAGCAGGTATTTGACTAGAATATGCAAAGAAAGCTTTTGGATTTGCCATACTGGACACTCCTAATACGTATTTAGTATAATTTTACTACAATATCCAAAAAAATGTTAGCTTTCATTACTCTTACTTTATTTATTTGTTTAATCATGAATCAGATTTCATTTTTAAGGCCTGTTTAGTAAGTGAAGGGACTGGAGTTAATGAGTAATTTGAAAAAAAGACAGCATTATGTTCCAAGATTTTATTTGCGAAATTTTGCTGAGGGAGAGAAGATCAACTACATAGATAAACAACTGAACAAACCGTTGGAAAAATTACATATTGACAAAGTCGCACAACAAATGTACTATTATGACTTTCCTGAAGAGTTTGTAGAGAGTGAAAAAAAAGCGGGGAACCAAACCATAGAAAGGCAATACCTAGAAAACTATCTTTCTGTCCTCGAAGACGCGATAAGTAATAGTTTAAGAAATGTAAATGATAAGATACTGTCTACCGAGGATATTTTATCCGCAAAACTAAACGATTTAATTAATGAAACGGATAAGAAGCAATTGGCCACATTTATTGCTATCCAAAGTATACGAACTCCTTCCTATAGAATTTTAGGTGCTAAATTTTTTGAATTTATGAAGACGATCATGCCGAGTGAGTTTAATTCATTATTTAGTAATGATTTAGATGAAAACATAGCATTTTATTACCATCTTAAATCCGGTGTTTTGGATAGACTGATTCCTCACTTTATAGAGAATTTGGATTATGAGAACAATAGTATTCGAAGTATATTACCGAATGGCACAATGGAAACCATCGCACATGATCCGAGAATTTTATGGCCGGATACTTTTTCGATTGGTCCGGATGAATACTTATATGTCATTGTGAACCAATTACATCGGCAGGCAAGATTTAATTATGGAAAAGATCTGCGACAAAAACCTTATAGTTTACTTCGTATGAAAATTGGTGAATTTCCTGCGCCAACCAATTGAAAATAATAAATAGCTTCAAATTTGTAATCGTAAATAAATTGAAGCCACAAAAGGAGGGATATCGTATATATTTTTGGATTTATTAGAGCAGTTTAAGTTGGTAATCCTAAACTGCTCCCTTTTTATTATTATAGGGTGGGTAAGTTCAATGCTGTATTGATATTATTTAAATCTAAACTAATCTGTTCGTTTGTATCCCAAGCATGGTACCATCCTTTTTCTACCATATATGCGGATATTTGTTCATGCAGATCAAGAGCTTCCACTAAATGGCGAGTGAGCATTTCTTTAATTTCCGGTGTTCCTGACTCCGTAACGGCCATGGCATAATTTCTGACTCCACTTTTAGCTGAAATGAGTAGATCCATTGTAACCACTTGATCCGATAGTGCGTCCATGCCAGTTAAAGTTTCAATAATTGGATTCATGTTCATTCACCTCCTAATTTACTGCTTAGCGTTGGAAAGGATGGAAGCATATTCTTGTAATTGTCGCGTAGATACATCAATGTCTTGCTGCATAATATCTTTTAATAGCGGATCTGTAACTAACGCTTTCATCGTTTTGTATTTAGTTAAACAAGTGGTCTTAAATGCAGCCATCTCATGGACCTCAAGAACTTCATGTAAGGCGTAGTTCATTTTTTAAACCTCCTTCCTTAAGGTTTCAACACGACTTTTATACATTCATCCATTTTGGTGTCAAAAATCTCATAGCCTCGCTTTGCTTCACTAAGTGGAAGTACATGACTCACAACATCTCCTGGATCAATTTTTCCTGTCGAAACTAATTCAAACATATATGGCATATAGTGAATCACAGGTGCTTGCCCAGAGCGGATATTGATATTTCGCTGAAAAATATCTCCAAAAGGGAAACCATTATATCTGCCGCCGTAAACGCCTGTAACTTGAATTGTCCCACTTTTGCGCACTGCTTGTGAAGCAATGATAAACGCACTTAATGCTCCGCCTTGAAGTTTCATTCCACTGGCAAGGAACTCCATATCAGTCATTTTACCGTCCATACCAACAGCGTCAATGACAACATCAGCACCGCCTTTGGTGATTTCCTTAAGATAAGTTCCTACATTCTCATGGTCCTCAAAGTTAACAATTTCTACTTTGTTGGTGCGCTTGGCGTGCTGCAGGCGATAATTGACATAATCAACGGCAATGACTCGTTTTGCCCCTTTTAACCAACAAAATTTTTGAGCAAAAAGACCAACTGGACCACAGCCAAGAACAATAACTGTATCTCCATCCTTGACCCCTGCATTGTCAACACTCCAAAAACCAGTAGTCATCGCATCGGCAATAACTGTTAACTTTTCATCTGGTTCTTCACAAGTTTCTGGAATTTTAAAATGAGTAAAGTTGGCAAAGGGCACTCTTAAATATTCCGCTTGCCCGCCTGGGTAACCGCCAGTTGTTCCAGAATATCCAAAATAGGCACCCATATCACCATTATCATTAGAATTATCACATTGACTTTCCAGTTGGTTTTTACAATAAATACATTCCCCGCAGGCAATGTTAAAAGGAATAATAACACGATCCCCTTTTTTTACTTTCGTAACATTTGGTCCAACCTCTTCAACAATTCCCATCGGTTCATGACCGATAACATAGTTTTCTTGCAGATTAGGAATCATGCCATGAATTAAATGCAAATCAGAACCACATATCGCAGTACTGGTCACTTTGATAATCATGTCATCTGGTTTTTCAATTTTTGGATCTGGCACTTCTTTGACTACAACATTTTTAATACCTTGATACGTTACTGCCTTCATTGGTTACAGCCTCCAGTGTTAGTGATCATCAGGTGTCCGGTCAAACATACCTTTTCTATTGGTCTCAACAGGGAATAGGTTCATTTTGCCAATCTTCAATGTATTATTGGCAGAGAGTTGATCTAGTTTATACTGTTCACTTAATTCGTATGGGTGGAACCATTTTTTAGTAATCATTAATTCTGAAATTTCCTGGTGCATTGTGATGCCCTGCATCAATTGTTTTTTTAATACAGCACGGACATCAGGTGATGCGGATTCGGTCAATGTTACAGCTATGTTACGAACGCCTTCTTTGGCACGAAGAAGAAAGTCCATGGCAAAGGTTGTGTCTGCTAGTTCAGGCATATGCAGCGAGTTTATTGGGTCCAAATAATCATTATTCAATGAATGTTTCCTTCCTTTCCTTTAATGATGGGTGTTGGACGATTTTGAGGAACAGGAGCTTGAAAGGGTGCTCGTTCATAGAGGGACTGCAATTCAGTCAGATCTTGTATTGATTGTTCAACATCTTTTTTCATTAAATTCCTCAAATCATCATCAAAGACCAGTCCTTGCATTAATTTAGACTTGGCGATACAAAGCGTTTTAAAGTTAATGGCCTCATGTAAATCCAATGATTCATGATCGGCTAATTTTTGATTATCCATTTCTAATTAACCTCCTTATTCTTTAATACAACCAATTGTATTGTTCCCAAAATAGGAGTTAACATTCTTTAATGTTTTTTTAAAAAATTGGAAACAGGTTACATCTTTAAGAATCGGGCGCTTTAATGAAGCAATGAAAGCCTAATTTCTCAATTGAGAAATTAGGCTTTTTAATATTGAAAATTTCCTTAACGTTGTAAATCCGCATTTTCCTGACGCTACCCCTTATAAGGGATTTGAATTTTGATGAAGCCCTAACATATCCAGAAATACTTGCAGCCGATAGAAATACTGTAAGGATTTACAATGAATATCAATGTAGATTTTCTAATCGTAAAATTTTCTATACCATTAAGGATAATAAAAAGAAAATCATGAGTCTAAATAAAGTAATGCCTCGCTCCTATAACCACAGTCAAGATTCTTTTTGCGTAATAGAATATTGATTCAATTAACAGGAGAGTGTTTTAAATATTTCCATCGAGATTTTTAGTCTGTGGCTGTTTCAAACAATTTTTAAACGAATTGCTCTCAGGAGTTGCAACCAATAGTAGTCAATATCCAGTTGATTTCAACTGTGACATTTAATATAATAATAATTTACCATTCGAACTTTTTTCTCGGTACCTTCCATTAGCTGAAGGAGGCGAGTTACAAATTTTTTACTCTTATGTACTTCTCTGATCGTCATTCAGCGAGAAGATGATAAGATTATTCTGAAAAGAAAGAACAATAATAGCTCTTTGAGCTGTAAGAGTATATATCACGCTTTTAAAGCGCAACAAAAGGGAAACTCCTTTCTTGTTGCGCTTTTTTTGCGTTCATATAAAAAACGAGGAAAGGAGGCACATTCAGGTAGCTTCAGACCAAAAACCAAAACAAATACCACTATGTGTCTACACCAGCTAAGTTCTCATGATTATAGAGGACTTTTTATCAACGTTCAAAACAAAAAGAGCATAAGACCTGACCACAAGGCAGGCTGCTAAAAAAAGGAGTAATAAAAATGAAAGCAATTTACATTGATACGAGATCACGATTAATTAGCGCTAAAGCAGTTTGGGTCACTCAAATTGCTCCAGGGCAGCTAATTATTCGAGAAGCCGTGGAACTTCCTCATATACCAAAAAGCGCAGAGCTGTATATTGTTGATGCAACTGGTTATTCCGCATTATCGTCTGAAGGGTTCGTAGAAGTGTTTCACGAATCCTCTTTTAATCAGTTTTCTATAATAGGAGAATTACTAATAGGAGAGGGCGGTTTAAAGCCGGTAGCTCCAAGAGAAGTATTTATGATAAAAAGGGGATATATACAACCCCTTACTACTCATGAGAATAGCAACGTTGATGTTGCTAACACAGCTTACTATTCACTTAAAGAAAGTTATAAATATCTTTCAAATTCAGTTTTGATCATGGAAGGTCAAAGCGATCAAACGAATGCTATTGATTTTTCAGGCGAAGTGATTACATTGGCTGAAAAAGAAGACAGTAAGGGAAATTTGGAACTGGAATTTCCTGAGGAGCATCGCCAGGACATTGTTAATCCTATATCGGTCCAAGCCGCTGATATCATGGATGAACATTACTGGCAATATTACAATGATATTGAGTACTCAGCGGCTGAAAAACACAACAGTTTACTTAAAAAGGTTATTATTTCAATAATAGCCGAAACGGATGAAGAAATTAAATTCGGGAACGCTTTTTTCCAAAACCTTGATCGGAAAGTAGCAAATGTAATTGTCTCTGAAATGGTACGCAGAGGTGCCAGTTTAGAGGAATGTTTGGATGAATTTGAAGAACGTTATCGAGAGAAAGCAATAGCGATTCTCGATAACATATTAAATGTACAGCTAATAGAGGCACATCATGATGACAACAATCGCTTATTTACTTGGGTAGTTCCTGATACCCTAATTGATAATTTAAGGATTGGTGCTAAAGTAGAGGTAGAAACAAAATACGGTATACGTACTGTTACGATTAATAATATTTTTAGAGGCCCCAATATTAACAGACATAAGTCTGTTTTAGGCCTGGCTGAAGAAGTAGAGTAACAGGGATCAGAAACTCAGTAGATTAAAAAGGAAAAGGAGTTGCTTGAAATGAAATGTTCAATTTTTTTTAAGCAAACAATAGAGGACGTGTACAAAGGTGAACTAGATGCACACTATTCATCTTTGGAAGAAGCGGAAAAAGACGCAGAACGGATTGTATCTGTCTTGAATGAAATCTCTGATTACGAGGTTTCATATGAAATTGACGTTACAGATGACCCTTGGGATATTTTAGTTCCAACAGGGAGGACACGAGCCATTACAAGAAACTCCTACCGGTATTTTTATACCGTCGAGCACCACGGCGATACTTTTGATGATTTAGCAACTTACACAGTACCAGATCTATGCATTAAAATAGAGGCGCCGTATGGAGCGGGCTTATCTATTTTAAGAGAAGCTGTCCGCGCTCATCTCGAGTATTTAGTTTCGGTAGAGCGGGTAAGTTTTCCATCATCTAAAGAAGTGGAATGTAGGTCTGAGAAGTACCACGAACGAGTCAAGCAAGATATGATGACTGTTATATTAAACCCAGTTATCGAAAGAGAAAAACAAAAACTTGGCTTATAAGCCAAGCCTGACTATATGTTAACAAAAAGAGTCCTTTGATTATCAGAGGGCTCTTTTCGATTTTCATTAAAAAGGAAAGGATGAGGAAAATGATAAAGAGACTTTTTTGTAAACATATGAGCTCAACGCTAATTAGAAAGGGACAGTGGATTCCCAGTTTCTATACGACAAATGGTTTAGAGGACGAGGAGGAAAGGATCCTAATTTTCCAATGTGATACATGTAAAAAGCAAATAAAAAAGAAACAAGTCAGATCTTATGGTTCAATTATAGATTTTGACTAATTTAAAAACAAAAGGAGAGATAGTAGATGCAGCAGCTCGAACTATTACCTAATGATTATACTCAACACAAAAAATATATCCAGGGATATTTCAAGAGTAAAAACGAGATCATAAATAAGTTAATAGAAGATGGAAAAGATGATATTTATTACGTATTATCTTTCGGAGGAGGGACGCAATCAGCGCACCTTCTTGAGGACCACATCCAGGGAAAGATTCACTATGATTTCATTATTTTTAGTGACACAGGAGCCGAACCTGATTTTATCCGGAAGCAAGTTGACTGGTGGAAAAACAGATTGATGGAGAAAAGAATTGATACACCTTTCATTGTGACAAGACACAGCAGCATGCATTCCGGTTTAGAGGAGATGTTATGGAGGTATCTCGAAACGGATTACGAACGATTTCAAATGCCCCTCTACCTCAGTAAGCTTAATGAGAATGGAACAGAAATTCCCGCGGGTATGACTCCAAGACAATGTACGATTGATTTCAAGATTGTACCTGTGAAGCAAACGATCCGTAAAATAATCCTAAAAAAATATGGACGAATGCATAACCAACGCATGCCGGCTAATGTGGCCATTATACAAGATATCGGTTTTTCATATGATGAATTAAATCGTATTAATATGTGGCAAAGTCCACAATACAAATACATTTATATGGCATACCCGCTAGTGGAGCAGGGGCTAACAACAGAGGAAAGCATAACCTTTTTGAGTCAGAACAATTTTCCGGAGAAGCGATCGCGGTGCTATCTCTGCCCGTTTAATTGTGATATGCCGGGTATGAATTGGGTCGAGATCATACAAGAAGAGCCATTGTCATGCCTAAAAGCATGTTACTTTGATAGAAACATACGTGAAGTGATAAAAAGTGGACGGAAGCGACTAAAAAAATTTAGTTGATTATGTACCCATATAGGTATAAACTATACCTATATGGGTATTATTTAGTAGAGGAAGTGGTGCATCATATGAAGAATGAAGAAAAAAAGTTGTTCAACTAACCAGTGTGGAATGAATAAAGGGACAACAGATGGTAAAAAGGCTAAAATATCGCGTCCAATATGACCAGCTGTTTATCTTTGGTTCCTGGTAGGAGCTATATTTATTATCTTTAGTATTATGGGTACTGTACTCTCAATTTTTTAGGGGGTATTGTTAATTATGGATCGTACTTTATTTAGTTATAGAGTCATGGAGAAGTGCATGTAAAAATGCACTTTTTTCGTTTTATTTATTTCTTAAACGTTTCTTAATATTCACAAAGTATAACTGAGAATAAAGGAGGAGAATTATGGAGGAGTTTTTAATTATTGGTTCGATACGTTTGCCTAGCAAATGGATCTTTATTGGGGTTGCACTAGTAGTAGCCTATCTAGCAATGAACATTCGTTTAAGTCGATTAAATTTAGACAAGAAACCATTATTAGATACGGTATTTAATGCGTTATTTTATAGTTTTATTGTTTGGAAACTAAGTTATGTATTATTCAATCCGGTTCATGCTTTTGCCTATCCACTGGGTATTCTTTATTTTGATGGTGGTCAAAAAGGAATGTTGTTAGGAATTCTAATGGGCTTCATTTATATTTACTTTCAATCTACTAAGCAGAGCATAGGAATAGTAACGTATGTGAATCTTACTTTCAGTGGTTGGCTTGCAGGGAGCGCAACTTATTTTATTTATTTAATCCATACAAATTATATTTACTACTCTGGTCAAATTGTTTTAGCTGGGTGGCTACTATTTGTCATGTCGAAGAATAAAGAAGTAGATCTTGGAAAAGGATTATCCAACAGCCTATTAATTTATAGTCTAGGTCAAATCTTTTTAGGTTATTTGACTCATATAAAACCAGTTATTCTTGGGTTCACAAATCTCCAAATTGGCTTTATCCTGTTAGCTCTACTTATACTAATCGTGCAGAAAAGGAAAAGAGGTGAGAAAAATCGATAATTTATCCATTTTAGTAGCCTTTACCGCAGGACTGCTTTCTTTCTTATCACCATGTGTATTTCCATTACTTCCTGCTTACATTGCTACGTTAACAGGTTCTACAGTCTCTGATAAGGTCAATGTAAATAAGAAACTAGTATTTACTAGATCAATTAGCTTTATTTTAGGATTTAGTATCATCTTCGTCCTTTTAGGAGTATCCGCAAGTTTCATAGGTCAAATGTTTATGGAAAATAGAAACATTGTTGAAAAAATAAGCGGACTCCTTATTATCATCTTTGGACTTCAAATGGTAGGCCTTTTACAACTCAAATTCCTTATGAGGGAAAAAAGAATACATATGCAATCTAAAAGGTCAGGTGCAGGACCTTCCTTTTTAATTGGAATGGCTTTTGCATTTGGATGGAGTCCATGTGTAGGTGTTGTTTTATCCTCTATTTTATTATTAGCAGCCTCGCACGAAACAGTAAGTAGTGGTGTGATTTTATTGTCAGTGTACTCGTTAGGATTGGGGATACCATTTTTAATGGTATCAATACTTGTGACCTATTCATTGAAAGTTGTAAGGAATATTAATTCAATCTTACCTAAATTGAGTGTAGTTAATGGTTGGATTTTAATCGGTTTAGGTTTGCTTCTATTTACAGGTCAATTTCAAAGAATTAGTGCTTGGCTTGCAACTTTCACCTATTTTGGTTAAGGAAAGGAAAATAAAAAGATGAAAAAACAAA
This sequence comes from Halalkalibacter oceani, assembly GCF_023715605.1. Lineage (GTDB taxonomy): Bacteria > Bacillota > Bacilli > Bacillales > Bacillaceae_D > Halalkalibacter > Halalkalibacter oceani. The sequence continues at coordinate 32,886 of NZ_JAMBOL010000023.1, forward strand.
AGAATTTGATTGTGATCCTCCTTTTAGTTGGGCTAATAGGATGGGGTTTAATGGATATACGTGGACAAAGTGGGAATGAACCGAATAGTGAAACGACTGTAGTAGATGTTGAAGTAGGATTAAACCAAGGAAATTTGGCACCGGACTTTGAATTAGAAACATTAGAAGGAGAGCCATTGAAGTTATCAGACTTTAGAGGGGAAAAAGTAATCCTAAACTTATGGGCAACTTGGTGCCCACCATGTCGAGCTGAAATGCCCCATATGCAAGACTACTATGAGAAGCATAAGAATGATGGAGTTACAATATTGGCAGTTAATTTAACAACTCAAGAGCGAAATAAAGATGCGGTAAGGCCTTTTGTGTATGAGGAATTTCAATTGACATTTCCAGTTGTATTAGATGTGGATGGTGATATTGGAGCGATGTACCAAGCTTACTCTATACCAACAACTTATGTCATTGATACTGAGGGGTTAGTTCAAAATAAAGTAATTGGGCCCATGTCTTATGAAATGATGGAGACAATGATAAACAATATTAATTAATACGAGATGTGGAGGTTCGGAGTGAACACTAAGGGCAAATCTATTTTAATTGTAGAAGATGATCATAAAATAAGACAATTAATTAAGATCTATCTTGAAAAAGAAGGTTATGATGTGTGGGAGGCGGGAGACGGCAAACAAGGCATAGACATGTTTGAGCGGTACGATCCGTGTTTTACGATCATTGATTTAATGCTTCCTGAAGTCAGTGGAGAAGAGGTTTGTAAATGGATTAGGACAGAGAAGAAAAGTGATAGTCCGATTATCATGGTTACAGCCAAGGTGGAAGAAAAGGATCGGATTAATGGTCTCAGAATGGGGGCGGATGACTATATAACAAAGCCATTTAGTCCCAATGAACTTGTTGCTCGCGTCGAAACGGTGCTGCGTCGAACAGAGAATCGTTGTAATAAAATTAGTTTTCAAGGGATCACAGTGAAGCCTTTAAAGGGAGAAGTGAATTTTAATGGAACGAAACTTTCTTTAACAAATAATGAAAGCAAATTACTATACATGTTCATGAAGCACCCGAATCAAATCTTATCAAGAGAACAGATGATCGAAGAACTTTATCCAAATGTTGAGAAAGATATTACGAATCGGACAATTGATGTCCATATCCGAAATCTTAGGGAAAAACTAGAGCAAGTAGACGCTCCAGATTGTATTAAAACAGTTCGGGGCATGGGGTATCAGTTTGTTGCCTTTTAAACAAATCGTAAAAAGAATGATAAAAATAAACCTTATGTTGAAGCTAACGGTGATAAATAGCATCGTTGTCGGACTGGTCATTTGGATTGTTGGTGTATCTGTAAAAGATTTTGCTTGCTATTTAATAGAACAAGAAAATTCTCTTTCAGCTGAACAAAGGTTGGGTTTTACAAATCAATTGGATTCTTACCTGGTTTACGCTGTTATTCTCTCCATCTTCATTGCTGCGGTCGTTCATTTTTATTTCATTCGTTCATTATTATACCCACTAAGTACATTAACGGAGGTGACAAAAGAGATTGCAAAAGGGAACGATCCAGTGATTATTTATAACAAAAATTCTGATGAAATCGGGCAATTATCAAGGCACTTTAATGAGATGATAAGGAAAATAAAAAAAGTAGAGGAATCTCGTGAGAAAATGACCCAAGATGTTGCTCATGAGTTAAGAACTCCTTTAACCAATATCAATGGCTATTTAGAGGCGTTAAGATCGGGAGTAATAAATGGAAATCAAGAGCTATACGATTCTCTTTTCGAAGAGTCGAAGAGGCTTACAAGTCTTGTTGAACAATTGCAACAACTTAATGTTTGGAAAAATGAATATGGCAGCTCTGTAAATTATGAGTGCTTATCTATTCGTCATCTCATTGAAAGCCAAGTTGAAATTTTTCGCTTAGAACTTCAGAAACAATCGATCCAAATCAAGGTTAGCGTAGAAGATAAACAGTTACACGCTGAGAAAAAGGGATTGAAACAGGTCTTAACAAATCTAATTGAAAACGTCCTCAAATATGATAAGGGGGGATGGATGGAGATTAAAGGTTTTATGAGTGAAAAAGGCTACCAAGTTCAAGTGAAAAATGAAGGGCTACCTATTCCAGTTGAAGATCCGAACCAACCTTTTGAACGTTTTTATCGAGCTGACCTTTCACGGAATCGTAATTTAGGAGGGTCTGGGCTAGGACTATCGATTGTCAAAGAGATTATTAAAAGTCATAACGGAGAAGTAGGTCTAAAAACGAGTAAAAATGTTCATACATTTTGGTTTACGTTACCAATTGAAAATGAAAGAACGTTTTCTGGATAAAGTTGTTTTTTAGGAGGCTGTCAATGAGTTATAAGGAGCAAAAAAAAGACAATTGGACACTCACATTACTTCATACAAATGATAGTCATGGACATTTATTGCCTATTGAGGTATCTAGTTTGGATATCTCTTCTCAATTGCGACTATGTCATTCATTTCCTCTTTATAAAAAGTTAGGTGGTTTTGCCTATTTAGCTGAAGCAGTTAATCGCATTCGTAGAGAAAATGATCATGTGCTTCTACTTGAAGCAGGAGATGTTTTCTGTGATAGTGAAATTGCGAATATAACAAAAGGGCATTTTTATATTAAGTTGATGAACCAATTAGGGTATGATGCAATGACACCAGGAAACCATGATGTAGATTATGGAATAGATGTTTTAAAACAAAGAGCATATGAAGCGAACTTTCCTATGTTAGCAGCTAATTTATTAGAAGAGGAAACAGAAGCACCTTTATTAGGTTATCCTTATATGGTAAAAGAGATCAATGGTTTTAAAATAGGTATCTACGGTCTGACTTATCATTTAACAACCGAAACAACGTCAAAAAAGAATACAGATGGTGCTAAATACACGTTTAGTTTAGAAACAATACAATCGGACATTAATCAATTAAAAGGTAAGGGTGTTAACTGCGTAATTATATTGTCGCATTTAGGATCGAATTTAGATAGAGAGATTGCAGAAAACATAGAAGGAATTGATGTAATTGTTGGAGGGCATTCTCATGAACCTATTCCAAAGGAGATAAGAAAAGGTGTCATCATTGCCCAGTCTACACCATACTATACTGGGCTTGGGGTACTACAGTTACAATTTAATCGTAGCTCATTAGTAGGAGCAGAAGGAAGTATAATCCCAATTATACCTGAGAACTTACAACCGAATATAAATATACAAAGAATGATAAATGATATGCGGCTTGAGTACAAAGATCGACTAGAACAGGATGTCGGAAGTATTACATCTCCTATGATCCGTAATTATAAGCGAGAATCGCCGGCTGAAACGTTATTTGGCAATATACTACGTATTAATACAGCAAGTGATATCTCAATATTACCCGGAATAGGATTTGGGGTAACGATTCCTCCTGGGCCTATCACATTCGAACAATTAACGAACTTGCTTCCTCATCGTTCGTCTATTTATACCGTACAATTAAAAGGTAAAGATATTGTAGCAGCTTTAGAACAAAGTATTTTAAACCAAATTTATCCAGACGTAGAAGAACGAGTTGGTGGTCTTATTCAAGTAACAGGACTTGCTTTTGTTTATCAATATTCCTCTAAGTTGAAAAACTTAGTTCTAAATGTAAGAGTGAATAATCAACCAATCTCCCTTGATCAATTCTATAAAGTTGTTTTGAACCAGTTGATGTTTGAAGGTGGCCACAAGTACTCATCTTTAAAAAAAGGACAGCACGTGTGTAAATGGGAACAAACAGATATTGAGATGGTGATCGACTGGATGCATAGTAATCCGGCATTACCTGTATATGAAGAAGGGTGGAGTAAACCATTACGTATACGAGATTCCCAGAAATTTCAAAAGGGGTGTTTTCCATTAGAGAATAGCAATATAGAGGAGTGAAACCGATGAAAGTGACTAACATCACTTTATTTACAATGTCAGCTTGCCCCTTAGGTAGAACGATGCGGCATGTTCTGGAAGAGGTTACAACCTTGTTACCTGAGCTAACATTTTCGATTGTGTTTATTGATCTAGAACCTGAGTTAACGAATGAGGCACGGATTAGTAATAATCCTACTACGTTGTTTCGAGATAAAAATGGAAAAGAAGTTAATCGGGTTGAGGGATTTATGGAAACAGACGAGGTAATACAACTCATTAAAACTAAAAAAAACTATACAACCTTACCAAGCGGAGCCAAAAGAGAGAAGAGTGTAGAATCTTACACTATCTATTTACTCAATGGTGACGCACTTGAAGCGGTAGACATAGATTTTACTAATCCAACACCGGTGAAAACGCCTCGTATCACAGCAATCAATTTGCTATTAGAAGCTGATTTACAACCATTAATTAACCCGTTTCCAGATAGTGCTACTTTAGAATTAGTTGAGTTTGAAGAAGATTTAGCACGAGTTTATATTATCCATGAAGAAAAAACAATTTCAGAACGTAATGCTTACAAGATGAAAAGGTGTCTACAACAAACGTTACACTCATTTGGTATTGAAAAAGTTGAATTGATTTTAAAAGATTATAAAACCCATAATAGTATTTAATTCATCTTAAAAGACCTTAAACATTGTGTTTGAGGTCTTTTTTGCCATAATTATTTAGTGTAAAAGAGTTTGTAAAGCATTGCGTTCCTCATTAATCTCATTAGCGGTCCTAATACCCAGCTCCCTTATTAGAGGTAATGGAGGACACCAACCTTGTAAAGAGTGTTGGAGTAAAAAATAACCAACTACTCCTGAAAGTAAATGCCACCTTTTGTGACTCGTGAGACCTAAAATGGTTCCAAGGAGAATGAAAGATGATGCTGAAGCTTCTAAAACTCGTTCCGTATCCCACTCTTGATCAAGTGCTTCGATTCTCCTCATTATTTCTTTTTGGTCCTCATATCGATATCTTTCAATATTAAGTTGTGTTTCTAATGCAAATTTTTCGTTAATCCTTTCTGAAGTGTTAAACTGAACTCTTTTTGAAGTTGGGGGAAGGAATCCCATGTGAGTTCACCTCTTTCAATTAATTGATAAAACTTTTCGCAGAATAGGAGTAAAGGGCGAATTTGATTTTTGGGTTGGCTAACTGAAATTAGCAAAGTCTTTTTAATTTTGAAGAAGTAAAAATTTATTTTTTTGAAATGATAACTATGTACCACTCTTTTTTTATCTGCATATTGAGGGGGAAATATACAATATGTCAACAAAAACACAAATGGAAGAAATTACACCAACCGAAGTGTCACAACGCATAAATGAAGGCAAGCGAGACAGCATCATTGATGTTCGTGAGCATGATGAAATAGCGGAAGGAGCCATTCCTGGTATCCACCATATCCCACTTGGAGAGCTTGAGGATCGACTTAGTGAAATAGATAAAAGCAAAGAACATATCTTAGTTTGTCGATCCAGTGCCAGAAGTGGGAGAGCTGCTGAATTCTTGAAAAGCAAAGGGTATAAGGTGAAGAATATGGCAGGTGGAATGTTGCATTGGAAAGGTGAATTAGAACGAAAATAAAAGATATTAGGGAGGTGAAGAAATTGGAAGTAACAGTAAATAAAACATTAGATGCAAAAGGTCTAGCATGTCCGATGCCAATTGTTAAAACAAAAAAGGAAATGAATACGCTTGAACCTGGTCAAGTCATGGAAATACAAGCGACTGATAAAGGTTCAACGGCTGATATAAAAGCATGGGCAGATAGTACAGGTAATCAATATCTGGGAACCATTGAAGAGGGAGATACTCTAAAGCACTACCTTCGAAAAGCAAGCTCAGAAGAAGAAAAAAACGAAACCAATCATCCTCATGTTGTTACGCTGGATGAATTATCAAAGAAAATAGAGGGTAACGAAAAAGTCACCATTTTAGATGTAAGAGAATCTGCAGAATATGCTTTTGGTCATATTCCGGGAGCTGTTCATATTCCGTTAGGAGAGCTTGAAGAACGTTTTGAAGAATTAGATAAAAGTGATGAGATTCATGTCGTGTGTCGCACGGGTAGCAGAAGTGATTTCGCAGCACAAAAGCTTGCTGAAAAGGGATTTAATCGTGTGAAAAATGTGGTACCTGGAATGAAAGAATGGACGGGCCCAATAAATAAACTTCATTAAAAAAGGGAGAGAGTGTCTTGAAAATTGCAATTATCGCTGCAAATGGTGGAATGTTTGATGCTTACAAAGTTTTTAATATCGCAACAGCAGCTGCTGCTACAGATGCTGAAGTTGAAATATTTTTCACTTTTGAAGGATTAAATTTAATTCATAAAGAGGCACATAAAAGCCTTCCAATGCCTGCAGGAACAGAACATTTCCAAGAAGGTTTTAAGAAGAACAACGTCCCACCAGTTGATGAACTTGTTTCGATGGCAACAGAAATGGGTGTAAAAATGATTGCTTGTCAAATGACAATGGATGTCATGAGTTTAGAGAAGGAACATTTTATTGAGGGAATTGATGTTGGTGGTGCCGTTACATTTTTGACATATGCAAAAGATGCTGACGTGACCCTGACATTTTAATACAGAACTATAGGAGGGGAACTATGACAACAACAACGGCGATTAAAGGAATCAATGTTAAAGAGTTAACAAAAAAGATTCTTAATGGCGATCACATTTTTATTTTAGACGTAAGAAACACAGGTGATTTTGACGATTGGAAAATTGAAGGGGAAAACGTCCATATTATTAACAAGCCTTACTTTGATTTAATTGACAGTCTTGATCCGATTATGGATCAACTGCCTAAAGATCAGCCGATCTATGTTATTTGTGCAAAGGGAGGTTCCTCTGAATTTGTCGCTGAACAAATTGCAGATGCGGGGTACAACAATGTTTATTCTATTGAAGGCGGAATGAAAGCTTGGAGTGAACATCTAGAGCCCATTAAAATAGGTGATTTAACAGGTGGAGGTACTATTTATCAATTTGTTCGAATTGGTAAAGGGTGTTTATCCTATTTAGTTGAATCAAATGGAGAAGTAGCTATCATTGATGCAGCACGTATGATTGAACCTTATGAACAATTTATTAGCGAACATAACTTAAAGCTAACTCACCTGTTAGATACGCATCTTCATGCTGATCATATCTCAGGCGGACGAACTTTAGCTGAAAAGGTAGGTGCTGAATATCACTTACCACCAAAGGATGCTGAAGAGGTAACGTATTCATATACGAAGCTTGAGGATGGAAATGAGATCAGGGTTGGGAAAGTGTTAATCAAAGCTATTTATTCGCCTGGACATACGATAGGGAGTACGTCCTTTATTGTTGATGATCAATATCTTTTAACTGGAGACATTTTATTTATCGATTCAATTGGCCGGCCTGATTTAGCCGGAAAAGCTGAAGACTGGGTATCAGATCTTAGACAAACCCTTTATGACCGGTACAAACAATTGGCAGATAATCTGATTGTGCTACCTGCCCATTACATGGGAATTAATGAAATGAAAAAAGATGGGAGCGTATCAGAAGAATTAGGTAAGTTGTATAAAGAAAATCATGGGTTGAACATCAATGATGAAAATGAATTTAGAAAAACCGTTTCAGAAAATTTACCGCCACAGCCGAACGCATATCAGGAAATTCGAGAGATGAATATGGGCAAGATCAATCCTGATCTTGAGGAACAACGGGAGATGGAGATTGGGCCAAATCGCTGTGCAGTACGTTAAGGAGGAATGAAAAGATGGAAGTGACGAAAGTTTTAGATGCAAAAGGTCTAGCGTGTCCAATGCCAATTGTGAGAACAAAAAAGGCAATGGATGAATTACAGTCAGGTGAAGTGTTAGAGGTTCAAGCTACAGATAAAGGTGCAAAAAATGACCTTACAGCATGGGCAAATTCTGGAGGGCATGAATTAGTAAGTGACAAAGAAGAGAATGGAGTCTTTACATTCTATATTAAGAAATCCTAATTAAGAAGGGTGCTCTGCACCCTTCTACATACCATTTGTTAACAACAGAAAGGAGGCAATAGATGTGTTTAAAAAATTTATTCCTGCATTAGAGTGGATCCCCAATTATCAGAGAACAGATCTGAGAGGAGATATGTCCGCCGGCTTAATTGTAGCGGTGATGTTAATACCTCAAGGAATGGCTTATGCGATGTTAGCAGGACTTCCGCCTGTCATTGGTCTATACGCGTCTACTATTCCGATTATTGTTTATGCACTATTTGGAACGTCTCGTCAATTGGCCGTAGGACCAGTTGCCATGGACTCTTTATTAGTTTTAGCGGGTGTATCTGTCTTAGCAGAACCAGGTACAGCAGAATATATCTCATTAACGCTTTTACTTATGTTAATGGTCGGACTTATATTATTTTTAATGGGACTGTTCCGGCTTGGATTCCTTGTAAATTTTTTATCGAATGCGGTTATAAGTGGTTTTACATCAGCTGCCGCTATTACCATTGGACTCAGCCAATTAAAGCATCTAATTGGGGTGAATATACTTGCGGACCAGAATGTTTTCACCATTGTTTGGGAGGCAATCGTAAGAGTAGTGGAGATAAATATCGTTACGTTGGCAATTGGGTTGATTAGTATTTTCTTTTTAATTGGATTGAAACGTCTTCCAAAAATCCCAGCCCCTCTTGTAGTTGTAACACTAAGCATTTTAGTTGTGTTATTTTTAAGGCTAGATGAATTAGGCGTGAAGATTGTGGGAGAAGTACCAAGAGGACTTCCAGCTTTTAGTCTGCCAGTTCTTTCACTTAGCTCAGCCGTCTCACTACTGCCAATTGCTTTAACGATCTCATTTATTGCCTTTATGGAGGCTATCTCAGTCTCAAAAGCAATTGCGGCAAAAGAAAAATATAAAATTGTACCGAATCAAGAGTTAGTCGGCATTGGTTTAGCAAACGTAGCTGGATCATTTTTTTCGGCTTATCCAGTTACAGGTGGTTTTTCGAGGTCAGCTGTTAATTATCAAGCAGGTGCTCGCACACCATTAGCTTCACTGATTACAGCCGCATTAATTATCCTCACTTTGCTTTTTTTCACTGGGTTATTTTATTACCTTCCTAATGCAGTTTTAGCAGCCATCATTATGGTTGCTGTCTATAAACTCATTGATGTAAAGGAAGCAAAACGATTATTTAGGATACGAAAAGCGGACGGTTGGACTTGGGTGGTTACATTTATAGCGACACTTGTGCTCGGAATTAAAGTAGGGATTTTGATTGGGATTGCCTTTTCCTTGCTCGTGTTTATTGCTAGAAGTGCCTATCCTCATGTTGCCGAGTTAGGATATTTAACAGAAGATCATGTTTTTAGAAACATTAACCGTTATCCTGAGGCGAAAGTGGATCCTGAGGTGATAATTTTTAGAACGGATGCTTCACTGTATTTTGCCAATATGACCTTTTTAGAGGATAAACTATGTGAGCGAGTTGGCGAAAAACCAGAAACGAAATGGATTATCCTTGATTTTTCAGGTGTCAATTCAATTGACGCTGTTGCCATTCATTCTTTAGAAGAAGTAATGGAGTCGTGTGGTAAAGGTGGAATTGAGTTTTTATTTGCAGGGATTAAAGGCCCTGTGATGGATTTAATGAAGAAGGCAGATTGGGATAAGAAATATGGCGATAATCTTAACTATTTATCCATTAACCAAGCTTTAAAAGCAATCGGAAAATAGGTGAAAGCTATGCGGAATTTAGAGTTACGTAAACGAAATGAAGAATTTATAAGAAAGATGAAAGAATATGATCCAACTTTCTTTGATGAATTAAAGAAGGGGCAAGCTCCAGAATTTTTTGTGCTGTCCTGTAGCGATTCACGAGTAAGCCCTTCTGTCGTCACACAAATGCCTTTAGGGCATATGTTTGTTCATCGAAATATTGCTAACCAAATTTCTATTGAGGATGAGAGTTTTTCAGCAAGTCTTTACTATGCTTTAAGACATTTAAATGTAAAAGTAATTGTGATCAAAGGCCATACTGATTGTGGGGGAGTCAAAGCAGCTTGGTCGGGCAATAATGAAGAAGAACTCCGAGGTTGGATTGGCAAGGTTAGAAAAAGTTTACCGGATCACAACTTGTTAAAAGATGTTTCGATGGATGAGTTAACTAGAGAAAATGTATTATCACAAGTTAAACATCTACAACAGCATCCGATCTATAAAAAATATGGGCAAGGTGTACAAATGATTGGTTGCTTGTTTCACGTAGAGTCCGGAGAGCTTGAAAGGGTTTATCCTTTATAAAGTTATATAAAAAAATGAGTTTAATGTTTGACAACAAGACCGACATACCTTACTGTATACCCTGTGTGGTATGAAAAAGACCTAAAAGGAGAGATAACATGTTTGATTACACAATTGAAACATCGAACACGATGGAAGAAACAATTGAAAAGTTGAAAGCAACTCTTATGGAAGAAAAGTTTGGTGTCTTATGGGAGTTTGACATTCAAGCAAAGCTCCAAGAGAAAGGGTTAGAATTCAATGAACCTTATAAAGTTTTGGAAGTGTGTAATCCACATGAAGCGAAAAGAGTATTAGACAAAAATAAAATGGTTGGTTACTTTCTCCCTTGTAAAATAGTTGTTTATACAGACCAAGGAAAAACAAAAATTGGAATGCCGAAGCCATCTGCTTTAATTCAAAATGTAAATGATGAGGAATTGAATGAGATTGCCTTAGACATTGAAAAAAGATTGATGTCCGCTATAGATAAAAGTATTTAAGGGAAACAACCAATTTAAGTCTCTTGTGAAAGGTCATGACTTTTCATTAAGAGACTTCTTTATTGCTTGTTAAATAATAATTTCCATTTAAAAATTAGGCTTGACTATATACCTATAAGGGTATATTATATGAGTATAAACAACGAGGAGGGCAGATCATTGATAAAAAAATATTGGCATATCATAATCCCTATAACCATATTAATTGGCTTTTTTGGATATAAATTATCGCTTAATGCAGGGATAGATGAAATGAACACGGAACAATTAGCCAATTTAATGAATGAGCCACATGAAGATGTTTTCTTTGTAGACGTTCGTGAGTCTCATGAATTTAATGAAGGGCATATAGATGGTATGATGAATATTCCTTTAAGTACACTAGGTGATCAAACCGAACTTATTCCTAAAGATCAAACAATCGTCATCATCTGCCGCAGTGGAAACAGAAGTCTTCAAGCTGCAAATGCATTAAAGGATCTTGGGTATCAAGATTTAGTCAGTGTAAAAGGCGGAATGCTTAAGTGGGAAGGCGAGGTTACAAAATAACTTCATAGGTGCTTATATGACGATATTCTTAATCGTATTAACAAATAAACAACCAACTAGGTTTAACTGTAGAAAAAGGAGGGAAATCCATGGAGTACAATGACAAAATGAAAAACAGAGTAAAACGTGTAGAAGGACAAGTCAGAGCGATTCTTAGAATGATGGAAGAGGGTAAGGACTGTAAGGATCTTGTCGTTCAGATGTCAGCCGCAAGAAATGCGTTGGACCGAACGATTGGTTTAGTCGTAAGCTCTAACTTAGAGCAGTGTGTCCGTGAGCAAATTGTAAAAGGCGAAGACACAGAAGCGCTTATTCAACAAGCTGTGAACTTATTAGTAAAAAGCAGATAATAAAAAGATGATTGACAGGGGTGAGTGATATCAATTACAATACCCCTATAGGTTTAAATGAGCTTTGCGAAACAGATTAAAAAGTTATTGACAAATTTTTTTATTCTTTTATAATACCTATAGAGGTATATGTATTAAAATGAAAAGGGAGGCTATCTAAATGAAGGCAGATAAAGTTCTTGATGCAAAAGGACTAGCTTGTCCGATGCCAATTGTAAAAACGAAGAAGGCAATAAATGAGATGGAATCAGGTCAGGTTTTAGAGATTCATGCGACCGATAAAGGAGCCAAAAATGACTTATCGGCTTGGGCAAAATCTGGTGGGCATGAGTTACTATCAGATACTGAAGAAGATAGTGTATTGAAGTTCTGGATTAAAAAAGGCTAACCAACCTATTTTTTTTGAAAGTTTATATACCTGTACTGGTATGAGTTAAGCAAAAACAAAGGAGTGGACAACATGACAGCAAAGAAAAAAACAACAATCATTTTATTCAGTGGGGATTATGACAAAGCGATGGCTGCTTTTATTATCGCAAACGGTGCTGCAGCCTATGATCATGAAGTAACGATCTTCTCAACATTTTGGGGACTAAACGCCTTCAGAAAAGATCAGCATGTACCAGTGAAAAAAGGATTCCTAGAAAAGATGTTTGCGAAAATGATGCCACGAGGCGCTGACAATATGGGGCTTTCCAATATGAACTTCGCAGGAATGGGACCGAAAATGATTAAGCATGTTATGAAAAAACACAATGCTATGCCATTACCTGATTTAGTCGAAATGGCACAAGAACAAGGCGTAAAGTTAGTTGCTTGTACAATGACAATGGATCTATTAGGACTACAAAAAGAAGAGTTGATTGATGGTTTAGAATATGCTGGTGTAGCCGCATATTTAGCTGATGCAGAAGAAGGAAATGTGAACTTATTTATTTAACCCAAGGGGGTACTTAAATTGGATTTAGTCATAAATATTTTATTCGGTCTTATAGTAGCATTCTTTTTAATTAATAAGTTCATGCCTGTTAAAGGTGTAAAACAAATTTCAACGAGTGACCTTAAAAAAGAGTTAAAGAGGAAAGATGTTCAATTTATTGATGTGAGAACACCAGGTGAGTTTTCTAGAAACAAGATTAATACGTTCAAAAACATTCCACTCCATGAACTTTCTCAAAAAGGAAGTCAGTTATCAAAAGAGAAAGAGGTTGTTGTTATTTGCCAGAGTGGAATGCGCAGCAATAAGGCAACAAAACTTTTGAGAAAAATGGGTTTTCAAAAAATCACAAATGTAAAAGGCGGAATGAGCGCTTGGAACTAACGTTAGGAGGAGATCAGCTATGAAAGAAATCACACCAAAAGAAATAGAACGTCTCGTTAACCCCAATATTATTGATGTTCGTGAAACGGATGAGGTAGCAGCAGGGTATATTCCTGGAAGTGTAAACATCCCGCTTGGATTACTAGAATTTCGTCTACATGAACTAGACAAAACGAAAGAATATATTATCGTTTGTCGCTCTGGTGCTAGAAGTGGAAGAGCCACTGAGTTTCTGTCAAGTCAAGGGTTTCATGCTACCAATATGGTTGGAGGCATGATGAACTGGGAAGGTAACGTTCAGTAAATTTTTTTGAAATAAATTATACCTATATAGGTATTCATTCTGAGGAGGATTATTAATGGAAATGATTAAATATGATCAACTAGTAGATGCAAAAGGATTAGCATGTCCAATGCCAATCGTTCGTACAAAAAAAGCGATGAATGAGCTCGAACCAGGAAAAGTATTAGAAATTCAAGCAACAGATAAAGGATCAACTGCTGATATTAAGGCGTGGGCACAGAGCACTGGACATCAATATTTAGGAACGCTTGAAGAGGGTGAAGTGTTAAAACATTATCTGCGTAAGGCGACTGGGGAAGAAAAAGAAGAGAAGAAACACCCACATGTTGTAAACAACGAGGAACTTCAAGCGAAATTAGCTAACAATGAAGGGATTCTAGTGTTAGATGTACGCGAATCAGCTGAATATGCCTTCAATCATATTCCTGGTGCAAAATCTATTCCGCTTGGTGAACTTGAGAATCGTTTTAATGAACTAAGCGAGGATGCAGATATTTATGTTGTGTGTCGTACTGGAAGCCGTAGTGATTTAGCCGCACAAAAGTTAGCAGAAGCTGGATTTAAAACAGTTATTAATGTCGTACCTGGCATGAGTGAATGGGGTAACCCAACAGATAGTCTTAATAAATAGGAGGGGGCAACATGAATCAGATTACAGTTTATACATCTAATCACTGTCGTTATTGTGTGATGTTAAAAAACTTTTTATCAGATCAAAACATTTCCTATAAGGAAGTGAATGTAGAAACAAATCCTGCCATTATGCAGCAACTTGTAGAAAAAACAGGTCAATTAGGGGTTCCACAAACGGAAGTGAACGGCCAGTGGGTTGTTGGTTATGATCCAAATAGCATTATGTCAGCATTGAGAAAATAATAGGAGGTTGAAAGAAGATGAGTAGAAAATTAGCGATTATCGCAAGCAATGGTGGGTTATTTGATGCCTACAAAGTTTTCAATGTAGCAACAGCTGCAGCTGCAACAGACCAAGAGGTAGCTATATTCTTTACCTTTGAAGGTCTAAACCTAATTCATAAAGAAGCATACGGTCAATTACCAATGCCAGAGGGGAAAGAGCATTACCAAAAGGGTTTTAAGAAAGCAAATGTTCCAGCCATTCCTGAACTTGTGGAAATGGCTCAGGAAATGGGGGTTAAACTAATTGGCTGTCAAATGACAATGGATGTTATGGAGCTAGAAAAAGATGCATTTGTTGATGGAATTGAAGTGGGTGGAGCCGTTACATTCTTAGAATTCGCCAAGGATGCCGATGTAACGTTAACCTTTTAATTAAATTTTTTTGAAGAAAAATATACTATTGGGGGTATAAACGATGACAGTAAAAGCAATGAATTCAAAAGAAATAGCAAGAAAAGTAATCGAAAAGAAAGAGCTATTTATTCTAGATGTTCGTAATGAAGGGGATTTCGCTGATTGGAAAATTGAAGGAGAAAACTTTGATTACTTTAATATTCCTTATTTTGAACTATTAGATGGTGTAGAAGAAATCATGGATAAAATTCCAGCAGATAAAGAAGTCTTAGTCGTTTGTGCAAAAGAAGGTTCTTCAATGATGGTAGCAGAGATGTTGTCTGATGAAGGGCTAGATGTTTCTTATCTTGAAGGCGGAATGAAGACTTGGAGTGAATATTTAGAGCCAGTTAAAGTAGGGGACCTAAAAAACGGTGGTGAGCTATATCAATTTGTCCGTCTAGGTAAAGGCTGTCTATCTTATATGGTTGTTTCAAATGGGGAAGCTGCGATTATCGATGCAACACGTATGGCAGATGTGTATGTGAACTTTGCTAAGGAAATCAATGCAAAAATCACACACGTATTTGATACTCATTTACATGCTGATCACATTTCTGGAGGAAGAAAAATTGCCGAAACAACTGGTGCAACGTACTGGTTACCTCCAAAGGATGCAGGAGAAGTGGTGTTTGAATATGAGGCACTTGAAGGTGGGAATGACGTAGTGATCGGGAACTCAACGATCAACATTCATGCGCTATACTCACCTGGTCATACAATCGGATCGACTTCATTTGTTATCGATGAAAAATACCTATTATCCGGAGACATTCTCTTCATTGATTCCATTGGAAGACCTGACTTAGCAGGACTCGCTGAAGATTGGGTAGGAGATTTACGTGAGTCACTTTATAAGCGTTATAGAGAACTATCAGAAGAGTTAATTGTTTTACCAGCTCACTTTATGATCATTGAAGAATTAAATGAAGATGGAAGTGTGGCCGAGAAGTTAGGTACACTATTCGCTCAAAATCATGGACTAAATATTGAAGATGAAAATGAGTTTAGATCAATGGTGACAGAGAACCTACCACCACAACCAAACGCGTATCAAGAAATTCGTGAAACAAATATGGGGAAAATTACTCCAGATGAAGAAAAACAACGTGAAATGGAAATTGGTCCAAACCGTTGTGCAGTAAGATAATAAACGATAAAAAAATAGAAATTAATAACTGGAGGTTTTATAAATGAATTCAGATAAAGTATTAGACGCAAAAGGATTAGCATGTCCAATGCCAATTGTAAGAACAAAGAAAGCTATGACAGAACTTGAATCAGGGCAAGTGCTAGAAATTCACGCAACAGATAAAGGAGCAAAAAATGACCTAGCAGCATGGGCGAAGTCTGGTGGTCATGAGTTACTATCAGATACGGAAGAAGATGACGTATTAAAGTTCTGGATTAAAAAAGGCTAAATATAAAAGAAAAGGGAGCCGGGTTGGTTCCCTTTTCCTTTAAAAGGAGGTAGGTTATGATGGATTTTGCTTTTATTATTACAATCTTTTTAATTGGTTTCATAGGTTCGTATATTTCAGGAATGTTAGGGATTGGCGGATCAATTATTAAATATCCCATGCTTCTTTTTATCCCACCATTATTCGGATTGGCAGCTTTTAGTGCCCATGAAGTTGCAGGAATAAGTGCAATCCAAGTGTTTTTTGCTACAATAGGTGGGGTATGGGCCTATCGGAAAGGCGGATACTTAAATAAGACTTTAATTATTTATATGGGATCGGCTATTCTAATTGGTAGCTTTGTTGGTGGTTATGGATCAAAACTGATGTCAGAAGGCGGAATTAATCTTATTTACGGAATTTTAGCGTTAATTGCCGCAGTCATGATGTTTATTCCTAAAAAGGGAATTGATGATATTCCACTTGATCAAGTGACATTTAATAAATGGTTAGCGGCTAGCTTTGCATTAATCGTAGGGGTTGGAGCAGGAATTGTAGGTGCTGCTGGGGCGTTCTTATTGGTCCCTATTATGCTTGTTGTTTTAAAGATTCCAACACGCATGACCATTGCTTCCTCGTTAGCTATCACCTTCATCTCATCGATTGGAGCAACGGTCGGGAAGATTACTACTGGGCAAATTGATTATTTTCCAGCTTTTATTATGATTGTGGCCAGTCTTATTGCATCTCCACTGGGTGCGATGGCAGGAAAGAAGATGAATACAAAAATTTTGCAAGTAATATTAGCTGTATTAATAGCAGCAACGGCAGTTAAGATTTGGATTGATATCTTATAAAAGTAATACACAATGTAAACGATTATATAAACTTTTTTACTGGATATTTGTTTTGAAATTTCAAATAAGTCAGGAGGGATTAAAATGGTTAAAATAACTCCCATAGCAATCGAACAGATTTTAAATGAAGTACAAGATACAATCAAACAAGGAGTCGAACCCTTCATCCGATTAACCATGGGTATTGGTTGAGGAGGACCACAACTTCGCCTGGCTCTGGAAGAGTCAGCTTTAGAAAATGATGAAATTATGGAGCAGGATGGGTTTCAATTTTTAGTTGCTCAAAAAGATAAGGTGTTTTTGACACCCTTAAATTACCGAAAGTTGACGGTATTGCCTGTCCAGAATTAGTCGATTATAATGTCCGTATATAATTCGAAACATTTCGACATTTATAATTCTGGGGAAAGGAAAAAGACAT
>NZ_JAMBOL010000024.1 GCF_023715605.1 Halalkalibacter oceani
AGGGATTTAGTGTCGGTGTGGTAACCTCACTATTGCCTAAATTTCAGGGGGTGGCAATTTTTTTGCTTATAAAGCCCTCTATCAAGGTATTTTATAACCTATTTCTTATAAAAGTTTTGACAATACGCTGAATGATAAGGGGGGATTTTAATGAAGAACAGGCTGGAAAAAAACCGGGTAAAGGAAACGATCAAGCGCGGAGACGTGTCGTTTGGTTTTTATGTAGCTACACCGTCTCCTACTATTGTTGAGTTGGCCGGGGTAGCAGGGATGGAATGGGTGAGAATCGACTGGGCACACTCTGCTGTTGATCTGCCGATGATTGAGAATATGATCAGAGCAGCTGAAAATTATAACATGGCTCCCTTCGTCCGACTTAATCTCGATGAGCAAAAAATATCGAGTGTGTTGGAGTTAGGCGCATTAGGAATTATTGTACCTGATATTGAAACGGCAGGTGATGCCAGAATGATCGTCAATGCAGCCAAATTTTCGCCCGTTGGGGAAAGAGGAATGTTTTCGGCGCCTAGAAAATCAGGCTATGGAGCGGTCGATGGTGCCAGTTTTAAAAAATGGACAAATGAAGAAGTGATGGTCGGTATTCAAATAGAAAATGTAAAAGCGATTGACCAGCTTGAGGATATTCTCGATGTTGACGGAATTGATATGGTGTTAAGCGGAAGAGGCGACCTTGCCAATGCGTTAGGGGTCCCTGGTCAAAGGAATCATCCAGATGTCCTGAGAGTAGAAGAAGAAATTTTTCAAATCGCAAGAAAAAAAGGTAAGGTGATCTCTCCGCAACTTGACCCGACAGCGACAGACTTTCAGACAAAAATCACAGACTGGAAGGAAAGGGGAGCACAAGTGATTTCTTTTGGGCATGATTTGCCAATTATCAAGCATGCACTGGAGCAAATCGTTCAACTTGCGCAGGCAGCAAAAGCGGTTCATTAACCGGCTCTCGCTTGCTTTTTCAGAGGTGTGCGAAAAGGAGAATAATCCTTTTTGCACACCTCTTTCTGTTGTTCACTTCTCTAACTGATCGCTGAAAAACACTGTGAGATAACTTCACGAAAAGACAGAAAAAACAGACATTAAGAAATATATTAAGAATATATCAGTGATATTCCACTTGATCGGGGAAAGGGTGGACAAGACCCTGACGGCGGTTTACTGCATGAAGGATAACTTGATCGGGGAAAGGTCCAGCCGTTGAACAGCACCTCTGTTTTTAACTAAACGCGAAGGAGAAGTGAGAATGGCCTACTATACGATTGTTGATCAAGAGACGTGTATTGCGTGCGGAGCCTGTGGGGCCTCTGCTCCGGATATTTATGATTACGATGATGAAGGGATCGCCTTTGTCATGCTCGATGAAAATCAGGGGACGGCCGTTGTTCCTGAGGAAGTAGAAGAGGACATGCATGATGCATTGGAAGGCTGTCCGACTGAATCAATCAAAATTGACAGCAGTCCATTTAATGGTGACGCATTGAAAAATGAATAAAGCTGAACAGGTAACATAAAAACGACTTTCAATTGAGGTGAGAGGATGTATTCAACAGATGTATTAGTAGTGGGGAGTGAGGCATCAGGGGCGCAGGCGGCGATTGCTGCTGCGGAGGCCGGTGCTTATGTAACCGTTGTGACAAAGGGCAAGGTCAATATGAGCGGGGCGACATTAACGGCCAGTGCTGATATTAATGTCGACAGCAAGACGGCAAAGGAGCTTGGACTTCCGGGAGATAGTGGAGATTCGGAGGAGCAGTTTTTTACAGATACGGTGATCGGCGGAAAGTATTTGAATAACCAAAAGCTTGTCGAGTCGATTGTCAGGAAGATTCCAACCGTGCTTAAAGGGTTGATGGATGATGGGCTGAAAGCGGAGAGCCTGATTCATACGCCGGGCCATGAGTATCCGCGCGGTGTGATCGTTAACGGCTTGAAGCTGACGAGGAAATTGGCACAGAAGATGCGAAAGCATGACAGGGTCACGATCATGGAGCAAATTATGGTGCTTGAGATTTTGAAAAAGGACGGCAAAGCCTGTGGCATCTACGGCTATGATCTTGCGAATGGAATGTTTATCACCATTCGGGCGAAAGCGGTCGTCCTGGCGACAGGCGGGGGAATGGCAGCTTTTCCGATTCGCACCGCTCCGGACGAGCTGACAGGAGATGGCTACATGATGGCCTGGCGGGCTGGCGCTGAACTGATTGATATGGAGATGCCGCAGTTTATGCCGGGTGTCTTGATCAACCCTCCTGCCTGGCGTGGAAATCAGTTTATTTATGAAATATCGTTCGGCAGCAAGCACGGCCTCGAAGGATGGCTGTTAAACAAATCGGGCATCCGCTTTATGAAAGATTGGGACCCTGAAAGGATGGAGAAAAGCACGCGCGACAAATTATCAATTGCGATTATGAATGAGGTCGTCGAAGGGCGGGGAACGCCGGACGGAGGCGTCTATTATTCAACCGCTCACCTGCCGAAAAATCTGATACGCAGATTTGCGGACTGGTACCCGTTCGTAACGAGCGACTGGACGTATGAAAAGCTGAACTTTAACGATTTGATGGAGGAGCTGCTCCGCGACAATGCGGTTGAGATCGGTGTCGGCTGTCATTTCTTCATGGGCGGTATCCGCATTAATGTCGACGGTGAAACCTCAGTGCCCGGCTTGTATGGAGCAGGCGAAGCGACGGGCGGATTTAACGGAGCGAACCGGATTTCGGGGAATGCCTTAACTGAAACGTTGGTGCAGGGCGGCGTTTCCGGGGCGGCAGCGGCTGCTTATGCGAAAGAGCACGAATTACTGGAAATCGAGACGGCCCAATTGGACGCCCTTCATGAAAAGCAGCAAGCTTATTTGAAACGCCAGGACGGGATGAATCCTTATGAACTCCGGCAGGAATTGGCCAAGCTCTCATGGAACAACATCGGCGTTGTACGTACGACGGAAAACTTACAAAGCGTCATTAAAGAACTGCGGACGATCCGAGAGGAAAAGCTGCCTCAATTAGTGACGAAGGATAAAACGCTTCATTATAATCGCGAGCTGCTTGAATGCATGCAGCTGGAAAATGTCGTATCCCTGCTTGAAGCGATTGCGCTAAGCGCGCTTGAACGTAAGGAAAGCCGTGGAGCCCATTATTTGAAGGATATTCCGGAAAGCAGAGAGGATCAGCTAAAAAACATTATCGTGCAAAACATCAATGGTGAAATGAAGATTAAGGACGTACCTCTTGTTGTGACAAGCATTCAACCTAACTAAGGGAGTGATCCAACGTGAAAGAAATTACAGTGTCCGTCCAAAGGCAACCGGCACCTGAGGCGGAAACCTACAATGAAACGTTTCAAGTTGAATTAAAAACAGGGATGAGCATATTAAATGTACTCGATGAAATCAGTACGACATGTGACTCTTCTTTGGCTTATGAAGCTTCGTGCCGGAGAGGGATTTGTTCCGTCTGTATGGTCAACGTAAACGGAAAAATCGTCAAATCGTGTATGGAGCTGGCATCGGGTGATCTCGAACTGAAAAATGGCTCGAAGTTCCCAATAAAGGATCTCGCCTTTGGCTCAAAAAAACGAAAATAACCGGCTGGTGACTGGAGGAAGAAAGATGACGAACATCAAGCAACAAATCGACGTGGAAGCATTGAAGGAACTGGCGCGCAAGCTCGTAAAACGACCGAGTCAGCAGACGGAGAAAATGGAATATGATCCTGAAATAAAGGGGTTTATCCGCGACTGTTTACTACCTGAACTAAAAGAGAGGGGCCTGACAAACGTCAAGCTGGATCAAATGGGAAATTTAATCTGCCGGATTGGCAGGCCGGATTCAGCCAAGAAGGTCCTGTTTTTAGGCTATGCGATGACGCATCCGGCTTCCTCGATGAACGAGCCGTTTGCCGGACAAGTTGTGATCGAGGGTGGTCAGGAATATTTGCGCGGCAGAGGCGTTTCCGAGCAAAAGGGCGCATTGGCGGCAATGATTGCAGCAGCCGAGTACGTAAACAAAAATCTTGAGGAGCTGGACGGCGAGCTGATTTTCGCGGTCAGTCTGGCCGGAGAAACGGGTCGTCATGACGCGATTGACAGCATTCGGAAGGAAATCGATTTAAAGGCGGATCTTGGCGTCGTCGGAATTGGAACGAACAGCGAGATTTGCCAGGGGAATAAAGGGCGGGTCGATATTCTGGTGAATGTGTACGGGAAGTCATGCCACAGCAGCACGCCATCGCTTGGGGTGAACGCGATTGAAGGTGCGATGGAGGTCGTCGGCAAGCTAAGGGAGATGCCGATTAAAGGGGAGCACCCGAAGCTTGGCAAAGCGACGTTAACATCGACATCGATCAAAAGTTTTCCTGACGCGACTCATACGATTCAAAATGAATGTCGGCTCGTGTTCGACCGCCGTTTACTGCCGGGAGATGATGTTGCGGCAATTGTGGGAGAAGTAGAACAGACAATTGCCGGGCATGAACCTTACAAAGTTGATGTCGTCCAAGGGCCTGTCACATTCCCGTCTGAGGTCAATGACGATTCGATTGTTTACAAGCAGTTAAGCGCAGCAATTAAAGCTGTGACCAATGAGGAAGCGACAGCTTTTTACTCGAACAGTGCGATTGATGCCGGTTATTTAAATAAATGGGACATTCCGAGCGTCATGTTCGGCCCGGGGAAGATGGAGTATTGGCATACCGACAACGAAATATTAGGGGTGGAAGAGCTGTGGAACAGTGCTGGTATTT
Source organism: Halalkalibacter oceani (assembly GCF_023715605.1). Taxonomy (GTDB): domain Bacteria; phylum Bacillota; class Bacilli; order Bacillales; family Bacillaceae_D; genus Halalkalibacter; species Halalkalibacter oceani. Next base: position 4,758 of record NZ_JAMBOL010000024.1, read on the forward strand.
ATGCGCAGCTCGCCTACAATCATTTACGAAAAAAGTCATCGGTGTAGAAGAAGGCGATGGCGTTGAAAAGCTACCGATTTGAGTGAGAGGGGAGGGGACGAAACTGCTGATTTAAGGTAACGCCAAGCGCGAATAACATGTCATCATTAAAAACCGTGGCAGATAATGTGACACGGAGCAACTTAAATCTCGAAACACTAGTATATTATGATTATATCACTGATATATTGGTAGCTTTTGATAAAGTATCGCAATGTTTCAGGTGGCTATTTAAGGAGGCGAATAGAAAGAAAAGCAAAGGAGGGATGAATCGTATGAAAATGGAAAGCGAAATTGGCAAGAAGCCCCGCTCGGAGCATATTTACAATGAAATACGCAATGCGATTTTATATGGGTATCCGGGATATTTACCCGGGACACTATTGAATGAAAATAAGCTGGCAGATTACTTTGGCGTTAGTAAAACACCGGCGCGGGAAGCATTGAACCGGCTACGGAATGAGAATCTTGTAGAAGTCATCCCGTATAAAGGATATCTCGTTTCGAATCCGACGATTCAGGATCTTGTTGAGCAGTTTCAAATGAGATTAATTCTGGAAACAGCCGCTGTTGAGTTGGCCGTGCAACATGTTTCGGCGGTTCAGATTGAAGAACTGCGTGAGTTGACAAAGGAAGACAAGGTCTATTTTGCGGATGATTTCCGCTTGAACTTTCGTAAAGTAAACCTCGAATTTCATACGAAGGTCGCTCAAACAAGTGGAAACAGCTTGTTAACGAATTCTGTCAGACAAGTACTGGAATTGATGCAGCGGGCCTTGTTTCATAATTTTACAGAAGACGAGATGGAACTCCATCATCAAGAACACAGAGTGCTGATTCAAGCACTGGAAGAGCGGAACAAGGAGCTCGCCGTTAAAAGTATTCAGGAGCAGATTGAATTATCAAAGCAGAGGATTTTTAATTATCGCAATTATCAATCATAGATAAAGAGAATTGAGATTCGGGAGAATGTAGAAAGAACCTCTTAAACAACAAACACGTGATGGAGGGGATTTTACATGAAAAAATTAGTTGTACTTTTAACGATGATGGTACTTTTTGCTTTGACTGCGTGTGGGTCAGGTTCTACCGATACGGGGGCCGAAAGTGGCGGTGCTGCAGGAGAAACAAGTTCAGAAGGGGCAAGTTCGGAGGAAACGTTCACGATTAAAATTGGTCATGTGCTGGATGAAAATTATCATTATCAGGATGGGGCAAATCATTTTAAGGAACTTGTGGAAGAACGCTCTGACGGAAGGATCATTGTCGATGTTCATGCCAATTCAACATTAGGAAATGAGCGTGACATGCTTGAAGGGATGCAAATGGGCACGGTTGAAATGGGGATTATTTCTTCTGGGCCAATGGCTGGTTTTGTTCCGGAATTCGCCTTGCTTGATTTAGGATACTTATTTGATAGCAGCGAGATCGCTCAAGAGGTGTTAACAGGTCCAATTGGTGAGCAGCTTAATGAAAAAATGCTTGATGTTGGGATTCGTCGTTTGGCAACAATTGACGCCGGATTTAGAAATATTTATGCCAGCAAGCCGATTCAAACAGTTGAGGATCTGCAAGGATTAAAGATCCGTACACTTGAAACACCGGCTCACTTAGAATTATTTCAGGAATTAGGAGCAGCTCCGACACCAATGGCTTATTCAGAACTGTATACAGGGCTGCAGCAGGGTGTAGTCGATGCCGCTGAAAATGTGCCGGAAGCATTTTATAGCAGTCAGCATTTTGAAGTGTCCAAGGTATATTCTGAAACCCAGCATGTGTACTTAACGATGATGTATTTAATTAGCGAGGATTTTTATAATCAGCTGCCTGCTGACCTGCAGGAAATTGTGGCAGAAGCCGCTGCTGAAGCAGCTGAATATCATAATGGCGTGATTGCTGAGGTCAAAGCCGATATTTATCAGTCGTTGGAAGAAAGCGGCGTTGAAATTGTTCAGGTTGACGACTTGACACCATTTATTGAAGGAGCAAAAGCTTCATGGGTCAAGATTGCTGAATCCGTTCCAAATGGCGACGCATTGCTGGCTGATATTTTAGAGGCGACAGGAAACACATTAGAATAGGAGATCCTGGAAAAGGGACAGGGGAAAAGAGCTTCAAAGCAGCAGGGGAAGTCTGTTACACAGGAAGAACTGCTGCTGCCTGTTTCTTCTTGATTAAGGGCTTTTGCAACTGCCTTTCCGTGATCCTCCGAAAAAGAGGTGGCATATGATCGTCCGTATAAAAAGCGTCTATGATCGAGTCATAGATAGCATTGCTATCCTATTGCTTGTTGTTCTTACCTACGTTTCATTTCACCAAGTCATTACAAGATTCATTTTTTCCAATCCTCCTGCTTGGACAGAGGAGCTATCAAGATATTTGTTTGTTTGGGTTACCTTTCTCGGCGTGGCGATTGCCTTTCGTGTAGGGGCTCATTTAGGAGTTGACTATTTTGTCGGTTTATTGCCGAAAAAAGGCAGTCAGCTTCTTTTACTAATAGCGAGTATTTTCTTAATCGTGACACTTGCTGTCATTGGATACCAGGGATTTACTGCCAGTCAGGTTGTCAAAAGCCAGCTGTCACCCGTTTTGCGAGTACCGATGATTTATCCGTATTTAGCGATTCCGGTCGGGATGGTGCTGAGTATTATAGAAGTTTTATGGAACCTTTTCTATAAAGCTCCGCGGAAAGGGATGAGCCCTGATGGGAATTGAATGGCTACTTATCTTTCTCGGCATTTGCCTCATCATTAATATGCCGGTTGCTTTTGCCTTGACGGCATCCGTGACATTGTATCTGGCGTTAAATCCGAAGTATCCGCTTATTTTAGTCGCTCAGCAAATGTTTACTGGAATTGATAAATTCGTCTTTCTGGCGATTCCTTTTTTTATTCTGTCGGGGGTGATCATGCAAAAGGGCGGGATTTCCGACCGCTTAATTAAATTAAGCTCGCTTTTGCTTGACCGTCTGCTTGGCGGCTTCGCGATGTCAACCGCCCTTGCCTCGATGTTCTTCGCCTCACTGTCAGGCTCAGGTCCGGCAACGACGGCGGCGATCGGCGGAGCGATGTTGCCGACATTGGAAAAGAAAGGCTACGGCAAGGAGTGGTCAGTCGCCTATATTGCCGCAGCGGGAACGATGGGACCGATGATTCCGCCGAGCATCACCCTCGTCATCTTCGGGGCGATGGCCAGTACGTCGATCTCGGCGCTGTTTATCGCTGGAATATTGCCGGGTATGTTGATCGGTGTCGCGTTGATGGTGATGGCTTACTTTCGGGCAAAAAAGGTTGGAATTGAACCGGATAAGCGCAAGGTGACATCGGGTGAGCTCTTCAAAGCGTTTAAGAATGCGATTTGGGCTTTGCTCATGCCGGTGATCATCATTGGCGGAATTCTTGGCGGAATTTTCACCCCGACTGAGGCGGCAGTTGTTAGTGTTGTGTATGCGTTGGTCGTGTCACTGCTCATTTACCGTACGATTTCATTGCGCCATTTGCCTGAGATTTTCAAGCAGACTGTCTCGACCTCGGCTGTCATTATGATTCTGACGGCCAATGCCGCGGCCTTCGCCTGGGTGCTCGGAGCGGAGCAGGCGCCGCAGCAAATTTTGCAATTTTTATACTCAATAACAGAAAACAAATTTTTACTCCTGTTGATTATCAATTTATTTTTATTGCTGATTGGCTGTTTTATGGATACAACATCGGCGTTAATTATTACCGTGCCGACGCTGTTAACCGTCGCTTCAGCTCTTGATATTTCAGGTCTTCATCTTGGCTTGATCGTTGCGACCAATCTTTCATTGGGAATGGCTACACCGCCATTAGGGTTCACCTTGTTTACAGCCTGCTCGATTGGCAATGTCTCGATTACGAGAACGATTCGGCCGATTTTACCGATGATCGGTGTCATGTGCATCGTACTGTTACTCGTCACCTATTTTCCAGGGTTATTCCTATGGCTGCCTGAACTGTTCGTGAACATGTAAACCGGACTTCAAAGAAAAAACGAAAAAGACAACTGGGGGAGAGTATAACATGAAAACATTAATTGAACATGCGATGATTGTCACGATGAATGACTCACGTGAGGTTATCAAACAAGGTTATCTGCTTGTGGAACAAGACCGCATTAAAGAAATCGGCGCAGGAATGTATCAAGGTAACAGGGATGGAGTGGAAATCGTCAATGGGGATAACAACATCATCATTCCAGGTTTAATCAACGCCCATACCCATTCCTACGCCAACCTGGTAAAGGGCACGACGGAAAACATTCCGCTTGAGCTGTGGATGCTCTATATTATGGCCGAAGGGAAAAATATGACGAAAGAGGATTATGCGATCAATGCCGCTCTTGGCAGTATAGAGATGCTCAAGAGCGGGACGACAACCTTCCTCGATCATCTTGCGCAGGATACTGACGGGATGAAAACAGTTGCTGCTGAATATAAAAAGGCGGGAATTCGCGCTGTTCTGACGCCAATGTTTGGCGACCGGGCGTATGCCGACAGCTTGCCGGAAGCCCTTCAGATCGAGCTTGGGAAGGAGCCTCATGGACCGAAGGCAGTCGGTTCAGGCTGGCAGGATAATATCGCGATGGTCGAAAGCGTCATTCAAAACGTATCCGAGCCGGACAAGGGCATTACGGTTGCCGTTGGACCTTCGGGGCCGCAGCGCTGCAGTGATGAACTGCTCGTCGCCTCGATGGAATTAGCGCAAAAATATGAGCTGCCGTGGCATACGCATCTGCTTGAAACGAAGGCCCAGGAAGTGACAGGCTATGAGCGCTACGGTCATTCAATGGTGGAGCATCTTGAAAAGCTCGGCATTTTGAATGAGTCGGTCTCTTTTGCCCACGGCGTCTGGGTCAGTGACACCGATATTGAGCTGATCGCCAAGCGAGGATCGACGATCGTCCACAATCCGACGAGTAATTTATTGCTCGGAAGTGGAGTGCTGCCCCTTATTCCACTCAAGGAGGCCGGCGTCCATATCGGCATCGGCACGGATGGAGCGAACTGCTGCGGCTATCAATCGATGTTTGAATCAATGAAACTGGCGGCGATTCTCTCCAATACGTTCACTCCTGACTACAAGCGTTGGGTGAAGGCGGTTGATGTGCTTGAGATGGCGACGATCGGCAGTGCAAGAGCGGTCGGAATGTCTGACGAAATCGGTTCACTCGAAGCGGGTAAGAAAGCTGACTTCGTTCTATTAAATAAAGAGGTGAGCAACTTCGCTCCATTAAATGATTTAATTTGGCAGCTCGTATACGGACGGGCCGATATGGCGATCGACGCCGTTTACGTAAACGGCAAAAAGGTGGTCAGCGAACGGAAAGCGGTCGGCGTTGATGAAAAAGCGATCTTCAACAAAGCGATCGAAAATGGGGCCGACCTGCTACAGCGAAATCAAACTGAATTTGAAAAGATTAAAAACAAGGCACCTGACATCTATCATATGCTGATGAAGGTTGCTGAAATCCCAACAAAGCAAGCATAAAAGGTGATCGTATGGACATTTATCGTAAGCTGGCAGAAGCAATAGAACGGAAGGAAGGCGTGTCTCTTGTTACTATTATCGAGATTGCATCAGCAGAAGAGAGGCATCGTGAGCTGATCGGAAGGAAGCTGCTCGTTTGGATGAACGGTCAAACAGAAAGTGAATTTCCTCTTTTAGCGGAAGTGAAAACAGCCGTCTTACAATGTGTCAATGAAGCCTTTGCAAAGCGAAAATCAAAAACATATGTGATTGAAACGCGAGAGATGAGAATGGAATGCTATGTTGACGTTTTTCTCCCTCCGCTTCGTCTGATTATCGCCGGTGCCGGTCATGTGGCGGTGCCGATTGTCGAGATTGCCAAGCTTGTCGGCTTCGATGTCACCGTGATTGATGACCGGGCGGAGTATGCGATGAAAGAGAATTTTCCGGCGGCTGATGAAGTGATCTGTCAGCCTTTTCTCGACTTTTTTGCCGAGGCAAAGACGGACAAATCGACGTATGTGCTGCTTGTGACGCGCGGACATAAGCATGATGTAATGATCCTGCCGAGTCTGTTTGACAAGGAAGTCGCCTATATCGGGATGATTGGCAGCAAAAGAAGGATATCAGGCGTTTTTTCACAGTTGAAGCAGGAATATCCGAACGCTGATTTTGATCGGATTTATGCGCCGATTGGGCTTGATATTGGTGCCCAGACTCCGGAAGAAATCGCCGTCAGCATCATTGGAGAAGTTCTGAAGGTCAAAAATGAGAAATCAGGTATTTCACTACGTGAGAAAATTCCTTACTTTATTGCCAGAGAGGAAGAGGAACAACATGAATGAGCTTGGTTTTATTCAGCAGATTATGACATTACAGGATACGAATGAGCGAGCGGCGTTGGCGACCGTTATTCGGACGAAAGGCTCGACCCCACGAAAGGTCGGAGCGAAAATGCTGATTTTTCGCAATGGCAGCATTTCCGGTACGATTGGTGGCGGCTGTGGCGAAGGTGAAGTAATTGAGAAGGGGCTGGAAGTGATCGAAAGCGGAAGTCCGGTGAGGCACAAAGTCGATTTAACGAAAGGGCTTTTCTATGAGGATGGCGGGATTTGCGGCGGCATTCAGGAAATTTTTATCGAAGCGATCGGACGGTAAGGCAAAATGAATTCGGCTATTTTATTAGCTGCCGGACAATCCTCGCGGATGGGAAGCCTGAAGGCGCTGCTTCCATGGGGCGGCCGCACGTTACTGGAGAAGCAGCTGGACGAGCTGGTTCAATCAACGATTGATGAAGTCGTGGTGGTGCTTGGCTTTCAGGCCGATTTGCTAAAGCCGCTGATACTGGAAGCGACAAGAGACTTCGCAACGAAGCTGACCATTAAAATCAGGATCAATCGACATTATGAAGCAGGAAAAACAAGCTCGATCCGGCTTGGGATGAAGCATTTGGCAAAGGCAAGCGACAATGTCCTCATCATCGGTGTTGATCAGCCTGTGCGGGCAGTCACAATTAATACGTTGTTAAGCTCGCGGGCTGAGCTTGCGATTCCGGTCTATCAAGGGAGAAAAGGCCACCCCCCTCTTTTTGCCTCCTCCCTGTACAAGAAGCTTGAGGCGATCACTGAGGAAACGGAGGGGCTTCGTGCCGTGATCCGCCATCATCCGGGCTGTCAGCTTATTGAGGTCGGACAGCCTCAAATTTTGCTTAATTTAAACGAACAGTCGCAGTATGAACAAGCCATCGCCCGACAGCTGGATGGCTACTAATCAGGAGGAGATCACACGTGTTTATCAACGAGATTGAATATCATAACCCGACAAGCGTCGATGCACTTTTAGCCTGTCTTGACCAATATGGGGAGGATGGCAAGCTGTTGGCGGGAGGGACGGATTTAATTTTGCAAATGAAATTCAAGCGCTGGTCCCAGCAGCACATTATTAATGTCAAGAGCATACCTGAATTAAAAAAAATCGAAACATCCGATTCTTATTTGGAGATCGGCTGTAACACCACGTTAAGTGAGCTGCTTGATCATGATGGCGTGAAAAGCTTATATCCGGCTTTATGGCAGGCAATTTATGAGCTGGCTGACCGCCAAATTCGCAACCGCGGAACCTTGGTTGGAAATGTGTGCAACGCTTCTCCAGCTGCAGATGCAAATACGGCGCTGCTTATTTATCATTCGGAGGTGCATATTCAGTCTTCCGCGGACTCAAAGATCGTGCCGATTTCTGAATTTTGGCTCGGTCCAAGTAAGACGATTCTTAAGCCGAATGAATTTGTTCGCGCCATTAGGCTGCCACTTCCGGGAGAACGGGCCTTTTCTAGCTTTCAAAAGCTAGGGAGAACGTATGACGATATTGCGATTATTAACGCTGCGGTTAGTGTGGAGCTGGATGAAGCAGGTCAATGTACTGGAGCGCGAATTGCGATGGGGGCGGTTGGACCGACAACGCTCCAGGCACCGCTGGCGTCAGCTCACCTTCTCGGCAAGCGCTTAGACAAGACGGTGATAGAGGAAGCGGCCAAGATGGCCAGCGACGAGGCAAGTCCGATTACAGACGTGCGAGCTAGTGCCACTTATCGGAGAAAAATGGTCAGCGTTTTAGTCGCCCGGGCGTTACACGACATCGTGCTTCGATCAGAAGAAAACTAATGAGAGAGTGATCATAATGAAGGATATGAAAGTGAATGGAGAGTTCTATGAGCTGGCTGCTCCAGCGAACCGGACCTTGCTTGAATACGTAAGAAGGGATTTGCAGCTGACCGGTGGAAAAGAAAGCTGCGGTACCGGCGATTGCGGAAGCTGCTCGATGCTTGTTGATGGTGAGGTCGTCAAGTCCTGCCTCGTTTTGGCGGCCGAGTGTGAAAACAGTGAGATTACGACGGTGGAAGGATTGGCGTCAGAAGGGGCATTGCATCCGATTCAGGAAGCATTCGTCAAGCATTGGGGGACGCAATGCGGCTATTGCACACCGGGATTTGTCATGGCGACAAAGGCATTACTTGACCGTAATCCAAATCCGACTGAAGAAGAAATCAAGCATGAAACTGCAGGGAATTTATGCCGCTGTACGGGGTATGTAAAAATTATTGATGCCGTCAAGGAAGCTGCAGCCGTGCTACAGGAAAAGAGGGGTTAGCATGAAAAACGAGCCATTACAAGCGGAGAAGCATTGGCTGATCGGAAAGTCCGAACCGAAGATTGACGGGTACCAGAAAGTGACCGGTGACTTGCGCTATATTGATGATACGGTGCTGCCGGGGATGCTCTATGGGGCGATTTTACGAAGTCCGCACAGTCACGCGCGCATTCGCAAAATCGATACGGGCAAGGCGGAAGCATTAAAAGGCGTTCGCGCTGTCATTACGGCTGCTGATACGGAAAAGGTCAAGTTCAGCTTCAGACCGGAACAGGCAGACAACCTCGTGCTTTGTGATGAGTATGTGCGCTTTATCGGCGACGAAGTGGCGGCTGTTGCGGCCGAGACACCGGAAATTGCCGAACAGGCGCTTGAATTGATCGAAGTCGACTATGAAATGCTGCCGGCGGTGTATCACTATCAGGATGCCTTGAAGGAAGAGAGCGCTCGTGTTCATCAGGAAGCAGACAGCAATATTGCTCATGAGATGCATACGGAATATGGGGATGTGGAGGCGGCATTTGCCAAGGCCGCTTATATTTATGAGGATCATTTTGAGACGTCGAAGCAGGCGCATTGCTGCCTGGAAACAAGAGCGTGTATCGCTGAATTCGATCAGTCCGGCCGGTTAACGGTTCGCTCGCAAACACAGACTCCCCATACTTTGAGGAAGGAACTGGCGATGGTGCTTAATTTGCCGATCTCGCAAGTAAGAGTGATTCGGATGCCGGTAGGCGGCGGGTTTGGCAACCGGCTTGTGATGGATATGAAGGAGCCGATTGCTGCATTTTTGGCGAAAAAGACGAAAAAGCCTGTACGGATTTCGAATTCCCGGCAGGAGGAATTTATGACGGCACGGCCGCGCTACCCGTATCAGATTACATTGAAAACCGCGGTTACGAAAGAAGGGGAAATCATCGCCCGTCATTGCACGGCAACGGTCGATAACGGGGCTTATAATGATAAGGGACCAAATACGATGAGCTATTGTGAAAACGTGAATTCCTGCTTTTATCGAGTGCCAAATACGAAGTTTGACGGCTATATCGCCTATACGAACAATCAATATTGTACAGGGTTTCGCGGCTTCGGCAATCCGCAAATCACGTTTGCGATTGAATCACAAATGGATTTGATTGCTGATCGCTTAGGCATCGATCCCGCTCGCTTTAGACTGCTGAATGCCCATTCACGCGATGAAGTAACGAGCAGCGGGAAGATCATTGATACGGAATCAATGAGGGACACGCTGGAGGTGGCGATGGAAAAGGCGCGATGGCAGGAAAAGCGCGAGCTGTACGCAAAGCAGCCGGAGAATGCGACGAAGCGGCGGGGAATCGGTCTTGCCTGCATGCTGCAATCAGGAGGCGGCAGCCGCGGTTACGGCTTCAACTCGACGGAGGCCTTCGTGAAGATTTCAGAGGAAGGCCAGGTGACGATTATTACACCGGCGGTTGAAATCGGCCAGGGGCCGCAGACGGCGATGGCGCAAATTGCCGGCGAAGTGCTCGGAGTACCATCGCGCTCCATCCACATCATCGATCATGATACGGATATTATTCCGTTTGATTTAGGGACATGGGGCAGCCGGACAACCTTTGTCAACGGCATCGCCGTCCAGGAAGCGGCTGAACAGGCAAGAAACGAATTATTGGAGCTTGCCGGTAAGATGTTCGCTCTTCCTCCGGCTGATCTCATCTGCCGTGATGGAAAAATTGGCCCCGCCGATCAATGGGAGAAGGCGGTTGACTTCGCCGAGGTGACAAGATACGCCGCCTATACGGAAGGAAGGACGGTTTCCGGAAAAGGACGCTTCTTTGATCCGGAGGCGCCGAAATTCAAACGCGGGGAAGGCTCACATAACTTTCCGAATCTCGTTTACGGCTGTCAGATTGCCGAGGTGGAGGTCGATGTCGAAACCGGACAGGTGAAGGTCCTGAACATTGTCGCCGCTCATGATGTCGGTAAGGCGATCAATCCAAAAGCGGTTGAGGGTCAATTAGAAGGCGGTATTATTCAAGGCGTCGGTTACGCCCTGACAGAGGGTGTCGTTGAACAAGAGGGAAGAAACCGTAATCCGAGCTTTTTGGATTATAAAATTTTATCCAGCTCAGACATCCCGGAAATGGAGATCATCATTGTTGAGGATTTGGAAAATAAGGGGCCGTTTAAGGCGAAAGGCGTCGGCGAGCAGGGAATCGTCCCAACCGCTCCGGCCATTGCCAATGCGATTTCCAACGCGATTGGCGCCCGCATCTATGATTTACCGATGAAACCGGAAAAAATCCTGTCCGCACTCGGACAGCTATAAAAAGAGGGATAGCTCCGGAGCCCGACTTAAAAGGTTTGATTTCCCTTTTGAGTCGGGCTTTTCGCCGAATAAAGCCTTTGCCATTTGGCCATAGTGATCGGACAAAACATTTTCCTCGTTCCCTTCCTGATAATAAGACGAGCCTATTTCTGACGAAAAGAAGGATAAGCGCCGTTTCAAAAATCAGCTTTTTACATGTTATGTAGCAAGGAGCTGATGAAAATGGAAGCAGTCTTATTGTTTGCAACCGTCATTTCGCCAGTAATTTTAGCGCTGGTTGAATTGATCAAACGTTCCGTCTCTTTTCCGAAGAATTATGTTCCAGCAGTCGCTTTTGTCGTTGGCTTACTTGTTGGGGTGGTGTCCTATCCGTTCACGGATCTTTCATTAAGCTTAAGACTGTGGGCCGGCGGTCTGGCGGCATTGGCAGCAACAGGTTTGTTTGAGGTAGGGAATAACCGTGAAGGCATGACAAGGGGAATGGATGATGCAGATTAGGCAGGATTTCATTCCTGCTTCTAATCGTAATCGTCCAGGCACCCGGATTATCCCAACCCATCTCACCATTCATGAAACAGCGAACCGTTCAAGGGGAGCAGACGCGTTGACTCATGCCCGCTATGTCAAAGGGGAGGATGCGCAAAACCGTCAAGTCTCCTGGCATTACACCGTTGATGACCAGTATATTATTCAGCACTTACCTAATCATGAACTTGGATGGCACGCTGGTTCGGAAGGAAATCGTCAATCGCTTGGAATCGAGCTTTGTGTCAATAGTGACGGAGACTTTGAGCAAACCCAGCGCCATGCTCAATGGCTGATCGCCCGCTTAATGAGGGAGCTTTCGATTCCAATTGAACGGGTCGTAACTCATCAGCATTGGACAGGAAAAAATTGTCCGGCGATCTTGTTGCCGACATTTAATGAATTTAAAAGGGGGGTTCTTCAAGTGAGTAATCAAACACCAAGCTCATGGGCTGAAGCCTCATGGAATAAAGCGCTAGCCAAAGGAATCATGAATACAGGGCAAGGCCCCAAAGAACCATTGACCCGAGAACAGCTCGCCGTGATTCTCGACCGGCTTGGCAAATTGGATTAGGGGTTTTGGAAAGAGAGAGTGGAGTCAGTCAGGAAGAGGCAGGAACGGCTTACTCCCTAGCGATACGGTGGTTTTGTGCCGCGAAAAGTGAGCAGGAAGAACGGATTTCCTGCTCATTGATTTCCCTCCCTGTTGGAGATGAGTTTCACTTTTTCAGCAGCTTTGCATTCGTACTCTAGGAACTCTGTAAGTAGTCCGTTCCAGTTTGATCACATTTCTCCTCGTATTCCCATAAATCTTCGATGGAACAATCTAAATATTTCGCCAGCCTGAAGGCTTCTTCCAGCTTTGGATAGGCTGCTCCATTGACCCAGTTGCTAAAACGCTGCGCACTAATGTCTAATGTCTTAGTCACTTCATTTTGTCTTTTTTCTAATTCTGCCAATTTTATGCGGATTTTTGGTTTTAACATCCTGTTCCCTCCACTCAACAAAAAAATGTCCCTCTCCTTCAGTTTAGTATGTTCTATCTTGGTTCGCAATCTGCTCTACAAATATATCTAGAAAAATGTTATCGGAAAGAAGATTTTAGCAGGAAATGTGTTATAATAATTAGAAATAGTGTTTATGAAAGCGCTCTTATTGGAGGGAACCGAATGATTTATGAGTTGAGAATTTATACGATGCACGAAGGCAAAATGCAAGCTATTCATGATCGTTTTTCGCAAGCGACACTGGAAATCTTTGAAAAGCATGGGATGCGTGTAACTCAATTTTGGGAAGACATTGAACCGGAAAATAACCGGATTTTCTATGTAATGGAATTTCCAGATATGGAAACGCGTAATCAACAATTTGAAAAATTTCAGGCGGACCCGGAATGGCAGCGAGTAAAAGCCGATTCTGAAAAGGACGGCCCAATCGTCAAAAAACTGGAAAGTATTTTCTTGAAAAATGTGCCATACTTTACAGGAAAGTAATAAAGGGCTGTCGAATGAATGTCTAAAGGCGATGGAAGAACGATAGAGTTACATAAGGGGTGCTGATAAGGTGCTTTCTCGGCCACCCCTCTGCAAGAGAAAAAAAGATAACGCTTTTACGTCATCCTTTACCGCTGTAAAAACTTAAAACCGAAATATAGATTAACAGGAACTAATAATGTAAACAGATAGAAAAGTGAATCCCCGTAGACTGCGATAGATGCAAGTAGCCAAAAGAGGGCCATAATAAAAAAAATAATGCTCATAATTGGAAGTGATGATAACTTTCCCATGCTTACCCCCTTAAACGGCTAAATACAGATTTCTTCCGGTGCTTCAATTTGGATTTCTCTTCTTTCTAATTCTTTTCTGAGGATGGCAATGAAATCTGGGCTGAGGTTAAGTTCGACTGCTTTGTAGTAAGATTCGAGCATCAACGTATCATCAATGTGATCTAGCATTTTTTCCTCTCCTAATTCCTTATTTATTCCCTTTGTCTTAATGTTAACTGTTTTCCCCTCATTAATAAAGTCATTTCGTGATAAAAATTATCGACAAAATACCTAAAGATCCTGCAATTTTCCAGTTTTCTTCTACAAAATTAAGGAAAAGTACATATCGCCCTGACAATACGCAAAAAATCGGCGAACAGTGACTGAAATCGTTCGCAATAGGACGGGCAGCCTTTGACGAAAAAAGATAAAAATAAACAGACTCTGCCATTTGGGATTTTTGGGGAAGCAATTCATTCAAATGAAAAGAATGGTGCTCGAAAAGTAGTTGAGGTGTGAATCTTCTAGTAGCCGGGTAAAGGATAGCAAGACTTAGCTACTAAAGGAGAGATGCGACATGACACGGGAAACGTATTATGTAAGTGTCGATATGCCGATTCTTAGCATTAGTAAAACGAAAACACCTGAAAATGTGGTTCAGTATGAAATCAGGGCAACGGAACAGGAAAAAGATGAGCTTTATGCGCTGCTGGACGAGGTTGGCGATCACGACTTTGAGCCGCAGCAAGTGTTTGCCCGCCCATTTGATGAAAGAGCATCCGATGCTGAAAAGGATCAAACGCAAAAGGAGCTGCGTCAGGTATATGAAAGAATTTATCAGCTTGGCACGGCGGAAACGAGAAAGATTTTGGACAATCTCCGTCCGGTTGAGACGGCTGAGGAGAGAAACGAAATGTCACGGGAGAGAGATGGATTCTAGCCTCGTTTTTCTTTCGCGCGACCGGACTTAGTGCCGGTACGGGAGAGGCGGGCTTTCGATGTTCGATAAACCTCGCAAAACCTAAATAGAAGGCGACCTGCCTGCGGTATATGGTGAGAAAGGAAGAAAGCGGCTTTCCTCACGATGACAGGCAGCTGCTGCTTACCGTTTTGGAGTGTGCTGAGAGGGGAAAGATTCCTTTTTGGCACGCTCTTTCTTGTATAATATGATAGACTGCTTGAAAGTCAGCTAGATCTGCCATATAATTGATTATCATTATCACTATAGCAAATGAAGGATAGGCTCGCTTTCTAATTACTTTCGTCTGTATTGGCCCGCTTGCCTGTTTGAAGGAGTGTTACCGTTGTTAAAACGTTTTTTTTCCTATTATAAGCCTTACAAGTTTTTGTTCATTCTTGATTTTTCATGCGCTGTTTTTGTCGGGCTGCTGGAGCTGGCTTTTCCATTGGCGGTGAATCAGGTCATTGACCGGCTGCTTCCAAGTGGCGACTGGTCGATTATTTTATGGGCCTGCTTTGGTTTACTGCTCATTTATTTAATTAATACCGGCTTGCATTATGTGGTCACCTATTGGGGCCATATGCTCGGGATTAACATTGAAACCGATATGCGCCGCAAGCTGTTTGAGCATATGCAGAAGCTCTCTTTTGGCTACTATGATAATAACAAAACCGGCCATTCAATTTCCCGGCTGACAAAGGACCTGGAGGAGATTGGCGAGGTCGCCCACCACGGGCCTGAGGATGTCTTTGTCGCGGTGATGACGTTGATCGGCTCATTTGTGCTGATGATGACGATTAACTGGAAGCTTGCGCTGATTTCATTCATTGTCATTCCGCTTCTGACCTATTGCGCGATTTATTTCAATAAAAAGATGACGCGCACCTTTCGAAAGATGTTCCATGATGTCGCTGATATTAATGCGAGGGTAGAAGACAGCATCGGCGGAATCCGGGTAGTTCAGGCGTTTGCGAATGAAAAGCACGAGCAGCGTCAATTTGCGAAGAACAATCAGGAATATCGAAATACGAAACTGCAATCATACAAAATTATGGCGCAGAACATTACAGCCAATTATATGTTTATGAGAATCATCACTCTTTTCACACTGTTGTTCGGAACGTTTTTTGTTATTCGCGGAGAGCTGACGAATGGTGAATTTGTTGCTTTTATTCTATTGGCCAATATTCTTCTTGGACCAATTCAAAAGATTAACGCGGTGATTGAAAGTTATCCGAAAGGGATTGCCGGCTTTAAGCGTTACACGGAAATCCTTGATACGAAGCCGGATATAGAGGATGCGCCTGATGCTGTTGAGATGGAGCTTCAAGGCGATATTCGCTACCGCCATGTTTCCTTTGGCTATGAAGGATTGGAGCGGGTATTGAACGATATTAATCTGACTGTCAGAAAAGGCGAAACAGTAGCTTTCGTCGGTCCTTCTGGGGCGGGGAAGACGACTTTATGCAGCTTGCTGCCCCGCTTCTATGAGCTGCTGGAGGGCAGCATTGAAGTCGATGGCGTCGACATTCGCGATATTAAGCTGTCCTCGTTACGCAGCCAAATTGGGATTGTACAGCAGGATGTTTTCCTCTTCTCCGGTTCGATTAGAGAGAATATCGCGTACGGTAAGCTGGATGCAGCAGATGAAGAGATTCTTGAAGCAGCCCGCCGGGCACAGCTTGATGAGTTTATCCGCAGTCAGCCGCAGGGACTTGATACCGTTATCGGCGAACGAGGCGTCAAGCTTTCTGGCGGGCAGAAGCAGCGGCTGGCAATTGCGCGCATGTTTCTGAAAAACCCGCCGATTCTCATTCTTGATGAAGCAACTTCCGCCCTTGATACGGAGACGGAGGTGGCGATTCAAAAGTCCCTGGCCGAACTCGCTCAAGGGCGGACAACGTTAGTCATCGCCCACCGTTTGGCGACAATCAAAAATGCTGATCGCATTATCGTTGTGACGAAAAAGGGGATCGCCGAACAAGGAAGACATGAAGAGTTAATCGAAAAAGAAGGAATTTACAGTCGCCTTCATCAAGCTCAATTTGGGTGAAGAACAGGCATGCAGGCGAGTGAAAGACAGGAATCCAAGAGGTTATGTTAACCTTGAGGATTCCTTTTTTTGTCAGATGGGTTTGGGCACTAAGGCCTGGGCCGCTTACTTTTTTACTGGTTGTTTTTTCCTTTGTTTGTAGACCGGGGGCGAAACAAACGACGCCAAAGTTGTAGGGAATAGGAATGGATTTTGGTAAAAAAAAGAAAAGTTATTGTTTTCAAAAAATATCTCGCTTACGATAAAGAGCGAGAAAATGAACAAGGAGCTGATCGAATATGTCTGAAATTATTCGTTTAACACCATCAGAGCTGCGAGAGGTTGCGAGGCAGTATGATACAGAAAGCGGCAATGTCCACGATCTAATTAGTCGCCTGGACAGCATGAGCAGTCATTTGCAGGATGTATGGGAGGGGGCATCAAGCCAAGCCTTCGCTCAACAATATCAGGAGCTGCGCCCATCGTTTGATCGCATGGCGGTGCTGCTGAACGAAGTATCGATGCAGCTAGCAAACTCTGCACAAGTTCTTGAAGATACCGATCGTCAAATTGCCAGCCAAATCCGCGGTTAAATCAGTAGCATAACGAGCACAAAGAGCGCTGACAATCATCACTTGTTTTTGCGCTCTTTCTTTGTTTAGAGGTGAGGACGATATATATTCAGGTTACAATCGATTTGCGCCATTATGCGAATAAGCAGTTTGACCTTAGACTGTCAAACTATTATTCGATCAAAAAGGTGATTGAAATTGTGTGGCAGGTGGAACGAATCGCAGCCAATCCGAGAGAAGGCTACTGGGTACGCATTTCAAATAAAGAGAAGGTGTGTCATGGACTTGTCACACTTGAGGAAAGTGGAATTACAAACGGAGATAAGCTAGAAATTCTATAGCATTAACTGGACAAAGGGGTCACCTGAAAGAATGGAAGAAAAGAAGGACTCATACCTGGAAAGACAAACGGAAGCGATAATCACGAAGAAGCAGGAAGGCTATGTTTTTCAGTTTCAGAAAGCGAAGGTTAAGCTCAGCGATAAGTTGGAGATCAATATGCTTCAAGGGCTCAATGATCCGCTTCAGCGCACAATCACTGAGTCAGAAGACGTGGTGGAAGTCAACGTTGTTCCGCCAAAGGGGACATATTCGTTTCAACAGCTGAAGCGAAAATCACTTTATAGCCGTTGGCTCTTTGCCGACCAGCTGATTAAAGAACTTCAAAGCCGGCGGTTCGAACGGCTTACTATCGTTGTTTGTCCGGAAAATGTCATCATCGACAGCAGCTTCAAACCGAGCTTTCTCCATTACGGGGTAAAAGAAAGTTTACCTCCTTATTCAAAGGATCAGGAGAAGCTGTTTCTTGAGATGAAGGCGACGATAGCGGCCGCGGTCGATGATCGCTACTCATTCCATGAATATATACATTTTCATCAGACGCTGAAGCTGTCCGATATGACGAGGCAGCTCTTCGCAGCCAAAAACACAGAAGAACTTCAGGAAATCGTGCGAGCATCGATTCATGAATTGGAACAGAAAGAACAAAATCTTATTCATCTTCCGCGAACAAAATGGATGATTCAACGCTACAGTTTGTGGGGCCTCGTTATCCTTTTATTGCCAACGATATGCTATACGGTCTATTCTTTCTTCTTTATTCAACCGGAGCAGCAGGCGTATATCAAAAGTGGCGAGTATTTTCTCACAGCGAGATACAGCGATGTCATTGAGCAATTACGCTATTATGATCCTGACGATATGCCTTACGTGACGAAATATCAATTAGCGACAGCCTATGTTCAATATGAGGCACTAACGGGAGAGCAGAGAGCGAACATTCAAAATACGCTGACGCTGCAATCCGACCCTGCTTATTTTGACTACTGGATCTATGTAGGCAGGGGGGAAAACGAAGAGGCGGTTGATCTCGGAAGGTCGCTTGGAGACCGTGATCTCGTCATGTTTGGACTGCTGAAATATAGGGAGGATATTCGAGCGGATGACTCGTTATCAGGCCAGGAAAAAGAAGAAGAGCTCCAGTTGATCGAGCGGGAGCTGGAGGAGTACGTCCAGGAGCGTGAGCAGCAAAGTGAAGAAGCGGAAGAGCCAGGGAATGCGTCATAGGAGTGGAGAAGATGAATCAATTATTTTTGTTTTATGACGACATGTATCAGTCCTGCCAGCTTGAACAAAGTCATCCGGTCATTCAAATCGGCAATGATGACGACGATACGATCACGATCAAATCGCTTTCCTTTTCGGACGGTAAACTAACGCTTGAACGGGATGGTGAACGCTATGTGATCCATCAGGGGAAGCAGCAGGCTGGTGCTCTGACTCAAGATGAGCCGATGACGTTGAATGTGGACGGGAAAACATTACGACTGCTTTACCGAACCGCCGCTGAAAAGAAATATACCTACTACATAGGACAGCTAGATGAAGTGAAGATCGGTAACGTCCAAGGAGCGACAATTCAAAAAGAGGGCCACTTTTTTGCCAATGAAGAAGGCAGCTTTCTGACGCTTGTTAAAGTGGGTGAAACGTGGTTACTCAAGCCGGAAGAGCAAAGTGTCATGTATTTGAACGGCCTTCGGGTGAGAGAAGCTACTGCTTGTGCAAATGGAGATCATCTTTTCTTTCCGTTTATGACGATTACAATCGTTGAGGACGACCTGTTGATGATCAGATGTACAGAAGCAGTTGAAACAGAACTTCCCGCCGTACGCCCGCCTGTTTCCAAAATGCAGAAAGCGTACCCTCTTTACCGTCGTACGCCGCGCTTAATCTATGATCTGCCGGAAGAGAAGGTGACGTTTTCCTTTCCGTCCCAGGAAATCGATAATAACCAACGCGCCTTATGGTTATTGATTTTGCCGCCGGCGATGATGCTGATCGTTATGACCGTCGTTGTTCTCCTTATTCCAAGAGGAATATTCATCCTCATCTCAATTGTGATGTTTACGACGACGATCATGACATCCACGATTCAGTATTTTCGCGAAAAGAAAAAAAGAAAAGAGCGTGAGGAGCAACGGGAACGGGTTTATTCGAATTATTTGAAGCAAAAGCAGGAGGAGCTGCAAGGCCTGGCAGAAAAGCAGAAAATGGTAATGGCCTATCATTTTCCGAGCTTTGAAGAAATGAAGGCGATGGCGAAGACGATCAGCGCGAGAATCTGGGAACGATCGCTTGATAGTGAGGATTTTTTGCAGTTCCGGGTAGGCCGGGCGGAGGTGCCGTCGAGCTATCAGGTAGCAGTCGGAAGTCTTGACTTTGCCAATCGGGAAATCGACCATTTGCTCGAAAGGTCGCAGGAGATTATCAACGCTTATCAGCATGTAAAAAATGTCGCTTTGCCGGTTGATCTGTCAAGCGGGTCAATCGGTCTGGTTGGAAAGGATGCGATCGTCCAGCGCCAACTTCAGCAGATTGTCGGCCAGCTGGCGTTCTTTCACAGTTACCGGGATGTGCGTTTTATCGCTATTTTCGATCAGTCTCATTATGGAAGCTGGGAATGGATGAAGTGGCTGCCGCATTTTCAACTGCCGCACTCCTTTGCTAAAGGCTTTATCTACGACGAAAAAACGAGAGACCAGTTATTGTCCTCGATATATGAAATGCTGCGCGAACGCGATATCGACGAAACGAAAGCGAACAAAACCTTTGCGCCACATCTTGTCTTTATTGTTCAAAATCGGCAGCTCATTTCCGACCATCTCATTATGGAATATTTAGAGGGAGAGGATCGCGGTATCGGACTTTCCACGATCTTTGCGACCGACGCGAAAGAGAACCTGACCGACTCGATTCACACCCTTATTAGTTACATTAACAGCCAGGAAGGTGAAATTCTCATTCACCGCCACCGGGCCGTTCATACACCGTTTGCTATTGACAAGCATGCGGAGAAAGGCAATGAAAGCTATGCGCGTCTGCTGCGCTCGCTTGATCATCAAAAGGGGATGAGCAATTCGATTCCGGAGATGGTCTCCTTTTTGGAGCTGAATGGGGCGCAGGAAGTCGCCGACCTGGAGATTGAGCGGAAGTGGCACCGCAATCAGCCTTCAAAGTCGCTCGCCGTGCCGATCGGCTTAAAAGGTAAGCAGGATAAGGTTGAGCTGAACCTTCATGAAAAAGCGCACGGACCTCATGGCCTTGTAGCAGGGACGACTGGTTCCGGGAAAAGTGAGCTTTTACAAACGTATATTCTCAGCTTGGCCGTTCATTTTCATCCGCATGAGGTCGCCTTTTTGTTAATCGATTACAAGGGTGGCGGCATGGCACAGCCATTTAAACAGCTGCCTCATCTCCTTGGGACAATCACAAATATTAGCGAAAGCAAAAACTTCAGTACGCGCGCCCTCGCTTCGATTAATAGTGAAATGAAACGGAGACAGCGCCTGCTTGATGCTTATGACGTTACTCATATTCATGACTATGGTGATTTAGTCAAACAGGGGATCGCCAAAGAGCCGATGCCGCATCTTTTCTTAATCTCGGATGAATTTGCCGAACTGAAGAGTGAGGAACCTGAATTCATTAAAGAATTGGTCAGCGCCGCCCGGATCGGACGTAGTCTCGGCGTTCATCTCATCCTCGCTACACAAAAACCGGGGGGAGTAATCGATAACCAGATCTGGAGTAATTCCCGCTTTAAGATCGCTCTTAAAGTTCAGGACGCGACAGACAGTAAGGAGATTTTGAAAAACGGTGATGCCGCAACGATCACCCAGACCGGAAGAGGCTATTTACAAGTAGGAAACAACGAAGTTTATGAGCTGTTTCAATCAGCGTGGAGCGGTGCTCCGTATTTGGAGGAATCTTTTCAGGCGGAGGAAGAGGTCTCGCTTGTCACCGATCTCGGCCTTGTCCAGCTCTCGGGACTGAGCACGAAGACCGTGCCCGACTCGAAGGAGCAGAAAACAGAAATAGAAGCTGTTGTCGCTGAAATCGCCGCTGTTCAACAGAAGCTGCAGCTGATCAAGCTTCCAAGTCCATGGCTCCCTCCGTTAGGGGAGTGGCTGCCGAGACCGGAAGTGGATTCTGTGGCGGAAGGTTTTCTGATCGGACTGAAGGATGAACCGGAAAAGCAGAGTCAGACCCCATACAGATATCAATGGATCACTGACGGAAATATTGGTGTTTTCGGTTCGTCCGGCTACGGGAAATCAACGACGCTGTTCACTTACTTGCTGAGCTTTGCCGCACATCATCGTGCCGATGAGCTGCATTACTTTATTTTCGATTTTGGTAATGGGACGTTATTGCCGCTTAGGCAGCTGGCTCATACCGCCGATTATTTCCGTTTTGATGACGAACGAAAGATTGCCAAGTTCTTTACCTTCATCAAGCGTGAAATGGAGCAGCGCAAACAGCTGTTTTTGGAACATGAGGTGAGCACTATTACGCATTATAACCAAGTGACTGAAGAAAAGCTGCCGGTGCTCTTTTTAGTAGTCGATAACTTTGACCTCGTCAAAGAGGAGCTTCCGGAAGCCGAGGCGCAATTTATTCAGCTTGCGAGGGATGGTCAGGCGATCGGGCTTTTTGTCGCGATTAGTGCGACGAGAATTAATGGCGTCCGCCAGCCATTAATGAACACGTTGAAAACAAAAGTGCTGCATTATGTCATGGATAGCAATGAACAGTACACGCTTGTCGGCAAAACGCCTTATGAAGTCGAGCCGATCCCGGGCCGTGCCCTGCTGATTAAAGACCAGGCCTCCCTTGTGCAAATATTCCTGCCGGCTAAAGGCAAGGACGATCTTGACCAGCTGCAGCAGGTCAAAGATGAAATTAAGCTGATAAACGAGGCAAGTCAGGGCCGCAGCTTGCCTCAGCCAATTCCGATGCTTCCTTCCCAGCTGAGTATCGTCGAATTTTTCGAGCGTTATGTCGATGATGTGACGGAAGGACAGCTGCCGATCGGGCTGGAAGAGGAGAGTGTGACGACAATGACCGTTGATCTGATTGGTGAACAGCATTGCTTGATTATGGGCCAGGCGAAAAAAGGAAAAACAAATGCAATGCGTGTCCTGCTTCATGGAATCCTCGAACAAAGCCATACGTCAATCGGGTTATTTGACGGGGTCGATCGTGGCCTGGCAAATGATGCGAAGCATAAGTCTGTTCATTATATGGAGTCAAAGGAGCAGATTATGGAGTGGCTCAACCAAATGGAAGCGGAGCTGAGCAGAAGAGAAGCCGAGTATGTCGCGAGCATTGAACGGCATCATCATGAGCAGCGGGCGTATCCGAAGGTTTATTTGCTGATTGACAGCTTCTCCCGATTCCAACAAAAGGCAGATACCGCTATCCAGGATAAGGTCGCGACGCTGCTGAAGCTTTATACCCATCTTGGCTTTACGGTTCTTGTTGCAGGAAATCCGAATGAATTTTCTAAAGGGTTTGATTCCTTTACGAGTGAAATTAAGCAGATCAGACAAGCGATTCTCTTAGCAAAGAAATCGGATCAAAACCTGTTCCCGCTTCCATTTACAAGAAATGAAGAAGAGATCCAGCCGGGGTTTGGCTATCTTATTAGAAGCGGAAAAGAAACAAGGATGCAAATTCCTAAATGTTAATTAGGAAAGAAGGGCAAAATGATGTTCGATAAAAAAAGTCTTATTAAATTAATAGTCATGATAGTGGTCATCCTGTTCTTTCCAACGATGTTTTTCTCTTATATTGAACCGGAACAGGATCAAGCGAATAAAGCGACCGCCAGAGAAATTGCCGTCGTCAATGAAGATCTCGGTACGGAATTTCAGGGTCAGCAGCTGCTTTTCGGCCAGGAAGTGATCGCCTCGCTTGAGCGGGACTCTGACTATCAATGGGTCGTGGTCGGACGAAATGCGGCAGAAGCCGGACTCGAGCGCAATCAGTATGATGCGGTGCTGTACCTGCCGTCGAATTTGTCGGCGCAGGTCATGGGGTTTAAAGAGGATGAGCCGGAAAAGGCGGTGCTGAATTATCAAATTCAGGGGAATCTGGATGCGGCAAATATGGAGCGTGTCCAGCGAGCTTTGACAACGGCGCGAAACCGCATCAATAGTCATATTTCAACGATGTACTGGGACCACGTCTCTCAAGAGGTCGACGATATCAAGCAAAAATTCGATCAAATTCTTGAGCGGGAGATTGCGTTTCAGGAGTCCATGTATGCCTTCTATTCACCGGGATCCGCTACGATTGCCGAAGAGATCAGGCAGCAGATGGAAATGCTTGAACAATTGCAGGCCGCCGCAGCCGAAGCGATGGATGCCTCAAGCGGGACAAATGCCGAAATGGAAGCGTCAGTGTTGCAGATGAATGAGTTTCTGACTAAGGTGCAGCAATATCGTGATTTTCAGGACCGGCAAAACGATTTATTCCTGACGACGAGTCTGCAGAATCAGCAGCTGCTACAGCAAGGCCTGGCGAGCTATGAAACCAATTTGACAGATGGTGTCCAACGGATTCTTCATAACAGGGAGATCACCCCGGTTCCGACTGTGGATGGAGATCATTTACTTGACAGTGTCGTGCAAATTCAGCAATCGATCAATCATAATCATGTCATTGTTGAACAGATCGAGGAGTCGATTGAAGGCTCAGAGGTCGAGGAACAGTTTGAACGAATCATGGAAGTGCAAGAGGCGATGATGAAGCAATACAGGGAGGAAACAGAAAAGCAATCGTTGAATCGCCTCGAAGAAAAACTCCTGCCGGCACGAAACGACCTTGTCGCCGCGACGTCCAGTCAGGCGACAAGCAAGGCGAAGGAGATCTCAGCAGCGGCATTGCCGACAGCCGGGCAGGCGGAAGGCGTCTCGTTAAAGACGGTAAAAGAGCAGATCAACGGCCTTTATCAGGCGCTGGAAGCCGTCGTGCTTGAAGAAGAAAAGCCGTTGGACGAGATCCAAAAAACGATCTCGCAGCTGGAAAGCAATGTTGAGCTGGTGGAAAATGAACTGATGAAGCAGGCGTCAGAGCAGGCAGAATGGGAGCAAGTAGTCGAACAGCGGTTGGAAACGATTATTCAGGAACAACGGGAGAGTGTACCTGAAGGAAAATCCGCCGAAGAGCAGGCAGTTGAGCAGATTAAAGCGAAGGAAGCGGCAATTTTGCAGCTCGATTATTTGGATGATGCCCGTAAACAAAAGCTAGCTTCCCACTTTGAAAAACCATTGCAAAGCCGTGATATGAATCAATTACTCTCTTATTTTGCCTATTTATCAATCTATGAAGACATTTTGCAAAAGACTGATAGCACTGATCAGGAGTTAATCGGTGAGATCATTGCGACCCACACTGAGAAAAGCGAAAGTGAAGTGAAAGCGGCCTTTGAGACGCTGAAAGGTGAAACAGAGCATTTTGATCAGCTTCGAAAAGGACTGAGAGAATCATCGAGCAACCTCAACCTGCTTGAGGATGAGTTCATTGAATTTGTTGAGGCGACAATCGGGTTTATGGAAGAATACGATGAAGCGGTTAAACAAGAGCGTGAGTTAATGATGCGTGAGCTGGTTGAAATCGAGCACGGCGCCAATGATGTCACTGCGTTTTTACGTGAGGAAATAACAGCGCCGGAGGTAGAAGAAGTGCCGGTTGATGGATTGAATGGTGAACTTGTCGTGACCACACAGCAAAATGCGATGATGGATATTCAGGCGATTTCGAATCTCGTTCATTCATTAGCGGACCGCCATTCGTATGTTAATGACTATACGAATGAACTCTATCAGCGGGTCGATACTGTTCAAGAACGCGCCGATCAATTAAACGAAAGCTGGGCGGAAAATGTTGATTCGACGAAGCTGGTCAGAGAGGATCTCTATGATGTTCTCCGCAATGCCGTCGTCGATGGGCAGGCCAATCCGTACATTTACGAGTATTTAACGAATCCGACGATGATCAGCGGATCAACTCCTGAAGAACGGACGACTCAGGCGCCGCCGGTGGTCATGCTGATTATTCTCCTGCTTTGCGGCTTGGCGATCGGTTTTCTCGTTTATCATTTTTCTCATGTAGCGTCGATGCTGAATTTTTCCTTGTTTATGCTGCTAACATTGGCAGTTGGGTTAATGATTAGCATTTATGGCTTAACGATTTACCCGCTCCACGATGTTCAGGTAGTACAATGGACTGTCAGCACGATTCTGTTTCTGATTGCCTGCGCCGGGATCATTCGTCTCGGGTTGGAAATTGGTCCAGTTACGGGAGGGCTGACTGTTGGAGCGATGCTGATCTTTTTCATCGCGCCGCTGCTTGATTTAGTAATCGCCGGCTTCAGCATCCAGCATCCGGTTGCGCAAGTGTTTATGTCGATTCAATATGGCGATCAATCCGCCTTCCTGCCGGCCGTCATTATAACATCGTTACTCAGTGCGATTGTCGTCGCGCTGCCGTATGTATTGAAGCAGCTGAAGGAACGCAGAAATCAGAGTGTGGAAAGCTATGAAGAGTACGACGAGGTCAGCTAAGACGGTGGGCCGCTGCTGGAAACAGGGAGCCCGCTCCACATACTGGCGCAAGAGTTTGTTGCTCCACGCGTCGCTCATTTGCTTGGCGCTTTTGCTGCTGTTACTTTTACCGGAGGAAAGCAGGGCGGAGGAAGAGATCGTGGAGCCGCACCGGTATGAGCAAGGGCAGGTCGAACTGAACCTAGATTATTTCCGCGATCCTCAGCTGCAGCGACGTGAGGCGATGCCGGAAGAGCAGCAGGTGCTGACTTTTCAGCAAGCTGATTACAAATTGTTTGACGAGGTGGAGCGGCAGCTGTTCGCCCATCCGCTTGATGAAAATCATACGATTGTCGTCAAAGCAGAGCAACTGCGCTTGTTTGAAGCGGCTGTACGAAACAATTCCAATCGTGAGCAGCAGGAAGCGGAAGCAGGGGCGATTCAGCTGACGACGATTCTGTTTTCGATCGTGCTCTTACTGGTAGGTGTATTGTTTGTCATCATTCTACCTAAACTTGTGCGCCGTTCTCCTTTAGCATAATGGGCAACGACAGACGGACTTTTCCATGGAAAGGGTGAAATGAAATGGCTTTGGCAGGCTTATATGCACGTTTAAGACAAAAACAGGAGGAGCTATCCCGGCTCAGAATTTGCCAAAATGAGTTGAACAGTTGCCGGCAGGATTTCTACAGTCAGGAGACAATTTGTTTAGAGCCCGAGCTTTCCGCGAATACGTGGGCCGGAACGTTGGCTCAAGCGTTTGAAACCATCCGTGAAGGCGCGATTGTCCCGAGCTATCAGGATATTCATACAAACCAATTCAGTCATATTTTGCAGCTTGTAGCTAATAAAATCACACGAACCGAGCAGGAAATCGTCGCAATTAAACAGGCAATTGCAGCGGCCAAAGCAGCCGCAGCAAGCCAATAAACAGATGATAAGAAAGTGGTGAGCCGATGAGCGGAGAAATTAAAATTCTTTACAGCGATGTGGAACAGGAGCTGGCGAAGGTCGAAAGTGCCGTGCAGCAGGTCGATGGGACTTATCCTTCTTCCATAGGCGAAGGAAATGTACTTGATGTTGTCACACGTTTAAATGAACTCTCAACCGAGCTGCAGCTGGTCATTGAGCAGTATCAAATGCTCGTCCTGAAAAATATAGAGAGTACGAGACAATCGTTGGAAGTGATGCGGGAAACAGACCATCAAATCAGTTCTTCTATTCGATAAGTAGGAGGGAGCCGGCAGTTCAATGAAAACCTTGGATGTAGATGCATTACACAATGGAATTGATCAAGTGATCGAAACGCTTTCCTCCCAAAAAGAGCAGCTGCAGCAAGTGAAGCTGAACATTCAAGCGGTGATCCATTTAGATGATTCTTTTACAGGCAGCGGGGGAGGAGCGATCCGGTCTTTTTACCAGGATTGTCATCTCCCTTTCCTCGCTTTTTTTCAAGCGTTTGCCGTTGAATATGAAAGCGTGCTGGGACGAATGAAAGCTGCCTTGCAGGCATTGGAGCCTGCACAGGAGGGCTTTATTCGGCAAAGTTATTTGGAGCAGGAAGTATCGCAAGGAATCGAACAGCTGAAAACCGTCACGATGAGCTTAACGAATGACGCCAATCAGGCGATTCGCCGCGTGCGTGACATTGTAGCCTTGCCGGATGTTAATGATGAACCGGTTTTGCTAGAAGCTGGAAGAGCGAAGCGCCATACGGAGGATACGGTTGAACAGCTGTATCAATTTGACCAGCAGCAGACCGAGGCGTTGACGAGCGTCGGAAAAGATATTCAGCTGATGACCCAGTACGTCAAGCAGGTCGAGGCCATTTTTACGAGTAAGGTTCATTCTCTTGCCTTCTTAACGAATCAGGTGAAACGGAATCTGGCGTATTCTGCCTTGTTAACGAATTTGCAGAATAAAACAAAGGATCTCTATTCGCTTTCTGCGTTCTCGCCTTTTAACGGAGGGGATATCAATCACCCATACTGGACGGATTCGCTATATATGCATTATGCGGGCCTCCGCTATGCCGACCAACAGGAATACAGATGGCAGCTGTATTCGACGATGATGAGCTGTCCGCGTCCGACGATGACGGAAAAGGTGGAAGATGAGGAGGAGGGCCGGAAATTTCTTATCGGGAATGAAAGTGAGCCAAGAGGCGGATTTAGTGCGGCCGGTGGTGTAGGGTATTATGATCATAACTGGACTGGAATTTCCGAAGGCTTTCACAATTCCGACTTGCCGATTGGCGGGTCTTCACAATTTACAGGCGTGTATGCCGGATTTGACTTGGATACGAGTATTGTTGACGGCACGTATGCACAGCGAATGGCTGATACCGAGTTGAAGGCAAGCATTGGCGGCCCGTCGATTTTTCCAATTGTCAAAGCGGAAGGTACTGTGCTGAGGCATCATGCGAGAGTTCAGGCCGATAGTGACATTCCGGTTATAGGCCGCACCGGAGTTGAGGGCGATGCGAAGATCCTAACGGCAAAAGGCTATGCCGGAGTCGACAATGCCTCTGTCGGAGTAGCAGCGAAAGCGGCTGTCATCGAAGGGGATGTCAGCGGGATTCTACCAATTCCGTTCACCGACTGGAATGCAAAGGTGACGGCCGGGGCCTCTGGTGGAAGCATCGGGGGAGAAGCGAAAATAGGAAAAGAAACGATGCTCGATTTGCGATTTGTGATCGGCGTCAAATTAGGACTAAGCTTTGAAAGACAGATTGAGGATTAGTCAATAGTACGCGTAATAGGTGATAAAGGAGAGAAAATGATGGCAGAAGAAATCAACCAATTAACCCTCCCTAACGAAGGAGAGCTTTTACCGATCGGCTCGGTTGTGACGGTGAAGTTCCTTGATCAGGCCGTAATGATTTATGGAAGAAAGCAAGAACAACAAGGAGAAGAGCAGAAGATTTGGGATTACGTCGCTTGTCCTTATCCACAGGGCCATCTGTCCAACGAGACGAATGTGTTTTTTAATCGCGACCAAATTGAAGCAGTGGTCTTTAAGGGATTGGAAACCGCAGGGGAATTGCTTTTACGCGAACGCTTGAAAGAAGTCTTTGAAAAGAGGAGTTAAACCGTGAATATGTTGCTACAGCCTGTTTTTGATGCGATTGCCGAGGTGAAGCAATGCCTCGGTCCTTACAAGCAAACGGACGCCAAGCAGAAGAAAACGAAGTACGCTTCATTAATGATGTTTAATCTTTTGTTTATTCTTCTTTATGCAATCTTAATTCTCTATTCGCTCTATTACATCATCATGGCCTTTATTCACGGATTTTACGTGCTTTTCGGCTTATGCGTTACGTTGCCGATGATCGGTGTATTTATCCTCCTGCGAAGAAAAGTATATCCGAGATTTAAGCAGGAATATGTGAAAGGCCATGATCTCGACCTTTAAGAGATAATGAAGAAGGAGACAGGAATGAAACGGTTATTTTTATGTCTGAGTCTTGTATTATTGGCAGGGTGTTCAACCCCTGTGAAACAAGAAATGATTCATTATGTTAATGAAGAAGTTAATCCGATATACAGCTTGGAGGAGGAAGCGGTTGATCATCTTAGCAGTGTAACGGGCAGTAATTACGTCGATGACGAGACGTTCTATCACACAATGGTGGAGGAAGTTCTGCCGAGGTATGAACAATTTGTGCAAAGGCTGGAAAGCATTGAGCCGGAATCGGAGGAACTCCACAAGGTCCACTCTTTATTTGTGGAAGGGGCCCAGATGCAACGCAATTCGATGCGGCTCTCCTTGCAGGGTGTTGAACAAGGAAGCGAAGAGGTCATTCAGGAAGCGAACCTTCTTTTAGAGGAAGGGAAGGCGAAGATTGATCAATACATCGCTGAAATGGAATCCTTGGCGGAGCAATACGAGGTTGAGTACGAAGTCTATCAATAAAAAACAGACAGCTGCTAGGTGATTCAAGTCTAGCGGCTGTTTTTGTTCAGCGGGAAAAGAGGTGGTTTGATGAAGAAGCTTCTAATCTTCTTTTTTGGTAAAAGGTGCGCGCGCAATAGGTGGCTGCAAGGATTTTATTGGTTTGCGGTCGTCTTTTTCTTTATGATGCTGGCTTGTGCGTTGCTGACGGGCTATATGCTTCTTTTCGTGCCTGTGCTTCTCTTTCCATTTATGTTCCAGATTGTCTACGCTCAGTTTCATCCGGCAGTGGGCAAAAAGAAGCAGCGATACTAGCCAAGCGCAACGTAATTGGAGTACACTTAAAATGGTAAAGGCTTGTAAGGTAAAGGAGTAAAAACTATGAACGAGAAGCAGAAGCCGCTGCGGTGCCTAATCGTGACGTCAGTGGCTGCGGAAAAAGAAGCTGTCGAGCGGGGCTTTGGACGAGACAGTGGAATAACGGTCATCACCGGGGGGGTTGGACAAGCGGCCGCCGCTGCCAGCACGGCACGGGAACTGGCGCAGGCAAGCTATGACCTTGTCATTTGCGCCGGGATAGCCGGCGGTTTCTCCGGCCAGGCCGGGGTCGGTTCGATTGTCGTCGCAGACAGGATCATCGCCGCTGATCTCGGGACAGAATCGGCGGAAGGCTTTATCAGCATCGATCATTTGCAGCTTGGAACCACCGCGGTGATCGAAACAGAGCACATGCTAAGCCGCCGGCTCGTCACGAGGCTGAGAGAAAAACAGCTGCCGGTTCACTCCGGCCCGATTCTGACTCTTTCCACCGTAACTGGGACAGCAGAAAGTGCCCGGGTTTTGGCGCAGCGTGTAGATGGGGCTGCTGCCGAAGGAATGGAAGGCTACGGCGTGGCGGTAGCGGCTGCTCAGTTTGCTTTGCCAGTAATGGAGATCCGGACGATTTCAAATCTTGTGGGCCCACGTGACCGCGATGCGTGGCGAATTAAAGAGGCGTTGGCCGTTTTAGAGCAAGCCAGCGCAGCATTTATGGAGGTTATCAAATGAAAATCGCTTATTCCCCTTGTCCGAACGATACATTTGTTTTTCATGCCTGGGCGCATGGTTTGATTGAAGGTGCGCCAAAGCTCGACGTAACGTTTGCTGATATTGACATTACAAACAAGCTGGCAGCCGAACGCAAAGGACCGGAAGTGCTGAAAATCTCATATGGAGCTCTTCCGTGGGTGCTGTCAGATTATGCGCTTGTGCCGTGCGGCGGGGCGCTTGGAAGAGGTTGCGGTCCGCTCGTGCTGACGAAAGAGTCGGCCGGACCGGCAGCTCTTTCCGGTCGGAGAGTTGCTGTGCCGAGTGAGCGTTCCACAGCCTATTTGCTTTTCCGCTTATGGGCGGCTCAGCAGGTACCGGGCGGAGTCGGTGAGATTGTCGTAATGCCGTTTCATGAAATCATGCCGGCGGTACGTGATGGGAAAATTGACGCCGGACTTGTCATTCACGAAGCCCGTTTTACATTTCAGGACTATGGCTTGAAGCAGCTCGCTGACCTCGGCAATTGGTGGGAAGACGACACCGGCCTGCCGATTCCGCTCGGGGCGATTATTGCCCACCGCTCTCTTAATAGAGAAGAGATTGCCAAGTGGGCGCGTGCGTCCGTTGAATATGCTTGGGCGCATCCAGAGGATTCAAAGGGTTATGTGATGGAGCACGCCCAGGAGCTTTCACCGCAAGTGGCGCAGTCTCACATTGATCTATACGTCAATGAGTTTACGGCCGATCTAGGTGAAGCGGGCTATGCCGCTGTCGAGGCATTACTTGGCAGAGCGGCAGAGGAAGGCTTCGTCCCGGAATTTGACCTGGCAGCATTGCGATAAGAAAAAGAGAAGAGCTTGAGACAAAACTAGCTTTGAGCTAGTGGCAATGGCTTTACAAGAGCGTGGCAGTTCTGCACATTGCTTAAGGGGCTGGGCAAAAGGTAGCAACCATTTCCCCTGCCCCTTTTTTGAACAATTTCTCCCCCTTTATCTGTCTCTATCACGTATAATACGGTAAGGGGGTATGGTTATGAGAGACGTATATGAAGTGATCATTATTGGAGCGGGACAGGCTGGAATTGCGATGAGCCAGAAGTTAAAAACGAAAGGAATTGATCATCTGATGATTGATTCCAGTGCTGAAATTGGCCAATCCTGGCTTTCTCGCTATAAATCACTCGTCTTATTTACGCCTAAACGATTCAGCTCTCTTCCGGGTTTGGAAATGGAAGGAGACCCGGAAAGCTATCCGACCAGGGAAGAAATGGCGGCGTATTTACAAGCATACGTTTCCCACTTTCAGCTACCTTATGAGCTGAACATCGCCGTTAATAAACTTGAATTCGAGGATAACGTTTTCCGCATTGCAACGAATAAAAAGATCATATACGCCAGGCAAGTAGTGGTGGCGACCGGCGCTTTTCAAAAGCGCTATATTCCGCCGCTCATTACCAGTACCGCGGAAGAAACCGTCCATCTTCATTCCTCGGAGTATGTGTCGCCAGCCGATCTGTCTGAAGGGACTGTGCTCGTGGTTGGCGGTGGCAATTCCGGCGCGCAAATCGCCGTCGAATTAGCGAAGGAACAGCGGGACGTTTTTCATGCTATTTCTGCTCCGATACGCTTTCTCCCGCTCCGGCTTTTCGGGCAAAGTATCTTCCATTGGCTTGAAAAGAGCGGTCTATTATACGCCGGTCTCGATACAAAACGAGGAAGATGGTTTCAAAAGAAAAATGATCCAGTGTTTGGAATGGAATTAAAAAAATTAATCAAGGCCGGGCGGGTGATCCAAAAACCCCGGGTGAGAGATGTCGTCGGTCAGCTCGCTACTTTTGACGACGGCACGCAACTGACAGTCAAAACTATAATTTGGGCAACGGGCTTTGTTCCTGATTATAACTGGATTCAGATCGACGGAATATTAACAGCCGACGGGCAACCAAAGCATGAGCGCGGCGTGACAGGCGTAAAGGGTCTCTTTTTCCTCGGCCTGCCATGGCAGCACCAGCGCGGCTCGGCTTTAATATGCGGTGTCGGAAAGGATGCGGAATATGTTGCCCTTCATATTGAAAAGAACCTACAGACCTAAAAAACAGCTCCCTGAAAGCTTAATAATCCAGGAAGACATTGACATTAGCCTTTCAAGTTAGATTCTAATATGAAGCCATTTGGAGAAAGGGTGAACTTCTACATACCAACAAATTTCCTCGTCGGGAAATTCACCTGTAAATATGACCATCATATCGACACATCGATTAAGATGTAGCTATGATAGGGACAGATAAGCAGAAAGTCCTTAATCATATGTGAGGAGTTTCTGCTATCGTAAGAGGAGAGGGGGAAAGAGGCTTCTTAATAGTAAGATAAAAATGATGAAGTTTGCTGAAGGGATGATAGCAAAACGATAATTTATCCTCGGCTTCAACATGTAAAATGAAAAAGAAAAGATTAGCATTTAGTTGAGGAAAAAGCAAATCCTGAAAAGTGAATATGTTATTAGAAAAATGCTAAAATGCTATTATTAAAGGAGCTATCAACCTTTATAACCCACTACGTTCAGATAAAAGTGCCCTACAATCTGACCGATCTCCCGCGTTGTCGGCTTTATAACCCACTACGTTCAGATAAAAGAATTTTTTCCGTATTGAAAGTTCTGAATATGTCAGCTTTATAATCCACTACGTTCAGATAGAGATTTGAGCCTTACACTGAATCTTTCTTTACAACCCCCTACGTTCAGATAAAATCTAATTGTTTTTTATATCATCTATTATATCATCCTTTTATTGCACTGTATTTAGTTGAAAGAGAAATCCAATATATATAACCCCCTACGTTCAGATAAAAGTGGATCGGTACGAGCTGTTTGTCGATGCGAGAGACATCTTTATAACCCACTACGTTCAGATAAAAGCAAATAGTCATAGTCACGACCTTTTGATTTCTCCACCCTTTATAACCCCCTACGTTCAGATAAAAGCCGCGCTTTAACTAAAGGGAGGGTCGCCTCTTTCATCTTTATAACCCACTACGTTCAGATAAAAGTTATTTGGATTTTTCGGTATGAATTGGGAAACACTTCTTTATAACCCACTACGTTCAGATAAAAGTATAACGCACCTTACAACCTTTCACTGTTTGACCCTCCTTTATAACCCACTACGTTCAGATAAAAGTTGAAAAATTCCCTGTTACATAACCCACTACGTTCAGATAAAAGGCTACACCGAAAGCGTCCTTTAAGTCCTTCCATGCTTCTTTATAACCCACTACGTTCAGATAAAAGAATATCAACCATGTTCTATCCTCCTTAAACTTTACCACCTTTATAACCCACTACGTTCAGATAAAAGGAAAATGTTCGAGGTACGGAACAAAACCGCTCTTGCCTTTATAACCCACTACGTTCAGATAAAAGTTGATTCCGTTATCCTATATCGTTTACTTTTTTGACTTTATAACCCCCTACGTTCAGATAAAAGGTTGATGCTCGCACTTGCTGTGTCATTAGGAGTTAGACTTTATAACCCACTACGTTCAGATAAAAGGATAATATTGACTCTTATGATAAGTTGCTTACATTCTTTATGACCCACTACGTTCAGATAAAAGCAACATAAACTCTTATTTCTTCATAAAACTCTTCTCGCTTTATAACCCACTACGTTCAGATAAAAGGCTGATTGTCCACGGCCAGCTTGAAGCCCATCGCCTCTTTATAACCCACTACGTTCAGATAAAAGGATAAAGTTGTCCCTGCCCTCTATCAGTCCTTGTCCTTTATAACCCACTACGTTCAGATAAAAGGTTTACGTATTTCTTATGAAAAGTACCGATTTCCTGCTTTATAACCCACTACGTTCAGATAAAAGGATTCAACCGAAAAAGTCTTGTCGGCCTTCTTAATGCTTTATAACCCACTACGTTCAGATAAAAGTATTGATAAAATGAGTAGAAAAGGCGATCAGATCTCTTCCTTTATAACCCACTACGTTCAGATAAAAGGATGTTTTCCTAGCGACAAATGAAAAAACCCTCCACCTTTATAACCCACTACGTTCAGATAAAAGCGATTAAATCTTTGTTCTTTATGCCTTGTACATTCCGCTTTATAACCCACTACGTTCAGATAAAAGGATCGACAATGCAAAATTCAATCTTAAAGGGAGTAAACTTTATAACCCACTACGTTCAGATAAAAGCGTTGCGACATTAATTCAAAATCAATATCCCCTTCCTTTATAACCCACTACGTTCAGATAAAAGCTTGGCTGGATTACCGGCGGCTATCATGAAATTATCCTTTATAACCCACTACGTTCAGATAAAAGTCGTAACATTGTTACTAATTCAGTTAAGTTCATCCCCTTTATAACCCACTACGTTCAGATAAAAGCGAGCTGAAGCCATGTTGCCGTCTTTCTATTTCAACGAACTTTATAACCCACTACGTTCAGATAAAAGAACATACAAAGCACTGCATTTATTTGCCGGTATCGGCTTTATAACCCACTACGTTCAGATAAAAGAATCAACGTAGGTGTTATGTTACTTGAACCAGAATCCTTTATAACCCACTACGTTCAGATAAAAGGCGAGGAAGTCTCACATCAGGTGCCACTCAATCCTGCTTTATAACCCACTACGTTCAGATAAAAGTATGCTCTTTAGCCTCTTTAAGTTCCTTACGCGCCCTTTATAACCCACTACGTTCAGATAAAAGATTTTCGTCGCTTTGTTTCAATATTTGTTTGCTCTTGCTTTATAACCCACTACGTTCAGATAAAAGGCGTGTTTTCTTCTCGCCTGCTGTTAGCTTGAGCGCCTTTATAACCCACTACGTTCAGATAAAAGGAACAGTTCCGCCCGCGAACGAAGATGATTGTCTTTCTTTATAACCCACTACGTTCAGATAAAAGGAGTTTATGTTAATGGTGAATATCATTCATCTGTTAACTTTATAACCCACTACGTTCAGATAAAAGATTGTCTCAATGTCCGTGTCAATAAAATCAAGGTCTTTATAACCCACTACGTTCAGATAAAAGGATTTCGAAAATGGTCGATGAAGGCGATCTCTCCCCTTTATAACCCACTACGTTCAGATAAAAGAACTTTCGCGCTTCTCTTTGTATCTCTTGCCTCCATCTTTATAACCCACTACGTTCAGATAAAAGTCTCCCTAACATCTCCGCAATATCTCTATTTCTTTTGCTTTATAACCCACTACGTTCAGATAAAAGGATGCCGTGCTCTAGTACGCCGCGTCGGATGTCTTCCTTTATAACCCACTACGTTCAGATAAAAGGCTGCGCGCCGCAATTGTCGCACGTATTGCAACCGCCTTTATAACCCACTACGTTCAGATAAAAGGCATCTCTTTCGAGCCGAATCGCTTAGTCTCTCACGCTTTATAACCCACTACGTTCAGATAAAAGCGGTGATGTAATGATTGAGTTCGGTAAAACGTTGTGGCTTTATAACCCACTACGTTCAGATAAAAGACAAACAGAAAAGAATAATGGGTTCTGATGATTTCTCTTTATAACCCACTACGTTCAGATAAAAGTTTTTATTGGTATCACTTCCAAACTTATCCTTTAATTCTCTTTATAACCCACTACGTTCAGATAAAAGCGTGAAGTGATGGTAAATGAATGAAAATGAGGAAGCTTTATAACCCACTACGTTCAGATAAAAGATCGTTATATTGCCAGTCGGTTAACAAATCAATTTCCTTTATAACCCACTACGTTCAGATAAAAGAATGCACAGCGTGCAAATGTACGCCACGCCAAACATCTTTATAACCCACTACGTTCAGATAAAAGACCAGGGCAAATAAATATTCTCGTTGATCCTATTCCGCTTTATAACCCACTACGTTCAGATAAAAGGACAGGGCAGGACATCACGTCTTGGCCTATTTTATTCTTTATAACCCACTACGTTCAGATAAAAGCATTTTATGGATTGGGAGAAATGCTCGGCTTTACACTTTATAACCCACTACGTTCAGATAAAAGCCTCTTCACTCGGTTCTGTTTCGGCTTCATTCTGTCTTTATAACCCACTACGTTCAGATAAAAGTCCATGCAACCTCCACCTCCATGAACGGGATGACTTCTTTATAACCCACTACGTTCAGATAAAAGGACCGCGACCCGGTCGGACTGATCTTGCTACAAAATCCTTTATAACCCACTACGTTCAGATAAAAGACTTCCATCAAAAAAGGACCTCTACCAGATGGCATCCTTTATAACCCACTACGTTCAGATAAAAGGCT
This sequence comes from Halalkalibacter oceani, assembly GCF_023715605.1. Taxonomy (GTDB): domain Bacteria; phylum Bacillota; class Bacilli; order Bacillales; family Bacillaceae_D; genus Halalkalibacter; species Halalkalibacter oceani. Next base: position 41,698 of record NZ_JAMBOL010000024.1, read on the forward strand.
TGAAATTGAGCCTCTCAAAACCCGCTGTTTTCAAGGGTTTTGCAGCAGCATAGAAATCATAAGGTTTATTTGTTTTGCTGTAAGTCTCTAGTTGCGTATTTATAATTATTATAAATAAACTTGTAAGCATGATAAATAAAGGGGTACGTTGAGTTAACATGAAAAATGATTTACTGCAATTTTGGAGGGATCTAATTTAATTCAGATTAAAGCAATATATAAGTAGGAGTCAAGGCTGATTGTTTAATAAAGTTGAGAAAGTTATCATAATTTACCGATAATTACATGAAAATGTATTTACGACCAAAGTTGTGTATTATATAATGAATTCAAATAAAATTTATACTGATTCTTTTGGAAGAAAGGAATGATGAAATGGCGCCTCGCAAAATTCGTCAGATTGAACGTTTATTGATGATTCTGAATCTACTGACCGAACGTGAAACGATAACAGCAAAAGAATTAGCTCATTATTGCGATACGTCGACTAGAAGTATTTATCGAGATATGCGGACGCTTGAATCAATCGGTGTTATGTTTATTTCCGAAGGCAAAGAGGGGTATAAACTCATTCAGAAACCTGCTCAGCCACATCGTTTGTTTTCAGAAGAAGAACTTTTGGCATTAACGGTTTATCCAGCACTTTTGGGAAGTACGCAGGCTCTTCAAGATCAGAAAGGAATGAACGCGTATAAAAAAGGAATTGAGAAGCTGAAGGCCCTTACGATCACTGGTACAAATGAAAAGTTAATGAAAGTAAGCAGTCACTTAGGAAAAAGAATTTTAATTCATGATCAAGCAGAGAGCAACTTTAGTAATCACATTATGCCTAGTCTTCTAAGAGCAGTTTTTGAAAATAAAGCACTGGAGGTTGATTATTATGCTATTTCTCGAGATGAAAGTTCTAGACGGGTGATTCATCCATATTACATTCTACCAAGATCAGGACATTTGTATGTGATAGCAAAATGCTTGTTGCGGAAAGATATCCGTATATTTAGAGTTGATCGTATCGCGACGGCTACTTTACTGGATAAAACATTTTCAATTCCCCGTAATTTTGATATAAATGATTACCTCTCAAATCGATGGTCAATCTTTGCTGATGACAAAAGACCGACAACCTTCACTGTAAAATTCAAGTCCTTAGCATCTCGGTATATAAAAGAGCAACAGTTTTATACAGAAACAGAACTCACCGAACACGACGATGGGACAATTTTGTTGAAAGCAACTGTGCAAAGTAAAAAAGAATTTATTCGTTGGATTCGATCATTTGGTCTTGATGCGGAGATATTGGAACCAGAAGAGGTACGCCAACAGTTGGTAGACGAGTATTTCCGGCAGTTCGAAAAGTATAAAAAATAATTGCAGAAAATTTTAAACATCTGACACAAGGTGTCAAATTACTCTTAAAATAATGAGTAATTAAGAAATTTCTTCTGCATGATGGAGGTGAATCAATGCGAATTCAAATTAACTTTCAAGTAGCATCTCTTCCTATCGCTTATCGGTTTGTTGTTTTGAGCTTTTTAAAGGAGGCCATAAAAAAAGGAGATGAAACCTATTTTAAAAGATTGTATGAAGAAGGAGAGGGGAAAATGAAGCCTTTTTCCTACTCAGTTTTCTTGAAAAACTTTACCATTCAGCGAGACGAAATTGAATTAGACCAAATGTCTGTGACAATAAGTTCTTCAGATATAGAGTATATGCTTCATTTATTTAATGGGATCCAGTTGATTCGGGAATATCAAACAAGGAGGGGAGCTTGGAAAATGCTCGGAGTGAGAATGGTAAAGGAATGGGAGATATCCAGCTCTTCTATTGACTGCCGTACCTTGTCACCAATCTTGATTGAAAATCGTCATGGGAAGCCTGTCCATCTTGAAGATGAAAGTTATCGGAAGGAGTTTTCCTATTATGCCAATTTGCGAATTAAAGAGTTAAGTGGACGGAATGCATATAAACCAATAATGATCGAACCCATTCGCATGCGTAAAGTTGTAGTTAAAGAATCTAATTCAACTTTGCGAAAAGAAACAGAGGGGGAACTTTTAACTTACACCGCATACCAAGGAGAATTACGATTAGATGGGCATCCAGAGGATTTGCAGCTTCTTTATCAATCGGGAGTGGGTAAACGGACTTCCCAAGGCTTTGGCTTGCTGGACATTATAAGAGAGGGGTGAGCAAATGGCTATTATTCAAATTGAAGCCGAGGATTGGATGATTACAGCTGGGCTGATTGGTCTTGTCCGTTTATTTCCAGAAGATGAACAGATGATCACCAAAACGGGGGTGACGATTCATTCTCACCATATTGAGCAATTGCCTGAGCGCTACTTCTCTTATTTATTAAAGACGTTTAGCATTGTTGAAAGAGATGTCGGCCGGATGAGCTGGTATACATCGCAATTGAAACGACAGCCTGAAAAAGCGAAGCAATATGCAGCAGATGTTCGAAAAATGATGAATGAGCAATTAAAGAAAGTAGAGAAGTATTTCCCCACTTCCAAAGAATGTAAAGAATTGAACGAGATTACTGAGGCACTGAAGTTAGTGAAAAAAGATGAGAATGCAGAAAAAGTGGAGGAAGCTGTTCAGGCCTACCGACGGATAATGTCTACACCATTTATTGATAAGAAACTTACACTAAACTACGTAAAAGCTGTTATTCTATCTCCTTTTTTTGGTCAACCGAGTTTCTTTCAGCCTGTTTTTAATGCAAAATCATTAGAAGAACATATCTACCAGCTTGAGCGGGATTTTACCTATCCGGCAAAAATGGAATTAGAACTGTATGAACAAATAACAAGACAAACAGAGGGACAAGCTATTTTAGGATATTTAGAGCGTAATCAAGAATATAAGCCTTTTAAAGACTGGTACAAAAAATTAAAGAAAAGAGAAGGCCCAGAAATTCAAGCTTTTTTTGCTGAGTCATTTCCTTGCTCATTTATTTATGACATGGTTGCGACTCAGTCTTTTGAAGAGATGATTTTCTCTCCTTTGGCTCTTTCAAAAGATAAGGCAGTTAATTTCAATTGGGAGTTTAATAGAAAAAATCCGGTTCCAATCAGCTCACTTGCACGTCTCTTGCTATTTTTAGTTCCCATTGGGCTTGCATTTTATACGAGACGAATTGGTTCTCAACTATCAAATGAAACATTACGTTTTGCTGGAATTCTTCTGTCTCAGCAACCTTTTCCACTAATAGTAAAAGAGAATGAAACCTATCAAACTTTAAGACAAAAAAAGGGAAACTCCTTTGGTGAAGCCGTAGCTACTTTATTAGAGGAAGTAACCGATAAAGCACAGAAGCTAACTCATTCCTACTTGTTTGTAGAAGTCTATTCTAGTTATACAACCAAGAAAACATTATTGGATTATTATCATATGCCTCCGTATTTAGCTTCGTATTTATCGCTTCATGGAAAGGTAATCAGTAAGCTTGGTCATCGTGAGCTAAAAGATGAATTTCTTCGTACTGTGTTAAAAGGACAAGATCCAAAACGAGTCGTGTTTGATTATTTACGGCTCGCAGTGAACGAATCGTGGCATGCCAAAGGAGCCTATATTGCAACGCAAGAGCGTTGGAGAATTATAGAAGCGAGAAAAGGAGCTGAAAACATGGTTAATCAAGATAAGAAGATACATTTTATTTATACTCGGGGAAGGGCATTGCGTGCGGCAATGATAAAGAGTCGACCTGGAAGTGAAGAGCTGTATCGAGCAAGCGGTGGAAAAAAAGCAGAGGGCATTGCGTATCGTTTATTAAATGCTCTTAAAGCTGGTAATACATCGGCTTTTATGGATACGATCTTTCGTGTTCATATGGCGGCTGATTTATCGATTCCATCCATTTTTACAGAAACCTATAAGGAAGAAGGGCTGGACTTTGAAACAATTGGCAGTGCTTTTATAGCTGGTTTATTAAATCAAGAACGAAAACAAGAAGGAGGACAAGAAAATGGGTAAAGCACTTACATTTACAGCTATTTTTAAAGCAAATTCATTAAATTACGGCGAAGGCATTGCCAATGTATCTGAATTGAAAAAAATTCATCGGGGTAACGGGGATGTTTATACGTTTGCATCCCGTCAGAGTATTCGATATGATATTGTGCGTTTAGGAAATGAATGGTTTGAATGGAATTTAGACACGGTTGATAAGGCGAAAGGGACTTTGCAATTTAGAGAAGATCTATCAATTGCCGATTCGGTTGAAATGGATTTATTCGGTTATCTAAAAACAGGGAAAAAATCGCAGAAACGACCAGCTGTAGTTCGTTTGTCCCACGCTATTTCGTTAGAACCATATCGTCATGACCTCGAATTTCTGAATAATATGGGCTTGGCAGAGCGTATTGATGAAGCACCTAACCTGGCAAATATCGAGCAACACGAGAGTTTGTACGCATATACAGTAACTGTTGATTTGGACAAGGTAGGTGTGGATCGTGATGTCGTCTTATCAAACGATGAGAAAGTGGAACGTCTACATCAATTTCTGGAAGTGATCAAATTGTTGAACCGTAACATTCGTGGACGTCAGGAAAGTCTATCTCCTTTATTTGTTATTGGTGGTGTGTATCCGGCAGCGAATCCGTTCTTTCTTGGGAGAGTTCAGTTGGAACAAGGCATAAAAAGTTGGAAATTGAATATAGCCGCATTGGTCGATGTAGCGAAAACAACATTTGCAAATCAGGTGATTGGTGAATTTACTCACATTGGATTTATACCGGGTTTATTTGCTAATGAAGTCGACTTTTCGCTAGCTGCAGAGGGGAAAGTTGGTTCTGTCGAGGAATTCTTTGCTGGATTGAAGCAGGAAGTTAGTGCTTATTTTGGAGTAAATAGCTGATGAAAGTGTTACGGCTAAAACTTTATCAGCAGACTGCATGTTACAAAAAGCCGTTTGCCTTTAAAGTCTCCGAAACGTATCCACTGCCTCCATACTCGACGGTGAAAGGCATGCTCCATGCCGTGCTCAATGCAACATCGTTAATACCGATGAAGTTAAGCATTCAGGGGAGCTACGATACGTTATTAACAGATTATCAAACGCACTATTTTTTTAAAAGTGATAAAACAGACAAGTTTACATTGACAGCAGAGGGTCTTGGCTTTGATCGGGGTTTAGAGGGTGATATCACGACAATGCCAATCTATATGCATTTGCTGTATGATGTTACATTATTAATTCATGTAAAGGCAACGGAAGCAGTGCTACAACGTTTGCAGGAGCAGCTCCTGTCTGCCACGACTCACCTAAGTTTGGGACGCTGGGAGGATCTTGTTCGAATAGATGAATGTGAATTGGTGGAAGCTGTTGCAGAGGAAAGAGACAGAGATGTCGTTCTCCCCTATAATGCGTATGTTCCCAAAGAACTGTTAAATGAAGGTCACTATTTTCCATATAAATTGAATTGGACCTATCGTTCTGTTGATAATGTCCGAATCTGGGATAAGATTGCAGTCGGTTATGTACAAAAGGGCTATACACTTAATGCAGAGGAGGAATTGTTATTTGATGAAAAAGGGAGTTGTCTTTTATTTCCTTCCTGAAGTTAAAAAGAAGAAGTCTATCACGGCTTCTTTTTTTTGAAAACTATAGGTCTAAGGAGGACAATTATGAAATTCTATGCAAAGTCAAGTCCGATCGAGACAATAAAAGAGCACACAAAAGAACTATTGAAACGGTATTCTGTTCTTAAAAAAATCTATTATCATCGTTTGCCCCTTGATGATCGAGATTGGGAACTGCTACGAATTGCGGTGCTTTATCATGATATAGGAAAAGCAGATACTTTTTTTCAAAATAAAATTCGTAAGGTGATTGGGGAGCCGCTTCTTTTAGTCAAGTCAGAGTTTAATGTTCAACATAACTTTCTGTCTATTTTAGCCATTCCTTTTAAGAGATTAGGTATTCTCAAGGAAGAACAAAAGCTACTGATGCAAATTATAGCGTATCATCATGAGAGAGGGCAGGATCCTAATAATGAGGAAGCTGCTTCGAATTATGAACATAATATCCTGCCATTTCGCGAAGAATTGGAAGCTGAAATGGAATTGTCGCTTGAAACGAGTATACGGTCAGCTCGATTAGAACAGGTAAAGCATCAGGCAAGAATTCGTGAATATGAACCGGAATTATTTAGGCGGTATGTTTTGCTAAAGGGGCTACTCCATCGGCTTGATCATGCTGCTTCAGCACATGTACCTATAGAGGTGGGGCTAGAAATGAATGTTGTTGACCATGTAAATCAGTTTTTCAATAAAAAGTTTGAGGGAAGAAAAAAACCATTGCAGCATTTCACTGAACAGAATCAAGATAAGCATCTTGTTGTTGTTGCCCAAACGGGTATGGGCAAAACAGAAGCTGGTCTACTCTGGCTAGGCAAAGAGAAGGGATTTTTTACGTTACCTTTACGAGTAAGCATTAATGCTATGTATGAACGAGTGACTTCGAATGAGAATATAGGCTTTAGCTTGATTGGAGGAGAAGGGATAGAGGAAGCAACGGGGCTATTACATTCTACTAGCTTGGATTATTTATATGATCGTAGAGAAGCTGATGACGAGGCATTGGAAAAAATGCATTCACAATCAAGGGAGTTTGCTAATAAGTTGACTATTTCGACGATTGATCAAGTGTTGAAATTTCCCTTTTATTATCTTGGATTTGAAAAGGAGTATGCCACAGTAGTGGGGGCAAAAGTCATTATCGATGAGTTGCAAGCATACGATCCCCGGATCGCTGCATTGCTTGTTCGTGCCATGGTTTTATTGGATGAGCTCGGAGGTGCTTTCTTGATTATGACAGCCACTCTCCCAGATTTCTATTTTAAAGCTTTAGAACGTGAATTGAGTTCTTCGAAGCGTCCTCTAGTTTATCAGGAGTTTATTGATGACGAGGTTAAGAGGCATCATATTCATGTAAGAGAAGAAACGATCTTTGATGCAGTTGAAGAGATTGCTCGGGCAGGTGAGATGAATAAAGTACTTGTGATTTGTAATACGGTGGATCAGGCAAGAAAGGTTTTTAAGCAAATTCATCTTTTGAACGAAGAGTCTTGGCTGTTGCATGCTCGGTTTATTCAAAAGGATCGACGTAAAAAAGAGAAAGAGATTTTAGCTTTTGCAAATAGTGAAAGGGCAGGTATTTGGGTGACAACCCAATTAGTTGAAGCAAGTCTTGATATTGATTTCGATCGACTATATACGGAAATGGCTACCTTAGATAGCTTGTTTCAACGATTTGGTCGCTGCAATCGTAAAGGAACAAAGCCTATCGAGGCGGTAAATATCCATGTGATGGCAAAAGAGGTGAGTGGCGTAGGGTCGGTCTACCACGAAGAAATCTATCAGCGCAGTTTAAGGTTAATTCAGTTGGAGCAAGGATTGTTAGTAGAATCAAAAAAGCATGCTATGATTCAGGAGCTTTATAATGAAGAGGCTCTTCAGGGGTCAAACTTTAAGCAACAATTTGATGATACATTGAAAGAGCTGAAGAATCGCCCTTTATATGAAACGAAGAAATTAGAAGCACAGAAACTATTACGAGACATTCAACAAGTCCAAGCTATTCCGGAACGATATATAGGAAGTAAGGAAGTTCAAGATGCGCTTCACGAATGGGAACAAGCAACAAAACAGACCAAGCAAAAGAATCAAGTTAAAGCGATCAAAAGGAAGGCACGCCGTCAAATTGAGCAATTTACAGTTGGAGTAAATCCATTTAAAGCAAAAGAGCTTTTGGGGGAATTCCCCTTAATAAAAGGGCTTTGCATAATTAGATGTGAATACGATGAAGATTTAGGTCTGTTAATCGATCAAAAAAAAGACCCCTTTTCTTAAGGAGCATTCCTGTAATGAAGAAATTTGAGGATTGAACAAAAAAGAGCCCTCTTGGTATTATACGAGGTGTCCAAAGCTTCGAAGCAAAAATGGACCCTTAAATTAGTAACCAAGGAGGACTCGT
>NZ_JAMBOL010000025.1 GCF_023715605.1 Halalkalibacter oceani
TGCCTCGGACTTCCTTCAGATTCTAGGTCACCCTAGACACCCTTGTCGTTGGCTAACAGTTACAGTGACCTTCACTGCTCGGGACTTGAACCCTATAGCCCATGCACATGCCGGGCACACCAAAAAACCGGCCACAAGCGATTTGAGCTTGTAGCCGGTTTCTCATCTAGTTAAAAATTTTGCTGTTCAGCGAGCTGAACTGTGACGGTTTGCTTACTGCCGTCCCGGTATACGGTGACTTCGACTTCGTCACCGATCTCGCGTTCTGTATATAGGAATTTGCGGAGAGCGTGACCGTCGCCGATTTCTTCGCCATCAATCTCTACGATGACATCATACTCCTGCAAGCCGGCGCGCTCTGCCGGTGACATTGGTGTGACGCTTGTGACGACGACACCTGCTTTCACACTTTCAGGCAGCTTCAATGTTTCCTGCCAGTGGAAGCTAGGGATTTCCGATAGCGAACGGATGCCGACGCCGAGCTGTGGACGCTGAACTTCACCATAGCGCTCTAAGTCCTCAATAACCGGGAGGGCAATTCCTGTTGGAATCGCAAAGCCGATTCCTTCGACGGCGCCTTGGGCGATTTTCATCGAATTAATCCCGATGACCTGGCCTTCAATATTGACGAGGGCGCCACCGCTGTTCCCCGGATTGATCGCTGCGTCTGTCTGCAGTACTTCGGCATGCCAGTCTACCTGGCCATTTCCTGTTAAGTCAACAGGGATGCTGCGTTCTGTCGCACTGATGATTCCTTGTGTTACAGAGCTGGAGAAACGCAGCCCGAGAGGATTGCCGATTGCGATTGCCGGTTCTCCGACACGCAGCAAGTCCGAGTTGCCGAATTCTGCGACCGTTTCGATGTTGCTGCCGTCGATTTCAAGAACGGCAAGGTCGGTAATCACATCTGTTCCTAACAGCGTCGCCGGGACGCGCGTGCCGTCTGTCAGGCTGACTTCAATTTGATTGGCTCCGTCAATAACGTGATGGTTGGTGACGACGAAGGCTTTGTCGCCCGCCTTTTTGTAAATGACGCCTGAGCCGGTGCCTTCTCCCGCTTCCTGGGAAAAGACGCTTGACTGATGCATGTTGATCACTCCAACTACGGCATCAGATACATTTTCTACCGCTTTCACGATATCAGAATTCACGTTGACATTGACCGTTTCCAGCCCTTCCTGAGGGATGTTCGGTTCGATTACCTCATCACTCGTATCATTATCTGCAAGACTGTACGGTAATAGGCCAGCATTTGAAAATACAGGTAACATAAATAAAACAATCAGACCCCCGACAATAGCACCAAGAAAAGCCGATAGGCCAGAAAAGCGTTTTAAGCCTTTCTGTCTAGTAGGACGTTGATAATCTTGTTCGTCGTAATAACCCATGACTGGCACACCATCCTTTTTTTATATGATGTATTTGTTTCTTATTATAATATCTGCTTTTTAAAATGCTACTTCGATACCTGCTTTTCGTATATTTTTGATACTTCTACTATAATTCCCAACAAAAATGACGCATAACCATGTAAAATGAACGAGGAAAAAGGACCTTCACGCGCGGTAGATTAGTCGATCAGCTTGATACGTGCGATAAATGATTGACAACCGCAGATAGAAAATTTATAGTGAAATATGTGATATTGAGAATCATTATTAATTAAATCTATGAGGAGGTCGGGAAATGAAACATAAGCTTTTTATCCTAATGTTGATATGGATGCTCGCCTTTATCAGCGCTTGCGGCAGTGAGACCAATTCGACTGATACTGGTTTAGACGATACACATACAGCCGATGAGGCGGACAATTCGGAGACGGTTACATATGAATCGGAAAATGGGCCGATTGACGTTCCGGCAAATCCACAGCGGATCGTCGCCTTAACAAATGCGCCGAATGTATTGGCGCTTGATGGCGCAATCGTTGGTGTTGATCAATGGACGAACATGAACCCGCTTTTCACCGAAAAATTAACGGATATTGCCGTCGTTTCCGAATCGGATCTGGAAACGGTTATCTCGCAAAATCCGGATCTGATTATTGCCGGTTCGACGACCGAAAATCTCGACCAATTGGAAAAAATCGCCCCGACCGTCGTCTATACATGGGGTAAGCTCGACTACTTGGAGCAACAGCTTGAGATTGGCAAATTGCTGAATAAAGAAGAGGAAGCGCAGCAGTGGATTGACGACTTCTCTGAGCGGGCGACAGAGCTTGGTGAAGCGGTAAAAGCAAAAGCCGGCGAGGATGTCACGGTGTCAGTGCTGGAGACGAACGGCAAGGATTTTTCCGTCTTCGGTGATGACTGGGCACGCGGTACGGAAATTCTCTACCAGGCGATGGGACTTGGAATGCCCGAACTGGTGAAAGAGAATGCGTTAGGCGAGGGCTATTATATGCTGTCTCAGGAAGTGATCCCGGAATATGCAGGAGATTATATCGTCCTGAGCAGAAACCAAGGGGAAGACAATGCTTTTATGGAAACTGAGATGTGGAACAGCATTCCTGCGGTGCAAAATGGTCATGTGATTGAAATCGAGACAAAAGCGGTAACCTACAGTGACCCAATTACACTTGAATACTTGCTGGACATTTTTGCAGAAGGCTTCTTAGACGGCGAATAAGCGCTTGTGGCGGTTACGCTCATTGCTGGAGGCCGGCGCAAAAGCTTTTCCCTTTGCCCAGTTCTCTATTAAGATAAAAAATGCCTCACAAGAGAAAGTACTCCTTGTGGGGCATTTTTTTAGGAAACGACAGCCAGCGCTGTTGGGGTGTGCGGGTCGGTATCGTAGAGCTCAAATTGCTCGCCGACAGCCATTCCTTCCTGCTTAAGCACTTGCTCGACAGACAGGCGTGCGAGGTCTTTCATATTATTATCGAGACTGAGGTGGGCGAGATAAATCCGGCTTGTTCGATCACCGATTACTTCAGAAAGAGCAAGCGCGGCATCCTCGTTGGAAACATGGCCGACATCGCTTAAAATCCGTCTTTTCACATTCCACGGATAGCGTCCCATCCGCAGCATATTTAAATCATGATTCGATTCAAAGATGTACATATCGGCATCGCGGATCGTCCCTTTAATCCGCTCGCTGACATAGCCCATGTCGGTTGCCAGCACGAGCTTTTTTCCTTCGTGATGAAAGCAGAAAAACATCGGTTCAGCCGCATCATGGGAAACCCCGAATGTCTCGACATCCAGATCGCCGAATGTTTTCACTTCACCTGTGCCGAGCGTGAACTTCTGCTCGACTGGAATCGTGCCAAGCTGGCCGTCCATCGCCTGCCACGTTAACTGATTGGCGTAAATCGGCAGCTTATGCTTTCTGGCAAAAACGCCGACTCCTTTTATATGGTCACTATGCTCATGACTGACAAGTATCCCGTCGAGCTCTTTCGGGTCGCGGTTAATATGGGTAAACAGTTCATCCATCTTCTTGCCGCTTAAGCCGGCATCGATTAAAAGCCGCTGCTTGTTCGTTTCCACATAAATCGCGTTCCCCGTGCTCCCGCTGGCAAGTACACTAAAGCGCAGTGTCATCGAAACACCCTTTCTACGTTATTTGCTGAACAGAGCCTTCTATCGCGTTGACGAGGTACGTCTCATCCTCGACCATCACTCTCCACATTGGCGCAAAAACCTGTACGCCGCCTTGGGGGCTGAAAAAGCTGTAATAACCAAATTCAATGCTGGAAATGGTCTGATTGGCTCTGATTAATTGGTCATTTAACAAGACTTCCAATGCCTTTAAGCTGGATAGCATTTCGCGCTCACGGCCATCAAGCTCTTCAAATTCATAATAGCTCTGCTCATAGCCGATGATTTGCTGGCTCTCGTCAAACCAAAGCACAAGCGGATCTTCATCAAATGTGTAGGCCGTTTTATCCTTAAATGTCTGATAGAGTTTCATCTGCCCTGTCTCAGGGTCAAAGTGGCCGTAGCGGTACTCGTCTCCCTGATACACATACGTCGTCAAAAAGGTCTGTAGCTCCGTCCAGAATTGCTCAGACGTTGTCGGGTACGGCTCGAGCAGCTCGGAGATAATTTCGCCCCCTTCTGTCAGCCTGAGGCTTTGCTGCTCCGCCAGTCCAGCGGCAGCCTCCTCTGTGAGCGGTACCTTTTTGCTGATGACATGACGGCCGAGCAGCTCTTCTTCAGGAAGTTCGGCTTCAATCGTCACGTTCATTTGATTCAACCTCTCCTGAATCGTCGCCTCGGTTATGACACTAATTTGATTGGCGCTGTTCGTTTCAACGAGCTGCCACGTCAAAAATAAATTAAGGATAAGGAAGGTGACGATAAAGATTGTTTTCGTTTTACTCCAATCCATCCGCTTCTCCCCCTTCCTCATTAAACGTTATTTTCTGCCAATGGTTATCGTAGAGAATAAACCAATATGGATTTACCGTTACAAAAGAAGGGTTCGGCATAATCATTTCATAGCCGACCGTGACTTTCTCTAAACGCTCGAAATCAAAAAATTCCTGGTCACGCAGCCGCTCAACGAGCCTTTCGCCACTCGGCAGCTCAACCTGCTGCCGTGCATCGATCGGACTGGCGTCCAAATCAAACAACGGCCGGGAATAGCTTTCAATTTGATTGCCAGAACGAGTCGTCGAGAGCTTCATTTGATCAAGGCCCTGAAAGGAGATGACCGGTAAGTCATTGACATGCATCCGGTATTCAGCTTCATCGCGCGCCTCGGTTGACACCCAGCTCGACAGTAAATATTGATCGGACCAGCCGCCATGGCCGTTAATAAATTCATAGCTGCTTAAAATGATGTGTTTGCTGCTCCGCTCCTGTGTGTCTGAAAAAATCGGATTATTATACTCCATAAACAACCCATTGTTGTTAATATTAATAATCCGGTTTCCATCTGTATAAGACTCTTCACTGCCGGACTGGCGATAATATTTGACCGAATCGGGATCGGTAAATAACGACTGCCTGAAAAACTCACCCGGAATTGGCGAAACGGTAAAAGATAACCGCTCAGCTGTAAGTGGTTCATTCGGGATATAGATCGCTTTGTTAGTAGATTGCAGCGCCTCATCTATTTCTGACAAAGCCGTCACAGCCGGGTACTCCTCAATTCCGCGGACAACCTTTTCTTCAAGTTCGCCTGGCGCAAGCGTTGTATCAAGCTCTACTATAGGCTCATCTTCACTTGAAAGCAGCTGCATCCGGACTTGCTCCGACTGCTCTTCAATATAGACATACAAGCGGTTCACCGCTGTGATCGGACTACTCATTTCTTCCCGGTCAACCTGAAACAATCCGAGAAAAATATCAATCGGCAAGGCGGCAGGAAAAACAAACTCAATCCCACCTTCTGTCCCCTCCTTCGGAAAAGGACCGGCCGACATCAGTTCCCCTTCATCGAGACTGGCGTTGAGCAGGCTTTGATAAAGCTCTTCAAACTCTGCCGCTTCGCGCGGAATCATGCTATGCTGATCTCCATAATGAATCACCATCTGCTCAGGTAAGATCAGATCAGTCAGCCTTTTCTCTTCGCTCACAGCTTCATTCGGCACATAGCGCGTCGTATCATCAAGCAGGGCGAAGTTTGGCTGAAAGGTCCAGAGCTTCCATGTCAGCACCATGCTTAAGCCGATGAGCCCGATTAACAGTCCGGTTTTGATATGCTCGTAATTCATTCCTCTTCCCCCTTGAATGTGGAATAAGGCAATGTAAAGTAGATCGTCGTTCCTTCCCCATATTCACTTTGAACCCAGATTTCACCGCGGTGCGCATGGACAAGCTCCTTGGCAATTGCCAGCCCGAGGCCTGTCCCGCCGACGCTTCTCGCTCTTGCTTTATCAACGCGATAAAAGCGGTCAAAAATTTTCGCCTGATTTTCCCGGGGAATACCCATCCCCTGATCAGAGATGCTTACCCGAACATTGTGGCCTTGATGAAGCAAGGTGATAACGACATTTCCTCCTTCTCCTTCAGGCGAGTATTTCATCGCGTTGGAAATAATGTTGTCGAGCACCTGTGTCATTTTATCGCGATCAATTTGCACATACGTCGGGTGCGCGGTAATCGCCCGCGAAAATTCGATATTTTTTTCCTCAGCAATCATTTCAAACCGGTCAATGACGCTATGTAAAAACTGGCCAAAATCGACCCATTGCAACGTCAGTCGATAGTCTCTGCTGTCAATCTTCGAAAGCTGGAGCAAATCATTGACGAGGCGGATCATCCGCTCCGTTTCATTTTGTGTCACTCCTAAAAAGCGCGGCGCAATCTCCGGATCAGTGATCGCTCCATCCTCAAGCGCCTCCAAATAACTTTTCATCGTCGTCAGCGGCGTCCGCAGCTCATGCGAGACATTCGCGACAAACTCTCGCCGCTCCTGTTCAATTTTTTCCTGCTCTGTCACATCATGCAGCACCGTAATCAGACCATTAATCGGACCGTTTTCTTCCTGTATCACGGAAAAACTGGCTTCCAGCATATATTCGCTTTCATCGGTACTGAAATCGAGCAAGACGGAGTCGGATTGATCGTACAAATCATAAATCGCAAAGCTCTCCGACAGCTTCAGCACTTCAAGAATCGGCTGACCGATTACCTGATAGCTGGCAACAGACAGCAGCTCCTCGGCCCGCTTATTCAGCAAAATGATTCGTCCACGTTCATCGGTCGCAATGACCCCGTCGGTCATATGAGTTAACACGGATTTCAGCCGCTTCTGCTCACGGTCGCGCGTCACTGTTGCATCCTGTAATTTCATCGTCAGCTCGTTAAACGAAATCGCCAGCTGACCGATTTCATCTGTACTGTAAACCGTTACTTGACGGGAAAAGTCTCCATGCCCCATCCGCAGGGCCTGCTTTCGCATATCAATGATCGGCGCCGTGATCGTCCGCGCCAATAGGACAACAAGCAAGGCGGAAATCGTTAAAGAAATGAACGCCCCGCTCGCCAAAATGCCGTTAATTTCCTGCACTTGTCCATAAATTTCTTCAATCGAAGCTTCAATGTAAAGCGCGCCAATCGGCCCATCATCGGTCGTAATCGGCACAGCGAGCACAGCCATCCGATGACCTGTGTGCCGGTCGCGCAAAATCGTTTCATCGGGCATCCCGATTAACGCGCGAGTTACCCGGACTTCCGTGCTTTGCTGACCGACGATATGCCGGTTTTGAAAGTTGGAGGTACTGATTACAACCCGATTCTGGTCAATGACCTGAACCTCCGCATTTTCAATCGAGAAAATATCACGCAGCAATGACCGGATATCTGTTGTCAATGTGCTCCGGTCTTCGCGGACCTCCGTCATTTCCTGAGCCAGATTATAGGCGAGGAGGTTGCCCCGTTCTTTCAATAAGTCGACATGGTTGGCGACAAGCTGATCCTCCAGCTGCCGGGTAAAGTAGACGCCGATAATTTGCATCGCAATTAAAAGGAGAAGAACATAAATAATAATCAGCTTAAAGCGAATCGACTTAAAAAAGCCAACTTTTCTGTTCATTTACGATTGCTCCTGTTTTTCCGGGGAGGACAGATAGTACCCGACTCCACGCCGTGTGATGATCCAGACTGGAAAGCTCGGGTTATCCTCGACCTTCTCGCGCAAGCGCCGGACGGTCACATCGACGGTCCGCACGTCACCAAAGTAATCATAGCCCCATACTGCCTGGAGCAAATGCTCTCTCGTCATAACCTGCCCGAGATGCTTGGCCAAATAATGAATCAGCTCAAACTCACGATGAGTCAGCTCGATCGTTTCCCCGCGGCGTTTTACCTGGTACGCTTCCGGGTAGATCGTTAAATCACCAACGACAATTTCCCGCTGCGCGTTCGTTTCTTCCCCGCTCACTTTATGGCGACGTAAGTTAGCCTTGACCCGCGCCAGCAATTCCCGTGTACTGAAAGGCTTCGTCACATAATCATCAGCACCAAGCTCAAGCCCGAGCACCTTATCAATTTCGGAATCCTTTGCCGTCAGCATAATAATCGGCGTATCGTATTTTTTACGAACCTCGCGGCAAACTTCCATTCCATCTTTATGAGGAAGCATAATATCAAGCAGAATCAAATCAAACGACTCGTTGCTGACCGCCTCAATCGCCTGCAGCCCGTCATAGGCGCATGTAACAGCAAAACCTTCCTTCTCAAGATTAAACTTTAATATATCTGCAATCGGTTTTTCATCATCGACAACTAAAATTCGTTTATCCATTCAGAATCTCTCCCGTTTTCAAGTAGTCTCCCTCACATTCTAACACATTAATGCTCTTTCGTTTTTAAGAACGATTTCCCAATTCAGTCCTGTACTCTAAATGTATTAGAAAAGGCTATCTTCAAAAGATAGATTCACTCTTTTGAGATAGCCATAAAAAGCTTATTTTTACCGATTCAAATAATCCATCGGGTTTTTCAGCTGTCCATTTTCGGTTACTTCAAAGTGAAGATGAATACCGGTCGAATTTCCGGTCGTTCCCATAACACCGATTTTCTGCCCTTGGGCGACGGTTTGGCCAACCTGGACGTCAATCGAGCGCAGATGGGCATACAATGTTTCCATTCCGTTGTTATGATTAATCTTCACGACATTGCCGTAGCCTCCTTGCTGGCCGGCAAAGGTGACCGTACCGTTATCAGCAGCAAGAATATCGTAGTTGCTCGGACGGGCAATGTCGATTCCGCGATGGAATCTTCCCCAGCGGTTCCCCTGGTAGCTTGAGATATAGCCGCCTACAGCCGGCCAGCTCAGCTCGCCGGTACCGCGTGAAGGCATTTCCTTCGTTCCTCTCACAACGACTTTTGTAACCGGCTCTTGAATGATTTCTTCCTGTACTGCTTCTTTTTTAACAAGCTGACCATTTCGTTCCGTTAATTGATAATCGACAAGCTGCAAGCCGTTCTGGCCCGGTTGGGTCACCTTCTGATCGCCCTTCCACATCGATTCATCTTCTTTCACCTCGATTTGGAAAGGAATCTCTTCTTCCACCGACTTTTTCATCGTTGAGATGACTTCCATATAAGGTTCATAGGCAGTAACCTTCAGTTCTTGTCCGATTTGCAAAACCGTCTCTTCAGTCAGCCCTTCATTTAAGTCGAGCAGCTCAGCTGTTGTTAAGTCGTGTTCATTGGCAATGCTGCCGAGAACATCGCCTTCTTTTACCTCGTATGGCTGCTCTTCCAGTACCCCTTTTGTCAGCTTTTTTACAGCTTCCTTTACAGTCAGAACATTTTCCGGACTTGTCTTTTGCGCGACCTGTACGACGTCCTCACTCAATTCAACATCAACGAGCTCAGTCTCTCCGACTTCTGCCGCTGAGACAGTCGTTTCCTCAGTCTCACTAGCCTTCGCGGCCTCTTCGATTTCGAGATACGTCTCATATTCCTGTTCATCAACGAATTGCGTAATAAAGCTCTCAAGCGTCTTGTCGGCCTCTTCCTCCGTTGGCAAATAAACAGCAGCCTCTTCATTCACATAAATCGCCACCGCTTCCGCCTCAACAGACAACTTCTCCTTTAATGCAGAGAGCGTTTGTTCATCCATACTCTTTTGGTGAAAGACGAATTCAGGAATAATTTCGACCTGCTCAGCGATCTGAAGCGAGTAATCCGGATATTGCTCCTGATAGGTTTCTACCATATTTTCAACCAGGCTGTTATACTTTTCTTCATCTAGCAAATAACCGACGTGGTTTCCATCGACATACACATGATAAATCGTATAGATCAGCTTTCCATCGGCTTTCACGATTTGTGCCGCAACGATCATCATAAGCAGCATAAGACCAATCAGTACTTTTTTTCTCCTATTCAAAGAGCCTATGTTCGTAGAGCTCATCTATAAATTCCCCCCGTAAAACTCCCCTTCCGTATAGAACCAGGAAGGATCCCTTACTATCCCCTGACACGACAGTACAACAATGGTTGACACTATTCGTCAACCTTCTCCATTCTAGCATACTATTAAGGTCAGGGGTCAAATGAAAAAAAATGATAAAAGATTGTAATATTGTTGTTACATTACTAGAATTTTAGCTAAATTTGGAAGTCGCTTTTGAATTTCCCCGCCTATTGTCGTGACAGTGCCTCCGGCTAAAGATTCAGCGCAGCCTGACAAATGAAAAAATCCACACAGATACCCATGTGGATTTGAGAAGTGCCGGCCAGAGGACTTGAACCCCCAACCTACTGATTACAAGTCAGTTGCTCTACCAATTGAGCTAGACCGGCATGGTTTAGATAGTATTCCTTACTTTATGCTGAGACTGTGTCTCTTCCTCTTGCCTGATTATGCTCCGATGCGGGCTGCGTCGAGACAACTCGCCGTTTATTCGACGATGCTTTTGCTCGTCTCTACCAATTGAGCTAGACCGGCATGGTTTAGATAGTGTTCCTTACTTTATGCTGAAGACTGTGTCTCTTCCTCTTGACAGCTTTTGCTTCGATGCGGGCTGCGTCGAGACGACTCGTTGAAAATAAAAATGGTGGCTTGGGACGGAATCGAACCGCCGACACATGGATTTTCAGTCCATTGCTCTACCGACTGAGCTACCAAGCCATTCTGTATAGGATATGAGTAAGAAAATGGCGGTCCGGACGGGACTCGAACCCGCGACCTCCTGCGTGACAGGCAGGCATTCTAACCAACTGAACTACCGGACCAATTTCGCTAAAATATGTATGGTGACCCGTACGGGATTCGAACCCGTGTTACCGCCGTGAAAGGGCGGTGTCTTAACCGCTTGACCAACGGGCCAGTGAACGTAAACATGGTGAGCCATGAAGGACTCGAACCTTCGACCCTCTGATTAAAAGTCAGATGCTCTACCAACTGAGCTAATGGCTCCTAGCTCCCTCGCTCAAATGTTGCATCTCTTTGTTGAGGATGGCATCTTCAAATGAGTGTTATCTTAGCGACAAGATTTATAATAGCATAGCGCCTATCGATGCGCAACAATTTTTTTGAAAAAGTTTTTATTTCCCGGATCGCGTTCTGATCCGTACTCTTTACAGGATAGCGAAAAATGACGCCCGATGCAAGTGCTTTTCCAATCAGAACGTAAAGATGATGTGGCAAAGCTGTTTCCTTGTTGGCACACCGCTCAAACGGGTGTAAAAGCAAAGAGAAAAAAACATATGGCAGGAACGGAGGCGTCCGCTGCAGCGCGGTCAGCGGACACCATTTCCTACTTCATTTATTTAGGCAAATACACCGCGTACTAAATTCGTTTGACTGCGATCCGGTCCGACAGAGAAGATCGTTAACGGAATGCCTGTCAATTGCGAAACGCGTTCAATGTAATGACGGGCATTGACTGGAAGCTCACCTAATGACTTCGCGCCTGTGATGTCCTCATCCCAGCCTGGAAGCTCTTCGTAAACAGGCTCGCATTCCGCCAGTACTTTTAAGCTGGCCGGAAATTCTTCCATGATCTCGCCACGGTACTTATAAGCCGTACAAATTTTTAAAGTTGGAATGCCTGTCAGCACGTCAATTGAATTAAGAGAAAGATCAGTAATGCCGCTGACACGACGAGCGTGACGAACGACGACGCTGTCAAACCAGCCGACACGGCGCGGACGGCCTGTTGTCGTACCGTATTCATTTCCTACTTCACGAATCTGGTTTCCGATTTCATCATGAAGCTCTGTCGGGAAAGGACCATCTCCAACCCGCGTCGTATACGCCTTTGAGACACCGACCACATGGTTGATTTTGGAAGGACCAACGCCTGAACCGATCGTAACGCCGCCGGCAATTGGGTTGGACGATGTAACAAATGGGTATGTCCCCTGGTCAATATCAAGCATAACCCCCTGCGCTCCTTCAAAAAGCACGCGTCTTCCTTCATCAAGGGCGTCATTCAACACAACCGATGTATCACAAACATACTTTTCAATCTGTTGGCCGTACTCGAAATATTCTTCCAGAATCTCTTCCTTTGTAAAGCCTTCCACTTCATAATACTTCTCAAACATGCGGTTCTTTTCAGCTAGATTACGCTCAAGCTTCTCTTCAAAGACTTCCTTATCAAGCAGATCGGCAATCCGGATACCGATTCGTGCCGCCTTATCCATATAAGCCGGGCCGATCCCTTTCTTCGTCGTGCCGATCTTATTTACTCCTTTACGGTCTTCCTCGACGATATCAAGCTTTAAATGATACGGAAGAATCACATGGGCCCGGTTGCTGATCCGCAAATTGCTCGTATCGACATTGCGCTCATGCAAGTAAGCGAGCTCTTCGATAAGCGCCTTCGGATCAATCACCATCCCGTTTCCAATAACACATCTTTTATCTTTATAAAAAATCCCTGATGGAATCAAATGAAGCTTGTATTTTTCTCCTCCAAAGACAATCGTGTGACCAGCATTATTTCCACCTTGGTAACGAGCAACGACTTCCGCCTTTTCAGAAAGATAATCTGTAATTTTTCCTTTTCCTTCATCTCCCCATTGGGTACCAACGACTACAACTGATGACATTTGATGCACCTCCACCTTAACGATCATATAGTCAAGTTTTTTCCAAAGCCTTGTTAAGTATACCAATTCCCTCTATCGCCGTCAACGAAAATCCGAACATTGGATTCATAGAGATCTAGTTTTGTTCGTTAAATATTCGATTATTCGCACGGGACAGTCATGCCGCCCAACAAGCGTTCAGCCTTTGGCCCTATTTTTCCTTTTTTAACAAATTCAAAAAAAATACCGCAAGCTTATTTAAGCTCCCGGCGGCATATCGCGTTCATCATGACGGCGATCCAAATTGACAAATTTGTTGTATTCTTTTACGAATGCCAGCTCCACGGTTCCAACCGGGCCGTTACGCTGCTTGGCAATAATAATCTCGATGATGTTCTGATTTTCCGTTTCCTTATCGTAATAATCATCGCGATAAAGGAAAGCGACGATATCGGCATCCTGCTCAATACTTCCCGATTCCCGAATATCGGACATCATCGGACGTTTGTCCTGTCTTGATTCCACGCCACGGGAAAGCTGCGAGAGCGCAATTACAGGCACTTCGAGTTCACGGGCAATTGCTTTTAGCGAGCGCGATATTTCAGATACTTCCTGCTGGCGGTTCTCCCCGCTGCGGCCGCTGCCCTGAATGAGCTGCAAATAATCAATCATAATCATCCCAAGTCCGTGCTCCTGCTTTAAGCGCCGGCATTTGGCACGGATATCATTGACCTTAATACCCGGCGTATCATCGATGTAAATTCCCGCTTTCGCCAGGCTCCCCATCGCCATCGTCAGCTTCTGCCAATCCTCGGTATTAAGCGCCCCTGTCCGCATCCGCTGGGCATCAATGTTTCCCTCTGCGCAAAGCATCCGCTGAACAAGCTGACTCGCCCCCATTTCCAGGCTGAAGATCGCGACGTTTTCGTCGGTACGGGTGGCAACATTTTGCGAAATGTTTAGGGCAAATGCCGTTTTACCGACTGACGGGCGGGCAGCGACGATAATCAAATCATTCCGCTGAAAGCCTGCCGTCATGCGATCAAGCTCAACAAATCCAGTTGGAATCCCAGTAATGTCCCCTTTATGGTGCTGAAGCATTTCGATTTTATCGTACGTTTCGATCAACACATCTTTGATCGAAATAAAGGCACTTGTATTTTTACGCTGTGAGACATCGAGAATATTCTTTTCCGCTTCATCGAGAATCGCGTCGACTTCTTCTTCACTTGCATAGCCTTCAGCGGCAATGCTCGTCGCCACTTTGATCAGACGGCGCAATAGGGACTTTTCCTCAACGATCCTGCTGTAGTACTCCACATTGGCCGCCGTCGGCACAGCATTGGCCAAGTCGCCGAGATAAGCGACGCCGCCAATATCATCGAGCCATTTGCGATCCTGGAGTTCAGCTGTCACCGTTACAAGATCGACCGGCTCTCCCTTTTCAGCCAGTTCAAGCATGACTTGATATACCCGCTGGTGAGCCGCACGATAAAAATCTTCAGGTGCAAGACGTTCAGAAGCTGTCACAAGGGCTTCATCGGCCAGAAAAATAGCGCCCAGTACGGCCTGTTCAGCTTCAATATTCTGCGGTGGTGTGCGATCAGCAAACAGATCACTCATGCATGTTCATCCTTTCATAGAAGCACGGTGCGGAGCCAGTGCCTTCCTCAAATTATCCCACAAAAGTGCCGTCCAGAGCTGCTACGTATTTTTGTAACGGGCCCCAGCCGACATTTTCACGCGAATTAACCTACAAAATTGTAAACTTTGAAAAAGGGTGACATCCGCGAATGCCTCCTCTTCCTAGTGAATGGATAAGCTAGTTCAGCCCTAATTATACCACCACTGGTCAAGAGAACACTCGTTTTTGTCACCCTTCTCTCTTATGCTGTTATTCTTCTACGACATGGACTTTGACGGTTGCGATCACTTCCGGATGAATTTTGATCGGGACGTTTGTATATCCCAATGAACGTATCGGTTCATCAAGCATAATTTTCCGTTTATCGACTTTCTTTTTCATCTTCGCCAATGTTTCGGCAATCTGCTTTGTGGAAATCGCTCCGAACAGGCGTCCACCTTCCCCGGCTTTCGCTGTGATTTTCACTTCAAGCGCTTCAAGCTCCGCTTTGTAGACCTCAGCTTCAGCGAGGTTTTCTTCCTGCTTCTTTTGCTCACTTTTCTTTTGCGCTTCCAGGTTTTTCATATTGCCTTTTGTCGCTTCAACAGCAAGCTGATTGGGGATAAGATAGTTTCTGGCATAGCCTTCAGAAACATTTTTTGTTTCGCCTTTTTTCCCTTTTCCTTTTACATCCTCTAGAAATATGACTTTCATTATGATTGACCTCCTTCAACATAATCATCAATCGCTTCCTGCAGCCGCTCTTTCGCTTCCTCAATCGTCACTTCCTCGAGCTGCGCAGCTGCGTTGGAGAGGTGCCCTCCGCCATTTAGCTTTTCCATGATCAGCTGAACATTGAAGTCCCCAAGCGATCTGGCACTTATACTAATCATACCATCTTTTCGTTTGGAAATAACGAATGATGCAACGACATCCTTCATATTCAACAACGTATCGGCAGCCTGGGCAATAATAATCTGGCTGTAGGTTTCTTCTTCCTCCGCTACCGCAATCGCCAAGCCATCGCGGTAGTATTCGGCGCTTTCGACGAGCTTTGCCCGTTTCACATACTGCTCAAGATCCTCCTTCAGCAGCTTTTGTACGAGCGTCGTATCTGCTCCGTTTGAACGTAAAAACGAAGCCGCATCAAAGGTTCTAGCGCCGGTGCGCACGGCAAAGCTTTTCGTGTCGACAATGATTCCCGCCAGCAAAGCGGTTGCTTCGAGCCGATCCATTTTCAGCTGCTTCGGCTGATACTCCAGCAGCTCGGTAACGAGCTCAGCAGTTGATGACGCATAAGGCTCCATATAAACGAGAACAGGGTCTTTTATAAATTCCTCGCCGCGCCGATGATGGTCAAGCACGATAATCCGCTCTACCCGGTCCAGCAGCGCGGGCTCAATCACCATCGACGGTTTATGAGTATCAACGATAATTAACAGCGTCTGTGGCGTAATCTGCTCCTCTGCTTCTTCCGGTGTCATAAACTGTGACCAGAGATGGTCATGGTTTTCGACTTCCTCCATCAGCTTCTGAACGTCATGGTTAATGTCGCTCGGATCAAGAACAATATAGCCTTCCTTGCCATTCACTTCAGCAATTTTCTGCACACCGATCGCCGCGCCAATCGCATCCATATCCGGATTTTGATGACCCATGATCATCACTTTTTCACATTCAAGCACGAAATCACGCAAAGCATGAGAAATGACGCGTGCCCGCACCCGTGTCCGTTTTTCCATCGCATTTGATTTACCACCGTAAAAGCGGACTTTGCCATTCCTTTGTTTAATCGCCACCTGGTCTCCTCCACGTCCAAGAGCGAGATCAAGACTTGATTGAGCAAGCTGGCCCAGCTCTCTTAATGAATTCTCCCCCGTTCCGACACCGATACTTAAGGTGATCGGCACTTTATCTTTTCCGGTAAGCTGGCGAATTTCATCAATAATGTCAAACCGCTGCCCTTCAATCATTTCCAGTGTTTTCGCATTAAACACCGCGATAAAGCGGTCAGACGACGTTCTTCTTAACAGCATATCGTTATCATTTGCCCAGTTGTTGAGGGCAGCTGTCACCTGGCTGATTAAACGGCTTCTAACCTGGTCCTCCATGCCTTGAGTGATTTCATCATAATTATCCAAATAAATCAGGGCAACAACAGTCTGTGTTTCTTCAAAGCGTTCCTTCGTTTTCTCCTTTTCGGTCACATCAAGGAAGTATATCAGGCGCTCCTCCCTTTCAAGCGTCACATGATAATAGCGGTCCTCTAGCGTGATGACCTTCTCATCCTCTTCTTGACGAAGCATTTCCACGATTTCCTCACTCAGCTCTTCCAACCCTTTATTTAACAGGTCTTCGTCAATCAACGTCGCCATAAACGGATTTACCCACTGAATGTTTCCCGTTTCATTGTAAAGAAGAATACCGATCGGCATTTTGGTAACCGCGTCTTCTCCGGCTTTGTTCACCCGATAGGTCAGCGTCATGACATAATGCTCAAGTTCCCGCTCAAAGGAGCGTTTGGCCTGAGCAGAATAAATCGCTAACACTCCCAGTAGAATAAAGCCAACCACTCCTATTTGCCATTGAAAAAATGTCAAGATGCCAAGAAAGAGAACAGCGACAGCAAACAGAGCTTTGACGTGGTAGCCGTGCCACCGTTTCATTAAGAACTCAGGCATAATGTCAGCTCCTATTTTTTCTGGCTTATGACGCGTTTTCGCAAGTCAAAGCCTAAATCAATGATTCCCAGAATTCGAATGATGAACAATAAAGGCGACATGATGATCGCTGAAATGACTAAAAGAATCGGTACAGCCTTCGAAATTCCTCGGTGATGACAAAAGAAAAAGATAAAGGCAAATCCCTGTACCGCTAATATAATCTCAAGCAGAGGAAACAGGTTCCAGACGATCGCATACATCGTCGTCCCTTGTTCGAATCCACCCATCGCAAGGATTAGCACAATTAAGTAATACCACAGAAATGATTTTGGAAACTGCCACTCGCGAAACGGAGGCAGTCCGTTAACCTCATGGCCTAACCGGCGTAGGACGAGGCGGCTGATCCATAGTGTAATCAGCGCACAAAACACTCCCGCACCGACGATCATTAAAGGCGCTAAATAGCCAAGCTGGTTGAGCATCTCATTCATTTGGGCCACAGACTCAGTAGGCATATCAAAAGCTGATTCAGCGAATTCAATTTGTTCGCGGGTTAAATCCACTGCCATTTGCATCGGATTTTCTCCTAATAGGAAAACCAGCCCTAAAAAAACGAGCAGCATGTTAACGGTATATGTTAAGCCCGCGCCGACTAAAACTGTCAATCCTGGTTGTTCCCGCCGGTATAATTCCCCAACGATTAACCCGGCACTTCCAAATACAAGCGCCGCAGGGACAGAAGGAAGTCCTCCGACCAGAAAAGCAAGAAAGCAGGCGACCGCCACGAGCATAAAGCCGGCCTTTAAACCGCGCCGCAGCACATAAATCACAAACGGGAGCGGCAGCGCCCAGAGCGTAATCATCCCGACAAGCGGAACATATGCTGTCACCAGTAAAAGAATCGCAAACACAGCGGCCAAAATAGCCCCTTCTGTCAGTGTTCTTATGTCTTTCACATATCCACCTCATTTTTTAACATCGCAGTCATTACTGCCGAAGCTACATCCTTTGTTTTCATTTGTCCTCACAATTTTTGATGGTTTCCCATATCCTTGTCTATTTTAGCGTATCCAGCCGCAAAATTAAAGCGAACGCCGAGGATTGTCACATCTTCCTGAAGACGAGTGAATGAAAACAGGCTGCTGAGCGATATACTCAACAGCCTGATTGAAATCCAATTAGTTAACCTCTGATACATAAGGCAATAAAGCGATTTGACGAGCGCGCTTGATTGCGATTGTTAATTGACGTTGATACTTCGCTGACGTTCCAGTTACACGGCGAGGTAGGATTTTACCACGCTCAGAAATGAAACGCTTCAGAAGATCCGTATCTTTGTAATCAATTTTTGTAATTTTGTTTACTGTAAAGAAACAAACTTTACGACGCTTTGGACGACCACGACGAGCCATTTGACAGCACTCCTTTCCTATAAAATAGTATCTTTATTTTCATAAACGGATCGACTAAGGAGAGAGGTTGATTAGAACGGCAAATCATCATCCGAAATATCGATTGGCTTTCCATCATTGGAAAATGGATCATCATTAAATCCGCCAGATGATCGGTTCTGATTAGGGTTCTGCTGATTCCCAAAGTCGTTGCCACCTGAAGGCGGACCACCGAAATAATCATTTCCCTGCCCTTGGCTCGCACCGCGGGGCTCAAGAAATTGCACACTGTCTGCGACAATTTCAGTTACAAAGACACGACGACCTTCGTTGTTGTCGTAGCTGCGTGTTTGAATTCGGCCATCTACACCAGCAAGACTGCCTTTTTTCAAGTAGTTCGCCACATTTTCGGCAGGCTTCCGCCAAACGACACAATTGATAAAATCAGCATCGCGTTCGCCCTGCTGATTGGAAAATGTGCGATTTACCGCTAATGTGAAATTCGCAACCGCAACGCCATTCGGCGTATAGCGAAGCTCAGGATCACGCGTTAAGCGTCCTACAAGCACGACTCGGTTAAGCATCCATACCCCTCCCCATTGTATTCATTAATCTTCGTCTTTTGTAATAAGAACACGAATCACGTTGTCGTTAATCTTAATTAGACGGTTGAATTCTGCAATCGCTTCAGAGTTGGCTTGTACATTTAGAAGCACATAGAAACCTTCACGGAAATCATTGATTTCATATGCTAAACGACGTTTGCCCATCTCTTCTACCTTTTCGATCTCAGCTCCATTGTTTGTCAAAACACCATTGAAACGTTCAATGATCTCTTTTGTTGCTGATTCTTCTAGGTTTGGAGCGATGATGTACATAATTTCGTACTTACGCATTCCGGTCACCTCCTTTTGGTCTAACGGCTCCGTTTTGGAGCAAGGAGCAAAACTCATCAATAAGGAGTCATTTTACTCGCATTTATAGATTATACCAGAACCAATGATCGACTGCAAGCTATTTTCCAGCTGATCAGCGGCAAAACAAAAGGCGTGCCAAAAGGAAAAAAGCTGGCTTTTGGCACACCCTCAAAACAGCAGGCGAATCTGCTCAATTGTACATCGACATTGTTGGACTTTATACGTTGAAACGGAAATGAATGACGTCCCCATCTTGAACGACATAGTCTTTTCCTTCAAGCCGTACTTTCCCTCTTTCCTTGGCGACGGTCATGGAGCCGGCATCGACGAGATCTTCATAGGAAACCACCTCGGCGCGGATAAAGCCGCGTTCGAAGTCAGAGTGAATAATGCCCGCGGCCTGCGGTGCTTTGATCCCTTTGCGGAATGTCCAGGCACGTACTTCCTGAACACCAGCTGTAAAGTATGTTTGCAAGCCGAGCAATTCATAGGCGGCGCGGATCAATTGATCAAGCCCCGACTCTTGAATTCCAAGCTCTTCAAGGAACATTTGCTTTTCCTCTCCTTCAAGCTCGGCAATTTCCGCTTCAATTTTCGCACAGACGACGATCACCTGGCTATTTTCAGCGGCCGCAAATTCCTTCACCTGCTTCACATAATCATTATCTTCTGGCGACAGGAGATCTTCTTCGCTGACATTGGCGACATAAAGCACCGGCTTGCTCGTTAACAGATGGAGCTGTTTGACGATTTTCTGTTGTTCTTCGGTAAACTCAATACTGCGCGCCGGCTTTTCCTCTTCAAACGCATCGCGCAACAATTCCAGCACTTCCAGTTCAGCGACAGCGTCCTTATCTTTCGTTTTCGCGAGCTTCGCCGTGCGGGTAATACGCTTGTCCACTGTTTCAAAGTCGGCGAGGATCAGCTCAAGATTAATCACTTTAATGTCATTAAGCGGGTTGACGCTTCCAGCGACATGGGTAATGTTCTCATCCGCAAAGCAACGAACGACATGGGAGATCGCATCGACTTGGCGAATATGAGAAAGGAACTTATTTCCCAATCCCTCCCCTTTACTCGCTCCTTCGACAATCCCGGCAATATCGGTAAATTCAAAGGCGGTCGGAACTGTTTTTTTCGGTTCGACCAGCTCGGTTAATGTATGCAAACGGTGATCGGGCACTTCGACAATGCCGACATTTGGATCAATCGTGCAAAATGGGTAGTTGGCGGATTCCGCTCCTGCTTGTGTGATTGCATTAAAAAGCGTCGATTTACCTACGTTCGGCAAACCGACAATACCTGTTGTTAAGGCCATGACGACTCACTTCCTTCGTTCTATTTTCATCTATCGCTTCATTTCTATGATAATGATACCAATTATAGAGATTTCCTGTGAAAAAGACAAACGCTCCGTGCGCTTATTCGCCTGCTTTCTCAATCACTTTTTTCATTTTTTTTGCAAATTCTTTACGGGGTAGCATCACACTGTGCTGGCAACCAAGACATTTAATCCGGACATCCATCCCCATTCGGATGATTTTCCAGCGGTTTTCTCCGCATGGATGCTGCTTTTTCATCTCCACGACATCATGCAATGCAAACTCCTTATCAGCCATGCCAGGTGCCTCCTTCCCTCTACTGTCCTATGCTCGTCTATTATACACGAAACAGGCTGGAAGGAATAGCCGTCCTCTCTATCTTCTACAGCGAACGATGATGAAAAATCGGATAAAGCAAAATTGCAGCGAAAACATATAAATTCAGTACCCCATATAACGGATAAAGAATGGCAATTAAGTTGGAAAAGCCGAACGTCGTCAACGGCGACATGATGGCAATCAGCAATAAAGCGAGCAGCCACGCCGGTCCTTTGATCCAGTCCTTCATCCGCGAAAGCAGCCCAAATACTCCCGCCGCGGCTGTCGTATAAATCGCCATCCACAACAGCAAGGTCATAATTAACACCATATAATAAGGATAGTGCTTTAAAATGGCGAATAACGGAATTTCGTAAAGCATAATATCGCCTGCGACCTGGAGAAGGGACTCATTATAAAGAAAGGAGACACTTCCAAGCGCGAGACCGCTGCCAATGCTGGCAATCCAAATTTCCCCCTTATGCTTCATTTCATCGCCAATTGCCGCCAAAACGGCGACCAGTGGCAAAATATTCAAGGCAGTAAAGGTTAAAGCCGACGGCCAGTTGCTCTGCTCGTCCAAAGAAAGGTGAATTGGAAAGCCCTGCAGCGACTGAAAAGCAATTAATACTCCAACTAGACAAAAAATCAAAATTGGAATTAGAATCGCATTCATCGCTGTCACCCCTTTCGTATCCCACACGAATAAGAGAACGACAAAGCCGCCTAAAATAACGGTTCCGAGCCAATAAGGAAACTGAAATACTTCCAGCGTCGCCCCTCCCCCGGCCAGCATAATGACGGTCGTTGAAAAAAGATAAAGCATAATCATAAAATCATAGAGCTTCGTCAGCTGCTTTCCCATTAACAGCTGGAGGACGGGGAGATAATGGCGCGATTTATGCGTATAGCTGATCGTCATAATCACCATACAGCAAATTGTAAAAAGAATGGTAAATAATAGAATTGCTAGTCCACTTTCCGCTCCAAAAAATTCCCATAATTCCCTGCCGGAAGCATAGCCTGCCCCGATCATCGTTCCTATGATCAGGAACATCCATTTCAGTCCATTTGCCCACATCCCCATCGCTCCTTTAATCCGTATGTATAGAAAGGAAAAACTTTCCGTATACTATTACTATTATGGTAAAGGAGGCGATGATATGAGTACAAACCATCGTCTATTCGCAAAAAAACATTCTCCCTTACGTGTTCACATGGAAGCAGAAGGAGTTATTGACGTATTAGCAGATCAGCTCACTTGTATGACGAAGAACCATACGCGATCCGATTTGGTTATTATTTGTATCGGGACAGATCGCTCAACCGGCGATTCATTGGGACCTTTAATTGGCTCCATTCTTGCCCATCAAAACCTGCGCCACTTTATCGTGTACGGGACGCTTGAGCATCCTGTCCATGCAGTTAATTTAAAGGACAAATTAGCGGACATCAAAAATAAGCATCCACGCTCTTTTATTTTGGCGATAGATGCTTGTTTAGGACGATTATCGGGAGTTGGCAAAATTACATTAGCTGAAGGACCTCTCCATCCCGGAGCTGCGGTTCAGAAGAAACTCCCCGAAGTTGGCGATATTCATATGACCGGGATTGTTAATATTGGCGGAATGATGGATTATTTCATTCTCCAAAATACACGGCTGTTTACCGTCGTTCAAATGGCTGAGACGATGGCAGCTTCTATTAAAAAGGCAGACGAGAAGCTGCCTGAAAAGGAAACACGTCCTTCCTTTTTCCGTGCTCTCAGCTTAAAATCAACCTCAAAAGAAGGGGATGTTTCATAAGGAGTAACCAGCCTTTTGAACCATCCCTATTTCCTCATGGAACCTTATCCGAAAGCCTGTTGGATCTCCTTTAATGCTCGAATGAGCGTCTCTACTTCTTCTTTTGTATTGTAGGGACCGAAACTGACGCGAACGAGCCCACTGTCACTCGTCTCGAGCACTTGATGGGTTTGCGGAGCGCAATGAAGACCGGCCCTCACAGCAATTTGATAATGTTCATCCAAAATAATCGCCAGTTCATGACTGCCAATCCCCTCCAAAGAAAAAGAAGCAACAGCGACCCGTTTCGACAAATCCATCGGGCCGTAATGTTTCAGTCCGCTGATCTGCTCTGTCTCTTCTATAAAAAGTGTTAATAACGCCTGCTCATGCTCATAAATCGATGTGATCCCTTTTTCAATGATCGCCTCGATTCCTGCCGCGAGACCGGCAATACCCGGGGTATTCAAGGTACCAGCTTCATATCGGTCCGGCCATATATGCGGTTGATGTGGCAGCTCAGAATAACTCCCCGTTCCCCCTTCAACGAGAGGAAGCAAGTCATAATCTTCCCTGCTTATGAGAACACCTGTCCCTTGTGGACCGAGCAGCGATTTATGACCAGCAAAAGCGAGCAGATCGATCCCATCGTTCTCTAGGTCAATCGGCAACGTTCCTGCTGTCTGGGAAGCGTCAAGCAGAACAGCAATCTGATTTTCTTTTGCGAAGGAAGCCAGCTGATTCATTTGAACAAACGCACCCGTTACGTTAGAAGCATGACTGATGGCGAACATTTTTGTTTTCGCTGTGCATGCTTCGATCAACGCCTGAGCTGTAATTTCACCTTCGTCATTTGGCTTTACATAGGTGACATCTATCCCTTTATCTCGTTTCAGTCGTTCAAGCGGCCGCAGCACAGAGTTATGTTCAAATGCTGTCGTGACGACATGATCGCCCTCGGCAAAGCGAAATCCGAACAAGGCTTGATTTAACGCCATCGTCGCATTTTGATAAAACCAGACATGTTTGGGATGTGGCGCACCAAAGAACGTTGCCAGCTTTGTTCTTGCCTCATCTACTGCCAGGCGGGCACGTTCAGCGAGAACATGTCCGCCGCGCCCTGGATTTGCAGCATACTGCGTAACCGCTTCATACATGGCATCAGCAACCGCTTTTGGCTTTGGAAATGAAGAAGCAGCGTGATCAAAATAAATCATCTCTTAGTCTCCTCTTCTTTATTTATCTGTTCATTCACGTCGTTTTATAAATAGAAAAACTGACTCAACTATCAATGAGCCAGTTTTCATGTTACACCTTTTCTTCCACATTTAACAATTGAATGATTCGTTCCAGATCTTCATCCGAAAAAAATTCAATCTCAATTTTCCCTTTTCGCTTTCCCGGTTTAATCGCGACTGATGTACCTAAGCGGCTGCGTAGCGCCTCTTGATGAGTCTGCAAAAATGGAGAAAGCTTTGTTTTTTTTCGTTTTGTTTCACGTGGAACATGCTCATTTACTTGATTGACCAGGCTTTCAACCTCACGAACGCTTAATCTCTCCTGTAAGATTTTTTCAAGAAGAGCAGAAAGCTTTCTCTTATCCTTTAACCCTAGCAAAGCGCGGCCGTGCCCCATTGAAAGTTTGCCGTCTGAAATGAATTGCTGCACCACTTTTGGAAGCTGCAGCAGCCGCAGATGATTGGCAATATGAGGACGGCTTTTTCCAAGACGGGCCGCCAGCTGCTCCTGGGTCAACGAGAGCTGCTCCATCACCTTTTCATAAGCGACAGCCTCTTCAATTGGATTCAGGTCTTCCCGCTGTAAATTTTCAATCAAAGCGAGCTCCATCATCTTCTGTTCGTCAAATTCCTTTACAATGACGGGAACTTCTTTCAAACCGGCTTTTTGTGCAGCCCGATAGCGCCGCTCGCCAACTACAATTTCGTAGCCTTTGATGCTTTTTCTCGCCGTGATTGGCTGCAGAATGCCATGCTCGGTAATGGAATCAGCAAGCTCCGCAATCGATTCATCTGAAAATGATTGGCGAGGTTGATACGGATTTGGTCGCAATTCTTTAATGGCAACTTGTACAATCTGATCTTTCAGCTCACCTGACTGGTCAGGAAATAACGCCTGTAACCCTTTACCTAACCCTTTCGCCACTTGCTACCACTTCCTTTGCTAATTCTATATAGACATCGGCTCCCCGTGATTTCGCGTCATAGACAATAATCGGCTGTCCGTGACTTGGAGCCTCTCCTAAACGAACATTTCGTGGAATGATTGTTTCAAATACTTTCTCTCGGAAGTATTTTTTGACTTCATCAATCACCTGGATCCCCAAATTCGTCCGGGCATCAAGCATCGTTAGCAGTACTCCTTCAATTTCAAGCTCTGTATTTAAATGCTTTTGCACGAGTCGGACCGTATTCAGCAATTGACTTAATCCTTCCAGTGCATAATATTCACATTGAACCGGGATTAATACTGCATCAGAAGCCGTCAGTGCATTAATCGTCAATAAACCTAAGGAAGGTGGACAATCAATAAAAATATAATCGTATTTATCAGAGATGGCGGCTAACGCTCTTTTCAGACGAACCTCCCGGGAAATCGTCGGAACGAGCTCGATTTCAGCGCCCGACAATTGAATCGTTGAAGGCAAAACTTCCAACCCTGCTAAAGGAGTAGAACGAATGACTTCAGTCGCGTCTACATCTTCCACAAGAATGTCATAAATGCATTCATCGACTTCCCCCTTCTCCACACCAACCCCACTTGTTGCATTCCCTTGTGGGTCGATGTCGACAAGCAATACCTTTTTGCCTAAATGAGCTAAACACGCGCTTAAATTGACAGCTGTCGTCGTTTTTCCGACGCCACCTTTTTGATTCGCTACAGAAATAATTCTGGCCACACTGTCACCTGCTTTCCGTCCAAACATTCGCATTGCTGCTTTTATTCTACCATAATTATTTGCATTCGTTTTCAGAAAGTTATAAATCGTAACTTCTGCGGATGTCAAAATAACCAATTATCGTCTTTTCAGCTTCAACCTTTTAAAAAAACCCCCGACAATCTTTTTTGTCAGGGGAGACAACATCCAGAACGATACTACTTCCTGAACGTTCTTCCAAAAATAAATAATAGAATCAAGTTAATCTGTTGGGAATGGCTATCCTCGCCACAAGCCCGTTGTGAGAAACCTACTCACAACGGGCTTTAGAAGATCGTGACGGTTACATTCATTGCTTAAAACAACCTTTCGCCCCATTCTCTATTTTATTTCTTTGGAATGCGAATGGTGAATTGATAGAATTCCTCATGTTCTTCTTCATCTGTATCGACATGTAACCCACTTTTCATGACCATATCAACTGACTGTCTGATCGTATTCATCGCAATCCGCATATCCTTAGAATAGGACTTTCTTTTTGGCTTCTTTTTCGGGGCAGGTTGTCCCTCAAGAAGGAGTTTGACCCTCTCTTCTGTCTGTTTCACATTCAATTGCTTTTCTTTTATTTCATCCAAAAGCTTAGTTTGAAGCTGTTGATCCTTTAAGGCTAATAACGCGCGCGCATGCCGTTCTGATATGTCCCTGTTCATGATAGCTGTTTGTACGATTTCCGGAAGGTGAAGCAATCTCAGCTTGTTGGCAACCGTTGATTGGCCTTTTCCTAATCGTTGGGCTAAGCTTTCCTGGGTTAATCCGTGGATTTCAATTAATTTCGCATAAGCGACCGCTTCTTCTATCGCCGTCAACCCTTCTCGTTGGAGATTCTCAATTAAAGCTATAGAAGCCGTCTGGGAATCATTAAATTCTTTTATAATGGCAGGGATCGTTTCCCATCCGAGTGACGTTACAGCTCGCCATCTTCTTTCCCCTGCAATGATTTCATACTTTCCGTCACGTTCTCTGACCACAATTGGCTGAATGACACCATGGGTACGAATCGTTTGGGCTAGCTCATCAATTCGCTCCTGGTCAAATACGGTCCGGGGCTGAAAACGATTAGGAACAATCTCGGTAATTTTAAGCTGCTTTACCTCTTCATTCCCACTCACTTCAACCTCTTCCTGCTTATCACTAAAGCCAAAAAGGCGGGAAAACGGTTGCTTCATCGCCTGACACCACCTTCTGATAGTAACCGTCTTTCTACATTCGACATTTGTTGATCATGTCCTGCTTTTCTCTCTAGTTCTTTTATATCGCTCACATAAGATACCGTCAAGTGAAATTTCCGTGAGGCTATGCCAAAAGTTGCTTTGCAGCAGCCTGTGAAACAATGAGTCGATGTTTCACGTGAAACATCTTTTTTATAAAGACGCTTTATTCGGTGTTCCAGGTTTGCGCGGGTATTTCTTCGGTGTAGGTTTATTCTTTTTAATATGAATAATATGCCGTTCGCTTTCTTCAATTGGCAGGCGGAAGTGATAGTCGCACACAACTTCCCCTCCGAGCAATGATAAGGCCTTGGAAGCATCAGCCACCTCTTCTGCTCCTCCTGCCCCTTTCATCGCCAAAAAGTCGCCATTTTTTTTCACCAGCGGCAAACAAAGCTCAGCCAAAACCGACATTCTCGCCACCGCCCGGGCAGTGGCAATATCGTAGGCCTCACGGTGCAAAGGGTTTTGACCAAATGTTTCCGCACGATCATGATAAAATGACACATCCGTCAGCTCCAATTCCGCGGCAAGATGCTCTAAAAAATGGATTCGTTTCTTTAAGGAATCAACAATGCTGACATGCAGCTCAGGAAAAAGAATCTTGAGCGGAATGCTTGGAAAACCGGCACCAGCGCCAACATCAATTAAGCGCTGACCCGGTTGAAAGGAATAGTAGAAAGCAGCCGACAAGGAATCATAAAAATGTTTCATATATACTTCATCGACTTCAGTGATCGCCGTCAAATTCATTTTTTCATTCCATTCGACAAGCAGCTGAAAATACGAAAAGAATTGCTCTTCCTGTTTCGTCGACAGCCTTATTCCTTTTTCTTCTAATAAAGGTATAAATTGTTTTTTACTCATCCGTTCGCTCCGTTTTATTGGATTTTTGCCAATCTGCCTTGTTCTAAATAAACGAGTAAAATGGAAATATCCGCCGGATTCACACCGGATACACGAGAAGCCTGACCAACGGACAGCGGTCGAACCTCGCTCAGTTTTTGCTTAGCCTCTGAAGCAAGACCGTTAATCGCAAAGTAATCAAGATCTTCTGGGATTTTTTTGTTTTCCATCTTTTGCGCTCGCTCCACTTGCTGAAGCTGCTTTTCAATATACCCTTCATACTTCACTTGAATTTCAACCTGCTCCGTAACATCCTCACTCAACGTCTCTGACGGCGGCTCAATCACTTTAGCAACATCCTTGTAGCCGAGCTCTGGGCGCTTTAAGAGCATCGTCGCGCGAACTGCTTCCTGCAACGGTGCTGATCCGGTTTCTTCCAACAGTTGAGCCAGCTCGGGCGATGGCTTGACGATAATCGATTCAAGCCGCTTTTTCTCCGCCTCGATCTGCGCTTTCTTCACCAAAAAGCGCTCGTATCGTTCGTCTGGAATGAGTCCGATTTGGTGACCAAGCTCTGTCAAACGAAGATCGGCATTATCATGGCGTAAAAGCAGGCGATATTCAGCCCGTGATGTCAGCAGGCGGTACGGCTCATTCGTTCCTTTTGTGACAAGGTCATCAATGAGGACGCCGATATAGGCATCAGAGCGGTCAAGAATAACGCCCTCCTCCCCCTTTGCCTTGCGGGCTGCATTAATGCCTGCCATAATTCCTTGTCCGGCTGCTTCCTCATAACCGGATGTTCCGTTAATTTGGCCGGCGGTAAACAAGCCTTCAACAGCTTTTGTTTCCAATGTCGGCCAGAGCTGCGTCGGCACAATCGCATCATACTCAATCGCATAACCAGGACGCATCATCCGCACTTCCTGCAGCCCGGGAATGCTTTTTAACATGTTTAATTGGACGTCTTCCGGCAAGCTCGTTGACAGCCCCTGTACATATACTTCAGATGTATTGCGTCCTTCAGGCT
The DNA here is from genome assembly GCF_023715605.1 of Halalkalibacter oceani. GTDB lineage: Bacteria > Bacillota > Bacilli > Bacillales > Bacillaceae_D > Halalkalibacter > Halalkalibacter oceani. The sequence continues at coordinate 28,506 of NZ_JAMBOL010000025.1, forward strand.
CCAAAAAGATTTGATGACGCGGCTTATCCGAAAAGCGAACAATCTTATCTTCTATTGATGGACAATAACGCGGTCCCGTCCCTTCAATGACCCCGGAATACATCGGCGAACGATTTAAATTGCCGGAAATGATCTGATGGGTTTCCTCGCTCGTATACGTTAACCAGCACGGAAGCTGATCGGTAATATACTTCGTCGTTTCATAGGAAAATGCCCGCGGCTGGTCATCTCCCGGTTGAATTTCTGTCTGCGAATAATCGATCGTGCTCCCGTTCACACGCGGCGGTGTGCCCGTTTTAAAGCGAACCATGTCAAACCCGAGTTCCTGTAAATGGTAAGACAGCTGCACAGACGGCTGCATATTGTTCGGCCCGCTTTCGTACGCCAGCTCCCCGAGGATAATTTTTCCGCGCAAGTACGTTCCGGTCGTAATCACAACAGCCTTGGCATAATACTTTGCTCCGGTATTCGTTTCTACTCCTCGGCAGACGCCATCCTCGACGATCAGACGCTCGACCATTCCCTGTCTGAGCAAAAGGTTTTCCTGCTCCTCAATCGTCTTTTTCATTTCATGCTGATACATGAATTTGTCAGCCTGCGCCCGCAGCGCTCTTACTGCCGGGCCTTTCCCCGTATTAAGCATTCGCATTTGAATATGGGTTTTATCGATATTTCTGCCCATTTCACCGCCAAGCGCATCAATTTCCCGGACAACAATCCCTTTTGCCGGGCCTCCTACAGAAGGGTTACATGGCATAAACGCCACGGCATCAAGATTTAACGTCAGCATAAGCGTATTCGCGCCCATTCTTGCAGAGGCAAGCCCCGCCTCGACACCTGCATGGCCGGCTCCAATGACGATCACGTCAAAATGACCACCATCATAACTCATTTTCAACTACCTCCTTATATCTTCTATTTCCCAAGACAAAACTGTGAAAAAAGCTGATCAATCAAGCTTTCCTGTACACTCTCACCAATAATTTCACCGAGCAGCTCCCATGTACGCGTAATATCGATTTGCACGATATCGATCGGGACATCGGCTTCTATTCCGTCCAGTGCGTCTGTAATCGTCGCTTTTGCCTGCTCCAGCAAGGCAATATGCCTGGAATTGGAGACATAGGTCATATCTCCGCTCTCTATGCCTCCGCCAAAAAACAACTCAGCGATCGCCTGTTCCAACTGATCTACTCCTTCATCATGAAGAAGGGAGGTCGTGACAAGCTGCTCTTTTTCAGCTAATTCCCGAACCTCTTCCATATTTATTTTCCGCGGCAGGTCCGTTTTATTGACAATGACGATCACATTCATGCCGGCCACCGCTTCAAACAACGCCCGGTCTTCAGGCGAAAGCTCCTCGCCATAGTTTAAAACGAGCAAGATCAAGTCAGCTTCCTTTAACACCTGACGCGACCGTTCGACGCCGATTCTTTCAACGATATCCTCGGTTTCCCGGATTCCTGCTGTATCGACAAGCCGTAGAGGTACCCCCCTGACATTGACATACTCTTCAATTACATCCCGCGTTGTGCCGGGAATATCGGTGACGATTGCCTTATTTTCATGAACAAGACTATTCAATAAGGAAGATTTGCCGACATTCGGACGTCCGATAATCACCGTCGAAAGTCCTTCACGCAATATTTTCCCTTGTGCCGCCGTACGAAGGAGCTTGTCGATTTCATTCTTTACAAACTCCGCTTTTTCCCGTAAAAGCGCATGCGTCATCGTCTCCGCGTCATATTCCGGGTAATCGATATTCACCTCGACATGGGCGACGGTCTCCAATAAAGCCTGGCGCAGCACTTGGACCTTTGTCGAGAGCCTTCCTTCGACCTGCTTCAAGGCAACATTCATCGCCTGGTCGGTTTTGGCGCGAATAAGGTCCATTACCCCCTCAGCTTGCGACAAATCAATTCTCCCATTAAGAAAGGCCCGTTTTGTAAATTCACCCGGTTCTGCTAAACGCGCCCCATTTTTCAGCGCGAGCTGGAGGACCCGGTTAACGGAAAGCAAGCCACCATGACAATTGATTTCAACGACATCTTCTCTCGTAAACGTCCGCGGCGCCCTCATCACCGACACCATCGCTTCTTCGATCAGCTCTTCCGTTGTGCGATCAATAATATGACCGTACACAATCGAATGAGAAGCGACTTCCGCAAGCGCGTCCTTACCTTTATACATCTTATCCGCAATCGAAATCGCTTCCTCTCCGCTTAAGCGGACAATTCCGATCGCTCCTTCTCCCAATGCGGTCGAGATCGCTGCAATTGTATCAGATTGCATGCTCACTCACCTCCTCCTCGCTTCATTATCTTCATTACGTTCTTATCTATTGTTCGGTTGCTTCGCTTCATTTCATACATATCCGTCTTTATCAGGTCCGGCAAAGAGCAACCGGAAACCTGTCATCTAAAAGATTAGAATAGCACAGCATGAGTGGAATTACCATGAACAGGCTGCTGCACAGTGCTGCAATCGGCTGCAAAAGTTTGCAGCGGCTCCACACATTGCTTAAGGGGTGTGCCAAAAGGGCTGATTCTCCTTTTGGCACACCCCCGAAACGGAGTCTGCACATTGCGCAGTAAGCCGCTGTCTCTTTTTCGGACGGAAGATCACCAATTGGAGACAGCCTGCTTTCATTTAGTTACGATTGATGAGGCTGAATGACGACATGACGCTTCAGCCCTTTTCCTTCTGAGACAGTTTCGACTCCTTCTACCCGCTGCAACGTCGTATGAATGATTTTCCGTTCAAGGGCATTCATCGGTTCAAGCGAAACACGCTCTTTTGTTGTTTTCACTTTATACGCAACCCGTTCGGCTAATTGCTCCAATGTTTGCCTGCGGCGTTCACGGTAGTTTTCTGCATCAAGCTCAATCCGGGTATACGTTCCATCCTGGCGGTTCGCGACAAGATTCGTCAAATACTCTAATGATTCAAGCGTTTGTCCCCGTTTGCCGATCAGACGGCCAAGTTCTTCTTCGCTTGATAGATTAAAGACAATATGCTCTCCCGCATCGTCCTTCGTAAGGGTCGCATTTACCTTCATCAACGCAACTGTTTGTTCCAAAAACTGAAACGCGACATCGACTGGATCAGGTAAAAGATGTGCTTCAATCATCGCAGGCTTTGAACCAAGAATACCGAAAAAACCTTTTTGAGGTTCCTGAACAACACGATAAGACAGCCTGTCTCTTGTTGTCTGTAATTCATTGATCGCCTTCTCGACAGCTTCATCTATCGTTTTTCCTGACACAATCACTTTTTTCACTTCTTTTTGCCTCCCGAACTGGCCTCAGCCACTTTGGATTTGCCGGCATTCGGTCCAGTTATGAAATAGGTTTGAACTATCATAAAGATATTACCAACTACCCAGTACAAAGTAAGCGCTGTTGGGAAGAAGATAGCAAACGCACAAATCATAATCGGCATCATATACAATAGAATTTTCATTTGCGGATTGTCCGGAACCATCATCATTTTCTGCTGGATAAACGTCGTAATACCGGCGACAACAGGCAAGATGTAATAGGGATCCGGAGCATCAAGCGCGAACCAGAGGAAATGATGTCCGCCAATTTCTTCCGTTCTCATAATCGCATGATAAAAGGCAAGCAAGATCGGCATTTGAATTAATAAAGGCAGACAGCCCGCTAACGGGTTAACGCCCTTTTCCTGGAACATCGCCATCATTTCCTGCTGGAGCTTCTGCTGTGTTTTCTGATCCTTCGCGCTGTACTTTTCACGCAGCTTGGCCATTTCAGGCTGAATCGCCTGCATCGCCTTCGCGCTCTTCGTCTGTTTAATCATTAACGGCAAAATTAACAGCCGCAGCAAAATCGTCACGACAACAATCGATAACCCAAAGTCATCATTAAATAAATCGGCAAAGTAAATGATTACCCATGAAAGAGGGTAAACAAGATAAGAATCCCAAAAACCCTCACTATTTTCATTAATTGGTTGGTCAACATCGAAGCAGCCCGTCATGACAACAAGCAGCCCAACCATCATCGCAACCAAGCCAAATTTTTTGAGCACGTGTTCTCCTCCTTGTTTCGCTTCTTTTCATCTATATGTTAACGCTTTACAGAAAAACGCGGTCGCGCTTTTCTTAAATGCATCGTGCCGGGCCTCTACAGCTGGCTGAAAGGAGCTTTCTTTCATCCTCGGCCTGTAACAAACGCAGCAGCAAGCTCTTTTTGTTCAGCTTCCACTACTTGTCACTCTCCCGCTTTGACGTTCTTTGTTTTAACGCACGGGCCTTTCTCAGCACATGCAGCATGCTTTGCTCGATTTCTTGTAAATTCATCTCTGCCGTCGGTTTTCTCGCAATCACTACATAATCAGCCCCTGCCTTAAGCTGCTCCCGCTTTGCCTGAAACACTTCCCGCACATAACGCTTAATTCGGTTCCGGGTAACCGCGTTTCCGACACGTTTGCTTACTGACAAACCTAATCGGAAACAGGTTTGTCCCTCTTTTGGCAGGATATAAAGAACGAACTGTCGATTCGCAACGGAATGACCTTGCTTAAAAACTAGAGAAAAATCTTCATTCTTTTTAATCCGCTGCTTTTTTTTCAACCTCTTCACTCCTTACTTGCCAGCGTCTCTCTCTTCCTCCCTCTTTCAGCGACATGGCCTCAAGATAAACATGAAGAAAAAGACCACTGACATTCAGTGGCCTATGCAGATAAAACTTTTCTTCCTTTACGACGACGACGCGCTAACACTTTACGGCCGTTTTTAGTGCTCATACGCGCACGGAAACCGTGGACTTTTTTACGCTTACGATTATTCGGTTGAAATGTTGGTTTTCCCATTTATTACACCTCCCTGAGGATACTATTCAAAAAGACATTCTTGTAAATTATAAGGAACATTAGGTGCAGTTGTCAAGAAACCTTTTCAACTTGTTTCTTTCCCTCTTTCCATTTTAACAGTCTACTAAATTTCTTTACAATCCTTCTAGCAATTTTTACATTTTATCTCTTGTGGATAATCATTTCTCGACACAATCCGACTTCTCCACAAAAATACTGACAACTTGTTCACATATCTTGTGCTGTGGATATCATTTGAACACAAGATGCTGTGTTATGTGGATAAATGCAACAAAGCGTTGCCACTCAAGCGTTTTTTTGCTATGATTAAGTTGTTTTCACTCGTGGACAGCAATCCACGGTCACAATCTTGTCCACAGTCTGTGGGTAACGTTGTGGACATCTTTTTTATCTTGTGAGTTTTTTTCTCCACAGCCTGTTCAAAAAAAACTTCGCGACGTTTTTCTACTATATTATATCCTTTTCACATTATATGTGCATATGTATATTTATACGAACGCATCTCATGATTGTACAAAGGTTGAACAGCTAAGCGGTTTGAATCGTTCATCGCCTTATACATACGGTAGATGCTTGTTTGGTATTGTATTGAAAAAAGGACAAGGAGGCGAAACTTTTGGAAAACATCCATGATTTATGGAACCAGGCTCTTGCTGAAATTGAAAAAAAGGTCAGCAAGCCTAGTTTTGAGACATGGTTAAAAGCGACAAAGGCGAATGACATCCAAAACGACGTCATTATTATTACGGCGCCGAATGAATTTGCCCGTGATTGGCTTGAAGATCATTATGCTGATTTAACCTCTGACACGATTGAACAGCTGACAGGAACCAGACTCCAGCCTAAATTTGTCATTCCTCAAAATGAAATGGAGGAAAGCTTTCTGATTGAGCCGGTGCCCAAGAAGCGGCCCGTGCAGGACAATGGCCAAACAAATCATGTGACGAAGACGATGCTGAACGATAAATATACGTTTGATACGTTCGTAATCGGTTCTGGGAACCGGTTTGCCCATGCGGCTTCACTCGCAGTCGCCGAAGCTCCGGCAAAAGCGTACAACCCCCTTTTCATTTATGGAGGGGTTGGACTTGGAAAGACGCATTTAATGCATGCGATCGGCCATTATGTGATGGATCATAACCCGAATGCGAAAGTTGTTTATTTATCTTCGGAGAAATTTACGAACGAATTTATCAATGCAATCCGTGATAACAAAGCCGTCCATTTTCGCAATAAATACCGAAATGTCGACGTGCTTCTAATAGATGATATTCAATTCTTAGCGGGAAAAGAACAAACTCAGGAAGAGTTTTTCCATACATTCAACGCACTTCACGAGGAATCAAAACAAATTGTCATTTCGAGTGACAGACCGCCGAAGGAGATCCCGACACTTGAGGATCGGCTTCGTTCCAGATTTGAATGGGGGTTAATTACCGACATCACCCCGCCAGATTTAGAAACGAGAATCGCGATTTTACGTAAGAAAGCGAAAGCGGAAAACCTTGATATTCCAAATGAAGTCATGCTTTATATCGCCAATCAAATCGACACGAATATCCGCGAGCTGGAAGGAGCTTTAATCCGGGTCGTCGCTTATTCCTCTCTCATTAATCAGGATATGAATGCCGATCTGGCCGCTGAAGCATTAAAGGACATCATTCCGAATTCGAAGCCGAAGGTGCTGACGATCACCGACATCCAAAAATTTGTCGGTGAGCACTATCATGTAAAGTTGGAGGATTTCAAAGCAAAAAAACGAACAAAATCCGTCGCTTTCCCGAGACAAATCGCCATGTATTTATCGAGAGAGCTGACAGATGCCTCCCTTCCTAAAATCGGAAGCGAATTTGGCGGCAGAGACCATACGACGGTGATTCATGCCCATGAAAAAATCTCCGCTTTGCTAGCAAGTGATCAGGAATTCCAGGCGAAAATTCAGGATTTAATGGACCAGCTTCGTACTTCTTAACTTTTTTATTTTGTGTGAATTGTGGATAATGTCTACTTGCCTATCAACATACTGCCCACATGTGGATAGGCTGCTTTTTTCGTTCTTTTTATCAGTTTTCCACAAATCCACAGGCCCTATTACTAGTACTTCTACTTTTTATCAAAAATATTAATGAATTATAAGGAGTTTTTCAGAATGCAATTTACAATTACGCGTGATCGATTTGTTCAAGATGTCCAGCATGTAGCAAAAGCCGTTTCATCAAGAACGACCATTCCGATTTTGACGGGAATTAAAATTGTGGCGACAGAGGATGGAATCACGCTGACCGGCAGTGACTCGGATGTCTCGATCGAAACGTTTATTCCAAAAGAGGATGCCGATTCAGAAATCGTGACGATCCAACAGCCTGGCAGCATCGTGTTACAGGCCCGTTTTTTTGCGGAAATTGTAAAGAAATTACCTGGTGAGGATATTGAAGTGAGCGTCACCGATCAGTTTGCGACGACGATTCGTTCTGGTTCTTCCGTATTTAATTTAAACGGCCTTGATCCAGAGGAATATCCACGTCTGCCGCAGCTTGAGGAGGATCTTCTTTTTAAACTGCCGCAAGATATGCTGAAGAATATGATCAGGCAAACGGTGTTTGCGGTGTCCACTCAGGAAACACGTCCGGTGTTGACAGGTGTAAACTTGGAGACCGAGGAAGGAGAGTTAATCTGTACTGCAACAGACAGTCACCGATTGGCGATCAGAAAGGCGAAAATCGAAAAGAACGATAATTCCCTTTCATTTGAAAATGTTGTTATTCCTGGGAAGAGCTTGATTGAGCTTAGCAAAATTATTGATGATTCTAATGACTTAATTGATGTCGTTGTGACGGAGAATCAAGTTTTGTTCAAAATGGAGAATCTGCTCTTTTTCTCAAGATTGCTGGAGGGGAAATATCCGGTTACGAAAAGTATGATTCCGACTCAGTCGAAAACGTCGCTTCACTTAAAGACGAAGTCATTTCTGCACACATTGGAGCGGGCGCTGCTCTTATCAAGAGAAGGAAAAAACAATGTAATTAACTTAAAAACATTGGACGGTCAGGTTGAGGTGACTTCGATTTCACCGGAGGTCGGAAAGGTTACGGAGCATATCGACGCGCAAATTGACGGGGAAGAGATGAGGATTTCATTTAACGGAAAAAATGTCATTGATGCGTTGAAGGTTATTGACAGTGAGGACATTCATGTGATGTTCACCGGGGCGATGAGCCCGTTCGTCATCAAACCGATTGATCATGACAATTATTTGCATCTCTTTTCACCGGTAAGAACCTATTAAAGCAGCTAGGAACGAAGCCAGAGGCGTTTTTCTTAAAATTCCCGCGATGATTCGGGACGACTCTCACAATAAGACTTGGCTAGTCAGCTTTGGTTTAGTACAATATAAAGTAAGATAATCTAATGACGTGATTTTATGAAGACAGCAAATCATACGGTGAGTTGCTGTCTTCCCTTTGATACGCCAACGAGTTCATGCAGAAAAGAGTGATGAAATGAACCAAATCTCCATTTCGACGGAGTACATAACACTGGGACAATTTTTAAAAGAAGCAGGAATCATAGACACGGGCGGCATGGCAAAGTGGTATCTTGCTGAACATGTGGTATGGGTGAATGGAGAGGAAGAAAACCGGCGCGGAAAAAAGCTCAGCCCGGGCGATACAGTGACGCTCGCCGATGGAACAGAATTTGAAATTGCAGCGGAATAGGGGGACTCCCTTTGGATTTAAAGCAGCTTACGCTTCGGCAATTCCGCAATTATGATCAGGCAGCCTTATCATTTCAACAACCCGTAAATATTTTTCTTGGGGAAAATGCACAGGGGAAAACGAATGTGCTGGAAGCGATTTATGTTCTCGCTTTGGCCAAATCCCACCGGACGACGAAGGACAAGGAGCTTATCCGCTGGGGGGAGGAATTTGCACGGATAGAAGGGCATTTCGCAAGAAGGACGGGTCCTTTTGAATTGGAGTTGATCCTGTCGCTGAAAGGGAAAAAAGGCAAGGTCAACGGGCTTGAGCAGCGCAAATTAAGTGAGTATGTAGGGGCGGCGAATGTCGTCATGTTTGCGCCGGAGGACCTCGGGCTGGTCAAAGGAAGCCCGCAAGTCCGCAGAAGGTTTCTTGATATGGAAATTGGTCAGATTAGCCGGGTCTATTTGTATCATCTCGGCCTGTATCAGAAAGTCCTTGTGCAGCGCAATCATCTGTTGAAGGATCTTCAGGCGAGAAAAGGCTCAGGTGAGATGCTCGATATTCTGACCGATCAGCTTGTCGCACTGGCGGCAGAGGTGATCAGTCGCCGGCTCGCTTTTGTGAAACGGTTGCAGGAATGGGCCTTTCCGATTCATTACGATATCAGCCGGGGAAAAGAAAAGCTCGAAATCAGCTATGTTCCCCCGGGAGAGGTATCAGACGAGATGGATTTGTCGAACATAAAAGAAGAACTCTATCAAGTGTATAAACAAAAGCGGGATAAGGAGATTCAACGCGGTGTCACCCTTTTTGGGCCGCAACGGGATGATCTCAGCTTTCGGGTGAACGGGCATGATATTCAAACATATGGCTCGCAAGGTCAGCAGCGAACAACCGCGCTTGCTCTTAAATTAGCCGAAATTGAATTGATTTATGCCGAGGTTGGGGAGTACCCGCTCCTTTTGCTGGACGATGTCCTCTCTGAGCTTGATGATTATCGTCAGTCCCATTTGTTACGCTCGATTCAGGATAAAGTCCAGACGTTTGTGACAACGACAAGCGTGGAAGGAATTGATGAACAGACGCTAAAGCAGGCGGCTGTATTTGAAGTGACAGAAGGCACGGTGGAAAAAAGATGATTGGGGAGGCGGTGGACCGGTGTTTATTCATTTAGGCGGCGATGTGCTGATCCGTTCAAAAGATATTATTGCTATATTAAATCGCGATGTCCAAGAGCATTCCTCGATAACAAAAACCTATCTGAAAGAAGAAGAAGCCCGCAAGGCAAAAACGATCATTTCAGCTGATTATATTAAATCAATCGTTATTACAGACAACGACATCTATTATTCTCCGGTTTCTTCTTTGACGCTGAATCGGCGGGCGATGGGAAAAACGATGACAGACTATGCCTTCGAGAAAGAAGCTGAATGAGAGAGACCTGACGGCAAGTGATTTTTGCAATAGATTTGATAGATAAATGAGAATGAAGGTGAACAAGGTGACGAATGAACAACATCCTGAACAACAATCCTATGATGAAAGTCAGATTCAGGTTTTAGAAGGACTTGAAGCGGTACGGAAACGGCCGGGGATGTATATTGGTTCTACAAGCGCTCGCGGATTGCATCATTTGGTTTGGGAGATTGTAGATAATAGCATTGACGAGGCGATGGCCGGGTATTGTGATACGATTCACGTCACGATCGAAGAAGATAACAGCATTACGGTGGAAGATAATGGACGCGGGATCCCTGTTGGAATTCAGGAAAAAATGGGCCGTCCAGCTGTTGAAGTGATTATGACCGTCTTGCACGCCGGCGGAAAGTTTGGCGGCGGCGGTTATAAAGTATCGGGCGGTTTGCATGGAGTCGGAGCTTCTGTTGTAAATGCTCTTTCGACAGAGCTGGAAGTAAAGGTTCACCGTGAAGGCCAGATTCATTATCAAAAATATCAATTAGGGGTGCCGGCTGCCGATTTATCGGTGATCGGGGAAACCGACAAGACTGGGACGATCATTCATTTTAAGCCTGACCCGACGATTTTTACGGAAACGACGGAATATGATTTCGATACGCTCGCGACACGCCTGCGTGAGCTGGCTTTTCTTAATAAAGGATTAACGATCAAAATTACGGATAAGCGTGAAGAAGAAAAAGAAGCCACCTATCACTATGAAGGCGGGATTGCTTCCTTTGTCCAGCATCTTAACCGGTCGAAAGAAGTGTTACACGAAGAGCCGATTCATATTGAAAGTGAAAAGGATGGCTTAGCTGTTGAGGTTGCTGTTCAATATAACGACAGCTACAGCAGCAATATTTATTCCTTTGCGAACAACATCAGTACCCATGAAGGCGGGACGCATGAATCCGGCTTTAAAACAGGATTGACGCGGGTTATTAATGACTATGCCCGAAAAAATGGCCTCTTCAAAGAAAATGATCCGAATTTAACCGGGGAAGATGTAAGAGAAGGACTAACGGCGATTATCTCTGTGAAAATTCCCGATCCGCAGTTCGAGGGGCAGACGAAAACGAAATTAGGAAACAGTGAAGCCCGGACAATTACCGATTCGTTATTCTCCGAGCATTTTTCGCGGTTTTTGAATGAACACCCGCAGGTCGCGCGCAAGATTATTGAAAAAGGGCTGATGGCCTCCCGGGCCCGGGAAGCGGCTAAAAAAGCGCGTGAATTAACAAGAAGAAAAAGCGCCCTTGAAGTCAGCTCGTTGCCGGGGAAGCTTGCCGACTGTTCGTCGCGTGATGCCTCGATCAGTGAGGTTTATATCGTTGAGGGCGACTCGGCGGGCGGCTCGGCGAAGCAAGGGCGGGACCGTCATTTCCAAGCGATTCTTCCGCTTCGGGGAAAAATTTTGAACGTCGAGAAGGCGAGATTGGATAAGATTCTTGCCAACAATGAAATCCGGGCGATTATTACGGCGCTCGGTACGGGTATTTCCGATGATTTCGATATTGAAAAAGCGCGTTACCATAAAGTGATCATTATGACGGATGCCGACGTTGACGGAGCCCATATCCGCACCCTGATCCTGACATTCTTCTACCGCTATATGCGGCCGTTGATTGAAAAGGGCTATATTTATATTGCCCAGCCTCCGCTTTTCAAACTGACCGTGGGCCGGGATGTCAGCTATTTATACAGTGAGAAAGAGCTGGAGGAAGCTTTAAAGAAAGTCGAGGACCGCAGCAAAGTCGGCATTCAGCGCTATAAAGGTCTTGGTGAGATGAACCCGACTCAGCTTTGGGAGACGACGATGGATCCCGAGCATCGGACGGTGCTTCAAGTCACGTTAGAGGATGCGATGAAGGCGGATGAAATTTTTGAGATTTTGATGGGAGATCGAGTAGAGCCGCGCCGTGATTTCATTCAGGAAAATGCGCAGTATGTCAAGAATCTCGATGTCTAGGCGTGAAGATGGAGGTTAATACAAATGGCTGAGCAAGATCAATCGAAAGTAAAACCGATAAATATAAGTCAGGAAATGAAAGAGTCCTTTATGGACTACGCGATGAGCGTTATCGTCAGTCGCGCCCTTCCTGATGTCCGAGACGGACTGAAGCCGGTACACCGCCGGATTTTGTTTGCGATGAATGAATTAGGAATGACGCCTGATAAAGCTTATAAAAAGTCAGCACGTATTGTCGGTGAGGTCATTGGGAAGTATCACCCGCACGGTGATTCCGCTGTGTATGAGACGATGGTTAGAATGGCGCAGGATTTCAGCTTCCGTTACATGCTGATTGATGGTCACGGTAATTTCGGTTCAGTCGATGGCGATGCAGCGGCAGCGATGCGGTACACTGAAGCGAAGATGTCGAAGATTTCGATGGAATTAGTGCGCGATATTAACAAAGATACGATTGATTATACAGATAACTATGATGGATCGGAAAGAGAACCGGTCGTACTTCCGGCGCGCTTTCCGAACCTGCTCGTGAACGGAGCGTCAGGAATTGCCGTTGGGATGGCGACAAATATTCCTCCGCATCAATTAGGTGAAGTGGTTGATGGGGTGCTCGCTTTGTCGCATAACCCTGAGATTACGGTCGAAGAGTTGATGGAGTATATTCCAGGGCCTGATTTTCCGACCGGTGCTGAAATTTTAGGCCGTTCCGGAATCCGCCGCGCCTACCAAACGGGGAGAGGCTCAATCACGCTGCGGGCGAAAACAGCAATCGAGGAGCAGAATGGCAAAAGCCGGATTCTTGTTCACGAATTGCCTTATCAAGTAAACAAGGCAAAGCTGATCGAGAAAATCGCCGAACTGGTGCGCGATAAGAAGATTGATGGAATCACAGATCTTCGTGATGAGTCCGACCGGAATGGAATGCGAATCGTGATTGAACTGCGGCGCGATGCCAATGCCAATGTGCTGCTCAACAATCTGTATAAGCAAACGGCTTTGCAGTCAAGCTTCGGGATTAATTTGCTGGCGCTTGTCAAAGGGCATCCGCAAGTGCTCAACTTAAAGCAATGTCTCGAGTATTACCTCGAGCATCAGATTGAAGTTATCCGTCGGCGCACGGCATTCGAGCTGCGCAAGGCGGAAGCGCGCGCCCATATTTTAGAGGGGTTAAGAATCGCGTTAGATCATCTTGATGAAGTGATCAGCCTGATTCGTTCCTCGCAAACGACGGAAATTGCCCGCAACGGCTTAATGGAGCGTTTCTCGTTGAGCTATGAGCAGGCGCAGGCGATTCTCGATATGCGGCTTCAGCGCTTAACAGGCTTGGAACGGGATAAAATCGAAAACGAGTATAAAGAGCTGATGGAAAGAATCGCTGAATTAAAAGCGATTTTGGCTGATGAGGAGAAGGTTCTTGAAATCATCAGAGAAGAGCTGACAGCGATTAAAGAGAAGTTTAATGACGAGCGCCGTACGGTCATCTCGATGAGCGAGGATCATTTAGAGGATGAAGATCTGATCCCACGGCAAAATATTGTCGTGACGATTACCCATCACGGCTATATTAAACGGATGCCGATTTCCACTTACCGCAGTCAAAAGCGGGGCGGAAAAGGAATTCAAGGGATGGGGACAAATGATAATGATTTTGTTCAGCATCTTTTCACGACGAATTCCCATCATACGATTCTCTTTTTTACAAACAAAGGGAAGGTGTATCGCCTGAAAGGGTACGAGGTTCCTGATTTAGGCCGGACGGCGAAAGGGATTCCGATTATCAACCTTTTACAAATTGAGCCGGGTGAATACATCAGTACGGTTATTCCGATTGAAGAGTTTAGAGATGACGCCTATTTGTTCTTCCTGACAAATCAAGGGGTCGCCAAGCGGACAGAACTGTCTTCGTTTGCCAATATCCGTCGCGGTGGATTGTTCGCCATCAGCCTGCGCGATGAGGACGAGCTTCATGGTGTCCGTCTGACTGACGGCAACCAGGAAATCATTATCGGCACAAGGCAGGGGATGTCGATTCGCTTTCATGAGCAGGATGTCCGTCTAATGGGACGAACGGCAGCCGGAGTGCGCGGGATTACGCTCGGTGATGATGACTGTGTCGTCGGAATGGATATGGTCGTTGAAGGACATGATGTGTTAATCGTCACGAAAAAAGGGTACGGAAAGCGGACGCCAATTGAGGAATATCGGATTCAAAACCGTGGCGGTAAAGGAATTAAAACATGTAACATCACCGAAAAAAATGGCCCGCTCGTTTCTTTGAAGGTCGTTTCGGCAGATCATGACATTATGATTATTACCGCCAGCGGCGTGATTATCCGGACGCAAGTAGAAGGAATTTCTACGACCGGACGGAATACGCAAGGTGTGATGTTAATTCGTGTCGATGAAGGCGAAGAAGTGGCGACTGTCGCCCGGGTTGATATCGAAGACGAGGAAGATGTGGAAGAGGCAGAAGCGGATCAACCAGAGGAAAATGAAGAAGTAGCAAAAGTAGAAGAAGGAATTGAAGAAGACGGTAACGAATAATATTTTCATTTTTCGGGCTATACGGACAGGCTGTTTTATGCCATGACGTATAGCTCTTTTTTCGATGTGCCGATATAATAGAAAGAAGATAAGGTTCAAAGAAGAGGAGATGAGCGGGGATGGAAGTGAAAGTAGCACAGCTTCAACCAGGGTGCGTGATGTCAAAAGATGTGCCGGGCTTAACAGAAGTTCCATTAGTGAAGAGGAACACGGTTTTGAATGAAGAGCATCTGGAATTTTTAAAAGCCTTTTTGGTGGAAACCGTTGAGGTAAGACCGCGGCTCGCCGATGGCAAGACGTTTGTTCCGGGCGCAGTGAAAGAAGAGCCGGCGGTTGAAGAAGAACAGACAGCGTCAAAGGAAACGGATGTAGGAGAAGACTATCTCTCAGCCGTCAAAATGTACAAAAAGCTTTTCGAATCATGGAAAGAAGGAAAAGCGGTAGATATGTCTGCGGTCAGATCACTCTTTGAATCGCTATTTGAAAAAATCCACCATTCACCTGATTATTTGCTTCATCTCCACCATTTGAATAATAAAGCGGATTATCTTTATCATCACTCCGTTTATGTTGGAATCCTATCAGCTTTCCTGGGGAAAAAATTACGACTGACTGAGGAACGCTCGATCCAGGTCGGTTTGTGTGGGGCGTTGTCCGATGCAGGAATGGCAAAGCTCCCTTCAGCGATTTTAAGGAAAACAGGTTCTTTGACCGAGGAAGAATATGAAAAAGTGAAAAAGCATCCTATTTACAGCTATAAAATGCTGAAAGGTGTCCCTGGTGTTACCGATTCGATATTAGTTGGGGTGCTGCAGCATCATGAACGGTATGATAGCAGCGGTTACCCATTAGGGGTGTCTGCGGAAAAAATTCATTTGTTCAGTCAAATTGTGGCTGTCGCCGATATGTATCATGCGATGATCTCAGAGCGTCATTACCGGCCAAAACGTTCCCCTTTTCAAGTGTTGGAAGAAATCGAGAAGGAGCGGTTTGGAAAGCTTGAAACAAAAGTTGTTGAAATGCTCGTTCAAAGCTTAGTTCAAAGTACGATTGGCAGTCGGGTCCGCTTGTCATCCGGTCAAGAGGCGGAAGTCATCTTTTTTGATCAGCAGGCGCCAACGAGACCAATGGTCAAGCTTAGTGACAATACCATTATTCAGCTCGTGCAGGAACCAAAGCTTCATATTGAAGAGATTGTAAAGAAATAATCCCGTACGTCCTTCGTTCACACTACTTATTGTAGAGAGGGGCACCCCGCGCGCCTCTCTATAAAAATGTAGCGAGCCCAACAGTTTTTTTAGGATGGTGAGAAGATTCAAATGAAAGATGCGCTTATTTCCACTAAACTCTTTATTCCGTCCTGTCCACCTAATGCAGTCTCTCGTCTCCACTTAATAGAACGCTTAAACAAAGGACTGCACCGCAAACTGACCTTGATCTCTGCTTCAGCCGGCTGCGGAAAAACAACGCTAGCAAGCGAATGGCTTTCCCAATGTGGGCGTCCTGCTGCCTGGCTTTCATTAGATAAAGAAGACTGTGATCCAAAACGCTTTATCACTTACCTGATCGCCGCTTTGCAAACGATCAAAGAAAAGACAGGTGATCAGCTGATGAAGCTGCTTCAAACTCCCCAATCCCCTTCAACTGAATTCCTTTTGACCTCTTTGCTTCATGACATCGGGAAAATGGAGAGTCCTTTCCTTCTCGTGCTCGATGATTACCATCTTGTAGCTGCCGGTTCCGTTAATCAGATTCTCCTCTTTTTGCTTACCCATCTCCCGTCCAATATGCACGTTGTCCTTCTCACTCGGGAAGATCCACCATTCCCTCTCGCACGGTTAAGGGCGCGTGATCACGTAACCGAACTGCGTGGATCTGATTTGCGCTTCACCAAAAACGAGTCCTTTCAGTTTTTTGCCGATGCGATGGATATCGATCTTTCACTAGAAGAGTCAGCCTTGCTTGAATCACGTACGGAGGGCTGGATTGCCGGAATGCAATTGGCGGCGATTTCCTTGCGCGATGCGGAGAACAAGACTGATTTTATCAACTCGTTTACCGGCACACATTCCTTTATTTTTGATTATTTGGTAGAGGAGGTGTGGCAACAGCTGCCAGAGAGCATGCAGCACTTTCTGCTGCGAACCTCGATTCTTGAACGATTTTGTGCATCCCTTTGTGATGCCGTTCTCGATGCACGGACATTCTTTCCAAACGAGAAGTGCAGCGAGGAAATGTTGCAGCAGATGACGAGGCTCAATCTGTTTGTCATTCCGCTGGATGATGAAAAATGCTGGTATCGCTACCACCATCTTTTTGCCGATCTTTTACGAAAGAAATTTGCCGCTGCCAAAGGGGCAGAAGCAGAGCAGTCATGCCTGCACAAAAGAGCGAGTATCTGGTTTGAACAGCATGACCTGGAGCTGGAGGCTTTTCAGCATGCCGCCGCGGCGAATGATATCGAGCGGGCGAGCCGGCTGATGGACGGAGGAGGAATGCCGCTGCACTTTCGTGGAGCTGTGACGCCAGTCTTAAACTGGTTGGAGTCATTGCCTGCCGCCGTACTCGTTGAGCGGCCGGCATTAATGGTCGCACACGCTTCAGCATTATTGTTCATCAGCCAACTAACTGGAATCGAGAAAAAGCTGCAGGTGGCGGAAGCAGCTTTGCTAGACGCTGAGCAAAATGCTGCCAATCGAAACTTGCTTGGGCATATTGCCGTGATCAGAGCGACTGCAGCGGTCAGTCTGCATCAGGCTGAGACGATTGTTCACCAATCCGAACAGGCGCTGCGCTATTTGCGTCCGGACAACGTACCCGTTCGGACGGCCGCTTCCTGGACGCTTGGCTACGCGTATCAGCTTCAGGGGAAGCGTCTCGCTGCCAGCCGGGCGTATACAGAGGCGATATCCAGCAGCAAGAAGCTTGGGCATTCGATGATTACGCTTATGGCGACAATCGGACTGGGCAATGTTCAGGAAAGTGAAATGCTGCTTGAACCGGCGGCGCGAACGTATCAGAACGCCCTGGAGCTTGCCGGCCAACCGTCCCTCCCGGCAGCGTGTGAGGCGCATCTTGGCTTAGCGAGGATTTTCTATGAATGGAATGATGTCAACACTTCTATTCAGCATGGCAAAAGAGGGGCACAATTGGCGAGGCAAGTCGAAAACTCAGACAGAGCTGCAGCGTGTGAATTGTTTCTTATACAGCTTCAGCTGACAGGAGGAGATACAATAGGGGCCTCAGCCCGGTTGGCTGAGCTTGAGCAAATCGCCCGGCAGGAGCAGTACGACAAGCTGCAGCCGGCTATTGTGGCCTTGCGGGGGCGCATCCTGCTGCTGCACGGGGAGCTGCCTGCCGCTCTTCAATTAGCTGATTCAATCGATCACTCTCTCCTTCAAGCCCGTGTGTCGCTCGCGTCAGGAGATACGCATACGGCACTGAAGACCTTAACGGCATGGCGCAGGTACGTGGTGGAAAACGAATGGCAGGATGAACAGCTTAAAGCAGAGATCCTTCAATCGCTTATTTTCCACGCTCGCGGCGAACAGAAACAGGCGCTGCAAACGTTGAAGCATGCTTTGCGGATTGCCGAGCCACACGGCTTTGTCCGGCTTTTTCTTGATGAAGGGCTGCCAATCGTTAATTTGTTAGCGGAAGCAGCGGCTCAAGGTTTGCTGACACCTTATGGACAAAGATTGCTTTTGCTTGGTCGTGCAGAACAGCGTACGAGCGAAAATAGCGGTGCAAAAGCTGTGCCGTTACCCGACCCTCTGACTGCACGTGAAGTGGAAGTGCTGCAGCTGATCGCCAAAGGATTGTCCAATCGTCAAATTTGCGACAGGCTGTTTCTCGCGTTGAGCACGGTAAAAGGATATAATCGTAATATTTTTGATAAGCTGCACGTTCAAAGGCGAACAGAAGCGGTCGCCCGCGCCCGCGATTTAGGATTGATGTAAACCATACTTTAGTAGCTGCACAGCCTCGCGATAAAGCAGTATGTTAGGGAGAAAAGGGAGAGGTGTGATCTAGTGAGAGCAATCGTTTGTGAGAGTTATGGGCCGCCGGACGTTCTCCGGCTTGAAGAAGTGACAAAGCCTGCACCTAAAAGAGAGGAAATAGTCGTTAAAATATTGGCTACCGCCGTAAATTCAGCTGATTGGCGTATGCGAAAGGGAGAGCCGTTTCCTGTCAGGTTCTTCTTTGGGCTGACGAAACCGAGAAGGCCGGTCTTAGGCGGGGTATTCGCTGGAGTGGTGGAGGAGATCGGTCAAGATGTCAGCGGACTCAGAGCCGGAGATGCCGTTTTTGGCGTAACGGGAATGACATTCGGTGCTTATGCTGACTATATAAGCCTGCCTGAAAAAGCAGTCTTAACATTCAAACCGCCTGCTATTTCTTTTGAAGAAGCTGCGTCTGTTCCTTTCGGCGGATTAACCGCCCTGCATTTTTTAAAAAAGGCGAATATAGAAAGTGGACAGAATGTGCTCATTTATGGAGCTTCCGGAGCAGTCGGGACAGCTGCAGTCCAGCTCGCCAAACATTATGGTGCGCTCGTTACAGGGGTTTGCAGTACAGAGAATGTCGCGTTAGTCAGATCATTAGGCGCAGATCATGTTATCGACTACAAAAAAGAAGACTTCACCGCGAGTGATGAACAGTATGACATGATCTTTGATACGGTAGGGAAAGCATCTGTCCTCTCCAGCCAAAAACGGTTAAAGAAAAACGGACGATTGATTTTGGGGGCTAGCGGGCTTTCGCAAATGTGGCAAAGTGTCACTGCTTCAATAACGACTCGTACGAAAGTAATCTCCGGAGTTTCTGCTGAGAGAACAGATCATCTTATCACGTTAAAGGAGTTGTTGGAGACCGGCGCTTTCAGACCGGTTATTGATCGCTGTTATCCTTTAGAAAAAATAGTGGAGGCTCATCGTTATGTAGAAAAAGGCCATAAGAAAGGTAATGTCGTCATTACGATGGCGAAAGCAAGCGAAAACTCATGACGGGATAAATATATTTATGAAAAAAGTGTTGCATTGTTCTTTTAAAATATGTTATATTATTTCTTGTCGCCAATGACGGATGAACTCTTAATTAAAAAAAGTATTGACGAGCGAGTCGGTATTTGATATGATAATTAAGTCGCCATAAACGACAACGAGTTCTTTGAAAACTGAACAAAAGCCAAGCGAAAAAGGTGACGAATGTCACCACAAAAAAGTCAGCGGAGCCTGCACAGGATGCAGGGTGAAGCGACTGTCAATTTATTAACGTAAGAGCTTAATCAGCTCACCATTTTTATGGAGAGTTTGATCCTGGCTCAGGACGAACGCTGGCGGCGTGCCTAATACATGCAAGTCGAGCGGATGAACCTGATTGATTCCTTCGGGA
>NZ_JAMBOL010000026.1 GCF_023715605.1 Halalkalibacter oceani
GGGCTCAAGAGCGTACTGGAACGTTATGAAACCCTTCGTCAGACTTAACTGAAACCGCCGTATACGGATCCGTACGTACGGTGGTGTGAGAGGTCGGGGGTTAGTCGCCCCCTCCTACTCGATTTTTGGGTCATATGTAACCTGGCATTCATCCAAAAATGCAACAAATTTCACTTTTGGGCAGAAAATAATCGTACTTAATCATATAATGTGATATACTATTTTTGAAAATAGAGGATATAAAGTATAGCTTATTTCTGAGAGGAGTCGTTCTAATGAAGGCAAAAGCAGCCATAAATGGATTTGGGCGGATTGGTCGAATGGTATTTCGAAAGGCAATGCAGGAGAGAGAAGTTGAGATCGTAGCGATTAATGCAAGCTACCCTGCAGAAACGCTGGCTCATCTCATTAAGTATGACAGCATACATGGAACCTTTCCTTTAAAGGTAGAGGCGAAAGAGCATTCGCTTATTATAGATGGAAAAGAAATTCAACTGCTTCAATCAAGAGATCCGCGTGAGTTGCCGTGGAAGGAGCTTGGCGTCGATATTGTCATTGAAGCAACGGGGAAATTCAAAACACGGGAAACCGCAGGCTATCATCTCCAGGCCGGCGCAAAAAAGGTAATCATCACCGCTCCGGCGAAGGAAGAGGACCAGACAATCGTGATCGGTGTTAACGATCAGTCATATGATAGCGACAAGCACCATATTCTTTCAAATGCGTCCTGTACAACGAATTGCCTGGCTCCTGTCGCCAAGGTGCTTGACGAAGCGTTTTCGATTGAAAGCGGACTGATGACAACGGTTCACTCCTATACAAATGATCAGAAAAATATTGACAATCCGCACAAAGATTTACGACGTGCCCGTGCCTGCGGACAGTCGATTATTCCGACTTCGACCGGGGCAGCCAAGGCGATTTCAAAAGTGCTGCCGCAGCTCGAAGGGAAACTGAACGGAATGGCGCTTCGTGTTCCGACACCGAATGTTTCACTTGTCGATCTTGTCGTGACCGTGCGGCAGGACGTAACCGTCGAGGAAGTCAATTCAGCGTTGCAGCAGGCGGCCGCCGGTTCTTTGAAGGGAATTCTTGGCTTTACCGATGAACCGCTTGTATCGATTGATTTTAACGGGGAAGAACAGTCGTCGGTCATTGATGGCTTGTCGACAATGGTCATGAATAAGCGGCAAGTGAAAGTACTTGCCTGGTATGACAATGAATGGGGCTATTCCTGCCGCGTTGTTGATCTGCTTCATCTTGTCGCCCGAAAGCTGTCAGTAAAGGAAGAGGTTCATTCTGCTTCCTAAAGCAGTTGCGATCAATGCATAGTGCCGGGCGCTTCGAGACATGCTAGTAGGGGCTGGGAAGGAAGCTCGGTTGAGATAAAAAACATGGCGCTGCCTTAGCCCGGGGAAAAAGGGGAAATCCACCTTTTGCCCCGGGCTCCTTCCTTTTTGCTGTTGTGATGGGACGAGTATCCTTGCTTGGCAAAAGTCTTCAAAAAAATTTAATTCTAACTGTTGCAATCAATTTACAAACGAAGTATACTGATTTTCGTGAACTTCAATTACAGTTAATTAGGGATGATTCTTTTGCAGAAAGGGTTAGGACCTCTTTGGACTAACTTTCCCCCGTGTAAACAGACGTTCCTACATGTTTGAGAAGGCATGACATTTCTTTGTAAAGGGGGATTCAACTTATGGACACAATGGGTCGTCACGTCATTGCTGAGCTTTGGGGTTGTAACGTGGAGAAGTTGAATAATATGAGCTATATTGAACAGGTTTTTGTGGATGCTGCATTAAAGTCAGGAGCAGAAGTCCGGGAGGTTGCTTTCCATAAGTTTGCGCCGCATGGTGTGAGCGGGGTCGTGATTATCTCTGAATCTCACTTGACGATTCACAGCTTTCCAGAACATGGCTATGCGAGTATTGATGTTTATACGTGTGGAGATCGCATCGATCCTAACGTGGCATCTAATTATATTGCGGAGGCCCTTGGAGCTACCACAACAGAAGTGATTGAGGTACCTAGAGGAATGGGCCCGGTCAAAATTGAAAAATCAAAAGTACAAGCACTATAAGAAGAGGGGTGTCCTAAAAGCGGTAGCTTTTGGGGCACCCCTTTAAGCAATTCCGTCCTCTTTTTACGCTTTGGCAAGCTGGGTATGGTATGATAAGGACATCAAGCCAACAAGGACAGGAGAGGAAATAATGGCGCTGAAGGATACATTCGGGCAGCTCTTTAGCAAACGGACGGAAACAGCTGAACGTCACCCGCTGAATGAACTGAAGACCCGCTACTATAAAACGACGAAGGACAAGGCGCTCGAAGCAGCCGAGAAGGTTATCCAAGAGCAGCAATGGACGGTGAAAAGAGTCGAGGCGGAGCGCGGTGAAATTGTCGCGACAAGCGCAAACGGGAAAACCCTTTTTATCGTGACGGTCATTACGGTCAAACCATTTCGGACAGCAGTCGATGTGTCCTGCTCGATCGATACCGTGCTCCCGTCGGATTTTGGACAAAGTCGGAAAGCGATAATGGCTTTTTACAAAGCATTAGATCAAAATTTGCCTTACATAGGGTCAGGTTTAGGGGACGAATTATCATAACGATGCTTGTCAGCGATTCCTTTTTTCTATATGATGAAAGATAATAATGTTAAAGTACGACTGGGGAAAGTGGAGATGATTTAATGCGTTGTCCTGCCTGCCACCATAATGGAACTCGGGTTCTTGATTCAAGACCAAGTCATGAAGGGCGCTCCATTCGCCGCCGCCGGGAATGTGAAGCCTGCAATCACCGCTTTACGACGTTTGAGATGGTCGAAGAGGTTCCTCTTATCGTTGTCAAAAAAGATGGAACGCGGCAAGAATTCAGCCGGGATAAAATCATTCGCGGTTTGATCCGGGCATGTGAAAAAAGACCGGTCTCGCTCGAAACACTTGAACAGATCGTCGGCAGTGTTGAACGGGAGCTGCGCGGCAGAGGAAAAAACGAAGTACACAGTCATGATGTCGGAGAGCTGGTCATGGAGCGTCTTGCGGATGTCGACGATGTCGCTTATGTACGTTTCGCATCGGTGTACCGTCAATTTAAAGATATTAATGTGTTTATTAAAGAGCTGACCGATTTGATGAATAAGAACGAGTAACAATGGAGCTTAAAGCGAACTAGCGCTGCAAGCTCTTTTTACGCTGCTTTGACTTGCTCATATCAATCAGGAAGCATGACAGACATCATGAAAAGGAGGGGACCTTTGGTGACATGGCATTGGAAGGAGTTATTACCCGTTGATCGATTTACGGTTCGGACGCGCTATTACCTGGCCGAACAGGATCGTTTGACGCTTACTTTATTGTATCAGCCTTTAATCGGAGCATGTGCCCACAGCCTCTACATGACGCTTCTTTCCCAGCTTGAACGTGATCAATACTGGAGCGGGGAGCTTATTCATCGTCAGCTGATGCTTTTGCTCGGCGAGTCGCTTGAGGTGATTTATGAGGAGCGGAAGAAGCTGGAGGCGATTGGTTTATTGAAAACCTTTAAGCGCAAAGACGAGGAAGGGTCAACGTATTTATATGAATTGCAGCCTCCGATGACACCAAAGCAGTTTTTTGAAAATGATGTTCTTAGCGTTTATTTGTTTAATCGGCTCGGCAAAACGTATTACCGTCAGCTGCGTGAGCGCTTCATGCTTGATGAAGTGGCCAGTGATGACTATACAGAGCTGACATACGCCTTTGATGAGGTGTACGCGTCGCTCCATCATTCTGAAATGGTCTCGAACCTGAAATCGGAAACGGGGAAGGTGCTGCATATTGATGAGCGAAAAGCGCTCATAAGCAGGCAGGATGAACAGGATGTCACCTTTGTTTCGAATCAATTCGACTTTGAGCTGTTTGAAAAAAGCTTATCGAAGTCGATCGTCCCGGACTCGGCGTTGACGGAAGAGATCAAGTCGGCGATTATCAGGCTCGCCTTTGTCTATAAAATCGAGCCGTTGGAGATGAGCAGTATCGTCCAACAGACCTTTATCCATGAGGAGGAGGTCAACAGCGAGCAGCTGCGCAAAAAAGTGCAGGAGTGGTACAAAATTGAACAAGGGACAGAGCCGCCCGCTCTCGGCTTGCGGACTCATCCAGTTAAGGATCGG
The DNA here is from genome assembly GCF_023715605.1 of Halalkalibacter oceani. GTDB lineage: Bacteria > Bacillota > Bacilli > Bacillales > Bacillaceae_D > Halalkalibacter > Halalkalibacter oceani. The sequence goes on from NZ_JAMBOL010000026.1 coordinate 4,160, forward strand.
ATCATGGCTGACCGTGAGCCTGCGACAGAGGAAGAGCGGATCATCCATTTTTATGAAACGACGCCACCACTTACCTTGCTTGAAATCCGCTCTGACGGCGCCAAAGTCGCAGCGGCGGATGTTAAAATAATAGAATCGCTTATGCTTGATCATAAGCTGCTGCCAGGCGTGATCAATGTGCTGCTCGATTTTATTCTTTGGAGTCAGGATATGAAGCTCAGCAAGGCGTTGGTCGATAAAATCGCGAGCCATTGGGCAAGAAAAAAAGTACGAACGGTGAAGGAAGCGATGGAGCTTGCCCTCTTCGAGCAGAATAAGTCAAATCAAAGCAGCAGGCGGTCCGGATCTTATCCGAAAGCATCAGCAAAAGGCAAAGCAAACCCGCGGCGGGACAAGCTGCCGAAATGGCTGCTCGCCGAAAAGCAGAAAGAGCAGGACGCTAAAGCGGAGGTCCCTTCTTCCGCCAAGCGAAATGAACTTCCCGCATCAGGGGATAAAAGCTTTGAGGAGATGCTGGAGGAGCTGAAGAAAAGTAAGGCGGGGAAGGGAGAGAGCTAAGTGAAATCAATTCAATCATCGTTAACGGACTGGATGCAAAACAGCAGCCTGAGAGAGCGGCTTGACCGTGCCATGCAGGAATTGCTGACGGACCCCTTCGTCCAGTCTGCTTTACAGCGCAATCCGGACATTAACCAGGAAAGCATCGAGCAAGGTCTTGTTAAATTATATGAATTTCGCAAGGAAAGCTATCATTGCGAGACGTGTCCGGGGCTTGCGGACTGTCCGAACATGATGAAAGGCTACCGGCCGGAACTGATCAGCCAAAAAGGGGCGCTCGACCTGCATTACCATCCGTGCCACTTGAAGCGTGAAGAGGATGAAAAGAAGCAGCAGCAGCAGTTAATGCGCTCTCTCTATGTGCCGAAGGAGATTCTTGAAGCGAGCTTTGATACGCTTGACCGCGATCAGGACAGGGCAGAGGCCTGCCGCAAAGCGCTTGCGTTTGCGCTTCATGCCAATCCCGGCGAGAATGGCGAGGGACTTTATCTTTATGGGAAATTCGGCGTCGGCAAAACACATATTATGGGCGCGGTCATGAATGCGCTAAAGAGCAGGCGGATCGGCTCAATGATTGTGTATACGCCTGATTTTTTCCGGGAAATGAAGCAGGCGATCGGCGACGGCAGCTTTCAGCAGAAGCTGGATATGGTCAAAAGCGTTCAAGTGTTAATTCTTGATGACATTGGCGCCGAGACGATTTCCGGCTGGATTCGCGATGATGTGCTCGGCGCGATTTTGCAGCACCGCATGCTTGAAAAGCTGCCGACCTTATTTACGTCCAATTATGATTATGAGGAGCTGGAGGAGCATCTCGCTTACTCGGATCGCGGCGGGACCGAGGAACTGAAGGCGAAGCGGATTATGGAGCGAATCAAGCATTTCACGGCGTTTGTGACGGTAGAAGGGAAAAACCGCCGCTCACGTTAGATAAATCAGCTTTTCTATGATACGATAACAGTATCCTATTTTGAAAGATTCGGGGGTTACGATATATATGAGCATTGATGCGATTTTAGAGCGCGCGGTCAATGGTGAGCGTTTGTCGATGGAAGATGCGGTTGCTCTTTATGAGAGCGACGAAGTTGAAAAGATGGGCGAAGCGGCGAATACGATCATGAAGAAGTGGCATCCGGAACCGATTACGACATTTGTCATTGGTCGAAATGTCAATTATACGAACTTTTGTGACACGTATTGCCGTTTTTGCGCGTTTTACCGGGCGCCTGGCAGCAAGGAAGGCTATGTGTTAAAAGATGAAGAGATTTTCAAAAAAATAGAAGAAACCGTCGCTGTCGGCGGAACGGAAATTTTAATGCAGGGAGGAACGAATCCGGATCTCCCTCTCAGCTATTATACCGACTTGCTGCGCGAAATTAAAAAGCGCTTCCCAATTTGGATGCATTCCTTTTCTCCGGCTGAAGTATGGAAGATCGCCGAAGTGTCAGGTCTTGGCGTCGAGGACGTTTTAAGGGAGCTTCATGAAGCAGGACTGGACAGCATGCCCGGTGGCGGAGCGGAAATTTTGACGGAGGAAACGAGGCTCCGGGTCAGCCGGTTGAAAATCACGTGGGAGCAATGGATTGAAGCGATGGAAGCTTCGAAGCGCGTCGGGATGTTTGGCTCGGCGACGATGGTCATCGGCTTTGGCGAATCCTATGAGGAGCGCGCTTTGCATCTCCAGCGCGTCCGTGACGCTCAAGATCGTTCAAATTGCTTTACCGCCTTTATTTCCTGGCTGTTCCAGCCGGAAAATACAGGAATGTGGAAAACGAAAAAGCTCAGCTCGCGTGATTATTTAAAAAATGTCGCGATCTCGCGGCTGTTTCTCGATAATATTGCCAATTTCCAATCATCCTGGGTAACGATGGGCCCGGAGGTCGGCAAGCTTTCCTTGCAATACGGCTGCAATGATTTCGGCAGCACGATGATGGAGGAGAATGTCGTCTCGGCAGCGGGTACTACACATAAGGTCAACACGAACCAAATTCTCAAGCTTATCCGTGAAGCAGGGAAAATACCGGCTCAGCGTAATACGAAATATGAGATTCTTCACCTGTTTGAAGGCGAGGAGCAGGCGGAGAAAGACTTTATTATGCAAAACTAAAAAACGCAAAAAAGCTGTTTCCAGAGGGAGAGCCTCCGGGACAGCTTTTTTTAAGGAGGAAGAACGTATAAACATTTTCGGGATGATTCGGGGCGGGGCGTCGGCTTCGCGCGCCGCTGCTAAGAAAAAACGCTCTTTTCGCATATTCCCCATCATGTTTTTTGGAAAGCGGTCATAGGATGGAGTAGAGCCTGTCTGAATACGGTTATGGAAAAATGAAGCAGAAGAAGTTCGTTAGACGGTAAGGGGGAATAAGCGTTGATCGCAATCCATTTTGAACAGACCGATGATTGCAAGCAGCTGTTAGATCAGCTAAGAACGTATATCCGAAATTACGCTGCCTATGGATTGGAAGGAACGGTGAAAAGGGAAGGAGAAACAACGATTTTACTGAACTATGAAAATCAGTTTGTTAATTTCTATGATTCCTTTCATCCATTGCTCGTTTCCGTGCTGACCGATTATGTGATCAGTACGAAGGAAGAAGAGTGGCTGCTCGATATCGTCGAAACGATGTTCTATTTTACAGCCAAGGAGGAGCAACAGGAAATTATCACCATTGCTCGAGCCATTTTAGAAGGAGATCGCGATGATCTGCCGATGATGAAGACGTTTTTCAATCGCCGCGCCTATATTTATGAAGCATTTGCCAATCATGTCGAAGAAGAAACGAGCTTCTTTTATGAGCCATTTCTGACCTTTCGTCTGCGGGAGTATGGGGAGATGCTGATTGATTGTGTGGAAATGGCGATTGATGAATATATGCTTGAGCAGGAATATCAAAATATGATTGCTGACCTCCGGCACTATGTGAAATCACATCAGCCGAAATTTTCATGTTTGCATATTGTCCATGATCAAGGCTTCACACTCTATGATGAGCATTTTCGTCGTTTGACACGGGAGGAGCTGCTGTTTCACTTGAATGTGGAGCTTATGTTTGAAGAAGCGCTTGAGGTCGAGGAAATGGTTGTCAGCCCGCTGGTCAGTCTGCTGCCGGGGAGAGTTTATCTTTTCACCGATGAGCCGGATGACGGTGTCATCCTGACGCTGCAGGCGATTTTTGAAGAAAGATTGCGCCTTTATCCACTGCGGGCTTACGAGCCAGAATCAACCAACTTTTGAAATCCTCTTGATTTTCCAGCTTGCGCTCCCTATAATACTACATATCAACAGTCAAATGAGTAAGGGTCACGACGAGGACATGAGCTGCGAAAATTCTGTTTTCAGAGAGAGAAGCAATAAGCTGGGAGCTTCTTAACATGAATCGCACGCTTACCACCTCTGAACTGCGCGAGGGGAACACCTAATGTGGAAACTGGCGCCGGCATGCAGCCGTTATCCTGCATCAATGAGGAGACTAAAGTAATTTTTCAGTCTTGAATGAGGGTGGAACCACGAATGACACGCGTCCCTTCTATGTCTATAGAGGGATGGGTGTTTTTTATGTTGTTTTTAATTAGATCAGAAAGAAGGAGTGGATAGTCATGGCAATGAAATTAACGTTTCCCGATGGCGCGGTAAAGGAATTTCCTCAGGGGACAACGACAGAAGAGGTAGCGGCTTCGATTAGTCCGGGGCTGAAAAAGAAAGCGCTGGCCGGGAAGCACAACGGTACACTGGTTGATGTAAGAACGCCGCTTCAAACAGATGGAAAGATTGAAATTGTCACGCAGGATAGCGAGGATGCGCTCGACATTTTGCGCCACAGCACGGCTCATATTATGGCCCAGGCGATTAAACGGCTGTACAAAAATGTTCATTTAGGAATAGGGCCGGTCATTGAAGGCGGCTTTTACTATGATATCGATGCTGAGGAATCCATTACAGCAGAAGACTTGCCGAAGATCGAAAAGGAAATGAAAAAGATTATTTCTGAAAATCTTGAGGTCAAGCGCGTTGAAGTATCAAGGGACGAAGCGATTCGGATTTACGAAGAGCTCGGTGATCCGTACAAGCTTGAATTAATCAGCGCGATTCCGGAAGGGGAAAAGCTGACGATTTATGAGCAGGGAGAGTTTTTCGACTTATGCCGCGGTGTTCATATCCCGAGCACGAATAAAGTGAAGGAATTCAAGCTGCTTAGTTTAGCGGGCGCGTATTGGCGCGGCGACAGCAAAAATAAAATGCTTCAGCGTATTTACGGGACGGCTTTCTTTAAGAAGGAGGACTTGCAGGAGCATCTTCGTCTGCTCGAGGAAGCGAAGGAGCGGGATCACCGCAAGCTTGGGAAAGAGCTTGGTATTTTCGCCCTTTCCCAAAAGGTCGGTCAGGGACTGCCGCTCTGGCTGCCGAAAGGAGCGACGGTGCGCCGCATTATCGAGCGCTATATCGTCGATAAAGAAGAGCGTCTGGGCTACCAGCATGTGTATACGCCGATTCTCGGCAGCGCCGAGCTGTACAAGACGTCGGGCCACTGGGATCACTATCAGGACGATATGTTTCCGGTCATGGAGCGCGATAACGAGGAATTTGTTCTCCGCCCGATGAACTGTCCGCACCATATGATGGTGTACAAGCAGGAAATGCGCAGCTACCGTCAGCTCCCATTGCGGATAGCCGAGCTTGGAATGATGCACCGCTACGAAATGTCGGGAGCGGTCTCCGGACTGCAGCGTGTCAGAGGGATGACGTTAAATGATGCGCACATCTTCTGCCGTCCTGACCAGATCAAGGAGGAATTCCTGCGCGTCGTTCACCTCATCCGCGAAGTGTACGAGGATTTTGACATCAAGGAATATAAGTTCCGTCTTTCCTATCGCGATCCAGAGGATAAGGAAAAATATTTCGACGATGATGCGATGTGGGAAAAAGCGCAGGGAATGCTGAAGGAAGCAATGGATGAGCTGGGCGATGTCGACTATTATGAAGCGGAAGGAGAAGCGGCTTTCTATGGTCCGAAGCTCGATGTACAAGTCCGCACCGCTCTCGGCAAGGATGAAACGCTCTCCACAGTCCAGCTTGACTTCCTGCTGCCGGAGCGCTTTGATTTAACCTATGTCGGTGAGGATGGCGCGCAGCATCGTCCAGTCGTCGTCCACCGTGGCGTCGTCTCGACAATGGAACGGTTTGTTGCCTTTTTACTTGAAGAATACAAGGGGGCCTTCCCGACATGGCTCGCGCCGGTGCAGGTTCAGGTCATTCCGGTCTCACCGCATGTCCATTTGGACTATGCAAAACAGGTGCAGGAGCAGTTACAGCAGCTCGGGGCCCGTGTTCATATTGACGAGCGCGATGAAAAAATCGGCTACAAAATCCGCGAAGCGCAAATGCAGAAGATTCCTTATATGCTCGTGATCGGTGATAAGGAAATGGAAGCAGGCGCCGTCAACGTCCGCAAGTACGGGGAGCAGGACTCGCAATCCGTCCCGCTCGAGCAGTTCATTGAGCAGCTGAGTGCGGAAGTAAAGAAGTAAGCAGACAATCAGGAAAAATTCGTCATTGCAATCTCAGCCTATTAACGGTAAAATGAATAGGTCGGTCGCTAAACGAGTTGACACCTATCAACGGGTATGCTATAGTTGTCAAGTAAACAATTACACATTGGACACAAAGCAGAAGCGCCCGCTTCTCACCTGATTGACGCGAATGCAGTTGGCAGGTACAATAACATTCATTTTTCAAATGAACAAAGTGTGGGCGTATTGTGCCTGCACTTTTTTTATATTGAATGAGGAGCATGTACCATTCCGTTCTTCTGAATGGAAGCAATATGCGTGAAGTGCTTTGATCCGTTTAAAATCCTTTGGAGGTGGCTCATTATTAGTAAAGACATGTTGGTCAATGAAGGGATTCGTGCGCGTGAAGTACGTCTTATTGGAGCAAACGGTGATCAGATTGGGGTCAAGTCGAAGCAGGAAGCGCTTGAAATGGCGCAGAATGTCAACCTTGATTTAGTTTGTGTCGCTCCAACTGCGAAACCGCCTGTGTGTCGTATCATGGACTACGGAAAATTCCGTTATGAACAACAAAAGAAAGACAAGGAAACACGCAAGAAGCAAAAGATCATTAACGTCAAGGAAGTTCGTCTTAGCCCGACGATTGAAGATAATGACTTTAACACAAAGCTTCGTAATGCGCGTAAATTCCTGGAAAAGGGAGATAAGGTAAAGGCTGCGATCCGCTTCCGCGGACGGGCGATTACCCACTCCGAAATCGGACGCCGGGTATTAGAGCGTCTGGCGAAAGAATGTGAAGATGTTGCCACGATCGAGGCAAAGCCGAAGATGGAAGGACGCAGCATGTTCTTAATCTTGGCTCCAAAGGTGGAGAAGTAACATCGATTTGAAGTAGATTAAAGGAGGACCTGAGTTATGCCAAAAATGAAAACTCATCGCGGCGCTGCAAAGCGTTTCAAGAAAACAGGATCTGGAAAGCTGAAGCGTTCACACGCCTACACTAGTCACTTATTTGCAAACAAATCAACGAAGCAGAAGCGAAAGCTCCGCAAATCTGCGATTGTTCACTCTGGTGACTTCAAACGTATTCGTGAAATGTTAACGTACAAAAAATAATTGATGTTTTTCTGATAGAAAAAAGGAGGGAACTGCGATGCCAAGAGTAAAAGGCGGTTATGTCGCTCGTCGTCGTCGTAAGAAGGTTTTAAAGTTAGCAAAGGGATATTTCGGTTCAAAACATACATTATTCAAATCAGCTCAAGGACAAGTAATGAAGTCCTTGCTTTATGCTTACCGTGATCGTCGCCAGAAGAAGCGCGACTTCCGTAAGCTGTGGATTACACGGATCAATGCGGCTGCCCGCGTGAACGGTCTTTCATACAGCCGTTTCATGCACGGTCTTAAGCTTGCTGAGATCAATGTAAACCGTAAAATGCTTGCTGACCTTGCTGTCAATGACGAGAAGTCATTCGCTCAGCTTGCTGAAAAAGCAAAAGCAAGCCTTAACGCATAAAGAAGAGACAGCTCTGAAGCAGCGGATATAGTGCCTAGGGGTTATCTCACAAAAAGGAAGAGAGGGTGTCCCGGAGCCTACGGCTTTTTGGGGCCCCTCTCTTTTTTTCTGATGCCGCTACGCGGTTTTTTAGAAAGGGTGTCCAAACATGGGAGCAGGAGTCCTTTATTTGTTAATCGTGAACGTGCTTTCTTTCATTGTTGTAGGGGCCGATAAGCAGAAAGCCCGAAAGAGACAGAGGCGCATTTCGGAGCGGACGCTTTTTCTTTGGGCGATCATCGGCGGAAGCGTAGGCTCCTATATCGGAATGAGATGTTTTCATCATAAAACGAAGCATAAGCGTTTTATGATCGGGGTACCGCTTATTATCGTGATCCAGGTGCTGGCGCTCGCCTTCATCATTTCAGCGATACAAGCATAATGTAGTAGAGGAGGTGGAGCTGACAATGGAAGAGTTTCTAAGAAAGTCTTTATTCGTAATTGAGCAAAGCGGTTGGCTCGCCCCGCTGTTTTTTATTCTGCTCCATGTCGTCAGACAGATTTTCTTCATTCCGGTTCTGTTTATTTGTCTGCTAGGCGGATATTTATTCGGGACGTTGGCCGGCTCACTCTACTCGATTGTCGGTCTGACAGCAGTCAGCTTCGTTTTTTATTGGCTCGTTTATCTCTTTCCGGGTGTCAGGAAAAAGGTCGCTGCTTTAAAACGGCGCATGCTGAAAGATGAATATCGCCTGACATTGCCGCAAATGATGGTGATGAGACTGATGCCGTTTGTTCATTTCCATCTTGTGTCGCTTTATCTTATGGAAACGACAGACAATGTTAAAAAGTATACACAGCAATCCTTTATCGTCAGTATTCCACCGGCGATTGTTTATACATCCTTTGGTGATATGCTGCATGAATTGCCGCTCGTCGGTACGGTCGTATTTATTCTTTTTTTGACGTTGCTGTTTCTCTTTTTTCGGCCGAAGCGCACAACGTCTGTCAGCTGGGCCGGCTTTTTTGCGGAGAAGAAAGAATGAGTGGGAGCTGTCTCATAAGCTTCGTAATGAAAAAGACGGGGTGTGTCAAAAAGGGTATTTTCCCCTTTGGCACACCCCTCTTGCTTATTCTTTTCGCAGCAGCTCTTTAATCGGGCTTTTCCATTCGATTTTTGCATTCGGGTAGCGAAGATGAACATCATCGGCAATGAATTGAAAATCCTCTTTGGAAAATCCGTTCAGCCGGTCGGTTTGTCTCGCCCAAATATAGACGGAAACAATCTCGAAGGAGTCCTCTGTCGTCCCTAAATATTTTTCCCCTTCAAACATCACACCTTTGTAGGTGAGGAGGAAGTTTTTCCTGACGTCCTTCTCATCATCGTAAAAGAAAAACTGCTGTCGTTCATGCGCCTGCTCAAGCTTGCGGCGCGGGTGAAATAAATACTTTAAGGCCGAATAAGCCAGGATTATAAGAGCTAATAAAATTAAGAAACGAAAGAGAATGACCATGTTTCATTCCTCCTTTATGAGGGATCAGTGAATAGAATGATTTTGACATACTTTTATAAAGGAAGTAAAGTAGTTATTCAGTTATACGAATCAGAAAAGATTTGGTTGCATCTTTTTTGAAAAAAATTGTTATAATCAAGTTCAAGGGGAGGGATAACGTTGGATATTCAGAAGCTATTTGACATCCAGGAGACATTAAACAACCGGATTATGACCGAGCATCAGCTGACGCAGGCTGATTTGTTTCAGGAGCAGCAGCTGGCGCTTCTTGTGGAGCTTGGCGAACTGGCGAACGAAACGCGCTGCTTTAAATATTGGAGCCGCAAGCAGGCCTCTGAGCGAGGTGTTATTTTGGAGGAGTATGTCGACGGCTTGCATTTCGTGCTGACACTCGGACTGGCGCTCGGATTTCGCTACCCGCAGCCGCTTCAGTCATATGTCCATCAGGAAACGCTGACCGGGCAATTTCTCGTCGTGATGGAAACGACACACCGACTGCAGCTTGCTCCGACGGAAGAGAACTATCACGCTTTGATGGAAGCGTTCCTGGCGTTAGGCCAGCAGCTCGGTTTTTCCCACGAGGAAATCGAAGCCGGCTATTTGGCTAAAAATAAAGTGAATCATGAACGGCAGGATGTCGGTTATTAGATGAAGTGAGTAGGACCACGCTTTTTATGTATACTACTAATAAGTCACTACTTGATCATAGGAGGAATGTACATAATGAAGAAGCTTGATGAACGTCTGCAAATGCTAAAAGACCTGACTGATGCGAACGGAATTTCAGGAGATGAGCGTGAAGTGAGAGAAGTGATGACAAGCTATATTCAGCCATATGCCGACGAGGTGACGACCGATAAGCTTGGCAGCCTTGTCGCCAAAAAGGTCGGTCAGGCGGACGGCCCGAAAATTATGATTGCCGGTCATCTCGATGAAATCGGCTTTATGGTCACAAGCATTGATGACAAAGGCTTTCTCCGCTTTCAAACCGTCGGCGGCTGGTGGGAGCAGGTGATGCTGGCCCAACGCGTTACAGTCATGACAAAGGAAGGGAACATTCCGGGGGTAATCGGTTCAAAGCCGCCGCATATTCTTCCAGCCGATGTCCGGAAAAAGCCGGTTGATAAAAAGGATATGTTCATTGATATTGGCGCCTCAAGCAAAGAGGAAGCGCTTGAATTCGGCGTGCGTCCTGGCGATTCGGTCGTCCCGGTTTGTGAATTCACCGTCATGAAGAATGAAAAGTATTTGATGGCAAAAGCGTGGGATAATCGGATTGGCTGCGCGATTGCGATTGATGTCATGCGCGAATTGAAGGATGCAAAGCACCCGAATACGGTGTATGGAGTCGGAACGATTCAGGAAGAGGTCGGCTTAAGAGGCGCGCGGACATCAGCGCATTTGATTCAGCCGGATATCGGCTTCGGGATTGATGTCGGCATCGCCGGCGACACGCCTGGGGTAACGGAAAAAGAAGCTCTCGCCAAAATGGGCGAAGGGCCGCAAATCGTCTTGTATGATGCTTCGATGATTTCTCACAAAGGCTTGCGTGAATTTGTAACGACAACTGCTGATGAGCATGACATTCCGTATCAATATGACTCGATGGCCGGAGGGGGCACGGATTCCGGCGCGATTCACGTAACGGCGAACGGCGTTCCGGCGCTGTCAATTACAGTCGCGACCCGCTACATTCATACTCACGCCGCGATTCTGCACCGCGATGATTATGAAAATACGGTGAAGCTGCTCGTGGAGGTCATCAAAAAGCTCGATCGCGAAACGGTGGAAAAGCTTACATTTGATTAATGGTTGGCTCAAAAAAAAAATCAAGAGGGATTACCGTCAAAGCTGGCACTGTTGGCGGTAATCCCTCTATCTGTTTATTGCAGCCCCTGGCTGATTTGCTGGCACATTTCTTCTTTTTGCTGCTCGTCTGCGTTTTTCCAATATACTTCAAATAACACGCCAAGACCCGGCAGCATTTTTTCTTCTCCACGCTGAATGGCATCGAGAATTGTTGCTTCGACATCCTCTTCAGAGCTGCCCTGAATGTTGGCCATAATCGCACCACGAAGGTTAAAGCCCATCTTTGTGCCCTCCTTTCCAGTTCATGATTCTTTCTCCTTGTAGTATGGCTGAAATCAGACTGGATTATGTTTGTAAAAATCGGTATGATGAGGGATAGAACAGACAGGTAAAGGAGTACCGTATGCGAAGGATTGATTCGAGCAAAAATGAGCAAATAAAAGCCTGGAAAAAGCTTCATACGAAAAAAGGGCGCGAGAAAGCCGGACAGTTTCTTGTCGAAGGCTTTCATCTTGTGGAAGAGGCGTTACGGGCCTCGATCAAAGTAAATACAGTGCTGCTGACCGATGAAACGATCCCGCCCCAAGAGTGGCCGCTGGCTGAGCTTGACGTCATTATGATCAGTCCGCAAGTGATGAAGGAGCTGGCTGAAACGGAAACGCCCCAGGGCGTTATCGCCGTATGTGAGCTTCCTGAAACGCCGGATGCCGAGATTACGGAAGGAAAGTATCTGCTAGTGGATCGCGTTCAGGATCCAGGGAATTTGGGAACGATGATTAGGACGGCAGACAGCGCCGGCTTAACCGGTGTCATTGTAGGCGACGGCTGTGTCGATATTTTTAATGGGAAGCTGATTCGAGCGTCACAAGGCTCGATTTTCCACTTGCCGGTGCTGAAAGGAGATTTAGTGGACTGGGTGGAGCGATGTAAACAGGCGCAAATCCCTGTTTTCGGCACTGCTCTAAAAGGCGCCAGCTCTTATTCGGCGATTGAGCCGCAGCGTGATTTCGCGCTGCTGATGGGAAATGAAGGAGAAGGGGTGTCAGAGGAGCTGCTCGAGCTGACTGACCAGAATTTGTACATTCCGATCTATGGAGAAGCGGAGTCATTAAATGTCGCCGTGGCAACCGGCATTCTCCTTTATTATTTACGAGGATAAGGTTGCATCGGCGCTGAAGTTTTTCTATAATGAAAAAGCGATCATCATACAAGTGAAAAAAGCAAAATGCGACGAAAGAGAGTAGTACGAATGAAACCGCTATGCAGGGAGAGAATGCCTTGACTGAAAGCATTCTTATAGCAGGGAATTCCGAATTCGCTCTGGAGCAGGCATCGGAGCACGGGAGATGGATTCTCGTGAAGATGTACCGGTTTATGGCCGTTAAGTCAATGGAGCGAATGCAGGGAAGCGCCACTTTTCTGCGTTAATTAGGGTGGTACCGCGAGAGTCTTCGTCCCTTACCGGGATTGAGGGCTCTTTTTTTGACGATTTCCAGGAAGATTTGAGGGAGGGCGTCGTGCGGTTAGCGGATGCCCGAAAGAAGCCCGAAGCGGGTGTGGAGCAAAAGCAAGTTCATGGTCGAAAAGAAGGAGGAAAACAGATGCGTGAAAAATTAGAAGCGTTACGTGATGAAGCGTTAGAAAAGGTCAAGCAGGCCGAGGACAAAAAAGCATTGCAGGAGGTTCGGGTCGCCTACTTAGGAAAAAAAGGCCCGATTACGGAAGTATTGCGCGGCATGGGGAAATTATCGGCGGAGGAGCGTCCTGTCATTGGTCAGATGGCCAACGATGTCCGTGATGTGATCAAAGAACAGGTCGACAGCAAGGAATCAGCGCTCGAGGAAGCGGCGATTGAAGCCCAGCTCGCAAGCGAAAGCATTGATGTCACTTTACCGGGCCGTCCGGTTCAGGCCGGCTCCACTCATCCTTTAACGGCTGTCGTCGAAGAGGTGGAGGATGCCTTTATCGGTCTTGGCTTCTCTGTTGCCGAAGGACCTGAAATTGAAACGGATTATTATAACTTTGAAGCATTAAATCTGCCGAAGGATCATCCCGCCCGCGATATGCAGGATTCGTTCTACTTCACGGAAGAGCTTTTGCTGCGGACCCATACATCTCCGGTTCAGGCGAGAACGATGGAACGTTATCAAGGAAAAGGGCCGGTGAAAGTCATTTGTCCGGGGAAAGTGTTCCGGCGCGATGATGATGATGCGACGCATTCTCATCAATTTATGCAGATTGAGGGCTTATACGTGGATGAGAACGTGCGGATGAGTGACTTGAAAGGGGTTCTTGAAACGTTTGCGAAATCCTTTTTCGGAGCGGAAAGAGAGATTCGTCTTCGTCCAAGCTTTTTCCCGTTTACCGAGCCTTCTGTTGAGGTTGATGTATCGTGCGGAATGTGTGGCGGTCATGGCTGCCGGATTTGTAAGCATTCTGGCTGGATTGAAGTGCTCGGAGCCGGTATGGTTCATCCGCGTGTGCTTGAAATGAGCGGATTTGATTCAACGAAATACAGCGGCTTTGCTTTTGGAATGGGCGTCGAGCGCTTGGCGATGCTGAAGTATGATATTGATGACATTCGCCACTTCTATACAAACGATGTTCGTTTTTTAGCGCAATTCAAACGGAACTAGACCGATTTCACAGGAGATATTGAAGGAGGAAATGAGATGCTCGTTTCATATAAATGGTTACAGGATTACGTCGATGTCGCGGAAGTAACGCCGCAGGAAATTGCCGAAAAAATGACGCGCGGCGGAATTGAAATTGATTTCATTCATCAATTAAATCAAGGGGTATCCGGCGTCGTTGTCGGTTATGTCAAGGAGTGCCAGCAGCATCCGAATGCGGACAAGCTCAATGTATGCCAGGTTGATATTGGCGAGGAAGAGCCTGTCCAGATCGTCTGCGGAGCGCCGAATGTCGCCAAGGGGCAGTATGTCGCTGTCGCCAAGGTTGGTGCCGTACTGCCGGGCAATTTCAAAATAAAAAAAGCGAAGCTGCGTGGAGAAGTATCACAAGGGATGATCTGTTCGTTACAAGAGCTGGGTATCGATCAGAAGCTGATCCAGAAAGAGTACGCCGATGGGATTTATGTGTTTCAGGGCGAAGTCGAGGTCGGGAGTGATGCCCTTGCAGCGTTGAACCTTGATGATCATGTGCTTGAGCTTGATTTAACACCGAACCGCTCGGACTGTCTCAATATGCTCGGCGTTGCTTATGAGATTGCGGCGCTCTACGATAAGAGGGTCAAGCTGCCGGCAGTGGAGCTGGCGACGAACGAAGAACGAGCGGAGAACTATGTCAGCGTGGCGGTTGAAGCGAAGGAAGATAACCCGTATTACGGCGCGACGATCATTAAGGACGTCAAGGTCGGGCCGTCACCGCTTTGGCTGCAAACTCGCTTAATGGCAGCGGGAATCCGGCCGATCAGCAATGTCGTGGATGTAACGAATTATGTGCTGCTTGAATATGGTCAGCCGTTGCACGCCTTTGATTATGAGCGCTTCGGCTCAAAGGAAGTCCTTGTGCGCCGCGCTCATGACAAGGAGGAAATCATCACGCTTGACGACCAGAAGCGGACGTTGACAAGCGACCATCTTGTGATTACAAATGGCAAGGAGCCGGTGGCGATAGCCGGGATCATGGGAGGGGCAACTTCTGAGGTCAGTGAGGCTACGACGACGGTCCTGCTTGAAGCGGCTTATTTTGATCCGGCGACGATCCGTAAGGCTTCTCGCGATCTTGGGCTGCGAAGTGACGCGAGCGCCCGCTTTGAAAAGGGCGTCGATCCGAACCGAGTCCGTGAAGCGGGCAAGCGGGCGGCCGCTCTGATTGCCGAGCTGGCCGGCGGGACGATTGTTTCCGGCGTTGTGGAACAGGACGAGCTTAGTCATCAGCCTGCTGTCATCAATCTCGATATGAACCGGCTGAATGAGCGTCTTGGCATGAATATTTCAATCGCAGAAGTGAAAACGTTTATGGACCGGCTCGGCTTTGCCTATGAAGAAGCAGAGCAGCAATTGCGGGTAACGGCGCCATCACGCCGTCTCGATTTGCAAATTGAAGAGGATTTGATGGAAGAAGTAGCCCGTCTTTTCGGCTACGATCATATCCCAACAACGCTGCCAACTGGTGCGACGACCCAGGGCGCGTTAACGCCTTATCAGAAAAAGCGCCGTCTCGTCCGCAGGGTGCTTGAACAGGCGGGACTGTCACAGGTCATCACCTATTCATTGACAAGCCCGGAGAAAGCGCGCGGGTTTGCGACGGATAAAGAGGCGAATGCCGTTAGGCTGGCGATGCCGATGAGTGAGGATCGCAGTACGATGAGAACGAGCCTAGTTCCTCACCTGTTCGATGTGATCAGCTATAATTTAAATCGGAAAAATCAGCACGTGCATATTTATGAAATTGGTTCGATCTTTTTAAGTGAGGAAAAGCAGCTTTCCAGCCAGCCGCAGGAACGCGAAATGCTTGCCGGCGCTCTAACCGGGCTATGGCATGAGCACGTCTGGCAGGGGGAAAAGAAGGCGGTTGACTTCTATGTCGTGAAAGGGGTGCTTGAAGCGTTGGCAGCAGAGCTCGGGCTTGCGGAGCATATTCAGTTTGAACAGGCGAAGAAGCCTGGCATGCATCCGGGCCGGACGGCCGTGATCAAACTGAATGAGGAAGAAATCGGCTTTCTCGGACAGATCCACCCGACTGTGCAAAAGGAAAAGGATTTGAAGGAAACGTATGTTTACCAGCTTGATCTTCAAGCGTTGCTGACATTTGAAACAGCACCGATGGTTTACGAGCCGTTACCGCGCTTCCCGGCGATGGTGCGCGATATCGCCCTTGTCGTTCCGACAGAGCGCACGGCTGGCGAGCTAGAAGCGGTCATTAAGCAAGCCGGGGGAGACTTGTTGAAAAAGGTTTATCTCTTTGACCTTTATCAAGGTGAGCATATGGAACCTGGCAAAAAATCACTTGCTTTCTCATTAACGTACCTTGATCCCGAACGGACGTTAACCGATGAAGACGTGACGAGCGTCCATGATCGTGTCATTGCTGAGCTTGAACAAGTCGGGGCGAAGCTGCGAGGAAGTCAATAAGTAGGAATTAATTCCATTTACGGAGCCTGCCTCAAAGGGATATGAATCCTTTTGAAGCAGGTTTTTTTTACGGGTCAAGAGAGGGAGTTAGCTGTGGTTGGTGCCCGCAGAAAGCTGGGCTATGCCGGCGAATGGCTCTTGAGACAGCACGACATAGCCGCTTTTCTTATTTGTATTTCCATTAAGTACCCTTCATGTTATGATAGAAGGTAGGATTTTATTGGAGCGATTGAGAGATAGGAGGCTTTTTCGTGACTGAGCGGAAGGTAAAGCAACGGACAACTGTAACCATTTACGGCCAGCAATATACGGTTGTCGGTCATGAGCCTCCGACACATGTAATGGAAGTGGCTCAAATGGTTGACGAGAAAATGAGAGAAATCAGAAAACGAAACCCTTATTTAGATACAACCCGTTTAGCCGTGTTAACAGCGGTAAATGTTGTCGATGAATATAAAAAGTTGCTTGAAGAGCATGAAAAAGCTCTCAAGCAACTGAAACGGATGACAGGAGACGAGTAGGATGCTAAGCTTTCTTATTTTGTTTATTTTATTTTGCAGCTTTTTTATAGGCAGACGCCGTGGCTTTATTTTGCAAATTATTCATCTAGTAAGCTTTGTCGCAGCGTTGTTCGTTGCCTATAGCTATTTTCGCGAACTGGCTACATATATTCGGCTGTGGATTCCGTATCCGCAGTTTTCCTCGGACAGTACGGTCGGGATGATTGTCAATACGTTTAACGCGGAAAACGTTTATTATTCAGGGATTGCGTTTGCGATCTTGTTTTTCGGGACAAAGCTTGTGCTTCACTTGCTTGGTTCGATGCTGGATTTCCTGGCACACTTACCGATTTTGCGCTCATTCAACCAGCTGCTGGGCGGTATTCTTTGCTTCATTGAAGCGTATTTAATTTTACTCGTTTTGCTGTTTGTCGCCGCGCTCTTGCCAATCGAAGCGGTGCAAAGTGCGATGCAAGGTTCAATCGTCGTCCAGCTGATGATGAACTATACGCCATTTCTGTCTGAATGGATTAAATCGTTATGGATTGAAAATACAATCTAGTTGCAAGAACAGTCCGATAGGTGATGAAGCAGGTGGCGGCTTGATTCATCGGTCGGACTTTTTGTATGGCGGCTTAACGTTGATTTTCTTGTCCAGCTATCGGTATGATAAGAGGGGAGGGGAAGAGAATGAATAAAAAAGATGTCATTCGTGTACTTGAGGCAATTGCCACCTATCTTGAAATTAAAGGGGACAACCCTTTTAAAATATCTGCCTATCGAAAAGCGGCCCAAGCATTGGAAACCGATAAACGAACATTAGCCGAGCTGGACGACCCGGCTTCTTTATCAGGCATCGGCAAAGGGACGGCTGAGGTTATTCTCGAGCTGAAGCAGACGGGAGCCTCGAAGCTTTATGACGAGCTGGCTGGCAGTTTACCGGCCGGACTGCTTGAACTGTTAAAGCTTCCAGGGCTTGGCGGTAAGAAAATCGGCAAGCTTTATCAGGAGTTGAATGTCGTCGATCTCACAAGCCTGCAGCGGGCTTGTCAGGAAGGCAAGGTCCAATCTCTTGCCGGCTTTGGAAAGAAGACGGAGGAAAAGCTGCTCGCGGCGATTGAAGAAGTCACGACTCGTCCTGAGCGTCTGGCGCTGCCGGTTGTGTTACCGGTAGTCGCTGAAATCGAAGCGGCGCTCGAAACGATGGACGGGGTCGAGCGCTTTTCGCGGGCCGGGAGCCTGCGGAGATTGAAGGAAGAAGTGAAGGATTTGGACTTCATTATTGCGACAACGGAGCCGGGAAAAGTCCGGGACCAGCTGCTTGCCCTGCCGGCGGTAACGAAGGTGATCGCCAGCGGTGAGACGAAAGTATCGGTCGAAGTAACGGCGACGTTTCCGATCTCGATTGATTTTCGCCTTATCCAGCCGGAAGCGTTTGCGACGACGCTGCATCATTTTACCGGCTCGAAGGAGCATAATGTCAAAATGCGTCAGCTGGCGAAAAAAAGAGGAGAAAAAATCAGCGAATACGGTGTGGAGGATGCAGAAACCGGAAAGGTGCGGACATTTGCGAGCGAAGATGCTTTTTTTGCTTATTTCGGATTGAGCTATATTCCGCCGGAAGCGCGTGAGGACCAGGGCGAAATCGAGCAGGCGGAGGCGACATCGCCGCGCCGTTATGTAGAAGAGGCAGACATTATTGCCGATCTCCATATGCATACAACGTGGAGCGACGGGGCTCATTCGATTGAGGAAATGGTTGAAGCAGCGCGCAAAAGAGGCTATCAGTATATCGCGATTACCGATCACTCGCGCTATTTGAAAGTAGCCAACGGCCTTAGCATTGAGCAGGTGAAGGAGCAGCATGCGTATATCCGGCAGTTGAATCAGCGTTATGATGACTTTACCATTTTAACCGGTATTGAAATGGATATTCTACCAGATGGAACGCTCGATTACCCGGATGAATTGCTGGCCGAGATCGATTTTGTCATTGCGTCGATCCATTCTTCCTTTCAGCAGGATCAGGAAACGATTATGCAGCGGCTGAAAAACGCTCTGTTGAACGAGCATGTTGACATGATCGCTCATCCGACAGGAAGGCTGCTCGGAAAAAGAGAAGGCTACCAGGTTGATGTTGAACAATTAATTGAGTTGGCGAAAGAAACAAATACAGCATTGGAGCTGAATGCGAATCCGCTTCGTCTTGATCTTGCCGCCCATTGGCTGAAAAAGGCGGAAGAAGCCGGCGTCGTGATAGCGATTAACACCGATGCGCATCATATGAAGATGATGGAGGATATGAGCTTTGGGGCGGGAATCGCCAGAAAAGCGATGCTTGACCCTTCCTCAGTCCTGAACACGTGGCCGTTGGAACGCCTGCAGCAATTTCTTCAGCGCAACAGGCCATGAAGAGATAACGAGCCATCGTTATAAAAGGAGTGTACTATGGAAAGAGTCATTCGTGTATTAGAATATGAAAAAATGAAACAGCAGCTTAGAGAACATGTCGCTTCCTCGCTTGGCCGGCAAAAAGTGATCGAGCTCCGTCCGTCAACCGAGATCGAAGAGGTGGAAGAATGGCAGGCGGAAACAGCGGAGGCGGCAACCGTGATCCGGTTGAAAGGGCAGGCTCCGCTTGGTGGCATCTCGGACATTACCCCTCATGCGAAGCGGGCGAAGATTGGCGGCAGTCTGTCGGCGAGTGAGCTGATTGAGATTGCGAGCACGATTTATGGCGGCCGCCGTTTAAAGAAGTTTATCCAGACGATGGTCGAAGAGGAGGAGCTTGAACTGCCTCGCCTGTACGAGCACGCTGAACGGATTGAAGTGTTGACCGATGTCGAACGCAGCATTAAGCAATGTATTGATGACAACGGCCATGTGCTCGACTCCGCCAGCCCGGCGCTGCGGACGATTCGCCAGCAGGTGCGCAGCTACGAGTCCGGCATCCGGACGAAGCTTGACAGCATTACCCGCTCTTCCAGCACGCAGAAAATGCTTTCCGATGCGATTGTAACGATTCGCAATGAACGTTTCGTTATCCCGGTCAAACAGGAATATCGCGGAGCATTCGGCGGCATCGTTCACGATCAGTCCGCCTCGGGGGCAACTCTGTTTATCGAGCCGCAGGCGATCGTGACGCTGAACAACCAGCTTCAGGAAGCAAAGAGCCGGGAAGCGCGCGAAATCGAACGGATTTTGGCGGCATTATCGGCCGAAGTGGCCGAAGTAGCCGATGCGCTGCTTGTTAATATTGATGTGCTTGGAACGCTCGACTTCATTTTTGCCAAAGCGCATTACGCCAAGGCGATTAAGGCGACAAAGCCCCGCTTAAATGAAAAAGGCTATATTTTAATGAAAAAAGCGCGTCATCCTCTGCTTGATAAAGATGAAGTCGTCCCGATTGATCTTGAGCTTGGCGGGGACTACCGTTCGCTGATCATTACCGGCCCGAATACAGGCGGGAAGACAGTCACCTTGAAAACAGTCGGACTGCTGACGCTGATGAGCCAATCAGGCTTGCACGTTCCCGTAGAAGAGGATTCCGAAATGGCTGTCTATAAGCAGGTGTTCGCTGATATTGGCGATGAACAGTCGATTGAGCAAAGCTTAAGTACATTTTCCTCGCATATGACGAACATCGTCAGCATTCTCGACAAGGTTGACTTTCAAAGCCTTGTGTTATTCGATGAGCTTGGCGCGGGAACAGATCCGACGGAGGGAGCCGCATTGGCGATCTCGATTCTTGACGATGTGTACGAGCGGGGAGCGAGCGTCGTGGCGACGACCCATTACAGCGAATTAAAGGGGTATGCCTACAACCGCGCAGGCGCGATCAATGCCAGCGTCGAATTTGATGTTGAGACGCTGCGTCCGACGTACCGCTTGTTGATCGGAGTCCCGGGGAGAAGTAATGCGTTTGCGATTTCACGCCGTCTCGGCCTCGATGAACGGATTATCGAAAAGGCAAAAGAGCAAATTGACAATGAAACGAATCAGATTGAAAATATGATCGAAGCGCTTGAGAGCAGTCAGAAATCGGCTGAATCAGAGTGGGAGGATGCCGAGAAAATACGCGCCGAAGCAGAGCAGCTCCGCGCTGAGCTGGCAAGGCAGCTTGAGGCGTTTGAGCAGGAGCGGGAAGCGTTGCTGAAGGAAGCCGAGGAAAAGGCGGCGAAGGCAGTCAATGACGCACGGGAGGAAGCCGAGCTGATTATCGCCGAGCTGCGCGATATGCAGAAGCAGGGTCTTGCTGTGAAGGAGCATCAGATCATTGATGCGAAGAAGCACCTTGAGGAGGCAACGCCGAAGCTGACAGCGAAGCAGAAAAAAGTAAAGAAAATCGCGGCGAAAGCTCAACGCTCGATCGCACCGGGCGATGAAGTAAAGGTGCTCAGCTTTGGTCAAAAAGGCTTTGTCACGGACAAAATCAATGACAATGAATTTCAGGTGCAGATCGGCATTATGAAAATGAAGGTCAATAAAGATGATTTGCAGCTGCTTGATCGACCGAAGCAGGTGGAAACGAAGCCGCTTGCGACGGTCAGAGGAAGCGAGCATCATGTCAAAGCCGAGCTTGATTTACGAGGTGAGCGTTACGAGGACGCGATGCTGCTTGTTGAAAAATACATTGATGATGCGCTGCTTGCCGGTTATCATCAAGTTTCGATTATCCACGGGAAAGGCAGCGGCGCACTCCGCAAAGGGGTCAAGCAGCTTCTGAAAAAGCATCCGCATGTGAAAAGTGAGCGTGACGGCGGAATGAATGAAGGTGGACTCGGCAATACGGTTGTCGAATTAAAATAAGTGAGGCGAATGTAAGTGGAGACATTCTTTGAATATGAATTTGTTCGGACAGCGGCGTATTACAGTGTCACCGTACTCGGGCTGATCCTCTTTCTTGCTATTTTTGAGCTCGTCACAAAATACGATAATTGGCGCGAAATTAAGCGAGGAAATGTAGCCGTGGCGATGGCGACAGGAGGAAAGCTGTTTGGGGTGGCGAATATTTTTCGTCATTCCATCGAGCACTCTGATTCCATTTTGACGATGCTTGGCTGGGGCGTCTACGGATTCGTTCTGCTATTGATCAGCTATTTTATTTTCGAGTTTCTAACACCTTCCTTCAAAATCGATGAGGAAATTGCCAACGACAATCGCGCGGTCGGGATCGTGTCGATGATTATTTCGATCGGGCTCTCCTACGTAATTGGGGCCAGTATAATCGCGAGATAGTGACAAAAAAGGAGAATCATGCCGTGGAACTACTGATGAAAATTTTGTATGTTTGTTGTGGTGCTTTTCTGCTGGCGGGAATTGTTTATATGCTGTTTTTTGCTGCTTAATCAAAATCTGTTTCAACTTCCGGGCAGCCGGCGGTGCACTCACTCGCGGGCTGCCCGGAAGCTGTTTCCGTATAGGAAAACCGTTAGTTTGTCCCCGTTTTTCTTGCGTGAAATTGACAAAAAATGATTTATTTATGTAAGCGATTCCAATACAATAGAAGTAGAACGATCATGAAGGAGCAACTGAATAAAGAGGAGGAGATGAAATGTCGACGACCGGCAAGATTTGGCTGAAGCATTATCCCGACGAAATTCCTCATTCCCTTGACTACCAGAACAGCAGTCTCCATGATTTTCTGCAGCGTTCGGCCCGGAAGTATCCGGATCAGACCGCGATTGAGTTTTTAGGAAAGCGGCTTTCCTATTCGGAGCTTCATCAGCAGGCAGTTCAGTTTGCGCAGCGGCTTCAATTACTTGGAATCGAAAAAGGAGACCGGGTGGCGATCATGCTGGCCAATTGTCCCCAGGCGGTGATCAGCTATTATGGCATCATCATGACCGGAGCCGTTGCCGTTCAAATCAATCCTCTCTATGTCGAAAGAGAGCTGGAGCACCAGTTAATCGACTCCGGCGCCAAGCTATTAGTCTGTCTCGATCTCGTTTTTCCCCGCGTCCAGAAGGTGAGAGCGAAAACGAGCTTGCAGCAAGTGATTGTCACCAGTATAAAAGACTATCTCCCCTTTCCAAAAAATCTTCTCTATCCCATCGTCCAAAAAGAAAAAGTAACCGTAGAATACAATGAGCAAACGATCGCTTTCTCCGCCTTTTTGAAGCAAGGTGACGGCGCTTTTAAGCCTGTCCCGCTCGATCCGGAAACGGACTTGGCGCTTTTGCAATATACTGGTGGAACGACAGGCCTTGCAAAGGGCGTGATGCTGACCCATCGGAATTTGGTCGTCAATACGATGCAGGCCGGCCACTGGATCTATAAAACAACGCCGGGACAGGAGCGCATGCTGGCAGTCCTTCCTTTTTTTCATGTGTACGGCATGACCGTCTGTATGAACCTTGCGATCATGAATGGCTTTACGTTAATCATTTTGCCGAAGTTTGAGCCGGACCAGGTATTAAAAGCGATCGAGAAGCATAAAGTCAGTTTGTTTCCCGGTGCGCCGACGATGTATATTGCCCTCATTCATCAACCGGAGATTGAAACATATGATTTATCCTCCGTCCTCGCCTGTCTCAGTGGAGCCGCCCCATTGCCGCTCGAGGTTCAGCAAACATTTGAACGGTTGACCGGAGGAAAGCTAGTTGAAGGCTATGGACTGACCGAAACCGCACCGGTGCTGACGGCGAACCCGATATGGGGCAAACGGAAATCCGGCAGTATCGGGATCCCGTGGCCCGACACTGAAA
Organism: Halalkalibacter oceani; assembly: GCF_023715605.1. Taxonomy (GTDB): domain Bacteria; phylum Bacillota; class Bacilli; order Bacillales; family Bacillaceae_D; genus Halalkalibacter; species Halalkalibacter oceani. Next base: position 27,344 of record NZ_JAMBOL010000026.1, read on the forward strand.
TGATCGTCCGGACAGCCGATGGCGAGGAAGCGGAGCAGGGGGATGTCGGTGAAATTGCGGTCCGTGGTCCGCAGGTGATGAAAGGCTATTGGAAGATGGCCGAGGAAACGGAAAAGGTATTGCGTGATGATGGCTGGCTGCTGACCGGGGATATGGGGTATATGGATGAGGACGGATTTTTTTATATCGTTGATCGGAAGAAGGATATGATTATCGCCGGAGGGTTTAATATTTTCCCCCGCGAAATTGAGGAAGTGTTGTATGAGCATGAGGCAGTCCAAGAGGTGGCGATTATCGGTGTTCCTGATCAATATCGGGGCGAGACGGTTAAGGCGTTTATCGTCCCAAAGGAGGGCAGGGAGGTGACGGCTGAGGATCTTGACCATTTTTGCCGCACTCGTCTGGCGGCTTACAAAGTTCCGCATCTTTATGAGTTTCGCACTGAATTGCCAAAAACGATGGTCGGAAAAGTGTTAAGAAGAGTTTTGGCAGAAGAGGAAAAGAGGAAGGAACAGGATGACGAGCACGTAAGCAGCTAAAAAGGAACGTCCATGTGCCAGGCGGGGAATCGGATTCTGCCCGGCACATCGCTCCATTGACAGAAAGCGTCGGCTTCTCTAAAATGATAGTATGAATGAATACTCATTCATTAAAAGGAGAGACGAACGTGGGAAAGAAAAAAGGAGCAAAATACGAGCAAATCATTGAAGCAGCCGTCGCCGTCATCGCCAGGTTCGGCTATCATCAGGCCCAGGTCGCGAAGATTGCCAAAGAAGCCGGTGTCGCCGACGGCACGATCTATTTATATTTTACGAGTAAAGAGGATCTCTTAATCTCTTTATTTGAGGAAAAAATGGGACAGTTTATCGAGACGATCCGTACGCGCATCCAAACGAAGCAGACATTTGAAGAAAAGCTTTTGCTGCTCATTCAAACGCATTTTGAACAGCTCCAGGCCAATCCACAGCTGGCGATTGTCACCCAGCTTGAACTGAGGCAGTCTAATAAGGAGCTTAGAAAAAAAATTAATCAAATTCTCAAAGGGTATCTTCTGCTCATAGACGAATTAATTAAAGAAGGTCAATCTTCAGCCAGTGTGAAACAACAGCTGGACAGTCGTCTTGTGCGGCAAATGATCTTCGGTACGTTAGATGAAGTGGTTACCAATTGGGTAATGAAGGATTGCAAGTATGATCTAGTTGTACAGGCGAAACCGATTCATCAAATGCTTGTCTCCGGGATAAGTGAACGGCTTTCATAAAGAAAGGAGTGAGAGTGTGGAATTTATTCGTGTCACAGTGGAAGAAAAGGTTGCGGTTCTAACGTTGCAGCGTCCGCCGGCCAATGCGCTTTCAAGAGGCGTGCTGCGGGAATTGGATCAGGTTTTGACCGAGCTAAAAGATCAAGAGGATATTCATGTGCTTCTGTTGCATGGCGAAGGGCGCTTTTTCGCGGCCGGCGCCGATATTAAGGAATTTACAACGATTAAGGACGGAGCCGAATTCGCAGAGATGGCCCGACTTGGCCAGCAGGTTTTCGAGCGGATGGAACATTATCCGAAGCCGATTATTGCGGCGATTCACGGGGCCGCTTTAGGCGGAGGGCTTGAATTAGCAATGGCCTGCCATATTCGCCTGAGTACAGAGGATGCGAAGCTCGGGTTGCCGGAACTTCAATTAGGGCTGATTCCCGGATTTGCCGGAACGCAGCGTCTGCCGCGCTATGTTGGCACTGCCAAGGCGGCGGAGATGTTGTTGACAAGTGAACCGATCAGCGGGAAAGAAGCGAAGGAGCTCGGGCTTGTTAATTCTCTTCATTCTGAGCGGTCGCTCATCGAAGAGGCGTTGAAGCTTGCCCGGCAAATCAGTCAAAAGAGTAGGCTCGCTGTTACCATGGCACTAGAGCTGCTGCGCTATCACGATTCATCGAGAATGCTTGAAGGCGCAGCAAGAGAAGCCGAGCTGTTTGGTCTCGCGTTCGATTCAGCCGACGGGCAGGAAGGAATTCGGGCGTTTGTGGAAAAACGGTCACCGCAGTTTAACCAAAAAAACGAGTAGGAAGAAGGAGGCTTTTTGAATGAATATTTTTGTCATCATGAAACGGACGTTTGATACCGAAGAGAAGATCACCCTTCAGCAAGGGAAAATTGATGATAGTGGAGCTGAATTCATCATTAATCCGTACGACGAATATGCGATTGAGGAAGCGCTCGTTTTGCGTGACGAACACGGTGGTGAGGTGACGGTTGTGACCGTCGGCGAAGAGGAAGCGGAAAAAGAGCTGCGCACCGCATTGGCAATGGGCGCCGATAAAGCTGTTTTAATCGATACCGAGGAGCTGGAGGATCACGATCAATTTACGACAGCTTCGCTGCTCGCCGCTTATTTCAGCGAGCAGTCGTTTGACATCATTCTTGGCGGGAATGTGGCGGTTGACGGCGGATCGGGGCAAGTCGGCCCGCGTGTCGCGGAACTGTTGGCGATTCCTCAGGTGACGACGATCACAAAGATCGACATTCAGGATCGGACAGCGACGATCATTCGCGACGTCGAAGGGGACGAAGAAACAGTGACGGTTTCATTGCCAGTCCTTGTCACCGCCCAGCAGGGGTTAAATGAACCCCGGTATCCTTCATTGCCAGGGATTATGAAAGCGAAAAAGAAGCCGCTCGACGTGCTGGACCTCGATGATCTTGACTTGGAGGAAGAGGATGTCGCAGCGAAAACGGAAACAATCGAGATTTTTCTGCCACCTGAAAAGCAGGCGGGGCGGATGATTGAAGGAGAGCCGCAAGCCCAGGTGAAAGAGCTTGTCGCATTGTTGAAATCTGAAGCGAAGGTCATATAAGGAGGGAAGGCAGATGGCGAAAAAAACGATGATTATTGGGGAAGTTCGCGATGGGGAATTACGGCATGTATCCTTTGAAACGATTGCCGCGGGAAAGGTCGTCGCAGATGGAGGAGAAGTCATCGGTGTTTTGTTAGGTGAAGATGTAAGCGGTTTAGCGGAGCAGCTGATTCAGTATGGCGCCGACCGGGTTGTGACAGTCACTCATCCTGATTTAAAGAGCTACACGACTGACGCCTACCAGCAGGCTGTGCTACAGGTTATCGATCTTGAACAGCCGGACGGCATTCTGCTCGGTCATACAGCGATCGGGAAGGATCTCGCGCCTCGCCTGGCAATGAAAGCGCAGGCCGGCTTAGTATCAGATGCCGTGGCTGTTGAACTGGAAGACGGGGAGCCGGTCTTTACAAGGCCGATTTACTCAGGTAAAGCCTTTGAGCGAAAAAGGATCAAAGAAGGGATGCTGCTGGCGACGATCAGACCGAATAATATTGCCGCTATGGAAAAGGACCCGGCGCGTACGGGCGATGTTTCCTCGATTACTGCCGAGATCAGCGACTTGCGGACGACGATCCAAAATGTTGTAAGGAAGGCGGCCGGAGGCGTTGATCTGTCGGAGGCAAAAATTATCGTTGCTGGCGGAAGAGGGGTGAAAAGCGCCGACGGCTTTAAACCGTTACAGGAGCTGGCCGATTTGCTTGGCGGGGCTGTCGGGGCGTCACGCGGGGCCTGCGATGCCGACTATTGTGACTATGCGTTGCAGATCGGGCAAACAGGGAAGGTCGTCACTCCGGATTTATATTTTGCGATCGGCATTTCAGGGGCGATTCAGCATCTGGCCGGGATGTCCAATTCAAAGGTAATCGTCGCGATTAACAAAGATCCGGAAGCGCCGATTTTTGAAGTGGCAGATTACGGAATCGTCGGCGATCTTTTTGAAATCGTTCCATTATTAACGGAAGAGCTGAGGCAGATCCTTGTTTCGCAATAAAGGGAACAGGGTATCTTTTTAAAAGAATGAGAAAGGATAAAAACGTCAAGGGAATACTAAAGGAGAACAATGACGGTTGTGCAGCTTTGGCTATAAGCGGAGATGGAAGCTGACTCAAAAGAAGGGAGAGGCTTGTCCCGTTACGTTCCTCGTGAGAGAAACGACTTTCTAATAAGAAAGCCCGTTACGCGGTTTTCTCAAACAATTTCGAGCAACTTAGTCGCAACCATTGTTTTTCGATGGTATAATCATGAAGAATCAAATTTGTTATGGATTAGGAGGTTTTTATAATGGCAATTGTCAATGTGACAGATCAATCATTTGCAGCGGAAACAAGCGAAGGTGTTGTGCTTGCTGACTTTTGGGCGCCATGGTGCGGACCTTGTAAAATGATTGCCCCTGTTCTTGAAGAATTAGATTCAGAAATGGGCGACAAAGTGAAAATCGCCAAGCTTGACGTCGATGAAAACCAGGAAACAGCGGGGAAGTATAATGTCATGAGCATTCCGACCTTGCTTGTCTTTAAAAATGGTGAAGTCGTTGATCAAGTAGTCGGTTTCCAACCGAAAGAAGCGCTTGCTGAACTGCTTAACAAGCATCTGTAAGTCAAGTGACAGTCCGCTTTCTCAATCGAGAGAGGGGACTTTTTTTACAAATATAACAGCTTTAGCGCTGACGCAATAGCGCTTCGGACGGATCCGAACGGTAATGGAGGTGAGAGAGAGCGATGAACCAATTAAAAGAAAAGCTGGCGGTGCTTCCTGATAAGCCAGGCTGTTATTTGATGAAAGACCGGCAAGGAACGGTCATTTATGTCGGAAAGGCGAAAGTGTTAAAAAACAGGGTACGGTCTTATTTTACCGGTTCACATGATGCGAAGACACAGCGGCTCGTCAGTGAAATTGCTGATTTTGAATATATTATTACATCATCAAATATTGAAGCACTTATTCTTGAATTAAACTTAATCAAAAAGCATGATCCAAAGTATAATGTGATGCTCAAAGACGATAAGTCCTACCCTTATTTGAAAATAACGAATGAAGAGCACCCTCGTCTCATCACGACCCGGCAGGTGAAAAAGGACGGCGGCAAGTACTTCGGTCCTTATCCGAATGCGGGGGCGGCTAATGAAACGAAGAAGCTTCTCGACCGGCTTTATCCGCTGCGCAAGTGCCGGACGTTGCCGGATAAAGTATGTTTGTACTATCATATCGGCCAATGCCTGGCGCCGTGTGTCAACGAGGTGTCAGCGGAACAGAATCAGGAAATGATTCATGAGATTACCCGCTTTCTCCGTTCCGGACATGGCGAAATAAAAAAACAGCTGACCGAGAAAATGATGAAAGCTTCAGAAGAGCTTGATTTTGAACGGGCCCGCGATCTTCGCGACACACTTGCGCACATGGAAGCGGTGATGGAAAAACAGAAAATGACGATCCAGGATCATGTTGATCGCGATGTGTTTGGCTTTGATTACGATAAAGGCTGGATGTGCGTCCAAGTCTTTTTCATCAGACAAGGCAAACTGATTGAGCGTGACGTATCGATTTTCCCTTTTTACCAGGAACCGCATGAGGATTTATTAACGTTTATCGGCCAGTTTTATTTGAAAAAGGAACATTTAAAGCCGAAGGAGATTTTGGTGCCGAAGGAGATCGAGGCCAATCTTGTCGAAGAGCTGCTGAATGTCCATACTCATTTTCCACAGCGCGGGAAGAAAAAAGAGCTTGTCGACCTTGCCAACCAGAATGCTGCGGCCGCTTTACAGGAGAAGTTCTCTTTGATTGAACGGGATGAAGAACGGACGATCAAGGCGGTCGAACGGCTTGGAAAAGCGATGGGTATTCCGACGCCGTACCGGATTGAAGCGTTTGACAACTCGAACATTCAGGGGACGGACCCTGTTTCGGCGATGGTGACGTTTCTTGATGGCAAGCCAAGCCGCAAAGATTACCGCAAATATAAGATTAAAACGGTAACCGGGCCTGATGATTATGGCTCAATGCGTGAAGTGATTCGCCGCCGGTACGTGCGCCTGCTGAAGGAGTCGCTCCCTTTGCCCGACTTGATTGTGATAGACGGGGGAAAGGGACAAATTGCCGCGGCTCAGGAAGTAATTGAGGACGAGCTCGGTTTATCGATTAAAGTATGCGGACTGGCAAAGGATGATAAGCATCGGACGTCTCAGCTTTTGCTCGGTGATCCTCCGGTGGAGGTTCCGTTGAAGCGGGACAGTCATGAATTTTATTTATTACAGCGCATTCAGGACGAAGTGCATCGTTTTGCGATTACGTTTCACCGGCAGACGCGTTCAAAAACGTTTTTCCAGTCGGCATTGGACGATATTCCAGGCGTTGGCGAGAAGCGAAAGCGCAGCCTGCTTAAGCATTTCGGCTCAATTAAGAAAATAAAAGAGGCATCGATTGAAGAACTGAGGCAGCTGGCGATTCCGGAAAAGACAGCAGAGGCGATACTCGAGGCGTTGAAAGAGGAGTAGCAGGTTGTGCTTGCAATCCTAGAAAACCTTTGCTAGAATGGATAGCAATTAAATAGATGCCGCACTTCAGGTAGTGAAGTGATGGTAGAGGAGCGAAAACCATCAGTACCACTCTAAGGTTTATGAGGACCGATGAGGAGATTGGGAAAGGGGAATTCGCCGAAGTGTAGAAAAGGCTCATGTTTTTCTATGCTGGACCTATGTTGAAGAAGCATAGGGCTGTCACATATCAAACCCAAAGGATATGTGGAGAACTATCTCACGCGAGAAACAGGGAGCAGTGTGGTACCGGACTGGTATGACAAGCAACAGTGAGGAGTTTTCCTTATTGTTGCTTTTTTGCGTTCCCACTGAACGGAGTGAGTTGGAGAGGATGAACAGGATGAAACGAATTGTACAGAAATATGGAGGAACATCGGTTGGTTCAGTGGAACGAATCCGCCATGTCGCCTCAAGGATCGAAAAAGCAGCTGGCGAAGATCAGCAGGTCGTCGTTGTCGTCTCAGCAATGGGCAAATCGACCGATGAACTCGTCCGGCTTGCCGGACAACTGACGGAAAGCCCGAGTAAACGTGAAATGGATATGTTGCTTTCAACAGGGGAACAGGTTACGATCGCGCTTCTGGCGCTCGCTTTGGCGGAACGTGGTGTGGAGGCGATCTCGTTCACGGGCTGGCAGGCTGGAATTGAAACGGAGGACAATCACGGCAATGCGCGGATTGTCTCGATTGAAACAGAACGAATGGAAGCGGAGCTGGAAAAAGGAAAAGTGGTGATCGTCGCCGGCTTTCAAGGAAAAAGCTCGAAGAATGACATCACGACGCTCGGCCGCGGCGGTTCGGACACGACAGCCGTCGCGCTGGCAGCGGCGCTTTCAGCGGATCGCTGTGAGATTTATACCGATGTGACAGGGGTGTTTACAACGGATCCGCGCTATGTCCCGCAAGCGCGCAAACTCCAGTCCATTTCCTATGATGAAATGCTGGAAATGGCTAATCTCGGGGCCGGCGTTCTCCATCCGCGTGCGGTTGAATGTGCCAAGAATTATCAAATGCCTTTGCTAGTGGCGTCCAGTATGGTTGAAGAAGCAGGAACGATAATTGAGGAGGAAATCACAATGGAAAAAAACTTACTTGTACGTGGAATTGCCTTTGAAAATGATGTAACAAAAATTACAATGGCCGGTCTGCCAAGCAGGATCGACACGCTGGCGAAAGTTTTCCAAGCCCTCTCCGAAAACGGAATCAATGTTGATATCATTATCCAGAACCAGACTGATGAGGCGCATGTTGATCTTTCCTTTTCAATTACGCAATCTTCTTTAAAAGAGACATTGACAATTTTAGAAAATGCTAAGGCAGAGTTGGGCTTTCATTCGTTGCACGTAGAAGAGGACCTGGCGAAAGTATCGATTATTGGGGCGGGAATGGTTTCGAATCCCGGCGTTGCTGCTTCGATGTTTGATGTGTTAGCGCAGAATGAAATCTACATCAAGATGGTAAGTACATCTGAAATGAAGGTTTCGGTCGTCATTTCGGAGGATGATATGGTACTCGCTGTTGAGATGCTTCATCAGGCGTTTCAACTGGGTGAGGAAGAAGAAGCGATTACCGCTTAATAAAGCCGTGCGGGGGTGGGACATAACTAATGTGTTTACCTGAATGTCGAACGGATGAATTATACGTAGACTCCTGCGGGAGAAAAAGCAACGGTGGATTCCACTCTTTCCATTTGTTCGTATAGTCATCCAGGCAACACCCTTTTGCCCCACCCTCTTTTCCCTCCCCTTAACTAGGGCTAGTTGTTTGCTGCAATCGAATCGTGACGGTCAAACTCAATTGTAAACAAAACAGCCTTTTTAGAGGCGGAATAGCTTCCTGCGGCAATCCGCTGCAGGTTTTGTTCCAAATATTGGGTTAAAAAGCCGGCTTCAAGCTGATAGCAGCGGGAATCATGCTTTCCCATCCACGGGCCGGTAAGTTCGAATAATTTAGCCTGCCGTTTTTCTTTAACGAGTTGCAGCTGGCCCCAATTCGCTTTTTCGAAAAAGGCGATGAGCTCGTCAACCGATTCGAGCGGATATTTTCGGGCCAATGATTTTCCAAGCCAGTATAAAATCGCCTCGTGATCTTTTCCAAGCAGGTCCTGTAAAAGCTCGTTGCGAATTAAATGGTAGCTAAAATCTTCTGTTTCTAAATTCATGCAGTCTCAACCTCTCCTTACCGCGCACTGAAATAACAATAATGAAGCTTGGTTTCTATTATAAAGAGAATGACCGAATTTCTCTACCACTTATAGCCTTGATTTTTTTTAAGTGGTATACTTAAGCGCGAATGAAGCCGGAGGTATGATCTCATGAAAGCAGGACTTAATCATTTTCTTTCACCATTTCGGAGTATTTTGATTGCCTATGTTATAGCGATGGTACTCTTTAGTATTCTCCTGTATTTGCCGATTTCTCACCAGGAGGGTGTTGAGGTAACATATGCGGAAGCGCTGTTTACATCAGTGAGTGCGGTCAGTGTAACAGGGTTAACGACGATTAATGTATCGGAAACGTTCAGTTACACCGGAATTTTCTTTTTAGCATTGGCGATTCAGCTTGGCGGCATCGGCATAATGACGATGGGGACGTTTGTCTGGATTTTATTCCGGAAAAAAATCAACCTCTCTCAGCGGATGCTGATTATGGTCGACCAAAATCAGTATAAATTCTCAGGCCTTGTCAATCTGATGCGGGGAATTTTGTTTGTCGCCCTGATCATTGAAATGATTGGAGCACTCATTTTAGGTACATATTATTTACGCTATTTCGACACGGCGGGAGAAGCTTACTATCAAGGAGCATTTGCTGCTCTTACCGCTTTTACAAACGCCGGATTTGACGTTACGGGACAGTCGCTGATCCCGTTCGCCAATGATTACTATGTGCAGTTTGTGACGATCCTGCTTATTTTTGCCGGGGCGATCGGCTTCCCGGTGTTGCTGGAATTACGTGAATACATCTCGAAGAAAAACCCGAATTTCAGCTTTAGTTTGTTTACAAAAATAACGACGACGACTTATTTTGTTGTTTTTCTGATCGGCGTTCTTGGAATATGGGCGCTGGAAACAGGTCATTATTATGTTGGCCTGGACTGGCATCAGCAGCTCTTTTATTCGTTATTCAACTCGGCCACAACGCGAAGCGGCGGGTTGTCGATTATGGAGGTCTCGGACTTAAACAAAGCCACGCTGCTGTTTATGTCTGCGCTGATGATCATTGGCGCGAGTCCTTCGAGTGTCGGTGGTGGAATCCGCACGACAACATTGGCGGTCATGTTTTTGACGATTCGAAGCTTTGCCCTCGGGAAAGATGATGTTAAAGTGTTCGGGAGAGAGATTCACCCCGATGACCGGCAAAAAGCGTTTATTGTCCTATCTGTCTTTCTCGTGATGCTGTTTGCAGCTGTGACGATGATCGTCGCGTTTGAGGGTGGAAACGATATAGCGTTGATTGCAATTATTTTTGAAACGGCCTCCGCTTTCGGAACTTGCGGACTCTCGATGGGGATCACGCCCCATCTGTCAATACCGAGCCAGCTCATTCTGATGGCCCTCATGTTCATCGGACGCGTCGGCCTCATCGCCTTCCTCTTCTCCGTCAGAAGAAGAGAAACAAAAAGCTACTACAAATACCCAACCGAACGCATTATTATTGGATAGAAATCACTCAAAATGCCCGGTTTTGGCATTTTGAGTGATTTCGTCCCGCCAGGCGAAGCCGCTTACGATTTTAAAGGAAGGAAGAGTGGTTTTCTCTTCCTTCCGAAAGCGAGCGAAGCCGGCGGAGCAGCCCGGTTTTGGCATTTTGAGTGATTTCGTCCCGCCAGGCGAAGCCGCTTACGGTTTTAAAGGAAGGAAGAGCGGTTTTCTCTTCCTTCCGCAAGCGAGCGAAGCCGGCGGAGAAGGAGTCCACTGAAAAACTTCCTTTTTCGTAACTCCAAGATGAGTAATGGCTCCGCGCGTTGCGCGCCTTGCTTCGAGAAACCCACTCGTAGCAAGGCTTTCAAAATCAGGCAACGGCTACGCTCATTACGAAAAAGCTGCTGAAAAAGTGAAAATCGTCCTTTTTCAGCAGCTTTCGGAGCAGCCCGGTTTTGGCATTTTGAGTGATTTCGTCCCGCCAGGCGAAGCCGCTTACGATTTTAAAGGAAGGAAGAGCGGTTTTCTCTTCCTTCCGCAAGCGAGCGAAGCCGGCGGAAAATGCTGCAAAATCGCGCTTTTTAAACGGTGTGAGACAGCTAAAAAGGCTGTATACGTTTTCTTGACTGGGGTATGAGTTGAGAGTACAATAAAATTGTCGGTTTTTTTTCACAGAAACTTTGGGAAAGTTTCATAATTTGCATGATTCCATATCTCGACAAGTCGCGGTGGGGAGGTACAAGCTATACGGAAAAAACAGAGAGAGTAAGCAGAAAATAATAGTAGTGGATAGGTCAAAAACATTTGTGGGGGGAAAAGTATGGCTGGTAATCGTGAGTTTTTTAATCGAAAGTTACATTCATTACTTGGTGTTATTCCAGTTGGATTATTTTTAGTTCAGCATTTGGTGGTCAACCATTTTGCGACGCGTGGAGCGAGTGCTTTTAACCAGGCGGCTCACTTCATGGAAAGCCTGCCATTCAGGTATGCGCTTGAAATTTTTCTCATCTTTTTACCGCTTCTTTATCACGCCATTTACGGAATTTACATCGCGTTCCAAGCGAATAATAACGCAAGCCGCTATGGTTTTTTCCGTAACTGGATGTTTGTTCTTCAGCGGATTTCCGGTGTCATTCTCTTAATTTTTATCGCATGGCATGTATGGGAAACAAGAATTGCCTATGCCTTAGGCAGAGCAGAAGTAAACTACGATATGATGGCCGATATTTTAAGTAGTCCATTTATGCTTATCTTCTATATCATTGGTGTCGTATCGGCGACATTCCACTTTGCGAATGGGCTTTGGTCATTTGCCGTGTCTTGGGGAATTACAGTTACACCACGCTCACAACAGATTACAACCTATGTGACGATGGCCATTTTCGTTCTGTTAACAGTAGTAGGTATTCGGGCGATCCTGGCGTTTATTAATCCGGACTTAGCAAACATTTAAGAGATAAGGAGTGGGCTACTATGAGTAAAGGTAGAATTATTGTTGTCGGAGGCGGACTAGCCGGTCTGATGGCAACAATTAAAGCAGCAGAAAAAGGGGTTCCAGTCGATCTCTTCTCATTGGTTCCTGTTAAACGTTCACACTCAGTCTGTGCACAGGGTGGAATTAACGGTGCCGTGAATACAAAAGGTGAAGGGGATTCTCCGTGGGAACACTTTGATGATACAGTATATGGCGGAGACTTTTTAGCAAATCAGCCGCCGGTTAAAGCAATGACAGAAGCAGCGCCTGGCATTATTCATTTAATGGACCGTATGGGGGTTATGTTTAATCGTACGCCGGAAGGTCTGCTTGATTTCCGCCGTTTCGGGGGAACACAGCATCACCGAACAGCTTTTGCGGGTGCAACAACTGGTCAACAGCTGTTATATGCTCTTGATGAGCAAGTACGTCGTCATGAAGTAAGTGGACTTGTGACGAAATATGAGGGCTGGGAATTTTTATCCGCGATGATCGATGATGAAGGAACCTGTCGCGGGATCACAGCGCAGGACTTGAAGTCATCTGAAATCCGTCATTTCCCTGCCGACGCCGTTATTATGGCAACAGGTGGTCCGGGAATTATCTTTGGAAAATCAACGAATTCTGTTATTAACACAGGGTATGCGGCATCAAAGCTTTATCAGCAAGGTGTACGCTATGCTAACGGTGAGTTCATTCAAATTCATCCAACCGCTATTCCAGGAGATGACAAGCTTCGTCTGATGAGTGAGTCAGCTCGTGGGGAAGGTGGACGTGTCTGGACGTATAAGGACGGTAAGCCGTGGTATTTCCTTGAAGAAAAGTATCCTGCTTATGGAAATCTCGTCCCTCGTGATATTGCGACGCGTGAAATTTTCCATGTCTGCGTCGATATGAAGCTTGGAATTAACGGCGAAAACATGGTTTATCTCGATCTGTCTCATAAAGATCCGAAAGAGCTTGATATTAAGCTCGGCGGTATTATTGAAATTTACGAAAAGTTCATGGGCGACGATCCTCGTAAAGTGCCGATGAAGATCTTCCCTGCTGTTCACTATTCAATGGGCGGCATGTGGATTGATTACGATCAAATGACTAACATTCCTGGGCTATTTGCGGCGGGAGAGTGCGACTATTCTCAGCACGGAGCAAACCGTCTCGGTGCAAATTCATTGCTTTCTGCGATTTACGGTGGTATGGTAGCGGGGCCGAAAGCTGTTGAGTATATGGAAGGCCTAGAAAAAACCGCTGACAGCATGTCTTCCGCGTTCTTTGAACAGGAAACTCAGAAGGAACAGGAAGCATATGACCGGATTCTAAAGATGGATGGAACGGAAAACGCGTATATCCTTCATAAAGAGCTCGGTGAATGGATGACGGATAACGTAACGGTTGTGCGTTACAACGATAAGCTGTTGAAAACAGATGAAAAAATTCAAGAGCTTATGGAACGCTATCAAAATATTAATATTAACGATACGGCAAAATGGAGCAACCAAGGAGCTTCCTTTACCCGTCAGCTTGATGGCATGCTCAGCCTTGCCCGCGTTATTACTCTTGGTGCCTATAACCGTAACGAGAGCCGCGGGGCTCACTATAAGCCGGACTTCCCTGAACGTAATGATGAGGAATTCTTAAAAACAACAATAGCTACCTACAATGCAGAGAAAAACGCTCCGGACTTTACTTATGAAGATGTTGATACATCTTTAATTAAGCCACGTAAGCGTGATTACTCACAAAAGAAACAAGGAGCTGTGAAATCATGAGTGAAAAAACAATTCAATTCAAAGTGATGCGACAAGACGATCCAAACAGCACTCCTTATGAAGAAGAATTTGAAGTGCCATATCGTCCTAATATGAACGTTATTTCTGCGTTAATGGAGTTCCGACGCAATCCGGTAAACAAAAAAGGGGAACAAACAACGCCGATCGCCTGGGAAATGAACTGTCTGGAAGAAGTGTGCGGCGCCTGCTCGATGATTATTAACGGCAAGCCGCGCCAATCATGCACAGCGCTAGTCGATCAGCTGGAGCAGCCGATTCGCCTTGAACCGATGAAAACATTCCCGGTCGTCCGCGATTTAGTCGTTGACCGCAGCCGGATGTTTGACTCATTGAAGAAGGTAAAAGCATGGATTCCGATTGATGGAACGTATGACCTTGGCCCGGGGCCGCGGATGGCAGAATCGAAGCGCCAATGGGCGTATGAGCTGTCAAAATGTATGACGTGCGGCGTCTGCCTTGAAGCATGTCCGAATGTAAACAGCAAATCTGATTTCATCGGACCGGCTCCACTTTCTCAAGTTCGTCTCTTTAATGCTCACCCAACAGGTGAAATGAATAAGGAAGAACGTCTTGAGACCATCATGGGAGACGGTGGCCTTGCAAACTGCGGGAACTCACAAAACTGCGTACAATCTTGTCCGAAGGGAATTCCTTTAACGACTTCGATTGCTGCACTTAACCGTTCAACAACACTCCAATCCTTTAAAAACTTCTTTGGTGCATAAGCCTGGTTAAAGGACGGAAGGAGAGGGACTGGGGCGACCGGTTCCGCTATTTCAAAGGGGTTGCCCGAAAGCAGTTGCTTTTAGGGCGGCTCCTTTTTCATTCCTGATCATAGAAGGAGAATCAAGCTGATGAAAAGACTACCTGCCTATATTAGCGACCTTGAGACGTGGAAGGCGTCATTTCGTTTTTTTCAACCGGTAAAAGTACGTTTTAGCGAAACGGATGCGTTCGGCCATGTCAATAACACGAGAGTATTTATTTATTTTGAGGAGGGACGGATCGCGCTTTTTGAGAAAGTCGGAATCATGAAGGAATGGGCTGAGAGAGAGAGCGACGCGATGATTGTGACGGCTGATTTGCACTGCGATTATATCCGGCAAATTAAATTCGGGGAAGCATTACAAGTAGGGGTGAAAATTGAAAAGCTCGGACGTTCTTCGATGGAGCTTCATTATCTCGTCGTGAACGAGCGGGAGGACATTTGTTTGACCGGAAGAGGAACGATGGTTCAAGTGAACAAAAAGACAGAACGGTCGCTGCCATGGAACGAAGAAATGAAAGCGCTTTTCCGTCCTTATCTTTCTTGATTGAAAAACGGGGAACAGGCTCAAAAAATCGAAACATCCTACCATTAGTAAAAGGGAAGGCCGGGCAAAAGGTATAACCACCCTTTGTCCCAGCCTCTGATCGTGCAGACGTCATGCGCCGTTTCGTTGCAAAGCTTGGAGACAGCCCCATTTCCTGAAACAAATGCTATCATTCGTAAGCTATATTTCGAGTTCACCTAGTCTAACCAATTCAATCACCGCTTGAGAGCGCCCCTTGACTCCAAGCTTTTGCATCGTATTAGAAATGTGATTTCGTACGGTTTTTTCACTTATGAAAAGTTCTTGTGCGATGTCCTTTGTCGTCTTATCCTGAACAAGTAATTCGAATACTTCGCGTTCCCTTTTCGTAAGTAAAGGCTTAGGTCCAAATTCTGCTCCTTTCAATGAGTTCACTCCTTCTTGCTCGGGCTGAGAGCGGTGGGGATCATGAAACCCCCGAGAGATGAAGGGTTTTAGTCTCGATAGTATATGTATCACGTCGTACTGATGTGTCAGAACTCCTCGAACACATAGAAAAAAAGCGTAACAGGTTATCTGTTGAAACAAGAAAAACAGTTATGCTATACTGGTACTGCTTATTGAGAAGTAAGCGATTTATCAACAAAGGACTACATACGTGTTACTGATACGATCAGGCATGAGTAGGAAGTGTATATGTGACTCAGATGGGGTACGCTACAACTAAGTGCATCCTTTTGTTTTCATCATGTGCGTTTCTTTTCTCATGCCTGTTTTTTGTGATAAATGGCGACTTTAACACAAGTGTGTATGCCTTAAAAAAATTGTTTAATTGAAGAAAGAGGTAGGTACAATGGCAGAAAAAACATTTCATATTACAGCAGAAACAGGAATTCATGCTCGTCCAGCGACACAGCTCGTCAATAAAGCAAGTCAGTATTCCTCTGATGTTACCCTGACGTATAAACAGAAGACGGTGAACCTTAAATCCATTATGGGCGTCATGTCTCTTGGCGTGGGCCAGGGAGCAGAAGTGACGATTAAAGCGGAAGGCAGCGACGCGGACGACGCGCTGAAAGGGATTGAAGAGGTTATTAAAGAAGGGTTAGGAGAATAATGAAGCAATTATCAGGCATCGGGGCTTCTGCCGGCATTGCCATCGCGAAAGCTTTCGTGCACGTTGAACCGAAAATGGACATCGAAAAAAAAGAAGTGCAGGATGCGACCGCCGAGATTGAGCGCTTTCGGGTCGCTGTGGCAAAATCGAAGGAAGAGCTTACTGTCATTAAAGATAAGGCTGAACAGGAGCTGGGAGCTGATAAAGCAGAGATTTTCGCGGCGCATCTGCTCGTCTTGAGTGATCCCGAGCTTGTTGATGCTGTCACAGGAAAAATTGAAGCGGAGAAGCAAAATGCGGAGTACGCAATGAATGAAGTCGCTTCGATGTTTATTGAGATGTTTGAGAACATGGAAAATGAATATATGAAAGAGCGCGCGGCGGATATACGTGATGTTTCCAAACGCGTGCTCGGTCACTTGCTCGGTGTTCAAACACAGTCTTTAGCAGCTGTGACAGAGGAAATGATCGTGATTGCCGAAGATTTGACCCCGTCTGATACGGCGCAATTAAACCCGGCCTTTATTAAAGGGTTTGCCACAAATATTGGCGGGAGAACATCTCACTCGGCTATCATGTCCCGCTCGCTGGAGATTCCGGCTGTGGTCGGAGCGAAAACGGTGACGGAAGAGATTAAGAGCGGAATGACCGTCATTATTGATGGAACGGAAGGCACGGTCGTCATCGAACCGACAGAGGAAGAAAAGGCCTATTACGAGCAAAAGCGTCAGGACTTCCTTAAGCAGAAGCAGGAATGGGCCAAGCTTGCCGGAGAACAGACGCGGACAAAGGACGGAAAGCATCTTGAACTGGCCGCCAATATCGGGACGCCGAAGGATTTAAACGGTGTTCTCAAAAATGGGGCCGAAGCGATTGGCTTGTACCGGACGGAATTTCTTTATATGGACCGCAGCGAGCTGCCGTCTGAAGAGGAGCAGTTTGAGGCGTATAAGGAAGTTGTTGAAAGAATGGACAACAAGCCTGTTATCATTCGCACGCTTGATATCGGCGGAGACAAAGAGCTTCCTTATTTGAATTTACCGGAAGAAATGAATCCATTTTTAGGCTATCGGGCGATCCGGATCTGTCTTGAAGAACAATCGATCTTCCGCGTGCAGCTTAGAGCATTACTGCGGGCGAGTGCCTTTGGAAATGTCAAAGTCATGTTTCCGATGATTGCGACGCTTGAGGAAGTGCGGCAGGCGAAAGCGATTTTTAAAGAAGAGGAAGAGCGGCTTAGAAGCGAAGGAGTTGCTGTTGCTGATAAGGTGGAGCTCGGCATTATGGTTGAGATTCCGTCAACAGCTGTCGCAGCGGACTTATTTGCGAAGGAAGTCGATTTCTTCAGCATCGGGACAAATGATTTGATTCAGTACACGATGGCGGCTGACCGGATGAATGAACAAGTCTCCTATTTGTATCAGCCGTATCATCCGGCGATCTTGCGCTTAGTGAAAATGGTTGTTGACGCCGCCCATAAAGAAGGAAAATGGGTTGGAATGTGCGGGGAAATGGCCGGCGATGAAGTGGCGATACCGCTTTTACTCGGTCTCGGTATAGATGAATTAAGCATGAGTGCGACTTCCATTTTGCCGGCGCGGAGCCAGCTGTTGGGACTTTCTCAGCAGGAGCTGTCTTCCTTTGCTGAGGAGATGCTGGGACTGGACAGTGCGGCCGAGGTGGAACGCCGTGTCAGAGAGCGCTTTTTAACAACGTAAAGAAAAAGTGGCCGCCTTATAAAGCAAAAAAGGCAGGCCGCTTTTTTTTCTCGGGAGGCGTCGGCGGCGCCGCTTCCATCTTTACATATCCTAAGAAAAATCGTTCAGTGATTTTTCATATAGATCTTCTTGCAATTAGACCTCAAAACAGCGACAATAATGAAAATAGCTTCATAATGAAAGAGGTGCGCTAACAAATATGGACCATCGCCAGGTTGAACATATTGAACGCTCATTACGTCGAGTGGCTGACATGGTTAAGCAGAAAGGGCGTGACATTCTTACGCAATTTCCGATTACCCCACCGCAATTTGTCGCTTTGCAATGGCTGAATGAGAATGGTGACATGACAATTGGAGAGCTTTCGGCAAAGATGTACTTAGCGTGTAGTACAACGACGGATCTCGTTGATCGAATGGAAAAAAATGAACTCGTGGAACGAGTGAAAGATAAAAATGACCGGCGTGTTGTGCGGATTCACCTGCTTAGAAAAGGTCAGACGATTATTGAAGAAGTGATCAAGAAACGTCAGGATTATTTAGAAAAAATTTTAACGGATTTTTCCCAGGAGGAAGTTGATACGTTGGAGAAAAGTCTGCACAAGCTTCACGATGAAATGAAGGCAATGCGTGTGAAATAAGCAATAAAAAGCTGAACTGCACAGAATAGACAGAAATTGAGGGAAGAGGATTGGATAAACCGATTGGGGTAATAGATTCCGGCTTAGGCGGACTAACAGTAGCGAAAGAGATTATGAGACAGCTGCCGAAAGAAGAGATTGTGTATATCGGCGATTCGGCACGTTGTCCATATGGTCCGCGTGATCCAGAGGATGTTCGAAGATTTACGTGGGAAATGATCAACCGCCTTTTGAAAGAGCAAATGAAGATGCTAGTGATTGCCTGTAATACGGCAGCGGCTGTAGTGCTGGAAGAAGTGAAACGGGAATTGGCGATTCCGGTAATCGGCGTTGTTCATCCCGGGGCAATCAGCGCCTTGAAGGTCACAAAGCGCGATCATGTCGCTGTGATCGGCACGGCTGGTACGATATCAAGCGGCGCCTACGAAAAAGCGTTAAAAGCGATTAATAGTGAAGTAAAGGTTGATAGTCTTGCCTGTCCTCCTTTTGTTCCGCTAGTAGAGAGAGGGGTGTTCTCGGGGGATGAGGCTGTGCGAACAGTCGATCAGGCTTTAACACCGCTCGATGAAAAGGGCTTTGATACGTTGATTTTAGGCTGCACTCATTATCCGCTGCTGCGGGAAGTGATCCGTGAACGTGTCGGCCCTGACATTGAACTGATTTCCTCGGGCGATGAAACAGCGCGGGAAGTGAGCAGCCTGCTTTATCATAAGAATCTTCTTTACGTTGATGACCGGCAGCCTCAGCACCATTTCTACACGACCGGAGATGCGAAACGGTTCAAGCGTTTAGCGGATCAGTGGATGGAAATTGACGTCGGTCATGTGGAGACGATTCAGCTAGGAGAATAAGAAAAAAAGATGCCCCGGTGGGTTTATTCAATCCGCCAGGGCGTTTTTTCTTGTGAAAAGATGGTCTATTCTTTTTTAACAGCTCGTATACATTTAGTACAAACCATCTTGGGAGGGAAAATGATGCATAGAGTACTATTGATGTTTACGTTGCTGATCATTATGTCAGCTTGTTCTTTTGGTTCAAATGAAGTGATGCAGGAGATGGATACACCGCCAGTCAATTATGTCGATGAAAATGAATCACTTGATTTAGAGGAAGCGGGAGTCGAGGAGCCGGTTGAAGAGGAAAGCGCGGAAAGCGAAGTTCCAACAGAAACGGTTCAGCGGGAGCTTTACTTAATTGATGCGAATGGAATGGTTGTTCCGCAAACATTGACCCTACCAAAAACAGATGGGGTGTTAAAGCAATCTCTTGAATATTTAGTAGATGGCGGGCCGATTACAGAGCTGCTTCCGAACGGTTTTAAAGCTGTCATTCCAGCCGGAACGGCGGTTGACGTGAATTTAACGGAGGACGGGGTCGCTGTAGCTGATTTTTCAAATGAATTTAAAGAATATGATCCGGCAGAAGAGCTGCAGATTCTTCAGGCGATTACATGGACGCTGACACAATTTGATAATGTAGAGAAAGTTCAAATCCGCATTAACGGTTATGAACAGGAAATGATGCCGGTCAACGGCACACCGATCGGAGAGGGAGTCAGCCGCTCTGACGGGATTAATATCGAGGCGGATTCCGTTACAGATATTGTAAATAGTAAAGGGGTAACCCTTTACTTTCTCGCCCAAAATGGAGACAACTCCTATTATGTTCCGGTCACACGCCGTGTTTCAATGGAGAGCGATTCACTGACTGCTGCCGTGACAGAGCTTCTTCGCGGTCCTTCTCCTCATTCCCAGCTGTTATCTGATTTCAGACAAGGTGTCGCCTTGCAGGATGAACCAAGCTATGAAAACGGCGTCGTAACGCTGAATTTCAATGAAGATATTCTAAGCGAGCTGCAAGCAACAGCTGTCTCAACAGAAGTGTTGAACATGCTCGCCCTGACGTTAACCGAACAAGAGGGGATTGAAACGGTCGCGATCGAAGTAAATGGTGAAGCGAATGTTCTTGCTGAAACAGGGGAAGCTGTCCAGCCTGTATCCCGCCCGGAACTTGTCAATACGGGCAGCTACTAAATTCCATTGCAGAACGAGGGAAATTGGACGAAGGCAGCACTTTTCTTTATAATAGTGATGAAATGTAATAAGAAGGGGGTGTGGCAAAGAATTTATTTTCTTTTGCCACACCCCCGAAGCAGCGAGCGAAGGCTTCCGGCTGTCGTGAAGCAGACGCGCTGCCGCTGTCCAACCTTAATGTGGCCTACAAGAAAAGGGGTTGGCCCAAAGCTGAGCTTTTGGGACAACCCCTTCTTAGTGCGCCACGCATGGCGCGTAGCTAGGCGGTGAAAGTCCGCTATGGGGGCTGGCAGTTGCCAACCATTAGCCAAGAGCAAGGGTGTCCATCGCGAGGTGGAATCTGAAGGAAGCTGGAGGCAAA
>NZ_JAMBOL010000027.1 GCF_023715605.1 Halalkalibacter oceani
TCATCAGGTACCCCAAGATTGGAAAATGTCTATGCGGTTGGGAGTGTAGAAGGAAAAGAGGAAGTTGGTGGGATCGTAGGCTATCATCGCCGAGGATCAATACAACAAGTATTCGCATTAAATCCTTCTTTGGCTGGTGAAAGTCATGTGGGAAAAGTGATAGGTAGTCAGCACAGTAGTGGAGATTTTGAACATGCGTATATTTATCGGGGGATGACTTCACTTCCTACTACTCATGAAGATGATTATACAGGTATGTATGAAAAAGAAGATCTCTTACTTGAATCGACTTACAGATTGAACGGCTTTGGATTTGAACCAAATGCTTGGAATATTGATGAAGGAAAGACTCTTCCCTACTTTTCATTTAGCAACTTTAAAATTCATTTTGATGGGTATGGGTTTGTACCAATTGAACAAGAGGTGAGCATGCCTGAATTAAAGGAGCCTGTTGAGACTAGTTCTACTAGCGTTACATTGTCTTGGAACGATGTTGCCTTCGCCGACAAATATATCGTTAAAAGGAATGAAGAAATTATAGAAGAAGTAGTTGATACTGTTTTTACGGATGTAGGATTAACTCCAAATACAACTTACCGTTATGAACTAATTGCAATAAACTCTCGCGGGTCTAGTGAAAGTGATCCTTTAATTATTGAAGTAACGACTAATGAACAACAACAAACTGCCCCTCAACTAACTGTAGTTTCACATTCAACGGATTCAATTTCCTTGGAGTGGGGGGGAGCTGAAGGGGCATCGGAATATGTCTTAGAACGTCGCCTAAAGCCTGCTTCTATGGTTTCAGCTCGATCAGTTTTGTCATCGGCTTCCGCCGAAGGCTTCACTGAAGTGTACCGGGGCACTGATACTGCGTTTATCGATTCATCTGTCGGCCGCGGGACCCGTTACGAGTACCGGATTCAAGCGGTGAACGCTGACGGCGTGGCGTCGGAGCCGACCTACCAGGATGCCTACACCTATCAGCTGGTGACGTTTAACTGGTTCCCGGTGGAGGATGAAGACGGCGAAGAAGCGGTGACATACATTGTCGAACGGAATGGGGAAGAAATTGGCCGTACTGCGGATATCTCGTTTACGGATGACAGAGCAGTGCCGGGAGAAACCAACCTGTATCGGGCCATCCCGGTCTTTGAGGACGGCTCCGAAGGAGATCCAATCGATTTTGATGATGTGGAAGTTCCCGAAGGGGAAGACGAGGAGGAACCATCTGTCACGTTGCCAAGCGCGGCACCCGTCCTCACCGTCTTGGGGATCACCCAAACAAGTGTGGCGTTATTCTTTGAGGCGGTCGAAGGCGCTAATGAGTATATTCTTTATCGGGACGGAGTTGAAGTAGAACGCTTTACAGAAGCTCGTCGCTACATTGATGAAACGGTCGCCCCGAACACGACCTACCACTACACCATTCGTGCGAGGAATGAACAGGGGCTAGGGCCCGCTGCGAGTCAGCGTGTCACGACCTTAATGGAGGCACTGGCTACGCCGCAAAACCTCCGGCTTGTCGAAGTGACGAGCCGTTCAGCGGAGCTGGCCTGGGATCCGGTAACGGGGGCGGAAGCGTATGAGGTCTACCGGGATGGCCGGTTAATCACGACGGTGACGGAGCCAACGGTGACAGACACGGACTTAGCCATTTACCGGACCTATGACTATGAAGTCGTCGCCATCAGTGCGACGGGCAAAAGTGAGCCGGCCAGTCTCTCCGTTACCACGGAAAATGAGGCCCCGGAGGCCCCGACACGACTGCGGGCTGAGGAGCGCGGGCAAACAACGCTCACCTTACGGTGGACGGAAAGTGAGCGGGCAACGTCATACCGCTTAACACGAAACGGGGTCATCGTTTACGAAGGAAGCGAGCCAACCTTTGTCGATACAGACCTCGCCGCAAACACTGCGTATGACTATGAGGTCGTCGCGATCAATGCGGTAGGGGAAAGCGAAGGCACGACAGAGCGTATGACGACTTTACTGGAGCCGCCAGAGGCGTTTGACCTCTCTGTCACCGACATCGAACCTGATTCCGTGACACTGTCGTGGCCGGACGTAGCCCGGGCCGTCAGCTATACGGTTTATCGCAATGGCCGGGCCGTGGCGACCTTGAGTGAACCTGGGTATGTCGATGAGGGACTGGAGCCCGCTACCACGTATACCTATTATGTCGTGGCCGCAAATAACGGGGGAGAGTCGACATCCGAAAGGGTGGAGGTCACCACTGCCCTGACACGGCCGGAGCCGGTTACCGAGGTGCGGACAGAAGAGCTTCGTCAGGATGCTGTGACGCTTGGATGGCGGTCCTCTCGTATGGCGGAGGCATACAAAGTCCTTCGCGATGGGGTGGAAATTGGCACGACCGATCAATTACGGTTCACCGATTCAGATGTATCGCCAGATACGGACTATACCTATGAGATTGTCGCAGTGAATGACGTCGGAGAAAGCGAGCCTGCATCTCATGATGTGACGACCTTAAAAGAGGCGCCGGATCCGATTGAGAATCTGCGCGTCACGGAGTTGGAACCTCGGGAACTGACGCTTGAATGGGATCCGGCGGCCGGCGCTGATTCGTACCGGATTAGCCGCAACGGGGATGTCGTCGGGACAGTGGAAGAGCCGGTGTTCCATGATGAAAACCTGACCCCTGAAGCCCTTTATTCCTATGAAGTGGTGGCGATGAACAACGGGGGCGAGGCAGAGGCCGGTTATGTATCTGTGACAACGCCAACCCCTGTACCGGATGCCGTGTCCAACCTGACGGTCGAAGACCGGACGCAAGAGTCGATCACGCTTTCCTGGCTGGCCGCTCCCTATGCGACCGAGTACCGGGTCTTGGCCGATGGCGTGGAACTTGGCCGGACCACAGCGACCACCTTTACGGATTCAGGCTTACAGGCTGATACCGCATATCGTTATGAAGTCATTGGCTTAAATGATGTAGGCGAAGGAGAAAGCGCTCATGTGGTAGCGCAAACCTTAAAGCATCCTCCCGAGCCGGTTACCGGTCTTGTCGTTACGGACGTTACGGCCACTACGGTCGCGTTAGCCTGGGACGGCAGTGAGCGTGCTGACTCGTATCTCATTGTCCGAAACGGCGTCCAAGTAGGCGAGACGACAGAAATGACCTACGAAGACAGAAGACTTACCCCTGATACGGTATATGTCTATGAGGTTATCGCCAAAAACAATGGCGGGGAAAGCGATCCTGCCGAGGTTCAGGCTCGTACAGAAGAGCTGGAGGAAGAAATCGATGAGACCATTCCGCCTCGTCCGGATGATGGAACAGAAGATGAGGACGACACTGAAGCGGAAGTGGGGCCCGATTTCATTCGCTTAAGCTGGTATGCGATCCAAGGCGCGAGCCATTATGAGGTATATCGTGACGGGGAACGAATTGAACAGATCACTGATCAAGGGGACGAGATTTTCACCTTTGTCGATCAGCCGATTGACCCGACGGTCATGTATCACTATCAAATCGTCCCGATACGAGGAGATGGGTCGCCAATTGAGGATGATACGCCTGAATTTTCTCCGATTCCGGCGCCTGCATTTCTGGATATGAGAACGCAGGCAGGGGAAGTGTTACGTTCGCTCGAAGGGCTGGAGAACGGGACGGTGATTACCTATCCGGTCGTGGAGGAAATGTGGATCGCGGCGTCCTACTATGAAGAAAGTGACAAACTCGTTCATGAATATTACCTGAATGAAGAAGATGGGTGGCAGCTGTATCCAACGGAGGGTATTCACATCGAGGAATCGGGTGTGCTGTATCTGCGGTCAAGAAACATAGAAACCAATGAAACGAGTCAACCAGTTTTCTTGAAATTCGATAATCTCATCGAGTCAGCGGATCCCGAAGAGCCGATCGATCCTCCGGTCGATCCAGAGGACCTGTCGATCGTCTTGATTGATGGGCCGCGGCCGGACCGTAAGGGCATCCGGGTGGAGGGAACGAACCAGGAAGTCGATATTACGCTTCAGCACAAAGAGAATGAGGATATCCGTCTAACGCAACGGACGAGCAACCGCTTATCGTGGTTCTTCAATCTGGAAGACGGGGAATATGAGGTGATCATTGAAGGCAAAGTCCTTGGCACATTCCGGATTGGTGAAGTAGAAGAGGACGAAGGAGAAGCCGAATCACCAACCATTACAGTGGATATCCTTGATGGTCCACAGCCGAACCGGAAAGGCGTCCGGGTAAACGGGGTAGCGAGTGCCGATGTCACGCTCATGAAGGATGGAGAGGAAGTGGAAACCAAAACAACCACCAATCAGGTGGCGTGGTTCTTTAACCTTGAAGACGGGGAGTATGAGGTGGTCATTGAAGGCGAAGTTCTTGGCACATTCCGGATTGGTGAAGTAGAAGAGGACGAAGGAGAAATCGAAACTCCGGTCATTACAGTAGATATCCTTGATGGTCCGCAGCCGAACCGGAAAGGTATCCGGGTAAACGGGGTAGCGAGTGCCGATGTCACGCTCATGAAAGATGGAGAGGAAGTGGAGACCAAAGCGACCGCAAACCGGGTGGCGTGGTTTTTAAACCTTGAGGACGGCGAGTATGATATTCACGTTCTCGGGGAAAAACGTGGTTCCTTTACAATAGGGGAACCGAATAACGAGGGCGAAGAAGAAGAGGAAACAGACTTATCGATTGAGTTCCTTGACACGAATCAGCCGGACCGGAAAGGGATTGTGGTCAGAGGAACCCCAGGGAATGTCGTCGTCACCCTCAAGCAGGGAGAAGACCTTATTGAGGAAAAGATGACCGCGAATCGAACCGCCTGGTTCTTTGAGCTGGCCGATGGCGAATATGAGGTGTATGTCGGTGATGTCTACCTTGGCTCGTTTGTAATTGGACAGGAAGAGAAAGTGGATTCCGACCTCTCCATTGCCATTTTGGAAGCGGGCCGTGAGGACCGGCGAGGAGTGCATCTTCAAGGGGCCACGACCGATCATATGATCAGTTTGTATAAGGACGGCGAGCTCATCGAGGAAAAACGGACGAAGCAATTTATCACGTGGTTCTTTGACCTGACTCCGGGTGCTTATGAGCTCTTTATTGGCGACCAGCAGGTGGGTAGCTTTGAGGTCGAGGGAATCGAAGAGGAAGAAGACGACATCGGCTTTGACCTGGACGAGCTTGACCTGACGGTTAAGGAGGCTGCCTTGGCCTCAACACGCGGGGTGTATCTCGATGGACTGGAAGGCCAGCAGGTGAACGTGACCTTGCAAAATGAGGACGTAAGCTATACCCAGGAAGTGAATGAGGAAGGGTTTAGCTGGTTCTTCAATATCGAAGAAGGCACGTATCAAGTGCTGGTGGAAGGGTATCAACTGGCTGAGCTTGTGGTAACAGAAGAGGATCCGGCCGATATCGATGTAGAGGCGCTGGTGGTGACGGTCACACAACCGGAGCCAGGCACGAGGCAGCTGACGATCGATGGTCTGTCGGCCTATGATCTGGAGTACCTGGAAGTGGAGCTGCGCAAGGCGGGCGAGACGACCGGAGAGAAAACCGTTACGATTGACGGACAGGCGACCTTTACGGAATTGGGTGAAGGCCAGTACGACGTGTATCTTGGCGGAAAGCGTTGGGAAACGATTGACGTGACCGAGGCGATTCATGACTTGCCGGAGGCCGCTCTAGTCGGTATCGTGACCACGGGCCGCGTTTACAATTACAAGTCGATCCAGTTCCCGGACTTTAGTGGAAGCGGGGAATTAACACTACTGCAAGGGGAGGACGTGATCGAAACCAGACCGGTAAACGGCCGTCAGGCTGTCTGGTTCTATGGCTTGCCGGACGGAGAGTATCAGGTGTTGGTGGATGGTGACATCGTATACGATACGAACGGGCATCCATTAACCTTTGCGGTTTTGAGATAATCCATTTTTGGCAAACAGAAAAGAGAGCTTGGCATAGAGGCCAGGCTCTCTTTTATCTACTTTGTGTATCGAAAGGAGAAACCGATGACAAATAAACAAAGTATAAAACGCTTCAATACTCATGACATAAAGCGAATCATTTCTAATTGGCCTATTTTCAGTTTTTCAAAAAGAGACCATATTATTCATCAAATATTTATGACCTTTTCGCTATCTATTGATTCTTTGGATGACTTTGACTCAGTAGTTGATCGGGTACATCACTTATTTCCACATAAAGACAACACAAAGGTATCGATGAAAAAATCACAGTCAGGTAAGGGACATATTCTATTAATAAAATTGATAGTGACAAAGGAGAATATGGATGATTTCATGAGAAATAAAAAAAAATTTAAAGAAGGAGATATCTATTAAGTCATTCTTGTTATGATCATTAATTTTGTAAATCATTTAAATGGAATACAATTACACATTTAACTAAAGTTGAATAAACTAATTATATAGTATAAAATTTAACCGTAAGTAAAAAATATATAAAAAGTTGAAACCACCGAAAAGCGGCGTTTCTTATTTATTGGTCTCTTGAAGACAGATCATAGATAAGGGCGTTGTATTCGGTGGTTTTTTCTTTTGGAAGGAGGACAAAAAGGGGTTGAAGTGAAAGAGGTTTGTCCATGAAGAAGGGTTTCAGATTTTTTGAAACTTGGGTGAATACAAGTTGGAGTTTTATTAGCTTAAGAATTGGGTCCGTGTGTGTTCTTATCCTGAATGGCTTCTGGACAGGAGTTGTGAGAAGTATTATGGCGTAAATGGTATTGATGGTTCAGATCTAATGTCAGCACTAGGCTATGGCTGGGGATGGGGCGAGTACCGGCTGGTAAGAGCCTATATGGCTAAAGAGTAAAGCCCTTAATTTTTCAGTGATTAAGGGCTTTACTCTTTTAAATCACTACTTAGTTTAGGAGGATTATGATGAAAAAAACGAATTATAGTATGTCACCAGATAGAAGAAAGTCAATCTATCAGTCAAAAGGATTTAAGTATTCAACGGCTATGCTAAGTACGACATTGGTGGTTCCTGTTGCGGTGGCAAGTCTGCCGCAAAATAATGATGATTTTGCTTTAAATGTGTTTACAAATGAATTGAAAAGCATTATAGGGGAGTCAAAAGCACATGCTTCTTCAGATATAATACGGTCCTCAGAAGCTGAGCCGGAAACGGGCAATCTGATAATAGATGAACCTATTGAATTGACTACCTCAACAGTTTCGTTTTCATGGGTTGAGGTCCCAAATGCTGTTAGGTATATTATTAAACGTAATAATGAAGAGATTGCTGTGCTGACAGGAACAAACTTTTTTGATGAAGGATTAACTCCAAATACCCTATATCAATATGAAATAATTGCTGAGAATGCCTTTAGTCAAACCGAGCCTTATCGTTTTGAAGTAAAAACAAATAATGTTCAAGCTGCAAAAAAATCAATAGCAGCAGGTACTGACCATAGCGCAGCAATTTCTTATGATGGTTATCTTTATACCTGGGGTTATAATATTAATGGCCAACTAGGTCTGGGTGATCGTACTTCTATTGGTGCTCGTCAAAAATTGGTTCCTACTAAAGTAGAAAATTTGGAGAGAGTAACATCAATTTCGTTAGGTAGAAGTAGAGGGGCAGCAATTGATGAGGCAGGGTATCTATATACTTGGGGCAGTGGTGCGAGTGGAATGCTAGGGCATGGAAATTTCTATTTAAGAGATTCCCCTACTAAAGTAGAATCTCTGAATAAAGTAGAATTTGTTGATTTTGGTGTATATGCCACTGCAGCTATTACTGAAGGTGGTGTTCTTTATACATGGGGACAAAACAATAGTGGGCATCTAGGACATAACGATACTGTTGATAGAAACATTCCAACAAAAGTAAATGGTTTAGAGAATGTTAAATCAGTGAGTGTAGGAACAGAGCATATGCTGGCAGTTACCGAAGACGGTTTTCTCTACAGTTGGGGCGCTAATGATAATGGACAATTAGGACTTGGAGATGTAACTACAAGAACTAGCCCAGTAAAAGTCGATCTCTTAAATAATGTTAGAGTTGCTAAAACTTATAATCACGCTAATATAGTTCTTACAGAAGATGGAAGTCTTTACACTTGGGGGGCTAATCCCGTTGGAGTTTTGGGACATGGGGATCAAGAGAATAAACTTGTTCCAACAAAAGTTGAAGGAATTTCAAATGTGAAATTTGTTGATATCGGTCCAGCTCATGCAGCTGCAATTACGGAAGATGGCTCACTATATACTTGGGGAAATGGTGGGAACGGCAGATTAGGGCACGGAGATCAAGAAAATAAACCTGTTCCAACAAAAGTCGAGGGAATATCGAATGTAGTATCTGTTTCATTAGGTTCAACTTATTCTATGGCGTTAACGGAAGATGGCTTAGTTTATACTTGGGGGAATAATACGTGGGGCCCATTAGGTCATGGAGATAGTGTCGCCAGAAGTGTACCTACTAGAATTGAAGATTTTGTTGCTATTCTCCCAAGTGATTTTGATTTCGATGAAGAAGAGGACGTTACCTCTCCAACACTGGAAAGCCCACAACTCACAGTTTTTGACCAAACAACAAATTCCGTTTCACTTGATTGGGAAGAAACAGAAGGGGCAACTGAATACATCTTAGAACGTCGCCTGAAGCCGACTTTTATGTATTCTGCTCTTTCAGTTATGTCAGCGGCTTCGGACGAGGGCTTCACCGAAGTGTACCGAGGATCCGGTACGACCTTCACTGATTCGTCTGTCGGCCGTGGGACCCATTACGAGTACCGGATTCAAGCTGTGAACGCTGAAGGGGGGGCGTCGGAGCCGACCTACCAGGATGCCTACACCTATCAGCTGGTGACGTTTAACTGGTTCCCGGTGGAGGATGAAGACGGCGAAGAAGCGGTAGAATACATTGTCGAGCGCAACGGGGAAGAAATCGGCCGGACGTCGGATATTTCGTTTACCGACGACAAGGCCGTACCAGGCGAAACCAACCTGTATCGGGCGATCCCGGTCTTTGATGATGGCTCGGAAGGGGATCCGATTGATTTTGATGACGTTGAAGTGCCAGAAGGGGATGGTCAACCAAATTCAGCTCCTACTCTTACTATTGAGGAGATCGCTCAAACGAGTGTGACGTTGTCCTTTACGGCAGTTGAAGACGCAGATGAGTATATCCTTTATCGAGATGGGATTGAAGTGGAACGCTTTACCGAAGCCGGTCGCTATGTGGATGAAACAGTCGCGCCAAATACGACCTATCAGTACACAATCCATGCCAAGAATGAAAATGGACAGGGCCCCGCTGCGAGCCAGCGTGTAACGACTCCAATAGAGGCACTAGCTACGCCACAAAACCTCCGACTTGTCGATGTCACGAGCCGTTCAGCGGAGCTGGCATGGGATCATGTAACGGGGGCGGAAGCGTATGAGGTCTACCGGGATGGCCGATTGATCATGACGGTGACGGAGCCGAGGGTGACGGACACGGATTTAGCCATTTACCGGACCTATGAGTATGAAGTAGTCGCCATCAGTGCGACGGGCAAAAGTGAGCCAGCCAGTCTCTCGGTTACCACGGAAAATGAAGCCCCGGAGGCCCCAACACGACTGCGGGCTGAGGAACGCGGGCAAACGACACTCACCTTACGGTGGACCGAAAGTGAGCGGGCAACGTCGTATCGATTAACCCGAAATGGGGCCATCGTTTATGAAGGAAGCGAGCCAACCTTTGTCGATACGGGGCTAGCCGCAAACACCACCTATGACTATGAGGTAGTCGCGATCAATGCTGTTGGTGAAAGCGAAGGCACGACAGAGCGTATGACGACTTTAATGGAGCCGCCAGAGGCGTTTGACCTCTCTGTCACCGACATCCAACCTGATTCCGTGACGCTGTCGTGGCCGGACGTAGACCGGGCCGTTAGCTATACGGTCTATCGCAATGGCCGGGCCGTGGCGACTTTGAGTGATCCCGGGTATGTCGATGAGGGACTGGAGCCCGCTACCACGTATACCTATTATGTCGTGGCCGCAAATAACGGGGGAGAGTCGACATCAGAAAGAGTGGAGGTCACAACTGTCCTGACACGGCCGGAGCCGGTTACCGAGGTGCGGACAGAAGAGCTGCGACAGGACGCGGTGACACTTGGATGGCGTTCCTCCCGTATGGCGGAGGCATACAAAGTCCTTCGCGATGGGGTGGAAATTGGCACGACCGATCAATTACGGTTCACCGATTCAGATGTATCGCCAGATACGGACTATACCTATGAGATTGTCGCAGTGAATGACGTCGGAGAAAGCGAGCCTGCATCTCATGATGTGACGACCTTAAAAGAGGCGCCGGATCCGATTGAGAATCTGCGCGTCACGGAGTTGGAACCTCGGGAACTGACGCTTGAATGGGATCCGGCGGCCGGCGCTGATTCGTACCGGATTAGCCGCAACGGGGATGTCGTCGGGACAGTGGAAGAGCCGGTGTTCCATGATGAAAACCTGACCCCTGAAGCCCTTTATTCCTATGAAGTGGTGGCGATGAACAACGGGGGCGAGGCAGAGGCCGGTTATGTATCTGTGACAACGCCAACCCCTGTACCGGATGCCGTGTCCAACCTGACGGTCGAAGACCGGACGCAAGAGTCGATCACGCTTTCCTGGCTGGCCGCTCCCTATGCGACCGAGTACCGGGTCTTGGCCGATGGCGTGGAACTTGGCCGGACCACAGCGACCACCTTTACGGATTCAGGCTTACAGGCTGATACCGCATATCGTTATGAAGTCATTGGCTTAAATGATGTAGGCGAAGGAGAAAGCGCTCATGTGGAGGCGCAGACGTTAAAGCATCCTCCTGAACCGGTTGCCGGACTAATCGTTACGGACGTTACGGGCACTACAGTCGCGTTAGCTTGGGACGGCAGTGAGCGTGCTGACTCGTATCTCATTGTCCGAAACGGCGTCCGAGTAGGCGAAACAACAGAAATCGCCTACGAAGACAGAAGACTTACCCCTGATACGGTGTATGACTATGTGGTCATCGCCAAAAACAATGGCGGGGAAAGCGATCCTGCCGAGGTTCAGGCCCGTACAGAAGAGCTGGAGGAAGAAGTCGATGAGACGATTCCGCCTCGTCCGGATGATGGCACGGGAGAAGAACCAGATGAAGATGACGATACAGGAGCGGAAGTTGGGCCCGATTTCATTCGCTTAAGCTGGTATGCGATCCAAGGCGCGAGCCATTATGAGGTGTATCGTGATGGAGTACCAATTGAACAGATCACCGACAATGGGGACGAGATTTTCACCTTTGTCGATCAGCCGATTGACCCGACGGTCATGTATCACTATCAAATCGTCCCGATACGAGGCGATGGCTCGCCAATTGAGGATGATACGCCTGAATTTTCCCCGATTCCAGCTCCTGCTTTTCTGGAGATGCGAGCAGCGACCGGAGAGAGCTTGCGTTCTCTTGAAGGGTTAGAGAACGGGACGGTGATTACGCATCCGGTTGTGGAGGAGATGTGGATCGCGGCGTCTTACTATGAAGAAAGCGACAAGCTCGTCCATGAATATTACCTCAATGCGGATGATGGGTGGCAGCTGTATGCCACGGAAGGCATTCACATCGAGGAACCGGGTGTGCTGTATCTGCGGTCAAGAAACGTGGAAACAAACGAAACGAGTCAACCGGTCTTCCTGAAATTCGATAACCTTACCGAGTCAGCGGATCCCGAAGAGCCGACCGATCCTCCGGTCGATCCAGAGGACCTGTCGATTGTTTTGATTGATGGGCCGCAACCGGACCGAAAAGGTATTCGGGTTGAAGGGATGAATGAGGAAGTGGACATTACCATCCAACACAAAGAGAACGAGGACATTGTTCTAACGCAACGGACATCAAACCGCTTATCGTGGTTCTTCAATCTGGAAGACGGGGAGTATGAGGTGGTCATTGAAGGCAAAGTCCTTGGCACATTCCGGATTGGGGAAGTGGAAGAGGGCGAAGGCGAGGCCGAACCGCCGGCCATTACAGTGGATATCCTTGATGGCCCGCAACCAAACCGGAAAGGCATTCGGGTAAACGGGGTAGCGAGTGCCGATGTCACGCTCATGAAAGATGGAGAGGAAGTGGAAACCAAAGCGACCGCAAACCGGGTGGCGTGGTTTTTCAACCTTGAGGATGGCGAGTATGATATTTTCGTTCTCGGGGAAAAGCATGGTTCCTTTACAATAGGCGAGCCGAATAACGAGGACGAAGAAGAAGAGGAAACAGACTTATCGATTGAGTTTCTCGACGCAATTCAGCCGGACCGGAAAGGGATTGTGGTGAGAGGAACCCCAGGGAACGTCGTCGTCACCCTCAAGCAAGGAGAAGACCTTATTGAGGAAAAGATGACCGCGAATCGAACCGCCTGGTTCTTTGAGTTGGCCGATGGCGAATATGAAGTGTATGTCGGTGATGTCTACCTTGGCTCGTTTGTAATTGGCCAGGAAGAGCAAGAGGATTCGGATCTTTCCATTACGATTTTGGAAGCGGGCCGCGAGGATCGGCGAGGAGTGCATATCCAAGGCGCTTCGACGGATCACATGGTCAGCTTGTATAAGGACAGCGAGCTCGTGGAGGAAAAACGGACGAAGCAATTTATCACGTGGTTCTTTGACCTGGCTCCGGGTGCTTATGAGATCTTTATTGGCGATCAGCAGCTGGGCAGCTTTGAAGTCGAGGGAACCGAAGAGGAAGAAGACGACCTCGGCTTTGACCTGGACGAGCTTGACCTGACGGTCAAGGAGGCTGCCTTGGCATCAACACGCGGGGTGTATCTCGATGGACTGGACGGCCAGCAGGTGAACGTGACCCTGCACAATGAGGACGTAAGCTATACCCAGGAAGTGAATGATGAAGGGTTTAGCTGGTTCTTCAATATCGAAGAAGGCACGTATCAAGTGCTGGTGGAAGGATACCAACTAGCTGAACTTGTTATTACGGAAGAGGATACACTCGACATCGATGTGGAGGCGCTGGTGGTAACGGTCGTTCAACTGGAGCCGGGTACCCGACAGCTGACGATCGACGGTCTGTCGGCCTATGATCTGGAGTACCTGGAAGTGGAACTGCGCAAGGCAGGAGAGACGGCCGGAAAGAAAACCGTTACGATTGACGGACAGGCGACCTTTACGGATTTGATTGAAGGTCAGTATGACGTGTATCTTGGTGGAAAGCGTTGGGAAACGATTGACGTGACCGAGGCGATTCATGACTTGCCGGATACCGCGCACGTCAGTATCGTGGCCACGGGCCGCCTTTACAATTACAAGTCGATCCAGTTTCCGGACTTTAGCGGAAGCGGGGAATTAACACTACTGCAAGGGGACGAGGTGATTGAAACCAGACCGGTTAACGGCCGTCAGGCTGTCTGGTTCTACGGTTTGCTGGACGGAGAGTATCAGGTGTTGTTGGATGGTGACATCGTATACGATACGAACGGGCATCCATTAACCTTTGCGGTTGCGAGGTAATAAGTCCTCGGCAAGAGAGAGCTTGGCTTCTAGTCAAGCTCTCTTTATAACTTGAGTAGAAAAGTTTTAATTAATTGACTGTTTTATTAATAATTCAAAACACGGCCTTATTAAAAATTAATAAAATTTAATTAATTTGTGTTAAAATAAGTAATAAATTGGATTCGGAGGGCTGATGTGCGATTCCTTTATTATTTAATACGCGGAACAATGTTTATGTCGATATTGGCACTAGTCTTAATTTTTGCTTCTTTTATATGGGGATCTATAAAAGATACCTTTATTTATTCACCGAATAGTCCAGGAGAAAGTTTGAATTGGTTGTACTTGCTTTTTAATATTCGTGTATGGATATATGGAGCTTTATCACTTGTTTTGTACACTGCAGGAAATGTAATAAAAAAACGCATAGAAAAGGATGTTTTAAGTGGTTATAGTATTAGATATTCTACAGCTATTTTAGGAACAATAGCTGGATTTATAATGTTCGGGGTAATTAACGACGCTTCTAATGAAGTAATAAAAACACTTAGTCATACGAAAACAAACCATCAAGTTCCTCAACAAGCAATACAGGTAGAAGAAAATCATAAATATTATAATGAGTATGATAATAATGTTTTAACAGCGGATTTCGAATCACATTTAGCTTTTTTGATCGAGATTATGGATGAATGGATGCTTATGGAAGAAGATAAGACAATATCTTTAAACGATAGATATTTGTATGTGAATAACTTTTTAATTTTTGTCGAAGATTCAATTTATAATTCTGAAATTGACTTTTCTGGATATGAGAGATTAGAAGAAGAGTATGATTTAATATTGAATACACTTATTGAATTTTGCTATGCATATCTGAACTATGACTTACATGGTGATCTGGAATTTTATAACGAAGCTTATGATAACTTTAACTTAGCTTTATCTTATTTATACGATATGATTGAGCGAATGGAAAGAGATCCAAATACAGAATTAAATTTGGGAGTGTAACATGATGCTCATCCTTGCAACAAGCAGAAAATCATACTAATTATAACCTGGTGTACAAAAATAATTTACTTTTAACTAAGAATATAGTAATATTGACAATATGAAAGAGCTGAAATACTGTCTTTTAATAGAAAAAAAGCCCTTATCGGATTAAAAAATTCGGAAAGGGCTTTTTTCTATATTCTAACATCTTATAAGGAGGGTGCTGAAGTGAATAAAGATAATTTTATTTTAAAGGACCTTTTACATTTAATTGATCTTTGGGATGGGGAAGTAGATCTTGGTGAAAGAAATGGTAAAGTTGATTCTCTCACCTTAAAAAAAGAATATACTGTTGGCAAGGATGCTGATAAAGTGAAAACCATCCTGATTGAAAAAGTCATGAAATCTCATGGCTTTTTAACTTTAAATGGTTCTGGTGAGAAAGTAACGATAACGGCCATTGTCAAACCAGATTCTTTTGTTAGTGCTAGCCAAATGGTAAACCAATTAAAACTACTAGAGGAAAGCAACACAATTTCCAGAAGTAAGGAGAAGGATCTAGCTTAATGAATGAAATCATAAAGAGTAATAAAGAAGAACCTGGGATTGATTTTGAAGATTTATTTGAAACTGATATTGTAAAGGAATTTAAGTTTGAAGAGTTAGAATCAGAATTGAGGGTTGTAATGGAAGAGCTGAACCGTCAGCACCTTCTTAATTTATACTTTTATAAACGGTATGATGAATTGCTAAAACTAATTGGTGATCGTCATACCGTTTTGTCGTCTTCCCTTAGAAAAGAGTATGATTTTAAAATTTCGTATCAGCCATCTGAGAAAACGACTACTTTAAAAACAAAACATGTTCTCCCAACACTAAAGAAGGTGATGCCTAATAAGGTTTATCGTGAATATCGTACACATTTTATAAAATTAATAGCTCCTGGTTTAACAAAAATACAGCAAGAATTTGGAATACACTATGAAAAAGCAATGGTCATTTTTTTTTACGTTAGCAATACGAAGGAGATAGATGTTGATAATCGTTTTCAATCATTTGTATTTGACGCAATTAGAAATGCACGATTAATACAAAATGACAATCTAACTCATCTTTCTACTTTGAGCTATGGACAATATTCTGACAAGCCGGAGTCAACGACGATTACAATAATTGAGGAACGTACATTCGCAGAATGGGTAGCTTCTCAGTCAAATTTTTTTTGTAGAAACAATGTGTCTTCATAGTAATAGTAGATTGATCAAAATAATGTATAATCAATGTCTTTCATTTATACTAAGGTATCTACATTTTTAGAATTGAAGGATTCCTTTGTATTGTTTTAACATAAAAAAAAGAGATGAACGGTCATCTACACCTGTTTTCACAATGAATGTCTTGGATAAACTGCCATTATCAGACATTGATTCAACATTTTATATGGTAAATTTTCCTGATGTATTAACCGTTTATACCTCTTACTTTGCCACTAAGAGTGTAGACCGGATTTTGGACGAAGTAGCAGAGGGGATCAGCCACGTTCCCCTCTGCTACGGTTTTGTGATTTAGCTGCCGAGAAAGCGCGTATGCGCTTTGGAGGACGAGCGGTTTTCAGCAGCATAGAAGAGGAGGGGGAACATTCCCCCTCCT
This sequence comes from Halalkalibacter oceani, assembly GCF_023715605.1. Lineage (GTDB taxonomy): Bacteria > Bacillota > Bacilli > Bacillales > Bacillaceae_D > Halalkalibacter > Halalkalibacter oceani. The sequence goes on from NZ_JAMBOL010000027.1 coordinate 16,108, forward strand.
TCTTGCTTCGCCGAAGAGGAGGAAAGAGAATTAATGAATAGGGAACGAGCCTTAATGGTGGATAGCTATGTAAGCGAACAGAGAGCAAGTAGAGTGAAGGACCTGGATATTTTGCAAGCAATATATGAGTATCGTATTCTCTCTGCCTCACAAATTAAGAGGCTCTTTTTTACAGATAGCAAGAAATACCACTATCGGAAAATGCAAATTATGCGTCAAAAAGGATGGATAGCGTCTAAACCGCACGTTCGCAATGGAAAGAAGTACGAAGTGGTATATTACGTGCTCCAACCCGCTATTGAGATGCTCTTTAAGAACAACAGGATACGCTTTCAGCGACGCTGGGATCGTAATAAGCTGCTCGATTGGAGGAAAATAGAGCGTGTACTTGATGCAAATGAACTCTTTGTTCATTTGCATCATTGGGGTTATACCGTCACAGAGGATCGCACCTGGAAAGAAACGTTTGCGTTATATGCAGGATCCCCTATACGCCACGGAATTACATTAGAAAATAGCGAGAAATATCACACCTTTATACTTCCGGATCAAGTGGAAGACGAAACCATTAGGAGAATTCGTCGATTTATCAAGGAAGAAACTGCGTTATCGCGCTATATGGTGTATTATATGGGGCCTAATGCTGCGCGCTCCTACATGAAAGCGATGTCCGAAGACAAGAGCGTGGAATTAAGTAAGCTATCTTTTTGTATCATGCCTTATGAGTACATTGCATTGCGAATGCCCTTTATAGGCTCCCAGAATGCCCTGTATGACGTTATAGCTGAAAAGTATGGTAAACCTACCCTTTTTCCAGAAAACAAGAGAGAAGAAGCTACTGCGTTCGTCTCGATGCAGTTAAAACATGAAGGTAGTGACTATCTTGTATTTAACTATCTAATGAATGACTTCATTGTGGCTAATGCAATATGGAACTATCCCCAGAGAAAACACCAGGAAACAGGGAAGAAAATTGGTGTTTTATGCTGGGAGGATCAGAAGGACCGGTTTGAGAAATTGAGTGAAAAGAGGGAAGATTTAAAGGTATTTAGCTTCAAGGAGCATGATTTCATGCTCCACCCCTTCTATACGCGATGGGTGGAGAAAGAAGCGAGCATGGACTATCGGAATCCAAAAAACAGAGCAAAAGGATTATAGATTGCTGCTCACACCAACAAAATTAATTTGTTGGTGGCTATTTATGCTGATTTAGGTTGCAGCGGCGGCATCTGCTGCCGCTGCTGCATCGTCCGAACCGAATTGTAAACAAATTCGGTTCTAGTGCAAAAAACGTAAACAAAGACTCAATCTAAGTCTTGGATAACAGCGGAAAGACGTATAGTTCCGATTGAAAACATACTAGTAATAGTAGCAAAAAATACAATAAGCCAACGTGCATTTAAACTATCGTTTAAATGCTTTGTAAACAGTTTAAATGATAAAAGGAGTGTTAATTAGTTATGAGAATAAGAAGAATGAACACAGATTTTGGTAATTCGTATTTTATGACGTTAATAAACGGGTATTTAAAAGAGATTCCAACCAATGTCGTTGAAATTAATAAAGACAAAGCAGAAGACTACTTTGTGAATCCGATTACCGATAAGAGTAAATTCATTTCAAACATGATGATTTCTACGGAAGTTAATGGAGAGGAAAGGTATTTTATTGTAGGGAAACTCGCAGAAAGAGAGATGTTTAAAAATGAACATATTCGAACCCTGCACGATAAAGTAGAGTCGATTATTCCTTATGTCATGTTCTTAGCTTCTATAGCAGAATTTCAAATAGCAAGAACAGAAGAAAATAGGGAAGGACAATCAGAAGAATATCATGTGACAGTAGACTACTTCCAAACAATGTTGCCAGTATGGCTACTTCGCAAGGCATCTAAATTTAGCGACATGCTAAACGAAATGGCCGCTCGTTTTCAAGGGAATCATATTGTACAAGTGAAAACACCGGGCTTGGAACGCTCGATCCATATCGAAGTCCAACAAAGTAAATGCCGAATTGAAGGAGAAGTCGCCCGCTGGGGCTTAAAGAAAGACCTCTCATTGGAGGATAACCCTGTAGCTGACCTCTTTCAAAAGGTTGTGACAGTAATTGTTGATATAGGGGGAGGTACTGTAGATATCGTGGTGTTACCACCTGGATTAGACTCTCCCCGGAGTAAGGATTCCTTAACTACACTAACCGATGTGGCATATCTAAAGTATTTAGAAAAATTCCGTGAGCATAAACTCCTGGAGCACTTTAGTGATGTGCGTGAACTTGAAGATTTTATTGTACGCAATATCGGGAGAACGGAAATGGCAAAGAAAGATCCGATCACGCAGCAAGTCACTGAACTCAAGGAGCCTATTAGTGAAATGCTAGAAGGATATGCTGCCACGCTATTAAAAAAGCTGGAAGGGGAAATTCGTGATTTAGTGAAATCAGAGTATAAATTCCTTTATATAGGCGGTGTATCTGAAGTCTTACGAGAGGCGATGAGGGATGTAGTAGGAAAGAAATACGGCGAAGAAACGTTTGAGAAGCAGCATATTTTTGTGGAAAATGCACGGCAAATGAATTTAATTGGGCTTGAAGTGATAAGCCTAAGTGAGACCGGTGATTTTGAGTGAGGAATGAAAAGGATAGTAGGGTGAAAACAAGATGGCTAGAAAACCAGGGCGATTGATAAAAACGGATAGAAGACCGCTTGTTTCATTTCGAACTGATAAACTTGAAGATAAGCTATTTCATTATTTTGTTGATTTAGCAAATGATCATCCAGATGGACCAAGAGGAGTCATTTTCGAAATGATTAAGGAACGTTATATGCGTGAACAAGGAGCAGATCCTAAACAAAAAACGGTTGACGAAATACTCCCACAAATAGTAACGGCGTTTGAGCAGGTCTTAGTTCATCAGCTGCAGCTGTTAGAGTACAAGATCAAGGATCAATTGCAATCAACTACTTCAGTAATACCGGTGCGAGTAGCAAGTTCACAGAAGGAGAAAGCAGACGAAATCCAGTTGACTCAAGAGAATTTTAAAGGCAAAAAAGAAAATAAAATTGATCCTTCTCTTTTTTCAGTTTTTGATTAAGGTAAGTAAATGTCATAGCAGCGCGGATAATTCCCCTTTTAAGGGGGATTTCTTATGCTATGCACTCGCATTGTGAAAAAATGAGCAAAAGGAGGCTTGGAAATGTCTACAAATGCTGTTTTAAAAACATTCGAGAATCTTATAAACCGCAGTAAATTAACAGGCGATACACGGATCCTTAAAGTGTTTATTACGAATATGGAGCGTCTGCAAACAAAGCAGGGGATCGAATTACCTATTGAATTGATGAGAAATCAACTTCAAAATATTGAAAATCATGATATAGATAATTTCTAACGACTGTGAAACCGCCACAGAATCAACAGAAACCGCTTTGATTTGTCATTTAAAACATCAAATTGAAATTTCAGAAAAGTATTGGAAACATCCATGTTACTTGTTAAAATAGGAAAAAAGAAGCAAAAAACTATTGTTATTAACGTTTAAATAATATATAATATATATATGATATAAACAATAAATTATGTTTCTTTCAAATACGAAAGGAGGGATTTATGGATTATAATGATTTGTTGAACTTTATCTTGTTATCCTGGTTGATAGGTCAACTTGCCATTTTTCTTTTGGCATATGTGCGCATGATCGGAATGCGACTTGCTTTTGTTTTATTAATATTTCTACTAGCGCTATCATTAAATTTAATTGTGCTTTTTTACTTAAGTGATATAGTTTGAACATTAAAATTAAAAAGATGTCTACAAAAAAATGCGGAGGCAGATCATGAAAAAAATAAGGTCATATTTAGCGGCAGCTTTCATATCCGGAGTGCTTAGTTTAGCTCCCATTACAGCAAGCGCGACACCGATTGATGTCATTGATCCTTTTGAGGATCTTGATCAAAAGGATCTTCAACAAACGCAACAGGAATTGTTGGAGTGGATTAATGTGCGCAGAGAGATGATGGGATTACCAGCGTATACATTACATGAGGATTTGAATAAGTCTGCACAATCCCATGCGAATTATCAAACAGCTCTAAATCAGAGTACCGGACATTTTCAACCGGAAAAAGATCATCCTTTATATACGGGTGAAAGACTCGAGAATCGTACAGCTTATTTTGGATATGATGCAATTACAGGTGGCGAAGGGATCACCGGGCACACAGTAACGCCTGTTGTCGCACTACAAGCGCTGCTTGACGCTCCTTATCATCGAATGGATCTTTTAAACCCGAATCACCGTCATATAGGCTTTGGCGTGACCAACGTACCATATCGACGTTCTGCACTCGTAAATAATTATGGTGGACCGGAACGGTACACGGCAAAGGAACTTGTCTCTTATCCCTTTGACGGCCAAATTAACGTACCGATCAGCTGGTACAATTCAGAGATACCAAATCCGCTGGAACGTTTTGGATTGAGTGGGAATTACGTAGGGTATCCGATCAGTTTGGAAGCCTACGGCTATGACCAATTAAAATATGATGAAGTGATTTTAGAAGACGAATGGGGCCAAGAAATAGACAGCTACTTAGTAGGAGGCACAAAAGAGAACCCATTTGTGCGGCATTTGCACATTATTCCAAAAGAGGTACTAAAACCAGGAACCACTTATCATGTTTCTGTAAGAGGGACTGTAGTGGATCATGATGGGGCGTCAGAGACTTTTGACAAAAACTGGTCGTTTACTACAGTGGAATCATTAGCTATTCAAGGACTTAGTATCCGTGGGGTAAACCAACTTGTATGGCATTTTTATGCGGGTTCACTAGACGAAGTATCTGTAGAATTATTTAACGGTACTCAATTGTTTCATGTTTACCATCAGAAAGATCGCAAAATCAGTGGCTACTATGTACGCCCTTTAATAACAGGTACTTATACGGTTAGGGTTTCATCCCCATACTATGATGAACCATATGTTGGAGAGATCGAGATTAAGGGGAATCTCCTTCAAGGGTATGAAATTACAGGAGGACATCATGACCTTCCATTAACAGCAGGAGAAAAGCTTGTACCTCCTCCAGAAGAAGAGCCGGTCGAAGAGGAACCGGTAGAAGAAGATGTTCCAAATGTTCCTGTTGACCCGGTAGTCCCACCGGAAGTAGAAGACCCACCGGCAAACAATGAAGACGATTCTGCTCATGAGGAAGAAGTTGTCGAAGAGCCAACAGAAGAACAGCCGCAAGACGAGCAAGATCAACAGGAGACACCTGAAGAGGAACAAAAAGAAACGCCAGAACCGGAAAAACCATCAAAGACTATTCCAAGTTCTAGTGACTATCATACGGTAAAAATAGAGAAGAGTATCCGTGCAAATGATGTGTTACGCATTAATTTCACAGGCGAAATCGATGCTTCCTCGATCACAAAGGATTCTGTTTTCTTGATTGATCAGAATGGTAATGAGCATCCAGTGGATAGCTGGACCGAAAGACGTGATATCACATTAGCGTTCCAATCCAGCAGCAAGGATGGTTATCCTCCTGGAAGCTATACGCTAGTGGTCGATCGGGAAAAAGTTAAAGGGCAAAATGGTTTGAATATTGCGAGAGGGTTGTTGGTTACATTTACAGTGAGGTAAGCAGATATTGTAAAGACGATACAGTATTTGCAGGAACAAACTGGATCCGACATAAGTTTATACGTGCTGCCCATGTCCACACAACTATAGAAAAAGGATGTGGCAGCACGTTTTAATTACACTGTATTAAATACTGAATATTCTTAATTGTTTTAAGGGTTATTAAGCGGAGTCTACTTTAGAAAGGGTGAGAGCATGGAAGGATTGAAAGATATACATCTACATACTCCGACAGAAACAGTATTAGAAGCAATGGAACAAGCTGGTTTTCAATTAAAAGGAACATTCCATTTTCATTACCCGGAAAGCAGGCTTACATGGTATCAAGAAATCAAAAAAGAAATATTTGAAAAAGATAACAAACTGTACTATTTTGCCGGGGTTACTGAATGGGAAGGTGAAAAAATTTCAGTGATTCGAATAGGAACAGTAAAAAATAAATGTGATAATAATAAGGAATACATGTCTAGCTAAAAACCACATTCTAAGAACGATCATTTATATGATGTATGATTGGGAAGTAACCGTTTCTTTAGTGCAACTGTTCATAGGTGGCCTAATATAGTGTGAAGGAGGTAATTACACCGTGTGAGGTCGATTCTTTTAATTTAAAGCGAGAGGCCGGTGATATTTTCAGACTAATTTACATGGTTGATGGGAGGATTAATGAGCACCTAATTGCATTAGACGCTTTAGACGCAATTGAAAAACTGGAATCAGTCATAAAACCGAATAAATAAAGAGCCTTTACCCAAGTGTAGAGGCTCTTTATTTATATTATGAAAGGGGTTAGTTTATTAAATGTACAAAAACGTATTATTTATATTCATGTTTCTAGGTGCCCTATTTTTTTTGACGGGCTGTAGCTTATCTTTACTCCCATGGTGGGGAGACGACGAGGAAATTGAACAAACTGTTGATCCGAATGAAGAATATGCCGATCTAGTAACGGATGTATTCAACGACTCCAATGTTCTGCTGCAGCGGTTTAATAAGATGTTAGATCAACTTTATGGCCAACAGATAAGTAAACAGGCTGTAGCTCAAGAATTAGAGGAGATCGTTCCACTTTCTAATCAGTTGCTGCTAAAGCTGGATGATGTTTTATATAACGTAGATGACCGGCTATACGATTTACATCGTGAATTGATTGTGTTAATTAATTTCCAGCACCAGACTTTTCTAAGGTGTTTAGAGATGTCAAAAGACGATGAAGAGGAAATCGACAAAGATCAACTAAGGCAAGATTATGTAAAAATCAAATCTGATCAAACTCTATTGGTGCAAAATATCAAGCAAGCGCTACAGCAAATTTTGTTTCCCGCTGAAGAATAACAGAGCTGGAGTTGAAGTGAAAAAACATTTAAATGACATCAAGTTTGTGAATGGCAAATGGATGATTTTTAATAAGGATAAAATTATTGGAGGAGATATTCAGCAATCTGATTATCTCCTTTTGGTGTTTCTGATGATAGTAAGAAGTCATCACGAAAACAGAGTAAAAAAGCGCTTGGCTGAAGGGGTTTTACCAGGTGGACAGCTTCGGGTTGAAGAAAATTTTATCTTGCATAAAAAGTATCTTTAAAACTTAAATATTAATAAAAATACATAATTTAAACGTTAATATTAATTGAAAAATTAAGACTTAAATGCTATAATATTAGTAAGTTAAATTATAAATAAGTTTTTTAAAATTAATTTATTAATATAATAAATTGGCTGGAGGGTTTGCGATGGAAGGTAAGATTGATGTTCGCGCTGCTCATTTGACAATCAATAATTTCTTTAAAGAGACAAAGAAAAACGAGAGGATGAGAATGAATTTATTTCGACGGATAATGGCTCAAGCACCACATCGTATGTATTTTGAGCCATCCTCTTCATCGGTAGTGCTATTCTTTGATAAACCTCAATCGTTGTTATTTGGCTATTATGTCACGTCTCGGCCGGACGGCGTTATTCAGGGAGTGGCGCGTAATGTCAATGTAATACCGGAAGTTTGCCCATCAGCCGTTGAAATGTGGAAAATCCTAGCGGGTATAACTACGGAGAGTGTAATGGAGGAGTTCGCTAGGTATGTTGTGACGCATGCTGCTGGAGATGACTTTTTAAAAAATAGGCGAGCGCTATTGATGTTAAAAACAACATCATTTGCAAGAATGTTGGAAGAATTTAATCACAATGTATTTAATGCATTTGTGAACCGTTGCGTGGAGGAGTTCTTTGAGTATGCAAGGTCAATGTTTGACGAGATCGTTGCCCATATGAAAATTTAACTAAGAATTAAAAAAGGGAAGAAAGGAGGCGCTTTATGAGCGACCGAGAAATCATTAACTTTGAAAATTTACTGCAAGAGTGGAAGGGTAACATACAAGGTATAGTTAATAAACTCACTCCCGCAGCTCGGCTTAGAGGGTTAGACCAGGATGACCTATATCAAATGGCATGCATGGGCTTGTTCGCCGCTTATGATGAATTAGGGGCTTTGGAACAAAAGGAGTTTTTTCAAATGGGTAACGCATTTATTTATCGGTATGTTTTAAAAGAGTTGAGGGTTCAAGGTAATCGAGGTTTCCGGTATCCGGCATGGCTGATTGATCTAACACAAAAGGTCAGGAGAATCTCAGCTCAGGCTGATACCGATGATCCAATCAAGATTGCTGATCTCCTGAATATTCCTATTGAACACGCTAGACAAGCGTTAAATGCAATCAATCAACAAAAGACCTTTTCCTCACTTGATGTCATTCACCGCTCAAAAGAACCAATCGTGTACAATCAATCAACTATATATTTTGGAGAGTTTATTCAGGCGTTGACAGAGGTCGAAAAGACCTGCATTTTAGGAAAACTTGCTGGTGAAACTCATGCACTATTAGCAAAAAAGTTAGGCGTATCACCATCTATAATCAATAAGCACCTTAACCGAGCAAAAAGAAAGATGCAGGATTATTTTATGGCCTCTTAGAGTTGCAGGAGCTAATGGGAGGATAAATAATGCAATTGACAATAAAAAGATTTTTATTAGAGCTTCTATTCGTTATATGCTTGTTAGCTTTATTCCTACCGCTCTTTATCATTCCTTGGGCCTTTGAAAAAACAATTGATTGGTTTAATGGGAAAGAAACGATAGTGGAAGCGAAGGGGATGAAGGTGGAATCGTATGAGCTGATCAAGGATAGAGAAAAAACGATTTTATTACCGAATGAGAAGAAATTAGTCATCCTTCATTTAGAAAAAGGTTCTTCAGCCATTTTTAATCATGAGGACCTTTTTATTCGAAAAGGGGATGAAAACAGGATGATAGAACAAGCACAGGTATATACGAAAACGAACGTAGAAAAACAGAAGTCGATAGTGCTGGAATTGGAAGAAGAAGTTTACAAACGCTATGTAAAGGAATATACAGCACTCTTTCATTCACAGCCATTAATAGAATAATTTTGTAAAGGGGCTTTTAAATGAGAATATCTTTAGCTGGCATTTTAAGTGCGTTTTTAATTGTCATTTTAAGTCTTTCGCTTTATTCAAAGTATTTGTCTAATGAATTTGAAGATATTACGAAAAATCTTGAAGAAGGACTGGCTCTTAGTATTGAGCAGGTTCAAAAAGAACAACAAGAGTTGATCGAAAATGGACGAAACGTTATGGCCCTCGTTGGGTAATGGTACAACAGCAAGAGCACACCCTTACAAAAGAAGAAGTCACCCAGCAACTAATAGATACTCAAAAATTGAGAATCGCAATGCTTGAAGGAAATATAAGTGCACTACTGTCCTTGCTTGCGGTTATTATTGCTGTACTTACATTGTTTGGCGGTATATTCGTTTGGGTTTCCAGAAGGGCTTTTTCGTCTAAGGTAGAGGAAGTAGAGAAACGGCTCGATGAGATGAAGCAGCTCAAAAACGAAGCAATAACGAAAATTGAAACTGTAAGAGAACTTAGCAGCAATCTCAATGTGGCGATTCGTGAAGCAGAAGATTTGCAAATCAGCTTAAATAAAAGCAAAAGTGCCTTCAATGAAGAAACCGAGAGAATGGATCAGTTACGAAAGTATTTTAGAGTTGAAAGTATCGCGGTCTGAGATTTTACGTACATTTGAGAACCGTTTGAACCAATCCACAAGATTGATTAGTCAACTTGAAGACTGGCTTGAAGGAACACTCCCGAACTATAAACAGGCCCTTGGAAAGGTTACAGAAATTTTGGGCAAGAACGTCACAAAGGAAGGAGCTGACGAAACGATCCAAGAAAAGCTCAGTTACTCGCTAGACTATTTAAAAGAAAATGAAAGTCATTTTTGGGAACAGGCCGAAAAAAACTTAAAATGGGCGGATTTCGAAGATATGGATACAGAAGATTATATAGATCCACTCAGTGCAAAATTCGAAGAGTGGGAAGAATCATATAAGAAAATAGAAAAGGTGCATGGAATTATCTGGGCTCAGATCACAATGAACCCAGATAAGTTTAAACCAAAACAAAAATAAGGAACTAAAGAAGAGCTTATGTTGAACAAGGCCTTTTCTATCTCAAATCAAAAATTAAACAACATTTTAAACCACGCACTACATGTAGTGCGTGGTATGCTTGATTGAGGTTGAATATTTAAGTAACTTTATTGTCATTATACAATTAGAACTTTTCTGTCTCATTTCTCAAGATAACTTTTGTTTTTGAGACATAAAATATTTATTCACTTTGGTTCCGATAATGTATCTTATGTAAACTAACAAATTAAAGCGGTGAAGCGTTAAATAATTAAACTCTTCCCTTCCTGTCCGTTGAAGCAATGGTGATGACATGACGTCCTTTTTTGAAGCAATTATGATGACATTGACCGTTATGTATACACTTTTACTTCATTTTTTCGGTATGTCACCACAATTATTTCGTCGTCCGCTTCTTTATTGTCCTTTGTCCAATGTTGAAACATCCTATATACAATATCCATTAATCATATCAAGGTTCCCTATACACGAAAGAAATACTCAATTAGATCACTATCTACATCTCGCCCTCTTCCCGTTAATCGATATATCTTTTCCTAATGACACGGCATAATAGTCTTCTCCATTATGTTCGATACGAGTAGCATTCCACCGAGAATAATCTCCCTCATCCTCCAGGATCTCGATGGAATCTCCAGAAGTAAAATATGTACCGCTTTCAAATTCATAACGTCCGTCTGAATTATGCCTTAATATGCCTTCATCTCTTATTGGCTTTTCTAAATATCGAATATTTCTTACGACGTCGTCCATTTTATTAAGCATTATTCTACATTCATCAGTATACATATTGTTGTCTGGTGAATGGTCATAAATGATATCCTCACCATCATATCCAAATTTATCTACTATTTTTTTGATTTCGCTTTGTAAATTACGAATTTCATCAAAAGCCTCTTTGCCAGTATAGCTCATATTTTCTTTCCTCCTATATATAATTGTTAATTGAATCTTATACTGCAATCTATATCTACGTATGTTCTATTCTATTTAGCGCTATCATTTACCTTCAAAATACTTTTATTAACTCTCATAAATCAAAATTATTGAAAATGTAAGTCTTTCACTCGACTGTCACTATCCAATATGACTGGTCTATATAAAAGCGCATGCCGTTCTTGAAGATTGGGACCCTCTCACTATCAATGGAGGTCTCCCCTCTCCACTTTATATCTAGTCATTAATATGCCACTTCTAGCTTCTTATATTATCACTTATTAGTTACCCTTCTCTTTGGATTCTACTGCACCTTTATCTACAGGTAAAACTTCTTTAGTGTATTCTACGAATTCTGACAGTGTTTCTGTCATTTCGTTATATTGTTCTATTTGAGTCTGCTTTAAGTCGTTTTGCTCGTTTAAAATATTTATTTCTTCACGCTGAATAATGATTACTTGTTCTTGTAATTCATTTTGCTGTTTCAACTCTGTAATCATTTCGCTGAACTGTTGGGTAGTAGATTCGTTAAGATAGAAAGTTAGAAGTACATTAAAGATTGCAATAAAAATTACTATTAATTGGTCCCAACTTACCTTAACTGTTCCATTAGACCTCTTAGCCGCATGAACAACTAACCCACTAGGTAAATCAGCATAATCTTCCTTAGGACTTAACCCTTCAAGTTGATCCGCAAGTATCTGTAATCTTAAACTAATAGCGTCAGAAATAACTCTTTTATTTAAAGGCTCAAGTGACTCTACAATTTCCGAAATACCATCTGCTATCTGATTTAATTGCACTTTCTGTACTGAATTGCTCAAATGGTCAATCAAGGTGTGCCTTGCGTTAATTATTGGTAAAAGAGCCTCCTCGTAACTATCCATTTCAAAAGTACTCAACAATGCTTGTTGAGCTTTTAATGTCTCTATAACGTGTTTTTTTGCCACCTCACTTATTTGATCAATGACCATCGTTGTTTTGCGCAGTTCAAAATCGCTTATAGCATTCAAATTCCTTTGAATACTCTTCCATTGTTCTGATGGATGCACACAATCCCCTCCCTATTCTTTGTGAAACCGATACCTACAAGATAATCGACTTTGCTTTACTGGTCCACCTATACTAATATTATAATTAATACTAAAAGCTAATAAAATAAAATTTAATTTGTTGTAAGGAGCTATTATTGAATTCATATCGCGTTTCCAGAGAGAATTTTTCAGTATTTCAGCCGATTCTAAGGGATCAATCAGATGTTAAAGCTTTTCGTGGTGCTGCTCAAAAAGGAGGAGATATTATTTTCACCTATGAGCCAGGATGGACAGCATAAACTATTCTTTATTCTCAGGGAAAGTCTACAAAGTCGTTCAAGATATAAATCATTAAAATAATCATGTTGTTTAAAAATGGCCACGATACGAAAGGCAACCTACCGTGCTTTAAACAGCATTAGTTTGAATAAGTAAGTATATATGGAGTCAGCTTTGAAATTAAGCCTGCTCCATAGATAAGCTGATTTAGTACGCTAAGCTTAAATAACCCTCTCCCCCCTATTTACAACTCCGCAGCGGCTTCATCAAGTTATTAAGTGTGATTGTTTTTCATGCACTTTGGGAATACCTCAAATTAATATAACTAATGAACATTCACTATTATATTTTTCTAACCTTCCCCTGAATTACTATAATCTTCGTTTCACTTCTCTCCCCTTGGTTGTTTTCTTGATTTAGAAAAATTCGACGAAGTTTAACTTCGTTAGCATGAAACGTAGTACTAAACTCGACGCACCAATAGATATTAACGAATAAACTTCATACGAAGTAATACGAAAAAATTCGTAGTTGTTCGTGACGAAAAATTTAAGGAACTAACCCTCGAATATAATGTAAATCCTGAAGTATAACGAATATTTAGTATCTTATATGTGATTTTAACTTAATTAGCTATCTCATATAACTACTGCTAATTGTGTCATATTTATTGAAGCGATTATTGCCTTAATTATTACCTCAGTTATTGCGTCAATATATTACACTGCGGCATTTATTGCGGTGATATCTTGTTAGTGTACGATCTTTAATACAAGGAAACAGCGGTAATTGTTGACAGTCAAACAATGAGAATTTAATATAGTTATTAAGGCAATAATTGCCTTAATTATTACGGTAATAGTTTACTATGTTAGGGAGTATTGCGTCAGTAATTGACGTAATACTTACCGCATCATACTCATTAAGGTGGTGATACATATTGGTTAACATTACTGTCGAGAATATCTTCTCTATATTTTTAGAACGATTAGACGATGAAGGGATTTGGTTTATGCTAGCATTAAGGAGGGCCAGTCAACCTTTATTAAAGGACAAATTAAAAGATGAAGTTAATCGCTTATATCTTGAAAATAATATGAATGATGGAGATGAGAAATTACTTGTAACATCTAGGTATATCTTAGATAAATATACTGAACGTCTTGTAGGTGCAGGGCTTGTTAATGTTACTGAAATTGGTAAGGCGCGACTTTATAGCCTTTCTCAATTAGGTGAAGAATTTTTAGAATTTAATAAAAGAAAAAGAATCGATAATAATTAGGAGGTTCTGCAATGATCGTATCCGGGAAAAATGACACACAAGGACTTCAACAGCAATTGCTTCGAGATAGCAACGTTGACATCAGTATGAAGTTTGGCTTTTTAGGTTTAGGTATGGGTGGCTGCTCTATTGCAGCAGCATGTGCTGACATCGAAATGGCGAAAACCAACTACCGCTTTCCTTATTCAGCTTTACTGGTGAATACAAATAAAGTTGATCTCGACAAAATAGAAACTAAGAATTCTTTAATCCGTAAATTGTTGGTCGGAAATGGTAAAGGAGCTGGTCGTAACCCCTCTGTTGGTGAACAGATCTTTCGTGAAAATCAGGAGGCTATTAAAAATGAGATTTTAACACAATTTAAAGACTCTGAATTTGTCTGGGTAGTTGCAGGATTAGGTGGTGGGACCGGAACAGGAAGCATCATACAAGCTGCACAAACGCTATATAATAATGGTTTCGATAATAAATTTGGGCTTATACTCACCTTACCTCGACTAACTGAAGGAAAAGTAGTTCTTGATAATGCATTAGAGCAATTACAGACTATTTCTCGTTTAATGGATTCAGCCTTTGGATCGATCATCCTGGTTGATAATAATAAGCTTTACGGGGATTATACTACTCTGGAACCAAACGCAAGTGTTTCGGATTACCTGAATTTCAGTAATGAGTATGTCGCTGATACGTTACATGAATTGAATATTATTACAGCATCCTTTAAACCATATGGGGAATTTCACTTTGACAGCAGTGAATTTGAGAATCTCATTAAGACACCGCGTATTCTACACTTAGCGAAGTTTAGTTTACCAGCTAATTCAGTTGATACAGATCAAAGTCTTACTTACATTCGCCAGTTGGAAGAATACATACAGAATGGTGTTTTATCTGGGGGTTATCGCTTAAATAAAGCATCGCGGCTTGCTGTTAGTATTATTACAAATGAAAGTACTTCACAGCGTATTTTCAACTTAACTTTTAGTAATACTATAGAAAAACAGTTATTAGAAATAGCTCCTATTGCTAGTGAAAGACCAATTGCTCAATATAAATATAATCTAAAAAATAAGAATGACATATATTTCTATGTTTTACTAGCAGGTTTGCCACTTCCTACATCTATTAAAGCATTGGTTGAAGAAAATACTAGACTAATTGACTTAGAAAACGCCACAGATGATGAAGATGAAGTGTTCTCTGCTCTGGCTGGTTATTCTCGGACAAAAGCTAAGAAAATAACAGAGGAAAAAGTCGATCCTTTCAGTACTCTATCTTCATCCTCAAATAATGCAAAAACAAAAAAACCTAATCCTTTCGATTTACTTTAAAAAAGACATCTGAGATGTCTTTTTTTGTGAAATGGACAATCTATTGGTTTAACGAATTTTATCAGCTTTTTTCGTCTTGATTCCTTGCTTCAACGAACATCAACTAGAAAATTCATTTAAATTCGTTTAAAACTTGGTTGAACGAGAAATTTCGGGTTAATTCGTTGGATATAATATTTATTACTAAGTGAATCGAATTGAAACGAAGTATTAATAATAGTTATATAGTTTGTATCTGCGTATAACGTAGTAAGATTTCGTTATAATTAGTAATGAAAAATTATTCGTGTCTTTTCGTTATTTTGGTGGAAAACCTTATAAATTTCCGTGTTTTGTGGTACGATATCATAAGTTATACTATGATTTCGTGAATTTGATACGAATTGTTTCGGTTCGATGAATTTCGTGATGATTGGAGGCGTTGTATTTGAATGAAAGAAAGATTATCCCGAATGAAGACGATATATATGTCAAAATTGAATCTGATTTGCAGTATGATAACTTATATAATTTAATCATTGAAAGGGATCAGCTTAAAACTGAACTTTTTGACAGTGGATTTCTTTCCCATCTTGAGAAAGATATGCATAGGTGGTACAGCGTCCAGGAGGCAGGCAGGATTTTAGGAGGAGACAAGCCGATACCTCCAAGTTCACTATCTTATTATATTGATAGTTTAGAGGAATATATCATTCCAGATGATGCTCCCTCAAATAGTTACATTCGGCTTAATTATTTGTCTTTAGTAAAACTAAAAATGGTATGGCTGTTAAAAGATGAGTTTAGACTGAAAGGGTTAAAAGCAGAACTCGGTATTACCGGAAATCCTAAAAATGTTATAAAGGAAACAAAAGAAAGTAGTAGTAATAGGGACAGGGAATTAGCTGATGCCTTCGAAAAGATCGAACGCTTAGAAACGGTGAGCCAAACGTTATTGGGCTTATTGCTTGAAAAAGGTGAGAATGATCAGCTTCAACTAAAGCAACCACTTCAACAACTGTTAAATCAAAATAATTTAATAGAAGAGCAATCTTCAGTGCTGAAAAAATTAGAAGATCAAAACAATGTGTTAAAGGAAATACAAGAAAAACAACAACAGCAAGAAAAAGAATCAAACAAACGTATTATTGAGAGTGAGAAAAAAGTTAATTCTCTAGCAGAGATCTTCAGACTTAGAAAGCAAGCTGAAGAAGAATGGGATAAATTAAGTCTACTTACTAAAATTACGAAAAACCGGACAGACTTCATAGAAAGTTGGATTAATAAACATTCAAATAAGGACAATAAAGAGTAGTACGTTTTTATGCAGTGTAAGAAAACTTATATATTTAGCACTTACTATAAAGTAAGTGCTATTTTAGTGTCAGCTGACCAAGGAAAAGTAATTTACTTCTTTTACAGTCAAACCTGAGGGCTAAGATGGTTTCATTTGTAGTGTCCACCGATCTTATTTGCTCTTTCCCTTGCCTGGCCTGAAGGAAGTAAAGATGAGGCCCGTAGAATGGCTGTTTCACCGTAGCGGCCCTTTATGCTGTCCATTGTTGAACCTATTTTTAAGAGACGATCTCTATTCTCTTCGAAGAGACTAAGTTGTATGACACGATCTGTTTGTAGTTTATCCAAGGTGACTCCAAGTCGCCTTACAGGTAAACCATCCCAAAAGCTATCGAATAGTTTGATAATGTATTTGTACATTTCCATTGTTACATTTGTAGCAACGGGCATAGTGGTTTGACGATGGAAGCCGGTACGGAGTTCATAATTTGCACCTGATACACTCAATGAAACTGTTTTTCCCATTACATGAGAACGACGTGCACGGCTGCATACCTCCTCACAAAGTTCCAGCAAAACGACCTGGATATCCTGCCGAGTTGTATAATCACAAGGAAGTGTCATCCCATGGCCTATGGCCTTTTGACTCTCATGTGAATGAATGGAAACTGGGGAATAATCAATACCGTTGGCCGTCATCCAAAGGACATGACCATTGATGCCCCATCTCCTTTTAAGTCGTTCAACTGGACAGGTGGCTAAATGGCCAATCGTCCGAATAGCTATATTACGTAAATGCTGCTCCATGCGAGAGCCAACCCCAAACATTGACCCGACTGGTAAGGGCCACAGCTGCTCTTCAAGATTGT
Organism: Halalkalibacter oceani; assembly: GCF_023715605.1. Taxonomy (GTDB): domain Bacteria; phylum Bacillota; class Bacilli; order Bacillales; family Bacillaceae_D; genus Halalkalibacter; species Halalkalibacter oceani. The sequence continues at coordinate 33,268 of NZ_JAMBOL010000027.1, forward strand.
CTTTTTTTAGCCAGAAAATTCCGCTTTTGCTCTTTTTAGCAAAGTTATCGCAGGCCATTTTCGCTAAGACTTTATTTTCACCAATCCCAACTCTAGCTCGGACCTGATATCTTTCCCAGATCGCAGCTTTAATCATTTCTGCAATGTCATATGGTGAACCAAATAGCTTTTGACTCCCCGTCACGTCCATGAATTGCTCATCAATAGAGTAAGGCTCGACCAATGGTGTGAAATTTTCAAGTATCGCTGTGATTCCGGTGGCGACTTTAACATAATCCTCCATGCGGGGCGGAACAATGACCGCTTCTGGGCACTTTTTTTGTGCTTCCCACAACCGGTCCGCATTTTTGACGCCTCTTTGCTTAGCCAGGGGGCAGGCAGCCAGCACAATTCCTGATCGACGCTTGGGATCACCCGCGACAATAATAGGTTTATTGGTCAATCGGATATCTCGTGCTTTTTCAACGGAAGCATAAAAACTTTGCATATCCACTAGAAAGATTATTTTTTTCATTTCTTACACCCCTAATAAGAACATATATTCTGTTTTATTATATGCGAATATACGTTCGTAAACAACGCGAAAAAAATGGAATTAATGCAATCCATTTTAAAAGTGATTAGGTAAATACCATAGGAAGAAACGTAAAGTATGGATCTAATTTATCTTATAAAAAGGCACATTGTCTCCTTCACAAATTATTTTTCAGTTTTTACAATGCGGTTTTTTTTAGCAAGCTCGGCTAGTTTTAGGGCTTGTTTTTTTGTTACTTTAGGAACAATCGCTTTATTATTTGACATACTTTTTTCAACTCCCTTTATAAGATCGTTCGTCTTTCATCTATGGTTTCAGCATATCCAATTTTTTTATTTTTAAACGTTCTAGTCCCTCCCACTTTTGAATAATATGGACCAAACAACCCTATAGCCCAGCGGCCCTGACATCAAAGAGGGTTTTTGAAAAAAAGAAGAGGGGGAGGAAGGGAATAGTAATGAATCGTCCTAATCTTAATCCAATGCTGCGACCAAATTCATCACAAATTAGATCCAAATGGAATGAAACGAATATTCGGAAACCGCCAACGGAAACAAGAAAGACTCGAATTGATAAAAAACATGACATCCATATTCCGTTAGAGTTACAACTATATAAAATGCTGAGGAGACAAGCTCATAAGCAACAACTCTCTATGACTCAATATTCAAGTTGGCTTGTCCAGAAGGGTCTTAGAATGGACATCTCCTTGTTTCCGGAATTAGATTATCGTCAACACAAAACTATGGCGCGGGCCAAGCTTGAGCAATATTATTATGATGAGCTTTTCAATTTTTCGTTAGAGTGGGGATACACGACAATGAGAAGAACGGCTCATCGTATCCTCGTTGAAATGATTAAACGCAAAGAGGGAAGTGTAACATGAAACCCATTAAACGAAAATTCCACGTCCTGGAGGACGAATTAGACCGTTTAGAGTATGGACCACCTAAGACTTTGAAGGCGAAGTGGTTATGGTTGGCGCATGATCTGCTGAGCTCCACTGTTTCCATTACCATTCAAGTTCCCGCATATGTAGTACTGCGCACAAAGATTTTATGCGAGGATATTGAAGAAAAGGCAGAACAGCCATTTCATCCAGCAGATTTGATTGAATTGTTATATGATGATTTTCTTATCAATTTGAAGGAAACCAATCACCTGTATACAACATACAGGCAGCTGCTCAGTCATTCCATTGAGCCTGCGGAAGTGACGACATTCCAGGGGGACTATTTCAAAAGAGTGGAAAAAAGAACCTCGTTACGTTTACATCTTGCACGTAAAAAGGTGCTACGAGGAGAAGTTTTCATTTATGATGTATCACAACAGGTCAACCACCTGGATATTACAATTGAAAACATATTAGAGATTCTTCTAACAGACTTCATGAAAAAGTATTGTAGCGGTGATGTACCGCAGTTGCTCGATGATTTGATTCATCGTTTAAGTAATGATTAATTCAAATTTTAAATGAATCCTTTACGACACCCTTCTAGCAGTATGTGCTAATTTATCCGAGATAGCTTTGATAAGCGTACTGCAAGTGTGCAATACGCTTATTTCGACTATAAATTAACTAAGTGGATCAATACATGCCTCATTATTATTTCTAGGGTTATTCACCAATGTCGATACAGGATAAGCGGACATGTTATTTGCATCATAAGGATTCAGGATGTTCTTTAAAATATGTTTATCCTCAATGTCTTTATTTAGCCATATATCCTGGTCATCTCCCTCTAATATGACAGGCATACGGTCGTGAATGCTTTCCATTAGTTGATTTGGCTTCGTGGTAATGATAGTACAGGAAAAGTATTCCTCTTCTTCAGTTCTCCACTTATCCCACAAGCCAGCGAATGTGAATAGTTGACCGTTCCCGATTGTGATGCGAAACGGTTGCTTAGTTTTACCGTCATCTTCTCGTTTCCATTCGTAAAAACCATCAGCTGGTATTAGACAGCGTCTTCTTGAGAGTAAACGTTTGAATGCTGGCTTTTCATCTAATGTTTCACTTCTTGCATTGATCATTTTATATCCGATTTTCTTATCTTTGGCCCAAGAGGGGACTAATCCCCAATGTAAAAATCCTGCTTTCTTTTCGTTTCCACCTGATACGATCGCTAAAATTTGTTGACTCGGAGCTACGTTGTAATTTGGAGTGAATTCCGGAAACGGCAAGGAAAATTGCTCTTGTAGAGTGCCTTTTGTTGCCGTAAGAGTAAATCTTCCACACATCATGAACCCTCCTTTCTGTTAAAGTAAGAATAAGGGATTGAAACAGAAGAATCAATGAACTCTTGTAGTTGTTGAAATAGCCTCAGTGTTTACAAACGCTTAGCAGCATTCCTACTGAGAATATTACTTAAATAAGGAGCGGGAAATGTAATGGATATAAATAAAATTCTCAAGTCATTGCAATCAAAAAGACCTTTATTTCATTCAGAGGCAGACTTTCAACATGCTTTAGCCTGGGAAATTCAAAGGTTGTATCCTCAGGCTGAAATAAGATTAGAGTTTAATTACCCTAATACATCGAAGAATTTTTACCTTGATATATGGGTCAAGTTAGAGGATATCTTTGTTCCCATAGAATTAAAATACAAAACTGATGCATCTACTTTTCTGGTTGAAGGAGAACAATTTAGCCTTAAGTACCACGGGGCACAAGATTGGGGAAGGTATGATTTTAGTTCTAATAATTTTATTCTCATTACTTTCATCCAAAACTTTAAAATACACAAGAGGAGTTAATTAATATGAAGAAATGCATCATTGGTATTGCTATAATAGCAACAATCCTATCAGGTTGCTCAGTTGCCGAGCTTATTGATAGTCCCAGACAAGGGATGAGCCCAACCGAGAATATCGAATTTCGTAACCCTTTTGAAGAAAAGTTAAAAGGTACAAATGAAACAGAACAGAAAACGGACAACTTTAACTACACATATTGGCCAACAGAACCCAACCTTGCATTAAGTCCTGGTGAAGTTAGTCGAGTAATTGATGGGGACACAATTGTTATAAGTGATGGGACACGAATCAGGTTCACTGGGATTGATACTCCTGAAATAAATAGCAACAGTACTCTAGCCCCTGAGCCATTGGCCGAAGAAGCTAAACAGTTTGTAGAAGGTATTATACAAAATCAAACAATCTTCCTAGAAATCGATCCTGAACATCCTTATGACCCATATGAACGGACATTGGCCTATATTTGGATTGATGACAAAGATAACCAAGAACTTAGTATGTTGAATGCGATGTTGGTCGAAGCCGGTCTAGCCAATGCATTGACAATCGAGCCGAACACTACTTATTCACATATTTTTGAGGAATTAGAAAAAAATGCAATCTCTAAAAAATTAGGAATTTGGAAATAAATTCTTGACAATGACAGTTATTGTTTTTATCATGTTTACATAAAGAATACTATTCGTTATCAAATTTTATAAGGAGCGTTACTATGAAAACAATTGCTGTCATTGGCGGAAGTCAAGAACAAACTTATCAATCAATTGGATATGAATTAGGTTTGGGGTACCGCCAACATTTTGACATAAAACCCACGCTAATACATTTTTTACCATAAAAAAACCGATATCCCTTACTCTAAGGGTATCGGTTCAGGGTTTTATCGATCTAAAGGTCTTAAAGAGTTGAGTCCCGTCATTCTTTTTATATCAAAATTGTACTCTCCTAAAAAGTTAATATGCTCCCACCCTAATGGCGAAATATGTTTTATCATCTGATCTTGTAATATCCCTTTTTCACTCATGACTTTTGTTGCTTCGGTGAGGTAAACCGTGTTCCAAACGCTTATCGCATTAATTAATATGTTTAAAGCACTTGCTCGCTGAAGCTGGTCTTGTAGTGCTCTTTCCCTGAGTTCGCCTCGTTTTCCAAAAAATAAAGCTCTGGCTAAGGCATTCATAGCCTCTCCTTTGTTTAATCCTCGTTGAATTCGACGACGTATCGCTTCATTTGAAATATAGTCTAATATGAAGATAGTTTTTTCAATCCTACCCATTTCACGGAGTGCTGTAGCCAAACGATTTTGCCTTGAATAGGACCTCAACTTTCCCATAATAAGTGAACCAGAAACTTTCCCTTCCCGAATGGAGTGGGCTAGACGTAAAACGTCATCATAGTTTTCTAGAATAACCTTTGTATTAATACGCCCTCGTAGTAGTTTTTCTATTGTTGGAAACTCACCAGGCTTATCTATTACGTATAGTCGAGTATCAGACAGATCTCGAAGGCGAGGTGCAAAACGAAAACCAAGTAGATGGCTCAGTCCAAAAACTTGATCAGTATAACCTGCAGTGTCTGTGTAATGTTCTTCAATATTTAATTCAGATTCATGATGCAGTAACCCGTCTATCACATGAACGGCATCACGAGCATTGGTATTAATGACTTTTGTGAAGTAAGAAGAAAACTGATCACTTGTGAATCGATAAATTGTAGCTCCTTTACCAGAACCATAATGAGGATTTGATTCTGCATGTAGAGAAGACACGCCAACTTGCACACGCATACCATCTGAAGAGGAAGTACTTCCATCTCCCCAATAAGTAGATAAAGCAAGCTGATGATGGAAATTCACAAGTGTTGCCTGAGCTTTATTCATCGCATCGTCATAAAGACGCCACTGTGAAGCATGAGCCATTTGGTGATAGTTAATTCCGGGTGTAGCATCTGCCATTTTTGTTAAGCCAATGTTTGTCCCCATCGCCATAAGCGCGGCCAATAAAATCGACTTTTCCTCTCCTTTGGGAGGACGGCTTGAAGAAGCATGAATAAATTGTTCGTCAAAACCTGTCCAACTTGCGACTTCCATTAGCAGATCCGTTAGTTTTATCCGTGGCAACATGCTGTATAGGGATGAACTAAACGCCTTTGCATCTTCGGGCGTATCCTTTTCGAGGCGGTCAATGCGAAATTTTCCCTTTTCTATACTGACACCCTCTAGTTCATCAACGTTTTCGGACATGGCTTGCAGCCGTTTTCGTAGAGAATCCATTCTTTCGTTCAAATATTCTTCAGCTGAACTGCTTACAGCAAGGCGATTATGATGTAAATCAGTTTCTAACCATTCTTCTTTTGGAATTAGATACTCTTCAAAATCTTTATGTTGTTTACTGCCTTGAACAGATACATCTCCAGATCGAATATGATTTCGTAATTCAGTTAATGCTGCCATTTCATAATAATGACGATTGATGCTTCCATCATCGTCATATACGTGTTTCTGCCACCGGTTAGAGACAAACCCAAGAGGAGCTCCTTCTGGAATTTTTCGTTTACCTGAATAATTCAAATTTTTAATAATATCTAGTGCTTCCATCAATGGTTTGGCTGATTGGGTCGATTGAAATTCTAGTGATTTAAGTAAAGTAGGCGTATATTTTCGAAGATAAAAAAATCGTTTTTCTAAAAGATCTAAATAATCATAGTCGATAGGACGTGATAATTGTTTGGCTTCTTCCACCGATGCAATCATTTTCTCCCAGGACATGACGGTTTCTAGTGTAGTAAATGGATCTAATCTTTCATTTCTTGCCTTTATTAGTGCAGCACCGATGTCAGCAAACTGTATGATTTTTTCATTAATTGTTTTACCGTTTTTGTCTCTGCATTTCTTCTTGGGCCTTACGGCCCTTTGACTGCAAGATCATAATTTGGCGATCGTGGATTTCAATGGCTTGATCAATTAAGTCTTGACTGAGATTTAAGAGATAAGCCACAAGAATGGCATATTTTTTAGACTCATTAAATCTTCGGAAGGAATGAGGTTCATATCGCGCACCTAAACGCGACAATTGAAGAAGCCGGTTCGGGTGTATGTCATTACAATCAATAGATAACTCAAGTTTTTTCACATACTCTAATCGTTGAGACCGCGATAATATTTTATATATTTTTTGTTCAGCTCGATGACGTGTTTGCCAAACCAGACGTTCAATCGTCGACATAGCTGGAAGAATAATTTTTCGCTTCTTCATTTCTTCGATAGCCGTCCTAATCAAATACATTGAGTTCTCATTTTCCATTGCATGACTTAGTAAAGAAGAAGAGATGTTACGATATTCTCTTACTGAGAAGTTCTTATAACCATACTCTTTCCGAATTTCAACCATATGTTCATGCTTAGTTTGTTCCCGTTCAGCATATGATTGAAATTCCAGGGGATCTACCTTAATTTGATTGGCAATAAACCGTAAAACTGACTTAGGTATTTCTTTAACATCCGATAATGTCCATCCCGGAAAGCGAAACAGACATAACTGAACGGCAAATCCAAGTCGATTATAGTCTCGTCTTCGACGTTTAATCACTTCTAAATCATGTGGTGATAAAGTGTAGGAGGTAGCTATTTCCCACTCACTAATATCAGCTGGAATTGTCATGAAATCTATGCGTTGTTCATGTGTAAGTAGTTCTCTTGCTCTCAAATACAAGATAGTTCCTCCTGTTCATTTCTATATACGTTCTATAGCTCGATACAACACCGATTTACTAACACCAGTCATATCAGAAATCTCTTTTATACTGTACTCCTTAGAAGCATGTAGTTTTAATGCTCGTTCTACTAATTTTGGATCCTTAACTGGTCTTCCGCCCTTTCTACCTCTAATTCTTGCGGATTGTAAGCCTGCTTTAGTGCGTTCGCTGATGATATCCCGTTCTAACTCAGCAATACTTGCCATGGTACGGAAGAAAAAACGACCCATTGCATTTGATGTATCAATGTTGTCTCTTATAGAAACAAAATTCACTTTTCTTTCCTCAAAGGTTTCTGCTAGTTCAATTAAGTGCTTAGTAGATCTTGAGATACGATCTAGTTTATAGACAACCACTGTATCTCCTTCACTTATTGCTTTTAAGAGTTGCTCTAATTCTGAACGCTCTTTTTTTGTTCCCGTTATTTTTTCTTTGTAGATAACAGCTGCCCCGGCCTTTTGTAATGCATCCATTTGTAATTCTAAATTTTGATCTTGAGTAGAAACTCGGGCATATCCAAAAATTTTCCCCATTCTATTCCCCTCCTAAAATTAATTATTCCCTAATACGGGAGTGCCGTCAATTTTAGGGAAAAAGTTAAAGGGAATAGTTTAGGGAACGGTAAATAGTCTAAAACTACGTAAATTTAAGCATGCGAAAAAAATCCCTAAAACATTCGTTTAAGGGACTTGCCTTCATCAATTTACAATAGGTTCCATTATTGAATAGAAGAATGTCTCATAAATTAACGAAGATGATTGAGCTCTGACTAAGAGCAATTAGAAGTCCTTCTCGTTAAGAAGGTTATAAAATGTAGCAAATTGAACACGGATGGGACAGATCAAAGTTTTTTTGAGAATAAATAGGGAAAAGTTACAAATAATAAAATCATCATTAATGAAAATGGAGATGAATGATATGTCAGATACAAATCAAATGCCTCGGGAAGAAGGAATAGATCATAGCTTTAGCCTTATGAGAGAAGGATATATGTACATTTTGAACAGACGTCAAAGTTTTAATTCTAATGTTTTTGAGACTCGATTACTTGGAAAGAAAGCTATCTGTATGGTAGGAAAAGATGCTGCAGAAGTTTTTTATGACACTGAGAAATTCAAAAGGAAAGATGCAGCACCGAACCGGGCGGTTCAAACATTATTCGGGAAGAATGGTGTTCAGGCGTTGGATGGACAAGATCACAAACATCGGAAGGAAATGTTTATGTCCATCATGTCTCCTGAGGGACTTCAAAGCCTAACAGACATCACAAAAAAACAGTGGAAGACAGCACTAAATAAATGGGAACAGATGGATGAAGTTATTCTTTATGAAGAAGTAAAAGAAGTCCTGTGCAGAACAGCCTGCCAGTGGGCAGGCGTCCCGTTGGAAGAAGACGATGTTAAAGAAATGACAAAAGACTTGGCCGCGATGTTCGAGTCTCCGGCTGCAGTTGGCCCAAACCATTGGTTAGGGAGAAATGCACGGAATAAAGTAGAAAATTGGATTGGTGAGTTGGTTGATAAGGTGCGTAACGGGGAAATAAATCCTCCAGAAGATACAGCTTTACATAGATTTGCCTGGCATCGCGATTTAGAAGGGAATCTTCTGGATACTGAGACTGCTGCTGTGGAAGTGATCAATATCTTGAGACCTATTGTTGCGATCGCGATATTCATCAATTTCACTGCGCTGGCATTGCATCATTTTCCAGAAGAAAGGGAGAAACTTGAATCCCATGATGAAAAATATGCTCAGATGTTTGTACAGGAAGTTCGCCGTTTTTATCCGTTTTTTCCGTTTGTCGTAGCATTGGTAAAAAAAGATTTCATCTGGAAGGGCTATAAATTTGAAGAAGGCACATTAACTTTACTGGATCTTTATGGTACAAATCATGACCCTGAAATTTGGGAAAATCCTGATTTGTTCAGTCCTGATCGGTTTGCTAAATGGGAAGGAAGCCCATTTGGCTTCATTCCGCAAGGTGGTGGTGATTACTTTATGGGTCATCGCTGTGCTGGAGAGTGGGTCACCATTGAAGTCATGAAAGTAAGTCTTGATTATCTAGCCAACCAAATGGAATATGAAGTTCCTAACCAGGATTTAAGTTACAGCATGGTGAGCATACCAAGTATTCCCCAAAGTAAAGTAGTTATTGAAAATGTTAAGAGAAGGATATAATAATTTCCTACTCTTCTCAATTAGCGTGAGTATTTTACTTTTAGTTAAACAAGACAACTATATAGTTGATTCCTTTACAGGAAATAGACTTATTAAAATTATAGTTTGCCTAGCGTAAAAATCCCCAATTTTTGCGGTACATAAAAGTTTAAGGCTATATGAAAGGCCAAAGAAAAAGCCAGCATGACCATAAGGTTTTGCGGGCTTTTTCTTCATCTATCCTGGTAAAGGAGAAATATAGTAATGCAATAAGTACTTGACCACCCATCAGTTGCCGATTACTCGTAAAAAAATACTTGCATGGATAGCCCCTGTAATTACCATACTGAACATTAGATCGCATTACGATTTGGTCCAGTTCTTTCAAGAGGATGAAGAAGTATCTGCAAGAAATAAGATGTACATAAACAATTAAGATTGTTATGTCTAGCAATTTTTCTTTTTCCCATCTAAGTCGTATTTATTCTAATATAGGATTTCTTTGAACTCTCAAACATGGACACTTAGTCTTTTTAGCAAACAGTTTAGATAACAAGGTAGGTTGTAACTTTACATTAAGTGAACAAGGAAGTGATTTCGCTGTCTGTATATTTGGATTAAAATAAGTATTGAGGAGATAAATAAAAAAATTCTCAGTATATCTGTGGTAAATTTAAACGCTGGTAAAAGTTAAAAAAAATGTTATAATACATATAGGGGTATATCTATTATAGGGGGAGAGAGGAATCTTTGATGGACATAAATTATCTTATTAACTCAAACTTCGCACCTAAATAATTAGATGAGGTTGTTGATTTTGTTTGGGTTCTCCCTATTTCAATAGGAGCCTTGACATTATGCTTCATAAATACAAAAAACACCTCATTCTTTGGTATAGTG
>NZ_JAMBOL010000028.1 GCF_023715605.1 Halalkalibacter oceani
GGACGCAGCAATGTGCGGAGTCGCTACAAGTTTTTCAAAGTCTAGAGAGGAGTGGGGTTCTCCACTCTAGACGAGTAGCGTACGGAGCCATTGCGACTTCCCCGATATAGATTGATCAAAGAGAACCAAGACATTCGAGGAAGCAAATGGCTGAGGAATGGAGCGTACATCAGTACGTGACATGACCGAAGACCATGAAGCTGACAAAGAAGGTCGCCGGTAATCTCTCGATCAAAAGTCCGGTGGCGATAGCGAAGAGGTCACACCCGTTCCCATGCCGAACACGGTCGTTAAGCTCTTCAGCGCCGATGGTAGTTGGGGGCTTCCCCCTGTGAGAGTAGGACGTTGCCGGGCAACTCTTTTTTTTCTTCCATGACCAAAAGCGTAAGTGAAAAGCAATATTATACATATTCCACAGTAGCTCAGTGACGATGAGAAAGCTTCCTCGAAAAGTTTTCGAGTTGTCTCGACGCAGCTAACGTCGGAGCAAAGCGATCAAGAGGAAGAGACAGGTACCACAAGCGTACGAATGAACAACTTCAATGATATTCCACAGTAGCTCAGTGGTAGAGCAATCGGCTGTTAACCGATCGGTCGTAGGTTCGAGTCCTACCTGTGGAGCCATTTTTGCGCTTCCATAGCTCAGTCGGTAGAGCACTACCATGGTAAGGTAGGGGTCAGCGGTTCAAGTCCGCTTGGAAGCTTACCTCGAACGCCTTATGCGGCAAGCCTTTCAGGAGATGGAGGGCTTTTTGTTTTGCTTCTGTATTTAATGTTGAGGTGGCAAGAGAAGAAAGCCGCCTTACCCTCACCACGAATGATAGTCCTTCACCAGTTTACTTTTTATCTTCACTATTTCCGGCTCTATAAAAGTTTTCACTCTCCCTCCTTTTCTATTATGATGTTGCTCTCTACACGCCATTTTCTTGTAAATTCGACAGAGAAATTGTTTTTGGAGTCACGATAGATGCTGCCGATAAGATGGACAGAATTTTAAACTAATAGGATGGATAAATGAGGGCTATAAGGGAAGATTTATCTAAAAAAGGAACAGTGAAAAAGCTGTTCCTTTTTTCGTACTCTGCTTTCTACTCGAGCTAAGCTGCAAACGAATGAAACAAACATTTACCCTTGTGCTTCCGTGTCGATTTGAAAGGTTACGCCAAATTTGTCTGTAACGCTGCCATAGCCGGGGCTAAATGACGTTTCCTGAAACGGCATTTTCACTCGGCCTCCGTCGGTTAAGGCTTCAAAGAACCGCTTGGATTTCTCAACATCATTGGTTGAAATGCAAATGGTGACTTGATTGCCGCTCGTAATGGATGAAGGGCCGGGGGTGTCAGAAAACATCAGGGCCGCTTCTTCAATTTTAATTTTTGCATGGGCAATCAGCTCTTTCAAATCTTCAGAAGGGGAATCCGGCATGTCTCTGTATGTAATAATCGTCAGTACTTCAGCACCTAGGGTTTGTTCATAAAATTGGATGGCTTCCTTAGCATTTCCGTTCATCATTAAATAAGGGGTAATGGTAACCGGCATGATTATTTCCTCCTTACGTTGTATGGTAACTACGGTTGAATTATACTAGCGCACGGGTTACCACCTTTCTTTTATCTTGCTACGTTTGGTGCCACCCATTTATTTTAAGATTTTTCTTCCCGCCAGGCAGTGATAGTCGTTTTTAAGGCGGCATAATTGCCAATTGCCGCATATCCATAAAACCAGCCCATAAATATCCCGACAACGAGGCTATGTCGGTGACTTATAAAAATGGAGATGCCTAATCCCAGGAGCAGGGCGACGGTAGGGACAAATTTTTTAGGCATTTTAAAAAATAGTTTAATGAGTTGAGTTACAAGCATGACGACGGGAACCGCGATGACCGCATCCCAAAAGTTCGTATGAATTGTGGGAAAGTCCAAAATGATCCACCTCCTACCATAATATGTCCACAACTAGATTTATTAAACAATTGGGAAACGCGGACAGAAGGTTGGACGGTGAGCCGGCTTTAGCAAATTAAACAAACGTTTTATTAAAAAGACATAAAACCTGTTATTAAAGGAGGATTGCCTTATTACAGATAATTAATTAAAACAATATTTAGAAAAATAAGTTGACTAATTGTAAAATGGCTGATAAATTTATTGATATATCAGATTCCAAAGGGGGAGTTATATTGAAAATAAGTGATGTGAAATTGACAGTTGTAGGGGTACCAAGACATACCGGCTTTGTAAACAAGCATGTAATTGTTGAAATCATGACGGATGAAGGAGTAACAGGGATAGGCGAAATGTCGGATTTCTCGCATTTGCCGAAGTACGCGGTCGATGTAGTCGATTTGGAAAATGTCCTGAAATCAATGTTACGTGGGCAGAATCCATTTGACCTGACACTGATTAACAACGTTCTCTCTGAAAACTACCCGGCAGTCATGTACTATTACGAGAAAGGCAGCTTTATTCGCAATGGAATTGATGCCGCGTTACATGATCTGTGCGCGAAATATTTACATGTTTCCGTGGCTGAATTGCTGGGTGGCCGATATCAGGAAAAAATTAAAGTATGTTATCCAATATTCCGCCATCGTTTTGTTGAAGAAGTGGAAGAGAATCTTGCCGTCGTCCGAAAGCGCTTACAGGAAGGGTTTGATGTATTTCGCCTGTATGTTGGAAAAAATGTTGATGCAGACGAAGCATTTTTGGCTAGGGTAGCTGAAGAATTTGGTTCAAAAGTCAAAATTAAATCAATCGACTTCAGTCATCTATTAGATTGGAAGGAAACACTTAGAATTGTGAAGCGTCTGGCAAAGTACGACTTTGAAATGATTGAAAGTCCAGCTGTTCGTAATGATTTCGAAGGGCTACGTCAATTTCGGCTGAAAGTCGATCATCCAGTTAGTGAGCATGTGTGGGATTTCCGTCAGCAATATGAAATGATTCGCCATGATTCCGTTGATATTTTCAATATCTCACCAATTTTTATCGGTGGAATTAGCGCTGCCAGAAAAGCGGCTGCGGCAGCCGAGGTTGCCGGTAAAGCCTGCCTGCTCGGGACAACGCAGGAATTATCAATCGGTACTGCGGCGATGGCGCATTTAGGCAGCTCCTTGATTAACCTGACGTATACATCTGATCCGACCGGTCCGAAATTATACACGGATGATATTGTGAAAAAGCCGGTTCAATATGAACAGGGCTATCTGCTCGTGCCTGATCGCGGCCTCCCTGGGCTGGGAATGGAGCTTGATTGGGAGCGAATCGAGCGCTTGCGGGTTCCCGATTTAAGCTGGGGGAATGTCAGCGTACATCAACTTCAGGATCGAACATCCTAAATCTTTTTTTACTGTTTATGAAATATCATATATCAAATTTATTATTAGGAGGGGTTTCATTGATGAAAAAGAGACTATTGCTTCTGTTGCTTGCTGTCGGCCTTGTGCTTGTTGTCGCTGCTTGTGGGTCTGCGAATGAGACAAACGAACCAGCGCCGGAAGCTGGAGAAGAGAATGAGGCGCAAAGCGGGGAAGGGGAAGAGGAAACTGCCGGGAATGGAGAGCAAATGATACTTCGTTACGGAGAGCTGAATCCGGATGATCACCCAATTACAGAAGGAGCCTATGAATTTGCTCGTCTTGTGGAGGAAGCGACTGACGGCAGAATTAAAATAGAAATATTCTCGGCAAGTGCCTTAGGCTCAGAAAGAGAACAATTACAGTCCGTCCAGGCTGGAGGCTTGGATTTCTTCCGGCCCAACTCAAGTGCTTTAACAGATTTTGGTGCGGATCCGATGGGGGTGCTTGCCTTGCCATTTATTTTTGAAAATCGTGAGCATCAATGGAATGCGTTGAATGGTCCGGCAGGTGAGGAAATTCTTCAAAGTGTCGAAGAATTCATCGGCGGGATGAAAGGGTTAACCTATTATGATGATGGAGCAAGACATATTTTTACTAGTGGAAATCCGGTTGAAACAGTAGAAGATATGAGCGGGTTAAAAATCCGGGTACCGGAAAATGCGATATTTATGGATATGATTTCAGCATTTAATGCCGATCCAACACCACTGAATTATGCCGAATTGTATAGCGCTATCCAAACAGGGGTCGTGGATGGAGCTGAAAATACGATCGCAGGCTATTTAACAAATTCATTTTATGAAGTGGCCGAAAACTTCTCATTAACAAGCCATGTCGCGAGTCCAGGAGTAGTCGTTATTTCAGAAATGACTTGGAATAAATTAAGTGCAGAAGATCAGGAAATTATCCAGGAAGCTGCCGTACAGTCTTCTGAATTTGTTCGAAGCGAAACGGAGAAATTTGAAGAAGAAGCATTAGCTGAGTTAGAAGAGTTAGGGGCAAATATTATACAACTTGATGATCTTTCAAGCTGGCAAGCAGAAGTAAGTGACCTCTATGAAACGTACGGCGGGGATTTTGCAGACCTCATTGAAGCGATTCAAACGGCGGAGTAACTAGTTTTTTTACGGAGAGTCGGTTTTTCATGCGATTCTCCGTGAAAAAGATCAAAATGGAGGTGTGAAAGAATGGAGACGCTTTCCCGGTATGCAACGCTATTTATTGAATATTTTTCAAAGGTATTACTTGTCCTGCTTGTGATGATTGTTAGCTGGATTGTATTTGGACGATATGTTTTAAGTGCTACTCCGGCGTGGGGCGAGGAATTAGCGAAAATATTAATGGTATGGATTGCCTTGACTAGTGCGAGTATGGCGATTCGGACCGACACTCATTTACGATTATCGATTATCGATTTTATTTTACCAAAAAAATATATGAACATGGTTCATTGGGTCGTTCTAATAATGATGAGCGTGTTTTCCATCTTTTTTATAATAGCTGGTTTCCAGCTTGTGCAATTAACAAGTACAAATACGTTACCTGGTTTGCGAATTTCTTCGTCGTGGTTATATTTGGCTGTTCCTATTTCTGGTCTGGCAATGCTACTTCAGATTATCGACAAAGGACGGAGGATGCTATGATTAGCAATATGACGGCTGTTTACCTTTTGATTGGCAGTTTCTTTTTCTTAATATTCATTCGAGTACCGATTGTGTTTGCATTAGGCATTTCTTCGATCGTGACAGCTTGGTATTTGGATTTACCTTTTTTGATGGTTGCGCAAAGCATTGTTGGTGGTATTAATGTCTATGTACTTCTTGCGATTCCATTTTTTATTCTAGCGGGGGAGCTGATGTCACAAGGGGGTATTTCTGACCGTCTTGTTAAGTTGTCACAGGCACTGGTCGGTCGATTTCGCGGTGGTTTAGCAATGGTGAATATTCAAGCAAGTATGTTCTTTGGAGGAATTTCGGGGTCTTCCGTAGCTGATACCTCATCAATCGGATCAGTCATGATTCCAATGATGAAGAAAAACGGCTATGAAGCCGATTATTCGACGGCCGTAACTGTAGCTAGCTCTGTACAAGGGGTCCTAATACCGCCGAGTCATAATATTATTTTGTATGCGCTTGTCGCAGGAGGCGGAGTGTCGATTGGGCAACTGTTTTTAGCAGGGATTGTACCTGGAGTGTTTTTAGGAATTGCGTTGATGGTATTTAGTTATCTGGTTGCGTTAAAGCGTAAATATCCAAAGGGTGAACCATATACGTTGAGAGCGACGTTTACAGCTTTACGTGAGTCCATGCTAGGCCTAATGACTGTCTTAATTGTCGTTGTTGGTGTGGTAGTCGGTATTTTTACAGCAACAGAGGCTGCGGCGATTGCTGTTGTATATGCTTTTATTGTAACTTTTATCATTTATCGTGATATTCCTCTTTCGCGTATGAACCTTATTTTAAAAAATACGCTCGGAACGATTTCGATTGTCTTTATTCTTATTGGTACATCAAGTGCGTTTGGTTATTTAATGAATTACTTGAATGTGACGAGTGTGATTGGCAACGCTTTGCTGAATATGTCCGATAGTAAAGTAATCATTCTTTTGCTTGTCAATCTGATTATGCTTATTTTAGGAACCTTTATGGATATGGCTGCACTGATTTTACTCATTACTCCTGTCTTACTTCCTGTTGTCACTGCAGTAGGAATGGACCCTGTCCACTTTGGGGTCGTGATGATGCTAAACCTTGGAATCGGTCTATTAACCCCCCCAGTAGGAGGTACTCTTTTTGTCGGCAGTGCAATAAGTGGGGTTTCAATTGAAAGGCTAAGCATAACCATGCTGCCATTTTACTTCGTTATGATTGCTGTTTTGTTGATCATTACCTTTATTCCGGAAATCGTCATGTTTGTTCCGAGTCATTTTATGAAGTAAACAGAAAGGGAGGTTCATATGAAAGTAGCAATTGTAACCGGGGGAGGCTCCGGGATTGGCCGTGCGGTAGCGCTGGAGCTTGCCAAAGAGAACTATGCGGTAGCGGTGGCAGACATTGAAGAAACCAAAGCACAACAAGTCGCCGCAGCGATTGAAAAAGAAGGCGGCGAGGCGATTGCTCTTCAGGTCGATATTAAAGAGGAATCTGCCATTCAGGAAATGGTCGAAAACGCATATCAGCGGTTTGGCCGGTTAAATGTATTAGTTAATAATGCCGGCATTAATTTTACACACAGCGTGGAAGACTGTACCGTTGAGGAATTTGATGAATGTATCGCGGTTAATTTTCGCGGGCATTACCTGGCATCAAAATATAGCATCCCGTATTTAAAAGAAGAAGAAAATAACGCAATTATCCACATTTCGTCCACACATGCGATGCGTACCCAGCCGCGTTTCTTTCCTTATAACGCGTCAAAGAGTGCAATTCTGGCGATGACGAGAAGCATGGCGATTGATTTAAGTGCGTATCGCATTCGCGTCAACGCCATCTGCCCCGGCTTTA
Organism: Halalkalibacter oceani; assembly: GCF_023715605.1. Lineage (GTDB taxonomy): Bacteria > Bacillota > Bacilli > Bacillales > Bacillaceae_D > Halalkalibacter > Halalkalibacter oceani. The sequence continues at coordinate 6,862 of NZ_JAMBOL010000028.1, forward strand.
TCAAAACAACTATATTATCACCGGACATTTATCAAGAAGATGGGGCCTATATGAAAAAAATAATGAAATACCATCCGAGTGGAAGAGTGGGGAATCCGGAGATGTCGCGTATGCGGTTGCTTTTCTGGTTTCCGACAAAGCTGCTTTTATTAATGGTGAGACGCTTGTGATCGATGGAGGGAGAAGTGCTCTCACATATGATCTGGGCGGCATCAATGATTGATGACAACCGGAAGGGAGTAGATGAAGTGGGGCAAAAAGACCGGCTTTTGTATGTTGGAACGTTTACAGACAAGGAAAGTGAAGGGATTTATCTTTATCATTTTAATGAGGAAAGCGGAGAACTGCGCTATTACGATGTCGTGAAGCAAGTAGCGGATCCATCCTTTATAACGCCCGGTCCAGATCACACGCTTTATGCCATCAACGCCTTATTTGAATATAAAGGCGAGCCGACCGGGGCTGTCAGCGCCTTTTCCATCGAACGCGAGTCAGGCAGGCTGACCCTGTTAAATGAGCGATCTTCCCGCGGGAGGCGTCCTGCTTATGCTTTTGTTGACCGCTCAAAGAACTATGTGCTGCTTGCCAATTATGGTGAAGGAAGTGTTGTCGTCTTTCCGATTTTAGCTGATGGCCGATTAGGAGAGGCAACGGATGTCGTCCAGCACGTCGGAGCAAGCGTCCATCCGAGACAGGAAGGGCCGCATGCCCATTCGATCATCACTGATCCGAGCAATTCATTTGCATTGGTAGCCGATCTCGGGACGGATACGGTTTATGTGTATCGATTTGATACCGAAAAGGGCAAGCTGGAGCCGCACCGCCGTTATAAGGCAGCGGCGGGTGCCGGTCCGAGGCATCTCGCTTTTCACCCTTCTAATCGCTATCTCGTTATTGTTCACGAGTTGAATTCGACGATGACAAGCTACCGGTGGACAGAAGAGAGTGGCGAGCTGACGGAGCTGGAAACGGTCTCGACGCTCCCACATCAAGCGGACATTGAAAACACGGCGGCTGAAGTGAAGTTTTCCGCTTGTGGCCGGTTTCTCTATGCGACAAACAGGGGAGATAATAGTATCATTTTCTATACATTTCAGGAGGAGACAGGCAAGCTGCGTTATGTAAATCATTATGACTGCAAAGGAGAGGTGCCGCGACATTTCACATTCTCTCCTGATGGGAGGTTTTTGCTAGTCGCCAATCAGGAAAGTGATTCAATTGTTTCGTTTCACGTTAACGAGGATACAGGGGAATTAACCTTTACCGGGAATGTGACGAAAGCCCCTACCCCTGTGTGCTTGCTGTTTTTATGATAAGTCTGTCCTGCTTTTCGCACATTTACAACCGCCAGCAGCTATGATAATATTTGATATATCAATTGGACGAATGGAGATGTCTAGTATGAATAAAGAGTCAGCTGAACAGTCTTTTGAAAAGCTTATTTCTACTAGAACTCGAAATGTGAAATCATTAAGAGAAGTAGTGGTCGAATCATTGCGAGAGGCGATTGTAAGAGGGCAAATCAAAAGCGGTGAGCATTTAAAGGAGCGGGATCTTTCCGAGAAGCTCGGAATCAGTACGACACCGATCAAGGAGGCTTTTCGAATTTTAGGGAACGAGGGATTGGTTGTGACGATCCCTCGAAAAGGGACGTATGTCTCAGAATATGTCGATACGAATATTGAGGAAGTTCTTCAATTACGAGCAGTTGTAGAAGGTTTGTGCGCGAAGTTTGCCGCGGCAAAGGTCAATGACCGGCAAGTTGATAAATTAAAGGCGCAGCTCGCTCTCATGGAGGAACTTTTTGAAAAAAGGGATATTGACGCACTTGTAGAAGAGAATACGAGATTCCATTCCCTCATTCGGGAGATTGCCAACAATCCGATGGTGACCAACTTACTGAACAATATTTCAAGCTTTGAGACAGCCTTTCGCAAAAGAGCCCTTACAGAGAAAGATGAAATGAAGGATGGTTACTTAGAGCATAAGGCAATTCTGCAAGCGATTATTGAGCGCAATCCTGAACGAGCAGAAGAATTAATGAAACGACATATCAACAGAACGTTGACCAATGTCTTAAAGAAATAATGCGTTATTTCTTTAAGTTTTTATTGATATATCAAATTTCATTTATTGCTTCAGCTCATGAAAAGATGAAAATGGAGGCAAAAAAATGGACTATCAATCATTTGGAAAGAAGTTCGAGGATATTTCAGGCATTACAATTACTCCTTTCAAAGAAGGGTCGAAAGAAATTGATTGGAACGGTGTAAAAGAAAATGTGAAGTTTTTGATTAACCGGGGAGTTAATGTGCTTGTTCCCTGTGGAAATACGAGTGAGTTTTATGCGCTGACATTAGAAGAAGTGAAAGAAGAAATCAGATATGTCGTTGAATGTGCCAATAAGCGTGCTACCGTTTTGGCCGGGGTCGGTTATTCGGTTGCGACGGCGATTGAACTGGGCAACTATGCGAAGGATGTCGGAGCTGATTGCATCATGATTCATATGCCTGTTCACCCTTTTATGACCGATGACGGGGTGGTGGATTATTTTAAATCGATTATTGAAAATGTCGATTTGCCGGCCGTGATTTATTTTAAAAATCCAGCTATCTCAGATCGGGTGTTGGAGGAACTGTCCTCACTGGAAAGGTTAGTTGCGGTTAAATACGCGATTAATGATTTGCCGCGCTTTGCTAGAACCGTTCATTCGATCCCCGCCCATCATAACATTACGTGGGTATGCGGGATCGCAGAAAAGTGGGCGCCATTCTTTTTCCATGCTGGCGCCAGAGGCTTTACATCGGGATTGGTCAATCTTTATCCTGAAAAATCACTCGAACTGCTTGCCGCATTAAAAAAGAACGATGAAACGAAAGTATGGAGCGTCTGGAATGAAGTACTTCCTTTTGAAAACTTACGGGAAAAATACAACAGCGGTGTCAATGTAGCGATTGTCAAGGAAGGGATGCGACAAATCGGTTTAAACCCGGGCGTCACGAGAGAACCTGTCAGCCCATTAAGCGCCGAAGACAAAGCTGCCGTCCGCACCTTGATTCATCAGTGGAACCTTGATATTCCCAAGCAACCACAATAAATCGCGATAAAAAGAAGGCTCAATGTTGCTGATTGATGAGCCTTCTTTTTGCATTAAGAAAGTATAAAAACCTTCGCGTTGATTCGGACAGGCCCCCGGTCCGCGCGTTACACGGATGGCAGAAGCCCCCGTTTTCAGCGATTTCGAAACGATTGTAATCGATTTGCATCCCTTTCTAAGAAAAATTATACAAAGGGGGTTGTCTTTAAAGTTTATTTTTTATATAATATTTTTTGTCAGTAAGAAAGAGTTGTATTTTGGCCCGTTGGTCAAGTGGTTAAGACACCGCCCTTTCACGGCGGTAACACGGGTTCGAATCCCGTACGGGTCACCATTTGCCGGAGGATTAGCTCAGCTGGGAGAGCACCTGCCTTACAAGCAGGGGGTCGGCGGTTCGATCCCGTCATCCTCCACCAGCATACATAGGGATAAAAGCCAACATGCTACATATACTATGCCGGTCTAGCTCAATTGGTAGAGACGAGCAAAAGCATCGTCGAATAAACGGCGAGTTGTCTCGACGCAACCCGCATCGGAGCAAAAGCTGTCAAGAGGAAGAGACACAGTCTCAGCATAAAGTAAGGAACACTGTCTATAACATGCCGGTCTAGCTCAATTGGTAGAGACGAGCAAAAGCATCGTCGAGTAATCAACGAGTTGTCTCGACGCAGCCCGCATCGGAGCAAAAGCTGTCAAGAGGAAGAGACACAGTCTCAGCATAAAGTAAGGAATACTATCCATATTATGCCGGTCTAGCTCAATTGGTAGAGACGAGCAAAAGCATCGTCGAGTAGTCAACGAGTTGTCTCGACGCAGCCTGCATCGAAGCATAATCAGGCAAGAGGAAGAGACACAGTCTCAGCATAAAGTAAGGAACACTATCCATATTATGCCGGTCTAGCTCAATTGGTAGAGACGAGCAAAAGCATCGTCGAATAAACGGCGAGTTGTCTCGACGCAGCCCGCATCGGAGCAAAAGCTGTCAAGAGGAAGAGACACAGTCTCAGCATAAAGTAAGGAACACTGTCTATAACATGCCGGTCTAGCTCAATTGGTAGAGCAACTGACTTGTAATCAGTAGGTTGGGGGTTCAAGTCCTCTGGCCGGCACTTGAATGATTGTGGAGGGGTAGCGAAGTGGCTAAACGCGGCGGACTGTAAATCCGCTCCCTCCGGGTTCGGCGGTTCGAATCCGTCCCCCTCCACCATTTCGTTGGGCTATAGCCAAGCGGTAAGGCAACGGACTTTGACTCCGTCATGCGCTGGTTCGAATCCAGCTAGCCCAGCCATTTTTTTATAACCAAGTAGGTAGCTCAGTGACGAGCGAAAGCATCGTTGAAAAGACTTCGAGTTGTTCCGACGCAGCCAGCATCAGAGCATGGCTGGGAAGAGGAAGGAACAGGTGGAGACGGCGGAGCAAAACATCGTCCGGAAGCACCATGAGAAGCGACATTGGAAAGACATCGGGAGCTATTAGCTCAGTGACGAGCGAAAGCATCGTCGAAAAGACTTCGAGTTGTTCCGACGCAGCCAGCATCAGAGCATGGCTGGGAAGAGGAAGGAACAGGTGGAGACAACGGAGCGAAACATCGTCCGGAAGCACCATGAGAAGCGACATTGAAACACACATCGGGAGCCATTAGCTCAGTGACGAGCGAAAGCATCGTCGAAAAGACTTCGAGTTGTTCCGACGCAGCCGGCATCAGAGCATGGCTGGGAAGAGGAAGGAACAGGTGGAGACGGCGGAGCAAAACATCGTCCGTAAGCCTCATGAGAAGCGACATTGGAAAGACATCGGGAGCCATTAGCTCAGTGACGAGCGAAAGCATCGTCGAAAAGACTTCGAGTTGTTCCGACGCAGCCAGCATCAGAGCATAGCTGGGAAGAGGAAGGAACAGGTGGAGACAACGGAGCGAAACATCGTCCGGAAGCACCATGAGAAGCGTCATTGAAACACACATCGGGAGCCATTAGCTCAGTTGGTAGAGCATCTGACTTTTAATCAGAGGGTCGAAGGTTCGAGTCCTTCATGGCTCATACTTGTACAAGAGCATCTATTGCAAAAACGGGGCCTTAGCTCAGCTGGGAGAGCGCCTGCCTTGCACGCAGGAGGTCAGCGGTTCGATCCCGCTAGGCTCCATCGTGAATACTAAACACACCTTTAGCGGATTAGGTCTTGGCCTAATGACCGCTGAAGGTGTGTTTTTGTCTGCTATATTGATTGCTTTACCGATGATCCCAATCTAAATAATGAAGGTAAATGGATTTCCAGTAGATCGTTTACTTTAAGGGAACGGCAAAGCCGGGGAGCCGGGGAGCCGGGTGCTACGCTTTTACGAAGTTTACCCAACTTTGATGATAACAAGACCCGAAGTACTTATTGTTGGTCGTCTTACCGTGTGTGGTCCACGGTTTTTCTTGTATCTATTTTCGGGGTCTCTAAAATTGCGCCTGCCGCCTACTCCAGATGGCGTGTTTGAGGCGGGAGTGATCTCGTCAAGTTATTGTACTTGTTTAACAGCTGATCGAGCTTCTTGCTGAAGCAGACCATTGGAGCTGAAGGAAGCGGGTTGGTTTTCGCTTTCTCGTTTAACAGCTGGCGGTAATGTTCAATTTCCGCAAGTAATTGTTTTTCCGTGCTCATTCCAAGCCACCCTCTCTACAAGTCGTAAGTACGCTTTTTATATTACTTACATACCCTAATATTTAGTAAAAAAAACACTAATGGCTAATCTGATTTAGGCAAAAGGTATGTTATGATAGAAAGATCAGATTTCATAAAAAATAATGAAACGGAAGACGGAGCTTATCCGTATATAAGTCAGAACGAATGTGGGTAGGGATAGGAACATGGAAACGATAGTAAAAAGGTTAATCCGGGAAGTGAGGAAAGGTGATCAACAGGCGTTTGAGGAAATCGTCGAGCTTTATAAAGACAAGATATACCAAGTTTCCTATCGAATGGTAGGGAATGTGCATGAGGCACAGGATATCGCGCAGGAGGCTTTTCTGCGGGCCTATACAAATATTGATCGTTTTGACAGTAATCGTAAATTCTCTACCTGGTTATTCCGGATCGCCACCAATGTAGCGATTGATCGTTTACGCAAGAAGAAACCCGATTTTTACCTTCAGGAACAAGTAAAAGGTTCTGATGGGTTAACCTTGGAATCCCAGCTTGCTGCTGATACGGAATTGCCTGAGGATCAAGTTGTAACACTTGAAATGCAGGAGTGGGTTCAATCGGAAATCAACCAGCTCCCGCCGAAATATCGGACTGCAATTATTTTAAAATACATTGAAGATCTATCCATTAATGAAATAAGTGAAATTCTTGATATGCCTCCATCCACAGTGAAGACGAGAATTCATCGCGGCCGGGAAGCATTGAGAAAAAGAATGCGTCATGTGTAGGAAGGAAGTGTTTATGAGTGAAATGTGAAAAGCATTATGAGGAGTTAATACAAGCCTTCCTTGATGGTGAAGCCACACAAGAAGAAAAAGAACAGTTAGATGCTCATTTGGCACAATGTCCTTCCTGTCGTCAGCGTTTTACTGAGCTGAAGAAGGTCATTGCCTTTGTCCAAAGCTCATCTCATATTGAAGCCCCGTCTGGATTTACAGCAGGTGTTATGGCAAGATTGCCGGAAAAAAAATCAACGTCAAAGTGGAAGCAATGGACGAGAAGCCATCCTTTGCTCGTTTCAGCAGCTGTCTTCTTTTTGCTCATGTCAATCAGCATCTCGTCTCTCTGGCAGGGCGATGACGAGCAGGTCGTCGTCACGGGGCCGGGTCATGTGATTATTGATCAGGATAAAGGCAAGGTGATTGTGCCGGAAGGTGAAGTGATTGAAGGAGATCTTGTCGTGCGTAACGGAACGCTTCAGATTGATGGCGAGGTGCAGGGAAATGTCCTGCTCGTGAACGGGGATGCGTACTATGCTTCTGCCGGGCATGTGTCGGGAGAGATTGAAGAGGTCAATCAGGTGCTTGAATGGGTCTGGTATCATATAAAAGGATTTTTTAAAGAAGTCGTTGCGATCGTGAAATGATTGGGCGAAATAAAGAAGGATATCTCAAAGAAAACAATCTATTGGGGTATCCTTTTCTATTGATCTGAATAGCTTCATAAAGAGGCCTGCAGCCGGCAGAGAAAGTTTCCCGCGAATAATCTTTGTCAAACTTTGCTAAGCAGGGGTTATTCAAGCTATAATGAAACCTGTGACAGATGATAAGTCGCCTATGGATAGATTGATAAAATGACCGTATTGAGACCGGTATTAAAAAACGGATGAAGTCTCATCAATTGCTTAGTCGAAACGTGTGATCTATGTATTTCGTAAGGGCTTCTCAAAAAAGCCTTTTTAAAAGGTGAAAAAATGAAGCGGTTGTTCTGCGCTGCACAAAGGTAACGGGACAGCAAAATCTGCCCCTACTTGCTTTAAAACAATCGTGCGGACCACATTCCCCGCTTCGTTGATGCTTTTTTGGAACAGCATCATGTATGATAATGGTTTGGAGGAAGAGCCATGTTTTCATTTGAAGATTTTAGTTTGCTTAATTATATCGGGCAAATTGTAGATATATTAGTCGTCACCTACGTAGTCTATAAGGCGATCATGATTATTCGCGGTACGAGAGCCGTACAGCTGCTGAAAGGAATTACCGTTATTCTCGCTGTCTGGTTTCTCAGTAAGTTTCTCGGGCTGCGAACATTGGAATTTCTAATGACGCAGACCGTTACATACGGATTGCTGGCGATTATCATTATTTTTCAGCCGGAGCTTAGACGGGCGCTTGAACAGCTGGGGAGAGGACGATTATTTGCGAGCAGAACGATTCCACAGGATGATACAGTGAAAAAAGCGATTGCCGCGATTGTAAAAGCTTCCACCTACATGGGAAAGCGGCGGATCGGGGCGCTGATGTCGCTTGAGCGTGAGACGGGGATGAATGATTACGTCGAGACAGGGATTGCAATGAATGCCAACTTGACGGCGGAACTGCTGATCAATACGTTTATTCCGAATACGCCGCTTCATGATGGGGCGGTCATCATTAAGGATGAAACAATTTTAGCCGCAGCCTGTTATTTGCCGCTTTCTGAAAATCCGTTTATTTCAAAAGAACTCGGTACGAGACACCGGGCGGCGCTCGGCGTAAGTGAAGTGACCGATTCGATCACGATTGTTGTGTCGGAGGAAACAGGAAATATTTCGCTCACGAAAAATGGTGAGCTGCATCGCGACCTTGACGAAGAACAGCTGAGAGGTCTGCTTGAACAAGAACTATTAGTGGAAGGCAAGCAAACAACCACTTCACGCTGGCAGTGGGGGGGAAAGAAAAATGGATAGACTGTTTAATAGTCATTGGTTCGTTAAGATTATTTCTTTCTTTATTGCGCTAATGCTCTTTACGATGGTAAACCTTGATGATCTAACAAGTCAGCCAGGCGTTCTGCCGACAATCAGTCCGGCTACATACACGCTGGAAGAGGTCGAGCTTAGTGTGCTCTATGATGAAGAGAATTACGCCGTTATTGATCAAACGGAAAGCGTCAGAGTCAATCTGAGAGGGCCGCAAAGTGAAATCATGCTGTTTCAGTTAACGCGGCCAACATATGAAGTGTTTGTCGATGTGAGCGAGCGCGAGGAAGGTGTGCATACTCTTAATGTTCAGCACCGCGGGTTTCCTGAGGAACTGACTGTCTCAATCGTTCCGCAATTTGCCCGCGTTGAGCTTCAGGAAAAACAAACGATTTCTCTTCCTGTTGAAGTTGAACTGCTGCATGCGGAAGAAGTGACAGAGGGCTATACAGTGGGAACGCCGATTGTGAATCCAATCAATGTTGATGTCAGAGCGGCACGGAGCATCGTCTCCCAGGTCGATTCAGCGAAAGTATTTATTGATGTCGCTGGGGCTGACAAGATGATCGAGGAGACAGGGCGGGTGACGCTTTACCAGGCAAACGGTGAAGAAATAGAGCTTGAGCCTGAGCCATCCGTTGTTGACGTCCGCGTGCCGATTACAAGCCCGAATCGGGAAGTTCCGGTGCGCGTCGGCAGAGAAGGTGAGCTTCCGGAAGGGCTCAGCATTCAGGAGGTTCGGCTTGAGCCGGGCGAGGTAACCGTTTATGGTCCGCTGGAGATTATTGATCAGTTACAGGTGATTGAGTTAGGAAATCTTAATTTGAATGAAATTACCGAAAGTGGCAGTTACGAATGGCAGGTTCCCGTTCCACCTGGAGTAGAACAAGTATCGCCTGAGGTCGTGACGGTCACAGTAACAGTGGATCAGGAACAGGAGAGAGAGCTTGCGAACGTTCCAATTGAGATCGTCGGTTTAGCAGATGGCCAGACGGCGACGCTGGCTGAAGCTCCCACTGCTGTCCTGATCGCATATGGAACAGCAGAAATAGTGGAACAGTTGGATATAGAGGATATTCAGGCATATATCGATATCAGTAATTTTCAAGAAGGGGAACACGAAGCAGAGCTGCAAATCAACGGCCCTTCCAATGTCCGCTTCCAGCCTGTTCAGGCAACGATTCCGGTGATAATACGTAATGATGTGATTGAAGGAGAGAATGAATAATGGGAAATTATTTTGGTACGGATGGAGTAAGGGGAGTCGCAAATACGGAGCTGACGCCGGAGCTTGCTTTTAAGCTCGGCAGAATGGGTGGCTATGTGCTGACGAAACATACAGAGAAGCCGCGCGTGATTATTGGCCGTGATACTCGTATTTCCGGCGAGATGCTGGAAAGTGCGCTCATTGCCGGTCTGTTGTCAATCGGAGCTGAGGTGATGCGCTTAGGGGTCATTTCAACACCCGGGGTCGCTTTCTTAACAAAGGCGTTAAGCGCTAATGCCGGAGTAATGATTTCCGCTTCGCATAATCCGGTGCCGGATAACGGGATTAAATTTTTCGGTCCGGATGGCTTTAAGCTGTTAGACGAGCAGGAGCAGGAGATTGAACGGTATTTAGACAGCGAGGATGAGCTGCCTCGGCCGACGGGCGGCGCGCTTGGGCAAGTGAGCGATTACTACGAAGGCGGTCAGAAGTATTTGCAATTTCTGAAGCAAACCGTTCAGGAGGATTTTTCCGGCATTCATATCGCGCTTGATTGCGCGCACGGCTCTGCTTCTTCGCTCGCTCCGCATTTATTTGCCGATCTTGAAGCGGATATTTCGACGATGGGAACCGCGCCGAACGGAGTCAATATTAATGACGGCTGCGGCTCAACTCATCCTGAAGCGCTAAGTACCTTCGTTCTGGAAAGAGGCGCGCAAATCGGGCTAGCCTTTGATGGCGACGCCGATCGCTTGATTGCAGTTGATGAAAAAGGTCAAATCGTCGATGGCGATAAAATTATGTTTATTTGCGCGAAGTATATGAAGGAGCAAGGCTGGCTCAAGCACGGAACGGTCGTTTCAACGGTGATGAGCAACCTCGGCTTTTATAAAGCATTGGAAGAAGAGGGGATCATCGCCAAGCAGACGGCGGTCGGTGACCGTTATGTGATGGAAGAAATGCGCAAAGGCGGTTACAACCTTGGCGGTGAGCAATCAGGCCACATCATCTTTCTCGATCACATTACGACCGGAGATGGGCTTCTGTCCGCGCTTCAGCTTGTGAACATTATGAAGATGACGAATAAGCCGCTATCTGAGCTTGCGGCACAAATGCAGACGTATCCGCAGAAGCTCGTCAATATCCGCGTCAGCGACAAGCATGCGGTCAGCGAAAACGAGGCGGTCAAGGCGGCGATTGACAAGGTCGAAGACGATATGAACGGAGAAGGCCGCGTCCTCGTTCGTCCATCGGGCACAGAGCCGCTTGTTCGCGTCATGGTCGAAGCACAAAGCGAAGAGCTATGCGACCGGTATGTCGATGAGATCGCCACGGTTGTAAAAGCTGAGCTGGGAGCGGAGTAAGAAAAAGAGGCGATGCATAAGCAGCACAAGACAAGCTGCTTATGCATATTTTTAATTATCACGTTTTTCGTGGTGACTTATGAGGGCCGCACGGCAAAGGCATGGAAGCAGAATATATAAAATCATGGGAAAGAGAACTCAATTAGGCGCAGAGCCTGTCTCCGAGCGGTGTTTTCGGGAAATGAGCTTACTGTGTTTCTAATTGACGTTCCGGATTCATTACGGTATGATGGTTCGTGAGTTAAAAAAAGAGAGGAGGATCGAAGTCGTCATTGTAATCAAAGCGCCAGGACTACACACGGACGAGAACGTGTAGTTGACGAGGAGAGGGTTTATCGAGTATTCGGCGGATGCCCTCCGGCTGTAGCATGACAGCCGCTAAGCTTCTGGAGAAAACAGAGAGGCAACTCTCTGCACAAAGCCGGAAGCAGCCATGCCTTCTAATAAAAAAATAGAGAGCGGGGGCAAGTCTGCCCTCAGGTCCTTGCCCCCCACTTGGGAGGTAACTGTTATATGTGTGGAATCGTAGGTTATATTGGGACAAATGATGCGAAGGAAATTTTGTTACGGGGATTAGAAAAGCTTGAATACCGCGGCTATGATTCAGCCGGAATTGCTGTTGTCAATGACGCGGGCGTTCATGTCTTCAAGGAAAAGGGTCGCATTGCCGCGTTACGTCAAATCGTCGCCGAGGATGTCGACGGCCCGGTTGGCATCGGTCATACCCGCTGGGCGACTCATGGTGAACCGAGCCGGGTCAATGCCCACCCGCATCAAAGTGAAACAGCGCGCTTTACGCTCGTGCATAATGGCGTCATTGAAAACTATGAGCAGCTTCGTGCGGATTATTTAGCCGATGTGACACTCAAAAGCGACACCGATACCGAAATCATGGTTCAGCTGGTCGAGCTTTTTGTGAAAAAGGGAAGCCAGGTCGAAGAAGCGTTCCGTCAAACATTATCCTTATTGAAAGGATCCTATGCGACAGCGCTGCTTGATAAGCAGAACCGTGACACGATTTACGTCGGTAAAAACAAAAGTCCGCTGCTCATTGGCGTCGGAGAAGAAGCAAATGTTGTCGCTTCGGATGCGATGGCGATGCTGCAGGTGACAAATCAATTTGTTGAAATTATGGATGAGGAAGTCGTCATCGTGACGCGCGACGCCTTTACGATTAAAACGCTTGACGGAAAGAAGGTCGAACGCCTTCCTTACACCGCTGAGCTTGATGCGAGCGACATTGAAAAAGGCACGTACCCTCATTTTATGTTGAAGGAAATTGATGAACAGCCTTTTGTCATCCGTAACATTATTCAAAAGTATCAGAATGAAGACGGCACCGTTCGTCTTGACGACGAGATCCGCGGAGCGATGAAGGCAGCAGACCGCATCTATATTATCGCTGCCGGAACGAGCTACCACGCCGGTCTTGTCGGCAAACAGCTGATCGAGAAAATCGCACAACGTCCCGTAGAGGTTCACATTGCAAGTGAATTTCTATACAATATGCCTTTATTATCAGAAAACCCGCTCTTTATCTTCATCTCACAAAGCGGAGAAACCGCCGATCTGCGCGGCGTTCTCGTTGACGTGAAGAAAAAAGGCTATCCGGCATTAACGATTACGAACGTGCCAGGCTCCACTCTCTCACGGGAGGCGGATTTCACCCTGCACACCTATGCCGGGCCGGAAATCGCGGTTGCTTCAACAAAAGCGTATACCGCCCAAATGGCCGTGCTTACCCTGCTTGCTGTTGATACAGCGAAAGCAAGAGGGATTGAGCTTGACTTCGATCCGCTGCAGGAGCTGGCTATCGTCTCAAGCGCAATGGAAACGCTCTGCGACCAAAAAGAGAAGCTTGAGCTGATCGCCCGCGATTATCTCGCGGTCACACGCAACTGCTTCTTCATCGGCCGCGCCGCCGACTACTTTGTCTGCTTAGAAGGAGCCCTGAAACTAAAGGAAATCTCCTACATCCAGGCAGAAGGCTTCGCCGGTGGAGAACTGAAGCACGGAACGATCGCCTTAATTGAAGACGGCACTCCGGTAATCGCGATCGCAACCCAGGAGCACGTCAACCTGAGCATTCGCGGAAACGTGAAGGAAGTCGCCGCACGCGGCGCTTATCCATGCATCATCAGCATGGAAGGTCTGGACCAGGACGGAGACGCATTCGTTCTTCCGAAAGTTCACGAATACCTGACTTCCCTCATCACGGTCATTCCGCTGCAGCTGATCTCCTACTACGCCGCTCTGCACCGCGACTGCGACGTCGATAAGCCGCGCAACCTCGCGAAGAGCGTGACCGTGGAGTAAGCTGAGATTTGTGTTCAGTGATAATATAGTTGTTTAAATCATAATAAAGTCGTTTAAAAACTGTCAGCTGGGAGGACCTACTCAACCCCAATCCCTTGCTGGCAGTTTTTTTGTATGTAGATGATTTTTTGCAACATGACAACTGGAATCGAACTGGAAGAACAACCAAGCCCTCAAAAGTGTGCCGAAATAAAGTTATTTCAAATTCTTATGCAAATAATGATTTAATTTAGGCAAAGGAGAGATTGAATTGTATTTATACCATAAAGTAATGGAACAAGATAGCGGGGTCTATATAAGCCCTAAAAGGGCCTTAGATGAAGGATTGAACAGTAGAACTGTAACAAGGTGGTACACAAATGGTGGTAGCTTATTTCCTGAAATTACAGACCGCTACAAACCGATAAATACTCCAGTTTGGATTGATTTTAAAATAGCTATTGGGGCAGAGCTTGCTCCACCGCCCAAACCCTATTTTAGATTTTCTAATTTCAGCGATAAAATAGCCGTTTTCAATCGAGAACTATCAAGTGATTTATTTGCTTATATAGAGGATGAATATATGGAAGAAGAGGCTGGGAAAAAGGTCAAAAAACAACCTTTTGTCCAGCCTCTTTTGTGTTTAGTGGAAGGCAAGGTAAAAAGTATCCATGTGAAAGGATTGACAATAGCTATTTCTCATGCCACCGGTCTGACTTAAGTACTATTTAACTTATGGATCTAATCAAGAAACGAAATAGTAATAAATCCGGTAACAAACCAGGGCCTGTATGATTTCAACGAATCGACTCGTGGAGTAAGGAGTGCTTTTTGATGAAAAATATGGCAATTCATTTAATCGATACTAAAGACTCGTTTTAATCATTATCTTCAAAGGAATAGACCCGTAACCGTCAGAATTTGGTTGTTCTTCGTTTGGTGAGGATCGATCCTATGATTAAGCGCAAGAAACAATCGATAAAGGAGTGAGCTAGATGAGTATTCAAAAAAGTACGGATAGTTCAAGTCTGGCAGAAGTGATTGACAGAATCTTAGATAAAGGGATTGTGATTGATGCCTTTGTCAGAGTCTCATTAGTAGGTATTGAAATTCTAACGGTAGAAGCGAGGGTTGTGATTGCTAGTGTGGATACTTGGCTTCGTTATGCGGAAGCCGTGGGGCTTTTGCGTGATGAAGTAGAGGAAGAAGGTCTGCCAGAGAGAGGGCAAAACATACAGCCACAATTTAGTTTCTAATGGAGTAAATAGCCTAATTTAAAAGCGAGGTGGAAGCCATATGACAACGAAAGAAAAGAGCGAGCAAAGCACAGACAAAAACAACCAAACGAATTCTCTGAACCTGGCGTTGATTGGCGGGGTAGTAGGAGCAGGAATTGGTTTATTATCAAGTCCTGGTACAAGCAAGAAGGTAATGAAAAGTTTAAGTGAGTCTGAAGTTATGAGGTCGGCAGGAAAAGAATTAAAAAGAACAGCCCAAGAAATCGTAATGGAGCAAGCCATTAACAGCTTTAGACAAACGGCCTCCGAGTACATGAGTGGGGGAGGATTTTTACCGAAGAAAAGACACGAACAACAAGAAGATCAACAAGATAAGAGTAAGGAAGAAGAATCCTCCCAAGAACAGTCTTCTTCTGAATACGACGAAATAAAAGAAGAAAATAAACAATTAAGTGATCGTTTAGAAAGAATCGAAGAAATGCTAAAAAACTTGGTAGAGTCCAAGAAATAGCGTTCATTGATTCAGAGTAGAAGAGGAGGAATTCGATGAGCACATTTAAAAAAGCTGCCGGCAAAGCGGTTAAAAAAATAGTCGAATATACTCCAGAACCAATCAAAGATGAACTAAAAGAAACGGTCAAAGACAAAGCAAAAGAAAAGTTTATTGAAAATGTCCAAGACAAAGCTGATCATGCTGCTGATAAGCTTGAAGATGCAAAAAATGAGGGTGCCGATAAGCTGCATGATAAGGCAGAAGAGGGGAAAGAGAAAGCGCAAGAGACCTTACTGAAGGTCAAAGATAAAATCGGCAATGCAGTAGAAGCCGGAAAAGATTTTCAAGAAAAAATCTCTTCAAACCAGAATGAAAAAGATGACAAGAAAATAAAAGGAGTCAGCCAGATTAAAGGCGTCTCACGCATCAAAAGTTATAAGGATGTTAAAAGTTCAAATGACATTAAGACGATGGGTTCTTAATAAAGAAAGGGGCATGAGAAATGGCTATTCAGAAAAGTACCGATAGCTCAAGTTTAGCGGAGGTCATTGACCGTATTTTAGATAAAGGAATTGTCATTGATGCTTTTGTCAGGGTTTCGGTCGTCGGGATCGAAATCTTAACCGTTGAAGCGCGTGTCGTTATTGCAAGTGTTGATACGTGGTTGCGCTATGCGGAAGCAGTAGGTCTCTTGCGTGATGAGGTAGAAGAAGAAGGCCTGCCAGAGCAGCCGAATGAAAGAAATGCTGCATTTAGTATATAAATGGCGGTAATGACAGTCGGATCAGGTCGGCTGTACGTTGTCTGATAAGCAGGAGGGCACTATGGGAATAAAAGAAATCATGAATAATGTCGCCGACTTCTTCAATGAACACGTTGCCCCTCTTCATAAAATAACGACAGTGGAAGAAGCGGAAAACGGTGGCTGGCATTTAATTGTTGAAGTCATTGAAGAAAAAGAATATATGAAAAAATATGCAAAAGATGAAATGATCGGCGTATATGATGTAGCTCTAAACGAGGATAAAGAAGTCACTTCTTTTAGAAGGCGTGAAGTGCGTTACAGAAGTGCCATCGATCAATGAAAGAAAAGTAATGAGTAGGAGGGATAGCAGTGACTGTATTAAAAAATAGTAGCAAAACAAAAACTGACGGTCTCATTCAAGATGAAGATACAAAACAGCTGCTAGCTCGCTCCTTGCGTTATTTAAAAGCAGGCTACCCTATTCATTACACAGGTCCAACAGGCGCCGGAAAAACCTCTCTGGCACTCGCCCTTGCTAAAAAAAGAAGACGTCCGGTTATGCTGATTCATGGACACCATGAGTTAGATAATAAAGATTTAATCGGTGATTTTACAGGCTATACAAGCAAGAAAATCGTTGATAACTACGTGCGCTCAGTTTACAAAAAGGACGAAACTGTCCACGAAACATGGAGAGATGGACGACTGCTTGAAGCGGTTAAACATGGTTATACGCTTGTTTACGATGAATTCACGAGATCTAAGCCTACAACGAATAATTTATTTTTATCCATTCTTGAAGAGAAGATCTTGCCCCTGTACGGTTTAAAGAAAACCGAGCCGTTTGTTCCTGTTCATCCTGATTTTAGAGTCATTTTCACAAGTAATCCAGAAGAATATGCCGGAGTATTTAAAACCCAGGATGCCTTATTAGATCGTGTCATTTCGATTATTGTGGATTATAAAGATCAAGAACATGAAGCCACTATCGCAGCTGGGAAATTCGGTCTTGAGGAGAGTCAGGCAAAGAAGATTACAACGCTTGTCTCGACAGTAAGAGAAGAGTGTACGGGTGAAAGCGGACCTAGTTTAAGAGCTTCACTCATGATTGCAAAGCTGGTCGTAGAAGAGGGCATCGCCATTGATGGAGAAAATGAGGAATTCAAGCAGCTATGTTTGGACATTTTAGGTCATCAGCTAAGCCGCTGTATAGACGCAGATCAACCAATGAAGGCAGCAGAAGAACGAATCGAAAAAGCATTAAAACAAATGAACGTCTCTCATTAATCAGGAGATAGAAATAGCTTAAATAAAGGGGTTTTCAAGATGAACCAAGAGATAAAAATGGGTACGTATATATTCTGTGGGATAGAGACTGATATAGATGATGACTTTGGTGAAGTAGAATTTGAAGGTGTGAAGCGAAAGCTTTTTACGGTCCGCTATAAAAACGCGGCGATGGTAGCGGCGGACGTTCCTATGAAGATCTATCACCCGAATAAAGAGAATCTTATGATGCACCAGCATGTCGTTTCCGTCGTAATGAAAAAAAAAGACACAGTTATTCCTGTTAGTTTTGGAAATGTATTTCAGTCATCAGAAGATGTGGGGGTATTACTTGAGAATTTATATCCCCAATTTACAAAGCTGTTCCCAGAAATAAAAGGAAAAATTGAAGTCGGATTAAAGGTGATTGCAAAAAAAGAATGGCTTGAAGCCACAGTGAGGAAAAATACCAATTTAGAGAAAATGGCACATGCTGTTAAAGGGAAATCTGAAGCAGCGAGCTATTACGAGCGGATTAAAATTGGAGATGCTGCTCAACAGTTTATGACGTCTTTGCGAAACGAGGTAAAAGATGAGGTATATGAGCCGTTAGAAAAGTCGGCAGTGGCTGCAAAAGCGAATGATCCCATTGGAGAAACGATGCTGGTAAACGCCTCTTTTCTCGTCGATCGAGATAAAGAGGAAGAGTTTGATCAAAAGGTTAATGAGGCTCATGAGAAGTGGAAGGACAAAGTGGAATTTAACTACACCGGCCCTTGGCCAGCCTATAATTTTGTCAATATCAGGTTGAAGGTAGAGGAAAGCTGATGATCCACAAGCTGGTGACAGCCCCCATTAACCTTGTTATAAAAATCGGTGAAAAAGTGAAAGAAGAAGCAGATAAAGAGCTATATGATCTGCCAACAATCCAACAGAAGCTGATTCAGCTCCAAATGATGTATGAGCTTGGCGAAATTCCTGAAGAAGCTTATAAAGCAAAGGAAGAAGAGCTGCTTACTCGCTATGAAGTAGCGAAACAGCTGGAGATTGAACAATGGGAGCAGATGGCACAGCGAAGGAAAAAGGAGTAGGAAAGATGGAACAATTGATTTATTTATACGGAGTCATTCCAACCTCTGAATTAAGCAGCGAGTCGCTTCCAGCAATGAAAGGATTTGATCCTGAGGAAGAGCTTTATTTAATCAACATAGGGCAGCATAGTGCTGTTGTTTGCAGGTTAGATGGAAGAGAGTATTCAGAAGAAAAGATTAAAGAGCGTGTGGATGAAGATATGGAGTGGCTTCAAGAAAAAGCCTTCCATCATCATGAGACAGTGATGCAGCTAGCGAAAAGCTATACGACGATTCCGCTCAAATTCTGTACGTTGTATAAATCAGAAGAGAGTGTAATGAAAACCATTGAAGATCATGAGATGAAACTCGCCGAAACGTTTAACTCCATTAAAGGCAATGAAGAGTGGAACGTTAAAATATATTGCGATGATCAGCAGTTGAACGAAGAAGTAGCAAAGAATAATCCAGCGGTTGAAGCTAAAAAAGAAGAAATTAAAAAATTACCTAGAGGAAAGCAGTTTTTTGAGAATAAAAAACTCGATAAAATCATCGCAGAGGAAGCGGAAGCGGAGAAGAAACGTATCGGTGAAGAAGTGCATAACCATCTGCTTGGATATGTTTCGCAAGGTACAGTGAAAAGAAACTGGAACAAGGATGTGACGGGAAAAAAAGAGAACATGACGTGGAATGGTGTATACCTCATTCCTAAAGAGGATGTCGAAACATTCTTAGAACAAATTCAAGACTATGAAAAAAAAATGGGGGAGCGGGGATGGCAGTTTGTTGCATCAGGGCCTTGGCCAGCCTACCATTTCTCCCAATTTTCATAAGTGAGGAGTCAATATGTCTCTAAGAGAATCAATTGAAGACAAAGACATCGCCTTAATTGACATTTTAGATGTGATTCTTGATAAGGGAGTGGCTATTAAAGCTGATCTAGTGATCTCTATTGCAGGGGTAGATTTAGTCTATTTAGATGTAAGAGTATTAATTGCTTCGGTAGAATCTCTCGTCCAGGCAAAGCAGCATACATCTGTTTCATCAGATAATTTTGATCTACAAAGGGAGGAGTTAATGGATGCAACCGGCCAGCAGAACAAATGGAAGAATACATTTAGATCCGGATAACGCTGAACATGGTTTAGCGCAGCTAGTTCTCACTGTTATCGAGCTTCTGCGCCAGATTGTGGAGCGGCATGCGATGCGGCGTGTGGAAGGCGGTACGTTGACGGATGAACAAATTGAAAACTTAGGCGAAGCTTTAATGAATCTCGAAGAAAAAATGGAAGAGTTAAAAAGTATTTTTGGACTTGAGGCAGATGATTTAAATATCGACCTTGGTCCCCTAGGAAGTTTGCTTTAACTAGATTAGGAAGGAGGACTTGATTATGGCAGTCGAACACTCAATGCAATCAAGCACGATTGTAGATGTATTAGAGAAAATATTAGATAAAGGAGTTGTCATTGCAGGGGATATCACAGTTGGTATTGCTGATGTTGAGTTATTAACGATTAAAATTCGTTTAATCGTCGCATCAGTAGATAAAGCAAAAGAAATCGGTATGGACTGGTGGGAGCAAGATCCTTATCTAAGCTCTAAGGCAGCAAATAACAGCACAAAGAACTTGGAAAAAGAAAATGAGATGTTAAGAGAGAGGGTAGAGTCTCTCGAAAATAAACTAGGTACAAATCGTTTAAATAACACGGAGTTTAATTATTAATTAGGAGGTTTTGATCATGGCAGAACAACAAAAAGTAGAAAATCAAACGGAGGATCAGCAAACGAATAATGAAGGCGCAGCTAACGAGGAATCAGGTTCAAATGGTAGTGCTATTAAGCGTTCGATTGCCGGTGGATTAATTGGAGCAACTGTTGGTTATTTGGCTACACCAGAGAATGCAAAGAGAATGAAAGACAGGATTGATAGTGACAAGCTAAAGAGCAAAGGATCAGATTTTGGTCAAATGGCAAAAGAAAAATCGAAGCAAGCTGCAGAATCTATCAAGAGCTCGGCCATGAGTTTATTCAACCAGGATAATGATTCAAAAAATAATGATGATAATGAAGAATCATCAAATGACGCCACTGATGAAGAAAATAGCCAAAATGAAGACTATGAAGCATTGAAAGAAGAAAATGAAAATCTCCAAGATCGTCTAGGGAGACTTGAAGACATGTTAACCAAGTTCATTGATAGTCAAAATGAAAAAGATAAAGATAATGATGAAGAAACAGATGAAGAAACAAATGACGATGAAGAAGAAGACTCAAGGGATAAAGTAGAGAATTCTTCGAAAGAGAAAGAGAAATCAGACCAGGAAGATGAAGATTCAGATGAGAATAATGAATCTGATGAGAGTGAAGAAGAGTCTGATGAAGATGATGAAAATAAAACAACTAAGAAAAATACGACTTCAAGAAAAGGAAATACGAGTAAAAAGCGTTATACCTCAAAAAAATCATCACAATCTAAATCGAAAAATGGGACAACTCTCTCAAGTGATGACGATACGTCTTCAAAATAATATGAGAAGGGAGTTGTTAAGATGAGTGCTTCAAATGATAATATCTTAGAATATTTTGTCCAAGCAACTAATAAACATGATTTTGCTTTGGACATAACCTTAAATGTTGGTGGAGCCATTGTTACCGGAACAATGGTCTCTGCTAAACATTACTTTTCTACGATGAGCGAAACGTTTGCAGGTGGGAACGAAATTTCTCATCACCTTAGTGATCAACTAGCTCAAGCGGGAGAGGCTGCAAAAAAAAGTGAGGAACCTTCTGCAAGTTTTATTCACCTAAAAGAAGCCAAAGTGTATTGCGGGGATAGTAACCCAACCCCTTCAGAAGGAGAAGTGCTCTGGAGAGGTAAATTAAGTGAAATTGATGGCTTCTACCTTGGGAAAATAACTGGTGGCGAGACACCATCCTCAGACCAAGAAAAAACGGAGGATAGTTCTAGCAGCAACAAGCTAAACGACCGCTTAGATAAATTAGAAGAAAACATCAAAGGTTTGTTTGGAAAAGATAATGAAGGCAAAGAAGAAGCAGATTCGGTAGAAGAAACTAGTGAAGAGTCTGCAGATGAAAGCAAAGAAGAAGAGTCAGATACGGAAGAGGAACCAAGCGAAGAGTCCGAGGATGAAGGTGAAGAAGAACCAAGCGAAGAATCCGAGAATGAAAAAAATACCTCGAAAGCAAAACGTTCTTCCTCTACTAAACCATCTAAAAGCTCTAGAGGGAGAAAAGCTAAAAAAGATGATTAAGTGTAACTTAATGTAATTACGTTTCCTTAGACACCGTGTTGAAAGGAGATAGGGAATTGAGTAATCAGTCTGGTCATAAAGATCAAATTCTCGAATTTTTTGTCAACGCAGCAAATAAGCGGAGTTTTGCATTAGACATAACCTTGAATGTGAAAGGGTGCCTTATTACAGGTACCCTTATATCAGCAAAGGAATACTTTGAAGAGCTGAGTGAACATTTTGAGCAATGTAATGAAATGAGTCACAAAATAAGTGAACAATTGGCTTCTGCTGTGAAAGGGATGGATAGTAATAAGAGTGAAGAAGTAAATTTTATTCATATGAAGCACGTGAGCATTTATTTTGGTGATAGTCTCCCTACTCCGGATCAACGGAAAACACTTTGGAGAGGGAAGTTAGAGAAAGTAGATGGTTTTTTCCTTGGGAGAATTACAGAGGGGGCATAAAAGTGCAATCATCCATGGTTGCTCCAGTCTGTCGACAAAGTCGACAGGCTTTTTTGTTTCGTAGTCAAGTTGGCTCTTCGACCTTGCTACCGAGATGGGGGCACCCTTTCCGCAGGCGGACGTTGAACGAACCTGAAGGGGCTCAAAAAAATTTCATGCAGGCGATGCTTGTTTTCGTTTCCAGGAATTAAAAAAACTGGCGACATGGCACTGGAGGAACACCAAACCGACAGGGCCACCTCCGGAAAACGATACGAAAAATGCAAAAACGGCTTTGTGAGTCACAACCCGAAGCCGTATTGTCTACGGTCTGGAGTAACCATCAATGGTTGCTCTTTTTTAGGAGGAGATTACAAGATGTATCTTCAAAGGGTCGACCAATTCATTTAAAAGGAATAAAAATAAACCGAGAACTGTCGAACAAAAATTAACCTAGGACAATCTGTTCTATCTATTTTTTCGCGAATTGCGACTTTTTTGCCATTTACAATGCAATGAACATCGTCCTATCCCGTGCAATGCAATCAAAATCATGCGGAGAAAAATGAGCATAGTCAACATAGGATTGTTGCTACAAGCTATTCATCTCGTTTTACTTATTACATTCATGCCAATGGTTTAGCGTAATCTGTCTTCGGCCTGAGAATGCCTCCCCTAAAAATGGAATTGCGCAATGAAGGCACCTGACCTTTTTCGATCTTCATAAGACTTTCCCCACAACACCAAAGGCGTTGAGATCGTGTGCGTTACTGCAAAAATAATGGAAATTTGCTCTTGATGTCATATAATCTTTATAAGGGGAACCTTTTGAAATAAAATAAAATTCAAAAAACTATTTTACATCGAAAGAAAGTTATGTTAGAATCCGTTCTAAGGAAGTACTTAAGAACTTTTCTTTTTATTTCTCATTTTTTGAATACGTATTCAAAGTGATTTTTTCCTATTATTTTTAGCGCGCGTTTAGATCCATTTCCGGAAGTTTTAGGGAGAGTGATTATGTCATATTTTTCTGAGTTGAAGGGTCAAAAGGTTATTGTTACAGGCGGCAGCAAAGGAATCGGTAAGGACATCGCATTAGCATTTGCAAAGTTAAAAGCTGACGTAGTCATAACAGGGCGGGACCAAACAACCTTAGCTGCTGTAGTTAAAGAATTAACCGACTATAGTTCAAACTGCTCTTATGTTGTAGCTGATATGCGAAATGTAGAGGAAATTTACAGAATGGTTGATGAGGCAGTAAATTTTTTAGGAGGCTTGGATGTACTGGTCAATAATGCGGGTGTTAATATTCCAAAGCCTGCATTGGAAGTGACAGAGGGAGATTGGGATTGTGTGATTGATACAAATTTGAAAGGAAATTTCTTTTGCTCACAGCGGGCAGGCACTTATATGATTCCGCAAAAGAAAGGGAAAGTAATCAACATCGTCTCGCAGATGGCCTTTGTCGGATATATCAAAAGATCAGCATATTGCTCGAGCAAGGGGGGAGCCGTTCAGTTGACAAAAGCCCTTGCTGTTGAGTGGGCTCCCTATAATATTAAAGTGAATGCTGTAGCTCCAACTTTTATCGAATCAGAACTGACTGCTCCGATGTTCAAGGATAAGTCTTTTTATAATGATGTGATAAGTCGAATTCCGCTTGGTCAATTGGCTCAACCTTCGGATGTCACGGGTGCAGTTCTGTTTCTTGCTTCTAATTTGGCTGAGTTTGTGACAGGGGACACCATCAAAGTCGATGGAGGATGGACAGCGATTTAAAAACACGAACAGAGTTAACTTTAGTTGAACTGATTTTTATTACTCATTAATTTATCATAAGGTGGCGTTTATTGTGGAGAAGAAAACTTATTCAAACGAAGAAATTGAAAAAAATTGGGTTGTACGATTTGATGAATTGAAACATAACGCAATTCCATTAATGTTTATCGATAGTATTATTCCGGGGCATCAACGTCTTAATTACGCAATTATTGGGGATACAGCGAGTGAAAATGACACATATTCACCTGCTATTACTGAACCCCACAATTTTCAACTTGGAATGGTGAAAGCGCCTCCTGGCAATGGGCCTGCTTATCACACGCATGAATATATAGAGTCCTTCTTTGTCTTAACTGGAAAATGGCGGTTTTATTGGGGACATGAAAATGATCCTGAAAAGGTTGAAGGTGAAACGATTATTGGCCAGTGGGATCTTATTTCATTACCACCAGGTTTATTTAGAGGCTTTGAAAATGCCAGTGATGAGGATGCTTGGTTATTCTCTATTCTTGAACCACATAAAGTATTTTCAGGCAGAGACCCAATATGGTCACCACAAATAGTAAAACATGCAGCGGAGCACGGGTTTCACTCTGACGAGAACGGCAAAATGATAAAACCGGAAAACTTCAGCGAGCTTGAAAAGCAAATGGCCGAGAAGTTACGTGTCGGTGTGAAATAAGATTTTCAAGGAAATGAATACGTATACAATAGTGAGGAGTGAACAAGATGGTAAGGTTCTTAAAAAGGGGTAGAAGCGAAACGGACATTCAAGAAACAGATGTGAAAGTGAAAGAGATCGTTCAGGGAATTATAAAAGATATTGAAGAGAATGGTGACGCTGCTGTTAAGGCTCTTGCTGTAAAATTTGATAATTGGACGGCCGACAGTTTCCGTCTAAGCGATGAGGAAATAGAGAATACGATCCAGTCCCTTTCTGAACAGACTATCCGCGATATTAAGTTTGCTCAGGCCCAGGTCCGTAACTTTGCCGAGAAACAAAGAGCAGCTATTACCGATATCGAGGTGGAAACCTTACCCGGGGTTACATTGGGCCATAAAAACATTCCGGTAAACAGTGTCGGCTGTTATGTACCCGGGGGGAGATACCCGATGGTTGCCTCTGCTCACATGAGTATTCTTACGGCTAAAGTTGCCGGTGTGAAAAGAGTCATTGGTTGCACACCGCCAATAAAAGGTCAAATTCCTGCGGCAACGGTTGCGGCGATGCATTTGGCAGGAGCGGATGAAATTTATATACTAGGTGGAGTTCAGGCGATGACCGCCATGGCAGTAGGAACAGACTCGATTCAACCTGTTGATATGATTGTTGGACCGGGCAATGCGTTTGTCGCTGAAGCAAAGCGGCAACTGTTCGGAAAGGTCGGAATTGACTTGCTGGCCGGGCCGACAGAAACTCTTATTATTGCGGATGATTCGGCTGATGCTGAAATAATTGCCACTGATTTATTGGGGCAGGCCGAGCATGGACCGACTTCTCCTTCTGCCTTAATCACAACGTCAGAAACGTTAGCACAACAAACGCTGGATGAAATCGAAAGGCAGTTGAAGGTTCTGCCAACAGCTGATGTTGCCGGTGTCGCATGGCAAGATTGTGGTTCTGTTATCATAGTTGACAGTCTGGAGGAGGCTGTTACAGAGGCAGATAAAATGGCATATGAGCATGTCGAGGTTTTAACAGAAGACCCAGATTACTTTTTAGAGAACTTGACAAACTATGGGGCACTGTTCCTGGGTCCTGAAACAAATGTTGCTTACGGAGACAAAGTGATCGGTACAAATCACACGCTTCCGACAAAAGGGGCGGCGCGTTTTACCGGGGGGCTATGGGTTGGTAAATATCTGAAGACATGTACGTATCAAAAGTGTACACCCGAAGCCAGTGCGATGATTGGCGAATACGGATCACGCCTGTGTGAATTAGAAGGGTTTATGGGTCATAAAAAGCAGGCTGATTTACGTGTGAGCCGCTACAAAAAACATATGGTCAACACTAAGAGTTAGGAGGACAATTCCTTTACTTCCCCTTACCCGTATGCTATTTTAGCTATATTCTTATTAGAAATTAAAGGAATGATGGGTCATGGATAGAGTTACTTCAAAAGATGTAGCTAAAAAAGCCGGGGTGTCACAGGCTACTGTCTCAAGAGTTATCAATAATTACCCACATATGAAGCAGTCAACAAGAGAAAAGGTACTTAAGGCGATTCAGGAACTGGGGTTTACACCAGATCAGATTGCGCGAAGTCTGAATATGCGGAAAACGAGTTCGATTGGTTTAATTGTCGGTGATATTTCGAATCCTTTTTTTGCGGAAACAGCAAAAGTGATTATATCCCAGGCACGAAAAAGCGGATTTGATGTGATATTGACAGATACCGAACACGAAAGTGTAAATCTTGAAAAGTCGATTGAATCATTGGTCGGCAAACGAGTGGAAGGAATTATTATCGGGTCTGTGGATCTTTATGATTCAAAAACACGGCAGTTTGCTGAAACGGGATTTCCTGTTGTCTTCTATAATACGAATATTCATGAAGACATTGGGAATTATGTTGTTCTTAACAATAAAAAGGGAGCAAAAGTAGGCGTAAAGCATTTAGTTGAACTCGGTCATCGAAAGATTGCTTATATTTCCGGAACGTTGAAGTATTCAAATTTGAGCGGCAGGTTGGAGGGGTTCAAAGAAGCATTAAAGGAGTATGACTTGCCTTTTGATAAGCATTTAATTAAAGAATTTGATGTTTCCTCAAATGGTATCTCTACTTTTCTGAAAGCTCAAATGGAACAACCCAACCCGCCAACAGCATTTTTTGCTGCTTCAGATCAAATTGCCTTTACTGTAATGGAAGCTGCAAGGGAACTGGGGCTTCAAATACCGGATGATATTTCTGTTATCGGTTTTGATAATATCAATATATCTGCAAATCCTTTCATTAATCTAACAACTATTTCTCAGCAGCATCGAAGAATGGCTTCCATTGCCCTGGAGAATTTGCTTACGCTAATTAAAAATGATAATGAAATGATAAGAAATGTTCTCGAACCAGAGCTGATCCTGAGGAGCACAACGACGACACCCCGAAAATAAATAATCATCATTTTGGGGTCTGATTCATTTATTTCAAAATGAATGCGTATTCAAATGAAATAGCAGATTTAAGTTAAGGAGGAAAATGGTAATGGCGATTTCCTCTCAAGTTAATTATGTTAGAAGCTACTGTAGGGGGAGGGGTTAAAGATTGAAACTCTTATTCTAGTGCCGGGAACGTTATGTGATGAAACACTTTGGTATCATCAAAAGCTTCATTTAAAGGGTGTTAAGATCCTAATAGCAGATATTTCAAAAGACGATACTGTTGAGAAAATGGCTGAAAGGTTACTTAATTCAGCGCCTGAAAGCTTTGCATTGGCCGGTCTGTCATTGGGAGGAATAGTGGCAATGGAGGTCATGCGACAGGCGCCAGAGAGAGTAACGAGATTGGCCTTAATCGATACAAATCCTAATTCTCCTAAACCTGAACAAGTGAAAACGTGGGAGCAGCAAATCAAGCGGGTAAAAAATCATCAATTTCAAGAAGTAACTGAAAAACAATTCTTTCCACATTTAATTCATGAAAATAGCAAACAAGATCCAAAACTGGTACAGAGTATCAAAGAAATGTTTAAAACAGTTGGAGCAGAAGGGTTTATTAATCAATTAAAGGCTAATCAAACGAGACCAAAAGGCAAAGACGTGCTCCCAGTCATGACTTGTCCGGTATTAGTGTTAGCGGGGAAAGAGGATGCCCTCTGTCCCCCAGAAATCCATGAAGAGATGGCCGAAATAATACCGAATGCCACGCTTGTGTTTATTGAAAATTGCGGTCACTTAAGTACACTTGAACAGCCTGAGGCAGTTACAGATGCAATGCAGGATTGGCTCCGTTCATAAGCATACCTATAGAGTAGGGGTGAGTAGGTTGTTAAGAAACAAAGTAAAAGAAAAATTAAAAAAAGGTGAACCGTCCATTGGTTGTATGACAGGTTTTTATTCTCCGGCATTAGTTGAGATGTTAGGGCTGGCAGGCTATGATTTTATCGTAATTGATGATGAGCATGGTGCATTCAGCTGGCCTCAGTTGGAGGAGATGATACGTACAGCGTTGCTTGTAGATTTAGTTCCCATTGTTCGAACGGATTACAATCCGTCCAGCATTCAGAAAATTATGGACCGGGGAGCGTTGGGAATACAGGTCCCAATGGTGAATACGAAAGAAGAGGCAGAAAAAATAGTAGAAAGAGCAAAATACCCTCCTTTTGGTAAAAGAGGAACTTCATTTTCAATACGGGCGGCAGGATATGGCTTTCAGGGTGGCAAGGAATTTATGGATGCATCTGACGAAAATTCCTTGATCATTGTTCATATTGAAACAAAAGAAGGGCTGGAAAATGTAGAGGAAATTATGAGTGTTCCAGGAATCGACGTAGCATTTGTTGGACCCTTAGATTTATGTGTCAATCTTGGCTATAAAGAAGAAGGGTTTAACCATCCCGAAGTGCAGAAAAAAATTAATCAAGTATATGAGAAGGGTAAGGAATTACAGTCCATTGTAGGGACCATTGCAACCACTAAGAATGAAGTTCAAAAAGCGGTTGAAAAAGGCAATTTGTTTATTGCTGTTGTAGCCACAACGGTTATTAAAAATGCAATTAGTGACATTCTTTCAAGCTAGTGCGGTCAGTTATAGCAATTTTTGGCGGGAAATCATAAGAAGTCCAAGAATGACAGGCAGATAGCTATATTGAGAATTCATAACCGGTGAAGACTTTTGAACTCTTCACTGGATACCGTTTACTAATAAACTACTATTGATACGATGGAAATGAGGACAACTACTAGGTCTATCACTGATATAGTGGATCTTCCAGCAAAGATGCACAAAACAAGCGGTTTCATGGAGGGTGTATTTGTATTTTTATGGTGCCATTTAGAATCCGTGGAGCAGAGTTCAGCTGGGTCAGCAGGTCAAAACGAGTCTCAGTGAGTTTACAGTAAGGAAATAGAAGTGAACTCAACTTTATTATTTGAAATGGGAGGTTAGTCAAATATATGAAAAATCTTGTTTTTGGTATAGGGAGTTTCTTGTTATTGCTCAGCGTGTTAGCTGGTTGTCAGGGTTCAATTGAAAGTGAAACAGGTGCTACCGGTCAAGAAGAAGTTTTTTTAAGAATTGGGCATGACAGTTCAGCAGACCATCCTTCAAATGTCGCGTTAGAAACATTTAAAGAAAATATTGAAAGCGCTTCAGAAGGGAGAATCAAGGTGGAGATCTTTCCGCATGCTCAATTAGGAAATGCCGCTGAGATGATGGAACAAACCCGTCGGGGGGATTTAGAGATGTCATTGGGGGCGACCGTACACTACACTTCAATACCGGAATTCCAAGTGTTTAATAGTTTTTATATGTTTGAGGATGCTCCCCATGCTCACCGCGTGTTAGATGGAGAAGCAGTACAAAATTTACTCAATGTTTTGGAGCCAAACGGATTAACTGGAATAGGTTTCATGGAAATTGGCTTTCGGAACTTTACGAATAATTCAAGACCTATCGAAACGAAAGAGGATGTTAGCGGTTTAAGAATAAGAGGCTATAACCCTATACAAATTAAGGGGTGGGAATCACTTGGTGTCTCTCTTACAAGTATAGATTGGGCCGAAATGTTTACTTCCTTACAACAGGGTTTAATTGATGGTCAAGAAAGTGCAACTATAAGTTTTTACGATGAGAGATTTTTTGAAGCACAGGATTATTTGTCTGTAACGAACCATATTTACACACCTTATCTTTGGTATGCAAACAAGAACTTTATGGAGTCTTTATCTGAAGACAATAAGCAACTTATTTTAGCGGAAGCAAGTAAGGCCATTGATATGCAACGTGATCTTATGACTCAGCTGGAAGAAGAAACGTTAGCGAAGCTGGAGCAAGAGGGTGTGCAAATAAATGAAGTGTCATTAGAAGAAAGAGACAGAATGGGCGAAGTTATGAATGAAGCAATTAGGGAAGATATCATAAGTCAAGTAGGGTCAGAACTGTATGAGGAGTTTATGGAACAAGTAGAAGAAGAAAGGCATTAATTTCACCATAATTATTTTTCGGGTTTTAAGGGAGGGGGATGAGAATGTGAAAAGGACGTTTCTTTGGTTAGAGAAGAATTTAGAACCGATCTTCATTGTTGTTCTATTTTTCGCCATGACCCTGCTTATTTCTTTACAAGTGGTACTCCGTTTTGGATTTAATACAGGGTTTTCATGGGCTGAAGAGTTAGCTAGATTTATATTTATTTGGATCATGTACTTTAGCTTCTCTTATGCTACCCGTAATCAAGCTCATATTAATATAAACTTGTTTATTAACCAATTTAAGTCCAGTGTACAAAAAGCATTACTTATTTTAGCTGATTTATTATTTTTAATATTTTCCATCATCATTTTCATTTCGGTCATTCGAGTATCTTTATCTACTATGGAATATAATATTAAATCGGCCAGTTTGGATATTACGATGAATGTCATGTACGGTGCCGGTGTAATAGGCTTTTTGTTAATAAATCTGCGCTTGATTCAAAATATTTGGTGGAAATTGAAAAATGTAAAACAGCCTATAAAGTCCTTTAGAGAAAGAACAGGTCTGGACAGGGAAAACATCTTTACGCGGTCTCTGGCAAAGGAGGAGAAAAAATGACATTCTTACTTTTATTTGGGACGTTCATCTTGTTTCTCCTGCTTTCCGTACCGATTGGAATAGCACTTGGTCTTTCATCTGTTGTGACGATTTTAGGGACAAACATTATAGGTATGGACACGTTTACTCAAAGAATGATAGAAGGATTAAATAACTTTCCTCTCCTGGCAGTGCCGCTATTTGCGTTCGCAGGGGATATTATGGGTAGAGGCGGGATAGCTAAACGGTTACTGAATTTGGCTAATATATTCTTTGGAAGGATAACAGGAGGGTTAGGTGTTGTTACCGTAATTGCATGTTTGTTTTTTGCTGCGATCTCGGGAACTGGATCGGCCACTGTAGCTGCTATAGGGTTAATTATGATACCGGCTATGATAGCAAAAGGGTATGCTCCTCCTTTTGCAACTGCTTTAGTAGCTACTTCAGGAACTGTTGGTACGTTAATTCCTCCCAGTGTAACAATGATTATTTACGCTGTTACCGCGGGCGTTTCAGTAACACAGATGTTTGCCGCTGGAATAGGCCCCGGATTGTTAGTAGGAATTGCATTGATTACGTTTACACTTTATTATGCAAATAAGCATAAATATAAAGGTGAAGAAAATCAGTACACGGTAAAAGAAGCTTTTGTCATCTTTCTCAAAGCAATTCCGGCTCTGCTTGTGCCTGTTATTGTACTTGGTGGAATATATGGTGGGATATTTACACCAACTGAAGCTGCTGGAGCTGCTTGTATATATGGGATTATTCTCAGTGTCTTTGTTTATAAGGAAATAAAGATAACGGAGCTTCCATACTTTGCTTTTAATGCCTGTATGCTAAGCGCTGCGGTTCTGCTTATTATTGGGATGTCCGCTGGTTTTGGATTAATCCTTACGGTGACTCAGCTACCAGTAACAATTTCAAGTTTTATTATAGATATGGGAACAAATATGATAGTGATTCTGCTATTAATCAATGTTCTTTTACTGATTACGGGTACATTCATGGAGACCAATGCGGCAATTGTGATCTTGACCCCAATACTGTTGCCTATCGTTACAGCGGTTGGAGTGGACCCAGTTCATTTTGGTTTGATTATGGTTCTAAACTTGGCAATTGGGTTTATTACACCACCATTGGGTGCCAATTTATTTATGGCAACAAAAGTAAGTAATGTCTCATATGAAACTCTCGCTAAATCGATCATTCCATGGATTTTTGTCATGATAGTGGTTTTGCTGTTAGTAACCTTTATTCCGAGTATTTCTTTATATCTGCCGAGTATTTTAAGATAATGCAAAAGGGATATCGTTTCATTGGTAATAAAAAACCAAGATTTAAACAACTTTATTTTAAACCCCGTCTAAATATCAGGACGGGGTTAGGCGTATTTGGGGCAGTGATAATAAATTTTTTATGTAGATGAAATCGCGTCGAACGTGGACAAAATCATAGATTTGCAGCTCCAAAAAGAAACGAAGTGAAGGTAGCTTCATTATGAAGATGTCTACTTCTTTGGCTGTCTGTACAGCTCCACCGCCTGATCCAAAAAGGTGACGTATTTTTTAATGTAATCGTTTGGTTTTATAATCTTAACTTTGTTACCGAAGCCGGCTAAAAACTGATAGGCAAAAGGGTTCTCCGGTAGTTCGATGTTCGCCAGGTAACTGCCTGATGGCACTTTCGTAACCCCCCTCTTGCCATAGCGTTCAATAAATTGATCTCTGACAGAAACATCTAGCATTAACTGAACACGAACTAAATGTGGTTCGTTGGGCTTTGTTTGTTCTTTAAGCTCGGGATCAGCCCGGGGGGTAAAAAACCCGCCTTTTTCAATGTGTAATATCCTCGCTAATTTAAATGTCCGGTAGTCGTTTCGTTCCACGCTGTAACCGAACAGATACCACTGCATCTCACTTACATGCATCTTATAAGGTTCGACGACTCTGGCAGTTTTGTTTCCCTTTTGGTCGACATAGTCAAATTTTAGTAGCCGGTGGTTCTCGATTGCTTGCCTGATCAAAGAAATATCTTCCTTCATGTCTCTTCTTCCCGGCCAATCGTAGAAGGATAAATCTAGTTTGGGAGAAATATCTGCGCTGGTCATTCCTTTGATTTTTTGTATAGTAGCTTGAATTTCCTGGTTTTGAATCAGTTGCTCAAAGCCGCCTAAAGCGACGAGGATATTTTCGATATCCTGTTGATTCAGTAGTCGCTTATCGAATTTATATTCTTCCATCAGCGCATATCCCCCTTCTGCTCCATATTCCGCATAAACAGGGATGTTCGCATAACTTAATGCTTCCATATCACGCTGAATCGTTCGTCTCGTTACATGAAAAAGCCGGCTGAATTCTGATGCCGGAACAACTTCTCGTTGTAACAAGATCATCACGATAGAGATAAGCCGCTCAACTTTTTTCATAGTAGCCTCCCATATACGACATACATATGTCGCCTATACTCCATTATACTTCAACTATAAAAAGGAGGGAATCAATAATGAAATCCATCACATATTTACAATTTAATGGGGACGCGGAAGAGGCGTTATCCTTTTATGAAGTGGCATTACAAGCAACAAGCGTGCAAAAAGTCAGGTTTGATGCTTTCGGTCAAAATCCAAATGTCCCAATGACGGAAGAAGAGCAAAACATGATTATGGAAGCGCGTATTGAGTTTTTTGGCAACCGTTTAATGCTCTCTGATGTGCCGCCTTCGATGCAGGCTATGACGGGAGAAATCACAAAGGGAAATAGCGTGTTAATTAGTATCATTGATGCTGATCCGGAAATGAATACAAAAAGCTTTGAAAAGCTTGCGGAAGGGGGGACGGTGATCATGCCGTTATCGTCAACACCATGGTCAGCAAGCTTTGGAATCGTAATTGATCAATTCGGGGTGATGTGGAAGTTCAATAGTGATGCGAGTAAGTTTCTGGATAACTTCTTAAAATAGGCTTGTCTATTTTATAAAAGAGCTTGAGACAAAACTAGCTTTGGACTTTAAAAGATCGTGGCGGTTCCGCTCATTGCTTAGCGAGGCTGGGAAAAAGGTCAAAAAACAACCTTTTGTTCCAGTCTCTTATTCATGCTAAGATACAGAGCGAGGCTCCTATATAGTTGGTTGGCATCAACCAGTGCATCAACGGCCGTGAATGGTAGTGAACATGCTAGAATTGAAAAATTTTAAAGGGAGCGGGGTTTTTAATATGGGTTCAATGATGGAAATTGGGCGTATTTTATTCCCTCTTGTCGTAGTGGCGGGAATTGCGGTCTTTGTGATTAAAAGGCTTCAATCAAAACATAAACAAGGCACTCTAGGTAAGAAAAAATCGAAAAGCGCGCAATCCCTGTTAGATAGTTTACTACCATTGGGGATGCTGGCAGGTACGGCCGTCAGTGTGATTATTAGCATGATCGTCCAAATTCCGTTACTGTCTATTATTGGGTTAGGAGCGGGAATTGGTTTATTAGTTGGCTATTTTGCTTATGAAGTGTATAGCAGGAAGCCATAAGAGCAGAGATGCTGTCTGCACTAAGATGACAAGTTAAGACGATTTCCCAGAAGGTTCAAAAGGATTCCCACAGAATGGGCAGTGTGAAAATGGCTGTCCATAATGTCTGCCTGTCTTCCCGCAATGCCTGCATGTTGTTTTGTTAAAAATGTGAGCCAGCGTTATACAAACTATGCATAACGCTGCGGCAAGAATAAATAAAGCAGTCTGTTTGAAATAAAACATGAGGGCAAAAAAGATAAATGCTAAGCTGCCTGTCACGATAAATAAAATCCTTTTCAAGTGCATGTGGTTCTCTCCTTCCATCGTTATTCGAATGAAGCAACAGAGCGCTGCTGGTTGGCATGACCTCAAAGCACCACTCCTTGCTTTTTAGTTTGGGATTGCTCTGTCCCCAGGTAGTTCTAAGTTCAGGTCACAGAGGAATAACGAAAGCGTTTGACGATTTTATTTAATTGGGCTACTTCGGTTGCGAGTAAGGCGGAATCGTTAGCGAGTGTTTGAATCCCTTCTACATTCGTTTCCATCGTTGAAGTTGTTTCCTGAATCATAGACGTAAAGTCATGGGCGATGGCGTTAATTTCTTTCATAATTTGCTCGAGCTTTTTCCCTTCGGCCATGACATCATGAGCAAAGGTTTGGTTGTTTTCGACTAACTCTTTTGTCTTTAAGGAGCTTGCCTTTAATTCTGAGATCGTCTGGCCGGCGAAGGATACGGTATTCATGCCGTTCTTAATAAAGTTCATATTATTCTCGACTTGGAGAACGGCATCGCTTAAATCGCGCTGTGTCTGTTGTAAGGACGATAAAATATCTTTGGCGAATTCATTTGTTCCTTCGGCTAATTTTCTTACTTCCGTCGCCACAACACCGAATCCTTTCCCGGATTCACCGGCGCGGGCTGCTTCGATGGATGCGTTTAAGGCAAGTAAGTTTGTTTGTTCGGCAATGTCCGTAATGGAGGACACTTTATTCATTACTGCATCGGCTTCAGCGGCAATCTTTTTAATCTTTTCTGCCGTACATCTCACATCTTCTTCTATCGTTTTCATGATCGTGGTGGTGGAGAGTACAGCGTCTTCGCCTTTTTTTGCGGTGATAAGAGCTTGATCCGCGCCGGTAACCGCTTTGTTCACTTCGTTTGCCATACTGTCTGCTTTCTTCATCAGTTCATTTACCATTTGGTGGGCGAGGTTCACTGAACCTTGCTGTTGCTCCGAGCCGCCTTGAAAGGTTTGCATCGTTGCGGATATTTGTTGAAAGGCAGCTGATAACCGTTGGGAAGCGGCTTCCTGCTCATCACTAATATGGTTAACAGTCTTGATCGAGCTCTCGATGTTTTTTATAATGGAGCGAACTCCTAAAATGACTTTATTAATTTCATAGCCAATTTGATGAAACTCGTTTCTCCGCCCGACCGTCCTGACTTCCGCACTCAGGTCACCGGAGGAAATCGAACGGGTAACGGAGTACCAGCTTCTTAAATGGGTGATAAGGAGCCTATGGAAAAAGAAGTTGAAAATGTAAGCGATAACAAATGTGCACAGAAACACAATAAGCATGTCTGATGGTGTGCCGCCGACCAGCTTTGAGGCAATCGCTGCTGAAAGCGCAGCGACCCCATTTAAAGCGGCAAAAAGTATGCCGAGAAACGGCTTGTGAATCAATCGTCCCATTCTTAAGTTGTACCGCTTTCCATTTTTATCTTGAAATAGCGGGCATGAGGCGTCAAGTAAGACTTCCCCTGTATTTCTGGGATATAGCTGAAGTAACGGTTCCGCGGTCCGGGCCGCCTTAAGCCCGACGTCATCAGTGAAAAAGGATCCTTCCCGCAGTCTATTCGTATGAACGACACCCTTCCCGGAATGGTCCACGATAACGAAAAACTCATCCTGCTCTAATTCATCATCCAACATTTTGCGGATATCCTCTGTTTGGCTTTCTAATGATTTTGTATGATCCCGCTTGGTCCGTATTAGATTGGCAACATTTTGTACTTTTTGCAGCCCTTTTTTTGCATGAGAAGAAGTAAGCAATCGACCCATTGTCTCCATCCCCTTTATTCCCTATTTATAGAAATGTTCTATATTTTTTACAAAAGTCCTGTTTCTTTCTCCGTAATTAAATAGATTTGCAGCATTTTTCTTGCGTAATGAGCGATACCACGTCCGGACAGAATCAAAACAATTTAAAGCAAAACAGGGCATTGTGACTATCTTCTTGCTTGTGGCAGATCTAACGCAATCGGAAAGAAATTTGCAGGAGAGCTGTGTGATAAGCTGGGTAGTGGTACTGTCAAAAGTTCTATGAAAAGTCGGTAGATGGTTCAGATTCTTTCCATGAATTTAGTGGGAAGGCCACGCAATCGCCCTTGACAAACACGCCAATGGTTTGACTCGAGCTTATCAAGGGC
>NZ_JAMBOL010000029.1 GCF_023715605.1 Halalkalibacter oceani
GATCGTATAGCCAAGTCCCTTTCTAGCAAGCAGACTAGTCAAGCCGCGTAATTAATTTTTTAAAAACACTAAAAGCGAAATGGGGGTCGTCTAACAATCGTGAACTAGGCTTTATGAAATTGATTCATCTATCAAAAAAAGCCGCCGCAGCGACTTTTTTCACTTCTTATTACCAATCCGCGACTGATCCGTCTTCATGCCAATACCTTGCCAACACCTCCGGCTTGTAAGGGTGTTTTGCTGCTTCTGTTTCATTGACTTCTACTCCGAGTCCTGGCTTTTCACTTGGAATGACATACCCCTCCTTTACTTGAATCGGATTGCTTACGACCTCATCCCTCCACGGCACATCGCTTCTGAACGACTCCTGAATCAGCCAGTTTGGTGTGCAAGTCGCAAAGTGGATCGCCGCTGCGGTTGCAAGAGGACCAAGTGGGTTATGAGGAGCGACACTGACGTAATATGTTTCTGCCATCGCAGCAATTTTTCGCGCTTCCCAGAGTCCTCCACAGTGAGCGAGGTCTGGTTGGATAACAGCGCAGGCATTTTTTTCTAATAGCTCGCGGAATTGAAAGCGCGTCACGAGCCTTTCCCCTGTTGCGACGGGAATGTCTATGCTATTTGTGACCCGCAAGGTACCTTCAACATTTTCAGGCAAACAAGGTTCTTCAAAGAAGAATGGCTTATATTGCCGCAGTTCTTTTGCATATTGGATCGCCATCTCTGGTGTCGTGCGTCCGTGTAAATCGACCATAATATCGATATCATCGCCGACTGCGTCACGAATCGCTCCCATCAGCATCGAAGCATGACGAATCACTCTGTTTCCTTCTAATGGGGCTGTGCGCGGGACGACCAGCACTTTGATTGCTGTGTAACCATCCTCAACAGATTGAAGTGCTTTTTCCACCATTGTTGTCGTATCATCGATTGAATTGTATAGACTATCCATCTGCCCTCCGCCTAAATGGTCATACATGCGAATCTTGTCTCTGACTTTTCCTCCTAATAATTTATAAACCGGAAGCCCAAGAGACTTTCCGAAAATATCCCAGCAAGCCATTTCGATTCCACTGATCGCACTATAGCCGACAGCTCCAGGACGGAAAAAAGGATGACGCTGCATCACCTGATAAAGATGTTCGATATTCGTCGGATCTAAACCTAGAATAAATGGTTTTAAATCTTCAATACAACCAACGACCCCTCTTGTTTTCCATTCTAAAGAAGCTTCCCCCCAGCCGATGATTCCTTCATCTGTTTCTACTTTTACGAAGACCCAGTTTCTCAATTCAGCATTCACTACAACAGATTTCACATCAACAATTTTCATCTCTCATTCTCCGTTCTATCGATTATGGACTTATCATTTTGAACCACAGTGTAATCTCTGGAATATAGCTGATGATGAGTACATCTAACGCAACAACTAAAATAAATGGAATAATCGGCTTCATAATTTGCTCCAGACGTAAATTGGCGACCTGACACGCCACAAACAGATTTACACCGAGTGGTGGAGTGAACATTCCCATCGCCAGGTTGACAATCATGATGATCCCGAAGTGAACCGGATCAATGCCTAATTCCATTGCAATCGGCGTTAAAATTGGTGCTAAAATGACGATGCCCGCCCCTGTTTCAAAGAACATTCCTACAATAAATAACAGAACGTTCACAATCAGCAAAAAGATTAAAGGATTATCGGTGAACGTTGTAAATAAATTTGCCAGCTGCTGAGGAATTTTCTCTTGGGAAATAACCCATGTAAAAATCCCCGCCGCTCCAATAATGAGCATAATAATAGAAGATGTGACAAATGAATCCTTTAAAATGGGAAGCACATCTTTCAATTTAATATCTCGATACACAAGTGTCCCGACAATCAGGGCATATACAACAGCTACAACCGCCGCTTCTGTCGGCGTGAAGATCCCCCCATAAATCCCTCCTAAAATAATAAATGGCATTAACAGTGCTAAAAATGCTTTTCTAAACGCTGTAAAGCGTTCTCCCCAGGACGATTTCTCTCCACCTTTGTAGTTGTTCTTTTTACTTATAATAAAGACGAGTGTCATCACAGTAAGGCCAATTAAAATCCCAGGCAAAATACCCGCGATAAACATGTCTCCAATCGATACTTGCGTGACAATCCCGAATAAGATCATCGGTACACTTGGCGGAATAATAACGCCTAATTCACCTGAAGAGGCTGTCACTGAGGTCGCAAAACGGATATCATAGCCACGCTTCACCATCGCCGGTATCAAAATTGAGCCAACTGCTGCAGTTGTGGCAGCACTCGATCCCGAAATCGCAGCAAAAAACATTGAAGTAAGCACGGCGACCATGGCAAGTCCCCCCGTCATGTGACCGACAAAGGAATTTGCCAAATTCACCAACCGTTGGGAGATTCCTCCCTTTTCCATCAAGTAGCCAGCCAAAATAAAAAAAGGAATCGCCATAATCGGAAAGGAGTCTAATGTATTATAGATACGCTGTACCGCAACCAAAAGCGGTACTTGGCCATCGACTAAAATACCGATCATCGATGCTAGACCAATTGAAATCGCAATCGGAACGCTAAGACTGATAAAAACTAAGAGAAGGATAATCGCGATCAGGGCCATCTTATTCCGCCTCCTCTTTCCACAGACTTTCAAAAAGAACAACAACCGTATTCAGGAAGATTAACAATGTCCCGATTGGCACAGATGAGTACGGGATTGCCATTGAGATTTGCATAGCTGGCGACTTCTGAAGAATAACCTGCCTAACCATATCAATCCCGTAGGAAAACAAGTAGTAGCAAAATATGATTATAATTGCATAGACTAGCAGTTTGACCCACTTTGCAAATCGTTCCGGCAGCTTTTGAGGGAGTATTTCCACTGCAATTAACGACTGATAACGAGTTGCGATGGCAGAACCGATAAAGACGCCCCACACCATAATAAAGCGGGCTAATTCTTCTGACCATGATAAGGATTCTCCTAATAGATACCGACTGATAATCTGAGCAAAGATAACGACAGTCATGACAAGCAGCATAAGAGCTAGTAGATACCCCATCGTTTTATTAAGTTTATCTATTGATTGAATGTAGATTCTAACCGTTTTCGGCACTCCGTCCACCTCCTTATAATCAAAAGGGCAGGGAGACTCTCACACAGGTGAGACCCCCTACCAATACCAGCATCCAATCTGGCTATTTAACCGCTTCTAACATTTGCTCAACAAGCTCTGCCCCTATGACATCACTAAATTGGTCATAGATAGGCAAGGTTGCCTCTTGAAAGGCTGCTTTTTCTTCTGCTGTCAGTTCGATTACCTCCATACCGGTTTCAGCTAAACTCGCTTTAATTTCATCTTCCTCTTCAAGTACTAATTGGCGGTTTGCCTGTTTCGCTTCTTCCATGGCAGTTTCAATAGCTGCCTGTAAGTCAGGAGAGAGGCCATCATAGAACTGTTTATTAAATAAAACAACGAACGGACTATAGACATGACCTGTAAGCGTTACATAGTCATTAACCTCGTAAACTTTTTGATCGTAAATAATGCTGAGTGGGTTTTCCTGTCCATCCAGCGCCCCTTGTTGCAAGGATACATAAACGTCGGCCCATGCCATTGGCGTAGGGTTTGCTCCAAGTAATTTCCAAGTTTCCAAGTGCATATTGTTCTCCATTGTCCGGATCTTTAATCCCTCTACATCTTCTGGAGTCCGTACTGGAAGCTTGCTGTTCGTTAAATTACGATAACCATTTTCCCAATAGCCGAGCCCTTTCATTCCAATATTCTCAAGCCTGTCCAGCATCTCCTGTCCAACTGTTCCATCCAGCACATTGTATGCGGTTTCACGATCTTTAAATAAAAATGGCAGATCGAAAACTGAATAGGTTTCGTCAAAGCCTGCTACTGGGGCAGTCGAAGGGGCTGTAGCGGTGATTGTCCCAACTTGAACCCCTTCAATTGACTCCCGGTCATTTCCTTTTTCTCCATTCGGATAGATTTCAACAGTTAATAAGCCATCACTTTCTGCCTCGACTACTTCTCCAAATTTCTCCCATGTTTCATAAAGAGATGAGTTTTCTGAAAGTGTCAGAGCGACTGAAATAATTTGAGCTTCAGCTGTTCCCTCCGAACTGGAATCATCGTTCTCGCTCCCTCCTGATTGACTATTCCCTTCCGATGAATTACAACCTATTAATGTTCCCAGAACAACTCCTAGTAGCAATAAAAATGCAAAGCCTTTTTTCATCATTACACTTCCCCCATGTTTTTATTTATCTATTTTTTTAATTCATAGATAACATCATCAATATGAGCTTTCATTAGATTCCTTGCTTGAGACGGATTTTTTTGGGCAATCGCTTCGGCAATGAGAATATGATAGTGGGAGGCCTTTTCATCCATCCCTTCCATTTGCATTGTTCGTTTCCGACTATCAACAAGCAAGTCACTAATTTTATTTAGCATTTGAAAAATAATATAATTACCTGATGCCTTTGCGATTAAATAATGAAATAACATATCTTCCCGAAAGAAATTTTTATTTTGTTTTCTTTTTCGATTCATACCATGTGCCGCCTTCATAATACTTTTCACTTCTTCTTCCGTGGCATTTTCTGCGGCTAGTGCAGCTAATTCAGGTTCAATGATTATGCGAGCTTCTGTTAATTGGAGCATCGTCGCATCCTCAAGGAAGGTGAAGCCATGATTTTCCTGACCGCTTTTCAAATCATTCATCACATATGTTCCGCGCCCTTGCTCCACTTTCAGGATGTTTTGTTTAGCTAAAACACGAATCGCTTCGCGCACAGAGGAAGCTCCCACCTCCAACTCCTTCGATAAAGCTTGAACAGTTGGAATTTGCTCTCCTTCTTTCCATACACCTTCCTTGATACGCTTTTTGATTTCCTCATAAACACTTTCATACATAAGTTTTCTCATCTCATGCTCTCCTTCATCTACCGCCTATCGTCCTAACCAACCACCATCTACGGCCAGTACATGCCCGTTCACATAATTTGACGCCTGAGATGCTAAAAAGATGACTGCACCTTTCATATCATCAGGGTTCCCCCAGCGTTCGGCTGGAATTCTCTCTAAAATTTGGCGGGATCTATTTTCGTCATTAAGTAACGCTTCATTTAAATCGGTCGCCATATAGCCAGGGGCAATCGCATTGACATTGATGCCGAATTTTGCCCATTCATTCGACAATGCCTTCGTCAATTGGGCGACGCCTCCTTTTGCTGCTGCATAAGCGGGCACTGTGATCCCACCTTGAAAAGAAACCAGTGATGCAATGTTAATAATTTTGCCATATTGGTTTGAAATCATCATTTTTCCCGCTTCCCGGCAAAGAAGAAAAATCGACTTCAAATTAATATCGATGACGTCATCCCAATCCTTTTCAGAAAAGTCAATCGCGGGTGATCTTCTTTGGATTCCGGCGTTATTGACAAGAATATCAATTTTGCCTGCTTGCTTCACTACATGGTCTATAGCCAGTCTGACTTGCCCCATATCTTGTAAATCACATTCAATTAGGTGACACTCTCTCCCGAGTTGGTTAACTTTCTCTTGTGTCTCCGTATTTTGTGTATTCCGCTGCAGGAGGACAAGATCGGCTCCTGCTTCTGCGAGGGCAATTGCCATTGACTGTCCAAGACCTCTGGTTGCACCCGTTATAACCGCCCTCTGTCCATGTAAATCAAATAATTTCATCGTCCCCCTCCTCCTTTCTTTGGATAAAGTAATACTTTTAACGCCGCTTCAGCTTCACGCATTAAGGCAAATCCTCTTTCCGCTTCTTCCAGTGGAAGCTTGTGCGTGATGACATTCGAGAATTCCGGATATGTGCAAAGCATTCGCATCGCAATCTCATAATCCTTATCGGTATACACTCTAACCCCTAACATCGACAGTTCACGAAAGTTCAGCGCTTGGAGATCAACCTTTGAAGGCTCTTTAAACACACTTACAATCACCACTTGTCCTGTTATCTTAACGAGCTCGGTAGAAAGGAGAGCAGTTGCTGGAACTCCGGCAACTTCAAAAACAATATCGGCTCCATTTCCTTTTGTTTGCTCCATCACTTTTTCTACTGGTTGATCATTTCCATCGATGACTTTGAATCCTTGTTCTTTTGCAAACTGCCTTCTCTGCTCACTAACCTCACAAATCATCACATTTGCAGCCCCGGCTAGTCTAACAGCCATCGCAGTTAACATCCCAATCGGTCCGGCTCCAATAACCACCACCTGATCCCCTGCTTTATATTGAGACTTTCGAATTGCATGCACCGTGACTGCTAATGGTTCTATCAAGCTCGCCATTTCAAAAGACAGTTCTGAAGGAATGTGAATGACATTTCCACTTGCTACTTTAACGAATTCCGCAAAACCTCCATCTCTGTCGATTCCGATAAGCTTTAAATCGCGACAAACATGAGAATGACCTGTTTTACATGGCTGGCATTTCCCACATGTCAGCAACGGATTAATCACAACCCGTTCGTTTATTTCAACAGTGTCGACATCTTTTGTTTCAACTACTACGCCGCTAACTTCATGTCCCATAATGAGAGGAGCCACCGCCCGTGGGTGTTTACCTGCAAGTACCCCCATGTCAGAGCCACAAATCCCGGCAAATGCTACTTGTACGAGTACTTCTCCAGGATCGAGCATCGGCCTTTTGACTTCTTCAAATGAAAGTTGATTGCTCCCCTTATAGTAAAGCGCTTTCATATCCGGCATCACTACTTCCTTTCTGCAAATGTTTATATTCATATGATCAATTTCAAAAAATCATAAATTCATTATACATCTCATGAATTGAATTATATCAAATATTCATCTGATGTCAATGTAATTTTCTGAAAAGTATGTATAGTGATTTTCATTTTACATTACTCAACTAATCAGCTGAGATCCTGGCCGTCTCCTTAACGCCAAACCAAAAAAGATCAATTGATCCGACCTCTTTACCTGGAGGGGCTCAATTGATCTATAAACATATTTATTTTCTATCAACAAACGGGATTCACAATCCCATATTCACTTCTGTCCCGACCGCTTGAAAGGAAATGTTGTTTTTCTGTCTTAGATAGACATCGAGCTGCCATTTCGGCATTTCGATTTGCGGCGGACGGGGGGTTACGGTAATATCGGGTTCCTTATACGGAGCTTTCATCGACAGCTGCCCGGGCTGATAATCAAATGAGATGCTGAAAGCCGAACGCGGCATTGTCGTATAGACCGCTTTCTGTGGCGCCCGCTCGCCGTTCACTTTGGCGATTTGGGCAAAAGCGGCCCCGCCCCGCGCGCCGTTTTCGATTTTCATCATTTGATCCCCTTGCTGGGCTTTTTTCGCAAGATACTGGTGAACGACGCTCGTCGTTTTGTTCCAGTAGTCATTTGCCATCCGCAACGGGGTCTTTAAATTCGCCTCGGCAAAAGCCTGTCTCTGGTCAATAAACAGCTTCGCGGCGGTTTGACTAATTTCGATCATGCCGACATGCTGCTGACGAATTTGCAGATCGGCGGACGGCTGCGAGATACGCGGGCCGGGGCGATGAGAGCTCATGCCGATATAGGCGTCTGTTGAATGAATCTCAAGCGTAGGCAGCTGCAAGCGAGCTTCCTCCTTTGCTCAATTATCTGAGGAAATCGAGTAATGTCGGCTGTATGATTCTCGCGCCAACGGCAAGAGCGGCACGATGAACGCTTTCCTGAATCGTCAGGTCGATAATCACCTGTTCAATATCGGCATCCTCATTGTTGGACATAATGTTTTTCGCGCTGACCTCCTGCTCCATTAAGCGGCTTTCCATCATCTCCACCCGGTTCACACGGGCTCCAAGTTCAGCACGCTCCGCGACAAACTGGTCAATATGGCCAAAGACATTGTCGATATACCCGGTCAAATCATTCCCGGTAACTCCCGGGTCGTTCAAGGCATGCTCCAGCCTGATAATATCGCCGAAAAGCGCATTGTTGAAAATGTTCGCCGGATCGACATTCACAGGAATCGTGACACCCTTCAGCAATTCGATTTCAACCGTTTGCGTGTTAATCGAAACAGCATCATTGTATGAGGCGATGACATCAGCTGGGCGCAGAGTTTCGGTTATCGTTGGTTCACTTACAGAGCTATCCGGATTTGGTCGAGTGAAGGTCACTTTATTGCCATTTTCTTCAATGATCAATTGGACATCTTCCTGGCCGACCGCCTCAAATACAATTTGTCCGCCATCACTCGAAACTTCTTTAAAGATCTTACCATCATAGCTAAGCTCAATCTTATCAAGCTCCGTGTTTGGATCAAATAACGTTTCCAGCCCGATATCGATCTTCTCCATATCAATAATCGGCGCGTTCGTCGTGTCCGTCCCATTAAAAATATAGCGGTGACTGCTTTTTGTATTGGCGAGGGACTGCAAGTGT
Organism: Halalkalibacter oceani; assembly: GCF_023715605.1. Lineage (GTDB taxonomy): Bacteria > Bacillota > Bacilli > Bacillales > Bacillaceae_D > Halalkalibacter > Halalkalibacter oceani. The sequence continues at coordinate 8,451 of NZ_JAMBOL010000029.1, forward strand.
TCCCGCAGCTGCTGAACTTCCTTGGCAATGTTCGCCCGTTCCTCCGCATTATAGGAGTCGTTCGCCGCCTGTGTCGACAGATCGCGAATCCGCCGCAATGTTTCCGTCGCCTGATCCAATGCAGCATCCGCCGTATCCAGCCAGTTATAGGCTTCACTGAGGTTGCGCTTGAACTGTTCCACTTCCGTAACCTGGGTGCGGTAGCGCATTCCCTTCATCGCCACAACTGGGTCCTGCGATGGGCGGGTAATTTTTTTTCCGGTAGAAAGTTGATCCTGCAGCGAGGCAAGGCGGTTATAACCCTGATTGATATGCCGTAATGAATTTGTCGATAGCATCATTTGTGTTACACGCATCGTTTCTCACCTATCCTTATCTTCCGACTATCCCCATATTATTAATAATGCGGTCAAGCATCTCATCGACCATCGTGATGTTTCGCGCCGCCGCATTATAGGCGTGCTGAAATTGAATCATTAATGTAAATTCCTCATCCGCCGAAACATTGCTGACGGACTGGCGGCGAAATTCAACACTGTCTCGCAGCGATAATGAGCTGTCCGCCATCCGCGCCGATTCCTGGGCCTCAACAGCCATATCGCCGATCACGCTTTGATAATAGCTGCTGATCGTGCCTGAATTGCCCGAGCTGAATTCCATAATAATGTCCTTCATATTCGCTAATTCAAGCGCATTCGTTCCGCTTCCGGCATAGGCTTTTGGCATGCCTTCAATGAAATTATCATTATTTCCTAATAATGCATGGAGAGCCTCATAATCTCTAGGAGAGGCACTCATTAAGGTCTCATAAGACTCTCTTGCACCGCTAGTCAACGCATCCAGATTCACCCCAGCTGCGGCGATGTTATTGCGGCTTGCTTCAATAGCAGCGTCGATCTTGATCGCCTTCGCTGCGCCCGCCGGACCAGTAAGATCGCCTAAGTCAAAAAAGTCGTCACCATTTGTCGCAGCCTCACTTTCTGTTCCAAGCGTAAAGCCGAGCTTATGAATATTGTTAATCTCGGTAGCGAACTTATAAGCCATTAAGTCAATCTCCGCTAGCATATCGGGATAGGTGCCGACAATCTGAGTTTCCCCGCCGACCGTTGTCTCGTAGCCATACGCCTCAATTAAGGCTTTCATTTCCCCACGTGGCATATCGGTATGGAGGTCATCTATTGCATAAGCTACATCTGTTTCCTCATCATTGACTTGATTCATAAAGGAGTAGCCGGTTACTGCTTTGTTTGTATCATCAAAGTTAATCTTCATTTTCAAATAACTTTGCGCCCCTGTCCCATCCACAAGCTTAATCGGTTCAAAGAGCGGCTCACCATCATCACCCGTTGCTTGTTCACCTGCATCATTCAAAACCGGCTTCGTATAAGCCTGTCCATTCTCATTCACCAAATAGACAGTTACCGCTCCTTCGGCGACTTCGTTCGGCTTGCCGCCGCTTTGTTCGCGTTCGACTTTGATGTTGACGATCCGCGAGAGCTGGTCAATTAGGCGGTCCTGTTCGTCGTAAAGGTCGTTGGTGACGTAGCCGTGCGGTTCGACTTTGCGGATTTGTTCATTGACGTTGTCGAGTTGGCGGAGAAGCGCGTTGACTTCCTTTTCCGTCACTTCAATTTCGCTTTTGTAATCATTGCGGATTTCAGATAATGAATCGTGCATGTAGTTGAAGCTTTCGGCGATGAAACGGCCGCGCTCGCGAACGACGGAGCGGGCGCCGGAATCGTCAGAGCTGCCGGCCAAGTCCTGAAATGATCTCCAGAAAAGGTCAATCTGGTGGTTCAGTCCGTTTTCTGAAGGCTCATTTAAAATATCCTCCATTTTCATCAGCGAGTTGTAGCGGGCATCCCAATAGCCAACCTTGTTCGCTTCATTGCGGTACTGCACATCAAGAAATGCTTCGCGCACGCGTTGAACCGAGCCGGCCTTGACGCCGGTACCGAGATGACCGGGGATGCGGGGGCTGTTCATGCCGCTGGACGGGTAAGGCTCCGTTTGCGCAAAGTTAACACGCTGTCTCGTATAGCCCGGCGTGTTGGCGTTGGCGATATTATGACCGACTGTATGTAGAGCGTATTGCTGGGTCATCATCGCCCGGCGTGCTGTTTCTAAACCGTGGAACGTTGATAGCATCTGAATTATCCTCCATTCAAGTTAAGCTTTTGAGTCGAACAAGGAGTGTCCGGTATCGTAAGGCTGGTCATCGCGCTCGTTCGGACGCTTGTAGCTGATATCCTCCTGGTGCGGCACCATTAAATCAAGGGAAAGATTGACAAACCGCAACGATTCCTCGATAAGCTGCTGATTTAGTTCATTTTGCCGCTTTAATAAATGAAGCTCTGTGACCAATTGCTGCTGAAGGGCATCAAGCTGCTCACGCTCTTCTGTCGTTGCCCATTCCTTGACTTCGGCCAACGTTGCGTTTTCTGTTACCTTTCCCTTGCTTAAAAGAAATGTGCGGACAACCTTCTCCCGCATTGATTCCGTCGCCTGTGCCTTGCGCACCAGCTTGGCTTCCGCGCGGACAAGCTCTTCCAGGGCAGGCATATCACCTTTTTTGATCAGCTCGACCTTTTGCCCGGCTGCTTTATTTAACTCGTGATGAATCGTAATCAATGCTTCAAGCAGCTCTGTTATTGCCTTCACTGACATGCCCGTTCCTCCTTTGCCTCATCTCTACTCATTCCAAAATTGATAAAACTTGTTCGCCACTGCCTGTGGATTTACTTTGTATTCTCCGGCCTCGATCTTCTGCTTCAGATCTTCAACCTTCGTCTGACGTTCTTTTTCAATCGCTGTCCCCTTTTGCATTTCCAGCGCTTCAGAGGAAATCTCAAGCTTATCGCTTTTCGCTTTCGTCTCGGCAGCCTTATCCTGCTTTTCCAGCTGCTTGCGGTATGGATTTTGCTGAACCGATTGATACGGATTGATTTTCATGCTCTCACCTCACTGTTTTACCCCTTGTGAATACGATTGTTTTCAAAAGAAAAATGTGCCGATGGGCTGTCTCAAAGAGGGTTTTCCCTTTTGAAACATCCCCTACTCATTATATCGGCACATTTCTCAAAAATGTTTATTCATTTTTATTAAATCGGCTGTTAAGAGAATGATAAGTCGTCACCCTGTTTTTCTCTTTTTCCGTTTCCTTTTTCCGCTCAACGAATTCTTTTTCTTTTTCAAGCTTTTCAAGATCGCCGGTAATCGAGTCTTTGCAGTTGCTGCAAAGGCGGCCTTCCTGAATCATTGTACCGCATGAATCGCACGGATAACCGAGGTTGGGGAAATGAGTGGCGAGCAACCTGCCCTCGCGGACAAACATATGAATCTGTTCTAACGGGACTTCTGTCTTTTCGTGAACTTCCTGAATGGAAGCCATTCTGTTTTGCTTGCGCCGCATGAACTTCGACACCTTTTCATAGTTATCCTCTTGCTCTTTATAACACTGCTGGCATATAGGGCGTAACGCCTTAACAAAAATCCGGCCGCAACGTGGGCAATTGGCTACGTTTTTCATGGATCATTCCCCTTTCCATTCCTTTCTTTTATTATACTGCCTGATGCGCATATGACAATAGTCTCTAGTCTCTTTTTACCGTGCGATTGTCAAGGAAGCGATGCGCTCTGCCCCGTGCCGCTTCAATATCCGCGCCGCCTGCCGGACCGTCGTTCCCGTCGTATAGATGTCATCAATCAAGACGAGCTTTTTTCCTTCAATCAACGGTTTCGCTAACTGTGTGAGATGAAACGGCTGCTCGTTGATCCGGGCAATTCTCTGCCTGCGGTTCCGCTTGCTCTGTTTCTCCCCGCTCGCTCTTTGCAGCAGCTTTGTTTCCTCTGCCCATCCCTCCATCAGCAGCACCGATTGATTGAATCCTCTCGACTTGAGTCTCGCTTCACTGAGCGGGATCTCGACCGGCAAGTAACCGCGAAATTCTTTTTGATAAAGCGCCTTTAGCCGTCCGGCAAAAAAGCGCGCCAGCTCAGCATCGCCGCGGAATTTGAACATCGTGATCACTTCCTTTAAAAAAGCATTGTATTGATAGAGTGACATGTTGCGTTCAAGCAGGTCGGCCGTTTCTTGCCGCTGCTGCCAGCGCAGGCAATCATGACAGATCCTTTCATCATTACGAAGAGCGCGGGAGCAGATGTGACAGCGGCGCCCTTCAAGCGTGATCAGCTGGGTCTCGCATTCCGGACAAAGCGCGCTCTCTTCCTCCAACAGCAAAAGTCCGTGCCAGCTCACCCGTTCAAAAAAAGGTTGATGGCAAAACAAACAGCGGCTCATTTCGTACTCGCCTCCTGATTCATCAGCTGGATATGGCGTTTGGCAGCGCGCATCGCCTGTGAAATGCCATAATGAAAAAAGATGACATCGCCATCCGGCTGGGCGGCTGATCTCCCGACACGTCCGGCGATTTGGACGAGCGCCGTCTCGGTAAAAATCCGATGGTCTGCTCCGAGCACCGCGACCTGAACACCGGGAAACGTGACGCCCCGTTCAAGAATCGTCGTCGTTACTAAAATCGCGGTTTTCTGCTGGCGAAAGGCTTCTATTCGTTGATGCCGCCCGGAATCATTCGCATGCACGGAGACGGCGTCATAAGAATCGTTCTGAAGAAGACGAGTAGCTTGATGGAGAAAGGAAACGGTTGGAACGAAAAGGAGAATCGGCTTACGTTGATTGAGGTGTTCTGTCAGCCAGCGCAGCAGAACGGCAGGGAGTTTGCCCTTTTTCAAGTGTTTCTGCCAATTTCCGCACCAGCTAAAGCGCGGTTCGGGCAAAGGAAAGCCGTGAAAGCGACGGGGGATCTTGATCACTTCTAGCGGTTCGGAGCGCAGTGCTTGACTAGGAGTGGCGCTCAAGTAAATGCGTGCTGCCTGCTTTTTTTCAGCCTGGGAGACTGCATAGGCGAGACTTTGATCGTAAGAATAAGGAAAGGCGTCGACCTCGTCAACGATGACAACGTCAAATGTGCGATAAAAGCGGAGAATCTGATGGGTCGTGGCGATGACAAGCTGGCTGTAACGGTGACGATCACGGCTTCCACCGTAGAGGGCAGAAATGGCGATGCGTGGAAAGCTGCGGCGCAGACGAGGTTCAAGCTCTTTAACGACGTCCGCTCGCGGGGTGGCGAGAAGGACTCTCTTCCCTTCTGAAAAAGCTTGCTCCAGCCCCGGGAAAAGGATCTCTGTTTTGCCCGCTCCTGTAACCGCCCAGATGAGCAGCTGTTTTTGCTGCCTAATCGCTTCTTTCACCGCAATGGCGGCCCGCTGCTGTCCTGCTGAGAGAGCGCCGCTCCAGCTTAGGCTTTCCGCAACCTCTGGCAGCTGAGGAATCAAGCCCTGCCAGGAGAACAGCGGCTCACATTGGCTCACCTTGCCGAGCGTCAGGCAATGCCGGCAATAATGACAACGCTCGCCGCATTTCGCGCAAAGGTGGCTGCCGATTAAAAAAGGATCCCTGTTATTGCAGCGGCGGCACGTCAGTCTCCCCTTCTCGGTAACAAGACCCGCTTCACGTCTGATCAGCTGCTTTTGTTCAAGCTCTGCCAGGATGTGAGAGGGAAGGGGAATTTCCGAACGCAGCAATCGCTTCCCTGCAAAAATAGGGGCATATTTCAGCATAGTCCTCACCTCTTTGTTTTTTTACTATTACGCCTCAGCCTGCTTGTACCAGGAGATGCCAAGGCTGCCCGGTCCGAGATGGGTGCCGATTACCGGGCCAAAGACGCTGATGACGACGTCGACGACATTGTCGTAGTTTTCACGAATGTCGGCAGCCAGCTGCTCGGCTGCTTCCGGACGCATCGCATGGATGACCGTCACTTCATAGCGGCCGTCGGAACGAAGATCTTGATCCAGCAGCTGGAGGATGCGGTCGATCGCCTTTTTTTCGGTTCGTACTTTTTCAAAGGGGACAATTTTTCCGTCGACGAAATGAAGGATCGGCTTGATCTTCAATAAATTACCGACGAGAAGCTGACCGCCGCTCAGCCGTCCGCCCCGATGGAGATGGCCCAAATCAGCGACCATAAAATACGCCTTCAGCGTCGCCTTTATTTCCTCAAGCCGGGTTAAAATCTCGCTCACTCCGGCTCCTTTCAGGGCAAGCTGCGCTGCTTCCCTGACGAAAAAGCCGAGCGCATAGCAGGCAATCTCCGAATCAAAGCCGTGGACTTCAAGCTCGTCGACCATTTCGCCTGCGGTTAGCGCATTTTGAAAGGTACCGCTGATTCCACTTGAAAGATGTAGCGTGACGACCTGCTGATAGCCTTGTTTCTTCAGGTCGGTAAACAGCTCAACAAACTGGCCCGTTGATGGCTGGGAAGTCGTCGGAAGCTGTTCAGCGCCTTCTAGCTTTTTATAGAACTCCTCCGTCGTCAGCTCCAGCTCTTCCTTGTACGTTTTCTCAGCAAAAATGACACTTAATGGTACCATATAAATCGAAAGACGCTCCCGCTCCTCTTTTGGCAGGTAGGCGGTACTGTCCGTTACAATCGCAACGTTTTTATTCATAGCAAAAGCCTCACTTTATCATTAATACGCATGCTCATTCATTATTTATTGTACACGCCGGGCAAACAACGATTCAATAGCAGAAAGGCAAAAGGTAGATTTTGATAGGAGCTGTCTCAAACGACGATGTTTGAAAAAGCGCAGACGATGAAGGAAAACGAGGCAAGACGGAAGATAGTCTTTTGCCGGAATAAAGAGGTCCACTCGTTCCGCTTGTCGCCGAAAGGAGCAGCAAATGAGAGAAATAACGGACTCCTGTTCCGATGAGGGGGGATAGGCGGGCCAGCCCGCCTCGACGAAAAAGCATCTCTTCTGTCTGCTTGGACTAGAGATGCTTTTTCGTTTACAATGGCAGCCTGTCCGTTAGCGGACGATGACATAGCCCTTTTTTATTGCTTCGACAACGGCCTGCGTCCGGTCATTGACGTTCATTTTCTGAAGGATGTTACTAACGTGGTTTTTCACCGTTTTCTCACTAATATAGAGTGATTCGCCAATCGCCCGGTTGCTCTGTCCGTCGGTCATCAGCTGAAGAACCTCGCACTCGCGCCGGGTGAGAATATGTAACGGCTTCCGGTATTCCACTTCGCGGTAGCCGATTGAATCCTCATGCTCCTCATCCTCTGCCGCCAGACGGCGGTATTCCTTAATTAAATTGTGCGTTACCTTCGGATGAATGTAAGCACCACCGGAGGCTACAACCTTAACAGCTTCCACAAGAGCTGCCGCATCCATTTCCTTCAATAAATAACCGGAAGCGCCGGTCTTAAGAACGTGGGTAACATACGATTCGTCATCATGAATGGAAAGGACGAGCACCTTTACATTCGGAAAAGCCTTGGTCAGCTCCCGCGTCGCTTCGATTCCATTCATTTGCGGCATATTAATATCCATCAGGATGACATCCGGACGGTATTCTTTGACAAGCTGGAGGGCATCGGAACCATCTTCGCCATCGGCTACTACTTCAAATTCATCCTCCATGGCCAGAATACGCTTTACGCCTTCCCTGAACAATTGGTGATCGTCGATGAGGACGATACTTATCTTCTTTTCATTTGTTTCTGTCACTGTCATCACCTCTCCGTTATATACGGGCTTTTATTTTCTTTTCATCTCATTTCTTATGTGGCAGAGCGAAAGGGCACCTCGATCACAATGACAGTACCGGCTTTCGGTTTCGACTGGATGGTGAGCTGGCCTTTGAGCATATTGACCCGCTCTTTCATCCCGATCAGTCCAAAAGAGCCTTCTTTCTCTGTTATCGCCGGATCGAAGCCTTTGCCATCATCTTTAATAATTATTATAACCTTTGTCGCTTTGATTTCAATTTTCACTTGGATTTCAGAGGCTTCACCGTGCTTATAGGCATTTTGTACTGCTTCCTGTACAAGGCGAAATAAGGCAATTTCAAATTCCTGCGGGAGCCGCTTATCCTTGCCGATCTGGCGAAACACAGTCGTGATTTGGTTATGCTCCTGAAATGTTTTCAAATATTTCGCAAGAGTCGGAACAAGGCCAAGGTCATCGAGAGCCATCGGACGTAAGTCGTAAATAATCCGTCTCACTTCGACAAGTGAGGATTTTACCATTTTTCGCAAGTCTCGAATCTCATTTAACGCCTCTTCAATTCCTTTTTCTTGATAAATTCGTTCAATTAGCTCAGATCGCAGTAAAACATTTGCCATCATTTGCGCAGGTCCGTCGTGAATTTCACGCGAAAGCTTCTTTCGTTCTTCCTCCTGGGCCTGAATAATTTTCAGACCGAAGGCTTGCTTTTGCCTTGCATCCTCAATCGCATCTCCGACCTGCTTTAAGTCTGTTGACAAAAAGTTGTAAATGACCGCCATCTGTCCCGCCAGTTCCTCGGCCCGCTCCACCGTATCATTCAGGTTGACAAGCCGTCGTTCAATATGGTCTCTTCGTTCCCGCAGCTGAATTTCTTCCTGCTCCAGCACGGCTAATTGAACCTGGTAATCATTCGCCTGTTCATAGGCCGCCCGGACTTCCTCTCCGCTGAATTTGTCAAAGGCCCGGCTTACTTCCACAAGCCGATTTCGCGCAAAGCGGGCACGAAGTTGCGTTTGATCTGTTTTTTCAATAATGGCCGCTACTTTTAAACGCACTTGTTTTAGCTCTTCTGCAAGACTTACATATTCGGCCCGGGACTTTTCACCAATTTCAAAAATCTGCTCCCGGCTCTCCCCGACTGCTTCCAAGGTATTTGTAATAATCTTGTCGAGCAACGTTGTGTCAGTCAAGCGTCATCACCAGCCTCATCCTTCGTCCAGCCTGCGCATGAGATTTGCGCCCATAGGCTGTTTTCGCTATTCTTATCTTACATCATCTTCTAATGAAAGCACAAAGAATCATTGAATTATACCTATAATAGGCGACATAATTACTACGCTTTCTGACGATCCCATCGTATCAGATCAATATTACACCCCGATAACTGATATTTGTAAAACTATGAAAAAAGAAGGAGGAATTATCATGCCACTTTCCACCTATCAAACCGTGAAAGGGGAAGGATCACATGAAATTGTTATCCAGAAATCAAGATTTATCGCCCATTTTACGAGGGCGGAAACCGAGGAGGAGGCGCAGCGTTTCATCGAACGAATCAAAAAAGAGCATTGGAACGCCACGCATAATTGCTCGGCTTATTTGATTGGCGAAGCCGACCATATCCAAAAAGCCAATGATGACGGCGAGCCGAGCGGCACCGCAGGCGTTCCGATGCTTGAAGTGTTAAAAAAACGCGGCTTAAAGGACACCGCGGTCGTCGTCACCCGTTACTTTGGCGGCATTAAACTTGGCGCAGGTGGATTGATCCGGGCATATGGAAGTGCGGTCAGCGAAGGCCTTCAGGCTGTCGGTGTTGTCCAACGGACACTCGTCCACACTGTCCACACTGAAATCGACTATCACTGGCTCGGAAAAGTCGAGCATGCTTTAAGGGAATCTCCTTATAAAATGAAAGGGATTGACTACCTTGAGCAGGTCGATGTCCAGGCGTACGTCGAACCGGATCAGCTGGAATCGTTCCATGAGTGGATCACAAATTTAACGAACGGTCAGGCGACTGTCAAAAGCGGGGACGAGCTTTATTTAGAAAGCACGGTTTGATGACGGATTGCTGCGAAATCGCCGGTCAGCGGCGCCTCCTTCTATCAATCTCTAAAACTGTCTTAATCTTCTTCTTTACGTTCTCTCTCTTTTTCGCTATTATGGGGGAGATTAGTATCTTTCAAGATAGAAGTGAGGTATTGCGATGACGCAATCTAGAGTAAGCAAGCGCAAGCGAAGAACGAAACGAGTTATGCGGACATTTATAATTATTGGCCTTGCCTCCTTCCTGATCCTTGGCGGGACGATAGGTTATTTTTTTCTTAAACTGCAAGATGTATCCTCAGCCACACAGCAGGACCTTCAGCGCGGAGAGAAATCAGAAAAACGGGAAGAACCGGTTTCACCGAGCAAGGATAACATTTCCATTCTCTTTCTTGGTGTCGATGACCGCGATGGCGATCTCGGAGGGCGAACCGATGCCATGCTGCTCGCAACCTTTAATAAGGAGCTCGGGACGATCAAACTGTTAAATATCCCCCGCGACTCCCTTGTTGACATTCCCGGCCGCAGAAATCAGGATAAAATTAACCACGCCCATGCTTTTGGCGGAGTTGATTTAGCGGTGGAGACAGTCGAGCAGCTGTTTGACATTCCAGTCGACTATTATACGAAGCTGAATTTCGTTGCTTTTGTTGAGATTGTGGATGCGCTTGGCGGAATTGAAGTTGACGTGCCATTCGCCTTTACGGAAATGGACAGTCACGATCAGCACGACGCAATCGCTTTAGAACAAGGATTACAGACGTTAAACGGAGAAGAAGCATTAGCCTTTGCGCGGATGCGTAAACAGGACCCACGCGGCGATTTAGGACGCGGTGAGCGCCAGCAGGAGATCATTAAAGCGATCATCGCCAAAGGAGCCTCCCTCTCTTCGATTAACAATTACGATGAAGTGTTACAAAGTGTGGAGACTCATCTTTCAACGAATTTAACATTTGGTAACATGTTAGCACTCCATTCCTATGCCGGCTCGTTACATTCGATTGAGTCGTTGCATTTGGCCGGACGCGATGCCAGAATTAACGGTGTTTACTATTACGAGCTTGACCCGGATTCAGTCCGCGAGCTGTCCGTTACCTTCCAGACCCACCTTGGGCTGATCGAACCGGCTCAGGATGAAGCGAGCTAACAGGAGCCACCATTTTAAAATAAGAGGCTGGGAAAAAGGTTGTTTTTTTACCTTTTTCCCAGCCTCTCTAAGCAATGAGCGGAGCCGCCACGATCTTTTAAAGCCCGATGTGAGAAACCAACTCACATCGGGCTTGTGGCGTGTGTAGCCATTGCCAGTAGGTCCAAAGCTAGTTTTGTCTCAAGCTCTTATTTCGCATTTGACGATTGGCAGGAAGATACCTGAAGTCCGCACCGGTAAATGAGGAGCAAAGGGAACGTCATTCCGTTATTTCGCTTTCAGGGCCCTTCTCGTTGGGGTACAAGGAACCTCATTCCGCTATTGTCGGTTACAAGGTGGTTGAACCGCTTGTTTTTGCCTAGTAACGGAATCTCGTTCCTATTGTTGCACAGATGAGCGTCAAAATAGAAAAATAACGGAATCTTGTTCCAACACCCTGTGCCTCCAAAGGCGGGAAAGAGCCATCCTTGAACTTCGGCCAGACTAAGCAATGAGCGGAGCCGCCACGATCTTTTAAAGCCCGATGTGAGAAACCCACTCACATCGGGCTTGTGGCAAGTGTAGCCATTGCTACGCCATGCTAACCAGGTTTGTTTTATTTTTTTCCATACGCTTTATAGCGGTCGTCTGGCATTGGCCAGCCGTCTTAAGAAATTCATCATCGGGCGATAATCCTTGCTGATCAGGCCGACTCGTTCCACTAAAAACTCAATGGCAAAGAGCAGGACGAAAATGATCAGAACAGATGTCCAGAACGTCGCCATTGTCATCATGACCGCGGCGAGGCTGAAGAACGCCGTCATCGCGTAAATCGTCAGCACTGTCTGTCTGTGCGTCAGACCGAGCCGTAACAGACAGTGGTGCAAATGAGATTTATCCGGTGCTGATAACGGTTTTTTCTGTACAAGGCGACGGATAATCGCAAACAGGGTGTCCGAAATCGGAATCGCCAAAATGACAATCGGCACTAGCAATGAGGAAACCGTGACATTTTTAAAGCCGAGCAGGGCGATCACCGAAATCATGAAACCGAGGAATAAAGCTCCTGTATCCCCCATAAAGATTTTCGCCGGGTTAAAGTTATGAACGAGGAAGCCGAGCGTACTTCCTAACAGAATGACACCTAAAGCGGCGACGAACATGCTGCCATCCATAATCGCAATACCGGTAATCGTCAGCAGCACGATCGACGATACACCAGCCGCAAGCCCATCAAGCCCGTCAATTAAATTAATCGCATTCGTTACCCCGATAATCCAGAGCAACGTTAATGGAATGCTGAACCAGCCAAACTCCAGCTGCATCTCAAATGGCAAGTTGATAAACTCCACCTGGACACCGCCATAGACGACAACAGCTGCGGCCGCGACCTGTCCGAGCAGCTTCCATTTCGCCGACAGCTCAATCATATCATCAAGAAAACCAGTCACAATAATAATGAAGCCGCCGATTAAAATCGGGATCGTATAGCTGCTTTCCGGCTGCAAAATCAAAAATCCAACTAAAAAACCAATATATATCGCTAAACCGCCGAGCCGAGCCATCACCTTCTGGTGAACTTTACGATGATTAGGCTTGTCTGTGGCGCCAATTTTAATCGCAAAACGCTTCACAACCGGAGTAATCAAAACCGTCACGATGAAGCAAATCACTAATGCTAAAACAAGCATGCTGACCCTCCTTATTTCTACCTTCTCCAACTTATCTCTTTTTATGATTTTCTTTCGTCATTCACACTCTTTTAATCTATTACCTTTTCGGATTATAGCATAAATAAAGCAACCAGGCACAGTCATTTCTTAACAATCCCTAACGGCTGCCACAATTTCACACATTTCCGAAAATGTCATCCATCATTTCCCTGCTCGCCTGGTTCTGAAACATGTTAAAAGAGGAAAATCTCTTGTTAGATGCTACTCTTTCCCTGAAGGATATCATAAGCGGTCTGTCTCGCTTTTTGCCGCGCTTCCTTCGTATAAAGCTGCATATCAGTGATGGCCTGCTCTCTCTTGCTAAGCTGAACGTCAGCTTGCTCATAAAGCATATCCGCTTCCCATTTTTCATTGACATGAGCGGCGACCGGCTGGCGGCACAGCTTGGCAAAGGAATCAATCTTCGGATCATAGGACAGCGCGACAAAAGGCGTATCACCAACCGCGGCGAAAATTAGCGCATGAAGCCGCATCCCGATCAGCAGCTCGCTGTCTGTGATCCACTTTATTTTTTCCATAATCGTTGCTTCATGCGGAGCGAGCGTCGCCTCGGCCGTCATCAGCTGCCGTGTTTCCTCCGATGCTTTTGCATCATGCTCACCGTGCATCGGCACGAAAACAATCGGATAACCTTCCGCGGCAAGCCTGTCGAGGCTGTGGGCCAGCTCTTGCTTAAAATGATGCTCACTCGGCCAGTCGCGCACTGAAACGGCAATATACGGCGCCGCGACGAAACGATCCTCAGACTGAGCCGGAGTTAAGCCGAGCACTGGATCAGGCACTTGCGCAATCGGCTTCGTCACGCCAATCCGTTCGAGCAATTGTTTCGATTCTGCATCGCGGACGGTGAGCAGCCGACTGCCGTTCAATGTCCGTCTGACAATCGCCTGATTCCGTTTGCTTTGCAGGGGGCCGATCCCTTGAGCATAGACATAATAAGGCTTACGCAGCCATTTGGCGATCCACATCACCGCCGAATAGTAAATGACGCTGCGGTTTCCTGTCTTATCCTGAAGCAGGCTGCCGCCGCCGCTAATCACCCCATCAGAGGAACGGATCGCCCGGATGATCTCTTTTATCTTCCACCGGTTAACAGCCTTCACTTGATACTTGGAGGCGGTTTGCTCCGGCTGGTTGGAGAGAACCGTAATCTCAACCGCCGGATCGGCCTCACGCAACGCGCTTATAATCGCGTACAAGATCGCTTCATCGCCGACATTATCAAAGCCGTAATAGCCAGATAAAACGAGCCTCATCCAAGCCACCTCTTTCTTACTTCAGGGTACACGTAACGGATGATCAGGCGATAAATGAAAATAAGCACAAGCCCGATCAAAAAACCAAATACAAGGCCGTAGCCCGTTCTAATTAAGGAAACAAGCAGGGCGGTATGCAAGTGAGTAAACGTGCCGACCATCGAAGCGAAGCCGAGCATCCCCAATGTAATAAAGAGCGGCGCCGCTTTTTCGTTTTTCATCCGCAAGTACAGGCCGAGCACAAATAGTGGAAATCCGACAAGAAATTCCGACGTGCGCGGACGTACATATAACACTGATTCAAGCCAGTATCTAAATTCAAGCTCATACGGCAGCGTCAACGCGGCATTTCCCGTCCGCCACACATAGAAACCAAGTACACCGACAACGAGCCCCATGATCACGACATGCCAATAGCGCACCGGCTCATTCATCAGCTTCTTCAAGAAGGAAGCAAACAGCACAAACCCGACAACAAGAACCGGCACAGCGGCAAGCACCTTCACCCCTCTGAACTCATCCACTTTCATGACAAAGGTCGGTCCATAAAGCAGCGCGATCACAAGCCACGCTCCCGTTAAGGCGATTGCTGCTGATAACGCATATTGCCCGACTAGCTGCTTCCAATCTTTAATCCGGTCAACAGCTAAGCCGGCATAAACCGCCCCGCTAATCGCCGTTAGTAAGGCGAGACCTTTCAAGGCGACGTCGACATGAAGCAGCGCCAGCGCACTTAACCCAAGAGCGCCGACCGCGGCGAGTACACCGAGATAGCGATGGAGGGCCAAACCCGTTAAGCTCAGGAAAGCGACCGTTCCTGCCAAGACTAGCAGGGTGATGATAAATGGCTGTGAAAACGACTGAAACGGCTGGGCTGTCCCGGCCTGATCTGCTCCAAGCTGGTTTGTCAACAACTCAAGCATTTCAAGCGTATACGTGTAGCCCGTCAACGCTTCACCTGGGTGGTGATACGTCTCCATTCCGGTCGGGAAGTTCATCACCGGATTGACGTAGAGCATGCGGATATTGCGTTCCTTATAGCCGCGCAACGCTTTTTCGACCTCATCAACATAAGTTGTAGCTTCTCTTCCTTTTCCAAGCGTCATGCTAAACAGCCGGACGACATTTTCCTCCAGCTCGCCAACGCGTAAAAAGGCACTCATTCCACGTTGATCATTGAAGTCAATCGTGACAATCGCCAGGCCGAGCTCTTTTGCCTTCCGGGCGAAGGTCCGCAGCTCTTCCGGATTATCAGCGCCGACGACATCATTTCCTGTAAAGGAAAGAGCCTCAGCCCCGTATTCCTCAACGAGCATGTCAAGCATGTCATACACATAATGATTTTCATTGTGGATATTCATAAAATGATTCGGTAAACGCGGTATGATATGCAAGCCGGCATCATCAATCAATTGCAGCGCATCACGGTCAAAGCCGACAGGCATCGCATTTAAACTCACTTCATAAGGAAGAAACAAGTAAGCATCATCGTCATAGGCATGAAAAGAAACATGAAGACGATTAGGAAGAATCCCTTCCTCTGTCATAATCGCATAGTGATTGTTGTACACCTCTTCGACAGTATCGATGTATTCACTGTCCTTCTCCAGCAGCTTGACGAATTGCCCGTTGTTTTCCGGGAGCTCTCCCCGTGCCTCTGGATGCTCATGCTCAATCTCACTTCGTTGAATGCGTTCAAACACCCCGTCTTCAACGAGATCAGAAATCGTCAGCGGCTCAATACTAATCGACGTTAAGCCGTTTTCTCTTAATTCAGCCAAGGCTTGTCCGGCATCAAGCGATCCCTCCAGCATATCCGGCCACTGAGCAAATTGCTCATAAGGCATGACGACTTCATATGAACGGTTTTGCTGCTCAACTTGTACTCGTTCAATTAAAGATGGAATCGAGACGAGCAGCGCCAGGATCACCACAATCCAAAGACCTTTTTTTACCAACGTAATGACATCCTTTCAGCTTTTGATTTTACACTTCTATCGATGACCTTTATGTACGCTCCTTGGCGACAAATTTCGAGACGACCGGCAATGATTGCAGCAATGAGCGGTCGATTCCCTTCAGCGCCAGAACAAGTCCAACAAAAATCACCGCTCCCAGCACGATCGCCCCTGTCAAATAAAGCGCCATGACGCCCCGCGACCATTCCTCGTTAACAACGAACCAATGCAACAGCCCGAGCACTCCCGCCATTACAAGACTTGCCCCGGCAAAGACGACATGCGACCGCTTCAGCCAGGCATAGCTTATCGTCCGATAGAGAACGAACAGATTCACAATCGTAATGAAAATATAGGTGACGAGCGTGGAAACCGCCGCACCGAGAACCCCTAATCTTGTCACGAGGAGAAGATTCAAGACTACTTTTACAATAGAAAAAATAAGGACAATGACGGCCGCGGCACGCTCGCGGTTAGCCCCCTGCAGCATCCCGGTGCTAAGCACGGTAAAGGACGTAAACAGGGCGCTGATCGAAAGGACGAAAATAACCTCACTTCCAAGCGCATCGCCAAATAACACCACATTCATCGGGATTGTCACAGCTGTCATCCCGGCCGCTACAGGCCATGATGTCAAATGCGTAAATGTCGTCGCCTTTGTCATCAACGCTGAAGCATCTGCCTGCCTCTGTTCTGTCAGGGCTTTCGTGATCGCCGGAATAAGCGGCAGGATCAAAGCGCTGGCAAACACAACAGCGACCTGGACGAGCGCCTGTCCGCGCCCGTAAATACCATATAACCTTGTAATCTCTTCACTTGTATGTCCCATCGCTCCCAGCTGCCGCGGTACGGTCAAGGAATCGACGACATTTAGCAGCGCCATCGTCAGCGCCCCGAAGCAAATCGGCAAGGATACGATCAGAATTCGCTTGCTCCACCGTTTAAACTGGCTCCAGTTATAGGCTGCCCGTTTTTTCGGAAGAAGCTTGCTTTTCGCAAAAATGATTTTCAAATAAATAAGTGCGAGCACGACGCCAACAGCGGAGCCGATCATCACGCCCCCGGCGACAATATCAATCGAATAAGCCTGGGCCGTTAAATAGACGGCCGCAACCAGAATGAGCAGCACGCGAACAAGCTGCTCCAGCACCTGGGAAATCGCCGTCGGCATCATATCCTCAAACCCTTGGAAAAAGCCGCGGTAAACAGCCATATACGGCGCGAAAATAAGCGCCAGGGAAACGACCATAACCGAGTATGTAACGAGCGGCCCACCAAGCTGCATCGCAATGGTTTCGGCGAAGGTGAACATCAGCGCAAAGCTCACTACTCCGAAAACGAGGCCGAGAATCGTCGCCGTCCGATAGATGAAGTAAATATCATCCGTGCGCCCTTCCCCCCGCGCCGTAGAAATCAGCTTTGAAATCGCCAGCGGAATGCCCGCCACTGTAATAATCAAGACAGACATGTACACCGGATAAACGGCGGTGAAAATTCCAAGTACTTCATCACCGGCAATATTTTGCAAAGGAATACGGAAGGCACTGCCGAGCACCTTGGAAATAAAGGTGGCGATCGTTAGCCAAATCGCCCCCTTTAAAAAGGAAGAACGGCTCATGATGTCCTCTTCCGCTTCTCACGCAGAATCCGTCCGGCAAAAACCGGCAGCGCCAGCATCCGGCGCCAGCGGGACGGCTGTTTGACAAGACGGTAGAACCATTCAAGATGAATCTTCTGCCAAAAAACAGGCGCGCGCTTCACTTCACCGGCTAACACGTCAAAGCTCCCGCCAATCCCCATGAAGATTCCTTTCTCGAACTGGTCATAGCGTTCGGCAATCCACTTCTCCTGACGTGGAAAACCAAGGGCAAGAAAAACGAGGTCCGGTTTTTTCAAACGGATTTCGTCCTCAATTTCCGTCGAATCCCAGTCAAAATAGCCGTGATGGGAACCAGCCACCTCGACCTGTGGAAATTGTCTCTCGATCGCAGCAATTGTTTTCTCTAACACTTCTTCTTTCGCTCCCAGTAAATAAACACTGAATTTCCGCTCATTCGCCACTTCCAATAAGGAGAGGAACATATCGAAGCCCGTTACGCGCTCCGGCAGCGGATCACCAAGCAGTCCCGCCGCTTTCACGACGCCAATTCCATCCGCGGTAATATAGCTTGCCTTGGCAAGATACGTTCTGTACGCTTCATCCTCCTGCGCATGCAGCACAATCTCCGGATTAGCTGTGACGACAAATGCTTTTTCCTCACGCTCCAAATGACCTGAGAGACGCGCGATCATCTCGTTCATTGTCGTATGTAAAAAGTCAACACCAAGAACAGAAACGGTGCGATTTGACATTGTTTTTCACCAACTCACTTCTATAATATAATATCAACGATTATCGATTTTTGAAAAGTGTGTGGCAATGGCTTCGTGCGCTACTCGCATAGAGAGAAGAACCCCACTTCTCTCTATGCTTTTAAGGATTGTAGCGACTACGCTCATTGCTTCGTGCTTATCCCACAAGGGGATAAGCCCTACCATAGCCGATCATATCAAAAATCGGGAGGTTTTGGAATTGATTTTTCGACAGCGGATCGACAATTCCTCTTATTCCCAGTCGTTTCTTCTCTATTAATGGTTCATAAAGTCGTGTTATACTTACAAATGATGTCTAATGAAGGAGAGAAGCTAATGCTACGCTCAATAAAGAAGCTTATTGGCGATGAACAACAACGAAA
Organism: Halalkalibacter oceani; assembly: GCF_023715605.1. Classification (GTDB taxonomy): domain Bacteria; phylum Bacillota; class Bacilli; order Bacillales; family Bacillaceae_D; genus Halalkalibacter; species Halalkalibacter oceani. The sequence goes on from NZ_JAMBOL010000029.1 coordinate 26,907, forward strand.
AATCAAGAAGTATGAAAAGGTTGTAGCGGAAGTCAATAATCTTGAACCAGAATTGGAGAAGCTCTCCGATAAAGAGCTCCAACATAAAACGGTTTACTTTAAAGAACAATTACAAAATGGTGCCGAGCTTGAATCCATAAAAGTCGAAGCTTTCGCCGTCGTGCGGGAGGCCGCCAAGCGCGTGCTTGGCCTTCGCCACTACGACGTGCAATTAATTGGCGGACTTGTGTTAAATGACGGCGATATTGCCGAAATGCCAACCGGCGAAGGAAAAACACTCGTCGCTTCCTTGCCGAGTTACCTGCGCGCCTTAGAAGGCAAAGGGGTCCATGTCATTACTGTAAATGAATATTTAGCAAAGCGTGACCGTGAACTGATTGGTCAGGTTCATGAATTTCTCGGGCTGACAGTCGGCCTGAATGTGCCGATGCTCACCCCCGACGAGAAAAAGGTGGCCTACAAGGCTGATATTACGTACGGGGTCGGAAATGAGTTCGGCTTTGATTATCTTCGTGACAATATGGTGACAGATGTCAGCCAGCGGGTGCAGCGCCCTTATCATTTTGCGATTATCGATGAAATCGACAGCGTTCTTGTCGATGAAGCGAAAACACCGCTTATTATCGCTTCAAAAACCCAGGTGAGTCCAAATCTTTATTATATCGGCGCTAAAGTTGCCAGAGGGTTTAAAGAAAATGAGGACTATATGTATGACAGCCTGTTAAAAGCGGCAAGCTTAACCGATCAGGGCATTACAAAAATCGAACGGGCCTTCGGAATCGATAACCTGTATGACCTGGAGCATCAGACGCTTTATCATTTTATGATTCAGGCACTTCGGGCACGCGTCATGTTCAGACGGGACGTCGAGTACATCGTCAAGGACGGCGAGCTTCATCTTGTCGATATGTTCACCGGACGGGTGATGGAAGGACGGACGTTTAGCGATGGACTTCACCAGGCACTGGAAGCAAAAGAAGGACTGACGATTACCGAAGAAAACAAAACGAGAGCTTCCATTACCGTCCAAAACTATTTCCGCATGTATCCGACAATGTCGGGGATGACAGGAACCGCCAAGACCGAAGAGCGCGAATTCCAAATGCTCTACGGGATGGATGTCGTTCAAGTTCCGACGAACAAACCGCGAATTCGCCAGGATCATAAGGAGCTCGTCTTTGCCACTGCCGAAGATAAATACCGGGCAGTAGCGAAGGAAGTTCAGGCACGGCATGAAAAGGGACAGCCTGTCTTGATCGGAACGACCTCGATTATTCAATCGGAGACGATGGCGACCTATCTTGACGAGATTCAAGTTCCTTATGAATTGTTAAACGCCAAAAGCGTCGAAAAAGAAGTCCAGCTGATTTCCCTCGCCGGTCAAAAAGGCCAAGTCACGATCGCAACGAATATGGCTGGCCGTGGAACGGATATTATGCTCGGAGAAGGAGCAGCTGAGCTTGGCGGTCTATTTGTCATCGGAACCGAGCGTCATGAAAGCCGGCGGATTGACAACCAGCTGCGCGGTCGTTCCGGACGTCAGGGAGACCCGGGAGAGACGCAATTTTTCATCTCGCTTGCCGACGAAATGCTGCAGCGCTTCGGACGTGAGGATATAGAGAAATTCGATCCGCAGAATAACTGCGACCAAAACGGTTTGATTACGAATGAAGATGTTTATCCGTTAGTAGACCGGCTGCAGCGGATGTGTGAGGATCATAATTACGCCGCCCGTGAATATACGCTCAAGCTCGATGATATTATTAACGAGCAGCGCGGCGTCATTTATTCATTGCGCAACCGCGCGCTCGAACAGGAGGATACACCTGCTCTAATCAAGCCGATGGTCGAAGCGACGGTCGAAGATCATATTGCCAGATACTGTGCGGAAGAGCTTTTGCCGGAAGAATGGCAGCTCGATGACCTGGTCAAATACGGGCAGCTGCTTCTACCGGATCTGGAGCCATTTACGAAGCGTCCGGAAGATCTGGATGATGTAAAAGCCCATATCGCGCCGGCATTAGCAAAAGTAACCGACGTCCTCGATGAATTCAGTCAGGATCCGGAAGGGCAGATCGCAGCGAGACAGGTGATCTTGATGAATATTGATATTCATTGGCAACGTCATCTTGAAGAGATGAGCCGCCTGAAGGAAGGAATCGGGCTGCGCGGTTACAGCCAGGAAGACCCGATGCGGATTTATACGCGCGAAGGGTTTGAGCTTTTTAAGATGATGTACAGCGGACTGCAACGTGATGTCAGCCTTCAATTCCAACGAGTGGTCAAGCGATTCAAAGAGAAAGAAGCCGAGCTGCAATCGAGATAACGATTGGCTTAGAGGAGAAAATGAGGAGGAACGAAGCATGTTACCATTCTTTAATAAAAACAAAAATGAAAAACCTGAATTAGCGGGTCAGGAGAGTCCGGTCTCTTCAGAGGAGCTTCTTAACGAGTCTTCTTCCAGCGGTGATGAGGAAATTGAAACCGAATTGTCGATTCACCCTGCCTGGAACCTGGCCAAGGAAGATTTTTATGCGTTTCAATTTCTCAACCTGGAATGCGAGCCTCTTAAGCCAAACCAGCTTTCTCTTTCCGGGATCAGCTTACTGCCTGAAAATGAGCGTCTTTTCCGCGTAACAGCTTTTATTCGCAACAGTCTCGACAAAGCGATTACGCTCGAAGATGTCACGCTCGTCTTACTTAATGAGGATGGCACTCTTCTTGGCAGAAAGGCATTCAATTTAAAAGAAGTCGGTGAGATCCCGGCACGAAGCAGCCGTCCATGGTACTTCAAGTTCAGCGACAAGGACTTGTTCACCACTGAATTGCCATCGACCGGCTGGAAGCTCGCGTTTCAACTGAAGCCATCTTCGCGCAAGCATTCGCTCGACTTGGCGAAGTCATGGGAATCATCGCTTGCCAAGGAAAGCAAGCAGCAGCTGGAAGCAATGGTCGAGAAAATCGAGCCGCCTAAGCCGGGCGAAGTCAATTTCATGGGCCTTCAGGCGAAGAAGGACGAGAAAGGTGACCTTCACGTTACCATGCTGATCCGGAATGGTACGGAAAAGAACATTAACCTTGAGCAGCTGCCTCTTCATGTCGAAGACGCAAGCGGCGAAGTAGTCGCCAAAGGCGGCTTCAAGCTTGATGATTTCACGGTAAAAGCCAATACGAGCAAGCCGTGGACGTTTATTTTCCCGAAAGAGATGGTGACAAAAGAAGAGCTCGACCTATCGAAATGGAAAGCCTACTCGCCAACTAAATAAGCCTCTCTCTTTGAAGGGGCATGAAAAAGATGATTTCCGCGTGATACGGAAATCATCTTTTTTTCTTATTTATAGTAATCTAACAATCCTTCATAAATCGCCTGCGCTGAGCTTTGACGGAAGGAATCCTTTTTCAGCAATTCCGCTTCAGATGGATTGGTGATAAAACCGAGCTCAAGCAGAACACTTGGCATTCTCGTTTCACGAATCACCTGGAAATTCCCCTGCTTCACACCGCGGTCTGTCGTTCCAAGGTGGGCGATCAGCCGCTTATGAATCGAGTTGGCGAGCTTTTCGCTGTTCGCAGCGGAATAAGTCGCATACCAATACGTTTCCGTTCCCTTTGCCGCTTCAGAACCGGCCGCATTGGCGTGAATGCTGATGAAGACCTCCGCATTGACATCATGGGCGACCTTTACGCGGTCGGACAAGGATGGATACACATCGGCATCACGGGTCATGATAACATTGGCGCCCGCTTCACGAAGCAGCTTCTCCGTACGGAGGCCAACATCGAGGACAAGCTCTTTTTCCTGAAGGCCATTGGCCGTCGCACCCGGATCACTGCCTCCATGTCCCGGATCGATGACAATTTTCTTACCGGACAATGGCTTTCCAGCTACTTTCGGCGTCACATTGATAATCAGTTCGCCAGTCGTGTGGCTGACAGCCGCCTGATAGCCGTCGCTGACCGTAAAGGTAATCGTTTTGCCATTGGACTGGTTGGAGATGGCGAAATCGGCTACGCCTTTCACTGCGCGTGTCAGCTGTTCCACTTCCACAGCGTCAGTTTGAATTGTTACTTTATTGCCTGACTGACTATGGGAGCTGGCGACCGTCCCCCCGATTTTCGGCCAGGTGACAGTTGTTGTATTGCTTACTTCAGAAATCGTCGGCTGGCCGAGCATTTTCTGTTGCTGATTACCGGCATACAAGTCAAGATAATAGGAATGAACATAGGCCTCCCGGCCATTGAAGCTGATTTTCGCCCAACGGTCGGAAAAGCCGGAAACCTCAACACGGGCTCCTTTTGAAAGCTGGCCGATCGATTCATACTGAGTTCCCGGACCTGTTCGTACTTGAAGGGAATCCGCGCGGCTCACTTGCCCGGAGTAAGCCCCTTTTACATCTGTCTCAGGCGGCTGCTGAACCGGCGGAGCAGCCGTGCTGCTATTGACCCGGACTTCCTTTGTCGCCTGATTCCAGGAAACGTCTTTCCCAAATGCTTCCGCAAAGAAGCGCAACGGAATCACTGTGCTGTTTTCAATGATTTTAGGGGCCGGGCTGACTTGCAGCGTTTGCCCGTTCACCTTTGCCTCTTCCTTGTTCACCGTTAAAATAACTTCGGTTCCCCCTTCGCGGGCGGTGACCTGCTTTATTTGCTGCTGCCATTTGACATCAATCCCCAAAGCTTCGCCAATCACCCGAAACGGGACGAGTACATGATTATTCTCCATAGGAACCTTTGAAATCGTCGGCTCCAGTTTTTGATTATTCACATAAATGGAGATATCATTCGCTGAAGCCGATGATTTAACCGTGATGTAATCCTTATGTACATATCCGTTACGGCCTTGCAGCTGGATTTGATGCCAATCTCCCGACGTGCGGATGATCGTCACCGTCGCCCCTGGCTGAAGAGAACCAATACGTTCACTTGTCGTGGAAGGCTCCGCGCGAACATTTAAAGTTGAACCGCTCGTAACAGTCCCTTCCGAAGCTGCTGCCGCATAGGTCGCCCCTAAAAAAAGTGTACAAGCGATGATGAAGACTGCGATGAAAATCCTTTTTCCACTCATCAATACTTACTCCCCTTTCCATTAAACATGTATCGGAGTGAAAAGCTGGCGAAACCCTGCGCCATCGGAAACCTGACGCAGGGTTCTGCTAACTTACTAGTAAAGCTGACCCTCAAATCATATTTAACGCTTCATAATTGAAACCGGCTGCACATAATTCCCATGGACATAGCCAAATTCATGATCCTTATGATCCGAATAGATTCTGTGCCATGTGCCGTCAGATTGATTCGTGCTTTCAAGCAAGGCGACAAAATAGTTTGCCCCCGGATATTGATATTGTGAAGCCAGTCTCGTATTTGGTTCCGGTCTGACATTCAATGCTTCCGTTGTTCTGGCGATCGTATAGTAGCCATAATCTTTTTTACCGAGATACGTGTCGGCTCGATACATATGGCCTGCGATCTTCTGTCCCCAAAATGGATCTGAGGCATAATTGACATTCATTCCATAGCTTTTATTTCCAAGAACCGCGCCGCGATAATTCACCCCGTCAGGCGTCAAATAGCGTTCATCCATCGCTTCAGCGACAAACATAATTGACTCTTCAAAGCTGGCAAACGGTTTGGCGTTGCCGAGCGGATCACGGTCATACGCCTGATAGCCAAATAGATTTTTACGCTGATTGGCAATTTCACTTAGCCCGTAGCTGCTCTCATGGATCGCCTTGGCGAATAAATAAAGAGCATTGATGCCATATCGCTCTTCAGCCTGCTTAAAAACGTGCCCCAAATTGCGCAGCGGACTTTCCTGAGCGACGACTTTTCCGTTAATCTCCGTCGTTACGGAACGAATATAGCGGTTCAAGTCCTCAGCTGTGTAATTTGTTTTCGTACGCAATGGCAAATAGTTAAAGTATTGATAAGCTTCGCCAACCTTTTGACCGGACGTATTATAGAAATCACGTCCATTGCGGCTGTAATAACGCTCATTTTCCTGCATAAACGATGGTGCGTCTCCGTAATAATACATTCCTGTCGCATTCGTCAGCGGATTATAGACATAATGCCGCAGGACGCCGTTGACCGACTGATAATAAGAGCGTCCCTGCAACATCCCTGTCGGAATCAGCTTCGCGTCCCTTTGGCGGACAAAGCCGGTGCTATCCGCATAGCGTACTTCAACCCACTCTTCATCAGAGCCGATATATTCCAGTTCAGCGCCACCCATGACATAAGTGAGCTGAGTCGTCTTATTGGAAGCAAAAATTCTCGTCGTTGATTCTCCGGCTGATGGCGAGGCTGCCACCATTCCGCCCTGCATTTTTAAAATTTTCTCACCTTTCACAATAACTTCGGCTCCGGCCTGCTCTGCATCACGATAGCTCAAATACGGCTGAGGCTGAAGGCGCACTTGACCGCCGGAATCAACCGTACCGACATGGTAAAGCTCCGTATTTCCTGTGCCGGTTTCCGCCACTTTCAGCATCCGAATCATGAACGCAGCCGCATGAGCGCGGGTCGCGTCATCTTTTGGACCAAAACGAAAGCGCTGGTTCCCTTGCGGCATTCCTTGAATAATGCCGAAATAAGCATTATGAGCAACCGCCGTCCGGAACGTCGGATGGATTTGCTCCGTGTCCGTAAAGGTTAAGGCGATTGGTGTACGCTGCACCTGTTTATATTCCAGCGCCCGATCAATCATCACAGCCATCTGTTCACGCGAAATATTTTCCTCAGGACGAAAAACATTTCCCGGATACCCGCCAACGATTCCCGCTTTTGAAGCCCGTCCAATTCCTCCCGCTAATGGATGAGAAGCCGGTACGTCACTGAAAGAGGCTGTCCCGGATGGAAGCTCAAGCGCCCTTGCCAGGAACGTCGCGAATTGGGCACGAGTAACCGCGTCATCCGGCCCGTAGCGTCCATTCCCGTACCCCGCCATAATTCCACGGGCAACGGCCTCACGCATTTCAGTTTCGAGTGAATGACCTGTTAAATCATCCGCCGCCTCTACACTTGCACCAGCCTGAAAGAAAACCGTACTTAAAACGAATAAAATAGCAAGAAAGTGTTTCAAAAAAAAGCTCCTTTCTTAAGGGCTGCAAAGCAGCCCTTCCCACAGAATAATGACTTTTATGAATCTTTCTCATTCTATCATTATACTGATAGATAAAAATAGTTGGAGATTGCTGTTAATTTACTGACTAACCCGATCAAGGAAGACTGAGAATTCAGCTCTTGTCGTTGGTAAGGCAGGACCAAATCCACCGCCGGGTTGGCCTTGAGCAATTCCGTTCGCTTTTAACGCATCAATCGCTTCATAGGCCCAATGCGTGCTTGCCACATCAGGGAACGGCTCGGACGATTGCCCTGTAATGCTGTACGCACGCTGAAGAATTGTCGCCATCTCCGCTCTCGTCAACGTTGCTTTCGGGTCAAAGCTTGATGCTGATTTTCCGCTCATAATGCCTGCCCGGTCAACCGCGGCAATCGCATCATAGTAAAACGACTGGGACGTGACATCATTAAAGGCCGGACGGTGATTCCCCGCGGACAAGTTAAGAGCCCGTGCAATCATGATCGCCGTCTGCTCACGCGAGATCGCTTCACCCGGCCGGAATGATCCGTCACTATAGCCGCTGATCACATTGCGGTCATTCAGCGCTAAAATCGACTGACGCGCCCAGAAGGAAGAGGAAACATCCTTAAACCGTTCGACTTGATAGGAAGATTGATAGATCGCTTCCAGCTGGTCAAAGAAGACGGCACCCTTCCCTTGCTTCTCTGCGCTTCCTTGCGCCGTATAAACTTGTTCCACCTTAAATGGCTGAGGGGCATCAGCAGGCAGCTGCGCCCGCACATAACGCCAGCCTGTCCAATTAAATTGGTTTTCCTCGGTGAAATTGATTGTATGTCTTTGTCCATTACCGTCAATAACCGTCGCCCGCAGCCAGTGCTCCGCCCCATCACCGGAAGCCCACATGCCGAGTTCCAGCGGACGTCCCTGTAAAGGAATCGCTGTTCTTGCTTTCGCATAGGCCGCGGCAATTCCGCTCTCACCTTTCGAGTAATCATAAGTGAGTTTCAATGATTTTGAGCCGACCCGAACCGGATCGTATGGACCCGACAAGGAAATCGAAGCTTCAGCCCGCGCACTGCTCGCTGTCCAGTTATTCAGATTCTCAAATGGATCGACGACAAGCATCGGCTCCGTCACCCTTTTAGGCGGTTCGCTCGAAATGACCTGAAGGGTATTCGGCACCGCTCTTAGGCTTGATTCTGAAGGCCGGTTCACGGTAATCGCCTGCTCATAGTATGGCAGACGCGCCACCATTGTCGTCGAGCCTCCGCCATCAAGATTGATAGCCTGATAAGCGCCTAATGAGCGCATATACTCAGCAAGCTCACGCAACGTAGCTCCCTGACTGTAGCCTGATTGCCGACCATCAATCGTCACAAGGAACAGCTTTGTCCCATCTCCGGAAATTCCGACTGCCGACCGCGGATGCCGGGAAGTCGCAAATGAACCGGACTCATTCATCGAAATCGAAACCTGGCCGTTGCGCACAAGAGTCGGCCCTGTAGCCATCATGAATTCAGCGTCTTTCCATGTGTCATTGATTTGCGCCTCAACGGTAATGGAATCACCGACCGCTACCCCGGCCAGTGATTGGGCAAGGGCTCCCCCATTCGCCGAGATGACAAAACCGTCTTCAGGAATCGGGGTGTTCGCCCCTTCTCCCAATCTGCGAATCTCGGAAACCGTGCCTGTAATACGGTCACCAAAGGCAAAATTTTTGGCACTTTTCGACGTGTTGGTCACAACGATTTCGGTCGCATACTGACTCGCCCCGGTCGTTGCCGCCTGATGACCGCCTGTAAACAGGACAGCCTGTCCATTTTCCCGCTGCCCGTTGACAGATGTCAGCGGGATCGTCTGGCCATTGATCTCAAAGCTCATTTGCGGCTCGTAATCAGCGATCGTCAGCGCTCCGTTACGGTTCACACCGAAAGCAAAAGGCGCATTAACCGGCCCATCATCATTGGAGAGGATTCCGTAATTAATAATTTCATTTTGCTTGATGAGCATATTAACAGGAATTCCATTCGCTAAATTATAAAACGAAGCATTGACCGCGCCGACTACATAATGCCCGTCATATGTATTGGCAATCGCCTGCTGCGGAGTCGTCTGTACCCGTCCTAGCGGTGAAAGCTGATAAAGCTCAAGATCAACCGCCGGATTGCGGTATGCGACATCGAGTACTTGCACCGCGCGGGGTGTTCCGCCGGAAGTAAGATAATGCTCGCGGATTAACGATACCCCTGTTGAAATTTCGTCCTTCGTTGACGATTGCTTATTGCCAAACCCGCTGTATGCTTCGGCCTGAAACGGGCTGACGACTAACGCAATCCCAACGACATAAGCTGCCAGTTTTTGATTTATTTTCTTCAACCTCTTCACTCCAAACTATAGATGACTTACACATTTGTCGAGAATCTCCAACATATACGCCTATAATTTTACAAGGTTTCCTATGTAATTAAAAGGTAGATTACGAAACTTTGAAATTTTTGTAGGGAATTGATACTTTATGCTCAGTCCCTTTCTTTCCTGTAAGAAGAGCTACAAAAAATATACTGCCATTAGGAGATGGCCCTTCGTAAACTTTAAAGAATCTACAGAAAAAGGCTGGACAAAAGGTTGTTTTTTCACCTTTCGTCCAGCCTCTGGCAAAGCCGGTTATTTTCCTGTTAGTCATGAATTGCCTGATAACGGTTCAGCAGGGAGTCCAGCTGCTGGCTGCAGGAAACAACTCTGGAGTCAGTCATGCCGAAGTATCTTGCTTTTATATACATTTCTCTTTTCTTTAAGGTAATAGCCGATAGTAAGATGGCCTTTTTACAGAACATTGTTCTCTCTCCTTCACCTAACTAAATCATCGTGCACATCAAAGGAGGTAAACTCTTGGAAGCTTTGAACACCTTCATTATCTTAACGCAGCAGGCTAATGGATTTTGTAGAATTTTGTCAGCTGATTCATTGTTCATATATCTGTCATATTTCCACTTCCCTGCCCAGTTACCATTACCATCCACGCTATCCCGTATCACCTTTACTTGCTTCTCTTTTCCTTCTGCACACGTGCAGCCTGCGGCATGACATACTGCTGTAACCGTGCTGCAATATCCCCTACAGCTTCTGCTGTGTTCATCGTCTCAACTTCATATGCTGCTTTCGAATAAACACCTCGGAGGATGAGCAGCAATTCCTGCTCATTCAATGGTTTTTGTTTCATTTTCATTATTCTGCTCCTCTTCTTATCACTCGTAGGCGGTTCTTTGCTGGCATGAGAGCGAATTGGCACAGTTTTTCTTATACCCTTCTATCAATCTGCAAAACATTTCTTTGCCTTCCTTATCTCGTTGCCACAAGCCTCCTCACACGTTTCTATTACATTTCAACGTCATCTTTGTAATCTGAAAAATGATCATTTATTCCATGCTATAATTAAGCTTATTCTATCTATTTAGGAAAAAGGAGGAATTTGTTGTGAGATGTATACAACTTGGTATCAGCATCGTTCTCGCCGTCCTGCTGATTGCTGCCCCTGCTGCAGCCGATACTCCCTTTTCGGATGTCCCGGCCACCCACTGGGGAATCGATGCGATACATTACCTCGCCGATCTTGAGATTATCCGCGGCTATGACGATCAAACGTTCAGGCCGGCGCAAACGGTGACAAGAGCTGATGCGGCGATCATGATAGCCCGAGCACTCGAATTGGAAATTGATGAAGCCTCATCCTCACCTTTCTCTGATGTCAGCCCGCAATTTTACGCCTACGACGAAATTGCAGCAGTAGCGGAAGCCGGCATTATCCAAGGCTTTAACGGGAGATATTCACCGCGCGACGACTTAACTAGAGGACAGATGGCAGCCATTTTGCAACGTGCCTTTGAGCTGTCCGGTACAGCTGACAATCAATTTTCAGACGTAGGAGAAACTCATCTCTTCTATTCTGAGATTCAGACACTTATCGCCAACCAAATCACCAACGGATACAGCGACAGAACATTCAGACCGGACAACAGCATGAGAAGAGATGAGTTTGCCACTTTCATCGCGAGAGCGTTAGATGAGAGTTTCCGGGCCATCACCTTCCCTCCGGAACCGGTCACGGACGATGACGATCAGGATGTCCATCCATTTGAACACGAAGTGCTTGAACGAACGAATGAGGAACGGGCCAAGCATGGTCTTGATCCACTGGCTTTTGATGAGGAAACGCAAAAAGTCGCCCGCCTCAAATCCGAGGACATGCGCGACCGTCAATATTTTTCACATACGTCACCAACCTATGGCTCGCCTTTTGAGATGATGAGCCAGTTTGGCATCAACTACAGCTTCGCCGGAGAAAATATCGCCGCCGGCCAAACGACACCGAGTGAAGTCGTAGAAGCATGGATGAACAGCGAGGGCCACCGCCAGAACATTTTAAATCCGAACTACACCCATCTCGGCGTCGGCTACGCAGAAGGCGGCTCCATGCGCCACTACTGGACACAAATGTTTGTTGGATACTAAAAGAAAGCGACAAGCTGTCGCTTTCTGAAGCAGCGTACGGAGTCTGCGCCGGTTTTAAAAAATGAGAGTCAAAGCGGGTTTCTTTGACTCTCATTTTGCGCAGGACGGAGCCGCTGCTCTTTCCCCACTCTATTCCTCAATCTTCAAAATGAACATTCCACTGATGAAGAGCAGCATGGAGCCGATATAAAAAATCAAATCGACGGTTAACCAGTCAATGAGATAACCACCGGCAATCACGGCGAAGCCGGAGTAAAGCGATACCCAAAAATGATAAGAGCCGATCTTCTCGCCACGCCTGCCGCCATCGGTCGCATCGGCGATCATCGCCTTTTCACTCGTTTTTTGCATTGCACCCACAATTCCGAGCAGCACTTGCAGCACATATACCTGCCAAATCGCGGTGACAATTGGAAAAAGCAGAAAAATGACTGCTGTCGTCCATGTGCTAAGTAAGAGAAACCCTTTTCTCCCCCGCTTGTCAGATGTCGTGCCGATCCAGCGGTGGACTAGGGCGGAGCTAAGTGTAAACAAGCCGTATGCCAAACCAAATTCGGAGAAATTCCCACCCACCTCACGCAGAAAAATCACATAAAACGGAAACACCAGCCCCGTCGCAAACAGCACCCAGCTTTGTGAAATGACGATCCATTTAAGATTCATCCCGACGATACTCCTCATAAAAATGATTCATGAACCGTTCCTCAGGATCATACTTTCGCTTTTCCGCAAAAAAAGCATCGATTTCAGGATAAGCGGCTCTTATCTGCTCCTGTGTCGGGAAGGACTGATACGTTAAATAATAAGTGCCCTGACAAGCAAGAACGGCCTCGACAACACGCTGCGTCGCTGCTCTCACCTGTTCAATCCCTTCATCAGACAGGGAATGATTGATGAGAAGAACGAGCGCCAACGTGTCTTCATTCGAATAACGAAGAAAACCTTCTGCATGTTTCGGAGTATACCTGACCGTAACATTTAACACATTAAGCTCTTCCTCTTCGATGATTTCTTTTAATTCCCCGACAAAACGAGGAAACTGGGCTGTTGGAACAAAGTATTCCTGCAAAATATCCGTATTATTGTCAGAATCATACTCCAAAAACGCCACCGGCGGACGCATCGCATTATTCCGGCTCACAATTTCGACAGCGTCCTCGTTGGCATACAGCCTTTGCTGCAAGTCCCAGACAAGCCGTTTCCCCCAGTCAAAGTTCCGGGCCAACCCTAAAAAGAATTTGTCTCTTCGAACATGTGTCTCTTCCTGCAGTAAAGAGAGCTCCTCAAGCTGCGTTGAGTCAGGGTAACGCTCATCATCAGGCGCCAGGGTGCGGTACGTCGTGACATACATGTCTTCAAATAACGAACCAGGCGTAGCTGACAGGCGGGCAAAGTGAAGACCGACATCCTCGGCGTCTTTAATATGCTTCTCGATATAGGCCGGATATTCCTCATAATCCAGCTTTTCTGTCGTGCCAGCATACAGCTCATTGTCCGTTACTTCGAGTGTGACATCAAGTATGACGCCGAATAAGCCGAAGCCGCCGATCACAAGCTCAAACAGTTCCTTGTTTTCGCTTCGACTGACATTTTTGATCTCTCCTTCAGCAGTCAAGAGACGGAAGGATTCCACCGTATCAATCAGCGGGCCGTAGCGCGGATCACGTCCATGCACATTTGAGCTCAATGATCCGCCGATGGTAAAAATATTGGATGACTGCATTACTTTAACCGCCAGCCCGTACCGGTTTAAAGCGTTTTGTACTTCCGCCCACGTTACCCCGCTTTGGACCGTCATCAATTTCCGCTCCGGATCTATCGAAAGAATCTCATCAAAATCCGTCATATCAAGCAGGAGGGAGTCTCGATAAAAGGCATGTCCCCCTTGACTGTGCCTCGCCCCGGCAATCGAAATCTTCAAATGATCCTCCTTCGCCTGCCGAACCGCTTTGACCAACGCCTCTTCTTCTCTCCCTTTAATAATATCTTCGACCCGTTCCGGGAATAGACGGCTTACATCGTGAATGAGTAGTTCATCCCCTGTGTGATTCCGATAAAGGGAAAGCGAAAAAGCCAGCCCGTACATAGCGATTGCACAACAAATCACGACAACGAAACGCAGCCGTTGCTGATCCTTGCTCTTCATACGTTCACCTGATCTCCTAAAAAATTTATACCATATCTTTTTTCGTTTCTTACCGCTTTTTTCCTTCTATTAAATAGTGCGATTAAGAAAAACAAAAAGCAGGCACCCTGTTATTTCTAACAGGATGCCTGCTTTATTATAATGAACAGAAGGATAGACGTACCCACACGTCTCCTAACTCATCATTTCCGCTGCCCTTGTCAGTCTCGCGGACTGACTTAAAGGTACCACTGTTGAATTACGATCATTATGACAAGAAATAAGAGATTTGTCAACAGCGAAATTTCGTTCCCTGCTGCTCGAAGCGCTCCTTACATGATCGGACAACAAGCTCGGAAAAGCTTATAAAGACTACTCTTCTTTAGCTTTCCCGATTTTCCTTCTTATAAAACGTATTTTTTGAAAACTATTTTTATCCGGCATGAAGAAGATAATAAATATTTAAACCGAGATAAAGCATTTGTTTGCCCTCGGATGTCTTCAGATTGAGTCCTGTCAGCTTTTCGATCTTCGTTAATCTGTATTTCAGCGTATTGACGTGCACATTCATCCGCTCTGCCGTTCGCTGCAAATGTTCGTTTTCCTCGAAGTACGCTATGACCGTTTCAAAGAAATTCGTCTGACGTTGTTCATCGAACGCCAAAATCGGCTCAATTGTTTCTTCACAGTATGTTTTCATTGTTGTTTCATTCGACAGTGAATTAATCACTTTAAAAATTCCAAGCTCATCGTAGAATGTCAGTTTACGATCTTCCATTTTTTTATGACGGACTTTCGGGCCGAGGTCGCAGGCGAGTTTGGCTTCGACATAGCTGTTCTGCAATTCCGTGATTCCTTTTGCGCAGCTGCCGACGCCGATATGCGAGACCATTTCCATTAACTCCGGATGGCGCTCCAACTGTTGATATAAGTCGAGGATGTCCGCACGCAGGCTGACAAAATCGGAATGCTGAATCGGCAATAACAAAATACTTTGACGGGACACTTCCCCAACGATGCTCCCTTTATAAAACGGATGCACGGCCGCGAGCAGCTCATCCAGCTGCTCCCCATTCTGTTGATCTGTGGTGGCGATGTACACGACTGCATACAGGGAGTCGGCGGAGAAGGCAAACTCGGCTGCATATTTCTCCACAAATTTCTGGTTATGCCCCTCCTGCGTAAGAAGCTCCACTAAAAAATTATTCACGTACTGCTTTTGCACATCATGCTTCACTTTTTGCTTTAAAAATTCAATCGATAAAAGCGTCGATGCTTTGTTCATTAAAGCGAAATCGACTTTTAGATGCCCCTCATTCACTCCCCAGCACGTGATGTGGCCTAAACACTCCTTGTCGACGACAATCGGCGCGACGATGCATTCAATCTCTTCGTTGTTCATCACTCGCGTCATCCGGAGCGAGCGCTTCATCAGCGCCAATTCCTCTATCTGTTGTGGAAGAAGTGGCGCAATCTCTTTCGCCGGTAAGGGAGTTTCAATATAAAGCGGCTGATTCTCGACAGTAATCGGATTTCTTGTTAACCCCGACAAGGAATCAATAAAATAAGAAAGCCCGTATTCTTCAATCGAAATTTCCTGAAGCAATTGCTCAGCCTGCTCATAATCTTCCTGCAAAATGACCTTGCTCTCGAATATCTCATTCACCGCCGGCCAGAGAATATCCAAGTAGCTGATATGCTTCGGAATTTCAATAATCGGCATGCCGTATTTCTCAGCCTCGACGAGAATGACTTGAATGTCATCCACAAACCGGTACGGCTTTATCGCGACGGCCGCCGTGCCGATTGAAGCGAGCTGCTCAATCAATTCCTTCTGCTTTTCTACGCTATCTTTGATTGGATAAAGGCTCGTTAACAAAAGCTCCCCGCCTTTTAACCAATTTAAAATATCGGGAACCTCCATGATCGTCACATACTTGACTTCCCTCTCAACTCCAGAGTGACCGGCAATGATTTTGCATTCACGGAGTCCTCCGCTCTTCATTAAATCCTTAATGGTCGTTGTCATCGTAAGCCATCCTTTTTTTCCTAGTATTTCTTTTAGTTTACTAGAGTCGAAGACGTTCATGTGAAAAAATTCATAGAAAAAACATGACTTTACGAGGAAATCGTCCTCTTCTGATTGCCGCCCCGCTTTTTAATAAACCGGCCAGTCGGGTTTTTTCGTTAACTCCCAGGCATTGCTGCGATCGAGCAAGCTGAAAATGACCTCATTTCCTTTATTGATAATTTTTTCCTTATCGAGACTAACTATATAAAGTCAAGCAGTAATAGGAGAAGGGTAAAGCTTTCGTAAAATAGAAATGTAAGCATGACAAAGAAGCCTATAATGGCCTCCTTTTAAAAAATGGGGGTTATTGGGCTTCTTT
>NZ_JAMBOL010000002.1 GCF_023715605.1 Halalkalibacter oceani
GGTGATACCGGGTAAGAAAGGATAATCTTTTTCACGGCGTCAAAAAAGAAAAATAGATAATGCCAGCGTCCATTCACTCGAATGTAGGTTTCATCCCCACAGAATTGTTCAGAAAGCTCATAAGGATAATGATCAACGTAAGGCTTAAGTAAAAGTGACACACTCTTTTCGTAGTTCAATATCGTTTGGTGAGAAATGGGAACACCATGAACATCCTTCATAATGGCAGCTGTTTTACGGGCCGAAAGGCCGTAGTTCACATGATAAGTTAAGATTAGACCTAGTGTATGCGGAGATGTATACACCTTAGACAAATCTACTACCGGAAGCTCAGGTGACTCCTTGGATAATGGTTGAAAATCAATGTGAAACTGTCTAAAGATGTATCTTAATTTAAAGGCTTGAGGATCTTTGTTAAACCGTTTCCGCTCTTTTGAGGACATCCCATTCAGTTTCCTTTGATAATAGGGACATTCATTGTTTTTACACTTAAAAACATGAAAGTCTTTTCTCTCTTTGATTTTCTCGAGAGTCTTGGAACAATGAGGACACTTTAGGATGGCCTCTTTTGAAAAACGATTCTTATCGCTGAAAAGACAAGAACATACCTTACATTGATACTGCCCTTTATCTCCGTTATTGGCATAAAGGTATTCTGACGGAGCACCACACTTTGGACAGATCATGGACTTAGGTACTGTAACTTTTGAGTTCTTACGCCTTTGAACAGGTTTTAATGTTTTTCCGTTCTTCTCGAAGTACTCAGTGAGAAGAATTCGATAATCTAGCTTTTCAGGTACTTCAATGATCGGAAGATCATCTACCTGAAGTTTTCGATAAGGTTTATTCACCGGTTGTTCTGTGGGCTTATTGAACATACTTTTTCCGATAAGCAGAGTAAGTAATGTTCGAATCAATTGTTCTTGATAGTTTATAAAAGATAATAAATAGGTTATAATTTGAGGGTACAAGATTGTCACTTCCTTTATTTAGGGATTTAGTGTCGGTGTGGTAACCTCACTATTGCCTAAATTTCAGGGGGTGGCAATTTTTTTGCTTATAAAGCCCTCTATCAAGGTATTTTATAACCTATTTCTTATAAAAGTTTTGACAATACGTCAACAGCAAGGAAGGTAAAAAAATGAAAAAGAAAATCATTTTAACGGCGATTGAGTGTTTTTCCAATGAAGGCTTTTTCTCGACATCAATGCAACGGATTGCAGAGGAATGCGGGATGTCGAAAGCAACACTATATAAATACTTTCAGTCGAAAGAAGACCTTTTAATGCAAGTGTTTGAATTTACCTTGCTTCAAATGGTGGAAAGAGCCAAAAGTATTCAACTGGATCATTCGTTGCCGAAAAAGGAGCGTTTGCGACAGAGAATTCTCGTGGAGCTGCAAGAAAACAAACAGTATCGTGCTTTTTTAAATTTGATCTTCAAGGTCATGCCGATCCAGCAAAACCCGCGTGTCATGGCTTTAATGAAGCGGACAAAAGCTACTTTTTTTCATCTTCACCGGGAATATCTGCTTGAAGCCTATGGGGAAGAGGTGGAACCGTATCTTTGGGACCTTGTGATGCTTTTACAAGGAGCCATTCGCGAGTATATCCATTTGCTTGAGGATGAACAAAAGCCGGTTAACAAAGAAGATGTCGCGACATTGCTCGCGTCTAATCTTGATCAGATTATTAGAAATAAAGAAAAGCCGCAGCCGGCGTTGTCGCAGGAACTTATGTATGATTATGAAGGAATTCATCTCGGCGCGCAGTCAAAATCAACGGATCAGCAAATCGCCGAAGCGCTGATTAGCGTGCAGGATAAGATCGCAAAGGCAGAGATGAATCGAACGGAAATGGAAAAGGTTAGAGCGGCGTATGATTCGCTGAGAAAGAAAATGACGGCGGAGCAACCTGAGCCGTATTTAATCGAGGCGCTTTGTCTGTTTATTAACAGCCGCGTAGCGATTAAGCAGGAAATACCAATGATTCTTGCGCTAGTGGAAGAGCGGAGATTTAATTAAAGAAGGTGTAGAAGAATGGATACAGCCCAAGTATCAGTGGAAAATATAAATAGAAAACCATTAGTTATTGTCCTATTAGTTGGTTCGTTTCTAGCAATCTTAAATCAGACCTTGCTGACAACGGCCTTGCCTCATTTTATGAATGACTTGCAGATTACAGCCAATACAGGCCAGTGGCTGACAACAATCTTTATGCTTGTAAATGGAATTATGATCCCGATTACGGCTTTTTTAATTGAAAAGTATACAACGAGAAAGTTATTTATGACATCGATGTTCCTGTTTGCGTTAGGAACGCTTGTCTGCGCCCTTTCGCCTACTTTCTCCTTTTTAATGATCGGAAGAGTCCTTCAGGCTGCCGGGGCGGGTATTATGATGCCTTTGATGCAGACTGTATTTTTGCTCATTTTTCCAGTTGAAAAAAGAGGGGCCGCTATGGGGATGGTCGGTCTCGTCATTTCATTTGCTCCAGCCTTAGGACCGACGCTTTCAGGCTGGCTCGTAGAACATTATCACTGGTCTATCCTGTTCTGGATTGTGTTGCCGGTAATTGTGATCGATATGATCGCGGCGTATTTCGTTTTAAGAAATGTAACAACGCTCCACAACCCGAAAGTTGATATGCTTTCGATTATTTTGTCAACATTCGGATTCGGCGGCTTGTTGTTTGGTTTTAGTTATGCCGGAGCACATAGCTGGACGAGTGCCTCCGTCGTTTTGCCAACCGTCATCGGTGTGATTTCGCTTGTTTGGTTTATTTTCAGACAGCTGAAGCTGGAGCAGCCGATATTAGAGTTTCGTGTATTTAAATACAGTGTTTTCACGTTGACGACAGTCATCGGCATGGTTGTGTTTATGTCATTGATTGGCGGCTCGACGATTCTGCCGATCTATATGCAAAACATGCATCATTTCACTGCATTGGATACGGGGTTGATGATCTTGCCGGGTGCGGTTTTGATGGGGCTGATGTCACCGATCACCGGAAGGATTTTTGATAAGATCGGGGCAAGAGCGTTGTCGATTGGCGGCTTGGCGATCATTTTCGTCACCACGGCTTTATTTTCAAACTTAACAACGACGACAAGCTTTACCTACCTCACGATCATTTATGCGCTGCGAATGATCGGGCTGGCGATGGTAATGATGCCGGTCACTACAGCGGGGATTAATGTTTTGCCGCGTAGACTGATTCCGCATGGGACAGCGATGAATAATACGATGCGGCAAATTTCAGGGTCGATCGGAACGGCGGTTCTGATTACGATTATGACGATGTCGGCGCTTGATCCGCAAGTAACTGGTGATGTCGACATGGCGATGATCCATGGAGTTAATGTCTCATTTATGGCAGCGACGGTGCTGTCGCTAATCGGTTTAATCCTTGCCTTTTTCATTAAAAAACATGATGAAGAACAGCCGAAGGGGAAACCGGTTCAAGTGAAAAGAAGTCAGAAGAAAAGTCCGATTCCTGAAGGGTAAAAGCACAGGCAGTCTGTTTCGAGGTTATGCCAAACGGAAAACAAACCTTTTGGCATAACCTTTTTTTAGGTTGTTAGGACGAGTTTTGAATAGAGAGTTTAAAATCAGGCAAAAAAGAGGTAGTATAGAATATAGTTTAAATTGTGAGGGAGGATCTTATGAAAAAGGCAATGATCGTAATAATAGGGATTATCAGCTTGTTTGTCGGACAAGCCTGCGATCAGCAGCAATCAACGACTGATCAAGATTCCTCGATGCTCTCCTCTCATACTGAGCAAGCAGAGGGAAGTAAGGAAGCAGAAGCCTCAGCGGAGCAGGATTCCGAGTCGAACGAGGAGCAGGGAATCGAGGTAGTGACGGATCCGCAAAGTGTTGAGGTGCTTGTTAATGAGGAATATGAGCTGATGGAAGGCTATGAACCGGATGACCTGGTTTATCCTGATATCTCATTTATATTTGAAGAGAAAGTGGAAAAGCGCTTAATGCGGGAGGAAGCAGCTGAAGCGATTGAGCAATTATTCGCCGCGGCAAAAGCAGATGGGATGAACTTGCTTGGCGTTTCGGCCTACCGTTCATATGAGACGCAAAAAAACCTGTTTGATTATTATGTTGCCCAGGATGGGGAGGAGCTCGCGCGTACATACAGCGCCGTGCCCGGAACAAGCGAACATCAAACCGGCCTGGCGATTGACGTCGTCGGCGAGGATGTAAGCTGTGCAGCAGAAGACTGCTTTGCGGATACAGTCGAAGCGAAATGGCTGGAGGACAACGCGGCTGACTACGGCTTTATTATCCGCTATTTGGAAGGGAAAGAGGATTTGACAGGCTACAAATACGAGCCTTGGCATTTGCGCTATGTCGGGGTAGAAATGGCGAAAGAAATCACCGATCTCGGCGTTACGCTTGAAGAGTATATGAATGCCGTTCCTGTATCCAATTAAAAACTGACTTGCCACAAGCCCGTTGTGAGTCTTTTCTCGCAATGGGCTTTAATGCGTAGAGACTGGGCAAAAGGTAAAAAAACGACCTTTTGACCCAGCCCCATACACGTCATATGCCTTAGCTAAAAGCAAGGCTGAAACAGCTCCAACACATACTTTTGGAAAAAGCTTTCTTAATCCTGAAGGGCATTTAATGTTTGCTGCAACGTATCAGATGTTGTCGAATGATGCTGCCCGTTATGGCGTCCTTTCATCAATCCGTAAGCCGCCCCAACCCCGATTCCTATTCCGACTAATGAATACATAAGAGCTTGACCGCTCTTCATCTTATGGTTTTTTCTCATTTCAAACATCATGACATCAGCTCCTTCTTACAAGTAAGTAATCAACAGACTACTCTACTCACTAGTTTGTCTGAAATCCGCTTCTTTACACTGGAGGTCCTTACCAATCATGCTTCTGGAAATTATTTGGACGTAACGTTTACGCGAAAAGGGACAAAGTAGTAAGGAAAACAACAAGTGAGCTGTAAGGAGCGTGGATGACGGGTGGTCGAAAAAAAGCATAACGGGATGCTGGTCGTGGCGATTGGCTCCATTCCTTTAATTATGACGTTAGGTAATTCCATGCTTATTCCTATTTTGCCCAAAATGGAAACTGAGCTGAACATTTCAGCGTTTCAAGCCAGCTTGACGATCACAGTTTTCTCCGTCGCTGCTGCCATTTTCATCCCGATTTTCGGGTATTTGTCTGACCGCTTAACAAGGAAAAAGATCATTATCCCGGCTTTGACTTTGTACGGCGTTGGCGGGCTGTTAGCGGGTGCGGCTGCGGCGTGGTTTGCCAGTCCCTTTATTTGGATTATGGCCGGTCGCGTTCTCCAGGGAATCGGTGCGGCGGGCACCACGCCAATCGCGATGGCTTTAACCGGCGATTTGTTTAAGGGGGGCCAGCAAAGTAAAGTATTAGGTCTTGTCGAGGCGTCCAATGGATTTGGAAAAGTTCTTTCCCCGATTGTCGGGTCATTATTGGCTCTGCTTGCCTGGTACGGTCCGTTTTGGGGCTTTCCTGTTTTTGTTCTCATCTCATTGCTGCTAACGACATTCTTCATTAAAGAGAAGAAAAAGAAAAAAGAGCCGATGCCTTTTGGTACATATGTAAAAGGACTTTTTTCTGTCTTTAAGCATGAAGGCCGCTGGCTTTTTACCGCTTATTTGGCTGGAGCAACCTGTCTTCTTACGCTGTTTGGAATTTTATTTTATTTATCGGACGTACTGGAGACGACGTATAACATTGATGGCGTGTTGAAAGGGTGCATTCTGGCGATTCCACTTTTATTTATGATGACGACTTCGCTCATCACCGGGAGCAAAATTGGGAAGCGTTTGCAGCGAATGAAAACGAGCATTATGATTGGTTTCCTGCTAATGACAATCTCGTTTTCGGCCTTAGTGTTTTTCCACAAGCTTGTGCCATTTATTGCAATTTTGGTGATCAGCAGCGTCGGTACCGGCCTTGTCCTTCCATGCCTCAACAGCCTCATTACCGGCTCGGTTGGACAGGAAATGCGTGGATTTGTTACGTCCCTATACGGCTCTGTCCGTTTTTTAGGGGTCGCAGCGGGCCCGCCTCTGTTTGAAGTGTTAATGAACTGGTCTCGTACTGGAATGTTTTTGCTGACGGCAGGGCTGACATTGCTGCTTGGGATTTTTTGTTTACTATTTATTCATGTGAAAAAAACAAAGCCGACCGAATCAGATGACTCGGCTCAAACGTTATTTAAAAAATTTCAATTGACGACTGAATAAGGGGGATTCTCAGATGCAGCTTTATTTTTCTCCGGAATTTATGAAAGAGGATGCACAAGTACTAAATATCGTGACCGATGGAAATAAGCCTGTTGGCTATTTGGCGTTTTTACTGGAGCCGGACAAAAAGAAAATGTATGTGTACGGGCAGCTGGCTGAAGAAGGAGTCAGTGAGGATTTTAAAGACCTGGTCACACCTTATATTCAAGGGCTGACCAAATTAAAGCCGGAGCTGGAAGTGCTGTCTTACTTGACGGTTGGCGGGAAACAGGTTGAATTAAAGCAGGACGATAAGGAGGAATAGCACACATCGCTTTTTGGGTGAATATCATACTCTAGTCTTAGATGTGGAGGCAGGGTATGGATATTTTATTACAATTGTTTGAAGTTCGGCACCTTTTGATGCTCGTACTCGGTTTATGTCTCGGAATCGCTGTGGGAGCCTTACCCGGGTTGACACCGACAATGGGAGTCGCTTTGACGATCCCTTTTACCTTTTCACTCGGCGCAACAGATGGCCTGATCCTGCTGGGTGGGATCTATTGCGGCAGCGTGTTTGGCGGCTCTATCCCGGCGATTCTTTTTAACGTGCCAGGCGCGCCTGCATCGGTGGCGACTACGTTTGATGGCTATCCAATGGCGCAAAAGGGCAAGGCGAGAAAAGCGTTGGAGCTGGCGACAATTGCTTCCTTTGCCGGCGGTGTGATCGGAATGATCCTGCTCGTATTTTTTGCCCCTGTTTTAACGGAATTTTCTTTAGCCTTTGGCCCGACGGAAAGCTTCTGGATCGCCCTGTTCGGCATTACGGTCATCGCTGTCATTTCAGAGGGGGGAGCGGCGAAGAATATGCTCGGCGGCTGCCTGGGCATTGTCCTTTCCTTCGTCGGAATTAGTACTGTGACCGGAACGGCCCGCTTTACCTTTGGAATCGATAGCTTTGTTGGCGGGTTTCATGTTGTCGCGGTGCTGATCGGCTTATTTGCTATTCCTCAGGCTTTCCGAATGATTGAAGACCTGTCAGAAGGTAATCAAAAAATCAAACGACATAAACAGACAACCGCTTCGTCTATCCGTCAGTCATTTGGCGATGTGTTAAAGCGGCCGAAAGCAGTGACAATCGGAAGCGGAGTCGGCGCCCTTATCGGAATGCTTCCGGGCGCAGGCGGCAATGTAGCGAGCGTGCTTGCTTATAATGAAGTGCGGCGTTTCTCCAAGCAGAAAAACGCGTTTGGGAATGGTGAAAAGCAGGGGATTATCGCTTCGGAGAGTGCCAATAATGCAATGGTCGGCGGTTCATTAATTCCATTGCTGACATTGGGGATTCCGGGCTCGCCAACTGCTGCGATCTTCCTTGGCGGCTTATTAATTCACGGTATTTGGCCGGGAAGAAATTTGTTTGTAGAGCATGCTGATGTGGCTTATACGTTTATTTACAGCATGATTCTCGCCCAGTTTTTTTTGCTCGTTCTCGGCTTGTTGCTAGTGACTCATATCGCCAGGCTGACAAGTATTCCGACTTATTATCTTGCTCCGGCTATTTTGTCCCTGTCAATTATCGGAGCTTTCACAACGCAAAATAGCTTGTTCGATGTTTATACCGCACTCATCCTCGGGCTTTTGATGTTCGTACTGCAAAAATTCCAGTTTTCACCCGCACCGATCGCCTTAGGGTTTATCCTTGGCAAAATTGCTGAAGAAGGGCTGCTTCAAGGGATTCAAATCGGCACGGCTCAAGGCTCTCCTTGGCTCTATTTCTTTAGCGGAACGTGGAATCTACTGCTTTGCAGTTTTATTTTGATAACGGTGGGAATCGCTGTCTACCGCGGACTGAAAAACAGAGCAAATCAGCAGCCCACATTGGAGGGAAAGAGGGCCCCAGATTATTGGGCAGTCAGCGGCTGGTTTATAGCGGGTGCTCTGGTAATCGTCTGTCTCGTGCTGCTTAACAGCATGCCGTTTGAACTGCGGATTTTTCCTCAATTGACATTTAGTGCGATGCTCGGATTTCTTTTGTACAAAGCGGTTCAGGCAGTGAAGCGTCCAAAGGAGAGAGTGTCTTTCACGTTCGATTACTCCATTGTAATGTGCCTCGTTCTCGTTGCTACTCTTAGTTTTTTGACGAATTTACTCGGCTTCTATAGCCAAACCTTTTTATTAATGCTGCTCGTGCCGATTTTCGTTCATCTGCAAAAATGGAGAAAACTGCGGCCGCTACACATCCTGTTCGTCTCATGCCTTTTCACAATGGCGCTTTATGCTGTTTTTACCCTTTTGCTTAAAGTGCCTGTGCCTATCATGCCTCAACTGTAAATGGGCAGGGGATCGGAGTCAATGACACAACCCTGTGGTGAGGAAGCCGCTGAAAAAGTACGATTTTCACTTTTTCAGCGGCTTTTTCGTAATGAGCTTGAAAGCCTAGCTGTGAATGGGTGTCTCGAAGCAACGCCGGAGCCATTATTGAGTTACGTGATTGTTACTCGATAGTAATCCGCTCAAGCAGCTCAGTGTACTCACCTGTTCTTTTCTCCATATCCGCAAGAACCTCGTTGCGATCCATAATCAGCATGTCAGCTCCGGCTGTTTCCATTTCCTTCAAGAATTGTTCATCCTGTAAGAGCTGCAAAAAAGCTTCCTCAAGCGCCGCGATAATCTCAGGCGGTGTGCCTGCCCTGGCGGCGATGCCACGATCTGTGCTCATGATGACGTCAGGGAAGCCCAACTCTTTAAAGGTCGGAATATCGGGTGCGAATGGATGGCGTTCTTCTGTGGCGATCGCCAGTGGCAAGACATCATCACCAAGGCGGTAAATATCGGATAAATTCCCGGCGACCACATCGGTATGCTCACCTAATAATGAAGCAATTGCATCAGCAGCTCCCTGGAATGGCACATCTTCCACGTCAATGCCCGCAGCCTGTTCCAACAGCAAAATAGCTAAATGCTGACCAACGAACTTCCCGGCATTGCCGACCGTAATTTGTCCGGGAGCGGCTTCTGCTTTATTGATCAAATCGTCGAGGCTGGAAAAAGAGCCGTCGTTTCTCACCGCAAAAACGGTTGGATCGCCACCCCAATTCACAAGCGGTTCAAACGTGCCGGCATCAAAGGAAGTCTGGCCAACGAGCGGCTGGGTGATAATGTGGGGGAGATTATAGACCGCTAACGTGTAGCCATCCGGTTCGACGGTAGAGAAATAATTCCAGCCAACCTGCCCGCCGCCGCCCGGTTTATTGACGATGACGAGCTCTTGTCCTACATAGTCGTTTGCATATTTAGCAATTAATCGAGCCTGAGTATCAGTCGCTGCCCCGGGTGAAAAGGAAACAACAAGCTGGATGCTCTTATTTGGAAAATCAGAAGTCGATTCTTCTGAACAGCCGGCTGCGAAAAGAAGCCCGGCGCAGAAAAAAAGAGACAGGAGTAGCTTGTTCCACGTCATCACTACACATCCTTTATCGATGATTTCATCATTGATAAGTATGCGTCGTCGCTCCGTTTTACAAGTTGTCTCTCCTTATATTTCCCTGATGGTTTTATCTTTTTTTCCGCAGGGCCGGTGAAAGCGGCTTAGTTGTAGCCGGCAGCCGGATATTATAAATAAGATCAACGACTCTTGTCGATAATCCTTGAGATACGATCGCCTGAATGATAATCAGCCAATCGATGATCGAAGCAGTCAGAATAAAGATCGAACCGTTCAGCAAAAGCAGTGGTTTGCCCGGAGGAATATTGCGATGATTAGCAATAATGAGCGCGAGAACTCCCATCCCACCGTTGGATACATTTTGCCGCAGCAAAAGCCCGACCCCGCAGCCAAGCAGCAAGGAACCGAAGAACAGATCAAGCCAGACGTTGCCTGTCGGAGATTGCCATGTCATCGTATTTTCTAGAATGTACATCGTCAAGGAGGTGATGGAGATACTAAACATCGTTCCGATTGTACTGGCATTGCCGAGCCACTTAATCGCGACGACAAGCATCGAAAAATTAACAAACCAAAGGGCAAAGCTTAAAGGAAAATGAAACCAATAATGCAATAAAACCGCCAGGCCACCCGCACCGCCGGAGGGAACCGCATGAGGAAACAAAAAGATACTCATCGCCACACCTTGCAGCATCCCTCCACATGCCACGAGGCTATATATTTTCACGTTACTCATCCGTACGATCATTCTTCCTACAAAACTGATCAATCGAGATAGAGCGAAGTCGTTCCATAACAAAACATCCTTTACGTTTTTTGGACTGGCTCTATCAATTTATGTGTGAAACGCAAAGAATAGTACGAAATGTGGATGAGTATGAAAGCAGGTTTTGCTTTTTTGTTTAATGATGATTGAAGCCAACTATTCATTAAGTGATTGGGAGAACTCGAGTTTAATCACCATAACCGAATCAGTAAGCTGATTGACTGGAAGACCGCGGATTCTAAGATATGGTTTCTCCTTCCAATGCCATGGGGTAAGGTCTACTCTTGCTTCAAGTTCTTGCTGATTATTTAGAAGAATTGCTTTTTCCGGCATTATGTCTAATGGCTTCAAAATGATTGCTGAGCTTTGTGGGTCTTTGAAAAGATGAACATAGAGAGTGTTTTCTTTTCGGGTGACGAGTACTTCATCTCGAACAACGACGTTGTCATTTCCCTCCATTTTTATAACGTCTTCATCGACCAAATAGGAAGCTGGATAGGTGTCATCAAATGACTCTTTTACCGAGCGGTACCAATTGCCAATCGCCTTTAGTGATTGAATGTTCTCTTCAGCAATTGTCCCGTCTGCCTTAGGACCGACATTTAATAAATAATTCCCTCCCATCGCTAAAATCTGGTCGATGCTTTGCATAATGAATTTGTTTGAATAATAATCTTCATCTTCTTTATAGCCCCAGCTTTCCCTTCCT
The DNA here is from genome assembly GCF_023715605.1 of Halalkalibacter oceani. Taxonomy (GTDB): domain Bacteria; phylum Bacillota; class Bacilli; order Bacillales; family Bacillaceae_D; genus Halalkalibacter; species Halalkalibacter oceani. The sequence goes on from NZ_JAMBOL010000002.1 coordinate 11,154, forward strand.
AAAGCTTGATTTGCTTCTGTCGGCCGGGTAAAGGCTTTTGTTGCCGGAACATGTCTTTCCGGTGTGTTATAATCTCCCTGACTAGGGCCACGGTCATTAATAAGGATCCCCGGTTGTAAGGAACGAATCATCTCATTTATACTGGGATCATGAAACTCAGCGACATTAATATCCCAGAAAAACTGATAGATCTCCCCATATTCAGTGCATAGCTCCTGAATTTGATTTCGTACAAATTGATAATAGTTGTTTATGTCAGGTTTATCTCCATCTCGCGGGCCGAACATTTCATGATGTCTTCCTTGGTTCGGATAGTTCGGATGGTGCCAATCGGGACACGAATAATAGAGGCTTAGTGCGATTCCTCTTCGCTGACAAGCTTCAGCAAGCATCGCCAGAATATCTTTTCCGTATGGTGTATTTGTCACTTTGTAATCTGTGTATTTCGTATCCCACATGCAAAAGCCATCATGATGTTTAGTGGTGAAACATATATAATTCATTCCCGCCATTTCGACAGCATCCAACCACTCATCAGGATTAAAATGTATCGGATTAAATTGAGTAATCAACTGTTCATACTCGCTTCTCGGCATCTTTGTTCGCCAAAGAATCTGTTCCTGCCAGGCTGGAATTGCATATAATCCCCAATGAATAAACATGCCAAACTTTCTTTCAAAGAAAACATCTCGACGATCATGAAATTTAGATATCATATTGACACTCCTTTTTCAAATGTTTTTAAAATTCAATATTGATGGTAGCGGTAAAGAAGAAAAAGGAGGATAGTAAATTGTAAGCTAAATTTAGATAATATTAACCTAAAGGAGAGTAATAGATGTCGACATTAAGCAATAAACAGAATCAGTATTTTTTAGCGAACTTACAAGTTAATCTTACTGTTGCTTCTTTTTCACATATTATTCCTTCTTGGAAGCGAATCAACGAGACTGATGACTTTAATAGATTGTATTTTATTGAACGTGGACGAGGCTGGATGAAAGTCGAAACAGAGGAAATATGGGCTACTGAGGGACAAATGGTTGTGCTTCCGGCTCAATTGCCTATATCTTATTCAACCATTGATGAACAGCCATTCGCAAAATATTGGTGTCATTTCACAGCAACACTTGGCAACATAAATTTGTTTCAATTAGTAAACGTGCCCTATACGCTAGATGTAAAGGATAGGGGATTGATGACAGAACACTTTAACCAACTGATCGATTGGCACAGTAATACTCATTTTACGGCTGCTTTAAGAGCAAAGCTATTATTAACAGAGCTGATTTGTTACTATCTGGAGCAAAGTTTTCGTGAACAAGAACATTTATCGCTAGGTCCCCGCTCAGTGTCATTAGAAAAAATCAATACGGTGCTTACGTACATAGAGAATCATTTATCAACATCGATAACAGTGGAAGAACTTGCGGAGTTAGTCCATTTTCACCCCAATTATTTTATAAAATTTTTTAAATCAATTTTAGGCACTTCTCCGATTCAGTATGTTAATCAAATAAGGCTGGAAAAAGGAAAACAAATGTTAATTTCGTCTGACGAAACGATAACAGAAATCGCCGATCGACTCGGCTGGGATATTTATTATTTTTCAAGAATTTTTAAGCGATTTACAGGTCTTTCACCTTCTGAATTCAGGCAGCTCACGAGGAAAAATAGCAATTAGAACGAGAACATCTATTTGTAATATTCGGAATTGATTGACAACTGAAAAGACGCTCTTTATAATTTTGGTAGCGGTAACATCTTCAAACATGTTCCCTTAACTTAATAAAGGAGAGTGCAAATATGGAGCGTTTAAAAAATCGAGTGGCGTTAGTAACAGGAGGAAGTCGCGGAATTGGGGCGGCCATCGTTGAACGGTTAGCTGAAGAAGGAGCCGATGTAGCGATTAATTATGCTTCTGATCGTTCTAAACATCAGGCAGCTGAACTGATGGAAAAAGTGAAAAAGCTTGGTGGTCAGGCAATGATCGTTCAAGCCGATGTCGGCAAGAAACTAGAGGTTGACCAGATGATAGAAAAAGTGGAAGCTGAGCTTGGTGATATTGAAATACTTGTAAACAATGCCGGGATTAATCCGTTTGTACCATTTTTAAAGCTGGATGAAGAAACATGGGATCGCACTTATCACACAAATGTAAAATCTATTTTCTTAACAACGCAGGCAGTCGCAAAAAAAATGATCGAGAAACAATATGGAAAAATTGTGAATATCACTTCAACGGCAAGTTTAATGGTGGTCAGTCCGGTCGTTCCCCATTATATATCCTCCAAAGCTGCAGCGCATCAATTAACGAAGGCGCTGGCGATTGAGCTTGGAAAATACAATATTAATGTGAATGCAGTTGGACCGAGTACGATTGATACCGATATGTGTACAGAGTATCTCGCTGACCCTGAAATTTATAAGAAGGAGGTAGCTGCCAATCCGATGAAACGGCTCGGAACAACCCGCCAAATTGGAGATGCTGTTGTTTTTCTTGCGTCCGAAGAGGCGATGCAAGTAAATGGCCATCTATTGATGGTTGATGGAGGTTTAACAGTAAAGGCAGCCCAGCCTGATGATCATTTAGATCGCTAAGCTCTTGCCAATAACCATCTGAGGTGGCTATACTGGCGAATAAAATGTATGATAAAAAGAAATCGACAGAGATATGAATAGAAAGTAGCGATGATATGGCAACCATTTATGATATTGCTAAAAAAGCAAACGTCTCTGCTATGACAGTGTCAAGGGTGATTAATAATTCAGGAAGCATTAAAGAATCAACGAGAAAAAAAGTCGAGGAAGCAATAAAGGAATTAAATTATATACCGAACTCAGCCGCAAGGAGCTTAGTATCAAAGAAATCTAACCTTCTTGCTCTTTTGATTACCGATGTGACAAACCCGTTTTTTACAAAGGTTGCCAGAGGAGCAGAAGATAAAGCCCAGCAAATGGGTTATCAGTTAATGTTATGCAATACAGATGAAAGTGTAGAAAAGGAATCAAAATATATTGATGTTCTGTTAGCTGCCGGAGTAGATGGCGTCCTCTTCACACCTTCTGGAGAAAAATCGAAAAAAAACTTAAGAAAATTAGCGAAGCATGGCATCCCTTTTACGTTAATTGACCGAAAAGTCCAAGGAATTAATTGCGATGTTGTCCTTGGTGATAACCATGAAGGAACGCGGCAACTACTTCAACACTTAATTGATTTAGGACACGAAAAAATCGCCATTATTAATGCTCCTCTTGATATCTCAACCGCTCATGACCGTTATCAGGCTTACGTCAATACGTTAAAAATGAACGGGCTTTCTGTTGATGAAAGGTTAGTGTTAAAAAGTCATTATAAAAAGGAAAACGCTACAAATAATATTGAATATATTTTGAGCTTAAGTAAAAAGGAACGACCTACTGCTATTTTTGCGACAAATAACTTTATTGCCGTAGAAACAATACGGGCGTTGAGGGAGAAAAAGCTTGAGGTTCCGCATGATATGGCATTTGTTTGCTTCGACGATTTAGATCATCATGCGACAATTGATCCTTTTTTAACGGTCGCTTCTCAGCCGGCATATGATTTTGGTTTTACAGGAGTGCAGTTTGTTATTGAACGTGTTGAAGGAACAGCACCCCAGGAGTTTCGAAAAATTCAATTCCAGACAGAGCTGGTGGTCAGAAAATCATCAGGAGGGCAACTTTAATCCAATGTTTTCAAAAAAATGTGTAAGCGGAAGATTGAATTTCCGCCTACACATTTTTTCTTTTCTGCTATTGACAACCGAGATAAAAGCTGATATTTTTTTGTTATCGGTAACTTTTCAGAATTATGAAACTTTATTTTAAGGAGATTTACACTAAATGAAAAAACATTTTTAAAACAAGAAATGAAAGCGCTTTAAAGTGAAGGTTGATTTGTTTTGCCTCAAATGTTTGTCATGAAAGGGAGTGACGCCTTGCTGAAAAATATACCGGAGCAAATTTCTCCAGAGTTGATGAAAGTATTAATGGAAATGGGGCATGGTGATGAAATCATTCTTGCTGATGGTAATTTTCCAGCCAGCAGTCATGCGAAGCGGTTGATCCGGTTAGATGGCTTGAATATTCCAGAAGTATTGCAGGCGATTTTAATCTATTTTCCTTTAGATGAATATGTAGATGATCCTGCAATTTTAATGGAGGTTGTGGAAGGAGACCCGGTCGAGCCGCTTATTTGGGAGGAGTACGAAGAAATACTGACGCAAAGCAGCGAGAAAGGTAAGGAAGTGAAGCTGCACTTTTTGCAAAGAGAGGCTTTTTATGAAAGGGCTAAGACTGTATATGCGATTGTAGCAACAAGTGAAAAAGCGCAATATGCAAATATTTTACTGAAAAAAGGAGTGATTAAGAAAACATAACTTTTTCGCTACTTTTATAAGGAGAACGAGGCATGACTGGCTTGATTAATTAAATGAGGAGGCTGATTGTAGTGACAGAAATAAATGAAAAAATACATTCTGAGTACGAGTGGCCAGATCATTATGGGAATCCTGACTGGTTTTTACACGATAGATTTGGGCTGTTTATACATTGGGGGTTGTATTCTTTAGCGGCGCGTCACGAATGGGTAATGAATCGTGAACAGATTCACCCTGATCATTACAATAAATATTTTAAACATTTTGAGCCTGACTTGTATGATCCGGCAAAGTGGGCGAAAGTTGCAAAAGAAGCAGGGATGAAATATGTAGTCGTTACGACAAAGCATCACGAAGGGTTTGCCTTGTGGGATTCCAATTATACCGAATATAAAGCCACGAATACCCCGATCCGAAAAGACTTACTCGCCCCGCTCGTTGAAGCTTTTAGAAAAGAAGGGTTAAAGATTGGCTTTTATCACTCCTTAATTGATTGGTATCATCCAGAATTTCCGGTAGATTGCATCCATCCGCAACGGGAGGATGAAGCATTCAAGCTAGCAGCAAGTGGTCGCGATATGGCAAAGTATAGAGAGTTTTTGCACGGACAGGTGAGAGAGCTCCTCACAAATTACGGAAAAATCGACTATCTTTGGTTTGATTTCTCTTATGAGGATCGGGGCTTTAACGGCAAAGGAGCTAAGGATTGGCAGTCTGAAGAGCTGGAAAAAATGATCTTTGAATTACAGCCGGATATTCTTCTCAACGACCGTTTAGATTTAGGCAGAGGGGTTACCACGCCTGAACAATATCAACCGAAGTCAAATGTACAGAAAAATGGCAAACCACTGATATGGGAGGCGTGTCAGACACTAAATGGCAGTTGGGGATATGACCGGGATAATCTTAACTGGAAATCATCAGAATTGCTCATAACAATGTTAATCGATACAGTTTCCAAAGGTGGTAATTTACTATTAAACATTGGTCCTAATGGGAGAGGGGAGCTTGATGAAAAATCACTAACAAGGCTACAGGAGATTGGAGAGTGGATGCGGCTTCATTCCCGTTCTATCTATGGGGCTACTGAAAGTCAATATAAAGCTCCGTTAGATTGTCGCTTTACTCAGCGTGGCAATCGATTATATTTACACGTCTTACACTGGCCATTCCGTACGATTCATTTAACAGGTCTTGCTGGTAAAATCAGCTATGCTCAATTTTTACATGACGCTTCTGAAGTCTTCTTTCATGAATATGAAAAGCCGGACGTATTTCAGCATACAGCATTTAAAATGGAACCGGGTGAAGTGGTAATTGAACTCCCGACAACAAAGCCTAATGTTGTTATACCGGTAATTGAATTGTATTTAAAAGACTAACCTAAGGTGGAGAATACGAAAGAACGTTCTGGAGGGATGCTATGAATAATGGTCTGATGATGAGAATCTATCAAGTGTGTGAATGGGTGATGAAACTATCTATCCTAAATCTGTTATGGATTTTGTTCAGTGTATTAGGTTTAGGGGTGTTTGGTCTAGCTCCTGCCTCTATAGCAGCTTGCTCTATCATACAATTCTGGCTAAATGGGAAAACGGAAATTCGGATTTTCAAAACTTTCAAAGGTCTTTATTTCCAAAAATTTGTGCAGGCAAATAAGCTAGCTTGGCCCTTGTTTCTACTAGGTGCCATCTTATATGTTGATTTTCATATCGCAGCCGCTTTAGACGGATGGGGAGCGTTTATCTTGTTTATCCTCTTAATCCAAGTTGCTATATGTTATTGTTTCGTTTGCTTTTATGTTTTTCCAGTCTACTTACAATATGATCTGAAGTCATGGACTTGTTATAAAATCGCTTTTCTCATTGCGATGGTAAATCCGCTTAATACAATGTTTATGTTCATCAACTTAATAGCCATTCCTATTGTGATGATTGTCATACCAGGGTTGATTCCCTTCTTTTCTTTTAGTGTCCTTGCCTATGTCATGATGTGGCTGGCACAGCGCTCCGTTGCGCAATTCGAACAAAAACGAAAGACTAATGTTTCGCCTGAACCGCTAGTAGCCGATTACTAACCTTAAATATCTGAAAATAGATAATATTTATTTAACTCAAGCTGAATTATAAAGATCAATGTTATCGATAACTAATTTATAGCTTACTAATTGGTTTATGAGGTTTTTGGCAGAGTAAGTATGAAAAGGGAGGTAGTATGAATGAAAAGAAGATCAATGTTGTTTTACTTGGTTGTTATAGCGATGTTCATTTTAGCCGCATGTAGCGGAAATGAAAGTTCAACAGAAGAAAATAATAATTCTCCTGGCGAAGATGAACCAGTTGAATTACGGTTTGCAATGTGGACAGGAACACCTGAAGAACAAGAGACCTGGGAGACATTGGCCGCTAAAGTTACTGAAGTCTATCCTCATATTACCGTGAAATTCGAAACAGACTCCTTTGATCAATATTGGGATAAATTGCAATCACAAGTGGCGAGCCGGACTGCTGCTGATATTATTGCGTTGCAGTCCCAGCGAACGGGAACATTCGGTTATCGAGGTGTTTATGAACCGTTGGAGCCTTATATTGAAGCGACCCCTGACTTTAATATAGAAGACTTTGAACCGAATATTATGGATGCGCTTTCTTATGAAGGTCAGCTGGCTATTCCATATGACTTTGGTCCTTATATGCTTTATTACAATAAAGACATTTTTGACAAGCACGGAGTCGAATACCCGACTGATAATATGAGCTGGGATGAATTCCTGGAAAAGGCTATTGCTACAACGGATGGAGAGACTTATGGTTTTGCTTTTAATTCAAGGCAATTTGATCAGAACATTCCTTTCATTTGGCAAAACGGGGGTGGTTATATGGATGAAAATGCCGAAACCTCCTTAATGAACGATCCATCCACAGTCGAAGCGATTCAATTCATTGCCGATTTGCACCACAAATATAATGTTGTTGCGCCTAATAACGACCCAGGTAATACAACGTTATACAGAGATCAGTTTTATGATGGGAAAGTAGCGATGTATCTCGACGGTCCTTGGAATGTTTCGAATGTTCGAGCTAGGGCCGATTTTGATTGGGATATTACAACTGTTCCTGCTGGTAAAGAAGGGTCACAAACTTATGTAGCTGGGTCAGGTTTTGGGATTTATTCAGGGTCTGAGCATAAGGACGAAGCGTGGAAAGCAATTACCGTCATGCTGGGCGACGAAGGGTTTGAATACTTGGCATCGCTTGGACGCGCTTATCCAGCTCGCTTAACAGCAACTCCATTTTACGAAGAAACAAGTGATGAACCATCCAACATTAATGCTGTAAAAGTTGCCGCGGAGACTTCAAGACCATTTAGAACGACAACCAATTGGCAAGAGGCTGATAGGATGTTTGTAAGGGAGCTTGATAACATTTGGTTTAATAATGAAGATGTAGAAAGCGTCCTTGCGAGAATTGATGAACAATTCCAAGCATTGTTAGATGAGCATCAACAAACGATCTCTCAATAACGACTAGTAGAAGAGAGAGCTGCTCGTTTGCTCTCTCTTTAGTTTGAAATCATTACCATTTCAAATAAAGGAGCTGACATTAAGATGGACTGGATGGCTGACATGATGAGGGGTGTTCATTTAGATTTTCATATGCCGGAATTTCCACGGGAAGCGATAAAAAATTTCAATGCGATTGAACATGTTGCCGAATTAAAGCGGGCAAATGTGAATGTTGTCGCAGTATTTACAAAATGCCATTTTGGGAACGCCTTTTACAATACTAAAATTGGTCATAAGCACAGTGGACTGGAAACAGATTATTTTGGAGATGTTTTGGAAGAAGCTCATAAACAAGGGATAAAGGTATTAGCGTATTATTCCTTAGGAACCGACGAGCATGCTGTTACACATAATCCGGACTGGTATCAAATTGATGAGAATGGAAACAAAAGGGATGGAAATGGAACGGTTTGGCATATGCCGTGTATAAACAGCCCGTATAAAGAAGAGCTTGCCATTCCACAAATTAAGGAGTTTACTGAAAAATATGATATTGATGGTGTTTATATTGATATTCCTTATATTGTTCACCATACATGTTTTTGTCGTTCTTGTAAGAAAAAGTTTAAGCAGGAATATGGTCGGGAGCTCACTCGGGATTTGCTAGAAGAAAATCGTGAAATGGTTGTCTCCTTCGGTCAAAAATCAGCCGCCCGCTGTTTGAAAGAAATTAGACACGCAGTCAAAGAGATTAAAAATGTTCCTATTTTCATCAACGGCGCTTGGAAAATGGGAGAGCCGGAAATCGTCAACCAACAAAGTGATATTGGCGTTTGGGAGTCACAGCCAGCTAATGGAAGTTATTTATATACATCGATGAAATCAAGATATGCAAGACAACTGGATCGCCCTATGTTGATTCAAACTGTGCGATTTACTGAGGGATGGGGGCTTATGTCCTGCAAAACAGCAGAACAGTTGAAGTATGAATCGGCAACCATTATGGCGAATGGCGGAATTGTAAATATCGGTGATCAGGTTATGCCGGATGGGACCTTGCAAAAGGGTGCTTACGATATTTTAAAAGAAGTATTTGAATTTGTAGAACAACGTGAGGAATATGCCGTGCGTCAGCGGAGCATCCCACATATTGCGTTAATTGCCAATTATACTTCACAACGCTATTGGGATAATGGCGATTTTGCGACTCTCGGAGCAAGCAAAATGTTAATTGAAGGGCATCAGCAATTTGATATTTATTATAATGACCAATTCAAAAACCTCGACAATTACAAAGTTGTGATTTTACCTGAAACAGTTCGATTGAATGAGAAATCAATTGAGCAAATAATAGATTTTGTCCATCGAGGAGGGTTGCTACTCGCTTCTCAAAATGCCGTCCTGCAATTTAATGAACCAGTACGCTCAGATCTTTTTGGCGTTGAGTTTCATGAATATAGCACCTATAGCTTTACTTATATGACAGAACATGCTGATTTATGGAAAGGGACGGCAGCCATTCCCCAACTGGTTGATGGTGAAGTTCTCAAAATGTTTCCTGCCACGGCAGAGATTTTGAGCAAGATTCAATGGCCCTGTGGAGAATCCGTGCCTCCACGAGCATTTCGCCATCCAATGCCCCCTCCCGGCGATGTGAGTATCTTTCCGGCGATTAGTTTGAATCATTATGGAAAGGGAAAGGCTATTTTCTTTGCGGCGCCGATCTTTGAATCGTATTGGAATACGAATCATTTCTGGGTGAAGAATATTTTCAATAATTGTCTGGATTTTTATGATGACAGCAAGCCGTATGAGCTCGACGGGTTTCCTACACTTGAAGTCAATCTGGCGGAAAAAAACGGCAAACAATACTTACATTTAATCAATTACCAATCTTCACATATGGGCAATCGTCAGCAATCAATTTACGAGCCGATTGAACAAATTAATCCAGTTCATGACGTGAAGATTACGTGGAATGGTTCAGTTGATAAAGTCTTACTATTGCCGGAAAGAAAGGAGTTATCGTTTACTGTCCAGGAAAACAAAGTGGAAATTACCATTCCTCGTATTCATATCTACTCTATTTTAGAGCTTTCTTAAACACAATGAACGGTTATGGCACATAACAAAGAGGAGGATGGATATGAGTACGGGACCAGTTTTAAATGAGACGAAGCTTGATAGAAAGCAAAGTAAGGTCAAGCCGAAATCTCGCTATTCCAAAAGTGAAACAATAGCCGGCTATTTATTTTTGACACCAAATATTATTGGTTTTTTATGCTTTGTCGCGATTCCGGTTTTTATTTCACTTATTTTAAGCTTTTTTTCATGGGATTTAGTCGCTCCCCCGCAATTTGTCGGGCTTGAGAATTTTCAAACGCTCCTTTTTCATGATCCGGTTTTTTGGAGAGTCGTTAAAAACACCTTAGTTTATGTCGGATTGTATATTCCATTAAACATTATCGTTTCGCTTGGACTCGCTTTATGGCTATGCTCTATCAAAAAGAACGCCTTGCTTAAAACAATCTTTTTTCTTCCGGTGTTGGCTCCGACGGTAGCTGTTGCTCTAGTTTGGAAGTTTTTATACGAGCCGCAAGGATTAGTGAATTTTGTTCTTTCTATATTGCATATTCCGGCGGTCGGTTGGTTAGGAGACCCGGACTTTGCTCTATTAGGTGTTGTACTGATGAGTGTTTGGAAGTTTTATGGTTTAAATATGGTTATTTTTATAGCTGGAATTAAGGCAATACCGACGACTCTTTATGAAGCGGCTAAAATAGATGGTGCCAATAGTTTTCATCGTTTTTTTAAGATTACGTTACCGATGATTTCTCCGGCAATGTTCTTTGCGATTGTCATGACGTTGATTTCTTCTTTTCAAGTATTTGACCAGGTCATGGTAATGACGGGAGGGGGACCGGCCAATGCCACGAACACGATCGTGATGTACATTTATGAAACCGGGTTCCAGTATTTTAGAATGGGCCGGGCTGCAGCTATTGCATGGCTGTTGTTTATCGTTATTTTCATCGTGACGTTAATTCAGCTAAAGCTCCAAAAGAAATGGGTTAATTATGAATAAGGAGATGTACGTATGAACAATCATGCTCTTGCTTCTAAAAAGAACGTCTTAAAGCTATTATCGATCATCGGCATTTCAGCGTGTGCCCTTATTACGTTAGTCCCTTTAGTTTGGATGCTGGCGACTTCTTTAAAAATTGAAAGTGAAGCGATTACATTTCCGCCGACTTTAATTGGCTCACGCCTTGCCTTTGAAAACTTTGCCGATGCATGGAACTTTATCCCTTTTGGCCGCTATTTTTTCAACACAATATTTGTTTCGGTGTCGATTGTCATCCTTGAATTATTAACAGCTTCATTAGCGGCTTACGCCTTTGCAAGGCTTCGTTTTCCAGGAAGAGATTTGCTGTTTGTTTTGTATCTTTCCACGTTAATGATACCTGTCCAAGTTACAATCATCCCTCAGTTTATTTTAATGAACTATTTTGGCTGGATTGATACGTATCAAGGATTGATTCTGCCTAATGCGTTTACGGCGTTTGGGACGTTTCTTTTAAGACAATTCTTCTTAGGAATCCCTTACGAGCTTGAAGAGGCAGGGAGGATTGATGGCTGCACGAGATTTGGTTTATATTGGAGGATCATTTTACCACTGGGCAAGCCAGCATTAGCGGCATTAGCCGTTTTTAGCTTCGTCAACCAATGGAATAATTTTCTCTGGCCATTGATTATGACAAATTCTGTGGAGATGAGGGTTCTCTCAGTCGGGCTGCAAGCTTTTCAGCTTCAGTATGGGACGGTCTGGCATTTAATGATGGCCGCCGCAGCCATCGCGATCATTCCGTCGATTCTTGTCTTTGTGTTCTTGCAACGTTATTTAGAGGAAGGAATTACGATGAGTGGAATGGGTGGCAGATAGAATCGCCTGAAAATGAAAGGAGAGCGAGCAAAGATGAACGTTGATGAGCTGCGCTACAGACAAATACACATGGATTTTCATACAAGTCCGCATATCGAAAAGGTTGGAGAGCAATTTGATGCTGAGGAGTTTGCTCAAACGTTAAAAAGGGCTCATGTTAACTCTGTAACGGTTTTTGCCCGTTGTCACCATGGCTATCTCTACTATGAGTCACAACAAAATCCGGAACGGATTCACCCACATTTAGTTAATAAACGATTGTTACATGAGCAAATCGAGGCTTGTCATAAGCATGGAATACGCGCCCCGATTTATATAACGGTCCAATGGGATCATTATACAGCCGATGAGCACCCGGAGTGGCTTGTTTTAGATGAGAATGGCAAGCCTTATTCGCAGCCTTTTCATAACACATTATATGAACCGGGGTTTTACCGTTCCTTATGCGTGAATTCTCCTTACCGGCAGTTTTTACTAAAGCATACCGAGGAGGTTCTTCGCTACTTTCCGGTTGATGGCTTGTTTTTTGATATTGTTAAACCGATAGCATGCTCCTGCAAATATTGCCGGGCGGGAATGAAAGCGAAAGGTTTGGATCCGTCAGTCAAGAAAAATCGCGATGCTTATGCGAAAGAGGTCATTCACTCATTTATGCGGGAGATGACAGCCTTTGTCCGCCAGCATAATCAAGCATGTTCCATTTTTTATAATCGCGGCCATATAGGAACAGATCATCGAAGCGTGAAAGACGCATTCACCCATTTTGAATTAGAATCCTTGCCTAGTGGACATTGGGGCTATGCCCACTTCCCTATAACGATGCATTATGCAAGAACCCTTGGGATTGATTGCCTTGGCCAGACAGGAAAATTTCATACGATGTGGGGAGACTTTCATTCTTTTAAAAATCAAGCGGCACTTGAGTATGAATGCTTTCGCATGCTGGCCCTAAATGCTAAATGTATGATTGGAGATCAACTAGAGCCGAATGGGAAACTATCGCCCGCAGTTTATGATCTGATCGGCAAAGTTTATCAGCAGGTATCTTTGAAAGAGCGATGGTGTAATGAAGCTACAGCTGTAACTGATATTGGTGTCTTCACTAGTGAGGAATTTGTCGGAGCGGACTCACATGGTCTGCCTCCAGAAATGCTCGGAGTGGTAAGAATCTTGCAGGAAGGCGGTCATCAGTTTGATATTTTAGATACACAGAGTGAGTTATTCGCTTATAAGCTGTTAATTTTACCTGACCGGATTACAGTATCTCCTTTCTTTGCCGCTAAACTAGAGCAATATCTTGCCGACGGAGGAGCACTGCTTGCTTCCTATCGTTCAGGTTTGAATAAAGAGGGGACTGCTTTCACCTTGAGCTCATTAGGTATAAATTATGTTGGAGAAGCCCCGTTTAGTCCGGATTTTATTGTCCCTAACGAGTCGCTGGGCGAGGGACTACCGGAAACGGAGCATGTGATGTACTTGCAAGGTCTTCATGTAGAAGCGGTGGAATCTAGTCATGTTATAGCACCGGCTATTACACCTTATTTTAATCGGACGTGGGAGCATTATTGTTCTCATCGTCATACACCGTCAGCTGGAAAAGCGGGTTATCCGGCTATTATTCAAAATGAGCAAGTCATTTATTTTATTCATCCAGTTTTCACCCAATATGATGAAAATGCACCAAAGTGGGTGAAACAATTAGTCTTAAATGCTGTTGCAAATCTCTTGCCAGAACCGACTTTGCAGCATGACGGACCAAGCACTTTGCTAACAACTGTCAATGAGCAGAAAAAAGAACGACGCTGGATCGTTCATTTGCTGCACTATATTCCTGAACGCCGCTCCAAAACGATTGATACAATTGAAGATGTGATTCCGTTATTTGATGTTGAATTATCGATTAAACTACCGTCCAACGTAAAAAAAGTCACGTTAGTCCCTGAAGGAAAAGAGATCAGCTTTACGAGCAAAAATGACCGGTGCTTATTTACAGTACCAACGATCGAGGGCCACCAGATGGTGAGTATAGAATTTGAGTAACAGCTGGAGGAAAAAATGAGAATAGACGCCCATCAGCACTATTGGAAGCTTTCGCGAGGAGATTATAGCTGGATTACCGAAGAGTTGACGATATTAAGGCGTGATTATTTACCAGAGCATTTGCAGCCGCATTTACATCAGCAGCTTATTGATAAAACAATCGTCGTCCAAGCAGCGCCAACGTTAGCGGAAACAGAATTTCTTCTCAGCTTAAGCGAGAAGGATGATTCCATCGCAGGTGTTGTTGGATGGCTTGATCTGGAAAGCTCTGATTATAAAGCCCAATTTGATAGATTACGCCGTCATCCCCGGTTTGTCGGTTTTCGCATTATGATTCAAGATATGGAAGACCCCGCGGTTCTTTTGAAGTCTTGGTATATCGAAGCACTCCGCTATTTTGCCGAATTAGATGTACCGGTAGATTTGCTTCTTAGAGCAGATCAGCTTACATGGCTGCTGGCGGTAATGGAACAAGTACCGAATGTAAGAGGGGTGATTGATCATCTGGCTAAACCGAATATTGCCAAAGCCGAATGGGAGCCATGGAAAAGTCAAATGAGTCAATTAGCCAGTTACCCTAGCCTTTATTGTAAGCTGTCGGGAATGGTGACAGAGGCCGATCATCAACATTGGAAAGCGGAAGAATTGATTCGTTATATTGATCATATTTTGCAGGAGTTTGGCCCTGAACGTGTGATGTATGGCAGTGACTGGCCGGTTTGCCTACTGGCAGCCAGCTATGAGGAAGTAATAGCAGTGTTAGAAGCGGCTATTGCAAAGCAGCTAACTACAGCAGAAAAGGAACAACTTTTCGGAGGGAACGCGCAAATTTTTTATAAGCTATAAAGAGTTTCCCTTGCTTACACAATGAAACATCTACAGATCTCGGTGTATCACGTTTCGCTAAAAACAGATTTGGTCTCATGGGGGCTGCGCCAAAAGGTTGTTTTACTTTTTGACCCAGCCCTAAGCAATGAGCGTACTCGCTACGCTCTTTTTAAAGCCATTGTTATTTTATACTAAGTAGTTTTGTCTCAACCTCTTCTATTCAACCGGGCGGCTGCGCAGATAAATCCAAGCAGCTATGCCAAGGTTGATAATCCCGACGATGATAAACAGCCAGGAAGAGGACCCGGCGACAAAACCGCCGCTGATCCAAAGCACGGCTGCGAGAAACAAGCCGATGCTTAATGGGGGAATGTTTTTCATGAGCGATAACTCCTTTCCTACTGATAATATAGCAGGATTCCAATGCGGCGCAAGGGGGAGAGAAGGGGAGAATGTTTTGGATAGAATAGTAGTCGATTTGCCGGTGATCGATTATACTAGACAGTAGTATATGTTCTATTGCGGTTGTCCGATTAAAAGGCAAAGAAATGGTTGAGATAGATGAAGCGAATTTCTGAAGCATTGGAAAAAAAAGAGATTATGAACGCGGCGATTATTCAACATGTAAAACAATACATCCACAAGAAGTATCCTCAATACTCTTCTCAGCAGAGGGCACGGGTTTTTGCAAAAGCTCTCCAGCAAATGATAGAGCAATCCCTTCCAGATTATGATGAAGAAGCTAAAATGCTTATTCGATCGCGCTTGCTGCAACGCCACATGTCAGCTACATCCTTTCAGCTTAATGCGTTACATATTTTTGAAGCGAGTCTTGAAGTCGTTCCGCTCACTGACTCCAAACTTGTGCTTCTCCAATGGTTAAAAGAAAAAACAGATATCCAGGACGAACATCTGGAGAGCTTTGTAAAAGAACTGTTAGGTGAACCTTTTACTGAAGAGGCTGCAGCAGCCAGTGAGGAGTTGCCAGCTCTGCCTTTCAGTGAAAAGAAAAGGCCAAAGAAGCTTCAGCCGAAGATGCTGGCTTCCATTTGTTCCGTGATAGCAGGGCTATTGCTCGCTTTCTATCTTTTTTCATCACCATTTTTGAAGGAGGAAGCAGCGGACGTTTCTCACCAGCTTAAACGAGAGGAACTCGCCGCGGAGCAGCCTTTAGGGAAAGCGGCAGCGATAGGTCCACCTAATGCTTTGCCGGCGACTCTGCAATTTCAGCTGATCGACGAAAAAATGTTGCATGAATGGCTTACGGGGCGTGACTCGCTGCTGGCGGATGAACCTTATTTCTCGGCGATTTTGCAAACGGCGCAAGAGTTTAATGTCCATCCGCTGCTTTTGTTTGCGATCACTGGTCAGGAGCAGGGGTTTGTCCCGCGAACTCATGAACGAGCGGAGACAATCGCCAATAATCCGTTTAATGTGTTTCATAGCTGGGAGGATTTTAATACAGACGTGAAAGAATCAAGCGAAATAGCGGCAAGAACTGTCGTTAATTTGAGTGAAAATAGACCGGCCGGGTTTGATCCGATTCAGTGGATTAATCGAAAATACGCAGAGGATGAAAATTGGTGGCGCGGTGTCCGCGCGCTATTTGAACAGCTTCGAGATGATGTCGGGCAAATTGAGCAGGGTGGAAAAAGAGAAGCAGCGGACAAGGCCTCTTAAACAGCGTGCCGCACGCCCAGTTCAAAATAGAGCGAGCAGGACGGAAGCCGCTTTCTGCCCGCTTAATGTGGCTTGTTATATTTGGCGCGGACGGTTCATGCGGTATTTGATTAAGGAGAGGATAGAAAGGATAAGGAGAACCCCGCAAAGCACAGTGAAGAAAATGCGGAAGACATTTTCATTTAAATACGAGCTGATCCCGCAGGCGAGGGCGGCGATGAAATAAACAAGGCTGTAGAACAGGTGCTTATTCGGTTGTCTCATAACCAATCACCTCCTTTTTATTCCTATACCCGGATTTCAAAATACGTTAAACTTCGCCGCCTCATTCGGGTAAGTGCTAAACAAGCTCAGAATGCGGGTTCAAAAAGTTGGCGCGAATTCGATTGTATTTCATTTTGAAGGCGTCAAGATTTTGTTCAGTCAGCAACCCGAAACCGAATACATAAATAAGGTCGGAAGTGGAAAGTTGATGATTGATCACCTCTTCGACCGTATAAAAAGACGCTTCCCGTTTGGAAAACTGGTCACGGATGGCTCGTTGCCGGAATGACTCCCGTTTGTTTTCCGCCGTTTCGGTACAGATGACGGTGTAGACACAAAAGAGATTCATCTGGGATTTCGTAATGTGGAATGCCTCTCGCTCCTCGGGTGGAATATTGGCGAAATATTCTTCTTCAAATTCCTTTTTCGGCTTCATCGATCGAATGCTGACTTGTCGTGGGTGCCCGGTTGTCTCATGCTGTCTATGGACGGTATATTCATTTACGGCTACAAGTTTCATCTTCCTGCCTCCTTCACTGCGATTCTTTCTTTTTCGTTTCTTGAAGTAGATATAACCGATTTATCATTTTCTTAATCCTAAAACGCGAGAAAGCTGCAAGTAATTGCTTGTAACCCTTTACATTTAAGGTATAATGAAATTGCATAAAGTGCTGTAAATAAGGAGAGGTGAAGCTGATGGAATATCAAACAATTGGCAGAACGGGGATTAAAGTCTCAAGCTTATGTTTTGGCACGATGTCATTTGGCGGTGTTGCCGATGAAGAAACGTCGAAGGCAATGTTTAACCGCTGTCGTGAAGCAGGAATTAATTTTTTTGATTGCGCCAATGTCTATAATGGTGGCGCGGCGGAGGAGATTCTTGGACGTTGTATAGAAGGCAGCCGCGACGAGCTGATTTTAACAACGAAGGTGAACGGTGCTGTAAAAAAAGGGGTAAACAACAGAGGCTTGTCGCGCCGCCATATTACGATGGCGATCGAAGACAGTTTGCGACGTTTAAAAACGGACCGGATTGAATTTTATTTTGTTCATGCCTTTGATCCCGATACGCCAATTGAAGAAACGCTGTCAGCGATGGATGACCTGCAACGTCAAGGGAAAATCCTATACCCTGCCGTCAGCAACTGGGCGGCCTGGCAGATTGCAAAAGCGTTAGGGGTGTCGGCCAAAGAGCATTTGGCCCGCTTTGAATGTATTCAACCGATGTATAATCTTGTAAAACGACAGGCCGAGGTTGAAATTTTACCGTTGGCCCAATCTGAGCAAATGGGTGTTATCACCTACAGTCCGTTGGGTGGCGGCCTTTTAACCGGAAAATACCGCAATCAAAGTGGAAGCGGACGTCTCGTCGAGCAGGATAATTACCGAATCCGTTACGGTGAAAAGAGCTATTTCGACATCGCCAACCGCTTCGATGAGTATGCAAACGATCACGGCGTCGCCCCCGCCTCTCTCGCCGTAGCCTGGGTCATGTCCCACCCGGCAGTGACCGCGCCGATTATCGGTGCGCGTAATCTCGAACAGCTCGAACCTTCTCTCGATGCCTTAACCATTCAATTGACGGAAGAGCAACGCAATGAAATTTCGCAATTGTCTCCCGCACCGGCACCGGCTACTGATCGGTCGGAGGAAGGGGTTAGATAAGATCGATGATGTAAAAAGCCCTTTAATTTTTTGGGGCTTTTTTACATTGCTGTTGAAATAATTCTAAATAAATTTTATAATAAATAAATAAAAAAATTTTTAATATACTATTATTAGGAAATGGCGTGGTATTAAATTGGAAAACGTAAGAGATGATTTTGAATTTTTGACATCGCTAATTCGTGGAATTGCAGCGCAGTTCGGTAATCGTTGTGAAGTGGTTTTGCATGATTTAACAGGAGATTACGACAGTACAATTGTGGCGATTGAAAATGGTCATGTCACAGGAAGAAAGGTTGGGGATCCGGGAAGCAATTTAGGCTTGGAAGTGTTAAGAGGCACAGTGAAAGAAGGAGATCGCTATAATTATCTGACGCAGACAAAGGATGGGAAATTATTAAGATCAACTACGATTTATTTGCGTAACAATAAACAGGAGACGATTGGTTCTATTTGCATAAATTTTGATATTTCCGATTTTATGATGGCGGAAAATGCAATTAAGTCACTGACGTTACGTGATACAGATCAGGAAGTGAAAGAAGTTTTTGTCAACGATGTGAATGAATTGCTCGATTTTTTATTGCAGGAATGTCAAAATGAAATCGGCAAGCCGGTATCCCATATGTCTAAAGAAGAGAAAATGCAGGCAATAGAGTTTTTAGATAAGAGAGGTGCATTTTTAATTAAAAAAGCCGGGGATAAGGTCTGTAAATTTTTTGATATTTCGAAATTCACTTTGTATAATTATTTGGATGATATCCGATCATAAAGAAGCTTTTAAAAAGAGGGAGCCCTGCTATGTAGGGGCTCCCTCTTTTTAACTATTCAAAAGTATTGAAAGCGCTTAAAAAATATTTGACAATTCAAAATTAGACTTTATAATTAAAATAAATAATTTTTATTAAAACTAAAAAAAAATAATTTTCATTGGGAGGTTATCTGACGAATGTATTGCTGAAGAATAATTTAATTCTTTATGATGGTTTAAGAAATAACACAAACAAGGAGAGAGTATGAATGAACTTTGAACAGAGGTTAGCAGACTTAAATATTGAATTACCGGTTGTTTTAGATAAACATCTTCCTTTTTCCTCCGGGGTGATTGTTGATAACTTAGTTTATTTATCAGGACAAACATGTTTGATGGAGGGTGGAATGAAATATACTGGGGTGGTTGGTTCATCAGTTACAATACAACAGGCTGAAGAAGCAGCAGAAATATGTATTCTCAATTTACTTGGAGCTTTAAAGGAAATGATAGGAGATTTAAATAAAGTTAAAAAAGTTGTGAAAGTAAACGGTTATGTAGCATCGGAAAAAACTTTTACGGATCAGCCACAGGTTATTAATGCAGCTACAAATTTGCTTAATAAAATATTCGGAGAGGATAACCAACATGCAAGGGCAGCTATCGGTGTGGCATCGCTTCCAATGGGAACGCCAGTTGAAATAGAAATGATTGTTGAGCTAAGAAAGTAATTAAGGCGAAGTGTTTATTGTGAAAAATAGGTAAGTCGAACGCTCCGAAAAAGTAAAGTTTAGAGTCTTGAACATTCTCACTCTAATGAAGTATACATAAGCTTTAATAAAAATTTGACTTTTGGCTTGTGTGATGAGCGGTCTTTAAAAAAGAATAAACCCTGCTCTACGACTTGAATTACTCTAACTTGCAGGTGGTGCGTTCCCTTTCATTTAGACAGTATATAAAAAATCTGATTATTCTAAGTAAACAGATCAATCGATAAGATAGCAACTTGTCATTCCCTTTTCTTTAGAATATTAAATGTCTGGTAACCTGGTTACCTAAAGTTTTAGGGAGTGGCAAGTTTGGTCTTCTAAAGTAATCCTAATAGATAATGCGAATGAAGTAAGAGAGGTGAAAAAATGTTTTTCTTAAAATTTACTGAAAGAGTAAACAAAGTACTCCAAATTGTTTTAACTGCGATTTTTATAACTATGACTCTCTCTACTTTTCTAGGGGTGCTAGTGAGATTTGTTTTTAGAGCTCTAGACATTCAAGTCACATTTCCTTGGACTGAGGAATTATCAAGATATTTAATGATCTGGTTAGTGTTTATTGGGGCTTCTTTAGCGGCCCGGACTGATCAATTAATTTCAGTAGAAGTTTTGGTTCATACTCTTCCAAGATTTATAGGGATAGCAATAAAACTCTTTTCTTTACTTATTACTTTCGTATTTTTTGTATATTTAACTTTAATTGGATATGAATTAGCTTTTAATCAAGGGTTTAACCAAACGTCTCCTATTTTAGGTATACCAATGATGATTGTATTTCTTTCTATGTTTTTAGGTTCAATTTTAGGAATGTTAAATTTAATAGCTTTATATTTGGAATCTGTTTTCTTAAAAAAAGATATTAGATTCACATCCATGGAAGAAGACTCAGTTGAATAAAATCATAACATTTAATTGACGGGAGGGAGTACATTGGCTGGAACTATGCTTGTCATATTTTTAATTTTATTTATTTTAAGCGTCCCTATTGCAGCTTCTTTAGGTCTTTCATCTATATGGGCAATTCAATTAGATGGTCAATCAATAAATATTGTGGGTCAGAAAGTATTTGCTGGAATAGATAAATTCGTTTTAATGGCGATTCCTTTTTTCATATTAGCAGGAAATGTAATGCAGAATGGTGGTATCGCAAGACGTCTTATGAATTTGGCTAGTGCGTTAGTAGGCTGGTTTAGAGGAGGATTCGGAGCAGCTACTGTTTTATCAACAATGTTTTTTTCATCAATGTCGGGGTCATCTTCAGCTACCACGGCAGCCATTGGCTCAATTACAATCCCTCAAATGGAAAAAAAGGGGGTGCCGAAGAACTATGCTACAGCACTAGTTGCGTCTTCCGGAGAATTAGGAGCTATTATACCACCTTCCACAACGATGATCATTTATGGGTTTGTCGCAAATGTTTCTATAGGAGGATTGTTTTTAGCTGGTATTATACCAGGTTTGTTAATAGGTGTTTCTTTAATAATAACCTTTATAATACTCGCCAGGGTAATGGGGTTTGACCCTCCAACTAAAATAGAAAAGGAAATTTGGTTGAAAGAATTATGGAAAGCTTTTAAAGATGCATTTTGGGCCTTGATGATGCCGGTAATTATTTTAGGTGGTATTTATTTTGGATATTTTACTCCAACGGAGGCAGCTGTCATTGCGGTAGTTTACGGGTTTATAATCGGATTCTTTGTCTATAAAGAGATAAAAATTAAAGATTTAATGAATATTTTTAGCAAGTCAGCTATTACTTCAGCGATAGTTCTATTAATTGTTGGGTTCTCTGCAATATTTAGCTATATTTTAACGGTTAATAAAATTCCTCATGCAGTTGGCGAAATGATTGTTCAATTAACTGGGAATCCATATTTATTCTTATTGCTTGTTAATATAGTGGTCTTTATCGCGGGAATGTTCATGGAGACAGCAGCGGCAATATTAATCATTGCTCCAATATTAACACCCGTAGCAACTCAATTTGGTATCGATCCTATTCACTTTGGAATCATTATAATAGTTAATTTGGCTATTGGGATGGTAACGCCTCCGGTAAGTCTGAATCTGTTTTTAGCCTGTAAAATTGCAAATCTGAGGATTGAACAACTATTCAAACCGATGTTACTGTTTCTATCAGTTTTGATAGTTAATCTTTTAGTAATTACCTATATACCAGCTATTTCATTATGGATTTTGTCCCTATAACAAAGCCTGTGAAAAGGGGGAGTAGAGCAGAAGTTAATAGCTGTTATTAGGTTAAAAATACACTAAAATTTTGTCTGTTAAAGGAGAGTGTTTGAGTAATGAAAAAAGGACTAATCACTGTAGTTGCTCTTTTGATGATTACAATTGTGGCAGCTTGTGGAGGAGAAAGTGGATCAACAGATAACCAAAGCGACTCTGGTAATAACGGGGGTGGTTCTGGAGATTCAGAACAAACATTTAAATTCACTTCCGGTCATACAACATCAGTAGAGAACCAGCAGCACGTTGGATTGGTAGCGCTAGCTGAACTATTAGAAGAAAAAAGTGGTGGGAGTATTACGATGGATGTTTTTGAAAATTCTCAGCTTGGTTCCGAGCCAGTAATGTTACAGGCAGTGCAAGATGGTAGTCAGCATATAGTTGCAACATCAAGTACATCGGTTTCAAATTTCATTCCGGAATGGGGGATTTTTGATATTCCATTTTTGTTTGAAAGTACTGAGCAGGCTGATGAAATAGTTAGAGGAGAAGTAGGCGACAGACTATTTGAAACTCTTCCGGAACATGGGTATAAAGGGTTGGCATGGTTAAGCTCCATAGAAAGAAATATTTATGGAACCAAAAAAATTGAATCTGTAGATGATTTTAAGACAGCGACTTTAAGGTCCATTGAAGCTCCGGGATTTGTTGAAACTTTTACAACACTAGGGGCTCAGGTTGTGACGATGCCTGGTAGTGAGCTGTACACTGCTTTACAGCAAGGGGTAGTAGAAGGCGGGGATAACTCTCCAGAACTTTTCCTTGGTTTAGGTCATGACGAAGTTTCCGACTACTATAACCTGACCAAAATTCATTATTTGCCTATTGCTATAATTATGTCACTTGATACTTGGGAAGCACTTACTCCTGAACAACAAGACATGGTTATGGCAGCTGCTCAAGAGGCTGCAGAAACAGGAAGTGCAGCTTATGCTCAATCATATGAAGAATCATTTATTGAAATGGAAGAGTTAGGGGTCGAAGTTGTAAATACAGATCTTACAGGGATAGTGGAGGCAACAAAGCATTTAAAAGAAGAAATGGCGAATAACATCCCTAGCGGAATGGAGTTATTAGAGTTAATTGAAAGCAACAAATAGTTTAGGGGGAGTTAGAGTTGATCAATTTAAATAGATTAAATGAAAGAATTGAAGAGTTAAGTAAGATTACTGAAGAAAATTGGGAGGGTGTGTCTAGAAGGGCCTTAACTGAAGAGGATAAAAGAGCCCATGAACTTGTGAAGTCATGGATGGAAAAGGCCGGGATGAAAGTATTTTTGGATCCGGCTGGGAATCTTATTGGAAGAAAAGAAGGAACTGTTGCTAACGCAAAACCAGTAACGATTGGCTCCCATATCGATTCAGTTTTAAATGGTGGTAAGTATGATGGCACAATTGGTGTAATTGGTGGAATAGAAGTTGCGCAGCACATTGCTGAAGAAAGTATTGAAATTAAACGCCCTATTGAGATTATCGCTTTTTGTGAAGAAGAAGGCTCCCGTTTTGGTGACGGAGGAGTATTTGGTAGTCGCGCAATGACAGGAAAAATAACTAAAGATCATCTAGAGGCAACCGATGAAAAAGGGATCACTAGAAGAGAAGCATTAGAAAGTTTCGGACTAAATCCGGATGAAATTTTTACTAAAGGGCTACGTAAGAAGGGAGATATGTCATTATATTTAGAAATGCATATTGAACAGGGCCCAACGTTAGAAAGTAAAGGAGTACCAGTAGGTATCATTAGTGGAATTAACGGTCGATATTTCGGTGAAATTATCGTCGAAGGCGAGGCGAACCATGTAGGAGCCACACCGATGGATCAACGTTATGATGCACTGGTTGGAGCAAGTGAAATAGTAATTGCATTAGAAGAAATAGCTTCAAAAGTAGGTGCTCCAGCAGTAGGTACAGTGGCCAAAATGGAGGTATTGCCTGGTTTTAAAAATGTAATTCCCGATCGTGTAGAAATGTCGGGAATTGATATTAGAGATCTAGATAATAAACGTAGAGACGAGATTGTTGACGAGTTACAAAATACTGCTTTAAGAGTGGCAGAAAATAGAGGGTTGAAAGTAAGTTTTTATGATCAATTAAGAATGAGCTCTGCACTAAGTAGTCAACAAGTAATTAATAAAATGAAAGAAGAAGCTGAAAAAATGAATCTTAATTACTTAGAAATGGCAAGTGGTGCATGTCACGATGCGCAATTTATGGCAGAGCTATGTGACATTGGTATGATTTTTGTTCGTTCGACTGGTGGAAGCCATAATCCGAAAGAGAGCGCCAGAATTGAGGACATAACACTTGCTACTGAGCTTCTTTCGAAAACGGCAATTCATTACTTACAACAAAATTAAAATCTAAGATTTGAAGATTGCTAACTTTGACTACTAAAAATCTTTAGTAGTCAAGCAACCTTTTTTGTTCGAACACTTTGGATAAAAGGAGGATTACTTTGCGTACTATTGTAAAAAATGGAACTATTGTTAATTCTGATAAAGTGGTTAAGAGAGATATTGTTATTGAAAATGGAAAAATCTCGACTATTGTTAAACATGCAACAATAGAAGCTAATGATAAAGTCATAGATGCAACAGGGCAATATGTTATGCCAGGAGGGATCGATGTTCATGCTCACTTAGACTATCCCGGTACCGTTGACAATTTTGAAAGCGGTACGAAAGCTGCAGCAAAGGGGGGATTAACTTGTATTATCAACTATACTAGTCCCCTAAAAGGACAATCGGTTCTGGATAATGTTAGAGAATGGAAGAAAAGAGCTAAAGATTCCTATATTGATTATGGTTTTCATGCCATGATAACGGAGTGTAATGAGAGTATTTTATCTGAAATCCCGCTACTAGCCAATGAAGAAGGCATTACGTCGATTAAGCTTTTTATGGCTTATAAAGGGGAATCAATGGTAAGCGATCTGGAAATGTATAAGCTTATGAAAAAAGCGGGAGAAACAGGAATGATTATAAATGTCCATGCTGAAAATGGTGATGTCACCGATCAATTAAGGTTAGAGGCAATTGAACAGGGCAATACTTCTCCGATTTACCATGCTTATACTCGTCCAACCACTCTCGAAGCTGAGGCGACAAACAGAGCTATTAGGATCGCTGAAGTAGCAAATGCTCCAGTTTACATTGTCCATGTTAGCTGCGCTGATTCTTTAAATCAAATTAAATTAGCGAAAGATAGAGGATTAAAAGTTTACGGAGAAACGTGTCCACATTATTTGGTGCTGGATGAAAGTTATTTAAAGTTGCCTGATTTCAAGGGCGGAGGGTTTGTATGTTCCCCCCCTTTACGTGAAAAAGAAGAGCAAAAGCACTTGTGGGAGGGGATTTCTGCAGGCTATATTTATACAATCGGCTCTGATCATTCTTCTTTAATGTTTGAAGGGGGGAAAACAAAAGGAAAAGATGATTTTACTAAAATACCTAATGGATTACCGAGTATTGAGGATATTTATCACGTGACTTATCATTTTGGAGTGCATGAAGGGAAAATTTCATTAGAAAAGTTTGTTGATATTACGAGCACAAGTCCTGCCAAAATATTTGGACTTTACCCTCAAAAAGGAGTAATAGCGGAAGGAAGTGACGCAGATATTGTATTACTTGACCCGAAGCGGTCTAGAGTTGTTTCTAAGGAAATACAGTATCAAAAAACGGACTACAATATATATGAAGGATTTAAACTACAAGGTAACATTACTCATGTTCTATCAAGAGGGGAAATTGTTGTTAAAGAAAATCAATTTTTAGGTTATTCTGGGCACGGTAAATTTATATCCCGTAAATATTTTTCTGAAAATTCTATTGATTAAGGAGTGATGAAATTGGAGCATAAAAATTTACCCTATGTGGAGAAAATTAATAATCCAGACCCGACATTATATAATAAGGATCTTGCCCCTGTACCTTTAAAAGAGAAAACTTGGACTTGGTGGGCGTATGCAGCGATATGGATGGGGATTGTTCATAATATTAACCAATGGATCATCGTTGCCATCATGATTGATCAAGGAATGAGCTTTTGGCAAGCATTAAGTGTCGTCTGCTTTGCTTTTGGTATCGTATTCGTCGTATTAATAGCAAATAGTATTGTAGGTACTAAATATGGCGTTCCCTTCCCTGTAATAATTAGGGCGGCTTTTGGACCCAAGGCGGCCTTAATACCTATTTTTATTCGAGGAGTTTTAGGGGTTTTTTGGTTCGGAGTGTTTATGTATCTTGCTAGTGAAACGATTGATGTAGCATTCGGTGCTATTCTTCCCAGCTGGAGTGAGCTTGAGAATATTCGTGTTTTAGGGATGGGATTAAATACTGCAATTGGATATGGAATCTCCATTATTCTCCACTTTTTATTAATCACTCACGGTATTGAAAGAATAAAGAGATTTGAATTGTGGGCGGGCCCCTTAATCATGATTATTGCTATAGGACTAGTGTTCTGGGCGATGGATAAAGCGGGGGGATTTATGCCGCTAGTTTCTATCGAATCAACGATTCCAGAAGAGAATTTCTGGAGGCTGTTCTTTTTATCGGCAACAGGGATTATCGGTACTGTTGCGACTCTAATTGTCAATATACCTGATTTAACAAGATTTGCAAGAAGTCAAAAAGATCAAATTATTGGTCAGTTTATTGGTGTCCCCCTAATGTTTGTTTTCTTCAGTATTATTAGTCTTCTAGTTACGGTGGGCTCTGTGATTGCTTATGGTGAAGCTATTTTTGATCCTATTCACATAGTAGAAAGACTTGAAAACCCCATTATTGTATTTATTTGTGCATTAGTTCTTCTAGCTTCAGTTTTAGGTTTAAACGCTGCAACCAATGCTATTGCAGTGGGCTATGATTTAGCTGCTGTAGCACCCAAAGTGCTTACCTTCAGTAGAGCTGGGGTTGTCGCAATTATTATCGGAGTGCTAAGTGCTCCATGGTTATGGTACGGGAATGCTGATACGATGAATAACATAATGGGTGTTTTGGGAGCCAACATGGGCCCAGTAGCAGGTATTATGTTAGTTGACTTCTATTTAATCCGCAAACGAAAATATGATGTTCAAAGTCTCTTTGTACGTGGTGGGCAATATAACTATAGGAGTGGTTGGAATTTTCGAGGGATTATTGCTTTTGTTGTTGGTTTTCTAGCAGCATTAATAGGGCTTATTATTCCTGCATTAGAGGCTCTCTATGCTTATAACTGGTTTTTAGGTTTGTTTGTTGGTGGAACATTATACTACGTACTTATGACCAAATATATAGAAAAAGAAGAATTCGTAGTAAAGGATGCTTCCTAAAAAAAGTCAGTATATTTAGAATTATCACTGAAAATGAGGGGCCTTTGTGTTACGTATCAAGTAATCAAGTAAATATTACACCCTAACACAAGGGTCCTATTTTAATTCAAAAAGGGTGTGAGTCGTTTGAATTTACTTATAACGGGAAGTTCAGGACTTCTAGGTTCTTCTCTGTGTAAAGATTTGACTGCCCACGGTTATACCGTAATTGGCTATGATAGAGAAAATCATGGTTACAAGTTACCCAATTATTTTTTTGAAGAAGGAGATTTACGAGATTTCCCTCGCCTAGTTTCTGTTATGAGAAAATATGAAATTGATTCCATTCTTCATTGTGGAGGCATTTCACATCCGAAAACAGGAGAGTGTTCACCATATAGTTTGGTGCAAATTAATATTACAGGAACATTGAATATTTTCGAGGCAGCAAAACTATTTAATGTCAAAAAAGTCATATATCTTAGTTCGGGAGCAGTGTATGGAAAGAACCAATTAATCAAAACTGCAGAAGGAGATCCATTAAACCCCACTTCTTTTTACGGTATAAGTAAATTAACAGGAGAGCAAATAGCAAGTGTTTACATGGAAAAAGAAGGAATCGAAACTATCTCGTTAAGATTTGCTTTTGTATATGGTCCTGATCGAAAAATGCCTGACCCGATAAAGAGTTTATTAGAACAGGCTATAAAGGGCATCGATATAAAACTAGAAAAGGGGTCCGATCAAGAAATAGAGTACATCTATATAAAAGATGCCGTTCGAGCAATAAAAAAGGCGATGAAGTCCTCTACCATTACAAGCAGAATTCTCAATGTAGGCAGTGGAGTTAATACATCCATTAAAGAAGTAATTCAAGTTATAAAAAAACTATATCCAGAGGTAACGATAGAGGTTGGCCCAGGGGATTTTGGGTATGATACGATCGGTGCTTTTGATTGTTCAAGAGCTGAAAGGGAGTTGGGATTTAAAATAGAGTATCGATTAGAAGACGGGATTCGTGATTATGCAAGATTTCTTGAAGACAAGATTAAAAATTATATGAGGAGAGGTATGAATGAGAC
This sequence comes from Halalkalibacter oceani, assembly GCF_023715605.1. Classification (GTDB taxonomy): domain Bacteria; phylum Bacillota; class Bacilli; order Bacillales; family Bacillaceae_D; genus Halalkalibacter; species Halalkalibacter oceani. Next base: position 39,624 of record NZ_JAMBOL010000002.1, read on the forward strand.
TCCAAAATAAGGTTGCAATTATTACTGGAGCTGGACCTGGTATAGGAATGGGAAGAGGGTTTCCAATCGGATTTGCAAAAGAAGGGGCCAATCTAACTCTAAATTATTATGCGCAAGATAAGAAAAAAATTGAAGATTTTAAAATAGAGTTGGAGAAATTAGGTGCGAAAGTAAATTTAGTTGAGGGCGATATTTCAAAAGAGCAAACGGCAAAAAAATTAGTAGAATCCACTATAGATCAATTTGGTAAAATTGATATTTTACTAAATAATGCCGGAATCTCATCTCAAAGTCTTGTACAAGATATGTCGGTTGAGATGTGGGACAAAATGATTGAAGTGAACTTAAGAAGTGTTTTTCTAACAACGAGATATGTTGTACCTCATATGATTTCGCAAAAATCTGGAAGAATTATTAACATTGCATCTCAAATAGGTCATAAAGGCGGGATCGAGCATAGTCATTATGCTGCTGCAAAAGCAGGAGTTATTGGATTTACAAAATCAATAGCTTTAGAACTGGGTCATTATGGTATAACAGCAAATTGTATTGCCCCTGGTCCAATTGAAACTCAAATGATGGCCACAGTTAATAATGAATGGAAAAGTAACAAATTTAAGGAGTTAGTTATTCCTAGATTTGGAAAAGTAGAAGAGGTTGTCCCAACTGCCATATTCCTAGCAACAGATCCAGATGGAAATATTTACACTGGTCAAACGTTAAATCCGAATTGTGGAGATATTATGATATGAGATCAATTACAAATAAAAACTAATGAAATTTATAGGAGATGTTTATATGAAGACAAATATCTTTACTTCTTTAGCACCACAACCTGTAGGAGCATTTTCACAAGGGTTAAAAATAAACAATCGAATTTATGTAGCTGGTCAAACTCCGGTTAATGTTGAAACAGGGGAAATTCCTGAGTCAATTGAAGAACAAACTAGACAGGTTATGGAAAATATTAAACATATTTTGAAAGCTGGCAATGCTATGCTGTCAGATGTTGTAAAGGTAACAACATATTTGAATGATATAAACGATTTCGATAGATATAACAAAGTTTATAAGGAGTTTTTCGAGGAGCCGTATCCGGTTCGAACAACTGTAGGTGTGGCATTGAAAGATATTCCGATTGAAATTGATGTGATTGCAGAAATTTAGTTCTACTGACGAGCTTTGAAAAGGAGTGAAACAATTGTTTATAAATGAGTTGAAACAAAAAGTTGTTGATTCAGTAAACAGCAAAGAAGTTTTAGAAATTGTTAAGAAATTAATTTCCATTCCCAGTCATACAGATTTAGAAGGTAGGGAAGTAGATGTTGCTAATTATTTGCATGAATTTTTTCAATCGGAGGGGATAGATTGTTATTTGCAGGAAGTAGTAGATGGTAGATCTAATGTGATAGCAACATTAAAAGGATCAGGCGAAGGACCAAGTATGATGTATAACGGTCACATTGATACTGTTCCACCATTAGCAATGGAAAACCCATTTACTCCGATTGAAAAGGACGGCAAGTTATATGGGCGGGGTTCCACTGATATGAAGGCAGGAGTAGCTACGATGGCCTATGCCTTGATCCTGCTAAAAAGACTTGGTATTAAACTTAAAGGAGATCTAATTTTTGCTGGTGTCATTGATGAGGAATCCTCAAGAAGTTCTGGTACTTATTACATTGTAGAAAATGGACCTAAAACAGACCTGGCAATAGTTGGAGAGCCAACAAATCTACATCCGGTTGTTGCTCACAAAGGTATTAATTACTATGAAATCTCCTTTAAAGGGGTACCAGTACATTCAAGTGTACCTGAAAATGGCGAAAACGCTATTTCTGCAGCAGCAAAATTTATTAAGCTGATTGAAGAAGAACTGGCACCTAAATATAAGAACATGAAACATCCTTTCTTATCATCGCCTACCATTACAATGAATTTAATTCATGGAGGATCAAAAGGGAATATTGGTTTTTTGACTGACAACAACTCGCCAATTGCAGGTACGGTAGCGGATACATGTAACGTATACTTAGATGTAAGGTATATACCTTATCAAACTTCTGAGGAAATAACAGAGGATATTGAATTTTATGCAAAGAAAGTTCAAGAAGAGCGTCCTAGGATAAAAACTGATGTAAAAGTACACTTCCCTCATCCGGCAATGGAAATTGCCCCGGAGCATAAGTTAGTTAAATCAGTTAATGAAAACGTAGTAACTGCAACCGGTTCTGAAAAACAAATTACTGGTGCAACATACTGGGGAGATTCCGGATTATTAAATACACTGTCAAACATTCCAACTCTTCTTTTTGGACCCGGTGATATTGGTTGTGCACATTCGGATAACGAATTTATCGATATTTCTCAAATTGCCCCAGCGGCAATTATCTATGCACTTACCGCATTGGATATTTGTGAAGTGGCTGATAAAAGTAAAGAAGACTTTTAAAATAGTAACTATTTAGCTGCTGGAGCTTTAATTTGTGACAGTAGTTATTTAGTACCGTTTTTTGTGAGAGAAGTGCGATTGATTAAACAATTTGTATGCAAGTCAGCAAAACATTAAGGGAGAGAATAGCTGATGATTAGTTCAAAGCGTTTAAATGAAAGAATTGAAACTCTCGGTAAGATTAGTGAACAAATTGAAGGTTGGGAGGGAGTAACCCGACTGGCATTGAGCGAAAAAGAAAAGGAAGCGAAGGTGTTAGTTAAATCTTGGATGGAGCAAGCAGGATTAAGTATTTATACTGATCCGGCTGGCAATCTTATTGGCAGAAAAGAAGGGTTGAAGCCTGGTTTGAAGCCGGTTGTAATCGGGTCTCATATGGATACTACCTTCAACGCTGGTAAATACGATGGTACTTTAGGTGTGATTGCAGGACTCGAAGTTGCGCAGCATATTAACGAGGAGGGCATTGAAATCATGCGTCCACTCGAAGTCATTGCTATAAATGATGAAGAAGGGGTGCGCTTTAGGGATGGTGGACTCTTTGGCAGCCGGGCAATGACTGGTAAATTAAATAAAGAGGATTTGAATTTAAAAGATGAAAATGGAATTTCAAGAAGGCAGGCGTTAGAAAGTTTTGGATTAAATCCTGATGAAATAAAAAAAGCAGTTAGAAAAAAAGAGGAGCTGGAGCTTTACTTAGAAATGCATATTGAACAGGGACCGGTTTTGGTAGAGGCGGGTGTTCCTGTCGGAATTATTCAAGGCATTAACGGGCGCTATTTTGGACAAGTAATTGTTGAAGGAGAAGCGAATCATTGTGGTGGTACACCAATGGGAATGCGTCACGATGCTTTCATAGGAGCTAGCGAAATTGTTATAGGTTTGGAAGAAATCCTTTCAGATTATAGCTCACCAACCGTCGGAACAATATGCACAGCGGAAATCTCCCCCGGTGCTGATAATATTATTGCTGGCCGCGTAGTCCTATCGGGAATAGATATTCGCGACCTGGATAATTCAAGGCGTGACTCAATCGTGGAACAACTTAAAGCCCGAGCTCAGGAAATCGGTTCACGCAGAGAGGTGAAAATTGAGTTTAACGATATGTTAAGAACCAGTTCGGCAATGTGCAGCTCTCATATCAAAGAGAGGATGTTAATCGAGGCGAAAAATATGAAGCTTTCATATATTGAAATGCCAAGCGGGGCTTGTCACGATGCTCAATTAATGGCAGAGCTATGCGATATGGGGATGATTTTTGTAAGATCTACCGGTGGAAGCCACAATCCTAACGAACATGCAAAGATTGAAGATATTGCATTAGGAACAGAGCTACTTTCACGGACAGCTCTTAGTTACTTATCTTAAGGACTTTATTGTATGCGAAATAAATCACAGTTGTATAGCTGTTATTAAGGGAAGGAGCGCATTGAATTCATAGTGCGCTCTTTTTAGGTGATAAACAAAAATTTTCATGACAGTTTGCAAGATATTATTTATAATTTTATATAATTCAATCAAATTAAGGGAGGTAACTGATGCATAACATATCACAGGTAGGATTGAACATTCCGCGCCACGGGGTAAGGGAAATTATGACAGTGGCATCAAAAATAGAGGGAGCGATTCATCTTGAAATAGGGGAGCCGAATGTTACGACCCCGATACATATTCGTGAAGCCGCCAAAGCGGCGATGGACGCCGGCATGACTCATTATACGGCCAATGCTGGATTTGATTCTCTGAGGGAGCAAATTTGTCAGCATTTGCTGCGTACTTATCAATGGCAGGTTGATCCGGAGCAAATCGTCGTTACGCCGGGAGCGGTGACGGCTTTAAACGCGACGATGCTGGCACTAGTGAACAGAGGAGAAGAAGTGCTGATACCTGATCCGAGCTGGCCGAACTATGAACAGATTGCGCTCGGGCAAGGAGCTGTCCCGATTCGCTATGAATTGGATCGGGCGAATGATTTTGCGCTTTCGTTGGAAGCATTGGAAGAAAAGGTGACACAGAAGACAAAGCTTTTAATTATCAATTCACCGAGTAATCCTGCTGGTTCGATTATGACCGGGCAGGATATTCAGAATGTGCTCGAATTTGCGAGAAAGCATGATTTATATGTCATTTCTGATGAAGTATATGATGGCATTCTTTTTGAAGGAGAGCATCTTACGGTGAAAAAGTTTGATCAAGACGACAGAGTGATCAGTATATTCGGATTTTCAAAGAATTATGCGATGACGGGCTGGCGGGTCGGTTACGCCGTCGCGCCTCTGCCGATTGCGGAGGTGACGGCGAAGCTGCTGGAGCCGATGGTTTCCTGTGCGTCTTCTGTATCACAGAAGGCAGCTGAAGCGGCTTTGACCGGCTCGGATCAATTCCTTGCTGAAATGACTGAAATTTACCGCGAGCGGAAGGAGCGCTTACTGGCCATATTCCGACAGGCAAATGTCCCTGTCATTCCGCCAAAAGGCGCCTTTTATATGCTGATCGATTGTACGGAGCTCGGCCTTGGGGCGGAAGAGGTTGCCTTGAAGCTGTTGGAGGAGGAGCAGGTAGCGGCGGCGCCAGGCACTACATTCGGTTCAACTACGGAGCGAATGCTGAGAATTTCCTTTGCAACGGAGGATGGTGAACTTTATGAAGCTGCCCGGCGAATCGCCCGTTTTATTGAGCGGCATCGCGGCAAGTAAGCGCACGGCAGGAAAGCAGACGCTGCGCTTTGTCCTGAAAGCGTTGTCGAAAAAGGTGAGCAGGGAAGTTCGCGTCTTCCTGCTCACCTCCATTGATTTTTCCGCTGGTAGAGTGGTGTCATAGGCATGGCGCTTATTGCTTTAGCAGATGAAGGCAAAATTCAAGATCGGCCTGCAGGTGCTCTTTCATCAGTTGTTCAGCGCGGTCCGCATCATGGGCAAGGATCGCCTGATAAATTTGTTCGTGCTCGTCGATTAAAAACGGCCTTTTGTAGTAGACGACCGTCCGACGGAAAAGATAAATAATCGACTGCATCCGGTCGATTGTGTCAATCATTACCGGGTTGTTGCTTGCTTGGATGATAATATTATGAAACTCCTCGTTTGCCTCCATAATTTCTTCCGTTCCACCATTTTTAGCGGTTTCAATGCAATTGTGCATCTGCTGCAAGGTGGCTTCGTTCATATAGGTGGCGGCACATCTTGTCGCAAAGCCCTCTAATAAAATTCGTACTTGAAAAATATGGCGCAGGTCGGTTTCGCTTGGATTGACGACCCGTTTCTCCTTGATTAAGCCTTCTTGTTCGAGCTTGCGGATGGCTTCCCTTATTGGCGTCCGGCTGACACCTAATCTTTCCGCCCACTTTTCCTCGGTTACTTTTTCTCCACGAGGCAGCTCTCCATTTAAAATATAATCCCTTAATCGCTCATAAGCGACTTGATATGCTGATGTTTGTTTTGCCAATGTGAATGACTGCTATCAAAAGATAGCGGTCTACCTCCTTTTTTCCAGAGAAAATGGTAATGTTCTATGCTTAGTATAAAGGTTCTCCTTTCTTTTTAATAGGGGAAGAGCAAAAAATGTAGACATAATATAAAAAATTGTATGCAAAATTATTATTATTGTGTACAATAAAAACGATCGATGAAAATCAGCTGAATGAGGTGGCATGTTATGAAAAACATCGGGTTTATCGGATTAGGAATAATGGGAAAGCCAATGGCACTGAACTTAATAAAACGAGGATATAGGTTGACGGTTTTTGATATTAATGAAGAGGCGGTTCGCGAAGTCGCGAAAGCAGGAGCGACTGCGGCTCAATCTCCAAAAGACGTTGCATTAAAAAGCGAGTTGACGTTCACGATGCTTCCTAACTCGGAGCACGTCAAAAGCGTAATTTTTGATGAAAACGGTCTCATTGAAGGGGTAAAGGCCGGAAGCATTATCGTGGATATGAGTTCCATTTCACCGGTCGTTTCACGGGACATTGCTCAACGCCTTGCCGCTTATCAGGTGGAGATGCTTGATGCGCCGGTCAGTGGCGGGGAACCAAAAGCGATTGACGGTACCGTATCGATCATGGTCGGGGGAAAAGAAGAGGTCTTTGCTGAAGTCGAGCCTGTTTTGCAATGTATGGGTAAGGACATTACATTAGTGGGTGACCACGGTTCGGGAACGACAGCGAAGCTTGCAAATCAAATTATTGTCAATGTTAATATCGCTGCGATGGCGGAGGCGCTGGCACTGGCGACGAAAGCTGGGATCGATATTGAAAAGATGTATCAGGCGATCCGTGGCGGCTTAGCCGGAAGTGCAGTGCTTGATGCGAAAGTGCCGATGATTCTTGAACGGGACTTTAAAGCAGGAGGAAGAATTGATATCAATGCCAAGGATTTACGCAATGTGCTGGCAACAGCGGAGGAGCTTGAGATGCCCCTGCCTTTGTCGGGAAAAGTAGCGGAAATGTTCGAGGAATTAATCGAGGATGGAAAGGCGACATTGGATCATTGCGGGTTAGTTCAATATTATGAAAAACATCATCAGATTGAGGTAGGTAAAGGTGGCGTCGCTCATGGCTAACGTGGAGCTGGATCAACTGTTGGCTGCTTATCCGCCTGTTGACAAAGCAGCTGTAGAGGCACGTTGGAAAGAGGTTCAGCCATCTTTCACTCATAAAATCATCGTCCTTGATGATGATCCGACAGGTGTGCAAACCGTTCACGATGTCTCAGTATACACAGATTGGACGGAAGAGACGATTGAGAAAGGGTTTTTAGAAGAGGGGCAAATCTTTTTTATTCTAACAAATTCCCGGGCCTTTACCCGAAAAGAAACAGAAGCGGAACATCGGGCGATCGCGGAACGTGTTGAGCGGATTTCACAAAAGTATAAGCGTCCTTACATGATCATTAGCCGCGGTGACTCGACTTTGCGGGGGCATTACCCGCTTGAAACAGAGGTGATGCGCGCGACAATTGAAGAGCATAGCAACACAAAGGTTGATGGGGAAATTCTTTTGCCGTTTTTTAAAGAAGGCGGACGCTTAACGGTTGAAAACATTCATTATGTTCAAGATGGAAACGTGCTCATTCCGGCGGGGGAAACAGAATTTGCCAAGGATCGCACATTTGGCTATCGGGCAAGTGACTTGGCTGAGTGGATTGAAGAAAAAACATCGGGCGCCTTTACGGCAAAAGAGGTAACTTCCATTTCACTTGAGCAGTTGCGCGCCCTTGAGATCGAGGCGATTACGGAAAAGCTGATGGAAGTCTCTGATTATGGCAAGGTCGTTGTTAACGCGCTGGAGGAAGATGATGTGCGCGTCTTTTCGATCGCCTTAATGAACGCATTAAATAAAGGGAAGCGTTTTTTGTTTCGCACGGCGGCGACGTTTACGAAAGTAATCGGAAATATTTCAAGCCGCCCACTTCTTGAACGGGAGGAGCTGATCGATCCAGCTTCAACGAATGGCGGTTTAATTATTGTCGGCTCTCATGTGCAGAAGACGACCGATCAGCTTGAGGCGTTGAAGGAACTGACGATGCTGCATTTCATTGAATTTGATTGTCATCTCGTGCGTGATAAAACGGCTTTTTCAGCTGAAGTTGAACGGGTGAAGCAGGAGGCGGAAGCGCAGGTCACAGACGGGAAGACGACGGTCATCTATACGAAAAGAGAACGGCTTGATCTCGGGAAAGGGATGGAGGAAGAAGAATTGAAGCTTTCTGTCCAAATTTCCGATGCTGTCACGAGTATTGTTGCTGGCTTTGCGGTCCGTCCTGCGTATTTAATTGCTAAAGGAGGCATCACATCAAGCGATGTCGGAACAAAAGGACTGCGGGTCAAAAAAGCAGTTGTTGCCGGCCAGGTGGCGCCGGGAATCCCTGTCTGGAAAACGGGGGCCGAAAGCACGTTTCCGTTTATTCCTTATGTTATTTTCCCGGGAAATGTTGGTAACGTAACGACGTTAAAAGAAGTTGTTTCATTGCTGGAAGGAATTTGAAGCGCGGCAGTCGATCTTTTGCAGGTTTCGCATTTTCGTTCACCGGGAACAGGGCAATAAGGAGGGATTGCCTTGAAGAACTCGGAAAAGGAAAAAGTATTAAAAGAACGTAATGATAAAGAGAAAGCGTTTAAGAAAGATAAGGAAAAACAAAAGGAGCGCGACCAGACGATCATGCCAGTCGATGATCTTCCGCTTGAAGATATTAAACAAGAGGCGGAAGAGGAGCGTCAAAAGGAAAAGACAAAAGATCGTTCGTCAAGCGACCCAGACTGACAAATGTAACAAGAAAGTTTGTTAGATAACCTTCCGAAATCCCCTGCGGCTTGTCAGATCCGTGCTACACTGTCAGTACAGGAAAAGCTGGGAGGGATGAAAAATGACGAAAAAGCCATTAAAAAATCCAGGTGTGTTCTCGCTACTGTTTCTGACATGGGTTGTTTTGTTCGATTGATAAGCCAATAAAACGTGATAAATGAAGAGGCTGCGTAACACGGAACTATCCGTGTCACGCAGCCTCATTGCTTGTGTTGCAACATGTTTACTGCTCTGTTACTTCTTCCGGAGCAACTGTCCGTTTCATAAACAGCGTAAGAATAAAAGCGAGTATCGCAAAAATCAAGCCGATTGAAAATGTGCTTTGAACCCCGGCTGTTAAGGCTGCGGCTTCGATATTTGCCGTTGTGTCTCCAACCGAAGATAAATAGCGTGCCTGTCCTGAGGCCAGAATGCTGATAAACAACGCAATTCCGATTGCTCCCCCAACCTGGACAAGTGTATTAATAATCGCCGAGCCGTGCGGGTAATATTTCCGCGGCAGCTGATTCAGCCCATTTGTTTGGGCCGGCATCATAATCATCGCGACAGCAATCATCAATAATGAATGCAGCACAATGAATTGAAAGACGGAAGTGGACGTCGTCACATTCGTGAACAGCCACATGACGATTACGAGTAAAGCCCCGCCCGGGATGAGCAGCACCTTTGGCCCGAATTTATCAAAGATTCTTCCGCAAAGTGGCGAAATGAAGCCGTTCAAAATGCCACCAGGCAACAATGCGAGTCCGGCGACGAAAGCACTTAAGGCGAGCCCGCCCTGCAAGAACAAAGGCAGGATAATCATCGTAGAAAACATCGTCATCATGACGATGATGACTAAAACGGTCGCAAGCGAAAACATCGGTGATAAGAAAGCGCGCATATCGAGAAGCGGATCTTCGAGACGCAGCTGACGGATAACAAACAAGATTAGCGCGATCGCTCCTGCGATAATCGTCAAGTATACTTCAGGACTGGCCCAGCCATGTGATCCTTCTCCGGCGCTGCTAAAGCCGAAAACAATTCCGCCAAAACCGACAGTGGAAAGAATAATCGACGTAATATCGACTTTCGGCTTCGTAATGTCCGTTATGTTCTTTAAATAAAGAGCGGCAAAGGCGATCGAAAACAGCGCAAAAGGAATAACAATAAAGAACAGCCAGCGCCAGTTCAATGATTCGACAATCACTCCGGAAAGAGTAGGGCCGATTGCCGGCGCAAACATGATGACAAGTCCAATCATCCCCATCGCCCCTCCGCGTTTATCAGGCGGGAAAAGGACGAGCACCGTATTCATCATGACCGGGATTAAAAGTCCGGTTCCGCTCGCTTGAATAAGCCGGCCGATCAGGAGAAAAGAAAATGTAGGCGCAATTCCGCAAATAACCGTGCCAATCGTAAATAAGGTCATTGCCCCTAAAAAGAGCTGTCTCGTTGTGAACCACTGTAGCAGGAGGGCTGTTACCGGGATTAAAATTCCGACGACGAGCAAAAACCCGGTAGAAAGCCACTGAACGGTAGCGGTAGAGACTTGTAAATCATTCATCAAATCCGTAAAAGCGACATTTAGTAAAGTCTCATTCAAAATGGCAAAAAATGCGCCAATGATTAAAGAGATCATAATGGGTGCTTTTTTTATTTCTGTCTGTTTTGAATTGGCGGCACCAGCCATTGTTCCATTCACAAGCGTATCCTCCTTTTTCTTTCTAACTCCAACAGTAATTTAATATAGCAAACGAAGCTTCAGAAGTCACTAATTTTGCTCGATGTTAATAAATCCTAACAAAATGTTAATTATTCTTTACATTATGTCAAGGATAGTTTACAATGAGTGAGCGAGGAGGGAAAAAGGGATGTTGCAAAATCGAGTGAGGGAATTGCGAGCGAAACATCACTTTACCCAATCTGATTTAGCTGAACGCATTGGAGCAACAAGACAGACGATTGGGATGATTGAAAAAGGAGACTACGCGCCATCGGTGACGTTGGCGTTGAAAATAGCCCACGTTTTTTCCGTTTCCTTGGAGGACGTATTTTGGCTTGAAAGTGAGGCGAAGCAAGATGATTGAAAGGACAATTCGATCGCCGTTTTTTATGGTCGCATATACGGGTCTGATGCTGCTTTTTGTATATGCCAGCTTTGAGCAAAAGAGCTGGGTGTATCCATTAGGAATCGTAGTGCTTATTGTGACAGTTGGGCTGTTTCTCTTTCTGATCGTTCACAACCTCCGTCACCCGGAACGGCGCATAAAGCTGATTTCCTTTATTCCCTATGAGTTTAACGAGGAGGATGAAGGGCAGCAATGGGTGACGAACCGGGCCTGCAGAAAAGTGTATATCTTTTTTTATTTTGCAATTCCGTATTCAGCCTTACTCATGGTTCTTTTCCCTTATTTTCCGGAAGTACCGCTGCTTATTCTTTTTTTACTCGCAAGCACGCAATATACAATTTACTGGTACGAAACAAGACGATATTTAAAATAAAAGGAGAGAACGAAAAATGGGATATATTATTGCCTACGCGATTGTTTTTTTACTGGCGGCTACGCCTTTCTTTGAAGTGGTAGCTGTTATACCACTCGGAGCTTTAGCCGGTTTGCAAACATGGCTCGTTGTCATTATCGGGTTGCTTGGAAATGTCGTAACGGTCCTGCTTGTCATTGTTCTGATGGATCAGATCAAGGCATGGCTCCAGCGGAGAAGAGAAAAGAAGGGCAAAGCTCCGAACAAACGGGGAGCGCGCGCAGAAAAGATCTGGAAGAAGTACGGTCTGCCTGGGTTGGCATTTTTAGGTCCGATTCTTGTCGGAAGCCACTTAGCTGCCTTTTTAAGCATGTCATTTGGCGGGGAGCGGAAAGCCGTTGCAAGCTGGATGATGATCAGTCTCGTCTGCTGGGCGACGGTTACTGGGATTTTGACGTTTTACGGAGTGGACTTCATCGTTGACCGTTCAGAGTCGGATGGCTTTTTGATTGATCTGCTTCAACGGTATTCATAAAATCAACTGTCATGAGATCCACCTAACTGGTTCATACTACAAATAAAGATAGCAGTACATCCAAAAAGGAGGATCAACATGGCAAAAAAACCGAAAGCACAACAGCAAAAGGGACCATATGATGAAGTGGAATTTTCTGAAGAGCTGGCAGACGGTGCAGATCGGGATGCGATGGCCCGGATGCAGGCCGCTGACGACCGTGCCAAACAAAAAAAGAAGAAACGCTGATCATAAGGTTACGTCCGGGTAAAAGGTGAAACAACCAATCTTTTGTCCGGGCTTTTTTTGTATATTTTCCTAAAGGCAGTACAAGTTAAGAATACAGGTACATAAAGGAGGGAAGAAAAATGCGATGGTCACATAAGCTGTTTTTGCTGCTTGTTTCGGCCCTTGTTTGCGGCTTGGTGCTTTCCACCAATGTATTCGCGGCAGACGGTGAAAATAAGGTGGAACTAACGAAGCAGCAGCAGGAGGAAATTGCGGAAATCCAGCAGGAGATTCTCGAAAAGAAAAAAGAAGTGATTGAAAAGTATGTGGAATTTGGCGTGTTCTCTGAAGAGAAAGGAAACCACATCATCGAGAAGATGGAAGAGCATTACAGCAAGCTTGAAAAGAACGGTTTTATTCCACGCTGGGAAAAGCGAAAACATCATCATGATAAGGAATAAAAGAATCGTTATTCTTTAGCTGGCTTTTTCTAACTGGAAGTGTTATACTTGTGTTAACTTATTTTTGATCGTTTTTAGAATAAAGATGGATCCGCTAGATGTTTCCTCTTCATTATTACGAATTATCAAGAATAATCATTAAAATGTGTGGTTCACCACACGACAGGAGGAAACAACATGCAACAAGGTACAGTAAAATGGTTTAACTCAGAAAAAGGTTTTGGTTTTATCGAGCGTGAAGAAGGCGACGATCTATTCGTTCACTTTTCTGCTATCACTGGTGAAGGCTTCAAAACACTTGACGAAGGTCAAGCTGTTACATTTGATGTCGTTCAAGGCGACCGTGGCGACCAAGCTTCTAACGTAAAGAAAAGCTACTAAGAGCTAGACTGACATAAAGAAAAGGCTTTGAGGATTTGTTCCTCAGAGCCTTTTTTGACGTTCTTTTAAAAAAGCTTGTCACAAGTCGGACTGTAGGTGGACCGGTTTTTTGGATGAAAAAAGGGTTGTGCTTTTCTTGTTTTATTGTTAACTTAATTATTAATTAGGTTAACAAAAAGGGGCTGGTAACTTATGAGAGGAAACGATTGGGGAAAGCTGGCGGAAAAGGCGATCAGGCAGGAGGAGATTTCAATCGGGGAGGGACTTGCTGTTCTAGCCGCTGCTGACAGCGAAGTGTTACCGCTTTTGCATGCTGCTTTTGCGGTACGGCAAACGTTTTTTGGCAAGAAGGTTAAGCTGAATATGATTATTAATGCGAAAAGTGGCCTATGTCCGGAAGATTGTGGCTACTGCGCTCAATCTATTGTGTCCAATGCGCCGGTGGAAAAGTATACTTTGCTTGAAAAGGAAACGTTACTGGCTGGGGCGAGGGAAGCATTGAAGCGAAAAGCCGGAACCTATTGCATTGTCGCGAGTGGCCGGGGCCCGACTGACCACGAGGTTGAGCAGGTCGTCGATGCCGTCGCAGAGATCCGGGCGACGATGCCATTAAAAATTTGTGCCTGTCTCGGTGCATTATCTGCGGAAAAGGCAGCGAAGCTAAAGGAAGCTGGCGTTGAGCGCTACAACCATAATATTAATACGCATGAAGAGCTTCACCCGGCTATTACGACGACGCATACATACCAGAATCGAATCGAAACATTGCAGCATGTGAAGCAGAGCGGCATGTCCCCCTGTTCAGGGGTGATTATCGGGATGGGCGAGTCGGATCAGCAAATTGTTGAAATGGCTTGGGCGTTAAAAGAGCTTGATGCTGATTCGGTGCCGGTCAATTTCCTACATGCGATTGCCGGAACTCCACTTGAAGGAAGGCCGGCAACAAAGCCGCTGCGTGCATTGAAAATATTAGCATTGCTGCGCTTTATTCTGCCGACGAAGGAAATTAGAGTGTCCGGAGGGCGTGAAGTGAATCTTCGCACGTTGCAGCCGCTTGCCTTGTACGCGGCGAATTCCATTTTTGTCGGTGATTATTTGACGACGCCGGGCCAGCAGATGGAACTGGACTACCAAATGATTGAAGATCTTGGGTTTGAAATTGAAGAATGCGCATTGTGAAAATCCTGCGGGTCTGCTATTCAGCCGCTGCCACCTATGTTAAAATATTTGTCGATATAACAAAGGTGGGATCGACATGGAAAGATGGGACGCGTTTGTCCGTTCAGTGCAGAGAATGGAATGGAATGATTATGCGATTGCCTTCGCAATCTTCCTTATATTTCTCTTGTTTCGTAAGCTGTTTACACGCTATATTTTTAAAATGGTTGTCAAAATGTCACGCAAGACTCCGACGGAGGTCTTTACGAATGTTCTCTTAGCTTTTGAAGCGCCGCTCCGGCTGTTCTGGGTCGTGCTCGGTACATATTTGGCGCTTGTGTACTTACCGTTTAACTGGACGACGGTTGAGTTTGTCAAGCATCTGTACCGATCGATTATTATTATTTTAATCGGCTGGGGGCTTTATAATTATACATCGACGCAGTCGATGGTCTTTGTCCGGATGGCGCGTAAGGTCGATATTGATGAGGACAGCATGCTTGTCCCTTTTTTGTCGAAAATTTTACGCTTTACTGTCGTCGCGCTTGTGATCGTCGTCGTCGCCGGTGAGTGGGGGTACAGCATCAGTGGCTTCGTTGCCGGACTGGGGCTCGGCGGCCTCGCCTTTGCCCTTGCGGCACAGGATACGATCGGAAACTTTTTTGGCGGCGTCATTATTATTACGGAAAAGCCATTTTCAAAGGGGGATTGGATCAAGACGCCCTCTGTGGAAGGAACAGTAGAAGATATTACGTTTAGAAGTACGCAAATCCGTACGTTTGAGGATTCGGTCATTACCGTTCCGAATTCAACACTCGCCAATGAACCCATTACCAATTGGTCGCAAATGAACAAGCGGAGGATTACGTTCTCGCTTGGTGTGACGTATTCAACACCACGGGAAAAGCTGGAGCGCTGTGTGAGAAGAATTGATGCATTGCTGCGATCGCATGAAGAAGTTGATCCAGATGTCATTATGGTTCACTTTAGTGAATTCAACGATTCAAGTCTTGAAATCTTTTTGTATTTCTTTACAAAAACAACCGTATGGGCTGAATGGTATCGGATTAAAGAGAATATTAATCTTGAGATCCTGAAGATACTGGAGGAAGAAAACGTTCATGTAGCTTTTCCGAGCCGTACTGTTTATTTTGAAAAAGAAGAGCGGCCGTTCGATTTGGAGGACGAGCCTGCCGGCAAGGAGTAGGGCCGTCTGCCGGAAAGAGCGCGGCTATGCTTCTTTTGCAAGAGAAATCGGTATCTTTAAAGATGTGTCAAACGGTGTTTTCTACCTTTTGGCACGTCTCTTTTTTACTAAACTCTGCCAGCTTTGCAGTCATCCCTAGTATACAGAAGAGGCTTCCACTATAATAAAAGGAAAAGAATGTTAAGGGAGTAACGAATGAAATATACATTAATTGATCATGTTCAGCATGGGGAACGGTTGGCGAAGCATATTTTTGCAAGTGATGGACGGGTGCTTTTACAGGAAGATGTGCAATTAACTGTCGGGATACTTTCACGATTGCGACGCATGGGAGTGAAAGCGATTTATATTAAAGATGAGCGCGTAAAAGATGTCAAACTTGAAGAAGTTGTGTCGGAAAGAGTGAAAAGAGAAACCATTTCCACGCTCCAGGACTCCTTTCAGCTTGTGCAAACGGGAAAAAATATTGATTTTCAAGCTGTTCGGAAGGTAATTTCAACCATCATTGATGAAGTATTGCAAAACCAGCAGACATTGTTCGCTCTTATGGATATTCGCACGGAGGATAATGAGCTTTACGTTCATTCTGTCAATGTCTGCATACTTTCGACGATTGTCGGAATTAAAATGGGTTTGGACCGAACCAAACTTCAGGAATTAGCGATAGGAGCATTGCTTCATGATATTGGAAAAGTGGTCGATGATGCACCTGGCCAACTTGAGCCAATGAAGAATGATCATACGTGGAAAGGGTTTAATCTGCTGCGGAAAAATAAAGAAATTAGTACGCTTTCTTCTCATATCGCTCTTACTCATCATGAAAATATGGATGGAACCGGCTATCCGCGAAAGCTAAAAGATGAAGAAATTCATGTCCTGTCTAAAATTGTCGCGGTGACAAATACATATGACCGCCTGCTGTCGCCGAAAGATGGAGGTAAGGGGATGTTCCCGTATGAAGCGTGTGAGTATTTGCTTGGGCTAACGAATATTCAGTTTTCCCATGAGGTGATGTGGCGTTTTTTACGGGCGGTGGCTTTTTATCCGACAGGAAGCCAGGTGAAATTATCGACAAAGGAAACAGGAATCGTTGTCGATCAAAATCCAGGACTGCCACAGCGTCCGATTATTCGCGTTTTTCACATGGTCGGTTCGGCTTCTGAAGACTTTGATGTGAAGCATATTGACCTAGCCAAGGAAACGACGGTCTTTATTGAAGAAGTTTTATCGTAGAGAAAGGAGCTTAAGACAAAAGGGCGGTTTGTCCCTTTTGCCTTAAGCATGAAGTCTTGACACAGCCTTTCAGTTTTCTGAATTTTTCAAAATCAATTAAAATAAATGTATACGATGGAGCCAATAATAATCACCAGCAGGAAAATAACCATACAGCCGGGTTTGCCGACGAAGGTCCGGTCAAATGAGTCGTCCCGTCCCACATTCCGATTTCGACTGTCACTTCTCAAAACGTTTCTCCCCCTCCCGCTATCAGTTGAATTTTAACATAACAGGAAGTGTTGAGTGGAAAAAGGGCTGCGCACTAAAGGGAATAAAAAAGATTAATCGCAAAAAAATAAGGGTATGGTCTCATATAATCTTGAACAGGCTACATATAATGAAAAAGCTTGGCTAAAAAAGGAAGGTGAGAAAGATGAAAGCTAAATATCTGTTGATCATCGGGCTTATTTTCATTATGACCGGTTGTGGAAAAGTAGTAGGTGAATCCGAGGTAAAAGCTGAAACTGACGAGGCTGCCTTTCTTACATTTGAATGGATCGAAGCAGGCTATAATGGTTTGTTGGAACCGTTGTCGATTGAGCTTGGTCAATCAGCCGACCAGATCGTTGCGGCTTATGGACAACCGCGGGAAAAAGGGTCCTATGAAGGCGGGGAGTTTTGGCAATATGATCCTCATACTTTTTTTATAAATCCAATGAGCGGACAAAGCGTGGCCGTCGCAATGGACATTGAAACCTATCAACTGACGGAAGAAGACTTAAAACGTGAGCTTGGGACGTTTGATCGAAGCGAACAAAATATGATGGAAGATTACTGGATGTACGTCTATGAGCTTGATGATTATGAGCTGATCTTTGAAGCGAAGACAGAGGGAGGACCCTTGCAGTTTGTCTGGCTGCGGGAATTGCAGTAGCGGATGAAGCTGACGTTTGAAAAATGGCCGCCTGCCGGGAGCTTGTTCTCCTGCCAGGCGGCTCTTTTTACGTTAAATCGTCCAGCCGGCCTGTTCCCAGGCCATATCCCAAAATAAGTATTCAAACTTGCTCGTATGAATAAAGATGGTTTCAAGCTGCTTCTTTTCTGCTTCTGATTTCCCCTCGGCCAGCTCGTTAAGAAGGTCAATCAGCCATGTTGCCAATTCCTTGAAATCTTCCGAAGCATACATCCTGACCCATTCTCCGTAAAGGGGGTGGTCGCTTGCCCCGGGGATTTGCGCCAGTCGTTCGCCGATTTCACCGTAGCTCCAGGCACAAGGAAGGAGGGCGGCAATTAACTCGGCTAAAGAACCACGCTGGGAAAGGTTTAGCATATAACTGCTATAGGCCAGCGTCGTCGGAGCAGGTTCAGTCGCTTCCAGCTCCTCGCGAGAAATTCCGAGCCTTTCCGCGTATTGACGATGAAGCTCCATTTCCATATTCAACGTGGCATCAAGCAGCTTCGCGAAGGTCGACATCGTCGACAAATCAGGCGCCTTTAAGCTGCCTAAGGCAAACAGTCGCGCGTATTCAATCAAATACACATAATCCTGGCGCATAAAAAAGGAAAAACGTTCAGGTTCCAGTGTGCCATCGCCAATTCCCTGGACAAAAGGGTGCTGATAGCCTTTCTCCCAGATTGGTTTTGCTGTTTCGTACAAGTAGTCAGTAAATGTCATGAGATTCTCTCCTTTTCTTTCATTCTCGTAGCAAATAAAAAAATCACTCCCCTTGCGGAAGTGACTTTCTGGCTTTACTCAGATGACTGATATACCCGGTCTGCATAAGCCCACTTCCCTCCGCTAGCATCATCTAGATCAGGTAAAAAGGGTTAAGGCAACGCCTTTCTCAGCATGTAGCACCCCCAGTGGTTCTATGTATGATGTTTGTTTTAGCGTATCATAGAGCGGGAGATTTCACAATCATTTAAGTCGTGCCTGCAGTGCTGATAAACGCTGAAAGGTAGAGTGAAGTTCATTAATGGCTTGCTGATAAATCGAGAACAGTTCCGCATAGCGCCGGTGCGCCTGCTCGTTCGGCTCAATCGTTCCTTTCATTGGAATCGATTGTTTAATATCGTCCAGCCGTGACTCTTCTCCGGTCGCCAGTAAAGCGAGCCACGCTGCACCCCATGCCGAGCTTTGATGACTAAGCGGAAGCTCGACCGGCTGTCCGAAAACATCAGCGAGAATTTGCAGCCATAGCGCAGAACGGGCAAATCCACCGCTTGCCAGAAGCGTCTTAGGCGGTCCTGCTAGCCTGTTCAGGGCAGTGCCGATATGATAGATGCTGTAAATCGTGCCTTCCAGACCGGCGCGAATCATATCAGCCTTTGTGTGACTCGGCGTCAAACCGATAAAGCTGGCGCGCGCCCGTGAATTCCAGATCGGCGCCCGCTCTCCGTTCAAATAAGGAAGAAAGAGGAGACCGTTGGCTCCCGGACTGGAGGTTTCGGCTAACCCGGTGAGTAATTCATAGGCAGAAAGCTGTTTCTGCTGGGCGATCCGCTGCTGCTCCTCACCTAACACCTCTTTCATCCAGTGGAACACATTGCCGCCGTTATTCGTTGGCCCGCCCATCACCCAAAGCTGTTCTGCTACGCTGTAGCAAAAGATTTCCTGCTGCTCATCCGTGCGCGGGGAGGTGCTCATTTGTCTGATCGCCCCGCTTGTGCCGATTGTCACAGCTACATCTCCGTGCTCAATCGCACCTGTTCCGATATTGGCGAGCGGGCCATCGCTTGAACCGATGACAAATGGGAGTTCCTTTTTGATCCCGATTTGATCGGCAAGCGACGGAGGGAGCCCTTGACAAATATAGGTCGGAGGGACGGGGACGGAAAGCTGGTCTTGGGTTACACCTGCGGCGGCGAGTGCTTCTTCTTCCCACTTTTTCGTACGAATATTAAACAGGCCAGAGGCCGAGGCGACACCGTAGTCGACGACATCTTCACGGAACCAGCGTGCTAAAAGGAACTCTTTCATCGACTTAAATTTAGCAGCCTGCCGATAAGGCGCGTAGTCATTTTCCTTCATCCATCGGAGCTTGGCGAGCGGCGTCATCGGATGCTGGGGTGTCCCGGTTTTTAAATAGATCGATGAACCTGACAGCGAGCGCAGCTCTTCGGCTTGTTTGACACTGCGCTGGTCGGCCCAAGTGATCAGCGGCGATAATGGCTTATTCTCTTCATCCACACAGACTAGAGAATGCATCGCCGATGACAAGCCGACCGCGGCAATATCCTCGGCGGGAACAGCCGCCTTTTCGATCAGCACCTTCAGCGCCTGAATTGTCGCCAGCTCAATTTGAAGAGGGTTCTGCTCTGACCAGCCGATCTTAGGCTGAGAGGTCGGATAAAGCTCTTCCTGCTCCGCGACGACATAGCCGGAGCGCTTGAATAGGACTGCCTTTACCGAAGTTGTCCCGATATCAAGGCCGATTACATATAGTTTCATCGTGACTCTTCCTTCTTTCTTACATTTTTTTCATGGAAACGGCTTTCCTCATGCGCTGAAGAGATGTTTTCATCTTTTCTTTGCGGGCCATGCTGACATTGACATAAAGGGCATCAATGATGCACAATTGAGCCAGTCTTGAGGCCAATGCTTCAGAGCGGAATTCGGTTTCCTGTGAGACGGTAAACAGCGCATAATCGACGCCTTTGCTTAAAGGAGACTTGGCGAGGTTTGTAATGCCGATCGTCGTCACATCATTTTCTTTGGCGACCTCAAGCGCTTCAAGCAAATCGCGATTTGTACCTGAATGCGAAATAAACACAGCTACATCATCTTCAGTTAGCTGCGAGGCAGACATCGCCTGAAAATGAGAATCGCGATAGGCGGCCGATGGCAAGCCGGTCCGAATGAACTTGTGATGGGCATCAAGCGCGATGATTCCGGAGCCGCCATTGCCGTAGAAATCAATTTTTTTTGCACTGGCCAGCGCCTGCACAGCCTGTTGAAAAACCGTCGATTCCAGCACGAGTAATGTATCTTCGAGCGTGCGAATATTGGAACGAAATACTTTTTCAGTGATCGCTTTTTCGTCGTCATCCTCCTGAATGGTTTCATGAATATCCTGGACAGGGGTAACAATTTCCGAAGCGAGCGCAATTTTCATCGCCTGAAAACCGGAAAAGCCAATTCGTTTGCAAAAGCGAAAAACGGTTGCATCGGCAATGTCGAGATCATCGGCGACCTGATTAATCGTTGAATGGATGATTCTCTTCGGATCATGTAGAATATAATTAGCTACCTTCCTTTCCTTTTCACTTAAAGAAGAATAGGCTGCACGAATTTTTGTTAAACAAGGGAGCGATTGTTTCACAAAGGATGTCCTCCAATCTGGTTAATAAATGAGCACGCGATAAAAGTAAGCTTAAGATGTGATGATAAGAAAGCGCATTCATTCCTTAGTTCTAGTATATCATACAGAATATTTTTTCTATTAAAATATTGAAAAAGAAAAAAATTATCTTATAATAAAAAAAGAGATAAAAATAATTTTTCGTCCTAATGTTATAATAAAGAAATATTTTTCATTGTCAATTTAAAACGACTAAAGGAGCTGAAGAGAATGAATATTGGATTGATCGGGCTGGGGAAAATGGGCTTTAATCTCGCATTGAATTTGCTGGATCACCATTACAAAGTGGTCGCCAGTGATGTCAATAAAGAGCAAGTGGATAAAATTGAAGAGCACGGGGCAAGCGGGGCGTATACGTTTCAAGAGCTTATCGCAAAACTGGAAAAACCGCGTGTCGTCTGGCTGATGGTTCCTGCTGGCGATATTACGGAAGACGTGATTACCGGTGTCGCGCCATTTCTTGAGCAAGGAGATATCATCATTGATGGCGGTAATTCCAATTACAAAGATACACTTCGGCGGGCGGCAGCGCTGAATGAAAAGGGGATTGAGTTCGTCGATGTCGGAACGAGCGGCGGAGTAGATGGAGCACGCCATGGAGCGTGTATTATGGCAGGGGGAAGCAAGAAAGCGCTTCAATTGTTAGAGCCGGTGTTTAAAGCGCTGACGATTGAGAATGGTTACCTCGGCTGTGGTGAGGTCGGAAGCGGGCATTTCTTGAAAATGATTCATAATGGCATTGAATACGGCATGATGCAGGCGATTGCCGAAGGCTTCGACATTCTTGAAAAAAGTCCGTTTGATTATGATTATGAGGAAGTGGCGCGTGTTTGGAATCATGGCTCAGTCATTCGCTCCTGGTTAATGGAGCTTACGCAGAATGCCTTTTCCAAGGATCCGAAGCTTGAACAGATCCGCGGGGTGATGAATTCTTCTGGAGAAGGGAAATGGACGGTTGAGACCGCGCTTGATTTACAAACAGCGGCACCAATTATCGCACTTTCGCTGATGATGCGCTATCGTTCCCAGGAAGAGGATACGTTCACAGGAAAAGTCGTTGCCGCTCTCCGCAATGAATTTGGCGGGCATGAAGTTGTCAAAGCAGAATCATAATCAGAGCAGGGAAGGTAAGACTAAACGAATGACAGGGAGGGAGCGATTATCGTGAAATCAGTGACGAAGGATATTCAAATTAATATTTCAGAGGAACAGACGATTGTAGAGCTCAGTAAAGATTTGCAGCCGTTTTCTTCAGAGGTGTATATTAAGAAAATTGTCGGAGGCAAGGTGATCGAAGTCAATATTAAAAGCTTTCTCGGCCTGATTACGCTGCAAATTCATAACGGTGATACAGTCAATGTTCGGGCAGTTGGCGAGGATTGTGAAGAGGCATTGGCGGCAGTGGTCAACTATTTGACGTAAATTTAGATCTTGGGGAGTGGGGGAAGGGGCGTTCATCCTTTTTACCACTCTTTCTTTTATTGTGAAGAGGCACTGGCGGCATCCTCTTCCTGATGCGGTTGACAGCATTCTGCCTTTTTGGAAGAAACGGCCTGCTTCAAGAGAGACGTCACGCTTCTTTCTGACAAAAGTCGCTGTTTTGATTGCAATTTTATCATGATATCTTTATCATAATGAAGAGATTGTTTTAATTGTTGAGGAGGAATAAAACGATGAAGATGATGGATGCAAATGAGATTATTAAATTTATTTCAGAAAGCGAAAAGAAAACCCCGGTAAAAGTACATATTAAAGGCGATGTAGCCGGCATTGATTTCGGTGCGAATACAAAAACGTTTATTACAGGGAATGTCGGTGTTCTCTTTGGCGAATGGAGCGATATTGAGCCGGCATTGAAGGCGAACGAGTCGCGGATTGAAGATGTAGTCGTGGAAAACGACCGCCGCAACTCCGCGATTCCATTGCTTGATATGAAAAACATTCAAGCGCGTATCGAGCCGGGCGCGATCATCCGTGATCAAGTGGAAATCGGAAATAATGCCGTTATTATGATGGGGGCAAGCATTAATATTGGCGCGGTTATCGGCGAAGGTACGATGATCGATATGAACGTAGTCCTCGGCGGACGAGCTACAGTCGGAAAGAACTGTCATATTGGAGCAGGTTCCGTGCTGGCCGGCGTCATTGAGCCGCCTTCTGCGCAGCCGGTTATTGTTGAGGATGATGTCGTCATTGGCGCGAACTGTGTCGTGCTTGAAGGTGTGACTGTCGGAAAGGGCGCCGTTGTCGCAGCTGGAGCTGTTGTGATTGAAGACGTGCCGCCAAACACGGTTGTCGCTGGTACACCTGCCCGTGTCATTAAAGAAATAGATGAAAAGACGAAAGGGAAGACCGAAATCAGACAAGAGCTTCGTCGTTTAAATGACTAAAGAAAAATAGCATCTCATAAATACGGGGCTGTGTTAAAAGGGAAATCCTCTCTTTTGACACGGCCCCGAAGCAACAAGTGGAGCCTGTGCAACGGTTGACCTGCGTGCTGCGGCTTCAGCTTTTCTTAAAGGGTTGACCAAAAGCCGGGCTTTTCGGACAACCCTATTTCCTTACAGAGCGTGAAAGGGGAAAACGACCGTGTCAAATTGGATTGAACGTGACAAGCAGGCTGTAATGTCGACATATGGCCGGCTGCCTATTGTGATAGCAAAAGGCGAGGGGAATTATTTAATCGATGAAGATGGAAAAAAATATTTGGATCTTTTCACCGGGTTGGCGGTAAACATTCTCGGACATTCTCATCCTGCGGTACTGAAGGCGTTACATGAACAGGGAGATCAATTTCTTCATATTTCAAATGTGTTCTACAATAAGCCGGCGATAACGCTTGCCGAAAAGCTGACAAAGCTCTCGATCGCCGGAAAGGTCTTCTTTACGAACTCTGGAGCCGAGTCTACCGAAGCGGCGGTTAAGCTGATTCATAAATGGACGAAGCGGCAGGGCGAGGAACGCCGGGGGATCGTCGTCATGAAGAAAAGCTTTCATGGCCGGACGCTCGGGGCGCTGAAGCTAACGAGACAGCCCGGTGTTTATCAGGACTTTCCGGTGACGGATGTCCCTGTTTATGAAGTTGAGCCAGGAGATTCAGCAGCGCTCGAAACGATTTTCCAGCAGCATCAGCCAGCGGCCATCATTGCCGAACCCTTGCTTGGTTCCGGGGGGATTGTGCCGCTAAGCAGCTCCTATTTACAAGCAATGGAAGCACTTTGTAGGCAATACGGGGTCCTTTTATGCATGGATGAAATCCAGACAGGCGTAGGCCGGACCGGCACTTTTTTTGCTTATCAGGATGCTGGAATTGAGCCGGATGTGATTTTGTTTGCAAAAGGGATTGGCGGCGGTCTGCCGCTTGGCGGAATTATTGCCGCCGAAAAGCTCGCTGATTTATTTCAGCCTGGCGATCATGGGACAACATTTGCACCATCGCCATTAAGCGCGGCTTTAGGCAATGCCGTGATAGATGTGCTGATCGGGCAGCAGCAGCTGGAGCGGGGCAAAGAGGCGGCGGACCTATTGCTGACGAGCATTTACGAGCTGCAAAAGCGCTACCCTCATTTTATCAATGAGGTAAGAGGAAAAGGGATGATGCTCGGAATTGTGCTGGATCTGGAACCGGCACACGTAAAGGCGATTCAACGAGGATTGCTTGAGCAAGGTGTGATGGTCGATGTGACGCAGCAAACGATTATCCGCCTTTTGCCGCCGCTCACCTTGTCGGAAGAAGACATCGAAGTCTTTATCACGAAGCTGGAGCAACAGCTGGCTGATGTTGGAGGCCGGTCATGATTGCCGCAAACGAATTAGTGAAAATTCGCCGCGAGCTTCATCAAATTCCGGAGCTCGGGTATCAGGAAATCAAGACACAGCGCTATTTGCTTGAGCGAATCAAGGACATGCGCCAGGATTTTTTGACGGTGGAAACATGGAGAACAGGAATTTTCGTCCATGTCAAAGGATCTGTTGGGACAAAAACAGTCGCATACCGGGCTGACATTGACGGATTGCCAATAGAAGAGCAGACAGGCTATGCTGATTTTCGTTCGCGGCATGAAGGGGCGATGCACGCCTGCGGTCATGATTTCCATATGACGATTGCACTTGGCGTATTAAGCCATTTCGCCGAGCAGCAGCCCCGTGAAAATATGCTCTTTCTGTTTCAGCCGGCTGAGGAAGGACCTGGAGGCGCGCTGCCAATGCTGGAATCCGGGACGTTCAAAAAATGGTGGCCTGATGAAATGCTGGCGCTGCATATTGCGCCGGAGTACCCGGTTGGAACCGTTGCGACAAAGCCCGGTCTGCTTTTTGCCAATACGTCGGAGCTGTTCATTACGTTGAAGGGAAAGGGAGGACACGCCGCTTATCCGCATACGGCAAATGATATGGTTGTCGCGGCCAGTCAGCTTGTAACCCAGCTTCAGACGATTGTCGCCCGCAATGTGAATCCGCTCGACGCCGGAGTCATTACGATTGGCGTGATTAAAGGCGGAACAAAGCAAAATATTATCGCGGAAACAGCGACGATTGAAGGCACTATTCGCACACGTTCAATTGACACGATGAAGCAGATTAAAGCGCGAATTGAAGCGCTGGTCGCTGGAATTGAAGTTGGTTTTGCTTGTAAGGCTTCCATTGATTATGGCGCCAACTACTGCCAGGTGTATAATGACGAAGCAAGCACCGCTGCTTTTATTGACTTCGCTAAGCGCTACGAGGCTGTTACCTTCGTCCGTGCTCCAGAAGCGATGACGGGGGAAGACTTCGGTTATTTTCTTGAGAAAATTCCGGGAATGATGTTTTGGCTCGGAGTTGAGAGTGAACATGGACTTCATGATGCGCGGCTTGAGCCGAAAGAAGAGGCGATCAACGTAGCGGTCGACCTGCTTATCCGTTATTTGAAGGAAAGAGATCAAAACGGTTATAGAGGAGAGCATGAATAATTTTCGCTGAACGGGAAACCGTAAGGAGTGCTACTACACTACTTACGGAGGTGCAATATAACATGGCGAAGAAAATTGGGGTAGAACAGTCATTAACAGCGGTGCAGCAGGAGCTGGAGCAAATGGGGTATGAGGTTGTGCCATTACAGCAGGAAACAGACGCCAATGGCTGCGACTGCTGCGTCATCACTGGTGGCGACCAGAATGTGATGGGCGTTCAAGATGCCGCTATTCAAGGCTCTGTCATTAATGCCCACGGGATGAGTGCGCAGGAAGTTTGCCAGATGGTTGAGCAGAAGGTCAACCAACAACAAGCTTAATCGGGAGAAGGCTAAGCCGAAACGTTGCGGTCAGCAAGCGGATCGGCGGTTTCCAGAGGGCGTCGGTTCTGCATAAAAACCGGCTTTGGCATGTGAGGGTGGGGTAAAAGGGGAAAACAACCATTTATCCCACCCTTCTTTCATTTGTCGGTAGATCCTCTTTCTATTTTTCGATATACACTTGATGTGGAAAAGGGATTTCAATATTATTGGCATCTAACGCTTCTTTCAACTCTTTCCGCAGCTTGCGCTCGACCGCCCATTGCGCCATATTTTCTGTTTTGGCGATAATCCGCAAAACGACATCTGAATCTCCGAGACCTTGAACGCCGATCACGTTCGGGCCTTCCTTGATTGTCGGGTCCTCGGCGGCAATCCGGTCGCATGCCTGCTGCAAAACAGCAATCGCATGATCGATGTTATCATCATAGGATATACTAATATCGACCAGAGCGCGCATATTGCCGCGTGAATGATTGCTGACGCTGCTAATATCACGATTAGGAATAAAATGCAATGTGCCGTCAAATCCTCTTATTTGCGTCGTGCGTAAACCGACTTCTTCAACGACGCCGTCCACACCGCCTGCTGTCACATAGTCGTCAACATCGATTTGTTTTTCAAGTAAGAGAAAAAAGCCAGTTACGACATCGCTGACGAGACCTTGAGCACCGAAGCCGATCGCCAGACCGATGACGCCGGCACCGGCAATCAATCCAGTTGGATTTAAGCCAAAGATGCTGATGACGATCGTGATAAATACAAAGATAAGAACGTAGGAGAACGCATTTACCGAGAGCTTCTGTAATGTTTGCACCCGTCCTGCCGACATATTTTTCTGTCTTTCCATTTTTGAGAATGTGCCGCGAATCAGTCTTGTTCCGATCGAGCGGGCAATAAAAAAGGCAATAATCGCCAGAATAACCTGGCCAATGATCATCGCGATCCCGAGCAGAAAAGCCCCTTCCGTCCAATTGTTCAGCCATTGTGACATCTAACCACTCCTTATGTAAAATATAACCGATCTGTCTATCTTTAAACTTTACACCGCACAATCCTAGCATAAAAAAAGTGTTCACTCAACCGTAACAAAGTTGCAAATGAGAATCATCGAGCATATGCTTCGCTTTTTAAGGAAATCATTGCTATAATAATTGATGGAATCGCCGTTTAAATAAAGGAAGAACGGGTATAATACAATTGCTGCATTTCTTTGAAGCAGTAGTTTATATTGATTATTAGTTAATATTGACTAGTAAGTAATCTTCTTTTATAATGACGGCGAAGGGAAAAAATAATTTTATTTTGGGAGGTTTTTACATATGACAGATAAGCGAATGGTAGCTAAGCAAGCACCAAGATTTGAAATGGATGCTGTAATGCCGAATAAAGAGTTCGGTAAGGTAAGCCTTGAAGAAAACATGAAAAATGACAAGTGGACTGTCCTCTTCTTCTATCCAATGGACTTCACTTTCGTTTGTCCGACAGAAATTACGTCGCTAAGCGACCGTTTTGATGAGTTCGAGGATCTTGATGCGGAAGTAATCGGCGTATCAACAGATACGATTCACACTCACAAAGCATGGATCAACACATCTCGTGATGATAACGGACTTGGTGATTTGAAATATCCGCTTGCTGCTGATACAAACCACACTGTAGCACGCGACTATGGCGTATTGATTGAAGAAGAAGGGGTTGCTCTTCGTGGCCTGTTCATTATCAGCCCTGAAGGCGAGTTAATGTACTCTGTTGTAAACCATAACAACATCGGCCGTGATGTGGATGAAACACTCCGCGTTCTTCAAGCATTACAAACTGGTGGACTATGCCCGGCCAACTGGAAGCCAGGTCAAGCAACGCTTAACGTGTAAAGATGGGTGAAAGAAGGGGGTGTCTCATCAAGGCTTTCATGCCTGTGGGACACCCCCGCTCCCTTCCGGCTACAATAAATGAACATACAGGAATAGGAGGCTTTTTCGATGGCGCTTAAATTACGCTCACAAATGCCTGAACTTGATGGCGCAACAACCTGGTTAAATGGTGAATATACAAAGAGTGATCTAATTGGAAACAAACCGACATTGATTCATTTTTGGTCAATTAGCTGCGGCTTATGTAAGGAAGCAATGCCAAATGTGAATGAATTTCGTGATCAATACGAAGACAAGTTAAATGTGGTCGCTGTTCATATGCCTCGATCTGAAAAGGATTTAGACCTTGATGAAATTAAAAAGGTCGCCGAGGAGCATAATATTTCTCAGCCGATTTTCGTTGATAGTGAACATAAGCTGACAGACGCGTTTGAAAATGAATACGTTCCAGCTTACTATGTATTTGACGAAGAAGGTCAGCTTCGCCACTTTCAAGCGGGCGGCGGCGGCATGAAAATGCTGACAAAGCGTGTGAACCGCGTGTTAGGTATTAAAGAATAAGCGAATAATGCATCGGCTTTGAGGGGGCTGGGATAAAAGGTTGTTTTTTACCTTTTCCCAGCCCCTTAAGCATTGCCACTAGGTCCAAAGCTAATTTTATCTCTAAGGTTCTCCCCTTTTTTTTCTTTCCTTTTTCTATTTATAGATAACTGAAAAAGGAAGGGGAGTGGGGAATGAAAATTGTTGATAAACGTCATTCACTTACCGTACATGGCGCTCGATATTATAAAAGGCGGACGCGCCGCGACATTCAATTTATTGCGATTCATCATAGTGCGACTGTAAGCGGCAGTGCAGAAGCTTTCGCTGCTTACCACGTTACTCAGCTCGGCTGGCCGGGGATTGGCTATCATTATGTGGTGGACAAGAAAGGGGTAATCAGCTGGTGTCATTCGGTCGAGACGGTCAGCTATCATGTTGGCAACAGCAACGCGGGGGCGATCGGGATTTGCCTCGTCGGTGACTTTCGTCAAGAACGGCTACAGCCGGTTCAGCGGGCTGCTGCTGTTGCATTAACAAAAAGCTTGATGCAGGAGCTGGGTATCCCGAAAGAGCGCGTGCTGGGTCATCAGGAGTTTCCTGGCTATCAATGGAAAGCTTGTCCTGCTTTTTCGATGAGTGAATTTCGCCGTGAACTAACGAAGGGTGGAACGAAAGCACTTTTTTCAAAAGGAGATAAAGGGCCGGAGGTGAAAGCGATACAGCAGAGGCTAAAAGAGCTTGGATTTTCACCGGGTCCGATCGACGGAATGTACGGACCGCAAACCGCTGCCGCTGTTATCCGCTTCCAACAGCAGGCGGGAATTGCCGTCGATGGAATTACCGGTCCGGAAACATGGGGCCGGTTATTTGGATAAAGAGAGAAAAGAGCTTGAGACAAAACTAGCTTTGGACTTTAAAAGATCGTGGCGGTTCCGCTCATTGCTTAGAGAGGCTGGGAAAAAGGTCAAAAAACAACCTATTGTCCCAGCCTCCTTTGGCGTGAAGCTATGCTGCTTCACACTTCCATGATAATCGGAAGGATCATCGGTCTGCGCTTTGTCCGTTCGTATAAAAACGGACTTAGTAAATCGGTAATTTCATTTTTAATTTCAGACCATTGCGTCGTCTTTCTTTCCATAACACTGTCCAAATGAGCAGATAACAGCTTCTGCGCTTCATTAATTAAGTCGCTCGACTCTCTCATGTAGACAAACCCGCGGGAGATTAAATCAGGACCGGCTGTTACTTTGAATTCCTTCATGTTCAAGCTGACGACGACGACGACCAGCCCTTCCTCTGAAAGAATGCGGCGGTCACGTAAAACGATATTTCCGATATCGCCAATTCCATTTCCGTCGACGTAGACAGAACCGGATGGAATCTTTCCGACAACTCCGGCTTCATCAGGGTGAAGGGCGAGGACATCGCCATTTTCCATAATAAAGCTGTTCTTTTCGTCAACTCCACAATCCTTGGCTAATCTAATATGCATTTTAAGCATCCGGTATTCACCGTGGATCGGCATAAAGTATTGCGGCTTCATTAAACGAAGCATCAGCTTTTGCTCTTCCTGGCCGCCGTGTCCGGATGTGTGAATGTCATTGAGTGGTCCGCTAATAACGTCAGCCCCGGCACGGTAAAGCTGGTTGATCGTCTTGCTGACGCTTAGTGTGTTCCCCGGAATCGGAGAAGACGAAAAGACGACGGTGTCGCCGGGAATGATCTGAATTTGGCGATGCGTCCCATTTGCAATTCGGGAAAGCGCCGCCATCGGTTCTCCCTGACTTCCCGTACATAAAATCGTGACTTGATTATCAGGAAGCTTGTTCAATTGGGACGTTTCGATAAACGTGTTCTTCGGCGCGTGAATATAGCCCAGCTCCTGTCCGATTGTTAACGCTGATTCCATACTTCTGCCAAACACCGCTATTTTTCGTCCGTGATGGACGGCTGCTTCGACGACCTGCTGCAGGCGGTGAATGTTTGAGGCAAATGTCGCAAAAATAATCCGGCCATCGACCTTGCGGAAAATCGAGTCAATGCTTTCGCCGACTTTTCGCTCCGACATCGTGAAATCAGGGATTTCACTGTTCGTACTATCTGAAAGCAAGCAGAGCACGCCTTCTTCACCGATCTTTGCCATTTTCGTCAAGTTGGCAGGCTCTCCGACCGGAGTGAAGTCGAATTTGAAATCCCCGGTATGGACGACGTTGCCGGGAGGCGTCTTGACGACGATTCCATAAGAATCAGGGATGCTGTGAGTCGTCCGGAAGAACGTCACTGATGTTTTCGCGAACTTGACGATCTGATCTTCATGAATTTCATGAAACTTTGCTTTACGCAACAGTCCATGTTCCTCCAGCTTGCCTTTTAATAAGCCTAACGCCAGCTTGCCGCCGTAAATGGGCACATTTATTTCCCGCAGAAGATAGGGAATGCCACCGATATGGTCTTCATGTCCGTGCGTGATAAAAAGACCTTTGATTTTATCCTCGTTCTTCACTAAATACGTGTAGTCGGGAATGACATAATCGATTCCGAGAAGCTCGTCCTCTGGAAACTTAATTCCGGCATCGATTAAAATGATTTCATCCTGAAATTGGACCGCGTACGTGTTCTTGCCAATTTCGCCTAAACCGCCAAGTGCAAAGACGGCTGTCTGATTGTTTTTAACTTGCTTCATATATTATAACGACTCCACTTTGAAATCTTCTTTGTTTTCTTCATACTCCAAAAACGCACCAGAGATTGGCGTTATAAATTCGATGTTGTATTTACGCGGGGCAAGCTTTCTACGCACGTCAGCTTCCGATTCCGCCTCCACATAAATTGCTTCTGTGTATTCCCGTACAGGCACTTCTTTAAAATTCTCTTGAAAAAACACTTTATAAATCATAGTTCTACCTCTCCTTACCGTTGGTTATATTTTCATTATAAAGCAAATATAGCACTATTTCATGTTTTTCTTTTGACGCCTTGGAAGAACGGCTGCTTCAACCGCCATTTTTCACATAACCAACGTACATTATACTTCAATAAGTCTATTTTTTGGTAAAAGCTGCCGACAGCCTTTTATAATTTTTTTGCGAAGTTTTTTTAACATGATTCCATTCCTCCTTAACAAAGATTTTAAGTTCCAAACGTGTCCAACCAGAGAGGTTTTTGTTATGCTTAGTATGTGTGAACCGATTATAATCTGTTCAAGGAAATGGCTGGAAGTTTCTTTGAAGAGTGAACGAGAGATAGAAAGTGGGGAGAAAAAAATGAAAAAGAATAAACCGATTGTCTTCTTCGATATTGATGGGACGCTTTTGAATGAAGAGAAGGAGTTGCCGCAATCAACGAAGGAAGCTATTTTTTCCTTGCAGGAAAAAGGCGTTTATGTCGCGATTGCAACAGGCCGGGCTCCGTTTATGTTCAAGGAGCTGCGGGAAGAGCTTGGAATCGAGTCGTATGTCAGCTTTAATGGCTCTTATGTTGTTGTGGAAGGGAAGGTCATTCATGACGTACCGCTGACGACGAACGAGTTAATCCGGCTGGAGAAGGCTGCCGAGCAGGCAAATCATTCAATGGTCTTTCTTGACCATAACGGTGCGGTCGCCAATCGCGCCGACGATCATTATATAGCAGAAAGTCTCGGAGGGCTTAAGCTCCCGTATCCGCCTGTGAAAAAAGGCGAATATCATCAGCGCAAAATTTATCAGGCCCTTCTGTTCTGTCAGGAAGAAGAGGAAGAGATCTATGTTCAGGGGCATAATCATTTTGATTACATTCGTTGGCATCCTTATTCCGTCGATATTCTTCCGGGAGGCGGCTCGAAAGCGAGAGGAATCAAGCAGGTTCTCGATTATTTATTTATTCCGCAGGAGCAGTCGTATGCTTTTGGCGATGCGTTAAATGACCTGGAAATGCTTCAGTTCGTTGGAACCGGCGTGGCGATGGGAGATGGGAGAGAAGAAGCGAAGGCTGTCGCCAATTATGTCACAAAACCAGTGAACGAAGATGGCATCCTGCATGGACTGCGCTATACTGGACTGCTGTAAAAACGAGGCGGTCTTTAAGAGTTGAATGGTAAAAGGCAAAATGCAGCGGCTTCATTCGTAAAGCCCGTAACGGGGAAATGCTCGGTATAAAGAGACTGGGACAATAAGGTTGTTTTTGACCTTTTTCCCAGCCTCTCTAAGCAATGAGCGGAACCGCCCCGATCTTTTAAAGCCCGTTGTGAGTGGGTTTCTCACAACGGCCTTGTGGCGTGTGAAGCCATTGCCAGTAGGTCCAAAGCTAGTTTTGTCTCAAGCTCTTTTTAATACGAGGTTCTTTACCGTAAATGGCTTGGGACGCTTTTTTTCAGCTTGTCTTCAAAGTCTTCGATACGGTCGTAGAACATGATTCCGTTCAGGTGATCCAGTTCATGCTGAAAGACAATCGCTACCATGCCGCGCAGACGCAACGTCACTTCTTCTTCCTCGAGCGTAGTCGCCTTTACCGTAATCCGCGCATACCGCGGAACAATTCCAGGAATATCACGATCAACCGATAAGCAGCCTTCCCCATTCTCCAAATGAGTTTCTTCGACGGAATGGCTGATTATTTTCGGATTAATAATCCCCATGCTATACAGCTGATCCTGCTCGTCTGTCACATGGACGGCAAACATTCTTTTCGAGATGCCGATTTGCGGAGCCGCCAATCCAACCCCGGGTCTGAGCGCATATTTTTCAGCGATCTCGGGATCCTGACTGTTTATAACGAACTCAAGCATCTTTTGTAAAGTCGCTTTGTCATCTTCACTTAGTGGGAGGGACACTTCTTCGGCAACCTGCCGTAAGACGGGATCACCTTCACGTACAATATCTTTCATCGTTAACATCTTTCATTCATCACTCCTTTACCCTTACCACATACTTTATGTACATTTTCAAGAAAGATCAAGACTTTTGCGATCAAATTAAAAAGCAAGATCGGTTGGCCGAGTACCCCCTGCAAAAGGGCTGTCCATAAATGAAACAAAGAAGGGCAACGGTTCATACTGCGCGCAGCCAGGAGGAAAGAACATCCTTTCCCACTGGCTCTCTGAAACCGTTGCGCAGCCTTCTCACGCTGCTTTGAAGCGGTTGTTTAGCATGGGCCGAAACGAGAAGCTCCTACAATGATAAGCAGGATGAAAAGCACGACGATTAAAGCAAAGCCTCTTCCGTATCCGCAACCGCCGCCGCCAAAACCAGGGCCATAGCCTGCGCCTGCTACTGGAGCGCCATATCCATATCCACAAGGATCATAACAACAGTTTCCACCGTATCCGTACATTCTACATTCCTCCTTTTTGATAACACCGCATTAGCCTGCGATTCACTAACTACAATATGCATTTTCACTAAGGACGGTTGGATGAATGCCTATTTTTCCTAAAAACAATCGGACTTTCTCATTTTATTTTGTGGACAAGCACATATTGAAAAAAAGGCGATCATATACTAGCAATAATTAGAACTGGAAATCTGGAAAAGGTATTGTCAATTTCTGCTGATTGATTTAGTGTAGTGGGGTGGGAAACTGGGTATAGAGAAAGAAGATAGGGGGAAGAAGGGTGAAGCATCGAAAATGGATCGTACTGGTCGTCATGGCTGCTGCGCTGCTTAGCGGCTGTGGAGAAGAACCGGCTGAGACTGTTTACCAGCACTTGGAAGCAGCTGTCGAGCTCGAGCAACCTTTTGAAGAGCAGCAGGAGCCGCTTCAGGCAGCAGAACTGAAGGAAAATGAATTGTTTGAACAAATTATCGCCCTTGGTGTCAATGATATGGAGGAAATTAGCGAATTGGCAGATGAGGCGCTGGCTTCAATTGCTTCCCGGCTCGCTATGATAGAAACGGAAAAAGAAAGCATTGAACGCAGCTATGCCGAATTTGAGTTAATCAAGCCGGCCGAAGACGAGGTGGAAGACGAACAGCTCCGCAGCCTCCTGGCCGAATTAATCGCGGCGATGGACAAACGTTATGAGCATTATCAAAAGCTTTATGAAGCCTATGTTACAGCGGCGAAAGAAGATGAAGCGCTTTTTACGATGTTGAAGCAGGAAGAGCTTACGATGGAAGAACTTCAAGCTCAAATCGATACCGTGAATGCGTCATATGAAGTCGTTTCAAAGGAAAAAGAGCAGTTTAATCAATATACGGATGAATATAATGAAAAGAAAAGGCTTTTTTATGAGACAGCTGAACTCGAGGTGCAGTTTGAATAACTGCTTCGAAGTCAGCTGTTTTTTTTGATGGAGAAGGGTAAATTTTTCGGGTCGGTTTGGGGAAGGGTGGCGGCTTGCAAGTAAAAGACCTATCAGCTTTTCTTCGGTTGAGCTGTACTACCAATGTTTGAGGTTGATCTATAACACAGTTTAGTTCGGAAACCAAAAATCATGATTCAAAATCTTTATAGGAGGACGTTAAGTAAAAAGGATTGACGAATTTCTGCAAAGTAGGGTAGACTTAATGCCAGAAGGATATGTTGTATTACTTTCATCCAGAAAAAACTGATACAGATCACTTTTTTCATGAAGCCAAGTATAGTTTGCTTTCTTGAAATGATAGGATGTCCCAAAATTCTGTAAACCCATCGTTTTACTTAGGTAAGCGACGTTTGATCTGCCAGCTGCCGGGTTATGGATAAAGGTAGTTTGGGTATCCTATAGGATGATGAACTGATTGTAAAATAAGGTCATACGTGATGAAAGCCGACTAATACGAAAACTTTTTTAAACGAAAGGAAGAGGTGAAGGGCAATGAGTACAAAAACGTTAGAGCAAGTTGAAAGCCAATTTGAAACGTTCCAAATTTTAAATGAAGAGGGCGAAGTTGTTAATGAAGCTGCCGTGCCTGATTTGAAAGATGAAGAGTTACAGGAGCTTATGCGCCGGATGGTGTATACGCGCATTCTTGACCAGCGTGCGATTTCATTGAATCGTCAAGGACGCCTCGGTTTCTACGCACCGGTGGCGGGACAGGAAGCTTCGATGCTCGGTTCCCATTTCGCACTGGATTCAAAAGACTGGATTTTACCGGGGTATCGCGATATTCCGCAAATTCTTTATCATGGGTTGCCGCTTCATCAGGCATTCCTTTGGTCACGCGGTCACTTTGGCGGCGGTCAATTCCCGGACGGCTTGAATATTATGGTGCCGCAAATCATTATCGGTGCGCAAATTGTTCAAACAGCCGGAGTCGCTTTAGGACTTAAGCGTAAAGGAAAAGAAAATATTGCGATCACATATACAGGGGACGGCGGAGCTTCACAAGGGGATTTCTATGAAGGAATGAACTTTGCCGGAGCTTATAATGCTCCAGCTGTTTTTGTTGTGCAAAACAACCGCTTTGCGATTTCTGTGCCTGTTGAAAAACAGTCCGCAGCAAAGACGATCGCCCAAAAAGCAGTGGCAGCCGGAATTGAAGGGATTCAAGTAGACGGAATGGACGTGCTTGCTGTTTATGTAGCGACGAAAGAAGCGAGAGAGCGCGCGCTTGCCGGCGAAGGCCCTACTTTAATTGAAACATTGACGTACCGCTATGGTCCGCACACAATGGCGGGGGATGACCCGACACGTTACCGTTCATCTGAACTGGATGATGAATGGACGAAGAAAGATCCACTTGTTCGTTTCCGCAAGTTCCTTGAGGGCAAAGGCTTATGGAGTGAAGAGCAGGAAAACGAAGTGGTTGAAAAGGCGAAGGAAGAAATTAAAGAAGCGATCAAAAAGGCTGATGCAGCTCCGAAACAGAAGGTAACAGACCTGATTGGATTTATGTTTGAAGAGTTACCGCACAACCTTCGTGAGCAAATGGAAGAATACACAGCAAAGGAGTCGAAATAACCAATGGCGCAAATGACGATGATTCAAGCCATTACAGATGCAATGCGTAATGAGCTGAAGAATAATGAAGATGTACTCGTATTTGGAGAAGATGTTGGGAAAAACGGTGGTGTATTCCGGGCAACGGAGGGGCTGCAAAAAGAATTCGGTGAAGATCGTGTTTTTGATACACCGCTTGCTGAATCAGGGATTGGCGGTCTGGCGATCGGACTCGGCTTAACAGGCTTCCGTCCGGTCATGGAAATCCAGTTTTTCGGCTTCGTTTTCGAAGTGTTCGATTCCGTTGCCGGCCAGATGAACCGTCTTCGTTACCGTACCGGCGGAAAACAATATGCGCCGATTACGGTCCGCTCTCCTTTTGGCGGCGGGGTAAAAACACCTGAAATGCACGCTGACAGCTTAGAAGGGCTAATGGCACAGACACCTGGTTTAAAGGTGGTCATCCCTTCGACTCCATATGATGCAAAAGGGCTTCTCATTTCAGCGATCCGTGATAATGATCCGGTCGTCTACCTTGAGCATATGAAGCTGTATCGTTCTTTCCGCGGCGAAGTGCCTGAGGAAGAATATACAATCCCGCTTGGAAAAGCAGATGTGAAAAGAGAAGGAAAAGATTTAACTATTGTTACATACGGGGCAATGGTTCACGCTTCTCTGAAAGCAGCGGAAGAGCTTGAAAAGGAAAACATTGACGTTGAAGTGATCGACCTTCGGACAATTAGTCCGCTCGACATTGATACGATTATTGAATCAGTCAACAAGACAAACCGGGCGATTGTCGTCCAGGAGGCGCAGAAGCAGGCTGGAATCGCGGCAAATGTTGTTGCCGAGATTACAGAACGGGCGATTTTGAGCCTGGAAGCACCTGTGCTTCGCGTGGCGGCGCCTGATACGATCTATCCTTTTGCTGCTGCGGAGGATGACTGGATTCCTGATTATAACGGAATTATTGAAACAGCAAAAAAAGTAATTGAATTTTAAACAATAGATAAGCCTATACAAGAAGGTCTTACAGGTGAAAAAAGAAGAGAGGCCTCATCAAATGGACATGTCCACGTTGATGGGGCGATGAAGCAGCGTGCAGAACGAGCCGCTGTCTTTCATTTAAGGAAGGGAAAGAAGTGATTTTGGAAAATCGCTCGCGGATGCGGCAGACCGGTTCGTTACCTGTCGTCTTTTTAGAAAGCGTGCGGCGGCTTTTCTTAATGAACCTGTGAAGGGTTTTGGTTTTAGAAATTAGGCAGAAAAAGGAGGCACCTCTAGTGGCGTATGAATTTAAGTTACCGGATATCGGAGAAGGTATTCACGAAGGTGAAATTGTAAAATGGTTCATTAAAGCAGGGGACGAAGTAAAGGAAGATGATATTCTTCTTGAGGTTCAAAACGATAAAGCGGTGGTAGAAATCCCATCTCCTGTTGACGGGAAAATTTTAGACGTTAAAGTAGAAGAGGGAACAGTTTGTGTTGTTGGCGATGTGCTCGTGACAATCGATACTGGGGAAGAAAGCCCTGCTGAAGAAGAAAGCGCTCCGGCTGATGACAAAGCAGAAACGAAAGCAGAAGCACCAGCGGAAAAGAAGGAAGCAGAAGCAGCAAGCTCAAAAGAACCAGCTGAAGATGCAGATGATGATGAGACGCGTGTCATTGCCATGCCATCTGTTCGCAAGTACGCTCGCGAAAAAGGTGTGAACATCAAGAAGGTAAACGGCACAGGAAAGAATAATCGGGTATTAAAAGAAGATATTGATTCTTTCTTAGAAGGTGGATCAAGCCAAGGAGAAGCAGAAGCACCGACGACAACGGATGAGGCGGCAGCCGCTGCTCCTAAGAAAGCAGAGCCGCAAGCGATTCCTGCCGGTGAGCTTGAAGAGCGCGTACCGCTAAAAGGAATCCGCAAAGCGATTGCCAAAGCAATGGTGAACTCGAAGCAGACGGCTCCACATGTGACTCATATGGATGAAGTCGACGTCACCGCTTTAGTTGCCCATCGTAAGGAGTATAAGCAAATTGCCGCGGATCAGGGCACGAAGCTGACATACCTCCCTTATGTTGTTAAAGCGTTAACGTCCGCTCTGCGCAAATATCCAACGTTAAATGCCTCAATTGATGATGCGAATGAAGAAATCGTCTACAAGAAGTATTTCAATATTGGAATTGCCGCAGATACAGACCAAGGTCTTGTTGTTCCTGTCATTAAAGATGCTGACCGTAAGTCAATTTTTGCTTTGGCAGATGAAATCAATGAATTGGCAGTCAAGGCACGTGATGGCAAGTTAAGCAGCAATGATATGAAGGGCGGCTCTTGCACGATTTCCAATCTTGGTTCGGCGCGTGGTCAATGGTTTACGCCAATCATTAACCACCCTGAAGTAGCGATTCTTGGCATTGGACGTATCGAAGAAAAGCCGGTCGTGAAAAACGGGGAAATTGTTGCTGCGCCGGTATTGGCTCTATCAATTAGCTATGATCACCGTCTGATTGATGGCGTTACAGCTCAGAATGCACTTAACCACGTGAAG
Source organism: Halalkalibacter oceani (assembly GCF_023715605.1). Classification (GTDB taxonomy): domain Bacteria; phylum Bacillota; class Bacilli; order Bacillales; family Bacillaceae_D; genus Halalkalibacter; species Halalkalibacter oceani. The sequence continues at coordinate 78,425 of NZ_JAMBOL010000002.1, forward strand.
CGTCTATTAAATGATCCACAATTACTATTAATGGAGGGGTAAACATGGTTGTTGGAGATTTCGCAAATGAAGTAGACACACTTGTCATCGGTTCAGGTCCCGGGGGATATGTTGCTGCGATCCGCGCGGCACAGCTCGGGCAAAAAGTAACGATTGTTGAAAAAGGAGAAATGGGTGGCGTCTGCTTAAACGTTGGTTGTATTCCTTCAAAAGCACTCATCACAGCTGGACACCGTTACCATCAAGCGAAGCATTCTGATGATATGGGGATCGTTGCTGAAAACGTAGCGCTCAATTTTGAAAAGGTTCAGGAATGGAAAGGGTCTGTCGTAAAGAAATTAACAGGCGGAGTTGAAGGACTTCTTAAAGGAAATAAAGTCGAGATTGTTCGCGGCGAAGCTTATTTTGCTTCTGCAAACTCTGTTCGTGTAATGGATGAGAAAAGTGCGCAAACATACAATTTCAAAAATTGTATTATCGCGACTGGTTCCCGTCCGATTGAGATTCCTGGGTTTAAATATTCTGAGCGTGTTATTAACTCAACTGGTGCGTTGGCGCTGAAAGAAGTACCAAAGAAATTGGTCGTCATCGGCGGCGGATACATTGGTATTGAGCTTACAGGCGCTTACTCCAACATGGGGACGGAAGTCGTCGTGCTTGAAGGAACAAAGCAAATTCTTGGCGGCTTCGAAAAGCAGATGGCGAAGCTTGTTGAGCGCCGCTTGAAGAAAAACGGCGTTGACTTCAAGATGGAAGCGCTGGCCAAAAGTGTGGAAGAAACGGAAAACGGCGTAAAGGTTACGGCCGAAGTAAAAGGAACGGAAGAAGTATTTGAAGCGGACTATGTCCTTGTAACAGTTGGCCGTAAGCCGAACACGGACGAAATCGGCCTTGAGCAGATCGGTGTTGAGCTTGACGAGCGTGGCATCATCAAGGTTGATAAGCAATGTCGCACAAGCGTCAGCAACATTTATGCGATTGGCGATATCGTTCCAGGACCTCCGTTGGCCCATAAAGCTTCCTACGAAGGAAAAGTGGCGGCTGAAGCGATCGCTGGGGAAAAAGCAGAAGTGGATTATCTTGCGATTCCTGCTGTTGTCTTCTCGGAGCCTGAATTGGCGACAGTCGGCTACAACGAAAAAGAAGCGAAGGATGCCGGTTATGATGTCGTTGCAGCGAAATTCCCATTTGCCGCAAACGGACGTGCTCTATCCTTAAATGATGCAGACGGCTTTATGAAGCTCATTACACGTAAAGATGATGGTTTGGTCATTGGCGCGCAAATCGCCGGTCCAAATGCATCTGATATGATCGCGGAGCTTGGTCTTGCAATTGAAACAGGCATGACTGCTGAAGATATTGCGCTTACGATCCATGCGCATCCAACATTAGGAGAAATCACAATGGAAGCGGCTGAAGTAGCACTTGGCACGCCGATTCATATTGTGAAGTAAGATCATTTTCAACTGTCTGACAGGGGTTCCTGTCAGGCAGTTTTTATTTTTTTATAAAACACAGTTGACAACTAGGAATAATATGAATAAGATAAAGAAAAGAAATGGTAGCTGATCAGATAACTGAAGGCTGCAGTCCGGAAGAAGATTCGGGCTGCAGCCTTTTTGCAGGAAACGGGGAGGGAGTAAGATGGTTGATTCGATAAAACAGCTGCTTGCACATGCCGCAAAACCGACAGGTGAACCGCCGATAACCTTGTTGTTATCGAACCGTTTTATGAAGTTGTATACCGGTTATTCTTCCTGGCAGGAGCTTTCCCGGGACCTTGGGGTCAACACGATTTGCGAAGACGAGCTGGAAAAGGCGATTGCTGCTCACAACCATTTGCACAGTAAAATTGGCTTTACGAATTGGACTGAGATGAAATGTAAAGCTGTAGACTGCTATTATGAGGAAAGGCCATTTGGCATTGTTCCCCATTTTTAGCTTGAGACTAAACAGGTTAAGGGCTGGGCAAAAGGGTGAAAAACAACCTTTTGCCCAGCCCCTTGCAGGTAAGACTTTAAGAAAACGAGGAATGAAAGCTGTAGCTGACATCGCCCTGAAGTTGATAAATTTGAATCAAATGTGCTAAAATTTCGTCTTTTGAGAAGGTGCCTTCCATTCGTAAATTTTCTGTATCGCCCGTTAAGACAAGCATTGTCGGAAATTGTTCAATGTTAAAATAACGAATAAGATCACGCTCTGAGGCGTCGACGATCATAAAGAAGGGGGTATCAGCGGAATCAGATGAATAGATTCGCTGAACTTCAAGCAAAGCATCATAATAACTGCTTTCATTTTGCAGCGTCGATGAGTCAGAAAAAAGCACTGTTACTGTCTCATCAGGTGGCTGCTGCAAGGGGTTTTCAGAGCTTGAAGCCGATGATACACAAGCGTTTAAAAACAAGCAAGAGCCTACAATCATCATTCCAACGTACTTGTTCATCGATACCACTTCCTTAATAAAAGTCCATCTAGCTTATGGAACTTTATTTTAGCACGCATTAAATACAAATGGACGGGCGGTAACAGAAATGTAATCAAATAGAAATAAAGGGTGTGTCAAAAGGCTTGGTTTTCCTTGTGACACACCCTGCTTTATTTTCTTTTTTCATCGGCTTTGAGCTTCTTGAAGGCAAGCTTTTCTTCTTTTAATTTCTCCCGTTCCTGTTTCAGCTCCAATCTTTCCTGCCGAATCCGTTCTTTTTCAGTTGCTAGTGTCGGCTTTTCGGACCGCAGAGCTTTCATCAGGGAGATTACCATTAGGATCATAATGATCGTAAACGGCAGAGCGGCAATAATCGCCGCTGTTTGCAATGCTTCAAGTCCTTGCTCCGATGACAGCAGGACGGCGGCAGTGGCAGAGATGATCAGCCCCCAAATAAATTTGACCGAGTTTGGCGGGTTTAAACTCCCATTCGTCGTTTGCATCCCTAAAACGACGGTAGCCGAATCGGCTGATGTGACAAAAAAGGAAGCAATTAAAAAGACAGCAATGATGGACAGGAAGAAGCCGAGCGGAAATTGCTCCAATACGGCGAATAGCGCCACTTCCATACCGAAATTATTCATGGAAGACATAATATCTGCTGTTCCCTCGCGTTGAAGGTAAATGCCTGTTCCCCCGAAAACACTGAACCAAAAGGCGCCAAACAGCGCCGGTACACCGAGCACGCCAAGGACAAATTCACGGATCGTCCGCCCCTTGGACACGCGGGCAATAAAGGTACCGACAAAAGGAGCCCAAGAAATCCACCAGGCCCAGTAGAAGATCGTCCAACCTTCCACCCATGTTGTTTCCGGATTATAAATATCGAGGCGAAAGCTCATCCCGATCAGGTTTTGAATATAGCTGCCGACCCCTTGAGTAAAGACGCCCATAATATAACTTGTCGGACCGAAAAAAAGCACGAACAAGAGCAGCAATATCGCAAGGTACACATTTGTTTTACTGAGAATGCGAATCCCTCGGTTCAATCCTGTCTGCGCGGAAATCATAAACAGAACGGTAACGACGCCGATGACGATCAGCTGCAGCAAAGTGCCGTTTATCGTTCCGAGCCCCGGTGCTAAATAAGACAGGCCGGCAGAAATTTGGGCCGCCCCAAAGCCGAGCGAGGTTGCGACGCCGAAAATAGTGGCAAAGACGACAAGGACATTGATCGCGATGCCAAGTGTGCCCTTTGTCCGTTCGCCAAGTAATGGCTCAAGTACACTGCTCATCAGCCCGGATGACTCTTTGCGGAATTTAAAATAGGCAAGCGCCAACGCCACGACGGAATAAATCGCCCATGGGTGAAGACCCCAATGAAAAATGGAATAGCGCATCGCTTCTCCGGCAGCAAGATTGGATTCCGGTGCGGCGGATGGCGGTTCAAAAAAATGATACAACGGTTCGGCGACTCCCCAAAACACCAGTCCGATCCCCATCCCTGCCGTGAAAAGGAAAGCAAACCAGGTGGGGAAGGAATAATCAGGTTTATCGTCCGGCTTACCAAGCTTTATTTTTCCATAAGGGCTGAAAATAAGATAAACCGAAAAAATAAGAAAGCTCGTCGCGGCAAGCAAATAAAACCAGCCGAGCTCATTTGTAATAAATCCTTGAATTGACGTCGTAATCGCATCGAGATTGGCCGGGGCCAGTACACCCCAACTAATAAACGCCACAGCGATTAGAACGGAGATGATAAACACAGAGGTCATTTTTCTCACTAGACATTCCACCTTTACTTTTTTTGCACAAATTTAAACATATCATAATTAAACCAAGGAAAACAATTGATCTGCTAAAACAGGGAATTAGCCTTGGTAAAGATATAGGAGGGATACCTAGTTTCCTGCAGCGAAAAGCGATGCTCATCTGTCGTGATCAGGGACAGCTCCTGAAGCACCGTATTAACGGAAAGCAGCTCGTGACAAAGCTGGGAAACGAAGCAGTTTTGCCGGGCCTGTTTTTCGCTTAGCTGCTTGATCACGTTGTTCGTGCTAAGGTGGGCGGTTGTCAGCTGATGATAATGATCGTGCATGACCTCGCGAACCGATGAAACAGAGCGTTGAATCTTTTCTTTTTCCTCCCGGGAAATTGGCCGGTTAACGCGTAAATGATACATTTTGCCAAAATGAATTAACAGCAGCTGCAAGTAGTCGAGTTTTTTTTGCAAATAATCAAATGAGCGTCGCTCAAATGCTGTTGAGCGGCGGTATTGCCATTCATCATGTTGAAAGCGGGCGAGTTGATAAGCTTTCGTTAATTCTTCATGCAAAGAATGATAAGCGGAAAAGCGCTGATTCAAGTCGCTGTTTTCCGGTTTTTCTTCGAGATGGCCATCGACCATTTCGGCAAAATGGTCCGCTGCTTCTTTAAAGAGCTGCTCGACTTTTTGCACGAGCAGAGGGCCGAATTTCGGCGGCAGAATAAAAAAATTAACGAAGCTCGACACGAGTATGCCAATCGACGTTGTGGAAATCCGCGTCAGGAAATCAATGATTAAATGCTCAGAGGCATCTGGCAGCATCGCAACAGCGGTCAACGTAGCGACAAGCGTTCCTGTATCTAATTTCAGCTTTGAGCAAGCGATGATCGTAAACATGGCGACAAGGGCATAGGAAAGCGCGCTTTGACCGAAAAAGAAAAAAGTACCGACGGCGAAACTCGCTCCCATTGCCGCCGCGGGTAAACGAATTAAGCCTTTTTTTAACGAGTCGGCGGCAGTTGGTTCTGTCGTCACAATGGCGGTAATCACCGCAAAGGTAGGGGGGAGGTGGAGAAGATGGCAGATGAGCGCCGTGCAAAAAACGGATACGCCGGTTTTCAAAATTCTTCTTCCAATAAAGGCTTTCATCGAAGTGCCCCCCTTTTTCATCTTTCTTTCTTTAGTATGGAATAAAGATGAATCCGGTATACGAGCATCTACCATCAAAGGAAGATGTTTGCTATCATGAGGTTGGAAAGGGTGTGTAAGGATGAAAAGGCTAATACAAGTGCTGATGATCGCTGCCGTGTTAACGGGATGTCAACAGCCGGTAGAAGAAGACCCGGTTACAGATCCGCCGGAGGAAGCGCGGGAGGACAATTCTGAGCCTGAACAGGAGCATCCTGAGCTTGAAGGAGAGCAGGAGACCAGGGAGGTGGAAGAAAGCGATATGCCGGAGGTCAGCTATCAAATAAATCAGGCGAACTGGACGGTGGAACCGGTCACTGATGAAGAAGAACAAGTTGTGCTGCTGACGATTGATGACGCGCCTGACAAGCATAGCGTCGCGATGGCGGAAACATTAAAGAAGCTTGATAAGCAGGCTATTTTTTTTATAAATGGTCATTTTCTTGCTGATGAGGGCGGGAAAGAAAAGCTGAAATCTATTTATGAAATGGGGTTTGAAATCGGGAATCATACGATGAACCATGCGAACCTAAGTGACCTTTCAGCTGACGAACAGCGCCAGGAAATCGTCGCGTTAAATGATCTGATTGAAGAGGTGACGGGGGAGAGGCCGCGTTTCTTTCGACCGCCATTTGGAGTGAACACAGAGACATCAGCGGCGGTCGTCGAGGAGGAAGAAATGATCGCGATGAATTGGACCTACGGGTATGATTGGGAGGCTGATTATCAGGAAGCCGAGGCGCTGGCTGAGATTATGGTTCAGACGCCTTATTTAACGAATGGAGCGAACTTGCTCATGCATGATCGACAGTGGACGCTTGAAGCCCTTCCGTCGATTATAAACGGACTGGAGGAGGATGGATACGGATTTGTTGACCCGGCTGCGATCGAGTAGACTACTGTCCAGAATAAAGCAAAATCGACAATAGTAGTCGTAACGCTACAACCTTTTACAGGCGCTTTTATGATAAGCTATCAGCATAAGGAGGCTGCTCATAAGTCCATCTTGTAAGCAGGCGACTTATTAAAAGCTTGCTCGTATGGAGGGGAATCCATGAAAAAGAAATCTCAACTTTTGGATGAATTGCGTCTTGAAGTCGGGAGTGTGAGAGAAAAGGTGCAGACACTGGCCAGCTTTTATATTGAAATTACACGCAAGCTGGCAAGGCGAATGTCGAAGCGGTGGTCGGTCAGTATTTATGAAGCAACGGCCGAATCGTTTAAAATGCGGGTGTGCGCAGGGACGAGTTACTTGAATTGCGTGATCCCATTTGGGGATAACATACTGAGCACGGTGGCGATCAGAGGGCGACTCGTCTTTCAAATGGAAGGTCAGCTGCAAAAAGTCTTTCTTCCATTTTACCGGAGCCACCATCTGCTCGGGATTTTAATCTTTTTTGTGCCGCAGGATACATATGAAATAACGGATGATGATTTAGCCTTTATTCGTGAAATTGGCCGCTTTATCGAGGTTCAGCATGCTACATTTGATGCCCCTGCTTAACATTCATTACACTTATTTTTAATTATGTTATACTAATTAACCGTTGACAGGTGAATTAGTGTGTACTATTATAAATGTAATGAAACGCTTTCAAAAAAAGCATAAAGGGGATGCCGATAATGGGTACAATTATTTGCCAATCTTGCAACAAGACGATCGACGTATTTGAAGGTGAAAAAGTGATGACACTTTATGCAAAAGGGAACGGATGCGTACACTGTAAGACAGCTGATAAGAAGAATAAATAAAAAAAGGGGCTGGGCAAAAGGTTGTTTTTCTACCTTTTCCCAGCCCCTTAAGCAATGTATCGAATTGCCACGGAGTGAAAGCTAGTTTTGTCTCAAGCTTTTTATGCGGTGCGGAGCGACTGCCTTGTCAGTTGTATCAAAAAAAGGCGAAACGCGTCCCGGAAGTGCCTCCTTATTGAATCGCGTGATGTTCTTTAATGACCCGCAACGTTTGGAATGTTTCATCTTCCGGACCTTGGACGGGCAAGCCCGCTTTGATGTTTTTTTCAATATACACGAGATTCTCTTCCGTAATGATTTCACCTGGAATAAAAATCGGGATCCCAGGAGGATAAACCATAATAAATTCAGCAATGATCCGACCGGCTGAATGGTGAAACGGAATGATCTCTGTTTCCGCATAGAAGGCATCGCGCGGTGAAAGCGCCAATGTAGGAATATCCGGAACCACAACTTGATTATGGCGCTGCTCCAGCCGCACCTTCGGCATCGAAGCAAGCGTTGATAAAGCCTCGACGAGACTATCCATTTTCTCCTCCGTATCGCCGATTGTCACAAGGCAGAGGATATTATATAAATCGGAAAGCTCCACTTCAATTTGATAATGCTCCCGCAGCCACGTTTCCACCTCATAGCCGCTCATCCCTAGCTCTTTAACAGAAATAATCAATTTAGTCGGATCGAGATCATAGGTCGCTTTCGTTCCGAGAATGTCACGGCCGACGCAGGATAACAGCTCGATTTCGTTAATGCGCGCTCTCGTTGCTTCCGCCAGCGTAATCACTTCCGTCAACAGCTCGCGTCCTTCGGTTGCCAGTCGTTTTCTGGCTGTGTCGAGAGAGGACAAAAGCAAATACGAGGTTGACGTTGTCGTCAGCATGCTAATAATCGACTGTACACGCTTTGCAGAGACGAGACCTTCCTTCACGTTTAAAACAGAGCTTTGCGTCATCGAGCCGCCAAGCTTATGGACGCTCGTGGCAGCCATGTCTGCACCTGCCTGCATCGCCGACATAGGGAGCTGGTCGTGAAAGTGAATATGAACGCCGTGAGCCTCATCAACTAAGACAGGGATGCTGTAAGAATGAGCGATCGTAACGATTTCTTTCAAATTGCCGGCAATCCCGAAATACGTAGGATTGATGACAAGCAGTCCTTTCGCCTCGGGATGAGCTTTAAGAGCCTTCTCGACCGCCTCTGTCGTGATCCCGTGAGAAATGCCGAGCTCTGGGTCGATTTCCGGATGAATGAAAATCGGCGTGGCTCCTGAGAAGATAATGGCCGACATAATTGATTTATGGACATTGCGCGGGACGATGATTTTATCCCCCGGCCCACAGACGGCCATAATCATTGTCATAATCGCGCCACTCGTTCCCTGGACCGAGAAAAAAGTATGGTCTGCGCCAAATGCTTCGGCGGCAAGGTCCTGAGCCTCTTTAATAATGCCGTGAGGATGATGTAAGTCATCTAACGGCTGAATATTTATCAGATCAATGGAAAGGGCGTTGTCGCCGATGAAATGTCGGAACTCGGGATCCATCCCCTTTCCTTGTTTGTGACCGGGAATATGAAATTGGATTGGTTGTTTTTCGGCATGCTTGCGAACACCAGTGAACAACGGAGTCAGATGTTGTCGTTGCAACATGTTCACCTCTTATCATGGACTTGTTTTATCAAAACAAAATTGAGTATATCAAAAATGTCGGTTGCTGCATAGCGGGAACAATAGCCTGGCAAGTAGAAAGAATAGGAAGATCAAAAAAGGAATGGTACGATGAGGGGAGAAATAGAGAGTAGGGAGGTAGAGATGATGTGGAAAACGAGAGTAACGGATTTATTGGGCATTCCTTATCCCATAATTCAAGGCGGACTTGCGTATTTAGCGTATTCGAATTTAGCTGCGGCTGTGTCGCAGGCAGGAGGACTCGGCCAAATTACGGCGATGTCCCTCTCATCACCTGAGGCGCTGCGTGAGGAAATAAAAAGCGTACGGGCGAAGACTGACAAACCATTTGGCGTCAACTTCTCAATTGGGCAGCGGCGCCGTCCTTATGAAGAGATGCTTGAAGTGGCGATTGAAGAGGAGGTTCCGGTTATTTCGATGACCGGCGGCAATCCGGCGCCGATTTTGGAGCGGTTGGCAAGCACAAATTGCAAGAAACTCGTGCTTGTGGCAGCGAGAAGACAGGCGGTCAAGGCCGAGGAGCTTGGTGCCGATGCCGTGATGGTTGTCGGGCAGGAAGGAGGCGGCCATCTCGGCCGCTCTGATGCAGGGACAATCGTGCTTACGCCGCAGGTTGTCGACGCTGTTTCGATCCCGGTCATCGCCTCCGGCGGAATTGGCGATGGCAGAGGTTTGATGGCAGCGATGGCTTTAGGCGCTGAAGGGGTGGAAATGGGAACGCGTTTTATCGCGACAACTGAATGCGTTCACGCTCATCAGGTGTATAAGCAGAATATTTTAGCGGCGACGGAGGATGATACGGTCGTCATCAAACGTTCTTTGGGCGCTCCGGCACGCGCCCTTCGCAATACATGGACGGAGCGGATTTTGAAGCTTGAAGCAGATGAACCCGGTTATGATGTGTTAAAGCCGTATATTAGCGGGGAAGCAAACCGAACCTATATTTATGAGGGGAAAGAGGAGGAAGGCTTTGCCTGGGCCGGTCAGATCGCCGGTCGCATTCACAATATTGTACCAGCAGCTGAGTTGATCGCCGGAATGATGAAAGAAGCAGAAGCGATTCGCCGGCGATGGTCATTACCTGAGAAGTGAAAAGAAAGAGGAGTGGTGAGAATGGAGACGAAATTACCGATTTCACTTGATTGGTCCACCGAAGAGGTGGTTGATGTCATTCAATTTTTTGAAATGCTTGAGAAAGCGAGCAAGCAAAAGGTAGCACCGGAGCAGGTGCTCGACAAATACCGCCGCTTCAAGGAGATTGTCCCGAGTAAAAGTGAAGAAAAGCAATTGTTTAAAGCCTATGACGAGGAATTGGGTATTTCCTGCTTTCACACGCTGAAGAAAATCAGGGAGCAAGGATAAAAAGAGGAGCTTCGGACCTATTGGCAAGGGATTCACAACGAGGCCTTCAGCAGCTTCCTCATTGCTTAAAGGCTGGGCAGAAGGTAAAAACCTTAGACCCAGCCTTCTCTCCGTTACTGCATCGCCAGCCGGTAAAACGGCAGAAGATGCTCGTATGTCTCTTTCGCATAAGCGGTGAGAGCTTGTCCGTTGGCAAGAAGCGGATCATCGCGCTTAATATGACGTCCGAGAAGAAGCTCGGCTTTTTTCACATCGCGAAAGCGGGTGAGATAGTCGGTAAGCTCTGGCTCCGATAAATCCGAGATGAAATAAGCATCCTTTTTCATATGATCCGGAGAAAGAACGAAATCATCAGGAAGGTCCGAGAGCTGGTCTTTATGGTCAAGAAAACGATTGGCAATCGGCGCTTTATTCGGCAGTTCATAAATCAGCGCCAGCCATAAAAACAAATGGTCGTCAAATAATCCGAGCTGGAAATGCGGGTGTTTTTTATACCCTCTTTTATTTTCGGCCACCGCGAGCCATGTATCATTAGGCGGGTTAACTTTGCGGCGGGCATGTCTGGCAATATGCAAGTGCATTTCATTTCCGACGAGCATCGACAGCTCACTCGCCAGCGCCTGACCAATTTCCTCAAACTTCGGCTGAATGTTTGTTTGAATCGCAGTCATTCGCTCTTCAAGTCCCTCAATTCGAAAAACATCAAAATCACGAGTCGTAAAACCAGGTAATGTCATGTTATGTCCCTCACTTTTTTTCATGCTTCTTTTATCCTATCATACCCTAAAAAATTACTCTAAATAAATGCACCAGCGAACATGTGGAGAAATGGCAATTCCTGCTTTCCGGTGTTTTTTGATTGCATTTTTTTCTGATATAACATATGCTATATTAAATAACTGAAAATTTCGTTTATTGACGCATGAAAAAAGAGGAGTCAGATTACTGTAAGGGAGTGTAGCGATATGGAACAAGTAGTGCAAACTTTTAGACGTAAAGACGGCGAAAAGAGAGTTTCTGTATTACGGCTTGAAATTGATTATGAGCTGACAACCCTACATGATGCTATACTTGCAGAAGACCTTGATGTAATCAATCAGACGAAACGACGGCTGGAGCAATTGCGGCGTGAACTTCTTCAATTAGAAGTGTATTGAGAAAGAGAGGCTGGGACAAAGGTTGTTTTTTACCTTTGTCCCAGCCTCTCTAAGCAATGAGCGGAACCGCCACGATCTTTTAAAGCCCGTTGTGAGTGGGTTTCTCACAACGGGCTTGTGGCGTGTGAAGCCATTGCCAGTAGGTCCAAAGCTAGTTTTGTCACAAGCTCTTTGCGCATAACGGAGCCACTCCTGTGTTGTTTACCTTAAGCTTGGCCTCTTTGATGGGACAAAACAAGGTTAGATTTTCCTTCTATCCTAATCTGTGTCATAATAAAAGGGAAGGGAAGCGTCATTCATGTTGAGGGGGTCACGGATATGACTATGAACTGGATAGAGCTTGAGAAGATCGCACAGGAATGGACGTATGAAGCCGCGAATATAATAAAGGATTCTTTGGCGAAGCCGATCCATATCGAAGCGAAATCAAACCCGAACGATCTTGTAACGGAAGTGGATCGGGCGATTGAATCTTATTTTTTTGATAAAATTTCAAAGACCTACCCGGATCATCATTTTCTTGGTGAAGAAGGGGTCGCAGAGGAGCTGGAGTCCCTTGAGGGCACAGTTTGGATTATCGATCCGATTGACGGGACGATGAACTTTGTTCATCAAAAATATAATTTTGCGATTTCAGTAGCGATTTACCATGAAGGTGTCGGCATGGTGGGAATTGTTTATGACGTGATGAGCGATGAGTTATTTCATGCCGTAAAAGGACACGGCGCTTATATAAATGGAAAAGAGCTTGTGCCGGTGAAGGAACGTCCGCTTCACGAGTCCGTTATCGGCTTGAACGCCCGCTGGATCGTCGATGGCAAGCATTCCTACCGAAATCCGCTTCTCGCTTTAATCCGCGATGTGCGCAGCGTCCGTTCCTATGGCTCGGCTGCGATCGAGATTGCGTATGTGGCCGCCGACCGACTTGACGGTTATCTTAGTGTCAATCTGTCGCCATGGGATTATGCCGCGGCCGTTATCCTGCTTGAGGAAGTAGGCTGTCAGGCATCAACCTTCCAGGGCGAACCGTTGATGCTGCTCACTCCAAGCACTGTCATTGTTGGAAAACCGCATTTACATAAGGAAATGATCTCCGCCTATTTAGGAGAGGAACAGTAAAAAGGGTGTCCCGACCGGGACACCCTTTTTACTGCGTGGAAGGCGAAACGCTGAAATTACTCTGTGTTTACGGTAGAGAAGGAATCCCCGGCGGGGAGCAGTGTTCCATCCTGTTTGCTTTTTAACCCATTGTGCAGGCTCCACTCACTGCTTCAAAGCTGTCGTTGTACGACAGCTTTTACATATCACTCGACTCTCTTAATTTTTTACGCAGATTAAAGCCAAGCCCCATGGCGATGAGGATGCCGATGAAGGCTAAAATGCCAATAAGAGTACTTCTTTCAGCTATAGCAACTCCGATACTCATGATACAAAGGACAGTAATAACAGCGAGAAGCAGGAATAGCATATTTTCTTTTTTCATTTGTTTTCCCCCTTAGAAAAACAATCCCTTCTTTACAGTTTACCGTGAATTGTGCGGAAGGAAAAGCCTCCATTGTGACAAATACGTTAAACCTCATGCTTGTAGTGGAATGGAAAAAAAGGGCGGCGTGTGCTAAGATTCGACTTTTTCCTGTCGAATAAGGTTTCAATAAATTTAATTTGTGATATACTTGTACAGTTAATGAACGAATAAGGAGCGAAAAAAATGAAAACTCGTAATGATATACGCAATATTGCCATCATTGCCCACGTCGATCACGGAAAAACGACGCTTGTTGACCAGCTTTTAAAGCAGTCTGGTACATTCCGTGAAAATGAACAGGTCGATGAGCGGGCGATGGATTCAAACGATCTGGAAAAAGAGCGCGGAATTACGATTCTTGCTAAAAATACAGCGATTCACTATGGTGATACACGAATTAATATTATGGATACCCCGGGACATGCCGATTTTGGCGGTGAAGTGGAACGGATCATGAAAATGGTTGATGGTGTGCTGCTTGTCGTCGATGCGTACGAAGGCTGTATGCCGCAAACGCGCTTTGTGTTGAAAAAAGCGCTTGAACAAAAGCTGACTCCAATTGTGGTCGTTAACAAAATCGACCGTGACTTCGCCCGCCCTACTGAAGTGGTTGACGAGGTAATCGATTTATTTATCGACCTCGGCGCTGAGGAAGATCAATTGGATTTCCCTGTTGTCTATGCCTCGGCGATTAACGGTACGGCAAGTAAAAATCCTGAAAAGCAGGATGAAGATATGTCGTCACTGTTTGAGATGATTATTGATGCGATTCCGGCTCCTGTTGATAACAGTGATGAGCCGCTGCAGTTTCAGGTCACGATGCTTGATTATAATGATTATGTCGGCCGGATTGGGATTGGCCGCGTCTTTCGTGGAACGATCAAGGTCGGCCAGCAAGTGGCTTTAATGAAGCTCGACGGATCCGTCAAGCAGTATCGCGTGACGAAAATCTTCGGCTTCCTTGGTTTAAAGCGGATTGAAATCGAAGAGGCGAAGGCCGGCGATTTGATTGCTGTTTCCGGGATGGAAGAAATCAACGTTGGGGAAACGGTTTGTCCGGTTGACCAGCAGGAAGCACTGCCGATTTTGCGGATTGACGAACCGACATTGCAAATGACGTTTCTCGTTAACAACAGTCCTTTTGCTGGACGTGAAGGAAAGTTTGTCACGAGCAGAAAGCTTGAGGAACGGTTGAAATCAGAGCTGGAAACTGATGTCAGTTTACGTGTTGAAAATACAGATTCTCCGGATGTGTGGATTGTCTCCGGCCGTGGAGAGCTGCATTTGTCGATCCTAATTGAAAATATGCGCCGCCAAGGCTATGAGCTGCAGGTTTCCAAGCCTGAGGTCATTATCCGTGAAATTGACGGCGTAAAGTCAGAGCCGATGGAACGGGTTCAAATTGATGTGCCTGAAGAATATACCGGTTCGGTGATGGAGTCGCTTGGAGAGCGTAAAGGTGAAATGCTCAATATGACGAACAACGGCGGCGGCCAGGTTCGCCTGGAATTTCTTGTGCCGGCGCGCGGGCTGATTGGTTATACGACAGAGTTCCTTTCGCAGACAAGAGGGTACGGGATCATTAACCATTCTTTTGACAGCTATGCACCTATAACACCGGGCCAGGTCGGCGGACGACGCCAGGGTGTGCTTGTCTCGATGGAAACCGGAAAGGCTACTCAATACGGGATTATGCAGGTTGAAGATCGCGGAACGATTTTTGTTGAGCCGGGAACGGAAATTTACGAAGGACAGATTGTCGGTGAACATACGCGTGATAATGATCTGTCTGTCAATATAACGAAAATGAAGCAGCAGACGAATGTTCGTTCCGCGACGAAGGAAAACACGGTCACGATGAAAAAGCCGCGGATCATGACGCTTGAAGAAGCGCTTGAGTATTTGAACGAAGATGAATTTTGTGAGCTGACGCCACAGTCGATTCGTCTGCGGAAGAAAATTCTTAATAAATCTGAACGGGAACGTGAAGAAAAGCGGAGAAAGCTCGCCATGAAGTCATAATGCTTTGCGTTAGAAAGGTGAGGTGCTGAGGATGGGAGAGCAACAGTTAACCGAACAAGAGCTGGAAAATTTAACGTGGCTGATGAGAGCAACGGCGGAAAATCCATGGAACGGGTTTTGGGCTTATGTAGCGATCGTCGCCCTTGGGATTATCGTTTTTAACTTGGGATTTGCCCGGGAGCTGCCGATTTTAAAGAAAGTTGTTGTGTATGTGATGCTGGTGATTGGCTGCTTCGTCCTGTGGATTCTCGAATTTGCTTTCGGGGCACCGATTATCGTCGTCTTGATCATATCGGCTTTATTTCTCGGGGCGTACCGTTTCCGCTTGCATCTTCATCGAAAACAGAACGGCCAGGCATAGCAAGAAGGGTGTCGCCAGAAGCGTTAGCTTTTGCGGCACCCTTCTTTTTGTTTGAGAGGATTCACAGCTATGAAGGAGTGATAGAGATGAACACCTTGAAGACTCGCCCAATAATTGTTCTAGCGCTAGCAATCGTCATTGCGATCCTATTTGCTGGCGGGACAAGCCTATCAAGGAGTATCATTCGACATGCTGAAAGCAATGAAAACTCAAAAGGTCCATAAAGAACGATAGAAGGGGTCCATCATGAACCTATTTGGTACTTTATTGATGGTTTTCCGGTTTCAATCCAAACGATCTCCTCCTCTATCCATGTTAGATAAAAAAGCCTGTCGACCGTCTCGTTTTCAGAGACTTTGTCGACAGGCTGACTACATTGGGCTGCTAACCAATATGGCGCTTCGCGTTTTTCTTTTCTTCTGTTTTTCGGGTGATTCGTTCATGGCATTCTTCACACATATAGGTATGAATCGGGCGATTACGCAACCGCTTGGCGAGCGGAAGGTGATCGTCAAGCGTATCAATTTTATCACATAACACACATTTGACTCTCATGCTTTTCACTCCATTCTCTCTCTATTGTATGAAAAACGGCCAAAAAAGTCTATCTTTGACGGGGCTTCTTTACCGGAGAAGGCGAAGGTTTTTTCCGGCGGCAACAGAAATCAGTTTGCTTTGACGATAAAAATCGGTATAGTAGAAGGTGAGAGTGGGAAATGAATGAAATGGGAGGAATGTACATGGCTAATCGAGTAGAGCAGACGTTAACCGAGGAGTTGTTTCCCCTTCTGCAAAAGGAAAGATATGTCACGATTGCGACAACAGATCACGAAACAAATGGTCCGAACGTGACAGCTATTTCATGGATTTTCGCACCAACTATGGAGACGATCCGTTTTGCGATCGATAATCGTTCGCGCATGCTTGCCAACATGAAAGCGGAAAGCCGTATTGTCATTTCATTAATCGCCAACGGTTCCACCTATTCAATTTCTGGCTCAGCGACGATTGTCACTGAGAAAATAGAAGCTGTGCCTTTAAAGCTGGCACTCGTCGAAGTTCAAATAGAAGAAGTACGCGACGTGATGTTTTACGGAGCGAAAATGGTAACTGAACCTCAATATGACAAAACATATGATGCAGAGGCGGCAGCGAAATTAGACCGTCAAGTTATGGACGCACTCAAAAAAGCTTAGTCAGTGGACGACTGGGCTTTTTTTGTCTGAAGAGGACGATTTCCTTCGTCTAACTTATCAGGCTTGCACATACATTCAAAATAGATAGGGATTGATGTACTAAGTGATCTCTGCTGCATATCTTACTAATAAGCAGTCGATAATGATTCTTTAGTCAGGAGGCAAAATATTGAAGAAAATTTACGTTTTGGACACGAACGTACTTTTACAGGACCCGTACTCCATCTTTTCATTTCAGGATAACGAAGTGGTCATCCCGGCGATTGTACTCGAAGAGGTTGATTCAAAAAAACGTTATATGGATGAAATTGGGCGAAATGCACGTCAATTTTCTAAGCTGATAGATAATTTACGAGGGAAAGGAAAATTGCATGAAGGTGTCCACATTGAGCCTGGGGGAAAAGTAAGAGTTGAATTAAATCACAAGTCGTTTCAGCGGCTGAAAGATTGGTTTGCCGATATGACAAATGATAATCGAATTATAGCAGTTGCCTTAAACCTCATGTTAGAGGAGCAGGAAAAAAATGAAGGCAGAAAAGTGATTCTTGTTAGTAAGGACGCGCTCGTTCGGGTAAAGGCGGATGCGCTCGGTTTGACTGCCGAGGATTATCTCAGTGATCGCGTCGTCGAGCTTGATCATGTGTATCCGGGCTATGTCGAGGTCTATGTCGAGGCTGAAGTGATGCAGTCATTTTATGCGAATGGCGGGCTGGCGATTTCCGAATTGACGAAGCATCCTTTTTATCCTCATCAATTTATTATTATGAAGGACGCCCTCGGCAGCTCAAGCTCGGCGCTTGGGAAAGTCGAGCCGGATGGAAAGATGGTAAAGCCATTTGTCTGTGACATCGATCAAGTATGGGGGATCAGGTCGCGAAATGTTCAGCAGCGGATGGCGCTTGAATTGCTGTTGCGCGACGATATTCATCTCGTCACGATGATCGGCAAGGCGGGAACGGGCAAAACCTTGCTTTCGCTGGCAGCCGGGTTGATGCAGACCGAGGATATGGGCAAGTATAAGAAGCTCGTCGTCGCAAGGCCGGTTGTGCCGCTCGGCAAAGATATCGGCTATCTGCCCGGCGAAAAGGATGAAAAGCTCCGTCCGTGGATGCAGCCGATATACGACAATCTGGAATATCTTTTTAATACGAAAAAGCCAGGCGAGCTTGATCATATTTTAGCGGGGATGGGTTCGATTCAAGTAGAAGCACTTACCTATATTCGCGGTAGAAGTATTCCGGATCAATTTATTATCATTGATGAAGCGCAAAACCTGACAAAGCATGAAGTGAAGACGATTTTGACGCGTGTCGGGGAGCGGAGCAAGATCGTGCTGATGGGTGATCCGCAGCAAATTGATCATCCTTATCTTGATGAATACAACAACGGGCTAACCTATGTCGTTGAAAAGTTTAAGGATCAGACGGCGAGCGGACATGTGAAACTGGTGAAAGGGGAACGCTCGGGACTGGCGCAGCTTGCTGCCGATTTACTATAGGGGAGGGGGTTGTCTAAAATGCTTCCTATTACCTTTTTAGACAACCCTGAAGCCACTGCGGTTTTTTAGCTCAATGACAGTAACAAGGGGCTACCTTTCAAGCTACCCGGAACTATTCTTTTAACAAGGTAAAACGTGAAATAAACTTGATCGGGTTTTTCCTGTTCGAGCCGTCACCAAAATAAAGGTGAATAGGGCCGTCTTCCCGTAAAGGCTGGCCTTTATCGGCGAAGCCGGCGACTGCTGCCAGTGCCTGCTCATAGGTGATTCGCTCTGTCGTCCCGTCCTGTTTATGAATATCGACATGAGTGGTGTCGGCATGCGGTTCGGCGTTTGCCAGAAATGGCTTAAGCGGCATGCCAAACGATCCTTCAGCCAGTTTCTTTTTGTCAATCGTAATTCGGTTTTGATTGGAGTTTGGATTGGGCGGCTCAGAGCCTTCTGTAATTTCTTTGTCCCATTGGGCGGAAATCGCCTTTTTGTAGGCCGTTTCCTCGTCCTCTTTCGTTGCCAGTTCATCAAAATATGTATGGAGATCGATTTTCCGTTCATCAAAAATCCAAACGGATGGGTCAATCGTTAACGGATGATCAACGTTTCCGTCAATAAAAAAAACAAATTCATTCATGGATGTTCCTCCTAAACTTGCGGATTCATTTCCTAAGTATAAAGGGTTACAAGCTTTTTGTCACTTTTGGGAAAGCTATTGGGACAGTTCATGAATGGAGGAGAGCAACGATGTCAGAGGATCAGCAGCTGCTTTGCAAATATGAAGAGGATCTGAGAAAAATGGTGAGTGAGACAAAGGAATTGACGAAATTCGGACAAGTCGCTGACTATATTCCGGCGCTTGCCGAAGCAGACCCCGATGATGTGGCGGTCGCGATTTACGACGGGAGAAATACATGTTTCAGCGAAGGCAATGATGAGCAATTATTTACACTGCAAAGCATTTCAAAAGTGCTGACGCTTGCCCTGGCTTTAATCGATCATGGCGAAGAAACAGTTTTCGCTAAAGTCGGGATGGAGCCGACGGGGGATCCGTTTAATTCGATTTCAAAGCTGGAAACACAGGTTCCATCAAAGCCGCTCAATCCAATGATCAACGCAGGCGCTTTAGCGGTCACCGCCTTGATCAAAGGAGGGTCGGTTGATGAAAAGCTGACGAGGATTCTCGAGTTTGTCAGACTTCTTTCTGGAAACAGCGCCCTTACATACAATGACAAAGTCGCCCGGTCTGAGTGGGAATCAGCTGACTTGAACCGTTCATTGGCTTATTTTTTACGGCAGCACGGTATTATTGAAGGGGATGTCGAGAAGCTGCTTGAATTGTACACGAAGCAGTGTGCGATCGAGGTCACGTGCCGGGATTTGGCGAAAATTGGCTATTCGCTCGCTTATGACGGGATTCATCCTGATACAAAAGAGCCGATTATGGAAAGGGATATCGCCAGACTTGTTAAGACATTTATGGTAACTTGCGGTATGTACAACGCCTCAGGCGAATTTGCGATTAGGGTTGGAATCCCGGCGAAAAGCGGTGTCTCTGGCGGAATCATCGGCGCCGTTCCGTACCGGCTTGGAATCGGGATCTACAGCCCGTCTCTTGATGACAAAGGGAACAGTTTAGTCGGGATGAAACTGCTTGAGAAGCTGTCCAAGAAATATCAGCTCAGTATTTTTTAAGAAAAGCCGCTGTGCGGTTTTCTTATGAACAGGCCTGATTGGGGAAAAGACAACCTTTACAGTGAAAATCATTGCAATTTTGTAGGGAAAAAGATACTATTAAAGACAAGGATATTTTCAGATGAAGGAGGGGTCAAGATGTCAGCAGAAATGGTGACTGGACAAAATGAAAAAGCATTCGCCCTTCTGAAAGCAGATGCGGAAAAGATTCGGCAGTTAATTGAAGTCCAATTGGAGAATTTAACCATGCCTCAATGTCCTCTTTATGAAGAGGTGCTTGATACACAGATGTTCGGTTTGTCCCGGGAAATTGATTTCGCCACTCGTCTAGGTCTTATTGATCCAGAGGCAGGAAAGCAAATTCTTGGAGAGCTTGAGCGAAAGCTGGCGGACTTGCACGAAGCATCCATGCGTAGATAGAACTAAGCTATTTCACTAGCTTGGTTCTTTTTTTGTCGGAGAATAGAAAGCGATTACAATTCAGAAAAATAAAAAAATAGATTGCAATTCTTCCCGCTGCCTACTTATACTAAGAAGAAGCTCGAAGTACAGACATACCATAGGAAAGAGTGCTGTTACTTGAGTTATTGAGAAAACAATTGTACAATCAGAGTAGACAAAAGAGAGTAGAAGAGGAGGCCTTTATGGAGGGTTTAACGACGATTAAGAAAGTGCTCGTAGCAAACCGGGGAGAAATTGCGATTCGGATTTTCCGCGCGTGTACGGAATTACATATTCGTACGGTGGCGATTTACTCTAAAGAGGATACAGGAGCTTTTCACCGTTATAAGGCAGATGAAGCTTATTTGGTCGGTGAAGGCAAAAAGCCGATCGACGCCTATCTCGATATTGAGGGAATCATTGAAATTGCCAAGCTGCAGGAAGTGGATGCGATTCATCCAGGCTATGGTTTTTTATCTGAAAATATTGAATTTGCAAAACGCTGCGAAGAAGAAGGGATTATTTTCATTGGGCCGGAATTAGAGCATCTCGTGATGTTTGGCGATAAGGTTCAAGCGCGTCAGCAGGCGATCAAGGCTGAGCTGCCCGTCATCCCGGGAAGTGACGGACCGGTAAACAGCATCGCCGATGTTCAGGCATTCGCCGATCAATATGGCTATCCTTTTATTATTAAAGCCTCGCTTGGCGGGGGCGGCAGAGGAATGAGAATCGTCAAGTCGGCTGCTGATTTGCAGGAATCGTACGAACGGGCCAAGTCCGAAGCGAAATCCGCTTTCGGCAATGACGAAGTGTATGTCGAGAAGTTCATCGAAAATCCAAAGCATATTGAAGTGCAGATTCTCGCCGATAAGCATGGCGAAATCGTTCATTTATATGAGCGAGATTGCTCGGTGCAGCGCCGCCATCAAAAAGTAGTAGAAGTAGCGCCAAGTGTCTCGCTGTCTGACGAGGTGCGGGAAAATATTTGCGAAGCCGCTGTAAAATTAATGAAAAACGTCCAATATGTGAATGCCGGAACGGTTGAGTTTCTCGTGACCGACAGCGGAGAGTTTTATTTTATTGAAGTCAATCCGCGCGTTCAGGTGGAACATACGATCACTGAAATGATCACGGGCATCGATATCGTTCAGTCGCAGCTTTTTATCGCTGACGGCGAGCCTCTCCATGGCTCGCGCCTCGGCATTCCGCAGCAAAATGACATCATCTGCCACGGCTACGCGATCCAATCAAGGGTGACGACGGAGGATCCGGCCAACGGCTTCCTCCCGGATACAGGGCGGATTAATGCGTACCGCTCCGGCGGCGGGTTTGGCGTGCGTCTTGATGCCGGCAACGGCTTTCAGGGAGCTGTGATTACGCCTTATTATGATTCACTGCTCGTTAAAGTTTCGACGTGGGCGCTGACCTTTGAAAGCGCCGCGGCGAAAATGGTGAGAAATCTGAAGGAATTTAGAATCCGCGGCATTAAAACGAATATTGCCTTTTTGGAAAATGTCGTCACACACCGCAATTTTCTCTCGGGTGAATACAACACATCCTTTATTGATACGACGCCTGAGCTGTTTGTTTTTCCGAAGCGGAAAGACCGCGGGACGAAGATGCTGTCCTTTATCGGCGAGACGATCGTCAATGGCTACCCGGGTCTCGAAAAAGTGAAAAAGCCTGTGCTGACAAAGGCAGTAGTGCCAAAGCTCAAATATACGGAACCGATTCCGGCCGGGACAAAGCAGCTGCTTGATGAGCGCGGCGCCGAAGGACTGGCGAAATGGGTCAAGGAGCAAAGCAATGTCCTGCTGACGGATACGACGTTCCGCGACGCTCATCAATCCCTGCTTGCGACGAGAATCAGGACCCATGATTTAAAACAAATCGCTGAGCCGACAGCGCGGATGCTGCCGAATCTGTTTTCGCTGGAAATGTGGGGCGGGGCGACGTTCGATGTGACGATGAGATTCCTTCATGAAGATCCGTGGGAGCGGCTGCTGACGCTGCGAAAGCAGGTTCCGAACTTATTGTTCCAAATGCTGCTGCGCGCTTCAAACGCGGTCGGTTACACGAATTATCCTGACAATGTCATCGAAGAGTTTGTCGAGAAGTCAGCCGCGGCGGGCATTGATGTGTTCCGCATTTTCGACAGCTTAAACTGGGTCGAAGGGATGAGGCTGGCAATTGATTCCGTCGGGAACAGTGGGAAGCTGGCGGAGGCCGCGATCTGCTATACGGGAGATATTCTCGATTCGGCCCGGCCGAAATACGATTTGGCATACTACCGGAACTTGGCGAAGGAATTGGAGCAGGCCGGGGCTCATATTCTCGGGATCAAGGATATGGCCGGGTTGTTAAAGCCGGAAGCCGCCTATCAGCTCATTACGGAGCTGAAATCGGCGGTGGATATTCCGGTTCATCTGCATACTCATGATACGAGCGGAAATGGCGTGTACATGTATGCGAAAGCGATCGAAGCCGGGGTGGACATCGTTGATGTGGCGGTCAGCTCGATGGCCGGCCTAACGTCGCAGCCGAGCGCGAACAGTTTGTATTATGCGCTCAGCGGGACGAAGCGCCAGCCTGATGTCAATATTGACGCGCTCGAGCAGCTTGCTGAATTTTGGGAAGGAACGCGCTCCTTTTATGCCGGCTTTGAAAGCGGAATGAATGCGCCGCATACGGAGGTGTACGAGCATGAAATGCCGGGCGGGCAATACAGCAACCTCCAGCAGCAGGCGAAAGCGGTCGGTCTCGGTTCGCGCTGGAATGAAGTAAAGAAAATGTACCGCACGGTTAATGACATGTTCGGTGATATCGTTAAAGTTACACCGTCGTCGAAAGTGGTCGGCGATATGGCGTTGTACATGGTGCAAAATGAGTTGACGGAGCAGGATGTGTATGAAAAAGGAGAGAAGCTCGACTTTCCGGATTCCGTCGTCGAACTGTTTCAGGGCCAGCTCGGCAAGCCATATCAAGGCTTTCCGAAAAAGCTTCAGGACATTATCTTAAAAGGACGCAAACAACTTGAAGGCCGGCCAGGGGAATCAATGCCGCCAGTTGATTTTGAACAGATCCAGAAAGAGCTGTTTGAGAAGCTCGGCCGTCAGGTGACAAGCCATGATCTGCTGTCTTATGCGCTGTATCCTAAAGTATTTCTCGACTTTGAACAGTTCCGTCAGCAGTTTGGCGATGTTTCTGTTTTGGATACACCGACTTTCTTTTACGGACTGCGATTAGGGGAAGAAATTGAAGTGGAAATTGAACAAGGGAAAACGCTAATTGTGAAGCTCGTTTCGATTTCTAAGCCGAAGGATGATGGCACGCGGATTGTCTACTTTGAGCTGAACGGTCAGCCGCGGGAAGTGGTGATCAAGGATCTCAATGTTGAAACAAAAACAATTGCCCGTCCGAAAGTCGACCAGAGCAATCCAAATCAAATCGGCGCTTCGATGCCGGGAACGGTTGTGAAAACGCTCGTTGAAAAAGGAGACAAGGTTAAAAAAGGCGATCACCTGATGATCACCGAAGCGATGAAGATGGAAACGACCGTTCAGGCCCAGTTTGATGGGGTCGTCGAAAATGTTTATGTGGAAAGCGGGGAACCGATTTTAACAGGAGATTTGCTGATTGAAGTCACTCCTGTCCAATAAGAGGAGAGCGGGGCAGGCTCCGCGCTTTGCTTCAAGCCGGAGGCAAAAGGTTGTTTTTTACCTTTTGTCTCTGGCTTTTTTACTGGATTCATCCGTTATGTTTCCATGAAGGAACCGGCAACAAAGGCGCCGCAGCGTTTTTGAAAAGATAACAAAGGATAAAATTTTCGGGTTGATTCGAAAAAAGGACGCTATGCGTTTTTCTTATGCTCAGGCGATTTTCGCAGCTGTATAAGAATAAACAATAATGGGTATGAATGACAAAAGGATATCCTCGGCTTTCAGGCCGGCGGATATCCTCATGGAACTGGTCAATACGCCCGCTTGCGAAGTAAAATCATTGCAAGGTAGCAAAGGGCGGAAAATAATGTTGAGATAATAAGAGCGTGCATCAAGCCGATTGTCAAAATCTGATTTTGTGTAAAGACGACGGATACTCCGCTAATGAGCTGCGCTGTAACAAGCAGGAAGCAGATCACACTGATCCAGACAAGCAGCCGCTGCGTTTTGTAATGACGCAGCACCCAGACCATCATCACGAATAAAAGGATTAAAAGAAGAATACCCGCAATACGGTGGATGAAATGAGCGCCGACAGGACCGGTTAATCCCGGGAACAGCTGTCCGTTACAAAGGGGAAAGCCGGCACAGGATAGGGTAGCTTCGGTATGCTTTACATACGCTCCTGTATAAATAACAGCATAGCAGTATGTAATGACAATAAAGAAAAAGGCTTTAAATCGTTTAGTTACGTGCACGGTCACTGGCCGATCCTTTCCATCTTCAAAGGAAAGAATGGTTAAAAGCACAACGGATGCGAGTGACATCGCTGAGATACCGAAATGAAGGGCGAGAATCGTGTTGGATTGACCGAATACGACCGCGCCGGCTCCGAGCAAACCTTGGAAAATAATTAAGATGACGGATAGAATGGCCATCAGCCGCGCTTCCTTGACATGCTTCAGCTGCTTCCACGACCAGATGGCAAGGACGATAATCATCGCGCCAACCAGGCCGGAAACGATCCGATGACTGTATTCGATAATCGTTTCGATTGCCGGACTTGTCGGGATCACTTCGCCGAAGCAGAGCGGCCAGGTTGCTCCACATCCTTCACCGGATCCCGTTTTTGTAACAAGCGCTCCCTGAAGGAGGACGATAAGAATACCAATTGAGGTCAGAATGCCATAAATCTTTAATTTTCTATGCATTCACTCCACCTTTCTTTCTATTTCGAAATGTAAGCCTAAAAAGGAAAATAAACCTTTTTGAATACCCTCTATAAAATTGGTGAAAATTATGCTAGAGTAGGCAAGGGCATTAGATCGCTCAAATTGATCTTATAGAATATCGGACATAAAAGTCAATTTAGCCTGAGTGAAATTTTTATGGCGTTTACAGCAAATGTGAAGATAATGTGAAACTCAGGATTTTAATGAAACGGAGTAGAATTTGATATATAATGTGATTGTGACAGATATTAGGGGAGCTAACATTCGCCTAATTTATTTTTTGTAGAAGAGTATTAAAGAAGGTTAATTCTACAAAGGGGGTGAAGATTTGATGAATAAGACCAATACTGCTTTTGAAGCAACGGACGTGATGTCAGAGTCAACGGTTGCCACTACGCAGCAAAGGTCGTGGAAAGATTATTTAGTACTTGCCAAGCAAGGAATCGTAACTTCCAACTTACTTACGACATTTGCCGGTATTTATTTAGCAGCTGTGTATACAAGCAGTGGAATCGGAGCACATTTGGATGCCATGGTTTTTGGTTTGTTAGGTGCAGCGCTTGTAATGGCAGGAGGCTGTACATTAAATAACTATATTGATCGTGATATTGACCATATTATGGAACGAACGAAAGAACGTCCGACAGTAACTGGACGGTTTTCAGCCAATCATGTTTTAATGGTTGGGTTATTGCAGGCGGCTCTTGGGCTTGTTTTCCTTGCTTTGACGACACCGACTGCTGCTGTCATTGGTCTGATCGGGCTTTTTATTTACGTCGTTTTATATACGATGTGGACAAAGCGCACGACAACCCTTAATACTATTGTAGGTAGTTTCTCAGGTGCTGTTCCGCCACTTATTGGCTGGGCGGCGATCGATGGAAGCCTTCATTCTTATGCATGGCTGTTATTTTTTATTATGTTTTTCTGGCAGCCGCCGCATTTTCTCGCACTGGCAATGAAGCGCGTCGAAGAGTACCGGGCTGCCGGAATTCCGATGCTTCCAGTTGTTGCCGGGTTTGCGATGACAAAGCGTCAAATAGTTGTCTATGTAGCGGCATTGCTGCCTGTCTCTCTTATGCTCTATCCTTTTGGCACTGTTTACACAATCGTGGCTGCGGTGCTTGGGCTTGGCTGGTTAGTTCTTGGAATTGCCGGCTTTAAGATGAAGGATGATATAAAATGGGCCAGACTGATGTTTGTCTACTCATTAAACTATTTAACGATTCTATTTGTTCTCATGGTCATTGTTCACCTTTTTTAAGTGAGGGAACGATGATTATAGATATAACTATTTGTAGTGATGAGCTACGTTATGAAAGTGAGGTTGGATTGTCAGATGAAACTAAGGAAAACCGTATGGCGTTTTCTACCTCTCTCATTGTTAGTCTTTTTGCTAACTGGCTGTCTGGGAGAAACAAACTTAACTGCCCTCGATCCAAAGGGGCCGCAGTCACAATGGATTTTTGACAAAATGCTTTTATCTTTGTATGTTATGGCATTTGTCTCAATTGTCGTATTTGCAATCTTTTTCATTATCCTTGCAAAGTATCGTCGTAAACCTGGTGACGATGAGCTTCCTAAACAAGTACACGGGAATACGGCACTTGAAATCACATGGACAGTTATTCCGATTATCTTGTTAATCATTCTTGCTGTTCCAACAATTACGGGAACGTTTATGATGGCAGATGACGAACCGGATCCTGAAGTAGGGGAGAATACTGTCGAAATTAAAGTAACAGGTCACCAATTCTGGTGGCAGTTTGATTATGAGGATGAAGGATTTACTGCTGGTCAGGAAGTGTACATACCTGTCGGTGAGAAGGTGCTATTTGAATTGCATGCACAAGATGTGATGCACTCCTTCTGGGTTCCGGCATTAGGTGGTAAGGTTGATACGATTCCTGGTATTACGAATCATCTATGGTTAGAAGCGGATGAGCCAGGCACTTATAAAGGGAAGTGTGCCGAGCTTTGTGGTCCTGCTCATGCCTTGATGGACTTCAAAGTCATCGCCCTTGAGCGCCCTGAGTATGATCAATGGGTTGCAAACATGCAGGCTGAAGTTGAAGAGCCGACGGATGCCCTTGCTCAGCAAGGTCGCGAGCTTTTCGGCGCTGACGGCTTAGGCTGTATTGGCTGTCACGCTGTTGGCGGAACAGGTACTGCTGCTGGTCCGGCTTTGACAAACTTTGGTGATCGTGAAGTTATTGCGGGTTATCTTGAAAATGATGATGAGCATCTTGCTGCGTGGATTCGTGATCCGGCGTCATTGAAGCAAGGTAATAACATGCCTTCTTTCCCGCAAATTAGTGACGAAGAAATGGAAGCACTTATTGCTTACCTTCGTTCGCTATCTGTGAATGAACAATAAAGACAAATCGATAAAAGAGGAGGTTAACCCTTTGGCTACACATAAACAGGAAAAAAGCGTCGTCTGGGATTGGTTAACAACGGTTGACCATAAAAAACTCGGTATAATGTACTTGATCGCCGGGGCGCTTTTCTTTGTTAAAGCTGGTGTAATGGCGCTTTTTATGCGGATCCAGCTCATGTATCCTCAAATGGATTTCTTAAGTGGGCAAACATTTAATGAATTCATTACGATGCATGGTACGATCATGCTCTTTTTAGCGGCTACACCTTTGTTATTCGGGTTTATGAACTTTGTGATTCCCCTCCAAATCGGAGCGCGGGATGTGGCGTTTCCATTTGTAAACGCCCTTGGCTTCTGGATTTTCATGGCCGGTGGACTTTTGCTTAGCACAAGCTGGTTCTTTGGCGGCGGTCCGGATGCTGGTTGGACAGCGTATGTTCCGTTATCAAGCCGTGATTATGCCGGGCTTGGACTGGATTTTTACGTGCTCGGTCTTCAAGTAGCGGGTATTGGTACGCTTGTATCAGCGATTAACTTTCTAGTAACGATTGTGAACATGCGGGCTCCTGGTATGACAATGATGCGTTTACCATTGTTTGTCTGGACATCGTTTGTTACATCAACATTGATTTTATTTGCTTTCACACCACTTGCTGCTGGTCTTGCTCTTCTTATGCTTGACCGTCTCTTTGATGGGCAGTTCTTCATACCGAGCATGGGTGGTAACGCTGTAATCTGGCAGCATATTTTCTGGATTTTTGGTCACCCTGAGGTATATATTCTTGTATTGCCGGCCTTCGGTATTATTTCAGAAGTTATTCCGGCCTTCTCAAGAAAGCGTTTGTTCGGTTATACAGCTATGGTATTTGCGACAATGATCATCGCCTTCCTAGGCTTCATGGTTTGGGCTCACCACATGTTTACAGTGGGTATGGGACCTGTTGCAAACTCCATTTTTGCGGTGGCGACGATGACAATCGCCGTTCCGACCGGTATTAAGATCTTTAACTGGCTTTTCACGATGTGGGGCGGGAAGATTACATTTAATACAGCGATGCTGTTTGCTTCTTCTTTCGTACCGACATTCGTACTTGGTGGGGTAACAGGGGTTATGCTTGCGATGGCGCCGGTCGACTACCTGTATCATGACACATACTTTGTTGTTGCCCACTTCCACTACATTATCGTTGGTGGTATCGTTCTTTCCTTATTTGCCGGATTATTTTACTGGTATCCGAAAATGTTCGGTCATAAGTTGAACGAAACGCTTGGTAAGCTGTTTTTCTGGATTTTCTATATTGGCTTCCATTTAACATTCTTTATCCAGCATTTGCTAGGACTAATGGGTATGCCGCGTCGTGTATACACGTATCTTGGCGACCAAGGGCTTGATGCTTTTAACTTTATCAGTACGATCGGGACATTCTTCATGTCAACAGCGGTCATTATCCTGGTAATTAACATCATTTACTCTGCGTACAAAGGAGAGCGCGTCACAGTTGCTGACCCTTGGGATGCTCGTACGCTTGAATGGTCAATTCCAACTCCGGTACCTGAGTATAACTTTGCACAAACTCCACAGATTCGTTCTTTGGATCCACTTTTCTACGAAAAGGTGCATGGTGACGGGACAATGAAGCCGGCTGAACCGCTTGGTGAGATTCATATGCCGAACGGCTCGATTTTACCGTTAATTATGGCAGTTGGTCTTTACTTTGCTGGTTTTGGCTTTATCATGCTAAACATGGAAAATCCGCTTATTAGTCCTTGGATTGTAGCGGTTGGCGGTTTGGCGATTACATTCGGTTGTATGTTTATTCGTTCAGTCAAAGAAGACCACGGCTATCATATTCCTGTGGAAACGATTAAAGCTGATTTGCAGTCGAAAGGAGGGAACTAAGAAATGGCGGGTGCAGTTGACACTTCAAAAGGGCTTCCTTCGCATCCTGAGAGAGCGACATTGGAAGGGAAAAACAAGTTTCTCGGTTTCTGGTTCTTCCTTGGTGGTGAAACAATTCTGTTTGCAACGTTCTTTGGAACGTACTTAGGGCTAAGAAATGGGATTGCTGATGGTCCATCTTCTCAGGAGATGTTCCAGCTCCCATTAGTCTTTATTATGACAATGCTTCTTTTAACAAGTAGTTTGACGAGTGTGCTGGCAATGTTTGCCATGAAGAAAAACAAATTCGGCACTTTCAAAATCTGGATGTGGATTACAGTCCTTCTGGGACTTGGCTTCCTAGGATTCGAAATTTTTGAGTTCTATGAGTATGTCCATCATGGATTCGGTTATACAACAAGTGCGTTTTCTTCATCGTTTTTCACATTGGTTGGTCTGCATGGAGCTCACGTAACCTTTGGATTGTTCTGGATTATGACGCTTCTCATTCGCTATAATAAGAGCGGAATTACGTTAACAAATGCTCCTAAATTTTATGTTGCCTCGTTATATTGGCACTTTATCGACGTAGTGTGGGTATTCATCTTCACTGTCGTTTATCTTATGGGAGTAGGAGGTTGATCGTATGGCAGATAACTTAAGTCAACCATTTGAGAAAAGTGCAATGACAGAAGAAGAAAAGCGTAAAACGAACAAAGAGATTCGTCGGCAAATTATTGTGTTTGCGTTAATGATCTTTTTGACGATTATTGCTTTTTTAGCGGTGAGTGCTGATATTATTCCAAGAACATTTGCCGTGCCGTTCATCTTGATTTTAGCTGTAATCCAGCTTGCGCTTCAGTTGCTGTTCTTCATGCATCTGAAAGATAAGGATCACGGTTGGGCGACAGCATTTATGGTATCTGGAATCTTTGTTACGATGCCGACAATTGCTGCGCTAATGTTACTTCTTGGTGTTGTGAAATATTAAGCTGATTTTAGAGGGCATCCGAAAGCGAACGCTTTGAGGATGCCCTCTGTCATGTTCATAAGATTGTAAATGCTTTAATTTTAGCAATGGCTGCCGGTCATGTATAATAGGAAAGAAAGAGAAAAGGAGTGATTCATATGAAGGAAACGGCAATCGACCGTCCCCATAAAAAACGCAATTATAAACCGGCTATTATTATTATTACCATTCTTGTGAACGGATTGGTCGTTATTCTGTCCGGACTGCCTGGATACGAAAATTTCACTGCATTCGATGTCACGATTTTGCCGATGATGAATGCGATCTTTAACAGCTTTACTTTCTTATTTTTAGTAGCGGCTCTTGCAGCGATTTTAAAAAGAAATGTCACCGTCCACCGGCGCTTTATTTATGCCGCTTTTGTTACGACGACATTGTTTCTCGTTACGTATGTAACGTATCATTTCCTCTCGCCTTCCACTCCATATGGAGGGACAGGCTTCATGGCGGGGCTGTATTACTTTATTTTGATTACCCATATCGTCCTTGCTGCCGTTATTGTACCGCTTGCTTTAACAGCGGTCGCCAGGGCATGGAATCTGGAAAATGAACGCCACCGCAAAATCGCGCGCTGGACGATGCCGATTTGGCTCTATGTCAGCCTGACAGGAGTTGTCGTCTACTTGATGATCTCCCCGTATTATTGAGCTTGAGATTGATAGTTAAAGGGGAGCTTTTTCCCTTTTTGTCTCAAGCTTCAAAGCAGTGCATCACCCATTGGAGGTAGCTGAGTTCGGTGTAAATGAAAGAGGCTGGGCAAAAAGGTTGTTTTTTCCTTTTGCCCAGCCCTTTCTTATACTTTAAAGTTCATTTTGATAATCCCGGCTTCTTTCGCAGATGTAAAGGCAATCACAATCAGTGGGCCGATGATAAAGCCCATGACCCCGAACAGCATCAGACCGAGGTACATCGCAATTAAGGTTGCCAGCGGGGAAAGGCCAATCTGCTGACCCATTACTTTTGGTTCTACTGTCCGCCGGATGATAAGCAGGATCGCGGCAAGAATGAGCAATTGTGTACCGATCGCGATATTGCCAGCCACTAATTGAAAAATGGCCCATGGGGCTAAGATGACAATGGAACCGATGAGCGGGATGAAATCAACAATCCAAATGATGAACGCCATCAATAGCGCAACTTCGGGTGCAATGAGCAAAAGACCGAGCAGCGATACGATAAAGATAATAATACTGACAAGGAACTGTGCTTTTATGAAGCCCCATACGACATAACGTAGACGGGAGGTCATAAAATTGACCTTCTCTTTCGTTTTGTCGGAAAGGTAAGCAAACAGTTTTACTTTTAAGCTTGGCAGCTCGAGCATAAACAGAAACAAGGCGATTAAATAAACAAGGAACGTAACAAGATATCCCGGAATGCTGGAAATGACCGAAGCGATATCATTGATTAAATTACGGTCACTGATCGTCGCCCGCATTTCATTTAATGCTCTCGTAACCTGAATATTAATTTCCTGAACGATTTCAGGAGGTAAGTTTTCGTATTCGTTTTCTAAATTGCGTTGCATGTTTAGCCAGGCGCGATTTAGATCATTAATATATTGCGGCAGGTTTTCAACAATGGCGGTGCCTTGCGTCACAACCTGCGTCGTTAAGTAGTAGCCTGATAATCCGATAAAACAAACAAACAGGGTGAAGATAATCATTACGGCTATATTCCGTTTCAATTTAGCCCGCTTTTGCAGCATATAAACTGCAGGTGACAAAATCAGAGCGGTCACAAAGGCTGTAATCAGCGGTAGAGAGACTGGTAAAATAAAGTAGGCTAATACAACTAAGATGATGATTGTAAGCAATATTAGAAATGTTCGTTTTGTCAGTAGTGCTGCCAATTTGGGACTCCTCTCATACACAATACAAGCTATCTTTATTATAGTATGAAGCAGAAACATTTAACAGTGACAACCGTTTTAAATTTTTACCGTGTTCACATTACTTTCTTCACTCCGGCGGACCAAAGCTCGGGATGTATGCTATAATCAGCAAGACTGAAGAATCAGAGATAAACAAAACAAGGGGTTTTATCGTGAAAAAGTTCATTGTACTGTCGCTTTTTATGTTCCTATCCATTATATGCACGGCCTGTTTTTCCACCGAGCCGGAGCAATTGATTGAAGCGGATGACGAGCTGACCGCAGAGGTGGCGGCTTTTGCCGAAGCATATAAGAAATCTATGGTAGATGCTGTAAATACAGGTGACTTCAATCAGATGGAGCCATTCTTAATTACGAATAACAGCTATTACCATTCGCTGCGCCGCTATGTTGAAGAACTGCATAGTGAACAGGTTACAAAAACGTTAGAAAACTTCCGTATTGATAAAGTGTATGTCGATGAAATTGACGAAATTCATGCTGATGTTTATGAAAAAGTCATCATACACCGGACTGAAGACGAAACGATTGAGAGAAACGTCCGGTACGAGATGGTTCGCGGTGGGGATGATGGCCTGCGCATTGTCACGATCAGGGAAAGACGGTAAGCTTTTCCCGCGTCCTGTTTAAAAAGGCTGACCCATGATTCGCGGGACAGCCTTTTTCTTATTTCTCGTTTTCTTCAAGCATTTTCTTTAACAGCTCAAGCTTCTTGTTGCATTTGTCAATAATTGGATGAGGGAAGGTTTCTCCTTCATATTCCACACCATGTGGATAATAGTGTTTGCCAAGAATAGGTGTCATCAGCTTGATAATCGTATCATCGTGCGGAATATCACCTTTAATGGCATATGCCGGCAAACGCAAGTAATAGATGTCATCCTGATTTACAATTTTGTAATCAAACATGACACGCTCATAATCCCACTGTCCTGCGTGCACAAGACCGATTGATTCTGCAGCGTGGCGGACAGTTTCAAATTTAAATTCTTTATCTGCAAGTCCTATATGCTCGAATTTCACTACGAATACGCCTCCAATTCATTATATGTACTCTACTTATGATAGTATGAAAAAGCTTCGGTTGCAACGTTTGAATGGTGAATGTTTTATGGAGATTGAAATGTGGAAGAAAAGGGTAGAGCATTCGGGTGAGAATCGGTCTTCACGAAGCGGTTGACGGGTGATTCGACACCGTCATCGTGAGAAAGACAGAAGGTTACATTGTTAGTGAAAGGAGTCAGGTAAAAGACTTCGAAATAGATAAGAGGTAGAAGTAGCCGCAGCAAAAAGGAGAGGGTTGATTTGAAAAAGGGTTTTGTTATTGGAATCGGCATCTGTTTATTTGTTTTTCTGATCGCTTTTGAGACGATGTTTGCACAGCAAATCAAGGAATGGTTTAGCTCTTCTTCAAGGGTGACAGAGGTTGTTGAGGAGCCTGAAGAGCAAACTGGAGATAGAGAAGAGCTTTTAGCAGCAGAGGAAAATCACAGCCCGAGCATAGATGCGATTGGCCTGATCGGAATGCGGGAGGAGGAAGTAAGACAGCAGTATGGTGAGCCCGCGCGAATAGATCCTTCCGCCTATGGTTATGATTGGTGGATTTATCCTTTATCCGAGTTGTCCTACATGCAGGTTGGGATTGACGATGCGCAAGTAGTGACGGCCTTTATTGCTGGTGATCTTCTGGGGGATTTAGGCTTTCTCGACAGGGGGGAGTCGTACGCTGAAATAAACGAAAGTCTCTCGTTTGCTAAAGAAGTCGATGTGAACTGGAGCTTTCGTTTTCAGCTGTCGGACGAAGATTTGCAGATGCGTCCGCTCATTCAACTGGAAGATCAATGGCTTCAGCTTTATTTTGATACATTTACCGGAGAGCTATCAAGTGTCCGGCTCCTGACGGAAGAAGTTCTGCTTTTGCAGCGCCCTTATTCGGTTACCTATCGTGGAGATTTACCTGACGCTCCTGAGCTGACGGCCCAACAATGGGCGGAGATTGAAGAAGGCGAGGCGAGACAAATTTTTGATCTGACAAACTTGATCCGGCACCAGCACGGGCTCGCTCCAGTGGAATGGGATGCCGAGGTGGCGAACGTCGCTTATTTGCACAGCAAGGATATGAATCAGGGAAATTACTTTTCCCATACATCTCCCACTTACGGCGAGCTAGGCGACCGTTTCGAAAATGGAGGGATTCCCTTTAGAGCGGTTGGAGAGAATATAGCAGCGAAGTATGTAGACGGAATAGCCGCCGTCGAAGGCTGGCTGAACAGCGAAGGACACCGGGCGACACTGCTCCACGAAGAATTCACCCACCTCGGCGTCGGCGTCTATCAGGATTACTACACCCAAAACTTCATGACCCCGTTTGAATTATAAGAGGCTGTGACAAAAGGTTGTTTTTTGACCTTTTTCCCAGCCTCTCTAAGCAATGAGCGAAGCCATTGCCGTGGGCCAGGACGCTTTTTTCTGAACTGCCTTTTTCATCTTCCCGCGTGCGAAAAAAATTTAAAAAATGGGCGAACCAAGGACTAGGCTCATTTGTAAGCTATAGTATGACAGGAAAAAGAAGGTGAATTTAATGGAGAAAAATCAGGAATTACACCCTTCTGTTCAGCAATTTAAAGAGTTTATGAAACAGCATCCGGCGTTAATCGCTGAAGTGAAAGCCAACCGCCGTTCGCTTCAAACAATTTATGAAGAATGGTCCATATTGGGACCGGAGCATGAGCAATGGCAAACCTATCGTTCAGTGAAAGCCGAGGCCGCACAGGAACCGGTTGAAGAGGAAACGGCCTCGAATTCCAATTCAACGGCTTCTGATACGCTTGGTCAAGTGATGGGACTGATTCGGCGGATGAACGTCCAGGACTTGCAAAATCATTTAGCTCAGTTCAGCTCGGTGCTGGCAAATGTCCAAAACGTCATTCAGACGTTCCAGCGTCCATCGAATCAGCCTTCCCAGAAACCGCAGGATCATCCATTTTCATTTCGCCGGGATTAAGAAGGAGGGGAAGTAAGTGAGACGCGATGTGCTGCAAGTGCTGCAAGCTTCGCCTGAACTGCGACAATATGTCAGACAGCACCCGGTCTGGTATCGTCGCCTGGCCAGAGATCCGGGGCAATTGCAGGCAATGGAGAAGGAAGCGAATTATTTTTACGGTCGGACATTGCCGCAACGGGTGGAGAAAATGCAAAATCAGCTTGGATTGGCGATGATGATGATTGAGATGCTAAGAATGGGGCAGGCAACGGTGGCGCAAGCTCAGGGCGGCCAGTAAAATCAACGAATAGTCAGCTTGCGGGAGGAGACCCTACAAATAGGAAGGAGTGGTCTTCATGAAGCAGGCATGGCTAACGTTCTTACTTTTCATCTCACTATGTGCGGGCACTCCCGATGCTGAAGCGGCCGATGAGACCGTTCATTCATCTTCGGTTCGTGTCACTCCCTTGCAAAATATTGAAGTGATCGAAATTAAATCAGAGCAGGAGCTCGTTGTAACTCATAAGGTGAAAGATGGAAGGATCTATGTCGAATGCTTTCTCAATGATTTTGTGCTTTCAGAGGAAAAGGCTGGATCTTTGCACGAGCAAGGTGAAGGCCATCTGCGCTTATATGTCGATGATGAGCATGTTGCGACCTTGTTCGAAGCGGCATTTATTATTGAAGGATTGGCACCGGGAGAGCATACCATTACAGTTTCGGCTGTGAAAAATGATCGCTCTCCATACGGATTTGATTCAACCTTTTCCGTTACTGTTTAACTAGCCCGGTAATATATTTGTAAATATGCTGTTCGACAGAGACACCGAGCTGCTGAAAGCCCTGGTTGCCAAAAAGCGTGTTGAATTCCAAAAAATAAAATTTGCCTCCGGCAGAAACAAGGTCAAAGCCGGCATGATTGATGCCAAGCTGTCTGGCTGTCTGCTGGACAAGCGTTACCGCATCCTCCGGTATGTCCTCAAACGAAATACGAGCGCCCTGGGCGACGTTATTGCGGAACGAATTGCGCTCATTAATCCGCCAATAGGAGGCAATCACCTCATCACCGACAACGCAAATCCGCAAATCACGGTCAATCGGTAAATATTCCTGTACATAGAAGTAAGGGTTGTTTTCGGCATATTGATAAAACTGCTGATGATCCTCGATTAAAAAAACGCCTCTGCCCATTGAATTGCGAATTTCTTTGGCGACAAAAGGAAAGGGAAATTCAGCGAAAACGCGATTAATATTGTCGTCGTTTCGGCCAAGGATAACCGTCTTCGGTACATGCTCGGGGCATACGCTCCAAAGCGCGCGAGTTACTTCGATTTTATTGAAGCCAAGCTGAATCGACTGAATGCTTGGAAAAATAGTTTTTTTCATCCCGTAAACAAGAGCATTAACCTGCCAGTTTTCAGGGAAAAGGCAAATGTCAGCTTCCGCAATTTTGCCACGTTCCTCAAACATATGCTCAGGCTTGACATAATTAATGCCCGGAATGCCGATTGTACGAAACGGATTAAAGGTAACAATCTTCAATGTGTACGCCCCTTCTTCTCTCATTTTTACATAAGTCGAATGAATTATAGTCATAGAATGCCGGATTGTCAATGCTTTGGGAAGGGGCTTGAATGGGAAAGGAATCATTCGGGATGCCCGGTTGAATCGTTCGTATTTTTTACAAGACGTGGTATAATGCATGGGAGGAGGTGTGGTGAATGCTTGTAACCATGTCGACATTGGAATTAATGGAAGAAACGGACGCGTTAAGTCAAGCGATTCTCTTGTCAGAGCCGTTTTCTGAGTATAAACGTGCGAAAAATGAATTGCAAGAAGATAAAGAAGCGCAGGAGTGCATTCGGCGGTTTAATGCTGTCAAGGAGCAGTACGAGGATGTGCAGCGCTTCGGGAAGTACCATCCTGACTATAAGCGGATTTCCACGGAGATTCGCGAACGGAAGCGTGAGATGGACGTCATGCCAACCGTAGTCGCCTTTAAAAAGGCGGAGCGTGAGCTGGAGTCGCTGTTGAATGAGGTCAGTGAGATCATAGCCCGCGCGGTGTCGCCGACGATAAAAGTACCAACAGGAAATCCTTTCTTCGATTCGATGTCCTGCAGCGGCGGCTGCGGTTCCGGCGGCAGCTGCAGCTGTGGCGGATAAGAAAGCCGACAAAAAGAAGATTGAAGAGCAGAAACGGTCCATGTTACAGTAGAAAGAGATGAATAAAAGGAGATAAATTATGCTAAGTTCAAAGCGCCAGGGGATTGCCGTATGGCTGACTTCTCTTAAATTTGCCAGACAATTACGCCGGTTTGGACATGTTCACTATGTCTCAAAAAAAATGAAGTATGTCGTCTTTTATTGTGATCAGGAAAAAGTGGAAGACACGATCAAGAAGCTCGAGTCCTTTCATTTTGTCCGGGAAGTAAAGCCGTCAATGCGACCGTTTATTGCGACGGAGTTTCAAAATGCGAAGCCTGACAGAGCAAAGGAATATGATTATAAAATGGGGATTTAAGAGTGTCCAAGCTTTACGGGCACTCCTCTTTTTTGCATTTTTCGTATGGATTTCCGGAAATGGCCGTGTCGCCAGTTTTCTCAGGTTCATGCCAGCAAAGACAAGCATTGCAGCGTGCCCCCCATCCCAGTAGCGAACCCTGGTTACTAACAAAAAGGCCAAGAGGAGAGGTTGGATGAAATAAACAGCTTTCCGCGGAGAGTGAGGGCTATGCTCTCATGTAGTGGAAATACTTTTGTCTCCCGAAAATCAACCGTTGCCTAAACGGCAGGAAAATCGAAGAAATGTATGAAAACCCGCTCAATCCCTTCGCTAAGCATAGGAGAAGCGAGTTGTATATTTCGCAAAACGAAATATACAATAGAAATAAGGAAGTGATTCGAATGAGCGGGTGGAAGCGAAATTTATATATTTTAATGATCTGTCAATTTCTTGTGATGAGTGCCATGACGATGATTATGCCTTTTCTTCCTCTCTATTTGCAGGAGCTCGGGGTAAATGACCCCGCGGCTGTTGGCTTGTGGGCCGGTGTGATCTTCGGCGCAAACTTCTTGACGGCATTTTTATTTTCCCCGTTCTGGGGACGCTTAGCTGATCGATACGGGCGGAAAATGATGATTTTACGTTCCGGCTTCGGCATGGCGCTGATTGTCAGCTTAACAGGCTTTGCAACGGGGCCGGTGTCTCTCCTTTTTCTGCGCCTTGCAAACGGGGTGATTGCCGGGTTTATCCCGGCTTCAATCGGCCTTGTTGCGACAAATACGCCGAAGGAGAAGGCGGGGCACGCGCTCGGACTTCTGCAGGCAGGAACGGTCGCCGGGGCGATATGCGGTCCGTTGATTGGCGGCGTCCTAGCACAGGCTTTCGGTTTCCGGATGATTTTCTTTGTAACAGGAACAGGGCTGCTTGTGGCAACGCTTGTCGTGTTTTTTTTCGTTCGGGAATCCTTTACACCGGCAGAGGTCACTGAAAAGACAAATACATGGCAGGAATGGAAGCAGATTACCGGACATCGGCCTGTCCTTGCGATCTATTTCGTCATCTTTTTCATTCAGCTGGCGATTATGGGTGTCAATCCACTGCTTTCGATTTTTGTGGAAGAGCTGACCTCTCCGGAGCAGGCCGCCTTATTTGCCGGTCTCGCTGTTTCTGTGCTTGGCTTTGGCAATATGCTCGGATCGTCACAGCTTGGCAAGCTCGGGGATAAGGTTGGGGCGCATCATGTCCTGATTTATGCTCTGCTTGGGGCAGCCTGCTTTTCGATTCCACTGGCTTTTGTGACAGAGGTTTGGCAATTGATCTGTTTGCGCTTTTTTATCGGGCTTTGTCTCGGAGGACTTTTGCCTTGCGCCA
The DNA here is from genome assembly GCF_023715605.1 of Halalkalibacter oceani. Taxonomy (GTDB): domain Bacteria; phylum Bacillota; class Bacilli; order Bacillales; family Bacillaceae_D; genus Halalkalibacter; species Halalkalibacter oceani. The sequence goes on from NZ_JAMBOL010000002.1 coordinate 117,423, forward strand.
ATACGTTGATCCGGCTTCACGCGCCGGGCGGAATGGAGAGCCGGACATACGGCTTTTCCAACAGTGCGATGTATTTAGGAAATATGCTTGGTCCGGTACTTGGCGGCTCGGTTGTCGCCACGGCGGGAGTGCGCGGTCTGTTTCTCATTTCGGCATTGCTGCTGCTCGGCAATGTGCTGCTCGTCAAAAAGAAAGTGATTCCACCTGCCAGCCGGCGTTTTCGTGCGGAACAACAACGAAATCAAAAAGCGTTGTCATAAAGAAAGGAGGCTGTGCCAAAAGGTTGGTTTTACCTTTTGGCACAGCCTCTAAGCAATGAGCGGAACCGCCACGATTTGTTAAAGCCCGTTGTGAGTGGGTTTCTCACAACGGGCTTGTGGCGTGTGGAGCCATTGCCAGTAGGTCCAAAGCTAGTTTTGGACCAAGACCTTGTTTTTATAGTAGGAAAGCAAAGACTCTTTGTTTTTTGGCTATTGGAGGGGCGGGATAAAACGGTTGAGGCGAAGAACGCCGATCACATATTGAAAATAAAGCTCAAGCTCGTTAAAGTCCGCGGAAGGTTTAACTTCAAGCCGGTGAATCGGGGCGTCAAGTTCATGGGAAAGCTGCTCGAACAGCTGATAGCGCTCTGTTTCTTTTTCTTCCGGTGGGTAAACGCCTTCCAGTGAAAGGTAGAGCGGCATCAGCTTACCTGGTTCGGCAGGCTGCAAAATAACGACCAGCGAAGACTTTTTCTGCCCGGAAATGACCGTATCGAGCTGAACGAGCCGCAGAAGCCGGCGCTGGTTTGTACGGGCGATTTCAAACAGCTCATATAAATCGGTATAGCCTTCCCCTAATAAAATAAAGCGTTGAATCATTGTTATGCCTACTTTCCATTTAGATTCTAGCTGAAAATGTAGCAGACTTTGGCGGTTTTGTCGAGAAAAAAACCTCACAAGGATGTCCTTGTGAGGTGCCTATATGCATATATTCATATGCTTGTAGGCTATGGGAGAGGAGAAACCGGAGGAAGAACTTATGGGGAAACGTAAGCCTTCTCCGCGGTTGTCGTAACACTAACAAGAGTGCTACTACTGTCAGTATGGACGAATTCGGCTTGCTTCATACATAAAAATCAAATGAGAAACAGAAGAGGATAATGACTCTTTTTTATGGTAGGATGAAAGAGGTAATTTCGGAGAAGAAGCAGGTGAAGATGGTATGAGAGTCATATCTGGAAACAAGAAGGGACTGCCTTTGAAGGCTGTGCCCGGCAGCTCGACGAGGCCGACGACGGATAAGGTGAAGGAGTCGATTTTTAATATGATTGGGCCGTACTTTACCGAAGGCCGGGCCCTCGATCTTTATGCGGGCAGCGGAGGGCTTGGAATTGAGGCATTGAGCAGGGGAGTGGAGCAGGCGATTTTCGTCGATCAAAACCGTAAAGCGGTGGAAGTGGTCAAGCAGAATTTAGCGGATTGTGAACTGACTGACCGGGCTGAGGTGTATCGAAATGAAGCGTCGCGCGCCTTGAAAGCGTTGTTAAAAAGAAAGCTGACTTTTTCCCACGTCTTTCTCGACCCGCCTTACGCAAAGCAGAATCTCGTTAATGAAATTCGGATTCTTCAGGATTTTGGCCTGCTGGGGCCTGCATGTACGATCATCTGTGAGCATGACCGGGCTGTGGAGCTGCCTGATTGCATCGGTGATGTGAACAAGCAGCGCAGTGAAACGTACGGAGACACAACAATTACGATCTACAACTATACGGTTGAAGGAGGAAGAATGGATGACTAGTATTGCCGTGTGTCCAGGAAGCTTTGATCCTGTCACGTTAGGACATATTGATATTATTTCAAGAGGGGCGGCGGTGTTTGATAAAGTGATTGTCGCTGTCTTACATAATCGTAACAAGCAGCCGCTTTTCTCAGTCGAAGAACGCCTCGCTTTGCTCCGGGAAGCGACGAAGCATATTGAAAATGTCGAAGTCGACGCCTTTAACGGCCTGTTGATCGATTACATGAAAACAAAAAAGGCGCAGACGATTATTCGCGGTCTGCGGGCTGTTTCTGATTTTGAATATGAGATGCAGGCCGCTTCGATCAATAAGAAGCTTGGCCCGGAAATTGAAACCTTTTTCATGATGACGAATCATCATTATTCGTATTTAAGCTCAAGCATTGTTAAAGAGGTAGCCAAATACGATGCCGATGTCTCTGATATTGTTCCCGAGGTGGTCGCAGCCGCTTTGAAGGAAAAATTCAGCAAGTCTTAAACAAAAACTGTGGCTTCGAGAGGCTGGGTCAAAAGGTTGTTTTTTTACCTTTTGCCCAGCCTTGCTAGTTTTGTCTCAAGCTTTTCTCTTTATTCGCTCTTCAATGTCCGCGACGCCGTCAACAAAATGAAAATGACAAGCATCAAAAGGGTAAAGACGGAGCCATATTGACTGAACGGCTGCCATATCGTTTGAATCCACTGTCCGGACGGAGCGTCGAGAAAGACGGGAAGGCTTGGGCGAAAGTCGGAGCCTGCTTGCTGATTTACGTAAAGCGGCTTCCACAGGAGAAAGACGAGAACCGCTGCGAAAAAGCCGTGAAAGATGCGGGCGATAAAAAACGGTTTAAAGCGAATGTCAGTTTCCGCTAAAATGCTGGCGACCTGAGCCTGGATCGAAAATCCGCTGAAAGCGAGAAAGAAGCTCGTGACGATGATTTGCTGCAGCAGCTCGGTATTGGTCACTTGACTGACCATCTGCGCCCCTAATGTAATTTCAAACAAGCCGGAAATGAGCGGAATGCTTAAATCGTTTGGTAAATGAAAAAAAGCGAGTATAATAGAACAAAATGAAGCTAATACGGCCTGAATTCCGACCAGGCTCAAGATTTTGTTCAATACGGAAAACAAAATAATAAATCCGCCGATCATTAAGAGCGTCCGCACTGAAGAATGAACAGCATCGCCAAGCAGCTTGCCGATTGGCCGGCCGTCGCGGATCCGTTCTTCATGCATCAGCTTTAGCGCATGCGACAGGCCGCGGAAGGGAGGGCGCTCGACGGAATGCTTGGCCTCTTCATCGCGGCCGTGGAACCGCATTAACAGTCCGACGCAAATGTTGCCGATGTAATGCGCGAGGGCAAGGACAATGCCTAACGAGGCGTTGTGAAAAAAGCCGACCGCGATCGCGCCGAAAATAAATAATGGATTGGATGAGTTTGTGAAGCAGACGAGCCGCTCGGCTTCAATTTTTGTCACTTTTTTTTCCTGGCGCAGGCGGGCCGTAATTTTGGCTCCGGCCGGGTTTCCTGAAGCAAGTCCCATGGCCCAGACGAATCCACCGACGCCGGGAACCCGGAAAAAAGGCCGCATCAACGGTTCAAGCAAGGTCCCGATAAAGGTAACGACGCCAAAGCCGATTAACAGTTCAGAAACGATAAAAAAGGGCAGCAAAGAGGGAAAAACGACATCCCACCACATCTCCATACCACGAATCGAAGCATCGAGCGATTCCTTTGGATAGAGCATTAACGAAGCTGCTAATATCATGCTTACCATGGCAAGCAAAAAGGTTTTGGTGATGGATAAGGACATCAATATATGGCCTCCTTCATTAACATAAGCATACGTGAGACATGAATTTTAGAAACATGTCCGTTCATTTAACTATACGTATACAAGCCCGTAATAGACCATATCATTGAAAATAAGTTCTGAATGAAAGTGGAGAGATGGCGGTGAAACAAATGCGTCCTAAAATCGGTCTCGCTTTAGGGTCTGGCGGAGCGCGCGGCTATGCTCATATCGGTGTGCTGAAGGCGTTGCAAAGTGAAAATATCCCGATTGACATGATAGCCGGAAGCAGCATGGGTGCGCTGGTCGGCAGCTTGTACGGCGCGGGCCAATCGGTTGCTCATTTGGAAAGGTTCGCGACTTTATTTCGACGGAAATACTACCTTGATTTAACCGTGCCAAAGCTTGGTTTCGTCATGGGGGTAAAGGTGAAAGAGCTGATCAGGCTGCTGGCCAAACATAAACATGTCGAGGAGCTTGACCCGCCTGTGGCGATTGTCGCCACAGATATTAAAAAAGGCGAGCGTGTCGTCATCCGCTCAGGGGATGTCGCCGCGGCGGTGAGAGCGAGCATTGCCATTCCGGGAATTTTCGTTCCGGAAGAATGGAATGGACGAATGCTTGTCGATGGCGGCGTGATAGACCGCGTTCCGGTTTCGGTTGTAAAAGAAATGGGAGCAGACATTACGATCGCCGTTGATGTATCTTATTTCCGCACGGAGCCGGAGCTCGGGACGATCTATGATGTGATCATGCAGAGCATGGATATTATGGCGCGTGAAATGATCCGTTCCCAGGAGATGAACAGCTCAGTAATGATCAGGCCGATCATCAAGCATTCAAGCTCGCTTGATTTTTCCGGCGTTGAACAGCTGATAGCCTGTGGAGAAGCCGCAACAAAAGAAAAAATGGCTGCAATCAAACAATGTATTCGCGAGTGGGAGGAAAGACATCAATGACACAAACGAAACCGTTACTTAAGAAAAGATGGATTTTTTTATTGGCTGCTTTGCTTTTTATCCATTTCTTTCAGCTTCCGTATTATTATTCGCAGCCCGGCGGAGCACTGGCCCTCGATCAGGTGATCGAAGTGGAAGATGGCTTTCGCGAGGACGGCTCGTTTATGCTGACAACCGTGCAAATGGGAAAAGCCAATTTATTATTTTATGTCTGGGCCCATTTCAGTCCTTACCGGATGCTGTATCCGGAAGAGCAGCTGCGCTTTGAAGGAGAAACGGATGAAGAGTATGAGCATCGGCAATTAATGGCGATGACGAACTCGCAGGAAACAGCGAAAATCGTCGCCTATGAGCATGCCGGTAAAGAAATTGAGTATGTACATAAAGGGGTTCTTGTCACAACGTTAATCGAAGGAATGCCGGCAGACGGCGTCCTCCAGCGAGGCGATCATATTGTGGAAGTCGACGGGACGCCGGTGCAAACTGCGGAGCAGCTAATTGAACTGCTCAATGGTAAAACAGCCGAGGATCAAGTCCGGCTGTCTGTTACCCGCAATGGACGCGTTGAGCAGGTTGAGCTCGGCTTTGCTCCATTTCCCGAGGAATTCGGACTGACGGATGAACGGGTCGGAATTGGCATTTCCGAACCCGTAACTGATCGCGAGCTGACATTTACGCCGGATGTTCAGATTGATACAAGTCAAATTGGCGGCCCTTCGGCCGGGCTGATGTTCTCGCTTGAGATTTATAATCAGCTGCATGAAGAAGATTTAACAAAAGGCTATGCGATTGCCGGAACAGGGACGATCAATGAAGAGGGTCAGGTCGGCCGGATTGGCGGCGCTGCTCAAAAGGTCGTGGCAGCGGATAAGGAAGGGGCGGAGTACTTTCTCGCCCCTAATGAAAACGGCGCTCCCGACTCCAATTACGAGGAGGCATTGGCGGCCGCTGCCGATATCGGCAGCGAGATGGAGATTATTCCAATTGATACGTTCAATGAAGCACTGTCCTTTTTGGAAAGTTTGCCGGCGCGCTCCTAATGTGGACGCACCGGTGAGCGTTTGAACTCCTGCTGAATCTGTTCGGCTTTGAGCCGATTCGGCAGGGCGGATAAATAAATCGCGGTGGCACGCTCCTCAAGCTTAGCGATGATCGCTTCTCCTTTTGGAAAGCGGGTGACGAGCGGGAGCTGCCGCTGTTTTTTTGTATCGTTTAAATAGCGCTGGCCGGCAGCTGTCATTCCGAGCAAACGAATATACGGAAGCGGTGTGGCCAGTCCCGCTTTCATTTCCTCCTTCGTCGTATTGGTTAGCAGGTGGGTTGCCAGCCGTTGCAGGCGGGTCCATGTGTAGCGTTTTGTTTTCATTTTCGTCATCCAGTCCTCAAAGGAAACAGCTGTCATCATCATTTCCTTTACCCGGTATTCCAGTCCTTCTTCGCATTCATAACAGGCGCGCAGGCTCTCAAGCGGGCTCGCCATCACTTTATAATGAAGGAGCGGGAAATAATGCTCCCATGTATGTAAAAGCGTATACGTTTGTTGATAGTTAATCAGCAGCCGGAAAGTCGCTTCAGGCATCACATGCTTTGTTTGTGACAGGCCACTTTCCTTATCCTTACGCAATGCCTGACGAATGCTTGTTGCGCTTGCAATCGCAGTTTGCGGCAATGTTTGCTCATGGTAATGAGCCTGCTGCCGCGGTGTCGTCGAGGCTTGAATCGAATAATTCCCTTCCCGAATCGCCTTCACATAATGATAGCCTAAAATATTGTTCGGCTCCTGCAGGCTGAGGGTATCCGGATCAAGCTGTAATTGCGTAAAGGCTTCGGCTGTCGCGCGCGGGTAGCTTACGCCCTCTTTCATCCTGTCTTTTACAAGCCGGTTAAATGCCTCTTCGTGCTGCTCCATCGTCTCCACCAGTGAAGTAAACCGTTCGATCTCCCCGGCCTCGCTGCCGAAGTTGAGGAAATCGACGCCCATTTCTGCGAGGATGGTTACCGCTCCTTTGGCAAATAATTCGGCTTTTTGGGTAGAGTAAAGATACGGCAGTTCGACGACAAGATCAACACCATTAGCCAGTGCCATTTCCGTTCTATGCCATTTGGAACATAGCGCGGGTTCGCCTCTCTGCAAAAAAGAGCCGCTCATCACAGCGATGACAAGGTCAGCCCCCGTCTGCTTTTTGGCTTCTGTCACATGGTAGAGATGGCCATTATGGAAAGGATTATATTCGACGACGATGCCAACTGCTTTCATTCCAACACTTCCTTTCAGGATCGCTCTTTTTGCTATTCTTTACACACATAGGAGGACGTGCTACAATAAACCTCATGCTCCAAAGAGGATAAATGCTATGTTTATTATAGACAAACCGCTGTAAAGAAAAAAGGTTGACAAAAAAAAGGCGGAGAGCTATACTTAATTTTGTTGTCTTAGAGGTGATTGATCATGAAATGGTCTCTTCAGCAGCTTCAGGCTGCTAAGCATAAGCCATTTACATTTGAGGAAACCGTTGATCTGACGAGCTTAAAAGAACAAAATGCGGAAATTCGCGCCGTCTCTCCAATCGTCGTTCGTGGGGAAGTAACATTCTCCCGTTCACTTTGGACTTTTGAGCTTGATCTATCAGGTGAATTAATTTTGCCTTGCGCAAGGACATTAGCAGATGTCCATTTTCCGATTGACCTGCATGTTACCGAGCGTTTTCATCCATCGGCTGATGAGTGGATCGCCGATGAAGAGGACGATGACATTCATCCGATTGAAGGAGAATCGATCGATCTGCTTCCTTATGTCAAGGAGCGGATTTTGCTTGAAATCCCGATTCAGGTATATGCGGATGATGAAGCGCAGCGTCAAGCCCCTCCGTCCGGGACAGATTGGGAGCTTGTCACGGAAGAACAGCAGAAAAACCGGATTGATCCGCGGCTTGCTGATTTAGCGAAGTTTTTTGATAAGGAATAGGAAAATCGAAGCACCGGCATTGCTCGGCCTTCATTTCATAAAGCCAGTCATATGCTGGTATTGAAGAATTGAATTTTGTAAGGAGGTGGGAATGATGGCAGTACCTTTTAGAAGAACGTCTAAAACTCGTAAGAATAAGCGTCGTACTCACTATAAGTTAGCAGTACCTGGCATGACTAAGTGTCCTGAGTGTGGAGAGTTGAAGCTTGCGCACCGTGTTTGTAAAGAGTGTGGCTCTTACAAAGGCCAGGAAGTTATTAGCAAATAATGGATCATTGATTCAATTAAAGAGGGTATCCAAAAGGTTGAGCGCAACCTTTTGGATACCCTCTTTTTGTATGCCGGGAAACCTCCTCTTTCTCAGAAGTGAATACATTATCAGCAATTGGTCATAATTCTAATAGAATGGCATATTTTTCTGTTGAAAGAACAGAAAGGATATTATTTTTCGGCTTGATTGGAGAAATGCCTCTGGCGTTTTTCTTAATTGTACGTCTTTCTACTCTAGTAGATGCATACAGTATAAGCAACGAAACTTTAGGGAGGGGCTAATTCTATGACCACAATCCGACAAGATGCATGGACTGCAGATGAAGATTTAATTTTGGCAGAAGTTGTTCTCAGACATATCAGGGAAGGGAGCACCCAGCTTGCCGCTTTTGAGGAAATTGCCGAGCGGCTCTCAAGGACAAGTGCGGCTTGCGGCTTCCGTTGGAACTCAACCATTCGTAAAAAATATGAATCAGCCATTGCGCTCGCTAAAAAGCAGCGCTCGAAAAATAAAAAAGGAAAAGCGGTGCAGGAGAGCAAGTGGCAGGAGGAAACGAGTGAGGAGCTGACCGCTCAGGAAAGCCCGGTTGAACAAGTCGAGCAGAAGCCTGAGCAGGAAACCGAGCCAGCCAGCGCAAAAGCCGAGCCGGTGACGCTTACGATGGAGCAGGTTATAGACTTTTTACATGAGTACCATAAAAATCAGCAGCAGGCCGTTGCAAAAGATGTAGAAAGCTTGAAACAGGAAAATGAAGCGCTGAAGCAGGAGCTTGAAAAAGTAAAAGAGGATAAGCGAATCATGGCCGAGGATTACCGCGCGTTATTGTCGATTATGGATCGCGCCAGAAAGATGTCCGGCTATCAGCACGCATCAGAATCGTAGGGCGGCAGGTTCATGCCTTGAATAGAAACATAGAGGGGCTGGGCGTAAGGTTGTTTTTTACCTTTTGCCCAGCCCCTATCTACTATCTGGTTTCGTTTTATCTTTTTATTGTTAAAGTTCCTGGTTTGACTCGACGTTAACCGGCGTTGTGTTTTCCTGCTGTTCCTGAACTCCTGCCGGATACCAGACATACGGGCTTTCCCCGCGGTCGCGCGCCGGCTGGTACGTCACCGGCTCAAAGCCCATATGACTCCAGAATTCCCCCGAGCCTTGACGGGCGTTCGTCTTGATCGGTAAGTTGAATGATTTGGCAAAATCGACGAGCGCTTTTCCGTACCCTTTCTTGCGGTATGGTTCCAGCACTTCCAATTTCCATAATTCCAAATAATCTTGCGGTGGGTCGAAGTAACGGTCGAATTTCGCTTCGATTTTATACAAGCTCATACGAGCAACGAGCTTTTTACCAAAATAGATTCCATAGAATGGTGATTCACTGTCGTTTTCAATAATGTTTGCTTCTAAATCATCTTTCATGGAAAGTTCAGCAGCCCCGAACTCTCGGAAGTTCTTGAATTCTTCTAAGGTTTTGTAGTTCACCAATAAGCGTGTCACTTCATGATTTCCCATTTAGCATTCCTCCCGATTTCCAATGATTCTGTCTTTACCCTTTTATTTTACTACAAGTCGGCGGGAAAGCGTTTAAAAATGCGAAAATTTTTGGGCGGATGGAATAATTCTAATAATCAGAATATAAACGATAGGCATGAAAGGCTAGTAATATGGTACAATTTTCATATGTGATACTAGTTGATAGAAGAAGGGGTTTAGAACGAATGAAGGTTGCGATTGTTGGGGCGGGTGCAATCGGGATGCTGACGGCCTGCTATCTGGCGGACCGCAGGCACGATGTCGTCTTGTTGACACAGCGAAAGGAGCAGGCGGAACGGATTAACGACCACGGGCTGCAGCTGATCGATTTTTATGGAAGGACACAGAGAAAAGCGGTCAAAGCCAAAACGTTAGCCGGGTTGACGGAAAAGGATCAACTGGATGTCGTGATTTTGACCGTGAAAGCATACAGTGTGAAAGACGTGCTTTCCCAATTGAAGGATAAGCGGATTTCCTCGATTTTATTTTTGCAAAATGGGATGGCTCATATCGACTATTTTGCCGACCTGCCAATCGCGACTGTCGCCGTTGGGGTGATGGAGCATGGAGCGGTACGGGAAAATGATCATACAGTCCGGCATACCGGACGCGGCCGGTTGAGATGGGGTTACGTCAGAAAAGAAGCGGCTCTGCTGGACGATCTGTTCGCGGCGGATAGTGGTGAGGACGCTTTTCCGGTCCGCTATGAAGGGGACTGGCTCGAGATGCTGCAGCAAAAACTGATCGTCAATGCCTGTATTAATCCACTGACAGCTTTGCTGGGAGTGAAAAATGGCGAGTTGGTTACAAGCCGGCCCCGCAAAGAGATGATGAGAGCGATCTTTACCGAAGTGATGCAAGTATTGGAGCGTGATGATGAGGAGGAAAGATGGGCTCATGTTGTCCGGGTTTGCGAGCAGACAGCGTCGAATACATCGTCAATGCTCGTTGATCTCTCCAATCGGCGGCAGACGGAAATTGCCAGTATTTCAGGCTATCTCATCAGGCTGGCCGAACAAAAGCAGCTTGCCGTGCCGGTCCTGAACTTTGTTACTATGGCGGTTAGCTCAAAAGAAGAGGCAGCAAGAAAGGAGGGAGACGATTGAGTCAGGTGCTTTCATGGTTTATCGCGACAATCATTACTTTGCCATTACTTGGCTGGTACGTGCTTTATCTCATAACGGTAAAGATAACAAGAAAGAAAGCGAGAGCAATGCGGGTCGCCTCCGATGGAAGTGTGGTCTTATTTATGGCAGCTGTTTATTTTATTATGTATGAGCTGTGGGGGCGCTCTTTTTTGTGGATGATTTTGGCGATTTTCTTTTTTATTGCCCTCGTCTTCACCTGGCTTCATTGGCAGGCATCCGGAGACATTTATACAAGGAAGCTGTTAAAAGGAATCTGGCGCGTTAACTTCCTGCTATTCTTTGTTCTTTATCTCGTGTTAAGCGGCTATGGCTTGCTCTCGCGTCTGATTTCATCATGAACGACAGGTTCCAGTTCATAACGTTTGGTGTTCATAAAAGTTTTTGCTATGATGGGGTAAGAATTTAGCAATACGAAGGGACGTCTTTACATATGAGAGTTGGAGAAGTGAATCTTTCATCCAGGTCCGGCTTTTTGAAAGATTATAGTGAAGGGAAGGAGCGATGTTTGCCTTTTTTAGACTATGCCTTTCTTGATCAGGAAAAGTATAAGCAGAGAGCGGCAGAATTGCTTACCCGTTCTTATCAAAGGGAGCAGTTAGCTGATTACTTCACGGAAGTTCATGCCCGGCTGTCTTATCGGGAGGAAGCGAGACAACAAATTGAAAAGCTGAAACAAGCCAACTCCCTCGTTGTCGTAGGGGGGCAGCAAGCAGGTCTGCTGACGGGACCGCTTTTTACTGTGTATAAGGCGATGTCTATTTTGCTGATGGCGAAGCAGCAGGAAAAAGAACTTGGGCTTCCGGTCGTCCCTGTTTTCTGGATCGCTGGTGAAGATCATGACCTTGATGAAATACGATATGTATACATTGAAAAAAATAAGAGATGGAAAAAGCATATGCTGGAGGAAGGAGGCGCAGCCAATTCGGCGTCTAAGCTTCCACTTGAGCGAAAACAGCTGAAGCAGTGGCTTCAGACCGTGTTCGCTTCCTTGCCGGAAACAGCGTATACGAAGCAGCTCCTCACCAAGCTTGAAGGGTTTCTTGAAGAAGGGGTGACGTATGTCAGCTTCTTTCAAAAAGTGATGAACTGGTTTTTCGGCCATGAAGGGCTATTGCTGCTCGATGCTCATGATCCGTTGCTGCGCCGCCTCGAGATCCCTTACTTTGAACGGTTAATCGAGGAAGTGGAAGAGGTGCAGACCGCTCAGCAAAGGGGAGCGAAAGCCTTTTATGAAGCGGGATACGGCACTCCTGTGGTGACAGAAGCGGAAAATTCCCATCTCTTTTTAGAGGTGAACGGGGAGCGAAAGCGGCTCGATTATCAGGATGAAGCCTTTGTCGTGCGCGGGGGCAAGCTGCGCTTTACGAAACGGGAGCTGCGCGAGCTGCTGCAGCAAGAGCCGGAGCGCTTCAGCAACAATGTCGTCACAAGGCCGTTAATGCAGGAATGGCTGCTGCCGGTACTCGCTTTTATCTCAGGTCCCGGTGAATTGTTATATTGGGCTACGTTAAAGGATGTGTTTCATCATTTTGGCTGGAAGGTCCCGCCGGTCATTCCGCGTTATCAGGCGACGATCGTTCCGGCGGCTGTCCAGAAGTGGCTTGATCAGTTCAGCTATGAAATTGAACCGTTTTTAAGCGGCGGAATGGAGCAGCTGCGCGAGGCATGGTTAGCGGAGCAGAATCCATATCCGGTTCATGAAGTGGCACAACAGGTGCGTGAACAAATGCTGAGCTATCATCGCCCGCTGCGGGAGCTGGCGGTGGAGATGGACGTTACTTTGGCGGCGCTCAGTGAAAAAAATGCGGTGATTATTGAGGATCAGCTGAAGTTTTTAGAAAAAAGAATGGCACATTTCGTTCGACAACAGCATGAACATACGCTTGAAAAATTTGCCGAGGCAGAGCGGTGGCTGTTTCCGCTTCAGCATCCGCAAGAGCGGGTCTTTCATCCGCTTTTATTTGTGAATTTGCTCGGGATTGAGGAATTCCGCCGAATATTGTCGACTGATGTAACTTTAGATATGCGCCATAAGCTCTTTTATTTGTAAATAATTGTTTCTTTTTTCTGTCGGAAGAATGAGAACGAAAAAACTTGCTTTTACGAGCAAGTTTTTTTTGTGGAGAAAAATAAAATTTACAGTGGTGCAAAGTGGAGGGTTGTGGTAACTTAAGGGTAGGAAGTGGGGGGAGTTGGATTCGAGATGTTTATGGGGGAGTATCGCCATAACGTAGACGAAAAAGGGAGAATGATTATTCCGGCTAAATTTCGTGATGGCCTCGGTTCATCCTTTGTGATGACACGTGGGCTGGATCGTTGTTTATTTGTCTATCCTTCTGAAGAGTGGCGGAAGCTCGAAAACCAGCTGAAAGAGTTACCCTTTACAAAAAAAGATGCGCGTGCGTTCACCCGTTTCTTTTTTTCAGGCGCTGCCGAATGTGAACTGGATAAACAGGGAAGGGTAAATATTGCCTCCCCTCTGCGTGAGTTTGCTCAACTGGAAAAAGAGTGTGTCATTATCGGCGTCTCGAACAGAGTTGAAGTGTGGAGCAAAGAGAATTGGGAAACGTATTTCGCTGAGTCTGAGGATTCCTTTAGCGAAATCGCTGAAAATATTGTTGATTTTGACCTCTAGTAGAAAGAGGAACACGGTTTTAGTCATGGAGGTGAAGAATTGTTTCTACACGTAACAGTTTTAAAGCAGGAAGCGGTAGATGGACTACATATTAAGCCTGATGGCATTTATGTTGATTGTACGCTGGGCGGAGCCGGCCATTCCTCGTTAATTGCCTCCCGGCTTTCACCACAAGGTCACTTATATGCATTTGACCAGGATGACAAGGCGCTCGAGGTTGCGAGGGAGCGGCTAGCGGAATTTGAAGGGCGCGTGACCTTTATTCGCAGCAATTTTCGCTTTCTCAAACGGGAGCTACATAAGTACGGCGTTACAGGGGTTGACGGTATTTTATTTGATTTAGGAGTTTCCAGTCCGCAGCTGGATGAAGCTGAGCGGGGATTCAGCTACCATCAGGATGCTGAGCTGGATATGAGAATGGATCAAACCGCTTCTTTAACCGCATATGAAGTGGTCAATGAATGGTCCTTTGAACGGCTCCATTCGATCATTGCCAGATACGGGGAAGAGCGCTTTGCCAAGCAAATTGCACGAAAGATCGAGGCGTACCGCGAACGGAAAGCGATTGAAACAACAGGTGAGCTTGTCGAGATCATTAAAGAAGCGATTCCCGCCCCGGCCCGCCGCAAAGGTGGTCATCCGGCGAAACGGACTTTTCAGGCGATCCGGATTGCCGTTAATGATGAGCTTGGTGCATTTGAGGAAGCGCTGGAGGACGCGATCACGCTGCTTAATAAAGGCGGACGTTTATCGGTGATTACCTTTCACTCACTTGAAGATCGTCTTTGCAAGGAAATCTTTAAGGAGCACAGCAAAGGCCCTGATTTACCACCAGGTCTCCCGGTTGTCCCTCCCGGCTATGAGCCGGTTTTAAAGCTTATCAACAAAAAGCCTGTCGTCGCATCAGAGGAAGAACTGCAAGTCAATAATCGCGCGCGTTCTGCAAAGCTTCGCGTAGCAGAAAAACAGTAACAAGGAGGGTTTCGATGAATATGGTTGCACGTAAGTATCAGGAGCAGCAGCAACAGCAGGTTCAAACAAAAACGCGTGTTCGCCGGGTAAGGATGAACGTTACCTTCGGCGAAAAACTAATCATTGGTTTCATAGTCGCCTGCACCTTTCTTATGGTTAGCATGATTGTACATAACTACGCTACGATTTACGGAACGAATCAGGAAGTATATGAACTGGAAGCGCTGATTGCCGAACAGGTTCAGCTGAATGAAGGGCTATCCTTGCAGGTCGTGGAGCTTAGTGCGCCTGACCGGATTCTCTATCTTGCCTCTGAAGAACTCGGGATGACGCTGGATGACAATAAAGTGAAAGTCGTCAATAACTAGCTCTTGCTACAGGGCTAGTTTTTCCGCGTAAAGAAAGAAGCGTTGATTGAGGGATTAGAGAACGTTCAAGCAGTCTTTCTGTCAGTTTCAAAGGGAGTGACTCCAAAGAAAAGGCGTCTCTGGCGTTTTTCTTACATCATGTTTATGGGATGAGGTGAGAGGGTTGGAAATTAAGCGTAATGTGATGAATAAACGAGCGGTTGTTCTTTTGTTATGCGTGTTGATGATTTTTGTTGTATTAGTAGGCCGATTTATTTTCATTCAAACAAGCAAGGAAGTGAACGGCACGGATTTAGAGGCTTTAGGCAAAGATCGCTGGACGCGCTCGCAAGTTTTAAAAGGAGTTCGGGGCACGATTTATGACCGTTCGGGCGGAGTACTTGCGACGGAGCTTAATTCCTACACCGCCTATGCGATACTGGATGAAGGGCAGCGAAGCTATGTCAAAGATCCGCAGGCAACGGCGGAAAAGCTTTCGCCCTATGTTAACATGCCGGTTGACGAGCTGACCTCGCTGCTTTCCTCCGACCGCTTTCAAGTAGAGCTTGGTTCAGGCGCGAAAAATATGACGCATGAACGAATGGAAGAAATCAGCGCCCTTCAGCTTGAAGGAATATTTTTCAGGGAGGAGCCGCGGCGCTACTATCCGAAACAAACGTATGCTTCCCATGTTATCGGCTATACGGAGCGAGATATGGCGACGGCACGGATGGGGCTGGAACGCAGCTTGGATGAGCAGCTGCGGCCAACGGACGGCCTGATCCAATATCAAAGTGACCGCAAAGGGATTCCGCTTCCTGATCCAAAGCAGAACATCACACCGGCCAAAAATGGCCATGATGTTTATCTGACTCTTGATTCTAACATTCAAACAGCGTTAGATCAGGTTATGACGAAGGTCGAGGAAGAATACGAGCCCGAAAAAATGATCGCGATTGTAGCCGATCCGAAAACCGGCGAAATTTTGGCAATGAGCAATCGGCCGAGCTTCAATCCGAATCATTATGAGGATATTACAAATTATACGAATTATGCCGTGTCCGACCGGTTCGAGCCGGGTTCGACGGTGAAGATGTTCACCTTGGCAGCGGCGATTGAAGAAGGCGTGTATAACGGCGAGGATACGTACCAGTCCGGACGTTACCAGATCGGTCCTGATTCAATTCCCGATCATAACGGCGGCCGCGGCTGGGGAGTTATCACCTATAATGAAGGGCTTTTACGCTCCTCGAATGTCGCCTTCTCAAAAATCGCGCTCGAAGTGCTGGGGCGGGAAAAGCTGTATGAGTACTGGCAGCGGTTTGGCTTTTATGAGCCGACAGGGATTGACTTGCCAAATGAAGCTGATAGCTTAATAGCCGATCAGTACCGGATTGACGCAGCGACAACGGCTTTGGGGCAGGGTACGGCTCTGACGCCGATTCAGCAAGTCCAGGCGGCGACAGCGATTGCCAACGGCGGAAAGATGATGAAGCCGTATATTATTGACCACATCGTCGATCCGAATACGAATACAGTTGTCAAAAAAAATGAACCTGAGGTCGTTGGTGAGCCGATTTCCGCAGAAACGGCGGCTGAAGTGATTGACCTGCTTGAACAGGTTGTTACCTCACCGGCAGGGACAGGTCGTCCTTATTATTTGGAAGGGTTTAATGTAGTCGGAAAAACAGGGACGGCGCAAATCAGAAACGACGACGGTTCGATTATCCGCGGCCATGGGGAAAATATTTTCTCATTTCTCGGGATGGCACCGAAAGAGGATCCGCGCGTGATTGTTTATGTCGCGGTGAAACGACCTCATATTGAGAACTATGAAGTCGGCAGTGAGCCGACGGCGATGATTTTCAATACGATTATGAAGCACAGCCTGCAATATTTGAACATTACACCGACGATGGAAGAAATCGAAGAAGAGATCGCGACAAGCTATGTGACGAAGCAGTATGTTGGCCAGTCTCTTGCTGCCGTTCAACAGGAAATCACGGCAGAAGGGCTTGAGCCGATCATCCTTGGTGATGGCGGAACGATTGCCGCTCAGCAGCCGGCAGCGGGCAAAGGTATCCTTCCAGGAGAGAAGGTCATGCTGCGGACCAACAGCGAACAAGCCGTCATGCCGGATATGACTGGCTGGTCCAATCGCGACGTGCGAAAATTTGCCGAAGTAATGGGGATGCGTCCGACGATTTTCGGCCACGGCTATGTGACGACGCAAAATATTGAACCGGGAAGAGCGATTAAAGAAGGAGACTTCTTCGTGATCGAGCTTGCGACCCCGAGCCGTGAAGGGGAAGCGCAGGAGAGCGAAGAACTGGATGAGGCCGGAGAAGCAGAGCAGGAAGAACAGGAAAATCAGGCCGAGTAATAGAGATTGAGGTGTCCCTCCGTGCTGTTCTAATCATCAGCGTACAAGCATACGCTGATACAAGAATAGAGATACGGGGGGATCATTGTGCGAGTGTCGAATGTAACAGTACGCAAACGCCTCATTTTTGTCCTTTTCGCTGGACTGGCTGTCTTTTTCATTATCGGGCTGAGACTTGGATATGTGCAATTTGCGCTTGGTGACTGGCTGACTGACCGGGCGGAGGATTCCTGGAGCCGGGATGTTCCGTTTGAAGCAAAGAGGGGAGAAATCCGTGACCGGAATGATGTCGTGCTCGCTACAAATGTAAGTGCACCCTCGATCCTTGTCGTGCCGCGTCAAGTGCAGGATCCGGTCGATACAGCGGAACAGCTTGCAGCGGTATTAAATATGGATCATAAGAAAGCATATGAACTGGTGACAAAAAAAGAATCCATTGTCCGCATCAATCCGGAGGGGCGGAAGATTACGAAAGAAAAAGCAAGTGAAGTGCGTGCCTTGCGTTTAGCGGGTGTCTATATTGCCGAAGATAGTAAAAGGCATTACCCTTTTGGCAGCTATCTTTCTCATGTGCTCGGCTTTGCCGGGATTGACAATCAAGGCTTGACAGGCCTTGAGTTGTATTATGATGAACAATTAAAAGGCGAGAAAGGACATGTTTCCTTCTTTTCGACAGCAAAAGGGAACCGGATGCCGAACCTGGCTGATGAATATACAGCTCCAGTCAACGGACTTGACATGAGGCTGACGATTGACAGCAGGGTGCAAACGATCATTGAGCGGGAGCTTGATATCGCGGAGGCAACCTATAATCCGGATGGGGCGATCGCGATCGCGATGAACCCTAATACGGGAGAAATCCTTGGAATGAGCAGCCGGCCTCATTACAACCCGGAAGAGTTTCAGGAAGTGCCGCCGGAGATATATAATCAGAATAAGCCGGTTTGGATGCAATATGAGCCAGGCTCGACCTTTAAAATTATTACATTAGCCGCTGCACTGGAAGAGGGAGAGGTCGACCTAGAGCACGATACATTCTATGATCCGGGCTATATTGAAGTGGCAGGAAGGAATTTACGCTGCTGGAAAAAAGGCGGACACGGTCAACAGACGTTTTTAGAGGTCGTTCAGAATTCTTGTAACCCGGGGTTCGTCGTACTCGGAGAACGGCTTGGCAAAGACCGTCTTTTTGACTACATTGAGGATTTCGGCTTCGGGGAAAAGACAGGGATCGATTTACAGGGCGAAGGAACCGGGATTTTGTTTAACCGGGAAAACGTCGGACCGCTTGAACAGGCGACTACCGCTTTCGGTCAGGGGGTGGCCGTGACACCGCTTCAGCAGGTCGCTGCCGTGTCCGCCGCTATTAACGGTGGCTATTTGTATCAGCCTTATTTGGCGAAGGAATGGATTGACCCGCTAACAGGCGAGGTCGTCGAAGCGCACACCCCTACGGCGAAGCGCCAGGTGATTTCACCGGAGACATCGGAAAAGCTGCGTTATGCGCTGGAAAGCGTGGTCGCGCTTGGAACGGGGAAAGGGGCTTTTGTGGATGGCTACCGCGTCGGCGGGAAGACAGGAACAGCGCAAAAAGCCAAGGATGGACGTTATTTGGAAAATAACCATATCGTTTCATTTATTGGATTTGCCCCGGCCGATGATCCGCAAATTGTCGTCTATGTTGCGGTTGATAATCCGAAGGACACCCTGCAATTTGGCGGAATCGTCGCGGCGCCAATTGTTGGAAAAGTGATCGGCGATAGCTTGAGAGCGATGGGGGTTGAGCCGCGCGAAACACAGATTGAAAAAGAGCTTGTCTGGAGCGATGAACCATTGCTTGAGGTGCCAGATCTAGTCGGGAGAACGAAAAGAGAGATTTTTGATTCCTATTATGAGCTGCAGCTTGAAGTGGAAGGTGAGGGGCAAAATGTATTAGCCCAGTCCCCTGAGCCGGGTGTAAAAGTGACAGCAGGATCGACAATCCGCCTTTATATGGGTGACAAATAGAGAGAGAACGTCTAAAATAATCCTAGTGTGCACATGCCAACTAGAGTGTGAAATGATGGATTGAGAGGTTTTGGACATGATGAAATTAAAAGAGTTAGTAGCACCGTTACGGTTTCAAGCCAACGGAATAACGGAAAACCCGGTTGTCCATTCTTTGGAGATGGATTCAAGGAAGGTAACAGAAGGGACGGCTTTCTTTTGTGTGAAAGGCTATACGGTTGACGGGCATGATTATGCGAAGCAGGCTGAGGAGCGCGGGGCGGTGGCGATCATTGCCGAACGGCCGCTGCCCGTTTCGGTCCCTGTCATTATTGTCAGTGATACGAAGCGGGCAATGGCTCAGCTTGCCTGTCACTTTTATGATAATCCGACAAAAAAACTAAAGCTGATCGGGGTCACTGGAACAAATGGGAAAACGACGGTCACCCATCTGCTTGAGCAAATCATGCAGGACGATGGAAAGAAAACCGGTTTAATTGGAACGATGTATACGAAGATTGGAAATGAGCAGTATGAAACAAGAAATACGACGCCTGAATCGCTCACGCTGCAACAGCTGTTTGCTGAAATGGTAGAGGCCGGTGTTGACCGGGCGATGATGGAGGTTTCTTCCCACGCTCTTCACCAAGGGAGAGTACGCGGCTGTGATTTCGACGTCGCGGTCTTCACCAATTTAACCCCGGACCACCTTGATTATCATGATACGCTTGATGCTTATTTATACGCGAAAGGCCTTTTATTTGCCCAATTAGGAAATACGTTCAGTGATAAGGTTGCTGTCCTCAATGCTGATGACGCCGCTTCACAGGAGCTTGCCAGAATGACGGCCGCAACCGTCGTCACGTACGGGATTAAAGAACAGGCCGATGTGAAGGCGACAGATATCCGCATTTCAGCGTCAGGAACCTCCTTTCGGTTAACGGCCTTTAACGAGGAAGTGACGGTGTCGATGCGGCTGATTGGGATGTTCAGCGTCTACAACGCGCTTGCTGCTGCAACGGCTGCTCTCGTCCTGGGGGAACCGCTTGAAAAGATCAAAGCGAGCCTCGAGCAGGTGAAGGGCGTGGCCGGGCGGTTTGAAACGGTTGATGAAGGGCAGGATTATACGGTTATTGTCGATTATGCCCATACACCTGACAGCCTTGAAAACATATTAAAAACCGTGCGAGAATTTGCAAAAAAAGACATGATTGCGATCGTCGGCTGCGGCGGTGACCGGGATCGGACAAAGCGGCCAGTTATGGCCAGAATCGCTGTTGACTATGCGAGTAAGGCTATTTTCACCTCTGATAATCCGCGCTCTGAGGAGCCGGCAGCGATTATTGCCGATATGGTGACCGGCGTAGAAGAGGGGACTTATGAGGTGATTTTGGACCGGGAAGAAGCAATCAAACGGGCGGTGGCAGAAGCCGAGGCGGGAGATATCGTCATCATTGCCGGAAAAGGACATGAAACGTACCAGATCCTAAATGGCAAAACGATTCATTTTGATGATCGCGAAGTGGCGAGACGGGCGATAAAGGAGCGGATGTCTTCATGTTAAGTCCAGCTTTATTAGAAGGGCTTATTGAGTCCACCAGATTAGAGGAAAAGGAGCGGGAAGAAGGCTTTCGTTCTGTTGCGACCGATACGCGGAAGCTGGAGCCCGGCTCCTTGTTTGTTCCGCTTGTCGGCGACCGTTTCAATGGTCACGACTTTCTGCTTCAGGCGATTGAAGGAGGGGCGGCAGCGGCCTTGTGGCAGGCGGATTATCCGTTGCCGGAAAAGCTGCCTGACGACTTTCAGCTTTATTTCGTCAAGGATACGCTCGCGGCGCTGCAGCGGATGGCCGGGGCCTATCGCCAACAGGTTGATCCGGTTGTTATCGGCGTGACCGGCAGCAACGGAAAAACGACGACCAAAGATTTGTTATTTGCTGTTCTTTCTTTGCACAAAGAAACATATAAAACACAGGGAAACTATAACAATCATATTGGCTTGCCATTAACGATCTTAGCGATGCCGGCAACATGTGAGTATCTCATTTTGGAAATGGGAATGAGCGGCTTTGGCGAAATCGCCTTATTAAGTGAAATTGCGCTGCCGGATGTGGCCATCGTGACCAATATTGGCGATTCCCACCTGGAGCAGCTGGGCAGCCGGGAAGGGATCGCCAAAGCCAAAATGGAAATTACGACCGGGCTAAAAAAAGGCGGAACTGTCATTATAGACGGGGATGAGTCCTTGCTGAATCCTTACCGGAAAGAAGCGACTTGCACGGTCGGCTTTTCCGGACAATGTGATGCGATCCTATCGGCGGTGAACGCAAGCGAGGCAGGCTATTCATTCCAATTTGCCGATCTCGGCCGCTTTTCACTGCCGCTGCTTGGTGAGCATAATGTAAAAAATGCCGGCTTCGTTATTGCCGCAGCGCGCCAAATCGGCGTGCCACAGGAGGCGATCCGGCGCGGACTGGAGTCCGTTTCCTTAACGGGTATGCGGCTTGAAAAGCAACGGGGAAAGCAGGGAGAGCTGATTATTAACGATGCGTATAATGCAAGCCCGACCTCAATGATGGCGGCAATTGAAACGGTCAAAGCGTTACCGGGATTTGAAAAAAGGATTGCGGTTCTCGGCGATATGTATGAGCTTGGGAACGAGGAAGAAATGCTGCATCGAAAGGTAGCTGACGTCATTTCCGAACCGCTCACTCACCTGATTTGCATCGGCGAGAAAGCGCGCTGGATTGCGGCTGAAGCAATCAAAAGCACCACTGCAGGACTTGTCATTCATTGGGCGCGCTCGAAGGACGAAGCGGCCGCTTACATACGAACACTAGCTGATGCCAGGACGGCAATATTATTTAAAGCATCAAGAGGAATGAAATTAGAAGAAGTGATTGACGCTTATCAGACGATGGAAAGGGGGAATGATGAATGCTAGAACGCGTATTATTGCTGACATTAGTTTTATCATTTGTCATTGCCGTCATTCTTTCGCCCCTTTTTATCCCGTTTTTAAGAAGGCTGAAATTCGGGCAAAGTATCCGTGAAGAAGGCCCGAAATCCCATCAGAAGAAGAGCGGGACGCCGACAATGGGAGGAATCGTGATCGTTCTTTCCATTCTGTTTGCCTCCTTGTTTATTTCCATGCGCTTCTTGGCGTTCAGTCAGGAGATCGCTCTCCTGCTGCTCGTAACGGTCGGCTTTGGCCTTGTCGGCTTTCTTGATGATTACATTAAAGTAGTCAAAAAGCGGAATTTAGGCTTGACCTCCAAACAGAAGCTTGCCGGTCAACTGTTGATTGCGATTTTGTTTTATTTCGGTCTTAGACAGATGGGACTGTCAACAGAGGTGGCGATTCCAGCGACATCGCTTTCGATTGACTTCGGCTGGTTTTACTTGCCGCTTGTCATTGTTATGCTCGTCGGCGCATCGAACGCCGTTAATTTGACCGACGGACTGGACGGACTGCTTGCGGGTACCGGGGCTGTCGCCTTTGGCGCATTCGCTGTTTTGGCCTGGAATCTTGAACTGATTGACGTGTCGATCTTTAGTGCGGCTGTCGTCGGGGCGGTGTTAGGATTTCTCGTTTTCAACGCTCACCCGGCTAAAGTGTTTATGGGCGACACCGGTTCGCTTGCTCTTGGAGGAGCGTTGGCGGCGATCGCGATTATGACAAAGCTGGAGATTTTACTGATTATTGTCGGCGGGGTCTTTGTAATTGAAACATTATCGGTCATTATTCAAGTTATTTCTTTTAAAACAAGAGGAAAACGTGTATTTAAAATGAGTCCATTGCATCATCACTATGAGCTATCGGGTTGGTCTGAGTGGCGGGTTGTTGTCACCTTTTGGTTTGTCGGGATGGTCTTGGCGGTCATTGGAATTTATATAGAGGTGTGGATGTAAAATGAAATCAGCTGAGCAATTTCAACATAAGAAAATACTGATCCTCGGCCTGGCCAAAAGTGGTGAAGCAGCGGCTCGTCTTTTACTAAGACTTGGTGCTCATATTGTTGTGAACGATGCGAAGCCTTATGACGAAAATGAGCAGGCGCAGCAATTAGAAAAAGAAGGCGTGCCGGTAGTGTGTGGCGGACATCCTCTTTCTTTAGTGGATGAAGGCTTTGATCTTATCGTCAAAAACCCGGGCATTCCTTACACGAATCCAATTATTCTGGCGGCTCAGGAAAAAGAGATAGAAGTCGTGACGGAGATTGAGCTTGCTTATTTATTGAGTGAGGCGGAAATCATTGCTATTTCTGGATCGAACGGGAAAACGACGACAACGACTTTAGTTTATGAAATGCTGCACGGCGGGGCGCGCACGCCGTTAATTGCTGGCAATATTGGGACGGTGGCATGTGAAGTCGCCGAGCAGGCAAATGCGGACGATGTTCTCGTTCTTGAAGTTTCCAGCTTTCAATTGCAGGGGACGACATCCTTTAAGCCAAAAGTGAGCGTCCTGTTAAACCTGTTTGACGCTCATCTGGACTACCATGGCACGAAGGAAGCTTATGTGCAGGCGAAAGCAAAAATTACAGCAAATCAGACCGAAGAGGATCTTTTTGTCTATAATGCCGATGATCCCCTTGTTGCGGCGGTCGCGGCGACAAGCGCAGCCCGGCTGCTGCCGTTTTCGCTCAAACGTGAGCTTCCGGAAGGAGTCTCCTGTCAAGATCAAGTCATTTCGTATCGGGGCGAGCCGATTATTCATACCGATGAGATCGTCTTGCCAGGCGCGCATAATATTGAAAATATTTTGGCGGCAATCGGCGCGGCTCTCAGCATGGGCGCAGTGAGAGAACAAATCGTGAAGGTTCTTACCTCCTTCAGCGGCGTCGCCCACCGGCTTGAATTTGTGCGGGAAGTGAACGGCCGGCGCTTTTATAATGATTCGAAGGCGACGAACATCCTTGCTTCGCAAAAAGCGCTGGAGGCATTTGAACAGCCGATTATTCTGCTTGCAGGTGGTCTTGATCGCGGCAATGAATTTGATGAGCTCGTTCCTTCGTTGAAAAACGTTCGCACGCTTATTACGTTCGGGGAAACGAAGCATAAGCTTGCCAAGGCGGCAAAAGCGGCCGGAATTGAAACGATTCTGTTCGCTGAATGGGTGGAGGATGCGGTGAAGAAAGCGTACCAGCAATCAGCGGAAAACGACGTAATTCTGCTGTCTCCGGCCTGCGCAAGCTGGGATCAGTACAAAACATTTGAAGAGCGCGGCAGCCGTTTTGCTGAAGCGGTTATGGCGCTTAACGGGTAAATTCGAGTGTGAGGTCTTAAAGGGGAGAAAAAAGCCTTTATTGGAGCAGCTGCTGAAAAAGTACGATTTTCACTTTTTCAGCAGCTTTTTCGTCATGATTTTTCAGTGGTCTCTAAGGCATCAGCTCATATGAAAGGATAATAGGTTGAGGTGGATTCGAGGAAGAGCAACGGCTCCGCGCGCCGCTATTAAGAAAACCCGCATAGCGGGTTTTCTTATGGGACATGTTTTCCTTTGTCCACGCATACATTTAAGGTGAGACCTGACTTAAATTGCGGTGGATTGAGGTGTTTTCAGTGGCCAGATCAAAAGCAACACCTGATTATGTATTATTTGCAACCACGATAGCTCTTCTCGTCATTGGGCTTGTGATGGTCTACAGTGCCAGCGAAGCCTGGGCGACATATCGCTTTGACGATTCGTTTTTCTTCGCCAAACGCCAGCTTTTCTTCTCGAGCGTCGGAGTTGTGGCAATGCTGTTCATGATGAAAGTCGACTATTGGACATGGCGGACATGGGCCAAGCTGATTTTGATCGTTTGTTTTTTGCTGCTCGTTATCGTGCTGATCCCCGGGGTCGGTTTGGTGCGGGGTGGGGCAAGGAGCTGGCTCGGGGTAGGCGCATTTTCGATTCAGCCATCGGAGTTTATGAAGATGGCGATGATCGTCTTTCTTGCCAAGTTTCTGTCTGAAAACCAGAAGAAGATTGTCTCATTTAAAAAGGGGCTTTTGCCCTCTCTGTCTCTTGTGTTGCTCGCCTTTGGCATGATTATGCTTCAACCCGACCTTGGCACCGGGGCGGTGATGGTCGGCACATGTGTGATCATGATCTTTGTTTCTGGGGCGCGGTTAAGCCATTTTTTATGGCTTGGCCTGCTCGGAGTAGCGGGGTTTGTCGCCCTGATCGCCTCAGCTCCCTACCGGATTCAGCGGATCACTTCATTTTTGGATCCGTGGTCTGATCCTTTAGGAAGCGGCTTTCAGATCATTCAGTCGCTATATGCGATCGGACCCGGTGGACTAATGGGGATGGGGCTCGGTGAAAGCAGGCAGAAATATTTTTATTTACCAGAGCCGCAAACCGACTTTATTTTCGCGATTTTGGCCGAGGAGCTCGGCTTCATCGGCGGGGCAATTGTTCTTTGCTTATTTGGGATTTTACTGTGGCGCGGCATTCGGATCGCCTTAGGGGCGCCGGATTTATTTGGCAGCTTCCTTGCGGTTGGGATTATTTCGATGGTCGCGATCCAGGTGATGATTAATATTGGCGTTGTCACCGGGCTGATGCCGGTAACAGGGATCACATTACCTCTGCTCAGCTATGGCGGCTCCTCATTGACGTTGATGCTTGTCTCGTTAGGAGTGCTGTTAAATATCAGCCGGCATATCCGGGTGTGAACCAGGTGTGGCAAAAGGGCTGCTTTCCCTTGTGCCACACCTGTAAGCGGTGAGGGCGAAATGAGGTGGCAGCCTGCGATGCTGGTTCACAGCCTTTTGACATCAAACAATGAAAATCGAAAAGATTACATAGGTTCACGGTATAAACCAAGTTATGTTCGTGATAAAATGGAAATAGTGGATACAATGGGAATCTACTTTGTGATTGATTATACAGTTGGAGGTAACGGATGAAAGTAGTTGTTAGCGGTGGTGGAACTGGTGGTCATATTTACCCAGCTCTCTCATTAATAAATGAAATCAAAAAACAAGATCGCGATGCGGAGATTTTATACATAGGAACAGAGAAAGGGCTGGAAAGTGAAATCATCCCGCGTGAGAACATACCGTTTCAAACGATTCATATTACGGGGTTTAAACGGAAACTATCATTTGATAACGTCAAAACGATCATGAGATTTTTAAAAGGAACGACGCAGGTCAAGAAAATGCTTAACGCGTTCCAACCCGATGTCGTGATTGGCACCGGTGGGTATGTGTGCGGCCCTGTTGTCTATGCGGCGGCAAAAATGGGCATCCCGGCGGTCATTCATGAACAAAACAGTGTACCGGGCCTGACGAATAAATTTTTAAGCCGCTACGTCGATCGCGTGGCGATATGTTTTGAAGAGGCAGGGGGGTTTTTTCCGCAGGAGAAAGTAATCTTTACCGGAAATCCGCGGGCGTCCGAAGTGCAGAACGTCGATCGCCGTGCCGGTCAGCAATCGCTTGGACTTGATCCGTTGAAAAAAACTGTGCTGATTGTCGGGGGCAGCCGTGGAGCGAGGCCGATTAACGACGCCTTTCTTTCTGTAATCGAAAAATTTTCCGAAAAGCCGTATCAGGTCGTCTATGTAACCGGAAGCGTGCATTATGACGCCGTTGCGGAAGCGATAAAAGGAAAGCAGCCTGATAATGTCATCATTAAGCCGTTCATCCATAATATGCCTGATGTGCTGGCGGCTGTTGATTTAATTGTCGCGCGTGCCGGGGCGACGACGCTTGCTGAAGTAACGGCGCTGGGCTTGCCGAGCATTCTGATTCCGAGTCCGTATGTGACGAACAACCATCAGGAAAAAAATGCGCGCTCACTTGCGGAAAATGAGGCGGCGCTTGTACGAAAAGAGCAGGAGATGAGTGGAAGCGCATTGCTTGAGGATATTGACACCATTTTGACCGATGAAACGAAGTGGCGCAGCATGCGTGATGCCGCGAAAGAACTCGGTGTTCCGGATGCGGCCGAGCGGCTGTACCGTGTCTTGACTGAGGCTGCACGATGAGTGGGGCAACAGCATACAAATAGAAGAGATTTGCGACGAAGGAAATGAGGGATGAACATGATAAAACAACTGATAGAGCTGATGGAACGGGAAGAGCTTGGTCTCATCAAACGTCAGGAACCGTTGGCAAATCAT
The DNA here is from genome assembly GCF_023715605.1 of Halalkalibacter oceani. Taxonomy (GTDB): domain Bacteria; phylum Bacillota; class Bacilli; order Bacillales; family Bacillaceae_D; genus Halalkalibacter; species Halalkalibacter oceani. The sequence goes on from NZ_JAMBOL010000002.1 coordinate 144,287, forward strand.
ACGACGTGGAAAATCGGGGGGCCGGCTGACGTCTTGATTGAGCCGTACAGTTTGCCGGCATTGAAGCGGCTGATGGAGGTCATTGCCGAGTATGAAGTGCCGTGGCGTGTCATTGGCAGAGGCTCCAATCTGCTTGTTGCGGACGAGGGGATCGAAGGAGTAGTGATCAAGCTTGGCAAAGGACTTGATGAGCTGACTGTTGACGGTGAACTCGTCCGGGCTGGAGGAGGCTACCCGTTAATTAAACTGGTAACTCTTATTAGCCGGCAAGGATTAAGCGGCTTGGAATTCGCGGGGGGAATTCCTGGTTCAGTCGGCGGGGCAGTCTTTATGAATGCCGGTGCGCATGGCTCCGACATCTCGCAGATTTTGACGAGAGCACGGGTTTTATTTGCCGATGGGCGGCTGGAATGGATAACGAATGAGGAGATGAATTTCTCGTACCGGACTTCCAGGCTGCAACAGGAAAAGGGGATTTGCCTTGAGGCTGAGTTTGCCTTAACACGCGGTGAAAAAACGGAAATTGTGAAAAAAATGCAGGCGAATAAAGATTATCGCCGCGAATCCCAGCCATGGAAGCATCCGACTTGTGGCAGTGTGTTCCGCAACCCGCTTCCGCAATATGCCGGGCAATTGATTGAAGAATCCGGCTTAAAGGGTTATCAAATTGGCGGGGCGCAAATATCGACGATGCACGCTAATTTCATCGTCAATTTGGGAGATGCTACAGCGCAGGACGTCCTTGATTTAATTGCCCACGTCAAGGCGACAATTAAAGAGCGCTATCAGATTGAACTGCATACCGAAGTGGAAATGATCGGGCGGAATGAAAGAAATGAAAAGACCACTTTTTAACCGTTAGGATATGTTACAATAGGTGTGAGGTCAACGAGACAAAAGCGGCTGCAGGACAGATCGGGGAGTGAATCATGAGTAAGGAAAAGGTCGTAACGATAAATGAACGGATTCCTACGCTGAAAGAACAGCGGAAACAGCGTGCTAACAGGCGCCTGCTGTTTTTTTTATCCTTCTTTTTTTTGTTGCTGCTGGTCATGGTTTATTTCCAGTCGCCACTTAGCCATGTGAAGAGCGTAACGGTTGAGGGAAATCAGTTTATCAGTGATGAGAAAGTAGTGGAATTAAGTGGAATTAAGGGCGGGACAAGCATTTGGAACTTAGATAAAGCGGCGATCATCGACCGGCTTCTGGACGATGAGGAAATAGCGGCCGCCTCTGTAGAACGGAAGTGGTTAAATACCGTCCGGCTTGTGATTCGTGAGCACGCCAGAATCGGCTATTTATATGCGAATGAGCACTATTATCCGATTCTCGAAACAGGGCGGTATTTAGATGAACTGCCGAGGCTGGAATATCCGGCCGATGCGCCGCTGCTGATGAACTTTGAGCAGGGTGAGGCACTGGCGGAATTATCCGCTGAGCTGGCCAAGGTTCCCCCGCAATTGATTGAACGCATTTCGGAGATTTTTTTGACGCCGAATGAAAGTGATCCACTCGCTCTCGTGTTATATATGACAGATGGGATTGAGGTACATTCGACAATTAGAGGATTTTCAGAAAAGATTGCCCCTTACCCCTCCATTGTCAGTGACCTTGATCCAGAAAAAAAAGGAATTCTTCATATGCGGATGAGTCCTTATTTCGAGGAGTTTGTGGTAGAGGAGGAAGACGACAGTGAAGGTGAAGGGTAAACATATTATCCTATCCTTCGTCTTACTTGTGACGGGTTTTATCATTGCTTTAAGCTATGAATTAACAAATGAAAGCCGTTCTGCGAACATACCGGAGCGTCAATGGCAATACGAGGATGATTTGAGAAATCAGATCATTTTGGAACAGGCCGCGAACCGGTCGCTCGCTGAGGATTTACGTTTGTACCAGGATCAGGTGCGAGAGCTAGAGGATAGCTTATCGTCATTAGATGAAGAACAAGAGGCGAAGACGAGGAATCTACTTGAGGATTTGGAGCGGTTACGAAAGATTGTCGGACAAGTTCCGGTTGAAGGTCCGGGAATCGAAGTCGCATTGGAGGATGCCTCCTACATGCCGGACGGAGCGAATCCGAATGATTATATTGTTCATGAGTTTCATATTCAACGGGTCGTCCACGAGCTTTATGTCGCCGGAGCGGAAGCGATTGCGATAAACGGGTACCGGCTTTCACATCAATCCTACATTCAATGCGTTGGCCCGGTGATCCGTATAGACGGCCATACATCGTCAGCGCCGTTTGTCGTCACGGCGATAGGGGATCCCGACCATTTAGAAGCAGCGCTTTCGCTGTATGGCGGAGTGAAGGATCAGCTAGTGAATGATGAAATCAGTGTACGGATGCAGAAAAAGGACTATGTCTTGTTAAGCCCTCATTTAACAGAGGGAAGGTGATGAGTTGCAACAGAAATGGATCTTTACGATTATCACGTTTCTAATTGGCTTTATGCTGGCGATTCAGTTTCACACAACACAGGAACCGGTTGTCAGAGATACGCGGGATGTCCGGGAACTGCGCCGCGAGCTAATGGCGGAGCAGGAAAGACATCAGCAATTAAATAGTGAAATCGAGAAAGCGCAGGCGCTGCTTGCGCAATATGAACAGACCCTTCATAATCGGGAAGACGATATTTCGGATGTGCTGTCCGAACAAATTGCCGCCCTGCGTAAGGAAGCCGGTCTGGAAGAAGAAGTTGGTCCGGGACTGCTTGTTACGATTGATTCCCTTTATCACGAGCAGTTTTTTGGACAGGCAAGACGAACTCCTCCTGCCGACGTCTTTCGCTTTTTAATTAATGAATTAAATATTTACGGAGCCGAAAGCATTGCAGTTGAAAATGAGAGAATTATCTCAACCTCTGCCTTTCGGGATGTGAATAACATGACTCATTTAAATAGCAGGCGTCTTCCACCACTTCCAATTGAAGTAAAAGTACTATCTGAAAAGGCGGAAACGCTCCAAAATCAGATGGTCGTTTCCGAATCAGTCGAATATTTTGAGATAGAAGGCTTCTCGGTGACGTTCGAAATAGTAGAAGAGTTGGAGCTGCCAGCCTACGATCAAACACCAAGGGTGCGCTACATGGAGGAAGTGAAGGAGGAATAGAAGAATGTGGTTGCCAATCATCGGGCTTTTAATCGGGATTATTTTAGGTCTTATGACGGATTTTCGCGTGCCTGCTGAATACACGAGCTATTTATCAATTGCTGTCTTGGCGGCGTTGGATACATTATTTGGCGGGATCCGTGCTTATTTGCAAGAGACATTTGACTCAAATGTGTTTGTGACAGGTTTTTTCTTTAACATTCTCCTGGCAGCAGGTTTAGCTTTTCTAGGTGTGCATCTTGGTGTAGACTTATACTTAGCAGCTATTTTTGCCTTCGGTGTTCGTCTTTTTAACAATCTTGCAGTAATTCGACGGATGCTGCTGGCGAATTGGCAGACAAAGCAGCATCATAATGAGTAAAGAAATGGAAAAGTGAGCATAAAAACAAAAAATTAAGAAAATCAACGTTTTGAAAAGGATAACAGAGTTCTATGTTGAATAAGTCTAGTAACCTCGCGGATTTTAGCCAGTCACGCAGGTACATGTAAAACGAAAAGACGAAATCATATAGAGCTTTATGGAATGAACGTGAGTACACAAGGAGGTGCCACAGATTGAACAACAACGAGATTTACGTAAGTTTAGACATCGGTACATCCAATGTCAGAGTGATTATTGGGGAAATGTCAAATGGAACAATGAATATCATTGGGGTCGGTAAAGCCGGTTCGACCGGGATTAAGAAAGGCTCCATTGTTGATATTGATGAAACAGTGCGCTCGATACGTCAGGCGATTGATCAGGCGGAGCGGATGGTGGGGCTTTCTATTAAACAGGTGATTGTCGGCATCAATGGCAATCATGTGCAGCTCCAACCGTGTCATGGAGTGGTAGCTGTTTCGAACTCGGATCGGGAAATCGGCGACGAAGATATTGCGCGCGTCATTGATGCTGCGCAGGTCGTGTCTGTTCCGCCCGAACGGGAAATCATTGATGTCATCCCTAAACAATTTATCGTGGATGGCTTGGATGAAATTAATGACCCGCGCGGAATGATCGGGGTAAGACTCGAAATGGAAGGAACAATCATTACCGGATCGAAAACAATTTTACATAATCTTCTTCGCTGTGTTGAACGAGCAGGGCTGCAGGTCGCAGATATTTGTTTACAGCCGTTGGCGACAGGTACGGTTGCGATCTCAAAGGATGAAAAGAGCCTGGGTGTCTGCCTCGTTGATATAGGCGGAGGTTCTTCAACAATTTCGATATTTGAACAAGGGACATTGCAGGCTACATCCGTTATTCCTGTCGGCGGAGACCATATTACAAATGATATTGCCATCGGTTTACGAGTTTCGACAGATGAAGCAGAGCGCATTAAAGTCAAGCATGGTCATGCGTATATTGATGATGCTTCAGAGGACGAGCATTTTCAAATGACGGCGATCGGTCGTGCTGAGGCGGAGAATTGTACGCAGTATGAGCTGGCCCATATCATTGAACCGAGAGTCGAAGAAATCTTTGAATTGATTTATCGTGAAATCAATCGTCTTGGTTACCGTGATTTTCCGAGTGGCTATGTGCTTACAGGAGGAACGGTGATGATGCCGGGAATATTAGAGCTTGCGAGTGAGCTTTTCCAGGGCAATGTACGAATGGCCATGCCTGATTATCTTGGTGTCAGAGAACCCCAGTATACAACAGGGGTCGGGCTCATTCAGTTTGCTTATAAAAATTTCAAAGTCCAGGGTCGGGAAGTGGCCGCAGCTGTCAGTTCTCCCGATGCCACGCCTCCTGCAAAACGGGAGAAACAGGAGCCGGCTGCTCCTTCACAGGCAAAACAAAAAGCAAAAGGAAAAGTAAAAAACTGGTTTAAAGTCTTTTTTGAGTAGTGACGACGGATACACAGTCTGATTAGGAGGACCTTATATATGTTAGAGTTCGAAATGGATATGGATCAATTAGCACAAATAAAAGTAATTGGCGTTGGCGGCGGTGGGAGCAATGCCGTCAACCGGATGATTGAGAACGGTTTGCAGGGTGTGGAATTTATTGCGGTGAACACGGATGCCCAGGCCCTTCATCTATCAAAGGCTGAAGCAAAGCTGCAGCTTGGGGGGAAGCTCACAAGAGGTCTCGGGGCCGGTGCGAACCCTGAAATCGGCAAAAAAGCCGCTGAGGAAAGCCGCGAGCAGCTTGAGGAAGTATTGCAAGGTGCCGATATGGTATTTATTACAGCCGGAATGGGCGGTGGCACAGGTACGGGTGCTGCTCCTGTTATTGCTGAGGTTGCCAAAGATCTTGGCGCGCTGACCGTAGGGGTTGTGACACGTCCCTTTACCTTTGAAGGGAGAAAGCGTTCGACCCAGGCTGCTGCCGGAATCGCAGCCTTAAAGGAAAAGGTTGATACGCTGATTGTGATCCCGAATGACCGTCTATTGGAGATTGTCGATAAAAACACGCCGATGCTGGAAGCGTTCAGAGAAGCGGATAATGTATTGCGTCAAGGGGTTCAGGGGATCTCCGACTTGATTGCGACACCTGGGCTGATTAACCTTGATTTTGCCGATGTGAAGACGATTATGAGCGACAAAGGCTCGGCCTTAATGGGAATCGGGATCGCTACAGGTGAAAACCGCGCCAGTGAAGCGGCGAAAAAAGCCATCTCCAGTCCATTGCTGGAGAAGTCGGTTGATGGAGCACAGGGTGTTCTGATGAACATTACCGGCGGTTCCAATCTGTCTTTATATGAAGTGCATGAAGCAGCTGAAATTGTATCAGCCGCCTCCGATGCTGAAGTCAATATGATTTTTGGTTCGGTTATTAATGAGAACTTAAAGGACGAAATTGTCGTCACGGTTATTGCGACGGGCTTTGAAGAAGTAGAAAGCAAGCCGCATCAGCGCCCTTCTGCGCCGAAGCCGGTAAAAGGCTCACCAGCCTCCTCCCATGATGAAGGAGCGAAAGAAAACCGCTTCAGTCAGCCGAGTAGTCAGCCGGCGCCTGAGCCGACGGACACGCTGGATATTCCGACTTTCTTACGCAACCGCCGCAACCGGAACCGTTAGGAAAAGGGCTGTCGATAAAGGACGCCATCCTTTTCCACTTAAATAAGCGATCATTGTCAGAGCTTAAGACAAAGGTAAGCCAACCTTTTGTCTTAAGCTTTTTTCTTTTCCCTCTCTTATTCCTTCCTCTCATTCCGGCATTATTCCCCAGCTGTCAGGCAAAAGAAGCTTTCTAGAAAAATGCTGACAAATTTATTAAAAATCTCTGAAAATAACAACCGTCAGCTTGTCATGAAATGACAGACTTTTTAATAGGATGTAGATATACTCGCTTAAAGAGAATGTTTTAGATGAGAGGGTGGCCATGACCTTATATCTTGATGCCATTTGGTTTCTGAACCTCTGTATCGATTATTTGCTGCTGATATTAACCGCGCTGCTTTTAAAGAGGCCGTATAGGCAAAAACGGCTTATTCTCGCAGCAGTATTTGCCTCGCTCGTTGTGTTTCTTCTGTTTACACCATGGGCCGCTCTGTTTTACCAGCCGTGGATGAAGGCTCTTTATTCCGCGCTGATCGTTCTTATCGCATTTGGCTATAAACGGTGGCGGACGTTTTTGCAATCGCTGCTTATGTTTTATTTCGTCACATTCATGGCCGGCGGCGGGTTGTTTGCCCTTCATTTTTTTTGGCAGACGGAAATCGACCTGCTGTCTTCGGTTGCCGCTTCAAAAGGCTATGCCGGCAGCGGAATCAGCTGGTTTTTTGTCATCATTGGTTTTCCGTTGGTTTGGTGGTTTTCAAAGAAGCAGTTTGAGGAGGCGGAATGGCAGCAAATCCGTTATGATCAGCTGGCGGAGGTTGAAATGACAGTAGCGGGTCATTCGTTTACGGCGACAGGCCTCGTTGACAGCGGCAACCAGCTTTCCGATCCGCTGACGAAAAAGCCGGTGATGATCGTCGAGGCAAAGCTTTTGCGTCCTTTTTTTTCAGAGGAAGCGTTAACCCATCTGCTTCATTTTCATGAACAGTCTTCCGATGAAGGCGCCGATACCCGGTTATTGGAGCGGGCTTGCTTAATTCCTTATCGCGTCGTTGGACAGTCCTCGCCTTTTTTAACCGGCATCAGGCCAGATCGGGTCGTCGTTGTTCAGGGAGGGAAGCGTTATGAAACGGCCAATGTTCTGTTAGGAATACAGGAAAAGGAGCTGTCTGCTGAAGGGGCTTTTCAATGTATTGTTCATCCGAGGTTAGTTGTCGGAGGCGACAGGGAGAAACTAGCATAATATAAATAGAGGAGGCTCGTCATGTTAAAGCTGAAAGCAACATTACTCTGGTACAAAATCATGTATAAGCTTGGAATGAAGGCGGATGAAATTTATTACATAGGGGGGAGTGAAGCTCTTCCGCCGCCCTTATCAAAGGAGGAGGAAGCCGTCCTCTTAAAAAAGCTTCCTTCAGGTGACAAAGCGGTGCGGTCGATGCTGATTGAACGGAATTTGCGGCTTGTTGTCTATATCGCGCGTAAGTTTGAAAATACCGGGATTAATATCGAGGATTTGATCAGCATCGGCACGATCGGACTGATCAAAGCGGTGAACACGTTTAACCCGGAAAAGAAAATCAAGCTGGCTACATACGCCTCCCGCTGCATTGAAAATGAGATTCTGATGTACTTGCGCAGGAATAATAAAACGCGCTCGGAGGTCTCATTTGATGAACCGCTGAATATCGATTGGGACGGAAATGAATTGCTGCTTTCCGATGTGCTGGGAACAGAAGACGATATTATTACGAAAGGGATTGAGGAAAAAGTCGACCGCAAGCTGCTCGTAAAAGCGCTGCATACGCTTAATGACCGGGAAAAACAGATTATGGAGATGCGCTTTGGACTAGCTGGCGAAGAGGAAAAGACACAAAAGGACGTCGCTGATTTATTAGGGATTTCCCAATCGTATATTTCCCGGCTGGAGAAACGGATTATTAAACGTCTCCAGAAAGAATTTAATAAAATGGTGTAAAACCTGGTCGTGAAATTTTTTCCTTCGTGTTTTTTCTTGTCACGACGTGCACGGTCTTTGATGAGCGTCTCTTCTCATCGAATGACCGTGCATATTTTTTTTTCCAGCGGAGATACTTTATTTGACATCATCTCCCACGACTAGGAGGGAAAGAATTGACACGAAACAAAGTAGAAATTTGCGGTGTAGACACGTCAAAATTGCCTGTTTTAAAGAACACGGAAATGCGTGAGCTCTTTCAACGATTACAGAGTGGAGAAACAAGTGCCCGGGAAACATTGGTAAACGGCAATCTTCGCCTTGTGCTTAGTGTAATTCAGCGTTTTAACAACCGGGGAGAGTATGTTGATGATTTGTTTCAAGTCGGCTGCATCGGATTAATGAAGTCGATTGATAATTTTGATTTAAGTCAAAACGTAAAGTTCTCTACATATGCTGTTCCGATGATTATCGGAGAAATTAGACGTTATTTGCGGGATAATAACCCGATTCGCGTCTCGCGCTCCCTCCGAGATATCGCCTATAAGGCACTGCAGGTGCGCGACCAGCTGATGGCGGAAAAAAAGCGGGAAAAAGAGCCGACTGTTCAGGAGATCGCCAAAGTGTTGGACGTGCCAAAAGAAGATGTTGTCTTTGCGCTTGATGCGATTCAGGACCCGGTCTCCTTATTTGAACCGATTTACAATGATGGTGGCGATCCGATCTTTGTGATGGACCAAATCAGTGACGAGCGCAATAAGGATGTCAACTGGGTCGAGGAAATCGCGTTGCGAGAAGCGATGGTCCGCTTGAATGACCGTGAAAAAATGATCTTGAATATGAGATTTTTCCAAGGGAAGACCCAGATGGAGGTTGCGGAGGAAATCGGCATTTCCCAGGCTCAGGTTTCCCGGTTGGAAAAAGGGGCGATTCAGCAAATGAATAAGTACGCGCAAATTTAATGAATAAAATGTAAGGCAGCTTCAGTCCGGCTTTAACGGAATGAGGCTGTTTTTTTTGAGATGAGAGAAAGGAGGGACAAAAAGCCGGGGGGCGTGTTGAAAAAGGATGCAGTCGCTCATAAATCGCTGATGACAATGCATATAGTAAGGTATGGACAATGAAGGAGAGTGAGGGCGATGATGAAAATTTCAGAGTTGCAAGTAAAGGATATTGTCAATATGGAGAACGGAAAAAGGTTGGGACAGCTGACTGATCTGGAGATCAATTTGCACAGCGGGCAAATTGAGGCGCTGATTATTAATGGGACCGGGAAAATGATGGGGCTGTTTGGCAAGGAATCAGCGGAGGTGACGATCCCGTGGAAAAATATCATCCGCATTGGCTCAGATGTGATTCTTGTCGAGGTACCGAGCGGATTTGGGAAAAAAAGCTATCCATTTGAACAGTCTTCGACAGTCCGCAAGCTCTGATTGGGAAGAAAGTCGTTTCTTGTAAGCTTCAACCTGTGATAAGATAAGAGGTATAAGACGATGACATCAACAGCAGGGAGGGATGGACATCGAACCGTTTGTTCAACAATCCGCGATGCATTTCATTATTGAACCTTGGCAGCAAACAGTCCCTTCCCTGATTGCAGGATTTTCCACAAGGGAGGGCGGGGTCAGTGCGGGCCCCTACAGCAGCCTGAATCTTGGTTTTCATGTTGGAGACGATCAAGAATCAGTCCGGCAAAACCGCGAAAGACTGGCGGAACAATTGACGTTTCCCCTTTCACGCTGGGTCGGCACAGAGCAGGTGCATGAAGCAAGCGTGAAAAAGGTAAGCCTTGCCGACGCCGGCAAGGGAGCGGCGACATTGGAGACAGCGATTGCCGGAACGGATGCGCTCTATACAGACGAGGAAAATTTGTTACTGACAAGCTTGTACGCCGATTGCGTACCGTTGTTTTTTCTGGCGCCCGATCAGCGGCTAATCGGGCTCGCTCATGCGGGTTGGCGCGGTACCGTTAAAGGGATTGCCCGGGCGATGGTCAGTCGCTGGCAGGCTGATGAAGGAGTTGATCCGGCCGATGTTCGCGTTGTGATCGGACCATGTATCAGTCAAAGTGCCTATGAGGTTGAAGAGCGCGTGATTGATGCGGTCAGGCAGTCGCTGACGCTCGCGGCAGAGCAAACGTATACAGCCTGCGGAAATGATAAATATATGCTCGACCTCAGGCTCGTTAACAAGCAGCTTCTGCTTGAAGCCGGAGTGCGTGCCGATCATATTTTGCTCAGTTCGATTTGTACGGCGGGCGATGAGAGGATGTTCTCGCATCGGGCTGATGGCGGGAAAACGGGTAGAATGATGAGTTTTATCGGATTACGGGGCGATGAGGAGTGACAGAAGCAGTGTCGGTAAAGCAAAATGGTGAAACGATCAAAGCAGAAATAGAACAGATCTGTGCCCGCTGTGGCCGGGATCCAGACGAAATCAATATCGTCGCCGTGACGAAATATGTAAGTGTGCAAACCGCCCAGGAGGCGTTGTCAGCCGGCTTTGTTCATATCGGGGAAAACCGGGCGGAAGGGCTGGCTGAAAAGCGGGATTCTTTGCAAGGTGAGGCCGTTTGGCATTTTATCGGCTCCCTTCAGTCGAAGAAGGTAAAGAAAGTGATCGACAAAATCGATTATCTTCACTCCCTTGATCGAATCTCGCTTGCCAAGGAACTGGACAAGCGTCTGGCGTTCGGCAACCAGCTGAAGTGCTTCGTACAGGTCAATGTGTCGGGAGAAGAATCAAAGGCCGGACTTGCCCCGGTAGAGGTTATCCCTTTCATTAGGGAGCTGGAGGCGTATCAGGGTGTTAAAGTGGTCGGCTTGATGACGATGGCGCCGTTTGTCGATGAACCGGAGGAAACGCGCGCCGTTTTTTGCAAGCTGCGACTGCTTCGGGATGAAGTGCAGGCTTTGCAATTGGCGCATGCCCCATGTCAGGAGCTTTCGATGGGAATGTCAAACGATTATCAAGTTGCGATTGAAGAAGGCGCGACCTTTATTCGGATAGGCTCTGCCTTGGTCGGGAGAGAATCAGATAGATAAGGGAGGAGAATGAAAATGGGAATGAAGTCGAAGTTCAAGCGTTTTTTCGAATTAGAAGACGAGGTTCAGGAAGTTGAAGAATTTGTTGACGATTCCTACGGCGAAGCTGAAGAGGAATCGAGAACACGAAGCCGCAGCAAAGGGCAGTCGTCACAAAATGTTGTCAGCCTGCAAAGCGTTCAAAAATCGTCAAAGGTCATTTTGCTGGAGCCGCGAACATATGATGAAGCGCAGGATATCGCTGATCATTTGAAAGCGCGCAAGGCCGTTATCATTAATTTACAGCGGATTTCCCACGAACAGGCCAAACGGGTAGTCGATTTTTTGAGTGGAACCGTGTATGCTATTGGAGGAGATATTCAAAAGCTCGGGCCGAATATTTTTCTTTGCACGCCTGATAATATCGACGTGTCAGGCTCGATCACTGAAATGATGCAGGAGCATTTTCAGTCGTAATGGTTAAGAGAAGGTGGTGAATTCATGCAAACACTTGGTGCTCTGTTACTTCAATTGATGTATTTATATTCATTTTTGATTATTGGCTATATTCTGCTCTCATGGTTTCCAAATGCCCGGGAATCATCAATCGGACAATTTCTTGGAAGAGTGGTTGAGCCGTATTTAGAGCCGTTTCGGCGCTTTGTTCCGCCACTTGGGATGATAGACTTTTCACCGATTGTCGCGATCATCGTTCTCAATTTAGCAAGAACTGGAGTGGCGGCGCTCTTCGGTCTGATGTAGAGTAGAAAGGTAGATGTGCAATGTCGGTGTATCAGCATTATCGTCCGGAAGAAAGGCCGTTTATCGACCAGGTGCTCCAATGGCAGGAGGATGTGGAGGTACGTCATCAAATAAGGCTGACAGACTTTCTTGATCCGCGACAGCAAAAGATCATCGAATCGGTGATTGGAGCCAATGATGACGTGTCGTTGTCTTTTTCAGGTGGTCATCCGCTGGCGGAACGGCGCCGTGGTCTGTTGACGCCGCCTTATATCACACCGGCCGAAGATGATTTTCAATTAACGCTTTTTTCCATTGAGTATCCGGCTAAATTTGTCACGCTTGAGCATCGCGACGTGCTCGGTGCGCTAATGAACATCGGGTTAAAGCGGGAGAAATTTGGCGATATTTATTTGAATGAAGCGGCGATTCAACTGGTTGTGACGTCAGAAGTCGCCAACTATGTACAAGCCAATCTCGCCACGATTGGAAAAGCGAATGTGAAGCTGAAAGAAATTCCTGTCGCTGAGCATACTAAGCCTGTCGAAGCGTGGGAGGAAGCGGCGGCAACGGTTTCCTCACTGCGGCTCGATGTCGTACTGGCCCAGTTTTACCGGCTTTCGAGAACAAAGGTCCTTCCCTATATTGATAAAGGCCTGGTGAAGGTTAATTGGAAAGTTGTCGATCAGCCTGCTTTCCCCGTTGAGGAAGGGGACTACATATCTGTCCGCGGTTTTGGAAGGGTCCAGCTCAAAGCCATTGAAGGACGGACGAAAAAGGATAAAATTAGAATACGCTACGAGAGATTACTGTAACCCTCCTGTTGAAGCAGGGTTTTGATATGGGTTTGTCGAAACAAAAAGAAAGATGCTTTGCATTTCATGATTAGCCGGAGGTGACGAATGTGCCTTTAACTCCTTTAGATATTCACAATAAAGAATTTACCAGGGGATTTCGAGGGTATGATGAAGATGAGGTCAATGAGTTTTTAGACCAAATCATTAAAGATTATGAAGCTGTCCTACGCGAGAAAAAAGAATTATTTGAGCAGGTTACCGAATTAGATGAGAAGCTTGAGCATTTTAAAAACATTGAAGAAACGCTGAATAAATCCATTTTAGTGGCGCAGGAGTCCGCTGAGGAAGTCCGTCGCAATGCGCAGAAGGAAGCGCAGTTAATTGTGAAGGAAGCGGAAAAAAATGCCGATCGCATCATTAATGATGCACTGGCAAAGTCACGAAAAATTATGATGGAGATGGAGGAGCTGAAAAAACAGGCCTCTGTTTACAAGATGCGGTTTAAAATGCTCATCGAGGCGCAGATGGAAATGCTGAAGGCTGATGAGTGGGATGAAGTAGCTGAAGAAGAATCGGTTGAATGATTTTCTTGCACTTCTGAAATGGCTGACATATAATAATATCCATTACGAATAGGAAACAAACAGCGAGAGGGACGAGTACAGGGCGAAGGTGTGCATAGCGAACCGGGGATGGTGGAAGCCCGGTCATAACGCGCTTTGGAAAATCACCCTTTAGTTTTGCACTGAAACGTACAGTAGGCTGCAACGCGTCATTCACGTTACGAATACTTGAGTGGGAGCCATTCTCCCATGAGGGTGGTACCGCGGGTTAACTTCTCGTCCCTTACTTAGGGGCGGGAAGTTTTTTAGTTTTTTTAGTTGCTACATCTTTTAAAAAGCCTGGAGAGTAGCGAACGAAGCCATTGCCAGCTTGAAAAGAACCGCTGCAATCATTGATGCGCTAATATGAGCTGAATAAAGTTATTAACCATATAGGAGGAAAGAGAATGGATTATAAAGAAACGCTGTTAATGCCGCAAACTGATTTTCCGATGAGGGGAAATCTTCCGAACCGGGAACCGGAACGACAAGCAAAATGGAGTGAAAGTGATATTTATCAAAAGGTGCAGCAACGTACCGAAGGACGTCCGTTATTTGTTTTGCATGATGGACCTCCATACGCAAATGGCGATATTCATATGGGACATGCGCTAAATAAAATTTTAAAGGATTTTATCGTCCGCTATAAATCAATGAGCGGCTACCACGCGCCGTATGTGCCGGGCTGGGATACGCACGGACTACCGATTGAAACGGCATTGACGAAGAGCGGAAAGGTGAACCGCAAGGCGATGAGCGTCGCTGAATTCCGCAAGCTGTGCGAAGAATACGCGAAAAAGCAAATTGAGCGCCAGCGCGAGCAGTTTATGCGTTTAGGAGTGCGCGGTGACTGGTGGAATCCGTACGTGACGCTTGAGAAGGAATACGAAGCCCAGCAGATCAAGGTGTTTGGTGAAATGGCGAAAAAAGGCTATATTTACAAAGGCAAAAAGCCGGTTTATTGGTCTCCTTCGTCGGAATCTGCTCTTGCTGAAGCTGAAATTGAATACCACGACAAACGTTCTCCTTCGATTTATGTGGCGTTTCAGGTGAAGGAAGGAAATGATGTCCTTGAAGGTGATGAAGCAATCGTCATCTGGACGACGACGCCTTGGACGATTCCGGCAAACTTGGGGATTTCCGTCCATCCAGATCTTGATTACAACGTTGTGAAGGTTGCTGACAAGAAATATGTTGTCGCTGCCGGACTGCTTGAGTCGCTTGAAAAAGAATTGGAATGGGAACAGGTCGACGTGCTGAAGACGTTTAAAGGAAAGGAGCTTGAATACGTCAAAGCCGAGCATCCGCTTTACGGACGCGATTCGCTTGTCATGTGCGGCGACCATGTCACGCTTGATGCCGGTACGGGCTGTGTTCATACCGCTCCCGGACACGGGGAGGAGGACTATCTTGTCGGTCAGAAATATGGTCTTGATGTACTCTGCCCTGTCGATGACAAAGGGAATATGACGGACGAAGCGCCGGGCTTTGAAGGTCTGTTCTACGATCAAGCGAACAAGCCGATTACCGAAAAGCTGGATGAGATCGGCGCTTTGCTGAAGCTGACGTTCATCACGCACTCGTACGCTCATGACTGGCGGACGAAAAAGCCGGTTATTTACCGGGCGACGGCGCAATGGTTTGCTTCGATCGAGCAATTTCGTCCCGAGCTGCTTAAAGCGATCGAGGAAGTCGAATGGCTGCCGAAATGGGGAGAAACCCGTCTGTACAATATGGTGCGCGACCGCGGGGACTGGTGTATTTCAAGACAGAGGGCGTGGGGTGTGCCGATTCCGGTCTTTTACGGAGAAGATGGCGAGCCGATCATTACAGACGAGACGATTGACCATGTTTCCGCCTTGTTCCGCGAGCATGGATCAAATATTTGGTTCGAATGGGAAACGGAGCAGCTTCTTCCGGAAGGCTTTACGTCACCACATAGCCCGAATGGCAGCTTTACGAGAGAAATGGACATTATGGACGTCTGGTTTGACTCCGGCTCTTCGCATCAGGCGGTGTTAGAGGAACGGGCCGACCTCGTCCGTCCGGCTGACCTCTATTTGGAAGGCTCGGATCAGTATCGCGGCTGGTTCAACTCTTCGTTGTCGACAAGCGTTGCCGTTACAGGGAAAGCGCCGTATAAAGGGGTGTTGAGTCACGGCTTCGCGCTTGACGGTGAAGGGCGGAAGATGAGTAAATCAATCGGAAATGTCGTCGTGCCGAACGATGTGATGAAGCAGCTTGGAGCCGATATTTTGCGCCTCTGGGTTGCGTCAGTTGATTATCAGGCCGATGTTCGTGTTTCGGATAAGATTTTAAAGCAGGTCTCCGAAACCTACCGGAAAATCCGCAATACGTTCCGCTTCTTGCTTGGAAATCTGCATGATTTTGATCCGGCGGTGAACCGCGTGGCGACGGAGGAACTCGGTGAGGCTGATTTGTTTATGCTCGTCAAGCTTAACGAAGTCGTTGAAAAAGCGAAGCAGGGCTATGAGCATTATCAGTTTTCGACTGTGTACCATACGATCCACAATTTCTGTACGATTGAATTAAGCTCCTTCTACATGGATATGGCGAAGGATACGCTCTATATTGAGCATGCCAATCATCCCGCCCGCCGAGCAATTCAAACGGTGATGTATGACGTGCTTGTCGCGTTAACGAAATTAGTATCGCCGATTTTGTCTCACACAGCCGATGAGGTGTGGGAGCAT
Source organism: Halalkalibacter oceani (assembly GCF_023715605.1). Classification (GTDB taxonomy): domain Bacteria; phylum Bacillota; class Bacilli; order Bacillales; family Bacillaceae_D; genus Halalkalibacter; species Halalkalibacter oceani. Next base: position 160,227 of record NZ_JAMBOL010000002.1, read on the forward strand.
ATTCCGGGTGTGAGCGAGGAAAGTGTGCAGCTAACGGATATGCCTGAGGCAAAAACGTTTACTGATGTGGAAGCGTTGCTGGCAAAATGGAACCATTTCATGTCTGTCCGCGACGATGTGTTAAAAGCATTGGAGCAGGCCAGAAACGAGAAGAAAATCGGGAAATCGCTGACAGCGGCGATTACGATTTATGCAAGCGGCGCCGTCCGTCAGCTGCTCAGCTCAATCCCGTCGTTGGAAAAGCTGTTTATCGTCTCTGCGGTTAAGCTGGCGGGTGAAGCGAGCGAAGCGCCGGGTGAAGCAGCGGTGTTTGAAGATTTGGCGATTGTCGTTCAGCAGGCGGAAGGGGAAACATGCGAGCGCTGCTGGGTCGTATCAACGACCGTCGGCTCCAACAGCGAGCATCCTACTTTATGTTCGTCATGTGCCGAAACGGTGTCAACGTATTATCAAAACGTCTAATAAGAAAGGCGATGATCGCCTGGATGGAGCTGGAGTAGAAGGTAAAAAACAACCTTTTGCCCCGGCTCTTTTCTTAACGACTATTTGCTTGATTGTTGGTCACACTAAAAAAGAACATTCGCTCGTTGGATGTTCATGCCGATCTAAAGGGAGAGAGACAGCAGTGACAGATTACCGACAAATGAAACAGCAGCTAGTCGCGCGTAAAGCGGAACTTGAAAAAATCATTAAGCAGGAGTTTGGTGATGAAACACACCAGGCGTTATCCGATCTGACAGGCGAGCTTTCGCAATATGATAACCATCCAGCTGATGCGGCAACGGACTTATATGAGCGGGAAAAGGATTATGCTTTGCTTGAGCATGCCGAGCGCGAGCATGAAGAAGTGGAGCATGCTTTGCGGAAGTTTACCGATGGCACATACGGCATTTGTGAAGCGACCGGTCAGACGATTCCGCTCGAGCGCCTCAAGGCAAATCCGACTGCGCGGACCATTGTCGCCGCCGCCTCACAGGAAAATCGCGGACGTCCAGCCGAAGAGGATGTGCTAAAAGGGTTTTCTGCTTATCAATTTGACGGGCGCGACGACGAGACCGAATTTGATGCGGAAGATGCCTACCAAGCGGTTGCGCGCTTTAATGACAACTCGATGACCTATGAGGATGCCTCGCTTGATGAGGAGGATGAATCAATCGGTTATGTCGAAGAAATCGAAGGATTTTTATCGACTGGAATTGAGGGTTATACCGGAAGTGATAAGGTTGATGTCCAGCACAATGTTCATTTAAATCATTACGTCAATGGCGACAAATGAAGGGAGAGCGGGGCTGGGACGCTGAGTGTGTCAGCCCCTGCTCTCCGTTTTTTAAGGATGAGGGCGAAGCGTCGGCTTCTTAAGCGTTTTGGTTCCAACCTTTTTGTGCTATAATGCTATAGTGTGGAAAGATAGGGACAGGAGGACCAGCTTTGAAATATTACCTTTTAGCAGTCGCGATTATACTGATTGATCAACTGACAAAATGGGTAGTTGATACACAGATGGAAATTGGGGAACGGTTGACGATTATTGAAAATGTTCTTTATTTTACGTCGCACCGCAATACAGGTGCTGCTTTTGGAATTTTGCAGGGCCAGATGTGGTTTTTTTATATTATTACAACCGTAGTCATCATCGGAATTATTTATTACATGCAAAAGGAAGCGAAAAACAGCCGTTTGTTCGGGACAGCTTTAGGGCTTATTCTTGGCGGAGCGATTGGCAATTTTATTGACCGTCTCTTTCGCGGAGAAGTCGTTGACTTTGTCGATACATATATATTCGGTTATGATTTTGCGATATTTAATGTCGCCGATGCGTCGTTATGTATCGGTGTAGGGCTGTTGTTTATTAAGATGATCGGTGATGAGCGCCGCGAGAAGAAGGAGAAAAAGTAATGGAAGTTTACAATTGGACAGTGACGGCCGAACAGGAGGCAGAACGGATTGACAAGCTGCTGACGTCGTTTGAGGGGTGGTCACGTTCCCAAGTACAGCAATGGATTAAAGAGGGCGCCGTAACGATCAATGAGCAAGCTGTAAAAAGCAATTATAAAGTGGCGGAGGGTGATCAGATCACGTTAACCGTTCCTGAACCCGAGCCGTTGGAAATAAAGGCAGAAAACATTCCGCTCGATATTGTGTTTGAGGATGAAGATGTGATTGTGGTCAATAAGCCCCGCGGGATGGTCGTCCATCCGGCACCTGGGCATTATTCACACACGCTTGTGAATGCGCTGATGTATCATTGTAAGGATTTGTCGGGGATCAACGGGGTGATTCGCCCGGGGATCGTTCACCGGATTGACAAGGATACGTCAGGCTTGCTGATGGTCGCCAAAAACGACCGCGCTCATGAATCGTTAGTCTCGCAGTTGAAGGCGAAAACGACGAAACGTCTTTACAAAGCGATCGTCCACGGGGTGATTCCTCATCAGCACGGCACGATTGATGCGCCGATCGGACGCGATAAAAAAGACCGCCAAAGCATGGCGGTGACCGATGAAAACAGCCGTGAAGCCGTTACTCATTTTACCGTGTTGGAATGCTTCGCCAATCACACTTATGTGCAGTGTGAGCTGGAAACAGGGCGGACGCATCAAATTCGCGTTCATATGAAATATATCGGCTTTCCACTGGTCGGCGATCCGAAATACGGACCGAAGAAGAAAACGGTCGATATTGAAGGGCAAGCTCTTCACGCTGCCGTTCTTGGCTTCGTCCATCCCCGGACAGGAGAGGAGCTGGAGTTTGAAGCGCCTATTCCAGCGGAAATGGAAGAAGTACTCCGCTATTTACGCTCGATGTAAGCAGAAAAAATGATTGACATCACGAAAGAGATCGTGCATACTGAACAAGAACTAAATGTCCTTTAACTACAGTCCCGTGAGGCTGAGAAGGAAACGAACGTACAGGTAGTATATGTAACGTACATTCACCTCTCATGTCTTTTGGACATGAGAGGTTTTTTCGTTTCTGATACAGGTAGGCTGGAGGTGTGAACATGACACGGGTCATTTTAGATGAACAGGCGATCCGCCGCGGGATCACCCGCGTTGCACATGAAATTATTGAACGCAATAAAGGAATTGAGAATTGCGTCCTCGTTGGCATCAAAACGAGAGGAATTTATTTGGCGAAGCGTCTGGCCGAGCGAATTGAACAAATTGAAGGGGCGTCGATCCCTGTAGGGGAAATCGACATCACGCTTTATCGCGATGATTTAACGGTAAAGTCGAAAAGCGAGGAGCCGATTATCCAGGGGACGGATATTCCGGTCACTATTAGTGGAATGAAAGTGATCCTGGTCGATGATGTCCTTTATACCGGTCGTACCGTGCGCGCCGCCCTTGACGCGCTGATTGATTTAGGAAGGCCTGAACAAATTCAATTGGCTGTCCTGATTGACCGCGGTCATCGGGAATTGCCAATTCGACCCGATTATGTCGGAAAAAACGTCCCGACTTCAAAGAGTGAAGTGATTGTCGCCAAGCTGAGCGAAGTCGATGATAGTGATCAAGTGACAATTGAAGAAAAAGAATAACTACTACTCATTATAATGTTCTCTTTAACTCAGTCCTGTGAGGCTGACAAGAGTGCTTTCCCTGGTCTTACTGTGCCTTAATGAAGACCGCGAAACCCTCTCTGTCAGCCGCAGAGAGGGTTTTTTTGAGAAGAAGAGAGAAAAAGCAGGGGGAAGGAACATGAAAAATCCAGAAAAAATAGGAATCCGTGATATACCGAGATTGGATAAATGGTTTATTTTAAGCTTTCAGCACTTATGCGCGATGTTTGGCGCGACGATTCTTGTGCCGTTTCTCGTTGACTTGAGTCCGTCGGTTGCCTTGCTTTCAAGCGGACTCGGCACACTTGCTTATCTGTTCATTACGAAGGGACAAATTCCGGCTTATCTCGGATCATCCTTTGCTTTTATTGCTCCGATCCTCTCGGCCACAGCGCTCGGAGGTCCTGAAGGAGCGATGATCGGAAGCTTCTTTGCCGGTTTGGTCTACGGGATCGTCGCGCTTTTGATTAAGCAAAGCGGCGTCAAATGGATCCTGCAAATTTTACCGCCGATCGTCGTCGGACCAGTTATTATTGTGATCGGGCTCGGCCTTGCGCCGACGGCGATTGATATGGCGATGAACGTCGACGGAGCCTACAGCTCGCTCCATTTCACAGTCGCCTTGATCACGCTGGCGATTACCGTGATCGCTTCGATGTTTTTTAAAGGCTTCTTCGGACTAGTGCCGATTATGTTTGGAATTATCGGCGGTTATGTGACAGCCTACTTCGTCGGGATTGTCGACCTGACGCCGATTGGCGAGGCGAGCTGGCTGGCGGCTCCGGCCGTTATCATCCCGTTTGTGACGTATGCTCCTGAATTCAACTGGAAAATCGTGGCGATTATCGCGCCGATTGCCGTTGTAACAATCGCCGAGCATATTGGCGACCAAATGGTTCTGAGCAAGGTCGTCGGGAAAAACTTTATCGAAAAGCCGGGTCTGCACCGTTCGATTTTGGGCGATGGCGTGGCGACGATGATCGCGTCCCTAATCGGCGGTCCGCCAAATACGACCTATGGTGAAAATATCGGCGTGCTGGCGATTACCCGGGTGTTTAGTGTGTTCGTTATCGCCGGCGCCGCGGTAATGGCGATCTGCTTTGCCTTTATCGGGAAAATATCGGCGATTATTTCTACGATTCCGGCGGCGGTAATGGGCGGTGTTTCGATCCTGCTTTTCGGAGTAATCGCTTCGTCCGGCTTGCGGATGCTGATTGATAATCAGATTGATCTTGGAGCGAAGCGGAATTTGATTATTTCTTCCGTGATCCTCGTCCTTGGAGTTGGCGGAGCGTTTATCCAGGTTTCTGAGGATATGCAAATTCCGGGCATGGCGCTGGCGACACTTGTCGGGATCGTCCTGCATCTAGTGCTGCCGGATAAAGCGGCAAGCTACAGCAAAAAGCCGATGTTCCAGGAAGAAGAGGAAAATGAGGAAGTCGCCTAAAGCATATATATAAGCCCCTTTAATGTGGTTCAGAGAGACCTCAAAGGGTGCTTGAAGCGGAAGCGGCCACGGCTGCCTGCTTCGGGCTACCCTGAGAGATCGCTCTCAGGGTTTTTAACATTATGGCAAAAGGTTGTCTTCCCTCTTGCCACTGCACTCCCTCGCAAAACAATAAAAAAATCAAGGAGGCTGATGTCGATGATCACCGTGAAAATGAATGAGCCGCAGCTGCGTCAGGAATTGCTGTCACTTGATCTTCTCCCGGTTAGCGAAATTACAACATTGCTGGAGGAAGCCGAGACCTTTTCCTATGGAAAGTCATGGCGCGGAGAAACGGAGCAGTTTGTCGCAAACTTGTTTTTTGAACCGAGTACGCGGACCCGTTACAGCTTTGAGGTCGCTGAGAAGAAGCTCGGTCTGGAGGTGCTTTCCTTCGACGCCAAGCATTCAAGCGTGCAAAAAGGCGAGACATTGCTCGACACTGTCAAAACATTTGAAGCGATCGGTGTTGAGGCCGTGGTGATACGCCATCCGGAAAATGAATATTACCATGACTTGCGCGAGCACGTATCGATTCCGATCATTAATGCCGGCGACGGCAGCGGGCATCATCCAACGCAGTCATTGCTTGATTTACTGACGATTCAGCAGGAGTTTGGCCAGTTTGCCGGCCTGACAGTCGTCATTGCCGGGGATTTGCGCCATAGCCGGGTCGCGCGTTCAAATGCGCGGGCATTAAAGCGGCTTGGCGCCGACGTCCGCATCGCCGGACCTGCGGAATGGATGGCAGGCTTTACGGATGAGTATGACCATCTTCCGTTTGATGAAGCGCTCGGGCAGGCCGATGTGATGATGCTCTTGCGGATTCAGCATGAACGCCATGGCGGCGGGATGCGCTGGTCGAAGGAGGAGTATCACAGACAGTACGGGTTGACGCTTGAGCGGGAGACAAGGATGAAAAAGGAAGCGATCATTCTGCATCCCGGTCCGGTCAACCGCGATGTTGAACTGGCGAGTGAGCTTGTCGAAGCAAAGCGTTCGCGGATTTTTAAACAGATGAAAAATGGAGTCGCTGTTCGCCAGGCTGTATTGAAGCGGGCGCTGACACGTTAACCTAATTTAAGAGGAGGAAATGAAATGACAATTCAATTAAAAGGCGGTTTCGTATTACAGCAGGACGGTTCATTAAAGCAGCAGGATGTTTTTATTTCAGAAGGACGGACGTATTTTCAAAAGCCGGGTGAGCCGCAGGAAGTGATTGATGTCGAAGGTCAGCTTGTCGCACCGGGTCTGGTCGATGTGCATGTTCATTTGCGCGAGCCGGGTGGAGAGGCGAAGGAAACGATTGCCACCGGTTCAAAGGCGGCAGCGGCGGGCGGCTTTACGACGATTTGTGCGATGCCAAATACACGCCCTGTCCCGGATAATGCGGAAACGCTTAGTCACATCCGCAAGAAGATGGAAGAAACGGGCTATGTCCGCGTCCTTCCGTATGCGTCGATCACGATCAGACAGCTTGGTCAGGAGCTGACTGATTTTGCCGCTTTGAAGGAAGCCGGGGCGTTCGCCTTCACCGATGACGGTGTAGGCATTCAATCGGCCGATCAAATGCTGCAGGCGATGACACGCGCGGCCGAGCTTGACATGGCAATCGTCGCCCATTGTGAAGAGGATACGCTGATCCACGGCGGTTATGTTCATGATGGCAACTATGCCGCCAAGCATAACTTGAAAGGAATCCCGTCGATTTGTGAATCTGTACATATTGCCCGTGATGTCCTGCTCGCTGAAGCGACGGGCGCCCATTATCACGTCTGCCATATTAGCACGAAGGAAAGCGTCCGCGTTGTGCGCGATGCGAAGCGCGCCGGCATTCGCGTCACGGCGGAAGTATCACCGCATCACCTCCTGCTGTGCGAGGATGATATTCCAGGCCTGGATCCGAATTTTAAAATGAATCCGCCACTCCGTTCGAAAGAGGACCAGGAAGCGCTGTGGGAAGGGTTGTTTGACGGAACGATTGATTTCATTGCGACCGACCATGCGCCTCATCGCGAGGAAGAAAAAGCAGCCGGAATGGAACGGGCACCGCTTGGCATTGTCGGCTCGGAAACCGCCTTTCCGCTCTTGTATACCCACATGGTGAAAAGCGGAAAAGCGACGCTGAAGCAGCTGGTTGACTGGCTGACGGTGAAACCGGCCGAAGCATTTTCCTTGCCTGCCGCGGTTTTGACAGAGGGCGGCGTTGCCGACGTAACGGTGATTGATCTAACGACTGAAAAAGCGATTGATAAGGAAGCGTTTTTCTCAAAAGGAAAAAACACGCCGTTTGATGGCTGGGTGTGCCAAGGCTGGCCGCTTTATACATTTGTTGACGGGAAGCTTGTCTTTCATAAGGAAGAGGTGAAAGCATGAAAAAGCAGCTGATTTTAGAGGATGGTCACGTGTTTGTCGGCGAAGGCTTTGGTGCTGACAAAGAGATGAGCGGTGAGGTTGTGTTTAATACCGGAATGACGGGCTATCAGGAAATTTTGTCCGATCTCTCCTATTGCGGCCAAATTGTGACGATGACCTATCCGCTCATTGGAAACTACGGTATAAATCGCGATGACTTTGAATCGATCACCCCGGCGATTCATGGCTTGATCGTAAAGGAATATGAAGCGGAGCCTTCCCATTGGAAGGAGGAGGAATCGCTTGGCACGCTTCTTGAAGCAAAGGGCATTCCAGGTCTTGCCGGGATCGATACGAGAAAGCTGACTAGGCTGATCCGCGAGCATGGAACGATGAAAGGACGGATTTGTTCATTGGAGGTCGATCCGCAGGTGGTTGCCGCCGAGCTGAGACAGACGGTGATGCCGACGAATCAGGTCGAGCTCGTCTCGACAAAGGATGCCTATCACGCGCCCGGGCGCGGAAATCGCGTCGTGCTCGTTGATTTCGGAATGAAGCACGGTATTTTACAGGAGCTGATCGCCAGACAGTGCGATGTCGTCGTTGTCCCATACAATACGAGCGCAGAGGAAATCATCCGGCTTGGTGCAGACGGTGTGATGCTAAGCAATGGCCCGGGGAACCCGGTTCATGTTCCTGGCGCGATTGCGATGATACAGGGGCTACTTGGCCGCGTGCCGATTTTCGGAATCTGTCTCGGTCATCAGCTGCTCGCTTTGGCGTGCGGCGCGACAACGAGCAAGCTGCGCTTCGGCCATCGCGGCTCGAATCATCCGGTGCGTGAGCTGGCGACAGGGAAAATTGACATTACAGCGCAAAACCACGGCTATACCGTAGATCCGGATTCCTTAGTCGATACACGTCTGGAGCTGACGCATGTCGCTGTCAATGACGGAACGGTAGAAGGAGTCAAGCATCTTAACGCACCGGCGTTCAGCGTCCAATATCATCCGGAGGCCTCGCCGGGTCCGCAGGATGCAAACCCGTTGTTTGATCAGTTTGTGACAATGATGGAAGCGGAAAAGAAAGCACGAGTACTTGCGTAATAGAGAAGGGAGAGGGAGCAATGGGGAAGCGTGAAGATATTCAGAAAATATTAGTGATCGGTTCGGGGCCGATTGTCATCGGGCAGGCGGCGGAATTTGATTATGCCGGGACACAGGCTTGTCAGGCACTTAAAGAAGAGGGCTATGAGGTTATTTTGATCAATTCAAATCCGGCGACAATCATGACGGATACGACGATGGCCGACCGTGTTTATATTGAGCCGATTACGCTTGAATTCGTCAGCCGGATCATCCGCAAAGAACGTCCCGATGGGATTGTCGCGACGCTTGGCGGACAGACAGGCCTGAATATGGCGATGGAGCTGGAACAAGCGGGAATTCTCGCCGATTACGGAATTGAACTGCTCGGAACGAATCTTGAGGCGATCCAAAAGGCCGAGGACCGCGACCTCTTCCGCACCTTGATGAATGAGCTGGAGCAGCCGGTGCCGGAAAGCGAAATCGTCCACACTCTTACGGAAGCGGAAGCATTTGTCGCGCAGATCGGTTTCCCTGTCATTATCCGGCCGGCTTATACGCTCGGCGGCACGGGCGGCGGGATCGCTCATACGGAAGAAGAGCTGAAAGAAATCGTCACAAGCGGATTGAAGTACAGCCCTGTTACGCAATGTCTGATTGAAAAAAGCATCGCCGGCTTCAAGGAAGTGGAATATGAAGTGATGCGTGACGCGAAGGACCAGGCGATCGTCGTCTGTAATATGGAAAATATCGATCCTGTCGGCGTCCATACAGGTGACTCGATCGTCGTTGCTCCGAGTCAGACGTTAACCGACCGCGATTATCAGCGGCTCCGCAACGCGTCATTGACGATTATTCGCGCGCTCGGTATCGAAGGCGGCTGTAATGTACAATTTGCCCATGATCCGTTCAGCGATCAGTACTATATTATCGAGGTTAATCCGCGCGTCAGCCGTTCCTCGGCGCTCGCTTCAAAGGCGACCGGTTACCCGATTGCCAAGATGGCGGCGAAAATTGCCGTCGGCTACAGTCTCGATGAACTGCTGAACCCGATTACCGGGAAAACCTATGCCAGCTTTGAGCCGGCGCTCGACTATGTGGTGACGAAAATTCCACGCTGGCCGTTTGATAAATTTGATGCTGCCAACCGTTCGCTCGGCACCCAAATGAAAGCAACCGGTGAAGTGATGGCGATCGGCCGTAATTTGGAAGAGTCGTTGTTAAAAGCTGTTCGCTCTCTGGAGGCCGGCTATGACCATCTCTATGATAAAAAGCTTGCCGAAGCTCCGACGGAGACGCTTTTGCAGCGGATTGAGAAAGCCGATGATGAACGGCTGTTTACGCTTGCTGAGCTGCTGCGCCGCGGAGAAACCGTACAAGAGCTGATCGAACGGACGAAAATTGACCGCTTTTTCATTCAGAAGCTGGCGCGGATGATGAAGCTTGAGCAGGAATTGGCCGGAAAAAAAGGTGATCTCGACGTATTGCAGAGAGCGAAGGAACGTGGCTTCTCCGATTTGGCAATTGCCCGTCTCTGGCAGATGGAGGAGCGCGCGGTTTACGAGCTTCGCGCGGCGAACGGCCTTCGTCCTGTTTATAAAATGGTGGACACATGCGCGGCGGAATTTGAATCGGAAACCCCTTATTTTTACGGAACGTACGAAGAAGAAAATGAATCGGTGCGGACGGACAAGAAAAGCATCCTCGTCCTCGGCTCCGGCCCGATCCGGATCGGACAGGGCATTGAATTCGATTATGCGACCGTCCATACAGTTTGGGCGATCAAGGAAGCCGGCTATGAAGCGATTATTATGAACAACAATCCGGAAACCGTCTCAACGGACTTCAGCACGTCAGATAAGCTGTATTTTGAGCCGTTAACGGTTGAAGATGTGATGCATGTGTTTGAGCTCGAACAGCCGGAAGGGGTGATCGTCCAGTTTGGCGGGCAGACGGCGATTAATCTCGCCGCCGATCTTGAGGCGCGCGGCGTGCCGATTATCGGGACGTCGCTGGAAAGCATGGACCGCGCCGAGGATCGTGACAAGTTTGAGCAGACGCTGCTGGCGCTCGATATTCCGCAGCCGCTAGGTAAAACAGCGACGTCGGTCGAAGGAGCGGTGGCGATTGCGACGGAAATCGGCTATCCGGTGCTCGTGCGGCCATCCTATGTGCTTGGCGGCCGGGCGATGGAAATTGTCTATAAGGAAGAAGAGCTGCTCAACTATATGACGAATGCCGTCAATGTCAATCCGAAGCATCCTGTATTGATTGACCGCTACTTGACCGGGAAAGAGCTCGAGGTCGACGCGATTTCTGATGGCGAGAACGTCTTTATTCCGGGAATGATGGAGCATATTGAACGTGCCGGGGTGCATTCAGGCGACTCGATCGCTGTCTATCCACCGCAAACCGTTCCTGATGAGTTAAAGCAGAAGGTGATCGAGCGGACGATTGCGATTGCGAGAGGCTTGCGTATCGTCGGCCTGTTGAACATTCAGTTTGTCTGGCACCGCGACGAAGTGTATGTGCTCGAAGTCAATCCGCGTTCAAGCCGGACCGTGCCGTTTTTAAGCAAAATTACCGGCGTGCCGATGGCGAACCTCGCAACGAAGGTGATGCTCGGCAAAACCTTGCCGGAGCTTGGCTACGAAACAGGCTATCAGGAAGAAGCGAGTGAGGTGTCGGTGAAGGTGCCGGTGTTCTCCTTTGCTAAACTCCGTCGCGTTGATATTACGCTCGGACCGGAAATGAAATCGACCGGTGAAGTCATGGGTCGTGACCAGACGCTTGAAAAGGCGCTCTACAAAGGCCTGATCGCTTCGGGAATGACGATTCCGACCCACGGTTCAGTCTTGTTTACGATTGCCGACAAAGACAAAGAAGAGGCGCTCAGCCTCGTGGAGCGCTTCCATCAGATCGGCTTTGATATTCTGGCTACGGCCGGAACGGCAGGCTATATTAAAGCGAAAAACATTCCGGTGACGGTCGTCAACAAAATTGGTGAAGCGAAGCCGCATTTGCTCGACGTGATTCAGCAGGGGGAAGCGCAGTTTGTCATCAATACGCTGACGCGCGGAAAACAGCCGGCGCGGGATGGCTTCCGCATCCGCCGGGAAGCGGTAGAAAACGGCATCGTCTGCTTAACGTCAATCGATACGGCAGAGGCACTGCTCCGTGTGCTTGAGTCGATTACGTTTTCGTCAGAATGCATGCCGCAAATGCAGATGTGAGAAGAATAGAGGAGGGACAACGATGAAAAAAGGCTTACTAACGATCATCAATCAAAGAGAGCTGACTAGAAATGTCGTCGAAGTAACATGTGAGGGTGAGCTTGCCGGCTTAATGAAAGAACCGGGACAATTTCTTCATCTTCGCGTCAGTGAAACAGACGATTTGCTGTTGCGCAGACCGGTCAGTATTTGCGATGTCGATCTTGAACGGAAGCAGGTCAAAATGCTCTACCGGATCGAAGGGAAAGGAACAGCGCGCCTCGCGGCCAAGCCAGTGGGGACGGCGCTCGACGTGCTTGGCCCGCTTGGTCACGGGTTCCCGCTTGAGGCGACAGAGCGCGGGGAAACGGCCTTGTTGATTGGTGGAGGGGTAGGCGTCCCTCCTCTCTATTATTTGTCAAAGCAGCTGCTGGCACGAGGCGTCAATGTCATTCATATTCTCGGCTTTCAATCGGCCGAAGATGTCTTTTATGAGCAGGAATTTAAAGAACTGGGACCGACCTATGTCGCGACCGTTGACGGAACGAGAGGAACGAAAGGATTTGTCACAGATGTGATCTCGCGCGAATCGCTGGAATGTGATACACTTTATGCTTGTGGACCGACCCCAATGCTTGAGGCTCTTTCGGCTTTATATGCCGATCAACGGGCGTTTTTATCGCTTGAGGAACGGATGGGCTGTGGGATTGGCGCCTGCTTCGCCTGCGTCTGTCATGTCGCTGGAGATGAAGCGGGGACAAGCTACCGGAAAGTGTGTACAGATGGACCTGTCTTTGCTGTAGGGGAGGTAGTGCTATGAACCGTTTAGCTGTCAATTTACCTGGTTTAACGATGCGAAATCCGATCATGCCTGCTTCAGGCTGCTTCGGCTTCGGGAAAGAATACGCCGACTATTTTGATTTGGCTCAATTAGGGGCGATTGCGATCAAAGCGACGACATTTGAGCCGCGTTTCGGTAATCCGACGCCGCGTGTCGCTGAGACCGCCAGTGGTATTCTGAATGCGATCGGCCTGCAAAATCCCGGCCTCGAATCCGTGCTCGCCAATGAGCTGCCGTGGCTCGAGCGCTATGATGTGCCGATTGTTGCCAACGTTGCCGGAACGAATATTGATGACTATGTGGAGACAGTGGCCCGCCTTTCTGAAGCCGCCAATGTCGCCGCGATCGAGCTGAATATTTCCTGTCCGAACGTTAAGCAGGGCGGGATTGCCTTTGGAACGATTCCCGAAGTGGCCGCAGAGTTGACTCGTGAAGTAAAAAATGTATCAGCTGTGCCTGTCTATGTCAAGCTCTCCCCGAATGTCGCTGATATTGTCAGCATCGCCAAGGCGGTGGAGGCTGCCGGAGCGGATGGGCTTTCCATGATTAATACATTGTTGGGGATGCGGATTGATCTGAAATCACGCCGGCCGATTTTAGCGAATGGCTACGGCGGCTTGTCAGGACCGGCCGTCAAGCCTGTTGCGATCCGGATGATTCACCAGGTGAGTCAGGCCGTCGATCTTCCGATTATCGGAATGGGCGGGATTCAAACGGCTGATGACGTCATTGAATTCATGCTGGCCGGAGCGAGCGCAGTCGCTGTTGGAACGGCGAATTTCACCGACCCGTTAGTTTGTCCGACGATTATTGAACAACTCCCCCTTCGCTTAGATGAGCTTGGAGTCGAACACGTCACAGATCTTATTGGAGGGAGCTGGAAGGAAACATGCAACGTCCCCTTATGATCGCGTTGGATATTGATAGTAAGGAAAAACGTCGGCAGCTTTTAGCCGAGTTTGATGATGAACGGCTTTTTTTGAAAGTCGGAATGGAGTTATTTTACCGTGAAGGACGCGCGGTTGTGGAAGAGCTGAAGCAGGCAGGGCATCAGATCTTTCTCGACCTGAAGCTGCACGATATTCCAAATACGGTCTCACGGGCGATGAGAAGCCTTGCCGAGCTTGACGTCGATGTCGTCAATGTCCATGCGGCCGGCGGAAAGAAAATGATGACAGCGGCGCGTGAAGGACTGGAGCAAGGGACGCCAGCCGGCAAGCAACGTCCGCTTTTGATCGCGGTCACTCAATTGACAAGCACAAATGCGGAGATGCTTGCGAAAGAGCTGCTGATTGGCGAGCCTTTGCAGGATGTTGTCCGCGCTTATGCGAAATCAGCCGCAGAAAGCGGAATCGAAGGTGTCGTCTGCTCGGCGCAGGAGGTGCCGCTGATTCATGAAGCCTGTGGCCCGGATTTTTACACGGTTTGCCCCGGCATTCGCAGACAAGAGGATGCGGCCGGTGATCAAATCAGGATCGTCACCCCGGGTGAAGCGTACCGGCTTGGAAGCTCGGCAATCGTCGTCGGAAGAAGCATCACAACGGCTGAGCGCCCGTATGAGGTCTACCAAGAGATGAAAAACGAATGGGAGGGAAAAGCATGAGAGAACGTATTGCCCGTTATTTATTAGACATTGAAGCGGTTCATCTCCGCCCAAATCAACCATTTACATGGACATCGGGTATCCGGTCGCCGATTTACTGTGACAACCGCCTGACACTCTCGTACCCGGAAGTTCGCCGGACGATCATTCAAGGATTCGTCGACTATGTGAAAACAGAAAAGATTGACGTCGATGTCATTGCCGGCACGGCAACAGCCGGGATTCCGCACGCTGCCTTGTTAAGTGAGGCACTGGAACTGCCGATGATCTATGTCCGTGGAAGCGCGAAGGGACACGGCAAGCAGAATCAAATTGAAGGAAAAGTCGAGCCGGGACAGAAAGTGATCCTTGTGGAAGATTTGATTTCAACCGGAGGAAGCGTCATTCAGGCCGCTGAGGCACTCCGGGAGAATGACGTCGAAGTCGTAGGGGTTGTCGCTATTTTTACATATGAATTCAAAAAAGCGGAAGAGGCGCTCAAGGAAGCCAAGCTGCCGACGTACATTCTCACCTCTTATTCCGAGCTGCTGAAAGTCGCGATGGAAAACGGCACGCTGACCGAAGAAGAAATGGAACGCCTCGCCGAATGGCGCAAAGACCCAGCCTCCACAGACTGGATTAAAGTAAAGAAATAAAAAAGAGGTGACGTTCCTCTTTTTTATTTCTGAAGCCGCGAGCATAGGCAGCACCATGTTTTAAAGCGAGCAGGAAAACGGGTTTCTTTCCTGCTCGCACGTGCAAGCCGAAGCCGCGGTCTCCTTGGGACAGACTACTAAGTTGGATCAAAAAAAGAGGTGACGTTCCTCTTTTTTATTTCTGAAGCCGCGAGCATAGGCTGCACCATGTTTTAAAGCGAGCAGGAAAATGGGTTTCTTTCCTGCTCGCACGTGCAAGCCGAAGCCGCAGTCTCCTTGGGATAGACTACTAAGTTGGATCAAAAAAAGATAAGAGTCTTACTACATTTTTAGATGTAGCAAGGCTCTTTTGATTTGTTTATGCGATCTGAAAAATAATAGGGCGTCTTTTTTATTTCCGCAATGACCGGACGAGGTCTTCGTCGGGGGTGACGAACAGCGTTGTTTGCTGTTCATAAATGACAAAGCCGGGCTTGGCTCCGTTCGGCTTTTTGACATGGCGGATGCGCGTGTAGTCGACCGGCACAGAGCTTGACTGGCGCGCTTTGCTGAAGTAGGCGGCCACGGTGGCCGCTTCCTGCAATGTCGTCTCGTCAGGGTCGGTGCTGCGGATCAGCACATGAGAGCCGGGGATGTCCTTCGTATGAAGCCAAATTTCATCCTGGCGGCCGAGCGTGTTTGTTACATAATCATTTTGCTTGTTGTTTTTGCCGACAAAAAAGTCAATTCCGGTTGAAGAACAGTACTGCTCTACCTGCGGCTTCGTCTCTTTCTTTTTCTTCTTCGGCGCGTGACGGCGGCGAAGATAGCCCTCCTCCATTAGCTCTTCACGGATTTCCTCTATATCCCGAGGGGCGGCTGATTCGGTTTGCTGAATGAGCTGATCAAAATAAACGATTTCCTCTTCGGCTTTTTTGATTTGCTCTTCGACGACCTTCAGCGAATTTTTCGCCTTGTTATAACGCTTGAAATAGCTTTGCGCGTTTTGCGAGGCGGTTTTTTGCGGGTCGAGCGGAATGATGATCTTGCCCGCATTTTCGTCGTAATAGTCAATCACCTCGATCTCCTTCGCATGGCGTGGAACGAGGTGGAGATTGGCGGTCAACAGTTCGCCGAGCTTTTGATAGAGCGCGGCCTGCTCGGCCTGTTTCAGCGTTTTTTCGAGTTTCTTGATTTTCTTCTCGTTTTTTTGCTTTTCGTTGCGGAGAAAGCGTTCGAGATCATGAGCCTGCTGCTTGACGCGATCGCGCTCAGCCTTGCCGAAATAAAAGCGGTCGAGCAGCTCACTGACCGTGGCAAAATGTCTTCTCTCTCCGTCGACATGCTGCAAAGAAAAAGGGGAAAATAGCTCCTTGCCTTGCTTTGTGACGAGCATTTCCGGCTGATAGCGGTGCTCGCGTGCCATGGAAATGACGTCAAGCACGGCTGGCGGCAACGTCGCTTTATTAACGACAGAGCCGGCGCGGTACAGCATTTCAGCAGCGAGCTGCGGGGAAAGACCGGCAATTTGTTCGACGAGCTGGCGGTCGATTTTCCCGGCGTTGAAATCAATCCGCCGCAACAGCTGCTCCTCATCGAGCGCAAATGGATCAGCTTTCTCCTGGTTTGGCGGCAGCTTATACGCATGGCCCGGAAGCACGGTCCGGTAGCTGCTTTGGGACAGGCTGATATGCTTGATGCTGTCCAAAATAAGGCCTGACTCGGCATCGACGAGCGTGATGTTGCTGTGGCGTCCCATAATTTCCACATAGAGCTTTTTGAACGATTCGTCGCCAAGCTCGTCCTTGCTGCGCAACGTGAAAATGATGATCCGTTCCATCTCAAGCTGCTCGATGCTTTCAATCAGACTTCCTTCCAGATGCTTGCGCAGCAGCATGCAAAACATCGGCGGAACAGCCGGATTGTCATACTTCTCGGTCGTTACATGAATGCGCGCGAAATTGGCGTTGGCCGAAAGCAGGAGCTGGTGGTTTTTTCCGCGGGCGCGAATTGTAAAAAGCAGTTCCGTTTTAAACGGCTGATATATTTTAGAAATTCTTCCTGACGTCAACAAATGGGAGAGCTCGTTTGTGATCGCCCTTGTCATAAATCCATCAAATGACATGGCTTTTTCATCCTTCCTTATGTAAGCGGCGTATAAATTGCGATAATGAATTGCTTATCCGAGTATAGCATGTTTTTCAATTTGACTGAATAAGATGGCTTGTATAAGAAACAGAAAAACATGAGCCGTTCTATCATGGGGAAACAGAGGTGTCGCAATGAAGTGGTATCAAATGCCGGAAAATGACGTACTGCACGCATTACAAGTGGATAAGCATGACGGGCTGTCAGAGCAGGAGGTGAAGAAGCGGCTTCGCACATATGGCGGAAACAAGCTGGAGGAAAAGGAGCGTCCTTCGGCGTTATTCGTTTTTTTCGGCCAGTTTAAAGACTTTATGGTTCTTGTTCTGCTGGCGGCGACCTTGATTTCAGGCTTGCTGGGCGAGTATATCGACGCCCTGACGATTATGGTAATCGTTCTTTTAAATGGGATTTTGGGCTTCGTTCAGGAGCGCAAGGCGGAAAAGTCGCTCGATGCGTTGAAGGAGCTGTCGGCGCCGCAAATGACCGTGCTCAGGGAAGGGCGCTGGGTCAAGGTGCTTTCGACTCAGGTTGTGCCGGGAGATCTCGTCAAGCTGACGAGCGGGGACCGGATTGGGGCCGATCTTCGGCTGCTTGAGACAAGCGGTTTGCGGATTGAAGAATCCTCTTTGACAGGCGAATCTGTTCCTGTGTATAAAATGGAGCAAGTGCTTGTGCCGAGCAATGTCGAAATTGCCGATCAAAGTAATATGGCTTTTATGGGGACGCTTGTGACTCAGGGGAGTGGCGTCGGCGTCATTGTTGCGACTGGAATGAAAACGGAAATGGGAAAAATCGCCCATTTGCTGCAGGAAACGACAACGCTTGTCACGCCTTTGCAGCGGCGGCTTGAACAATTGGGCAAAATTTTAATCGCCGTCGCGCTCGTGCTGACCGCCTTAGTCGTCCTGATCGGGGTAGTCCAGGGGCATGCGCTTTATACGATGATTTTAGCGGGGGTATCGCTTGCTGTTGCGGCCATTCCGGAAGGCTTGCCGGCGATCGTCACCGTCGCTTTGGCGCTTGGTGTACAGCGGATGATCAAACGCAAGGCGATTGTCCGAAAGCTCCCGGCTGTTGAAACGCTCGGCTGCGCGTCGGTGATCTGTTCAGATAAGACAGGCACGTTAACGCAAAATAAAATGACCGTCACCCATCTGTGGGTCGGTGGTGCCGCATGGGAGGTGACGGGCGGCGGCTATGAGCCGGAAGGGACGTTTTTCAAGCATGGCAAGCAGGCTGATCCTCAGCAAAGCCGCAGGCTCCAGCAGCTGCTGAGCTACGGCTGGCTGTGCAACAACGCCACTCTTGAGCTCAGGACAGAAAAACAAGGATTGCTGCGCAGACAGAAGCAGGAATACGTGCTTGACGGTGATCCGACGGAAGGGGCGCTCGTCGTCGCGGCGATGAAGGCCGGCTACGATCAAGAAGAGCTTTCACAGCATTTTTCACGGGAAAAGGAATTTCCGTTTGATTCGACGAGAAAAATGATGTCGGTTATTGTGAAAGGACGGAACGGCCGGCGTTATGTCATAACAAAGGGAGCTCCCGACGTCATCCTGACCCAATGTAGGAGCCTCGTCTACGGGACAGCTGAGGAGCCGCTAACGCCAGCCAGAAAAAATGAAGTCGGCCAGGTTGTGAATCAGATGGCGGCTCAGGCGCTGCGGACGATCGCGATCGCCTATCGTCCGCTCGACCGGGAAGAGGATTGCCGTCAAGCATTTGAGGCGGAGCGCGGCTTAATCTTCATCGGCTTGCAGGGAATGATTGATCCGCCGCGGCCGGAGGTGAAGGAAGCGATTATGGAATGCCGCCAAGCCGGGATCAAAACGGTGATGATCACCGGCGACCATAAAGGGACAGCGGCGGCGATCGCCGGCCAGCTCGGGATTTTAACTGCGGGCGGCAAGGTGCTTGATGGCGCGACGTTATCCAAGTGGAGCGTTGCTGAGCTGGAGCAGGTTGTTGACGATGTTGCCGTTTATGCGCGCGTGTCGCCCGAGCATAAATTAAAAATCGTCAAGGCGCTCCAAGCGAGAGGTCATATTGTCGCCATGACGGGTGATGGCGTCAATGATGCCCCGGCGATCAAGGCGGCAAACATCGGGATTGCGATGGGAATCACCGGCACGGACGTCGCGAAGGAAGCGTCCTCGCTCATTTTGAGTGATGATAATTTCGCGACGATTAAAGCGGCGATTAAGGAAGGACGGAACATTTACGAAAACATCCGCAAATTTATCCGTTATATGATGGCGTCCAATGTCGGTGAAATTCTGGTGATGCTTTTTGCGATGATGCTCGGGATGCCGCTTCCTTTAGTGGCGATTCAGATTCTCTGGATCAATCTCGTCACTGACGGGCTGCCGGCGATGGCGCTCGGCATGGATCAGGCCGAAGGGGATGTGATGAAGCGTCCGCCTAGAAGTCCGACGGAGGGGGTGTTTGCCCGCGGCCTGACGTGGAAAATTTTAAGCCGGGGCTTTATGATTGGCGTCGTGACACTCGTCGCCTTCTCGCTGACGCTTGAGGCTCATCCGGATGAGCTGATTCGCGCGCAAACCGTCGCTTTCGTCACGCTCGTGATGGCGCAATTGATTCATGTATTTGATTGCCGCAGCGAATATTCAATCTATCATCGCAATCTTTTTGAAAATCGCTACTTGGTCGGGGCGGTCCTGATCTCGACATTGCTGATGCTCGCTGTCATTTATTATCCGCCATTGCAGGTGATCTTCCATACGGTCGCTTTGACAGAACGCGAATGGCTGCTCGTTTTGGCGATGGCCTCGATTCCAACCGTCGTCCTTGGCGGCCTTCAATTCATGAAAAGAAGCAAAGCGGCCAGCAAATGAGTGGTGTTGAGAACCGGGACAGAAGTCGGGGAGGAAGGGAAAAAACACGGCAGTCTCTCCGTTTCGTTCCTGCCTCGAGTTTGAGGCAAAACTAGTTAGCGCGGAAGTAGCAAGAAGGACAACATTTGCGGGCAGGCTGTTGTGAGAAACCCGCTTGAACGATCGTGGCGGTTCCGCACCCTGCTTCGAGGATGAGAAAAAAGGGAAAACCAACCTTTTTTTCATCCTCTTTTTGCTTTTCGAGCAGAAGGATTTATCCGGCTGGCGCAATATGATAAACTCCTTGTAGGATGAGCCCGCTCTTTACCACTTGTTCAAAAAAAATACAGCTGTGGATGTGATAATGTGAAAAGTATGACAGGCTATGGCACTGCCTCGGTCAAAACGAGCTTCGGTACGGTGACGGTGGAGCTGAAAGCGGTGAATCAACGTTTTCAGGAATGTCATATTCGTCTTCCCCACCACTTGCTGAAATGTGAAGAAGCGATTCGGAAGCAAGTGAAAAAGCAGATCTTACGAGGAAAAGTCGATCTTTTTGTGACGATTGAGCAGGATGCAACGAGCCTGAAGAAGCTGACGGTTGACACCGCGTTGCTCGACCAGTATATCGAAGCGGCGAATTTGATTGCCGGCCGGCTTTCTCATGGCGAATCGCAGCGGCTCGATGCGCAATCCCTGCTCTTACATACGGAAATCGCTACCGTCACTCTTGATACGGGGGAACGGGCCGAGGAAATGGAGAATGCGATTTTAGAAGCTGTCGCGCTCGCCCTGGCGTCTTTAAATGAAATGCGGCTGCAGGAAGGAGAGCATCTCTTCCATGATATTGCCGAATCGTTGCGGCAGCTTGCCTTGCTTTGTGACCAGGTTGAACGCCAGGCGGCAAGCATGCTCGGAGACTATCAGGAAAAAATCAAAGCGCGTTTGCAGGAGTATTTGAAGGAGGTCGAGCTTGATCACGATCGCCTGCTGACGGAGGTCGCCCTGCTGGCTGATAAAGCCGATATCCGCGAGGAAATTGTCAGGCTGCGCTCGCATCTAACCCAGTTCGACCATTATTGTCAGCTTGATGAGGCGATCGGCAGACGTCTCGACTTTCTCGTACAGGAAATGAACCGCGAAGTGAATACGATTGGCTCGAAGGCTCTTGACACGCAAATCAGGCAGCATGTCGTGGAAATGAAAGGCTTTATTGAGAAAATCAAAGAGCAGGTGCAAAATATTGAATAGACGCTAGAATTCGAACGAATTTTCGTATATAGTAAGATTAGTTTGGATAATACTGTTGAGAGTGTTGCTGCTCTCTGAAGTGGAGGGTATACCCATGAATATTAAATTAATTAACATCGGTTTTGGAAATATCGTCTCAGCAAACCGGATTATTTCGATAGTCAGCCCAGAGTCAGCACCGATTAAACGAATTATTCAAGATGCTAGAGACCGCAATATGCTGATTGATGCGACTTACGGCAGACGGACAAGAGCAGTGATCATCGCCGACAGCGACCATGTTATTTTAAGCGCGGTTCAGCCGGAAACAGTTGCTCAGCGCCTGACGACGAAGGAAGACGGAGCGGAAGAGGCCTAAGGCGCATTGATTCGCTAATCAGCGTTTCTTTTGCTAGAATACATATTAGATAGAGCGTGAAGGATGGTGTAGGAGGTTCCTATGAAGAAGGAGAAAGGTCTATTACTAGTATTATCGGGACCGGCAGGAGTTGGCAAAGGAACTGTCTGTGGGGCATTGCGTAAAGAGAAAACAGCGATTCAGTACTCGGTATCGGCGACGACGAGAGCTCCCCGGGCCGGCGAGGTCGACGGAATCAATTATTTTTTCAAGACAAGGGAGCAGTTTGAAAAAATGATTGAGCAGGATGAATTGCTTGAATGGGCGGAATATGTCGGCAATTATTATGGAACGCCGATCGACTATGTCAGGGAGACGATTAACAAAGGGCATGATATTATCCTCGAGATCGAAGTGCAAGGTGCCTTGAAGGTAAAGGAGCGTTTCCCGGAAGGCGTCTTTATTTTCTTAATGCCGCCGAGCCTGGCGGAGCTCCGCAATCGAATTGTTGGACGCGGAACGGAGACGGAGGATATTATTAATAAAAGAATGACCGTGGCGCGCGAAGAAATCGAGATGATGGAGAAATATGATTACGTCGTCGAGAACGACGAAGTCAATCTGGCGGTTGACCGCATAAAAGCGATTGTCACGGCCGAACATTGCAAGCGGGAACGCTTAATTGAAAAATATAAACAACTAGTGGAGGTTGACTAAATGCTATACCCTTCAATTGATTCATTGCTATCAAAGCTAGACTCAAAATATACGTTAGTGACGGTGTCGTCAAGACGAGCGCGTGAAATTCGCGAAAACGCCGCGCGCGGCCCGATGGTTGAACGTCCGGTCTCTCATAAGCCGGTCGGCGTAGCGCTCGAGGAAATTGTCGGCGATCACTTAAAGTATGAAAGAATTTCAGCAAACGAGAACGAATAGCAGTCTGGCACCCGATTTTTTAAGGGGCAGGGAAGCCGAATGCTATCCTGTTTGCCGCTTGGATATCCATCTGAGCGGCATCGCCGAAAAGCCTTGATGATGCTTGATTCGCAGGCTTTATGCGCTGATTTGAGGTTGTCTCAAAGGGTATCATGTGACCTGTTGAGACAGCCTCTTCTTTTTCTTACCTGGAGGAAGCTAAGGAAAGTAGGGGAAATGCTATGCTTAAAGGAAAGAAGGTATTACTTGCGGTAAGTGGTGGAATTGCCGCCTTTAAGGCAGCTGCGCTGACGAGCAAGCTCGTTCAGGCGGGGGCCGAGGTGAAGGTCATGATGACAAAATCCGCTCAGGAATTCGTCACGCCGTTAACGTTTCAGGCTTTGTCGCGTCAGCCGGTCTATCTCGATACGTTTCAGGAGCCTGATCCGACAAAAATCGCTCATATTGAGATCGCCGACTGGGCCGATGTTGTCGTGATCGCGCCGGCAACGGCCAATATGATCGCCAAGCTGGCACAGGGGCTCGCCGATGATCTTGTGACGACAACCTTGCTGGCGACGAAAGCACCCGTTTATCTCGCGCCGGCGATGAATGTCAATATGTACGAGCATCCGGCTGTCAGCCGCAATTTGGAGACGCTGCAAAAGGACGGGTATCGTCTTATCGAAGGAGAAGCCGGTTATTTGGCCTGTGGCTGGACGGGCCGCGGCAGAATGGCGGAACCGGACGTTTTTCTCGCTGTACTCGACAAGCATTTTGCGATGCTCGAACAGCCGCGACTGAAAGGGAAGAAAGTGGTTGTCACGGCCGGCCCGACACAGGAAAAAATCGATCCGGTCCGCTATTTTACGAACCACTCCTCAGGAAAAATGGGCTATGCGATTGCTGAACAAGCGCAGCGGGAAGGCGCTGACGTCATCTTAATATCCGGTCCGACGGCGCTTCCTTGTCCAAAGGGGGTCAAACGGGTGGCGGTTGAAACGGCGCAGGAGATGTACGAGGCCGTCACCGGTCAGTTTGCCGATGCCGATATCGTTATTAAAGCCGCGGCTGTAGCTGATTACCGGCCGAAGGAAGTGTTTACGGAGAAGCGCAAAAAGCAGCCCGGCGAATGGGCAATTGAAATGGAACGGACGATCGACATCCTGAAAACATTGGGAGAGCAAAAGCAGTCTCAGCTGCTCGTCGGCTTTGCGGCTGAATCGGAAAAGGTCGAAGAGTATGCGGCAAAGAAGCTTGAGGCGAAAAACCTTGATCTGATTGTCGCCAACGATATTTCTGCCAGCGGAGCGGGCTTTAAAGGAGATACGAATATCATTACAATTCTTACCCGTGATGGCAAAACGAAGCAATATCCGCTGCTGTCGAAGCAGGAAGCAGCCCGGCGGATTTTCGATGAACTGCTTGACTACATGAAAAGGCAGCAGCAGTCATGATCGCCCAAATTATTGTTGACGTCCCCAGCTCACAAACGGACCGCGTATTTGATTATTTGATTCCGGCAGAATGGGAAGGCGTGATCGAGCCGGGAATGAGAGTCGTCGTTCCGTTCGGTCCCCGCAAAATTCAAGGCTTTGTGATCGGGCTTTCAGACACGACAAACGTCGAAAAACCGAAGCCGATTTTTGATCTGCTTGATGCGACCCCGGTTTTAACAACGGAGCTGCTCGCGCTCGGCAGCTGGCTGTCAGAGCAAACGCTTTGCTTTAAGGTGTCGGCCTACCAGCTGATGATTCCGGCGGCGCTGCGGACGAAGGTCAAAAAGGAGCTGAAGCTCGCTGACGAACTGCATCAGCTGGCACCGGCGCTGCAGCCGCTGTTTCAGGAACGGGATGTCATGGCCTGGACGGAGGTGATCGGGCAAAATAAAGCGCTGGCGAAGGAGCTGAAGCGGGCGATTAAAGCGGGCCACATCGAGGTTCATTATCAAGTTGAGGAAAAAGGACGGAAAAAAACCGAACGCTATCTTCAGCTTGCCGCCAATTACGAGAAGCTTGAGCCATTGCCAAAGCGGGCGCTCAAGCAAGCCGAGCTGCTTGCATTTATGGAGCGGCAAACCGGGCCGCTTTCCATGGCAAGAGTGATGGCAGAAGGACAAACGACGAGACAGACGGTGAAAGCGTTGCTCGATAAAGGCTATTTGCAGGAAAGCGAGCAGGAGGTGTATCGCGATCCACTCGCTCATGTCGAGTACGAGCGGACGGAACCATTGCCGCTGACGGAAAAGCAGGCTGCTGTCATCCGGCCGATCCTTTCGTCGCTTGATGAAGAGCGGCATGAAACGTTTCTGCTACACGGGGTAACCGGAAGCGGCAAAACAGAAATATATTTGCAGGCGATCGACCATGCGCTGAAGCAAGGGAAGGAAGCGATCGTGCTCGTCCCGGAAATTTCGCTCACGCCGCAAATGGTGCAACGGTTCAAAGGGCGCTTCGGTTCGAAAGTCGCCCTGCTGCATTCCGCTCTTTCCGTCGGTGAAAAATACGATGAATGGCGCAAAATCCAGCGCCGGGAGGTTCAGGTCGTCGTCGGTGCTCGTTCGGCGATGTTTGCTCCATTTACGAATGTCGGCATCATCATTATTGATGAAGAGCATGAAACGAGCTACAAGCAGGAAGAAAATCCGCGCTACCATGCCCGCGATGTCGCGATTTTTCGCGGTCACTATTACAACTGCCCGGTCATTTTAGGGAGCGCGACACCGTCGCTTGAATCATACGCGCGGGCGCAAAAGCAAGTGTATCATCTCCTGCCTCTGACCGAACGGGTTCACAGTCGGGCGATGCCTGTGGTCGAAATCGTCGATATGCGCGAAGAGCTGCGCCGTGGCAACCGCTCGATGTTTTCCGTCCGGCTGCTGGAAGCGTTAAAGGACCGACTGGCGAAAAATGAGCAGTGCGTGCTTCTCTTGAACCGCCGCGGCTATTCGACATTTGTGATGTGCCGTGACTGCGGCTATGTCGCGACATGTGAGCATTGTGACATTTCGCTAACGTATCATCGCAGCCAGCACGCATTAAAATGCCATTACTGCGGGCATGAGGAGCGAATGCCGCAAACATGCGCCTCCTGCGGCAGTGAGCATATTCGCTTTTTCGGTTCCGGCACGCAAAAGGTTGAGGAAGAGCTGGCGAAAGTTTTGCCGGAAGCCCGCGTCATTCGGATGGACATTGATACGACGAGAAGAAAAGGGTCGCATGAGCGGCTGCTGTCCGCTTTTGGCCGGGGGGAGGCCGATATTTTGCTCGGCACGCAAATGGTCGCGAAAGGATTGGATTTTCCGCGGATTACGCTCGTGGGCGTATTAGCGGCTGATGCGATGCTCCATATTCCCGACTTTCGTTCGGCGGAACGAACGTTTCAATTGCTTGAGCAGGTTAGCGGCCGCGCGGGACGTCATGAACTTGAAGGGGAAGTCGTCATTCAATCCTATACTCCGGAGCACTACAGCATTGAGCATGTGAAAGCTCATGATTATGAGCATTTCTTTCAGGTGGAAATGGGTCACCGCCGGCAGGGGCTCTATCCGCCTTATGTCTTTATCGTGCTGATAAATGTTTCTCATCCGGAAATCACGAAGGTGATCGATGTCACGGAAAAAATCGTCGCCTTTTTGAAGCGGGAGCTGGCAGACGAAACGATCGTGCTCGGCCCTGTCGCTTCTCCGCTGGCGCGGATAAAAGATAGATATCGCTATCAATGCATGATAAAATACAGGAATGAACCAGAGTTACGGCAAACGCTGCGGGAAATCCAGCAGCATTTCATGCGCGACATCAATCAGGGGCACTTGCAAGTGTCGATTGACATGCATCCTTATTTGTTCGCGTAAGGAAAGGAACAGTGTTTGAAGAGAAAGGCAGGAAACAACTATGAAGATCATGTTTATGGGAACGCCGGATTTTTCTGTACCGATTTTACGGCAACTGCTTGAGCACGGCTACGAGGTGATTGCCGCTGTAACCCAGCCGGATCGACCCGTTGGCCGCAAACGTGTGTTGACGTCGCCGCCGGTTAAGCGCGAGGCTGAAAAGCACGGCATCCCGGTCTTGCAGCCAACAAAGGTATCAGAGCCCGGTCAGCTGGCGGAAGTGCTGGCTTACGAGCCGGATTTGATTGTGACGGCGGCCTTTGGCCAGCTGCTGCCGAAAGCGCTGCTGGACGCTCCGCGGTTCGGCTGCATTAATGTCCACGCCTCGCTTTTACCGAAATACCGCGGCGGGGCCCCGATTCACCAGTCGATTATCGATGGCGAGCAGGAAACGGGCGTGACGATTATGTACATGGTTGAAAAGCTCGATGCCGGTGCGATTCTCAGTCAGGTGAAAGTACCGATTGAAGAGAGGGATGATGTCGGCAGCATGCACGACAAGCTGAGCGAAGCCGGTGCGAAGCTGCTGCTTGAAACGTTGCCGCGTCTTGTCAAGGGCGAGCTTACTCCGCAGGAGCAGGATGAAAGCAAAGTCACATTTGCCCGCAACATTACGCGGGAAATGGAACAGCTTGATTGGAACAAAACGGGCGAAGCGCTTTACAACCACGTCCGTGGGCTCCATCCTTGGCCGGTCGCCTTTACGCTGCTTGAAGGAAAGCCGCTGAAAATATGGAAGGCCGACAAGGTGAGCGGACAAGCAGCGGAGCCGGGAACGATTATCGCGCTTGAACAGGATGGAATCGTCGTTTCGACCGGAAATGAAGTAGCGCTGAAAATAACCGAGCTGCAGCCCGCAGGAAAGAAAAAAATGCCGGCCGAATCTTTTATTAGAGGTGCGGGGGCTCATTTAACAATCGGAAT
Organism: Halalkalibacter oceani; assembly: GCF_023715605.1. Taxonomy (GTDB): domain Bacteria; phylum Bacillota; class Bacilli; order Bacillales; family Bacillaceae_D; genus Halalkalibacter; species Halalkalibacter oceani. Next base: position 187,286 of record NZ_JAMBOL010000002.1, read on the forward strand.
GAAGCTAGGAGAATGAGATGAACAAAACGATTCGCGAGGTGGCCTTAGAGGTGCTGCTTCAAATTGAAAAAAATCAGGCTTACAGCAATTTGCTGCTAAACCAGACGGTCAAGCGGACAAAGCTTGAGCGGCGAGATGTCGGGCTGTTGACTGAAATTGTGTACGGCACGATTCAACGAAGGGATACGCTCGATTATTATTTGCAGCCATTTGTCAAAAAAGGGGTCAGCTCGCTTGATGACTGGGTCAAGGTGCTGCTCAGGCTTTCGATTTATCAGATCGTCTATCTCGATCGGATTCCGGAGCGCGCCGTCGTTCATGAAGCGGTTACGATCGCCAAAAAAAGAGGGCATAGTGGAATCAGCGGAATGGTCAATGGCGTGCTGCGCTCCTTTTTGCGTCAGGGTGTGCCGGAGCTGTCTGCTGTTAAAGAGCCGCTTGAACGGCTTGCACTGGAAACGAGCTTTCCGTTATGGCTCGTTCAGCGCTGGGAAAGCCAGTATGGCTATGAGGAAACGAGAAAGATGTGTGAAACAAGCCTGCGACCACCTGCTGTCACAGTCAGGGTCAACCGGGTACGAACGACGGTTGCTGAAGCGATCAGCCGGCTTGAGGCGGAAGGACTTGAGGTCCGAGCAGGCGATCTCGCTCCTGACGCGTTAGTGATCGAAAAGGGAAATGTATTCACCAGCTCTCTATATGAAGAGGGGAAGATTACAATTCAGGATGAAAGCTCGATGCTTGTCGCCGGAGCTGTCGGCGCCATGCCGGGGATGAACGTTCTCGATGCCTGTGCGGCTCCGGGAGGAAAGTCGACGCATCTTGCCGAACAAATGAACAATGAAGGAACCGTCTTTGCCTACGATTTGCACGAGCATAAAGTGAAGCTGATCCGCGAGCAGGCCATGCGCCTTGGATTGACCTCGATTCAAGCGGAGTCCTGTGATGCACGAGTACTGCCGCAGCGAACCGGGCCGGAGCAGTTTGATTGTGTGCTCGTTGACGCTCCATGTACGGGACTGGGTGTTATTCGGCGCAAGCCGGATATTAAATGGACGAAAAAAGAAGAAGATATTGGGAAGATCAAAGCCGTACAGGCCGACATTTTAGCTGCTGTTGCCCCGTTGGTCAAAAGCGGAGGGACGCTAGTCTATAGCACGTGCACGATTGAAAAAGAGGAAAATGAAGAGCAGATCCAGCACTTTTTAGCGGCTCATCCTGACTTTCAGCTTGATTCTTCCTTATCTGAACGATTGCCGCAGCGCGTAGTAGACGGTGGGCGATACCGTGACGGTTATGTGACGATTCTTCCTTCAGATTTTCAAACCGACGGCTTCTTTATTGCACGCTTACGCAAGCAATAATGCCCGTCGCAAACGGAAGCACGATTTCGTCATTTTGCCGGAAAGCAGGCTGTATGATAGAACAAAGGTAAAAAGAAGAAACGGGGTGAGCGCTTTATGGATTTTACGTTTCGAACGGATGTTGGCAAAAGCAGACCTCATAATGAGGATAGCGGCGGCGTTTTTAAAAACGAAACCGGAATTTTAGCAATCGTCGCAGATGGAATGGGGGGGCACCGGGCAGGAGATGTCGCCAGCTCGATGGCCACTGACTACTTCCGCTCAATCTGGGAAAAAAATACGACATTTTCTTCTGCGGCTGAAGTGGAGAACTGGGTACATGAGCAATGTATGCAGCTTAATGAGCGCTTGTATCAGCATGCCCAGACCTATGAAGACTGTCAAGGAATGGGGACAACGCTTGTCATCGCTGTTTGTACCGAGGAATTTGTCACGATTGCCCATATCGGCGATTCGCGCGCTTATATTAGCAATCAGCTAGGCTTTCAGCAAAAAACAGCCGATCATTCGCTTGTGCAGGAATTGGTACGCAAAGGCCAGTTGACCGAGGAGGAAGCAGAGGATCACCCACGGAAGAACGTGCTTTTGCGCGCCCTTGGGACCGAAGAGGAAATCGAGATTGATGTCGTGACTCTTCAGGTGGAGGAGCAGCAGAGGATTCTTTTATGTTCGGATGGGCTTTCCAATAAAGTAACTCAGGAAGAGCTTCGTGCCCATGTGCAAAGTGATGAGCCGATTGAGGAGATCGCCAAGCGACTGATTGCGATTGCGAACGAACGTGGAGGAGAAGACAATATTACGGTCGCGCTTGTCGATTATCGATCGCTTCCTGTTGAGGAGAACGAGGCATGATCGGGCAACGTATTAGTGGTCGTTATCAAATATTGGAAGCCATTGGCGGCGGCGGGATGGCCAATGTGTACAAGGCGCTTGATGTCATTCTTGATCGCTTTGTCGCCGTGAAAGTTCTTCAGCCTCAGTTTTCCGATGATGAGCAGTTCATCAAACGGTTTCGCCGTGAGGCTCAGGCGGCAACAAGTCTTGCTCACCCTAATGTAGTTAATATTTTTGACGTAGGTGAGGAAGGAAATACTTATTACATCGTGATGGAGTATGTTGAAGGGCAAACATTAAAAGAGCTGATTCAGTCAAATGGTCCGCTTCCGGTTGAAGAGGCCGTTGACTATATGGAGCAGATGCTCGCGGCGATTGCTCACGCTCATGCCAATCATTTTATTCATCGGGATATTAAACCGCACAATATTTTAATCAGCCATGACGGCACGTTAAAAGTGACGGATTTCGGAATTGCCAGAGCGATTTCCGCGGCGACGATTACGCATACAAATTCGGTGATGGGCTCGGTTCACTATCTGTCACCGGAGCAGGCGCGCGGCGGACATGTCACGTATAAATCGGACATTTATTCATTAGGAATTGTCCTCTATGAAATGGTGACTGGGCTTCTTCCTTTCTCCGGCGATACGGCGGTCTCGATCGCGATTAAGCATTTGCAAAATGATGTCCCTTCAGCGAAAAAGGTGATTCCCTCTTTGCCACAAAGCATTGAGAATATTATTCGCAAAGCAACGATGAAGGATCCACTGAAACGCTATGAAACGGTTCATGATATGGAAGAGGACATCGCGACTGCCTTGTCCCCTGAGAGAATCAATGAAGCGCCGCTTCAGGAAGCAGAGGAAGATGAGGAAGAAACAAAAGCGATCCCGATCATTCGTGATATTCCGGATGAGAAGGACCTGGAAAAGACGGTTGAAGCGCCGCCGGTAAAGACCGGACAAAATGGCGATGAAGCGACGATCCCTCCGGCAAGTAAGAAACCAAAGAAGAAAAGAAAACGTAAATGGCTGATCGTGCTGATCGTTGCCTTCGTCCTGCTTGCCGGGGCGGTCGCTGCTGCCTTTACCGTATTGCCGAGCCTGTTTCGCGTCGCGGAAGTGCAAGTGCCCGATGTGACGGAGTTTCCGTTTGAAGAGGCTGAGCAGGAGTTAACTCAATTGAACTTGACCGTCGTACGGGAGGATATCGAGGATAGCACGATTCCGCGCGATCATGTGGTCAGACAAAACCCGCAATCAGGCTCCGTAGTCAAAGAAAATGCGACCGTCACGCTGTTTGTCAGTCTCGGCGTGGAAGAAGTGGAGCTTGATAATTATGTCGGCCTGCCGATTGAGCGGGCAGAGCAGCTGTTAACCGACCTTGATTTCACGGTCGAAAAGATTGAGCAGGAGACGAATGAACAGCCGCCGGGTATTGTCCTCGCCCAACGGCCGGAAGAAGGCGAGCGAGTGATTGCGGAGGAAACGACGATTTATTTGACGTATAGCGTCGAATCGGAAATCCGCCTGCGCAACCTGGTTGGTGAGCGGGAGGAGGCGGTGCGATCTTATTTTGAATCAACTGGCCTGGTTGGCCGCTTCCAGTCGCAACACCACGCGTCCGTCGCTGCCGGTGAAGTCATCAGTCAAACGCCGGGTCCTTACACGATGCTGAAGCCGGGTGATGAAGTAACGATTGTCCTTTCGCAAGGTAGAGAGCCGGAGCGGCCACCTGAGCCGCCGCAACAGGAAGAAGAACCGACGCGTTTGTTTGAAGTGAACCAGGACGTTGTCGTGACAGAGGAAGACCAGGAAGCCGGAAAGACATTTGATATTCGCATTGTCTATCGTGATGCGACAACGAACGGGGAAGATCAAGTGTTTGTCGAGGAGACGATTCAGGAAACAAAGCATTATGCCGTGCCTCTTCGCGTCAGCCCATCCCAAAGCGGATCATTTGAAGTGTACGTCAATGGCCAGCAAATTCACACGTCCAGACAATACACGTATGAATAAAACAATGTTTCGGCGGTGCAAATGATACGGATAACAAATGAAGGAGGAATTCAGGTTCAGTGGCAAAAGGAATGATTGTGAAAGCATTAAGCGGATTTTATTATGTTCGAAATGAGGAAGGGCTGTTTCAATGCCGGGGACGGGGCAATTTCCGGAAGCGGCAAATTAAACCACTTGTTGGAGATGAGGTCGAATTTGAAGCAGAAAACCGGACCGACGGCTATATTCTTGACGTGTTTCCGCGAAAAAATGAGCTCATACGGCCGCCTATCGCGAATGTTGATCAGGCCATTCTTGTCTTCTCGGCGATTGAGCCCGACTTCAGTCCGCTACTGCTGGACCGCTTTCTCGTTCATATTGAAGTCAACCGGATCGAGCCGTTAATCGTCATTAGCAAGATGGATTTAGCCGATGCGGTCCTGCAGGAGAAGATGGAGCAGGAAAAGAAGCGCTATGAGAAAATCGGCTATCCTGTCCTGCTGTCTTCGACGGTGGAGATGAATGAAATGGAAGACCTTTTGCCGCATATCGCCAATAAGGTAAGTGTCGTCGCCGGGCAATCCGGCGTCGGCAAATCTTCCTTGCTGAACACGCTTCAGCCGGAGCTGAATATTGAAACGAATCATATCTCGACTCATCTCGGCCGCGGAAAGCATACGACCAGGCATGTCGAGCTGCTTTCAATCGGTGAAGGACTCGTCGCTGACACACCCGGATTTAGCTCGCTTGATTTTATCGGGATGGAGGTTCAGGATTTATCGGCCTGCTTTCCGGAAATGGAGGAGCGCGCCTCGGCCTGCAAATTTAGAGGGTGCACGCACATCGCCGAGCCGGGCTGCGCGGTGAAAGAAGCGGTAGAGGCAGGAGAGATTGAGGAATCAAGATATAAGCATTATCAGTTGTTTTTAAACGAAATTAAAAATCAAAAACGGAGGTATGATTCATGATAAAGATTGCCCCCTCGATTCTTTCAGCCAATTTTGCAAAATTGGGGCAAGAAGTAAAGGAAGTTGAACAAGGAGGTGCCGATTACATCCATGTTGATGTGATGGACGGACATTTCGTACCGAATATTACGATCGGCCCGTTAATCGTTGACGCGCTCCGGCCCGTTACCTCGCTTCCGCTTGATGTTCATTTAATGATTGAAAATCCTGATCTGTATATTCCGCAGTTTGCCAAGGCGGGAGCGGATATTATTTCTGTGCATGCCGAAGCGTGTCCTCATCTGCACCGGACGGTTCACCTGATTAAAGAGCAGGGGAAAAAGGCGGGGGTTGTCTTAAATCCGGCTACTCCTGTGACGATGATTGAACCAATTTTGGCCGATCTCGATTTAGTGCTGTTAATGACGGTCAATCCGGGCTTTGGCGGACAAAGCTTTATTGAATCAGTCCTGCCGAAAATTGAGCAGGTCGCCACGCTCGTCAACGAGCAGGGACTGGATGTCGAAATTGAAGTAGACGGCGGTGTTAACCAGGAAACAGCCAAGCGCTGTATCGCTGCCGGCGCTAATGTATTGGTCGCCGGATCGGCGATTTATAACAAACAGGACCGCGCCGCGGCCATTGCCGAGATTCGCGGATAGGGACAGAGTATGAAAAGGAAGTCTTTCTCTTTCGGCCCGACCGGCTCTAAAAGAATAGATTTGAAAAATCCTCGAACGTGACTAGCAAGCATTAGCAGTACAAACCATCGCCTTGGTTTGTACTGCTTTTTTTTCGTAGAAGGGAAGGAAGAAGTAGACGAAGACTCCAAGAAAAGGCTCACCAGCTTCCCGTGGAAAGGAAGTCTATTTCAGGAGGGGCGGATCTCCCTAGCACCCTTTGGAAACAAGCCTCGTTCAATCTTTTCATGAAACATACGCCCACCGTGCACACGCCGTATTCTTCTGACATATATTGAGGAGGAAGGCATAACATAAGGATAAGAAGACAAGGATGATGGACGCAAATATGATGAAGTGCAGCGAAACAATGAAAAAAGAGGAATAGTTTATCAGGTTTGCATATATTAGTTAAAAAGAGCACTAATCATTATCCTTCATTAATAAGTTGATGAGAGTGAGTATGTAGCCACATGAAGCCCTCTGGTCGTGAGTCATGTAAACGATTCTCCGGGCTATTCACGTTGAGGAGGAGGAGCTATGAAATTCTACACGATCAAGCTGCCTAAATTTCTGGGTGGAGTTGTCAGAGCGGTATTGAATTCATTCAAAAAGGGGTAATGGAGCATTCATGGCTCAACAGGGGGTGTGTCAGAGGTAGAGTGCGACACCTTTTGCCACACCCCGAAGCACAGGTGAAAAAGAGGGTGGCCTAAAAGCGAAAAAGCTTTTAGGCCACCCTCTAAGCAATGAACGGAGTCACTGCGGCACATAGTAATAGCAGATTGGGCAGTCTTAAAAAGAAAACGGCCTTTTAAGACAGGCCCGGATTAAACGCGTTCTACTTTACCTGATTTAAGTGCGCGTGTAGATACATAAACACGCTTTGGCTTTCCGTCAACTAAAATGCGTACTTTTTGAACGTTAGCACCCCAACGGCGTTTTGTTTTATTCAGTGCGTGTGAACGCTTGTTGCCGCTGCGAGCTTGTTTACCTGTAATGTAACATTTACGTGCCAATTCGATGCACCTCCTTATCCGACAGTCCAATACGATCCACTCTCGAAATCATACTTAGATATAGTAGCATAGCACCCCGGAGATTGCAAGAGCCTTAAGGAAAGTTTATCAAGTAAACTGGCTTGACAGTGGAATGATGGGAAACCGCTTTTAAATTAAGATATGTTATAGTAAAATGGCGATAACGCATGCAGTTTGTGCTATTGAAGGAGGAATTGAAATGGCAATTGAAATGAGAACCCAGCTTGGTCTTGTCGATGTTTCACGAGACGTCGTTGCCACGATTGCAGGCGGAGCGGCAATTGACTGCTATGGTATTATTGGAATGGCTTCACAAAAACAAATTAAAGATGGCATTACAGATTTATTAGGGAAGGAAAACTTTCGTCGTGGTGTCGTGATTCGGGAAGAAGACGACGAGATTCATATCGATATGTACATTATCGTAAGCTATGGGACGAAAATTTCTGAAGTGGCTTATAACGTTCAAACAAAAGTGAAGTACCAGTTAGAACAAATGTTAGGGCTTGATGTTGATTCCGTGAACATCTTCGTTCAAGGAGTCCGCGTCACGAATCCGTAGTGGCAGTGAGGAGGAACTATTCGTGGCAATAACACAATTAGAAGGAAAGATGCTCGCTCAAATGTTTATTGAGGGAGCATCCAATCTGTCAAGGCATGTAAAGGTCGTTGACTCATTAAACGTGTTTCCGGTACCTGACGGGGACACAGGAACTAATATGAACCTCTCGATTACATCAGGAGTGAAGGAAGTGAAGCAGCATGTTCAGGAAGACGCGAGCAAGGTAGCTGCTGCTTTTGCAAAGGGACTGCTGATGGGAGCAAGAGGAAATTCCGGCGTGATTTTATCCCAGCTCTTCCGTGGCTTCTCCAAACAAATAGAAGGGAAGAAGCAGATTACAGCAATCGATTTTGCAAAAGCGTTGGAAAACGGAGTGGAGACAGCTTATAAAGCGGTGATGAAGCCTGTTGAAGGGACCATTTTGACCGTGGCGAAGGATGCGGCGAGGCAGGCGAAGAAAGTCGCGCACAAAGATTCGACGCTAGTGGAAGTCGCCTCCGAAACGGTAAAGGAAGCGAAGGCGTCGCTTCAACGGACACCAGACCTGCTCCCGGTGTTAAAAGAGGTCGGAGTCGTTGACTCGGGCGGACAAGGACTCGTTTATATTTATGAAGGCTTTCTCGCCGTGCTGACGGGAGAGAAGCTCTCAGATGAAATAATCGAAGCGCCTTCGATGGAGGATTTGGTCAAGGTCGAGCATCATCATGCGCAAAGCCATATCGCCACTGAGGATATTGAATTTGGCTTCTGTACCGAGGTGATGGTTCGCTTTGACGAGGAAAAGCTGTCCGGCTCGCCATTTGATGAGGGTGCCTTTCGCCAGGAGCTAAGCATGCTCGGAGATTCCCTGCTCGTCGTCTCAGACGAAAATTTGCTGAAGGTCCATATTCATGCTGAGCAGCCTGGGGAAGTAGTAACAAAAGCGCAGCGCTTCGGGGAACTGATCAATATTAAGATTGAAAATATGCGTGAGCAGCACACCCATTTGCTTGATGAAACAAAGGCTGTATATGGAACGGAGCCCGAGCCGCAACGGGAAAAAAGTGAATTCGGCATCGTCACCGTATCGATGGGCGAAGGAGTGGCGAAATTATTCAAAGGGCTTGGAGCCGGCGTCGTCATTTCCGGTGGACAAACAATGAATCCGAGCACGGAGGATATTGTAAAGGCGATTGAAGAGGTTCATGCCGAAAACGTTATCATCCTGCCGAACAATGGAAACATCGTGATGGCTGCTGAACAGGCTGCTGAAGTCGCTACTGTCAATGCGGTCGTCGTCGCTTCCAAGACGGTTCCGCAAGGGCTGTCGGCGTTGCTTGCCTTTAACCCGGCCCAAGGGCTAAAAGAAAACGCGGCGAATATGGAGGAAGCGATGTCCGTTGTCACGTCGGGACAAGTGACCTTTGCCGTCCGCGATACAGCGATTGACGGCGTCACAATCAAAAAGGATGATTTTATGGGAATCATCGAGAAGAAAATTGTCAGCTCCGGCGCGGACATGCTTGACGTCACGAAGGAGCTTTTGACGAAAATGATTACAGACGAAAGTGAGATCGTCACGCTGCTTCAGGGAGAAGACGCTACTTCGGCACAAACGGAGGAGCTTGTTGCTTATTTGGAGGAGCTTTATCCGGAGCTCGAAGTTGATGCCCATGTCGGCGACCAGCCGCTATACTCCTATATTGTCTCAGTAGAGTGAAAGGAGGAGGAAAAAGGATGGCAAAAGTAACGATTGTGACAGATAGTACGGCGGATATTCCGCAAGAGCTCGCTGAAGAGCTCAACATTACGGTCGTTCCGTTAAATGTTATTTTTTCCGAAGAGGAAACGTATCAGGATGGCGTCGATCTATCAGCGGAACAGTTTTATAACAAGGTCGGACAGCTGCAGGTTATTCCTTCCACGTCCCAGCCGACTCCTTATCAATTTGAGGAAGTGTACCGTTCTTTGCTTGAGGACAATACCGACATTTTGTCGATCCACTTATCCTCAAAGCTTAGCGGAACGTACCAGGCGGCAACGATCGCGGCGCAGTCAATGGAAGCAGAGCAGGCGATCACCGTTGTTGATTCGAAGAAAGCGTCTTACGCGATTGGCATTATCGTCGTCGAAATAGCAAAGATGGTCAAGGCGGGGAAAACGAAGGAAGAATGTTTGGCGAGGCTCGAGCAGCTGCTCGAAGATACAACCGTCTTGTTTCTTGTTGATACGTTGGACTATTTGCAAAAGAACGGTCGGATCGGCAAGGCGTCAGCTCTGCTTGGCTCGATGCTGAAAATCAAACCGATTCTCTCGCTGACTGCTGAAGGGGAGGTCTATTCGTCTGAGAAGGCGCGGGGCCAAAAGAAAGCAGTAAGCCGGCTAATTGAACTATTGAAAGACAAGTACGGCTCAGCTCCGGTTCATCTCGGGATTTCTCATGCGATCAATCCGTCGCTCGCGAACGAGATGGAAGAAAAGCTGAAGCAGGAGTTTCAGGTTGAATCAACGGTTACGACTGTGATCGGGGCAGTGATTGGCGCACATGTCGGCCCGGGTACGATTGCCATTTCGATGACAAAAGCTTAGCCGCCTTGAAATTGTGCAAAGCCAGAAGCGACACCATAGCCTCGCTTCTGGCTTTTTTAGTTGGCGGGCATTGGCGCGAGGAAAGGAGGGTGGCGACTTTTGGCAGCTTTTTTTCAAAAAAGCTCGTTGTCGCTTAGAAAAAATGAATGAAATCATCAAACAGCCTGTGACGGCGGTGAAAGGCATTGGCGAGGAGACGGCTAAACTGCTGGAAGGGCTCCGGATTTATACGGTGGAAGACCTGCTACATCATTTTCCTTTTCGCTACGAGGACTACAAGCATAAAGAGATTCATGACGTAAAGCACGAGGAGCGGGTTACCGTCGTCGGACGCGTGCAAAGTGAGCCGTCCGTCCGCTATTACGGGAAAAAGAAAAACCGGCTGACCTTCCGCCTCCTCGTCAATCAGGTGCTTGTGACCGTCGCCTTTTTTAACCGCGCTTTTTTAAAAAACCAAATTCGTCCGGGAGAAGAAGTGACCGTTACTGGAAAATGGGATCAGCACCGGATGACGATTGCCGGAAGCGAGCTGCGTCAAGGAAGAGTCGAACGGGAGGAAACGATAATGCCGATTTATTCCGTGTCCGGCAGCTTAACGACGAAGGCTATCCGCAAGTACATCAAGCAAGCGCTCGTTCAATTTGGCAGCTATTTACCGGAGCTGATACCGGCAGAGCAGCGCAATGCCTATAAGCTGCCGCCGAAGGCTGAAGCGGTAAAAGCCCTGCACTTTCCCGATGATGCCGAGGCGATGAAGCACGGGCGTCGCCGAATGGTCTATGAGGAGTTTCTATGCTTCCAGCTGAAAATGCAGGCGTTTAAAAAAGCGAATCGTGAACAGGGAGAGGGCCGGGAAATTGTCGTCGCGACTGAGAAGGTCAACTCCTTTATCCGTCAGCTGCCGTTTCCGCTGACGAATGCCCAGCAAAAAGCTGTCGATGAAGTTCTGGCCGACCTGGCTTCTCCGTATCGGATGAATCGCCTTTTACAGGGGGATGTCGGCTCGGGGAAAACCGTCGTCGCGGCAATTTGTATGTATGCCGTCATCGAAGCCGGCTATCAGGCAGCCCTGATGGTTCCGACTGAAATTCTGGCAGAGCAGCACGTCGGCTCAATGAAAGCTCTGTTTGAGCCGCTCGGCATTCGCGTAGAGCTTTTAGCCGGCTCTGTCAAAGGGAAAAAGCGTCGGGAACGGCAGGCGGCAATTGAAGCGGGAGAGGTCGAGGTGATCGTGGGAACCCATGCGCTTATACAGGAGGATGTCCGCTTTCATAATCTCGGGCTTGTCATCACCGACGAGCAGCATCGTTTCGGGGTTGAGCAGCGCCGGATTCTGCGCAACAAAGGGGAAAATCCCGATGTGCTGTTTATGACGGCGACACCGATTCCGCGGACATTGGCCATTTCCGTCTTCGGCGATATGGATGTTTCGATCATTGACGAGATGCCGGCAGGAAGGAAAGTGATTGAAACCTATTGGGCTAAGCCTGATATGCTGGAGCGAGTGCTGGAGTTTATTGCCAAAGAGGTCGAAGCCGGCCGGCAGGCGTACGTCATCTGCCCGTTGATCGAGGAATCGGATAAAATTGATGTGCAAAACGCGATTGATGTGTACCATCTGCTTCAGCAATACTTTCAGGATAGATGTGAGGTCGGCCTGATGCACGGTCGGTTGTCTGCGGACGAGAAAGAAACAGTGATGGAGGCGTTTAGCAAAAATGACGTCCAGATTCTCGTCTCGACGACGGTCGTCGAAGTAGGGGTTAATGTGCCGAATGCGACCGTGATGGTCATTTATGATGCGGAGCGATTCGGGCTGGCCCAGCTTCATCAGCTTCGCGGCCGTGTCGGTCGCGGTGATCAACAGTCCTACTGCATTCTTCTCGCTGATCCAAAATCAGAGGTCGGCAAGGAGCGGATGAGGATCATGACGGAGACAAACGATGGTTTTGTCCTGTCCGAGCGCGATCTTGAATTGCGCGGGCCGGGGGACTTTTTTGGCGCAAAGCAGAGCGGGCTTCCTGATTTCAAAGTGGCTGATGTCGTTCATGATTATCGCGCGCTTGAAGTGGCGCGACAGGATGCTAGGGCGTTGCTTGACTCGCCGCAGTTTTGGACGGAAGAACGCTTTGCCGGCTTGCGTCATTATTTAGAGGAGCAGGGCGTGTTCGACGGGGAAAAGCTAGATTAAGAGAGACTGTTTCGTGTAAAAAAGGGCAAGGCCGTCATAGACGGCAAAAAAAGCGGAAAAAGCCGCTTTTGCCCGAGCCCGCTCTTGAAAAGATTGCCAAGCAACTATATACTACTCTTAGTACCTAGTCATATAATAAGTGGATGGTGCATGCCGTGAAACGAAAAAAGAAGGAACGTCAAGGATTATTAAAGAAAACGCTTGAGTCGAACCCGTTTATGACAGATGAAGCGCTGGCCGAGCAATTTGCGGTCAGCATCCAGACGATTCGTCTTGATCGGATGGAACTGGCCATCCCCGAATTGAGAGAGCGAATCAAGGATGTCGCCAAGCAGCAGCTTGATGACGTTAAGGCACTTTCCCCGGATGAAGTGATTGGGGAAATTGTGGACCTTCAGTTGGACAAAAGAGCGATTTCGATTTTAGATGTAAAGAGTGAACATGTTTTCTCCCGTAGTGGAATTGCTAGAGGCCATCATTTATTTGCCCAGGCCAATTCTCTTGCAGTCGCGATTATAAACGACGAATTGGCATTGACGGCCAAAGCAACGATTCGTTTCACAAGACAAGTCCAGGCCGGTGAAAGAGTAGTCGCTAAAGCGCAGGTGCGCGGCAGTGATTCGGGCTTTACGACAGTTGAAGTCAAAAGCTATGTAGAACAAGAGCTTGTTTTCTCTGGGGAGTTCGTGATGTATCGCACGAATGAAAAGAGCAAAAAAGGAGAGAGACAGAATGAAAATCGCGATTGACGCCATGGGCGGTGACCATGCTCCGAAGGTCCAGGTCGAAGCAAGTCAGGATGCTATCAAAGCTTTTCCTGAATTAGAAATTGTGTTAGTCGGTGACGAAGAGGAGATTAAGAAGCACGTCAATGATGAGACGCGGATCAGCATTTTACATACGAAAGAAAAGATTGAAGACACGGATCAGCCAACGACCGCCGTCCGCCGCAAAAAGGATTCCTCGATGGTGCTGGCGGTGCGCGAGGTGAAAGAAGGGCGGGCTGATGCGGTGATTTCCTCCGGCAACACCGGGGCTTTGATGACCGCCGGCCTCCTGCATATCGGCAGAATTAACGGCATTGATCGGCCGGGACTGGCACCAATGCTGCCGACGATTGACGGACAAGGTTTTCTGCTGCTTGATGTCGGGGCGAATATGGATGCGAAGCCTGAGCATTTGCTGCAATATGCCGTCATGGGTCATACCTATTTACAAATGGTGCGGGGGATCAAGCAGCCGCGGATCGGTTTATTAAATGTAGGAACGGAAAATGGCAAAGGAAATGAGCTGACGAAGGAAGCATTTCCGCTGCTTGAAGCGGCTGATTTTCATTTTGTCGGCAATGTTGAGGCGCGGGAGCTGCTGAATGGAGTCGCCGATGTCGTTGTCTGTGACGGCTTTGCCGGCAACCTCGTCTTAAAAACAATCGAAGGAACGGCAGGTACCTTATTCACGTTGCTGAAAAAAGAATTAACAAGCTCGCTGTTTAATAAAATGGCGGCCGGTGTGCTGCGCGCCAGCTTTAAAAATATTCATCAGCAGCTCAGTTATTCAGAGTATGGCGGAGCAGGGCTATACGGTTTAAAGGCTCCGGTTATTAAAGCGCACGGCTCGTCTGACCGCACGGCGGTGTTTCATGCGATTCGTCAGGCGAAGGAAATGGTTGAGCAGCAGGTCGTGACGATTATGAAAAACGAAGTAGCAAAATTAGGACAAGAACAGGAGAGAGTATGATGGGGAAAATCGCCTTTTTATTTCCGGGTCAGGGTTCACAGGCCGTCGGAATGGGACAGGACTTACTGGAAACAGAAACGAGCAGTCGGGACATTTTTCAGCGCGCTGACAGCCGACTCGGGTATTCATTATCAAGCATCATGCTGGAAGGCCCGGAGGAGACGCTGAGACGCACAGAAAATACTCAGCCGGCGCTCGTGACGATGAGCACGGCGGTCTTGCGGCTGCTTGAAGAGGAAGGCATTCGTCCGGATTATGTAGCCGGTCACAGTCTGGGAGAGTACAGCGCCCTCGTGGCTGCTGGCGCGATGTCATTCGAGGATGCCGTCTATGCGGTCCATCATCGCGGTTTGTTTATGGAAGAGGCTGTCCCGTTTGGCGAAGGAGCGATGGCGGCCATTCTTGGCATGGAGCAATCAGCTTTGCAGGATGTTTGTACTGCGGCTTCCGTGGAAAGCGGACAAACGGCTGAGCTGGCGAATTTGAATTGCCCTGGACAAATCGTGATTTCCGGCTCGGCGGAAGGAGTCGAATTAGCGGGGGCGAAGGCAAAGGAAGCGGGGGCGAAGCGCGTCATTCCGCTTCAGGTCAGCGGACCATTTCATTCATCGCTGATGAAGCCGGCAGCGGCTAAGCTTGAAGGAGTGCTCGACGAGCTGGAAATCAGCAACGCCAACATTCCGGTTGTTGCCAATGTTAGTGCCCGCGCCGTGCAGGATTCTTCGGAAATACGTCAAAATTTAATAGAGCAGGTGTATTCTCCGGTTCGTTGGGAGGAAACGATCCGGACTTTATTGGCGCACGGCGTCGATACATTTGTTGAAGTTGGCTCAGGAAACGTCTTAACCGGATTAGTGCGGAAGGTGGAAAGAAGAGCCAAGGCGGTAGCCGTCAGCAACCGTGAAGGAATTGCCAAAGTAAAGGAAGTAACAGAGGGGGCGGACGAATAATGCTGCAAGGACAAACCGCGATTGTTACCGGGGCTTCCCGTGGAATTGGAAAAGCGACCGCATTGGAGTTAGCCCGCAATGGCGCCAATGTCGTCATTAACTACGCCGGGAATCAGGCGCGCGCAGAAGAAGTCGTTGCCGCCGCGAAGGAACTTGGTGTTGACGCACTCGCCATTCAGGCTAATGTCGCTGACAGTGAGCAGGTGACGAATATGGTCAAGGAAGCGATCGCGGCATTCGGCCGGGTTGATATCCTCGTCAACAATGCCGGGATTACCCGCGATAATCTCGTGATGAGAATGAAGGAAGAAGAATGGGACGACGTCATTGATACGAATTTAAAAGGTGTGTTCAATTGTGCGAAAGCTGTCACAAGACAGATGATGAAGCAGCGCTATGGGCGGATTATCAATGTCGCTTCCGTCGTCGGTGTGCTCGGAAACGCCGGACAGGCGAACTATGTGGCGGCGAAGGCCGGGGTGATCGGCTTGACGAAAACGCTGGCGCGTGAGCTGGCAAACCGCAATATTCATGTCAATGCTGTGGCTCCCGGGTTTATCGAGACGGATATGACCGATGAGCTTGGCGAAGAGACAAAAGCCCAGCTGCTTGGGCAAATTCCGCTCGCAACGCTTGGCCGTCCTGAGCATATTGCCAATGTCGTCCGTTTCCTGGCGAGCGCGGATGCCGATTATATGACCGGGCAGACGTTGCATGTCGATGGCGGGATGGTCATGCCGTAAGCAGCACGAAAGGACAAGGAGAAGGCTTGACAGATGAGACGTTCATCGGTAAAATTCTCCTAGCTTTCATCAACCCTTGAGAGGAGGTGAACGGAATATGGCAGATACATTATCACGTGTCAAAAAAATCGTTGTTGATCGTCTTGGTGTCGAAGAAGCAGAAGTAACAGAAGAGGCATCGTTTAAAGATGATTTAGGAGCAGATTCATTGGATGTCGTTGAGCTAGTTATGGAGCTTGAAGACGAGTTTGATTTAGAAATCTCTGATGAAGAGGCTGAGAAGATCTCTACGGTTGCTGATGTCGTTAATTACATAAACAGCCGTCAGTAACGATTAAGAGGATATCTCCTGGCCCTTCAAGGTGATGGAGATATCCTTCCTTACATGTTTTTCATCTCTATTATGATGTTGGAGGTTATCATGCCACAATCTTCAAAGTATCAGCGGAAACCAAGAGTCTATCAATCAAATGAGCGTAGACGTGGACCGAGAAAGATGGTTTTGACCGAGGATCAGAAGCAACAATTTGTTAAGCTGCAAGAACGAATGGAGCTGACTTTTGAGAATAGAAAGCTGTTGACCCAGGCTTTCACCCATTCATCCTATGTGAATGAGCACCGTATTTATTCGTTTCAAGATAACGAGCGCCTGGAATTTCTCGGGGACGCCGTTCTTGAGCTCGCTGTTTCCCAATTTTTATTTAAGAAATTTAATACGATGAGCGAAGGGGATATGACGAAGCTGCGCGCTTCAATCGTCTGTGAGCCGTCTCTCGCCAAATTTGCCGAAGAGCTGGAATTTGGAAAAGCTGTTCTGCTTGGAAAAGGGGAAGAGATGACAGGGGGACGGGAACGGCCTGCTTTGCTTGCCGATGTGTTTGAGGCATTTGTCGGCGCGCTCTATCTGGATCAGGGCCTTGAGGCTGTTTATCAATTTCTTGATAAAACGATGTATCCACAGATAAATGATGGTGCTTTTTCGCATATGATGGATTTTAAAAGTCAGCTGCAAGAATACATTCAACGGGATAATTTAGGTCAAATCAAATATTTGATTGTGCAAGAGCGGGGACCTGCGCATAATCGCGAGTTTGTCTCTGAGGTTCAGTTAAATGAAGTCGGGCTTGGAGTCGGCACCGGACGCTCGAAAAAAGAAGCTGAGCAGCACGCCGCGCAGCAGGCGCTGATGAAGCTGAGCGAACAGGGAAAGCCGAAATAAAGAGCGGGGATGGCCCGGTACCGGGGAAAGATGTACAAAATCGAGAACAGAGTGGCGACGCTGTCCTGAGCCGGGCTGGAAGGAAAGAAGCCCGTTTCCTTTCCAGCCTTGAAAATGCTGCGCAGACTCGCTGCTTCGGACTTGTCTCAAAGGGAAACGCTGACCTTTTGGGACAAGTCTTTATTTGCGTAAGCGGCCCAGTTCGGAAACGATCGCGTCAAGTTCACTGACAGAAAACGATTGTTTTTTCTCCACTAATTCATAAATATCGCGAAGATCCTCATATTGATCCGTGTCAAAGCTTTTGGCATTCAGCGCGCCGGCATTGACGATTTGCAGCTTGTTTTTCATTTCTTCAAGCATAAATTCAATATTTTCACGTGATTGTTTCGATAAATCCATTTCTTCACTCCTCTTTGCTTCCCATTTCTCCTATCGTATCATAGAGGAGAAGTAATGTCGAAGCTGCATTTTGCCGGGATTCCGAGCGGCAGACCCATTTCAAATGACGAATAGGAACAAAGCGTTTGATATGATAAAATAGTAAAGTTGTTAATTGAAGTTAGGGGGAAAAAAGATGTTCCTCAAGCGACTGGAAGTTGCAGGATTTAAATCATTTGCTGAACAGGTTAATATTGAGTTTGTCTCAGGGGTCACGGCGGTAGTCGGACCAAACGGCAGCGGAAAAAGCAATATTTCGGACAGCATCCGTTGGGTGCTTGGTGAGCAATCCGCCAAATCATTGCGCGGAAGCAAAATGGAAGATATCATTTTTGCCGGCAGTGACAGCCGGAAGCCGCTGAATTATGCTGAGGTCAGTCTCGTATTGGATAATGAAGACCAGCATCTGGCGATTGATTACAGCGAGGTCAGTGTAACGCGCCGTGTCTATCGCTCGGGTGATAGTGAATATTTTATTAATAAGCAAGCATGCCGCTTAAAAGATATCGTCGACCTGTTTTTGGATTCCGGTCTCGGCCGTGAAGCCTATTCGATTATCGGACAGGGAAAAGTTGAGGAAATTTTAAGCAGCAAGCCGACCGACCGCCGGGTCATTTTTGAGGAAGCGGCCGGAGTGCTCAAATACAAAACGCGAAAAGAAAAAGCTGAAAAGCGTCTCGCGGAAACCCAGGAAAACCTATGGAGAGTTGAAGATATTTTGCACGAGCTTGAGGGACAGGTCGAGCCGTTGCAAATTCAGGCGTCGATTGCTAAGGATTATTTACATAAGCGCGAAGAACTGAAAGAGGTGGAAATCGCGCTGCTCGTTCATGAAATTCATGAGCTGCACGGTCAATGGGAGGAAGAAAAGGAGAAGCTCGGCCAACTTAGAAGCAGCTATGAAGAGCATCAAGAGCGGCTCGGCGCTCTTGAAGAAGAACGGCTTTCTTTACGGGAAGAAACGGAAGCGTTGAACGAACGCTATCAAAGCGCGCAGGAGGAACTGCTCGTCACCAGCGAGGAGCTTGAGAAAAAGGAAGGAATGCGTCAGCTGCTCGATGAGCGGAAAAAGCATGCCTCGCAAAACAAGAAGCAGCTTGAAGAGGCCTGCCAGGAAAAAGAAGCCCAGCTGAAAGCGGTAGAAGCCAGCTGGCGGCAGGAAGCGGAGCAGCTGAGGCAGGCAACAGCGCGCGTTAAGGAGCTTGAACAGACAGTGACGAGCAAAGAGCAGCTGCTGGTAAAGTTCGACGCGACGAGCGAGGAAGAAATGGAGCAGCACAAAGCCGATTACATCGAAGTGCTGAATGAGCAGGCGAGCATCCGCAACGAAAAGCGTTATCTTGAGGAGCAGCTTCGTCAGCAGCAGGTTAAGCAGGAGCGCTTATTGCAGGAGAATGAAGGTCTTGTCGCGGAGCGGGAAAAGCTGGCAGAGCAGCTGGCGGCGGCGACCGAGCAGGCCGCAGCGCGCACAGCGGCGCTGGAACAGGCCGGTGAAGCGTACCGCAGGAAGCAGCGCGAATATGAATCGGTAAAGGACAGATACCATAAGCAGGAAACGAAGCTTTATGAAGGCTATCAAATGGTTCAGCGGCTGCAGTCACGAGCCGATGTGCTGACGGAAATGGAGGCTGATTTTTCCGGCTTCTTCCAGGGGGTAAAGGAAGTCCTCAAGGCGCGCGGGAAGCTGTCCGGTGTTGTCGGCGCGGTGGCCGAGCTGATTGAGGTGCCGAAGGAATATGAGACCGCGATTGAAATCGCATTAGGAGGGGCTTCGCAGCATGTCGTAACACGATCGGAAGCCGATGCGCGCAAGGCGATTCAATTTTTGAAGCAAAATCGCAGCGGCCGGGCGACTTTTTTGCCATTGCCGGTCATCAAGCCGCGCCATATTCCAGCTTCCACCCTACAGCAGGTAGAAGGTCATCCGGCCTTTATCGGCGTTGCCGCTTCGTTAGTAAATTATGAGCGGACATATGAGTCTGTTTTGTCCAATTTGCTCGGTCACGTGCTGATTGCCCGTGATTTGCCGGGAGCCAATCAGCTTGCCGCTTTAACGGGTCACCGCTTTCGTGTCGTCTCACTTGAAGGCGATGTCGTCAATCCGGGGGGCTCGATGACAGGCGGAGCGCTCAAGCAAAAGCAAAGTCCGTTATTAGGAAGAAAACGCGAGCTTGAGGAGCTGAAGCAAAAGCTGGACAAGCTGACGAAGATGACGGTTCAGCTTGAGCAGGAGGTCCGGCAGGATAAAGAGACAATGAAGCAGCTTGAGCAGGAGCTTGAGCAGCTTCGGCAGCAGGGTGAGGAGGCGCGCTACACGTTGCAGGAGGCGAAGACGGCCGTTCAGCAGCTCGAAAAGGAGCTTGAGCGCTCACACGACCAATTCTCCCGCTTTGACCGCGAACAAGCGACATTTACCGATGAAGTCGAACGGATTAAAGCGAAACAGCAGGAATTGGATCAACGCTATGAGACGGCTGTCAGCGAGGCGGAAGCGCTTGAGCGGAAAGTGAAGGAGCTTGAGGAGCTTCAGGTTGCCGAGCGTCATTCCAAAGAAACGATGCAGGAGGAGCTTGTCGCCGATAAAATTGCTTTGGCGACCGCCAGAGAGCGACTCGCCGCCGTCAAAGAGCAGGAGCAGAGGCTGAAAAAAGAACAAACGGCGCTTGATAAAGAGGTGTCCGAGCTTGAAGAGCATCTGCAATTGCTCACAGGTGAAATGACCGATCGTTCCCAAGGAGAAAGCGGGCTTGCTGAGCAGATTGACTCCTATCGCCGGAAAAAGGGCGAGTTGACGGAGCTGATTGCGACGATGAAGGAAAAGCGGGCCTCGCTCGATCAGGCGTATGTCAACCTCGAGGCGGCGCTGAAAAAGCAGCAGGATGCTCATGCCTTGCTTGCTGACGACTGTCGAAAAATTGAAGTGAAGGTCAACCGGATGGATGTTGAGCTTGACAATCGGCTCGAGCAGCTTCGAGAGGAGTACGAGCTGTCGTTTGAAGCGGCGCGCGCGCACTATCAGCTGACGATTGATCCCGAGGAAGCGCGGACGAAGGTTAAGCTGATTAAGCTGGCGCTGGCCGAACTTGGCACTGTCAATCTCGGCTCGATTGACGAATACGAACGCGTCCGTGAACGGTTTGATTTTCTGAGCAGCCAGCGTCAGGACTTAATGGAAGCAAAGCAGACGCTCCACGATGTGATCGCTGAAATGGATGAGGAAATGACTAAGCGCTTTTATGAGACGTATTTGCAAATCCGCACTCATTTTCAGAAGGTATTCAAGCAGCTGTTCGGCGGGGGTGAGGCCGATTTGGTGCTGACGGAACCAGATCATTTGCTTGAATCAGGTGTCGATATCGTCGCCCGGCCGCCAGGAAAGAAGATGCAGAGTCTCGGCCTGCTTTCCGGCGGTGAACGGGCGTTAACGGCGATCGGCCTGCTATTTGCCATTTTGTACGTCCGTCCCGTTCCGTTTTGCGTGCTTGATGAAGTCGAAGCGGCGCTTGATGAGGCCAATGTCAGCCGCTTCGCCCATTTTCTGAAAAGCTTCAGCTCAGAGACGCAATTTATCGTGATCACGCATCGCAAAGGGACGATGGAGGAAGCGGATGTTTTATACGGCGTGACAATGCAGGAATCTGGTGTCTCGCGCATCGTCTCGGTTAAACTGGAAGAAACGAAAGAATTAATCGAAAGCTAGGTGAAGCAGATGAGCTTTTTTAAGAAACTGAAGGAAAAAATTACGACGCAAACGACGGAAGTAACGGATAAGTTTAAGAACGGACTTGAAAAGACGAGAGATTCCTTTGTCGGCAAAATGAACGAGCTTGTCTACCGCTACCGCAAAGTCGATGAGGATTTTTTCGAAGAGCTTGAAGAGCTGTTGATTAGCGCTGATGTCGGCGTGCCGACGGTGATGGAATTGATCGATACGTTAAAGGATGAGGTTCGTCTGCGCAACATTAAGGATACGGCTGATATTCAGCCGGTCATTTCCGAGAAGCTGACCGAGCTGCTTGAGAAAGAGGGAGAAGATACGACGCTTGCGCTGCAGGAAAATGGGATGACGGTAATCCTTGTCGTCGGCGTGAACGGAGTCGGAAAGACGACGAGCATCGGCAAGCTCGCTCACTATTTGCAGCAGGAGGGCAAGTCGGTGATGCTTGCGGCGGGCGATACGTTCCGGGCCGGAGCGATCGAACAGCTTGAAGTATGGGGCGAGCGCGTCGGCGCAGACGTGATCAAGCAGCAGTCCGGCTCAGACCCGGCGGCGGTGATGTATGATGCGCTGCAAGCCGCGAAGGCGCGTCAGGTCGATGTGTTAATTTGCGATACGGCGGGCAGACTGCAAAATAAGGTCAATTTGATGAAGGAGCTTGAGAAGGTCAAGCGCGTCATCGAAAGAGAAGTGCCGGGAGCACCGCATGAAGTGCTGCTTGTGCTTGACGCAACAACCGGACAAAATGCAATGTCGCAGGCGAAAACGTTCGGTGAAACGACGGAAGTATCGGGCATTGTCTTAACGAAGCTTGATGGGACGGCGAAGGGCGGAATTGTGCTGGCGATACGCCATGAGCTTGACATTCCGGTGAAGTTTATCGGGCTCGGTGAGAAGATGGATGATCTCCAGCCGTTTCAGGCCGAACAGTTTGTCTACGGGCTGTTTAAAGATATTTTGGAAGCGGAACAGGCCGAGCAGGACTAGCGTTTTGCTTTGTTAAGAAAAAAACTTGACAGTTAGGCGGAGCATGTTGTAATATGATATCTCGTAAAGGGAAATCACTTAACAAGGGGTTGGTGATGTGTTAGATAAGACGCTCCGAATGAATCTTTTATATGATTTCTATCAATCCTTGCTAACACAAAAACAGCGGAAATACATGTCCTTGTACTATCTTGATGATTTCTCCTTGGGCGAGATTGCTGAAGCATTTGAAGTCAGCCGCCAGGCGGTGTACGATAATATTAAGCGGACAGAGGCGATGCTTGAGGAATATGAAGCAAAGCTGATGCTGCTGGCGAAATTCGAGCAGCGGACCGAACTGCTGACTCAGATCAAGGAAGCAATCGAAAGCAATGCGACTCCTGAAGAGATCATGTCGATGCTTGACTCTCTTGAGAAATTAGACTAGGAGGCGACAACATGGCATTTGAAGGTTTAGCGGAGCGACTGCAGGATACATTAACAAAAATCCGCGGCAAAGGAAAGGTCAGTGAGCAGGACGTCAAGGAAATGATGCGTGAGGTTCGCCTTGCCTTACTGGAAGCGGATGTTAACTTTAAAGTGGTGAAGCAATTCATCGCCAGCGTGAAAGAAAAGGCGCTCGGGCAGGAAGTGATGAAAAGCTTAACGCCGGGGCAACAGATTATTAAGGTCGTCAACGAAGAACTGACCGCGCTTATGGGGGGCGAACAAAGCAAGATCGCCGTCGCTTCAAAGCCGCCGACTGTCGTGATGATGGTTGGGCTTCAAGGTGCCGGTAAAACGACGACGACGGCCAAGCTTGCGAACCATTTGCGCAAAAAGCATAATCGTCAGCCTTTGCTCGTCGCGGCCGATATTTACCGCCCGGCGGCGATCAAGCAGCTTGAAACGCTTGGAAAGCAATTGAATATGCCGGTGTTCTCGCTCGGCGATCAGGTGAGCCCGGTGGAGATTGCCAAGCAGGCAATTGCCAAGGCAAAGGAAGACCATCATGATTATGTCTTAATCGATACGGCCGGCCGGCTTCATATCGATGAAACATTAATGGATGAGCTTAAGCAGCTAAAGGAGCTTGCCAGCCCTGATGAAATTTTGCTCGTCGTTGATGCGATGACAGGGCAGGATGCCGTCAACGTTGCCGAAAGCTTTAATGAACAGCTCGATATTACCGGGGTTGTGCTGACAAAGCTCGACGGTGATACACGCGGTGGTGCGGCGATTTCCGTCAAATCTGTCACCAATACGCCGATTAAGTTTGTCGGGATGGGCGAGAAAATCGACCAGCTCGAGCCGTTCCATCCGGAGCGGATGGCTTCGCGGATTCTTGGAATGGGCGATGTGCTGACATTGATCGAGAAAGCACAATCGAATGTCGACGCTGAAAAAGCGCGCGAGCTTGAAAAGAAGATGCGGAATATGGATTTCACCTTTGATGATTTTCTTGAACAGCTTGACCAGGTTCGCAGCATGGGACCGCTTGATGAAATCCTGAACATGATGCCCGGCATGAACAAGATGAAGGGCATGAAGGATTTGCAGGTCGATGATAAGCAAATCGGCAAGGTCGAAGCAATCGTCCGTTCGATGACGAAAAAGGAAAAGCAGGAGCCGAGTATTATGAATGCCAGCCGCCGCCGCCGCGTTGCCGCCGGCAGTGGAACGACGATTCAGGATGTTAACCGGCTGCTGAAGCAGTTTGAAGACATGAAGAAGATGATGAAGCAGATGACCGGTATGGCCTCCGGCAAAGGGAAGAAAAGAGGCAAAGGTCTTGGAGGCTTTAAGCTTCCATTTTAAGAAGGAAGTCGCTTTTCCTGGTGAGGCGGGCAAGAAAGTTGGATGGACAGCCATTTATCTTTTTGTTGATTACTAGGAGAATTGATGATAATATAAAAAATTGTGTGAACTATTTTTGGAGGTGTCCCACGAATGGCAGTAAAAATTCGTTTAAAGCGTATGGGTTCTAACAAAGCCCCATTCTATCGTGTAGTAGTAGCAGATTCTCGCGCTCCGCGTGATGGTCGTTTCATTGAAGAGATTGGAACGTACAATCCATTAACACAACCGGCAAAGGTGAATATCGAAGAAGAGAAAGCTCTTGACTGGATGCTTAAAGGAGCGAAGCCGTCTGATACGGTTCGCAACCTGTTCTCAAAAGCAGGCTTAATGGAAAAGCTTCACAACGCGAAAAACCAGAAGTAAGAGAGTGTGACAACTCTCTAGCAATGAACTCATTGCGCTCTTTCCCTTTTTGATGATGAGTGAAAAGGAGAATCGTATGAAGGCGTTAGTTGAACACATTGTAAAAGCACTTGTAGACCAGCCTGAGCATGTTCAAGTTGAAGAAGTACAAGAGGGAGCAACCCTATGCTTGCGCCTGATGGTCCATCCTGATGATGTCGGGAAGGTCATCGGTAAGCAAGGTCGGACCGCGAAAGCGATACGCTCGGTTGTTTATGCCGCTGCGGTTTCGCCGTACAAGCGAGTGCGATTAGACATCGTGGATTAGCAACGCAGAGAAGAAGGAGTTGTCTCAAAGCCTAGCTTTTGGGACAGCTCCTTTTGCTATTGTAACCATTTGAAAAGGAAGGGCGAAGGACATGAAAATACTTCGTACAGTTGTTGTCAAACAAGTTGTCACCGAAGCGAAAAAGCAGAGCATCGTGCAGGAGTTTAAAAGTGAAATTCTGCAATGTGAACGCGAGCTGGAACAGCTTACCTTTCATTTACATAAAGCGACGAAGGATGTCGCCAGCAAGCATGAACAACAAACGCTTCGAGCACGCTATAAAGAGGAGATCAAGCAGCGAAAAGAAAAGCTCGCTGAACTGTCCTTTAAAGTCGATCAGCTGAGCAAGCTCGAAATTGGAACGGAGCTACGGGAAGGAACGGTCGAGACGATTGTTGAAATCAAGGAAGGAGATCCTTGGCCGGCCCCGGAGACGGAAATTGTCGTCAAAGACGGAGTGGTGGAGCAAATTCGCAGAAAGAAGGAATGAACAATGACAAATTGGTATAAAGTCGGAAAAATCGTCAATACGCATGGGATCAGGGGAGAGGTGCGCGTTATTTCCTCGACGGACTTTGCCGAGGAACGCTATGCGCCGGGCGTCGGGCTTCTGATCCGTCAGACGGCTGATGAACAGGGAACACCGGTCGTTGTCAAGCATCATCGCCGTCATAAAAACTTTGATCTTCTTCAATTTGAAGGCTATGACTCGATTAATGACGTGGAAGCATTTAAAGGGTCAACGTTGTTTGTGTCGGAGGAGCAGCTCGATGAATTGGATGAGCATGAATATTATTACCATGAAATCATCGGCTGTACCGTCGTCACAGAAGAGGGAGAAACGCTCGGAAACGTGAAAGAAATCTTTGAAACAGGGGCGAATGATGTCTGGGTCGTGCAGCGCGCCGGTGGAGGCAAGGATATTCTGCTGCCTTATATTGAAGATGTCGTCAAAGAGATCGATGTCGAAGAAAAGCAGATTACCGTTCGGCTGTTAGAGGGACTTGTCGATGAAGATTGATGTCCTCTCACTCTTTCCGGAGATGTTTACAGGAGTGATCAACACGTCGATTTTAAAGCAGGCGCAGGAACGGGAAGCGGTTAAGATTCAGGTCGTTGATTTTCGCGCTTATGCCGACAATAAGCACCGGAAGGTCGACGATTATCCGTATGGTGGCGGAGCGGGGATGGTGTTAAGCCCGCAGCCGCTGTTCGACGCCGTCGAGGCGCTGAAAGAAGAGAGCCACACGAAGCCGCGCGTCATTCTTCTTTGCCCGCAGGGAGAGCGCTACAGCCAGCAAAAAGCCGAGGAGCTGGCTGGCGAAGAGCACTTAATCCTTTTATGCGGTCATTATGAAGGCTATGATGAGCGGATTCGCGAGCATCTCGTTACTGATGAAATCTCAATTGGCGATTATGTGCTGACAGGCGGAGAGCTCGGGGCGATGGTCATTATCGACAGCGTCGCCCGCCTTTTGCCTGGTGTGCTTGGAAATGAAGAATCGTCGGTGACGGATTCCTTTTCGACCGGTCTGCTTGAGCATCCCCATTACACTCGCCCGGCTGATTTTCGCGGAATGAAGGTGCCTGACGTTCTTTTGTCGGGGCATCATAAAAACATCGAAGCGTGGCGGGAAAAAGAAGCGCTCCGCCGGACGTGGCAAAGGCGGCCGGATTTGCTTGTGCAGGGGCCATTATCTGAACAGCAGCGGCGCTGGCTGAAGGAGTTTCAAGAAAAGCGTTAAAGGGAGTTGTGTTCCCCTCTGCTCTATGCTATTATAGTCTTTGTGGCTAATAGCCAGTGATTACGATGTTCCGCTGCAGGCAGCCTGTTATGAGCATCTGTATGGAAGGAGTGGAATTATACGATGAACAACATTATCCGTGAAATTACAAATGATCAGCTTCGCAGTGACCTGCCGGCGTTTCGTCCTGGTGACACTTTACGTGTACACGTAAAGGTTGTTGAGGGAACTCGCGAGCGTATCCAGGTTTTTGAAGGCGTCGTGATCAAGCGTCGTGGTACTGGTGTAAGTGAAACTTTCACAGTGCGTAAGATCTCATACGGTGTAGGTGTTGAACGTACATTCCCATTACATTCACCAAAGATCGAGAAGATCGAAGTGAAGCGTCGCGGTAAAGTACGTCGTGCGAAACTTTACTACTTGCGTAATCTGCGCGGTAAAGCGGCCCGTATTAAAGAAATCCGATAACACACGAAGAGAGGCTGCCTGATGCGCAGCCTCGAAACAGCGGGTAACGAAAAACGCTGTTTCCCTTGGGGTTTTCCCATACAAAAGAGGGTGTCCCCCAAAGCCAAGGCTTTTGGGACACCCTCTTTTTGTTTTAAAGAGATATTACAGGTTGAAAAAAGGGTAGAGGATTGTCAGAGCTTCGATATTCATAAGGAAGCAAGCATGTGATAAACTATGGCATAGTCAGGTAAATGTTTGTAATGGAGGCATGGGTATGAGTGAGAAAAAAAAGGAATCATGGGAATGGCTAAAAGCGGTAATTGTAGCCCTTGTTCTCGCTTTTTTGATTCGGCAGTTTTTGTTTGCCCCGGTGATCGTCGATGGGGAGTCAATGCTTCCGACATTGGAAGACAGCGATCGCTTAATTGTCAATAAAATCGGTTATGTTTTTGGGGAGCCGGAGCGCTTTGATATTATCGTTTTCCATGCCCCGGCCGGCAAGGACTATATTAAGCGGGTAATCGGTTTACCTGGTGATCGCGTCGAGTATCGCGATGATACGCTTTATATTAATGGAGAGCCGTTTGAGGAACCCTATTTAGATGAACTGCGGCCGTTGTATCAGGATGGTCTGACCGGTGATTTCGAGCTCGATGGTGTCGTGCCGGAGGATGAATTGTTTGTCCTTGGAGACAACCGCTGGCATAGCCGTGACAGCCGCGATATTGGCACGGTTCATATTGATGAAGTGATCGGCAAGGCGAATGTCGTGTTTTGGCCGATCTCAAATATACGAATTGCAAAGTAGGTGAAGCAGCATGACGATTCAGTGGTTTCCCGGACATATGGCCAAAGCGCGCCGTGAAGTAACAGAGAAGCTCGGCTTTATCGACGTCATTATTGAGCTGCTAGATGCGCGTGTCCCGCTTGCATCGAGAAATCCGATGATTGATGAAATCGTCGCCCATAAACCAAGGCTCGTGCTATTAAATAAAGCAGATTTAGCCGATCCGGCGATCACGGAGCGCTGGAAACAGTATTTTGAAGAAAAAGGGGCGCTCGTGCTGGCGATCAATGCGCAAACGGGAAAAGGAACCGAAAAAATCGCCGCTGCCTGCACAAAGCTGGCACAGCCGCTCATTGAGAAATGGCGTTCAAAAGGAATGAAGCCCAGAGCGATCAGGGCGATGATTCTCGGGATCCCGAATGTCGGAAAATCGACGCTCATTAACCGGCTGGCGCAAAAGCGGACAGCGCAGGTCGGGGATCGTCCTGGCGTGACGAAGCGGCAGCAGTGGATCAAAGTAGGAAAAGAGCTGGAACTGCTCGATACGCCCGGGATATTATGGCCTAAATTTGAAGATCAGATAATTGGCTACCGCTTGGCGGCGACCGGAGCGATTAAGGATGAACTCCTTGATTTTCAAGATATCGCGCTGTTCGTCTTACGTTATATGAAGGACGCCTATCCAACATTGATTCAAAGCCGTTACAAGCTTGATGAGATACCGGAAGACGGGTTAGCTTTATTTGAAGAGATTGGGCGAAAGCGCGGCTGTCTGCTGCCTGGTGGCGCGGTTCATTATGACAAGGCGGCTGAAATTATCCTGCGGGAAACAAGAGCAGGAACGATAGGCCGGATTTCTTTGGAAAGGCCTGATCAGCAGTAAAAAAGCGCAGCTGTCCGGCTGCAAAAGAGAGGGACGAGGGCTGGCAGGCTTGGCGTTGGCCTCTCTTTTTTGTTTCAACGGTTCCTGCTTTAGATAAGCTGAAGAAGAACCGATATAGAAAATAAGAAGAAAAATTAGCCGGTTAGATGTAAGGAAAAATAAGGAGATAAAATGAAACAATCGATTCAGCATATTAGACAACTACTTGAACAGCCGGAAGTTGAACAGGAGCAGCTTGACAGGCTGGCCGGAGACGAACGCAAAGGAGTTCAAACGTTACTGAAGCAATATAGGAAGCGGCAGGAGCAACGGCAGCAGTTGCTGGCGATGCATGAGCGAATGAACGAGTACGAGCGACAGTTGCGCTCACAGGGCTATCATGCGCTGGCGGGAATCGATGAAGTCGGTCGTGGCCCGCTCGCCGGTCCGGTCGTCGCCGCAGCCGTCATTCTTCCTCCGGACTTCAGGCTGCTCGGCTTAACCGATTCGAAAAAGCTGTCGAAACAAAAACGTGAGGCGTTTTCTGAAATAATCAAACGGGAAGCGATCGCTTATTCCATTGAAATGGTGCATGCTGCTGAAATTGATCGGATCAATATCTATCAAGCTACGAAAACAGCGATGCAGACGGCCATCTCGACGTTACATAAAGAGCCGGACTATCTTTTGCTTGACGCAATGAGTCTTCAGCTCGACATTCCGCAAACAAGCCTGATCAAAGGCGATGAAAAAAGCATCACGATCGCCGCCAGCTCCGTTATCGCCAAGGTGGCGCGTGATACATATATGGCTGAGCTTGAAACGAAATATCCGGGCTACGGCTTTTCACACCACGCCGGGTACGGGACGAAGGAGCATTTGGAGGCGATCGACCGCCTCGGCGTGACGCCCGAGCATCGCCGTTCGTTCAGACCGGTGCAGGAAAGAGCGTAAGAACAGCTAGGAGGGAAGAAGATGATACAGTCGCGCATTCATAATGAAGGGATCGGTCAGCCATCCCAGCCTCGGCCATTACACCTTACCCAAGGCCAGGTGTTTCAGGGACGGATCGCTAAGCTTTATCCGCAGAACATGGCCGCCTTACAGGTTCACGGGACGACGGTGACAGCTCGTCTGGAAGCCGCTCTGACAGCAGGTCAGCGCTATTGGTTTGAAGTCCAGGAAAGCGCGGGGATCCCGCGGCTGCGCGTCTTAGATGATAACGCGATCAGACAACGGGAAGGGCTTGGCGACCAGCCTTCGATCCAAAAGCTGATCCAGCAGCTCTCCCTCCCGGCTTCAAAGGAAACAGAAGCATTTGTCCGCCACCTGTCGGAACAGCAGCAGCCCTTTACCCGGCAAACGGTCGTCAGTGGCTCGCAGCTGTTGACCGAGCTGCAGCAATTTAATCAAAGAGGCTTTCAGACACTGATTGAGATGATGCAACGTCAGCTTCCTTTAACGAAAGAGACGTTTCAGGCTTACCAGTCGCTTACATTGAGCCCTTCGCTGACCCAGCAGCTGCAGCAGCTAAGTCAGATGCTGGAACAAAGCACGCATCCCGCCACCGGTCAGCTTAGACAGCTAACAGCTGCGCTCGTTCATCCTGATCAGCAGGCGAAACCGTCGCCGATTGTTCAGCTGTTGGCCCAATTTGCCACCGAAGGAGAAGGAGACGTAAGCCGGGGCGCCGGCCAGCTTCTCGCTCGTCTTGGCATTATCGAGGCAGGAGCAAGCCGTTCGCAGCTTGCCAGTCAATTTCAGACCGCGGTGCTTCATCCGGCGAATCGTGAAATCGTCGCTTCACTTTGGCCGGATTTGAGGAGCGGACAGGGAGCCGAACTGAGCAGGCTTGAACCGCGGCAATTTCTTGAAACGATGCTCGGCCGTCTGTCGATACCGGCAGGGAAAGAAGGGGAGCCAGCCTTGCAGCAGTTGCTCCAGCTTTTGCAAAGCAAAGAACCGGCGGCAGCTATTCATAGCCGCTGGCTGACGTTGCCGCAGCAGGAGCTGTCAGCAAGCGAGAGGGCGGCTTTTCTCCAGGTGCTTGAATCAGGCTCCCCGTTTGCTCAGGAGAAGGGCGGAGCCGCCAAGCATTTGCAACATGTACTCCAGCTGCTTGGCTATCAGCATGAACGCGATGTTAGTCGCCTGCTACAGGGAGAGCTGACGAGAGAGACGATCGTGACGGATCGTGTAAAGGCGCAATTGCTCCAGCTTCAGCAACAGGATCTTCCGGCGGGACTGAAGGAGCAGGTCAATCAGACGCTTCAGCGGCTGACCGGTCAACAGCTGCTCGCTCAGGAGCAAAATGGCCCGTATCAGCAGTTGATTCTCCAGCTTCCGTTAACCCTCGGTGCGTGGCAGACCGACATGACGGTTCAATGGGAAGGGAAAAAACAGCAGAACGGGGAGCTGAATCCCGATTACTGCCGCATTCTCTTTTATTTAACACTTGAACAGCTTGAGGAGACCATTGTCGATGTCCAGATTCAAAACCGAATTGTGGCGGTGACCGTTTATAATGAACACGAAAGCCCCGATGCGCTGATCAATGTATTAGTACCGACCTTGAAAAAGGGTCTTGCCGAGCACAATTATCAATTGCTTTCGGTAAAATGGCGCAAGATGAAGGATGCGCAGGCGAGCTCGCAGCAGGCAAATCATTTGTATAAGCCCCATGTGCATTATCAGGGAGTGGATGTGAGAATATGAAGCAGGAACGAAAAAAGCAGGCTGTCGCCCTCCGTTATCAGGCTGAAACAGATGTTTCGCCGAAAGTGGTTGCTAAAGGGAAAGGCTATATCGCGGAGGAACTGATTGCGAAGGCGAAGGAAAACGACGTTCCGATTCAGGAGGATCCTTCCCTTGTCGAAATGCTCGCTCAGCTTGAGGTGAATCAGGCGATTCCGCCGGAGCTTTATGAAGTCGTTGCCGAAGTGTTTTCTTTTATTTATAAAATTGACCAGCACCAAAAATAAGTCTGATAGTGGGTCAATCAAAAGGATATACTATGCCCATAACGTCTTACTATAGGAGGGCTGGTCGATGAAGGAAAATAAATTGCTTGTCCCTGAAGCGATCTCTTTTATGGAAAGCTATCAGGAGGAATACGCGCAGGAATTCGGCGTGCATTTTTCCGTCCAGGAGACAGACGCCAAGGCGAAAGATATGACAAAGGAAATGCTCAAGAAACAAAGCAAGGAATCAAAAAAGAAAGCGGATAAGCAGCAATAAGGGGATGCCTTAACAGAAGCATCTCCCTTTTGGCGTACTTCCACAAATGGTGACCGCAGCTAGTGCGGCCGCCCCCCTTTTTTGATCATCTAATCATTTCTTCTCAGGCCGACCGAAAAGCCCCCTCTTCCTTTTTGCGCCGGCCCTTTAATTTATTTAGCATCTACTTGGATTTCCCCTCCCAAAAAGACGAAATAAGTGCTAAAATAGAAGAGGATTTTGCCGGACATGATCGATTTTTATCAGACGGCTTAAATTACATGCATTGATAGGAGGCTGGAGAGAGAATGAATATCCATGAGTATCAAGGAAAAGAGCTCCTTCGTCAATACGGCGTTGCAGTTCCCAATGGGAAAGTAGCGTTCTCTGTTGAAGAAGCAGTAGAAGCAGCAAAAGAGTTAGGAACAGACGTTTGTGTCGTGAAAGCACAAATCCATGCAGGTGGCCGTGGTAAGGCTGGAGGAGTCAAGGTTGCGAAAAATCTTGACGAAGTACGTACATATGCTGCTGATATTCTTGGTAAAACGCTAGTCACTCACCAGACAGGTCCAGAAGGTAAGGAAGTAAAGCGCTTACTAATCGAAGAAGGCTGCGATATTAAAAATGAATACTATATCGGGCTCGTTCTTGATCGCGCGACATCACGCGTCGTAATGATGGCTTCTGAAGAAGGCGGAACGGAAATTGAAGAAGTAGCAGAAGCAACTCCGGAAAAGATTTTTAAAGAGGTCATTGATCCGGCTGTTGGCCTGCAAGGTTTCCAGGCACGCCGACTCGCTTTTAACATTAACATTCCAAAGGAGCTTGTTGGTCAAGCTGTTAAATTTATGATGGGCTTGTATAAAGCCTTTGTTGAAAAGGATTGCTCGATTGCCGAGATCAACCCGCTTGTGACAACTGGCGACGGAAAAGTAATGGCGCTTGATGCGAAGCTGAACTTTGACTCCAACGCGCTTTATCGTCAGAAGGATGTGCTTGAGTACCGCGATTTGGAAGAAGAGGATCCGAAGGAAATCGAAGCTTCCAAATATGACTTAAGCTATATTTCATTGGATGGCAACATCGGATGTATGGTCAACGGTGCCGGTTTGGCGATGGCAACGATGGACATCATCAAGCATTACAATGGTGACCCGGCCAACTTCCTTGATGTAGGGGGCGGTGCTACTGCCGAGAAAGTAACGGAAGCATTCAAGATCATTCTTTCCGATGATAACGTAAAAGGAATCTTCGTCAACATTTTCGGTGGAATTATGAAATGTGACATTATCGCGGAAGGCGTCGTCGAAGCGACGAAGCAAGTAGGCTTGGAAATTCCGCTTGTCGTACGTCTTGAAGGAACAAATGTTGACTTAGGGAAAAAGATTCTTAAAGAATCCGGCTTAAACATCACAGCTGCTGATTCGATGGCTGACGGCGCACAAAAAATTGTTTCATTAGTGAAATAGAAAGGCGGGGACACGATAATGAGCATCCTAATTAATAAAGATACGAAAGTAATCGTTCAAGGGATTACAGGAGCAACCGGCTTGTTTCATACACAGCAGGCGGTTGAATATGGAACGAAGATTGTCGGCGGCGTAACGCCGGGTAAAGGCGGCACAGAGGTTGAAGGGATTCCGGTCTTTGATACCGTTGAGCAGGCTGTAAAAGAAACAGGAGCAAATGTAACGGTTATTTA
Organism: Halalkalibacter oceani; assembly: GCF_023715605.1. Taxonomy (GTDB): domain Bacteria; phylum Bacillota; class Bacilli; order Bacillales; family Bacillaceae_D; genus Halalkalibacter; species Halalkalibacter oceani. Next base: position 220,538 of record NZ_JAMBOL010000002.1, read on the forward strand.
TGTACCGCCGGCGTTCGCTGCCGATGCGATTATGGAAGCGGTCGATGCGGAGCTTGATTTGGCGATTTGTATTACAGAAGGCATTCCTGTGCTCGATATGGTCAAGGTTAAACGTTTCATGGAAGGCAAAAAGACGCGTTTAATCGGTCCGAACTGCCCTGGGGTTATTACTCCTGATGAATGTAAGATCGGAATTATGCCTGGCTATATTCATAAAAAAGGTCATGTTGGTGTTGTGTCGCGTTCCGGTACATTAACGTATGAAGCGGTTCACCAATTATCAACAAACGGAATCGGTCAATCTTCCGCCGTCGGAATCGGGGGAGACCCGGTTAACGGCACAAACTTTATTGATGTTCTTCAGCTTTTCAACGAGGATCCAGACACGTATGCGGTGATCATGATTGGAGAGATCGGCGGAACAGCAGAGGAAGAGGCAGCCGAGTGGATTAAAGAAAATATGACAAAGCCGGTTGTCGGCTTTATCGGCGGTCAAACAGCCCCTCCTGGAAAGCGGATGGGTCATGCCGGTGCGATTATTTCCGGAGGAAAAGGAACAGCGGCTGAAAAGATCAAAACGTTGGAAAGCTGCGGCGTAAAAGTAGCGGAAACTCCATCTGTTATGGGACAAACGCTGATCTCTGTTTTGGAAGAAAAAGGTATTCTGGAAAAGTGTAAAACACACAGCTAATTTCCAAAAAAAATTGTCATAAAATTGTCGATTTCTCATTTTGAGAGAATAAGACAAAAGTAGCGCAGAGGCCGGGCAAAAGGGAAAAAACAACCTTTTGCCTAGCCTCTGTAATAAATTCCGCCTATCGTTTACTGATAACAAGGAGGGATATGCGGCGTATGACGACGTTTCGGATGAAATGGATTCATCTCCACAGCTGCTTTGGAGCAAACAGAAAGCTTTTTCAGAAAATAATCGACGATGATCCAGAGCTTCATTTCATTTATCAGTATAGACCGGCCGATCTCGAGAAAGTATTTACTCTTCCCCCAACTAAAGCGATGATGCTTCATCAGACCCTTCACCGAATATCTCCAGCTCAGCTTGAGCAACTTTTCCAAGAACAGGGCATTTGCCCGATCACCTTGCACGATTCCACCTATCCATGTTTGTTACAGCATATTTATGATCCCCCTTTTGTGTTATATACGCAAGGCTTGCAGCATATTCTGGCAAATAAGCGGACGGTCGCTGTCGTCGGAACGAGAAAGCCGACTGAGGCAGGGATGAAAAGCGCTGCCTATTTTGTTCACGCTTTGGTAGAAAACGACTGGACCATTGTCAGCGGTCTCGCCCGCGGGATTGATGCGCACGCCCACCAACAGGCGATCCGGACGAACGGCCGGACGATCGCCGTACTCGCCTCAGGGTTCCATTTTCCTTATCCGCAAGAAAGCAAATCATTATTTCAATATATGGCAAAATGGCAGCTGCTTGTCAGTGAATATCCCCCATGGGTCAGGCCGCGCAAATGGCATTTCCCAGTCAGAAACCGGATTGTCAGCGGCCTCTCGCAGGCTGTTGTCGTCATAGAGGCGAAGAAAAAAAGCGGATCCCTGATTACAGCGGATCAGGCGCTCGAACAGGGGCGGGATGTGTTCGCCGTGCCGGGCTCGATTTTTTCCGCTGAATCAGAAGGGACGAATCGCCTGATCCAGCAAGGAGCAAAGCTGATTTTAACAAAAGAGGACCTGCTTCAGGAGCTGCCAAATGTTACCGGAAAAAGCTGACGACAGCTGCTCATTTTGAGCGATTTTCGGAAAAGAATTTAAGCTGCCGTTTGACAAATGGAGAAAGTCTGTTTAATAATAGGGAAGATTTTAATATATTCTTCGAGAGAGGGAGCTGCTTACATGGCCGATTATTTAGTAATCGTGGAATCTCCCGCCAAAGCAAAGACCATTGGAAAGTATTTAGGTAAAAAATATATTGTAAAGGCTTCAATGGGACATGTTAGAGACTTACCGAAAAGTCAAATGGGAGTAGATGTTGAGAAAGGTTTTGAACCAAGGTATATTACCATTCGCGGAAAAGGCCCTGTATTAAAAGAGTTGAAATCAGCTGCCAAAAAAGTAAAACGAATTTACTTAGCGGCTGACCCTGATAGAGAGGGTGAAGCCATTGCCTGGCATTTGGCTCACAGTTTAAATATTGACGAAAATTCGGAATGCAGGGTTGTTTTTAATGAAATTACGAAGCAGGCAATAAAAGATGCCTTTAAAAATCCCCGCTCCATTAATATGGATCTCGTCGATGCCCAGCAGGCAAGACGGATTTTAGACCGGCTTGTCGGCTATAATATAAGTCCATTACTATGGAAGAAAGTGAAAAAAGGGTTAAGCGCGGGGCGTGTGCAATCAGTTGCCGTTAAAATGATTATTGAGCGTGAAAAAGAGATCAAAGCGTTTGTTCCGGAAGAATACTGGAGCATTCAGGCGCAGTTTTCACTTGAAAATGAGCCGTTTGAAGCAAGATTTTACGGAGTGGACGGGCAGAAGCAGGAGCTTGCTTCTGAGGAGGATGTCAACAACGTATTAGCGCGGCTGCAATCCGATCAGTTTCAAGTGACATCCGTCAAGAAGAAGGAACGGAAACGAAATCCAGTCACCCCGTTCACGACGTCGTCGCTTCAACAGGAAGCGGCACGGAAATTAAACTTCCGCGCCAAGAAAACGATGATGATCGCCCAGCAATTATATGAAGGGATTGATCTTGGCAAGAAAGAAGGGACAGTCGGGTTAATTACGTATATGCGTACCGATTCCACCCGGATTTCCGAGACGGCGCAGGCGGAGGCGAAGGAATACATTACGGCGACATACGGCGAGGAGTACAGCCGGAAAGAAAAGCGAGTCGTCAAAAAAGATAAAAAAGCCCAGGATGCGCATGAAGCGATCCGCCCAACATCGGTTTGGAAAGATCCGAAAGCGGTAAAGAGCTATTTATCACGAGACCAGTTCAGACTGTATAAGCTGATTTGGGAACGGATGGTTGCCAGTGAAATGGCACCGGCAATTATGGATACGATGACGGTCGACATCGAACAAAACAATGTTCAATTCCGGGCAACAGGCTCGAAAGTGAAATTTGCCGGTTTCATGAAGGTGTACATCGAAGGCAATGATGACGGTAAGAAAGAAGAAGACCGCTTGCTGCCGAATTTGCAGGAAGGGCAATCGGTGAAAAAGCTTGAGATTGAACCGAATCAGCATTTTACCCAGCCGCCGCCGCGTTATACAGAGGCGCGTCTTGTCAAAACGATGGAGGAGCTTGGAATCGGGCGTCCATCCACCTATGCGCCGACGCTCGACACGATCCAAAAAAGAGGGTATGTCGCCTTGGAGGACAGACGGTTCGTCCCGACCGAATTAGGTGAAATCGTGCTTGAGATGATCGTTGAATTTTTCCCGGAGATTCTCGATGTGGAATTTACGGCGAAGATGGAAAATGATCTCGATTCCATCGAGGAAGGCAAGCAGCGCTGGATTTCAATTATTGATGAGTTTTACCAGGGATTTGAAAAGCGGCTGTCGCACGCCGAAGAAGAAATGAAGGAAGTCGAAATCAAGGATGAGCCGGCCGGCGAGGATTGCGAGAAATGTGGACATGAAATGGTCTATAAAATGGGTCGTTTCGGAAAGTTCATGGCTTGCTCGAATTTCCCTGAGTGCCGGAACACGAAGGCGATCGTCAAAGAAATCGGGGTCAAATGTCCAACGTGTAAAGAAGGCAATGTCGTCGAGCGGAAAAGCAAAAAACGCCGCGTCTTTTACGGCTGCGACCGCTATCCGGAATGCGACTTTATTTCATGGGATAAGCCGATTGCCAGACCGTGTCCGAAATGCGGCAAAATGCTGGTGGAGAAGAAAACGAAAAACGGCGTCCATGTGGAATGCTCGGCTTGCGATTATAAAGAGGAAGCCAATTAGCGTTTAGCATTCGGTGATCGCCTGCCTCGCGGACGTAAAAAAACATAAAAAGCAAAATAGTTGAAAAAAAGACCGGCTCGTATTATGATGGTAGTCGGATAAGAGACAATAGCCTTCACCTTTACGGTGAAGGCATTTCTACTGTTTGTAAAGCAAGTTGGAGGGATTAGACGACGTGACACAACAACATGTAAACGTAATAGGAGCGGGGCTGGCCGGCAGTGAAGCGGCCTGGCAGCTGGCGAAACGCGGCATTCAGGTTCATCTTTATGAAATGCGCCCGGTGAAGCAGACGCCCGCCCATCATACAGATAAATTTGCCGAACTCGTTTGCAGCAATTCTTTACGTGGCAATTCATTAACAAATGCCGTCGGCGTGCTGAAGGAAGAAATGCGGCAGCTTGATTCCGTCATTATTCGTTCCGCCGATGACGCGTCCGTTCCGGCAGGAGGAGCGCTTGCTGTTGATCGCCATGAGTTTGCCGGAGCGGTAACCAAGCAGGTGAAGCACCATCCGAATGTAACGGTATTTACCCAAGAGGTGACCGCGATTCCGGAAGGGCCGACGATTATCGCGACAGGTCCATTAACGTCGCCTGGGCTTTCCGCTGAATTAAAAGCATTAACGGGCGAGGAGTATTTATACTTTTATGATGCGGCAGCGCCCATAATTGAAACAGATTCCATTGATATGGACAAAGTCTATTTGAAATCGCGCTACGACAAAGGGGAAGCGGCTTATGTAAACTGCCCGATGACCGAGGAAGAGTTCGATCGCTTTTATGAAGCGCTCATTTCAGCAGAAACGGTGCCGCTAAAAGAATTTGAAAAAGAAATCTTTTTTGAAGGCTGTATGCCGATTGAAGTCATGGCGAAGCGCGGACGGAAGACGATGCTTTTTGGGCCGATGAAACCGGTTGGACTTGAACATCCGGAAACAGGAAAGCGTCCGTTCGCCGTCGTCCAGCTGAGACAGGATAATTCATCTGGAACGCTATACAACATTGTCGGCTTTCAGACACATTTGAAATGGGGACCGCAGAAGGAAGTCATTCGCCTGATTCCCGGTTTGGAAAATGCGGAAATCGTGCGCTACGGCGTCATGCACCGCAATACGTTTATTAATTCGCCTAATTTGCTTGAGCCGACTTATCAATACAGGAAGCGCGACGATTTATTTTTCGCCGGGCAAATCACTGGTGTCGAAGGCTATGTAGAATCGGCGGCGGCCGGATTAATTGCCGGGATCAACGCTGCGCGCTATGTCCAGCAGCAGGATTTACTGACATTTCCTGATGAAACGGTTATCGGCAGTATGGCCGGCTATATTACAACGGCCAACGCCAAAAATTTTCAGCCGATGAATGCGAATTTTGGTTTACTTCCGCCATTAGAGGTAAAAATTAAGAATAAACAGGAACGATACGAGCAGCTGGCTAAGCGCGCATTGGGCACAATTCAGAATTTTGTGAAAAAAATGTAAACATCGTTGTCAGGGCTACTAAATCATGTTAGAATTTAGTAGCTCTAGAGGCGAGAGGGGTGTTTTGTGTTGGGAAAGCAGTCCTGGCTCGAGCAATTTGTCGTCTATTTGCAAATGGAAAAAAACAGCTCCTTACATACGATTCGGAGTTATAAGCGGGATATTGATGATTTTTATCAGTTTATGAAAGCAAGGGGTGTGCTGGACTTCCCCGCGGTGACAAGAGCTGATGTTCGCGCTTATTTAACGATGCTATATGAGAAGAACTATGCAAGAAAAACGGTATCACGGAAAATTTCTGCATTAAGAAGCCTCTATAATTTTCACATGCGTGAAAAGCGTGTGTCGGAGAATGTCTTTTCCACTGTATTCCTTCCCAAAAACGAAGGTCGGCTGCCGACTTTCCTCTATGAAGAAGAAATCCAGGAATTATTTTATTCCTTACAGGGTAATGAGCCGCTCGATCAACGCGACCGTGCCTTGCTGGAACTGTTGTATGCGACTGGAATGCGCGTGAGTGAATGTGCAGGTCTCACCGTCCAGGATCTTGACCTGTCGATTGGTACGGTGCTTGTCCATGGGAAAGGACGGAAAGAACGCTATCTCCCTGTCGGTTCTTTCGCTCTTGAAGCGATTGAGCGCTATATGGAGGGTGGACGGAAGAAGCTGGAAAAAAGGACGTCGCCCGACGCGCTTTTTCTCAATTACAAAGGTGGTCAGCTGACGGACCGCAGCATTCGGACGATTGTTAAAAAACGGATGGAACAGGCCGCTCAGCATAAGCATTTGCGCCCGCATGACATCCGCCATTCCTTCGCGACTCATTTGCTTAATAATGGCGCTGATTTACGGGTTGTGCAAGAGCTGCTTGGTCATGAGCATCTGTCCACAACGCAAATGTACACGCATGTAACGAAGGAACGGTTGCGGCATGTCTATCAGGCGCATCATCCTCGGGCTTAAGTAAATAGAAGAAGGAGGAAGGACATGAGTCAATTCCATGCAACGACGATTTTTGCGATTCAGCACAACGGCTCCTGCGCGATGGCGGGTGACGGTCAGGTGACGTTTGGAAATGCTGTTGTGATGAAGCATACAGCGAGAAAAGTGCGGACGATTTATCAGGGAAAGGTGCTGGCGGGATTTGCTGGCTCAGTCGCTGATGCTTTTACGTTGTTTGAAAAATTCGAATCCAGGTTAGAAGAGTATAACGGGAATTTGCAGCGGGCCGCTGTGGAAGTTGCAAAAGAATGGCGAAGTGACAAAGTGCTAAGACGACTTGAAGCGATGCTGATTGTGATGAATCAAGATCATCTTCTGCTCGTTTCAGGAACGGGTGAAGTCATTGAGCCCGATGACGGCATTTTGGCGATCGGTTCTGGCGGGAACTATGCATTGGCGGCTGGACGCGCGCTAAAAAAGCATGCTCCAGCAATGTCCGCCAAGGAAATTGCCACTGCCGCGCTTGAGACAGCAGGTGACATCTGCGTCTACACAAATGACAACGTCGTCGTTGAAGAACTAAGCTGAGCCGAAAGCAATTAATTCCCAATGGAGAGTGATCGTTATGAAAACAGCCCTTACCCCACGCGAAATTGTTGAACGTCTTAATCAATTTATCGTCGGACAGGAGCAGGCGAAAAAGTCGGTTGCCATTGCCCTCCGGAATCGCTATCGCCGCAGCTTGCTTGACGACAAAATAAAAGACGAAGTCACCCCGAAGAATATTTTAATGATTGGGCCAACTGGAGTTGGGAAAACGGAAATCGCCCGGCGGCTCGCCAAACTGGTCGGCGCTCCATTTGTCAAAGTGGAGGCCACGAAATTCACGGAAGTGGGCTATGTCGGTCGCGATGTCGAGTCGATGGTAAGAGACCTCGTCGAAACGAGCGTCCGCATCGTCAAGGCGGAAAAAATGGCTGCTGTCCGTTCCCAGGCAGAAGAGCAGGCGAATCAGCGGATCGTTGATTTGCTCGTCCCTTCGAAAAAAAAGCAGTCAACGTATAAGAATCCTTTTGAAATGTTGTTCGGCCAGCAGGAAGCAGAGCAGCCTGTTGAACAGGAGTCATCGCAGGAAAACACGAGAGAGCAGCAGCGTCGTCAGCTCGCTCACCAGCTTGCCTTAGGGGAGCTGGAGGATCGGATGGTGACGATCGAGGTGGAAGAGCAGTCGCAAAGCTTTATGGATATGTTTCAAGGAGCCGGCATGGAACAGATGGGAATGAACATGCAGGAAATGCTTGGCGGGATGCTGCCGAAGAAGCGCAAAAAAAGACGGCTGCCGATCTCCGACGCGCGTAAAGTGCTGACGGAAGAAGAAGCACAGAAGCTGATTGACATGGATGAGGTGACGCAGGAGGCTGTCGACAAAGCCGAACAGCTCGGTATCATCTTCATTGATGAAATTGATAAGGTCGTCGGCAAAGGTCAGCAATCAGCTGATGTTTCACGCGAGGGCGTTCAGCGCGACATCCTTCCCATTGTCGAAGGCTCGACGATCGTGACTAAATACGGCCCGGTGAAAACGGATCATATTCTTTTTATCGGGGCGGGGGCCTTTCATATCGCCAAGCCATCTGATTTGATTCCGGAGCTTCAGGGCCGCTTTCCAATCCGGGTCGAGCTGGCGAATCTAACAGTTGATGATTTTGTCCGGATTATGGTCGAGCCAAATAATGCGCTCATCAAGCAATATTGTGCGCTTCTTGAAACAGAAGGTATAAAAATCAAATTTTCTGACGAAGCTGTTCGTAAGATTGCGACTATTGCTACAGAGGTTAACCAGGAGACGGAAAATATCGGCGCGAGACGGTTGCATACGCTGCTAGAACGCCTGCTGGAGGATTTATCGTTCGAAGCTCCTGATATTACGTTGGAAGAAATCGTGATCACACCAGAATACGTCGACGAAAAACTAGTATCTATTGCCAAGAATCGAGATTTAAGTCAATACATTTTGTAAACAAATAGGAGGAGAGAACAAAAATGAATTTATTATCAAGGACAAGGAAAATCAACGAAATGTTACAAAAGTCAGGAGGGCAGCACGTCAGCTTCCGGGCGATGGCGGAGACGCTTCGCGATACGATTAGCTGCAATATTTTCGTGCTTAGCAGACGCGGGAAAGTGCTCGGCTATGCGATTAAGCAGGAAATTGAAAATGAGCGTATGAAAAAGATGCTTGAAGACAGACGCTTTCCGGAAGAGTACACAGACAATCTCTTTAAAATTGAAGAAACTTCTGCGAATTTGGATATCGACAGTGAATTCACGGCGTTTCCTGTTGAAAATAAAGACCTGTTTCAAAGCGGCTTAACGACAATTGTGCCGATTCAAGGCGGAGGCCAGCGTCTTGGTACGTTAATCCTGGCGCGCTTGCATGAGTCTTTCAGCGATGATGACTTAATCCTTGCTGAATATGGAGCAACGGTAGTCGGGATTGAAATTTTGCATGAGAAAACCCAGGAAATTGAAGAGGAAGCGAGAAGCAAGGCGGTTGTGCAAATGGCGATCAGCTCGCTTTCATACAGCGAATTGGAGGCTGTTGAGCATATTTTCCACGAGCTGGATGGCAAGGAAGGCTTACTTGTTGCCAGTAAAATTGCCGATCGCGTCGGCATCACCCGCTCGGTAATCGTTAACGCTCTCCGCAAGCTGGAAAGCGCCGGTGTGATTGAATCCCGCTCTCTTGGCATGAAAGGAACCTATATCAAAGTATTAAATGATAAGTTCCTCCTGGAGCTTGAAAAGTTAAAAGCAAAATAAGAGAAAGAAGAGTATACGGCAAAAGCGGAATTTGCTTTTGCGCAAGGCTTGTCATCCCGGAGCGCTTTCGGAACGGTCGAAAAGTTTCCGAACAGCAAAACAGGAAGCGTCATTATTAAGAACGTGGCGGTTCCGCTCCTTGCTTAGAGGCACGAGCAAAAGGTAAAAAAACAACCTTTTGACCGTGCCTTTTTTTGTATTCAGTTTGAAACGAGTTGTCACTGTTATCATCAGGATGAGGCGCAATGACTGAAAGGGGACAGAACAAAGAAGGCGAAATGGATGATTTTCGCAATTTTATAGGATTTTTTGGCAGATTTTTTCTGTATTGTATAGCCTGAACGTAACAAATATGATACAAATATTACATCGCTGTTAAAACAGTGGTTTTTTTGTTGTATTTTGTTCGTTATCTAAAAATTCATATAAGTTCTTGCTAAAATAGTGCGTTTGTGTCGGTATTTGTACTATAATGTAGATTATGGCTGATAGTTTTTGTATAGTTTTGCGACAAAAGTCCACAATTCTCTCTAGTTCTTTTATATCGAATTTCCTATTATTACAAACGGTATTAGACTTTTCCTGTGACTTTGTTTACAATTTCATTGAGAGCTTATGTGAAAATATGAATAATTCTATAAGATACTGTCGAAAGGTGGAATAATAGATGGATCTTTTTGGGGGCTCGACGTTCAGAGTGCTTGAGCGCGGGCTTGATGGAGCTCAGTTAAGACAAAATGCAATTTCGCAAAACATCGCCAACGTCGACACACCTTATTACAAGGCGAAGGATGTTTCTTTTAAGGAGACATTGCAGCAGGCGATGAATGAACCGAAACTAAAGGCTTATCGAACGAATGAAAAGCATCTTGAATTCTCTTCGACAAGCACGGGGCCTGTCATTGAGACAACACGAAATACGATGTACAACCATAACCAGAATAATGTCGATATTGATCTGGAAATGGCGGAATTGGCGAAAAACCAAATTTATTACAATGCTCTAATCGACAGAATGAATGGCCGCTTCTCAAGCTTGCAAACTGTCATCAGAGGAGGAAGTTAATCATGAGTATATTTCACGGCCTTAATACGAGCGCCTCAGCTTTGACCTCACAGCGGCTGCGTATGGATGTCATTTCGGCCAATATGGCAAATGCTGAATCAACGAGAGCGAGAATGGTAGATGGGGAATGGGAGCCGTACCGGCGGAAGATGGTCGTCATGCAGCCGAATGAAAAACAGCCATTCTCGGCTTTTTTGCACCAGGCGATGGGGCGTTCGACAAATTCCGAAGTCGGCAATGGGGTAAAGGTCTCTGCTATTGTCGATGACCAGACGCCGTTTAAGGAAATGTATGATCCGGAGCATCCCGATGCCAACGAAGAAGGATACGTTCAACTGCCAAATGTTGATCCGCTCAGGGAAATGGTCGATTTGATGAGTGCGACACGGTCTTATGAAGCGAATGTGACCACGTTGAACGCCTCAAAAAACATGCTGCTTAAAGCACTGGAAATTGGAAGATAGGAGGGATAAAAGTTGGATATTAAAATAGGACAATCGCCATTTGTCATTCAAAGCGGGTTGCATACTCAAAATGGCCAGAGAATGTCAGCAGGGGAAGCCCACCAGTCTTTTAAAACGGCTTTGAATGAAGCGATTGAGAATGTGAACAGCCTGCAACAAGAATCTGCGCAAAAAACGGAAAAGCTGGCAAGCGGTGAAATCGATGATCTTCATGATGTGATGATTACGGGTCAAAAAGCAAGTATTACGTTACAAGCAACGGTAGAGGTTCGGAATAAAGTGATTGAAGCATACCAAGAAATTATGAGAATGCAAGTGTAATGCTGTGTACTTGTTCTGTTTTAGTCTCACGGTAGTTGTTGGATGTAGGAGGGCACATGAACGAGAAACTATCAATATATAAACAACGAATAACAGAATTTTGGACCGGGCGTTCTCGCATGCAGAAAGGGATAATAGCTGGTTCTACCCTAGGTATTATTGCATTAATTATTCTTTTTACATTCTTAGGGACGAGAACAAGCTATCAACCTCTTTATAGTAATCTGACGCTTCAGGAAACAGGACAGATTAAAGAAACGTTAGATGCGAGAGGGATTTCTTCGACAATTTCCGATAATGGAACGACGATCCTTGTCCCTGAAACGCAAGTGGACGCATTAAAGGTCGAATTGGCTGCGGAAGGGCTGCCGCGAAGTGGAAGTATTGATTATTCCTTCTTTCAGGAGCAGATGGGCTTCGGGATGACCGACAATGAATTTTCGGTCATGGAAAGAGCGGCAATGCAGACAGAACTGGCTGAGCTGATCCGCAATGTAAATGGGGTTAACCAGGCTAGGGTGATGATTACGATTCCGGAAGATAATGTTTGGGCAAATGACCCGCAGGAATTCGCGACGGCTGCTGTGGTGCTCGATTTGGCACCAGGCTATCAGCTGGAACAGGGCCAGGTAAATGCCTTGTTTCATCTAGTTTCAAAGAGTGTGCCGAATCTCCCTATAGATAATATCGTCATTTCGGATCAAATGTTTAACGATTATGTTTATGAAAATGCAGAAGGAAGTAATACGACTCTAACAGCCTATGAACAGCAGCGTTCGATTCAGCGGGATATTGAACGCGATTTGACGCGCAATCTGCAGCAAATGCTCGGAACAATGGTCGGGCGGGATAAAGTTTTAATATCAGTCTCAACCGATATTGATTTCACGCAGGAGAACCGGACCGAAGCGTTGGTTGAGCCGGTGGATCCAGAGAACATGGAAGGCTTGACGGTCAGCCTGGAGCGGATTGAAGAGGCGTACAGTGGCGAAGGAGCAGTGGAAGGCGGAGTCGCCGGAGTCGGCGATGAAATTCCAAACTTTCCAGGCGGAGTCGCTCAAGGTCCATCCGAATGGGAGCGGGCAGAGGAACGGATTAACAATGAAGTGAATCGAATCAACCGCGATATCGTGGAAAGTCCTTATAAAATTCGTGATTTAGGCATTCAGGTTATGGTTGAACCTCCTGAAGGAATGGAAGAGCTGCCGCAACAGCAGCTTGATGACATTCAGCAAATATTAGGAACGATTGTAAGAACGAGCATTTCCGGGGTTTATGCTGATGAACTCACCGAGGATGACCTTAATGAAAAGATTGTAGTGGCTTCAAGGCCGTTTGATGGCAAGATTGAGCTTGAGCCGGAGCCGGCGACAGTGATTCCAGTTTGGCTTTATGTTGTTGGCGGAGTATTGATCGCCGTTATTCTACTTCTTCTCTTCCTATTACTAAGAAGACGTAATCAAGTAACGGAGGAAGAAGAGGAATTTTCAATTGAAGAAGCCATTGAAGAAGTTCCTGATTTACCGGATGAAGAAACCGGAATTTCCGCGACGAAGCGCAAGCAGCTTGAAAAGATGGCAAGAGAGAAACCGGAAGACTTTTCGAAATTATTACGAACATGGCTTTCAGAAGATTAACATTAGGAGGGAGAACGAATGGCTACTGCGGCAAAAAAAGAATTAAACGGAAGACAAAAAGCAGCAATTCTCCTCATCTCCTTAGGGCCTGATGTATCTGCCCAGGTATATAAGCACCTTACAGAAGAAGAAATCGAACAGCTCACGCTTGAGATTGCTAATGTGCGCAAGGTCGACAGTGAGATGAAGGAAGACATTCTGGAGCAGTTTCATTCCTTGGTGCTGGCCCAGGACTATATTGCCCAAGGCGGAATTGGCTACGCCAAAAGCATTTTAGAAAAAGCGCTCGGGGAAGAAAATGCGATGGACATCATTAACCGCCTTACCTCGACTTTACAGGTGAGACCATTTGATTTCGCGCGCAAGTCTGACCCTTCGCAGATTTTGAATTTTATCCAAAACGAGCACCCGCAAACGATTGCTTTAATTTTGGCTTATTTGGAATCCGTGCAGGCCGGGCAAATCTTATCCGAACTTCCGCAGGAGGTTCAGGCTGATGTAGCGAGAAGAATCGCCTTAATGGACAGCACGTCACCGGAAATTGTTAATGAAGTCGAATCGATTCTTGAACAGAAGCTGTCATCCACACTGACGCAGGATTATACGGATGCCGGCGGTATTGAGGCAGTCGTCGAAGTGCTTAACGGCGTTGACCGCAGCACGGAACGAACGATCCTCGATGCACTGGAAATTCAGGATCCGGAGCTTGCCGAAGAAATCAAAAAGCGGATGTTTGTCTTTGAAGATATTGTTACGCTTGATAACCGTTCGATTCAGCGTGTCATCCGCGACGTCGAGAATGAAGATTTGCAGCTGTCGCTTAAAGTGGCAAGCGAAGAAGTTAAAGAAGTTGTCTTTAACAATATGTCGCAGCGAATGGCTGAAACCTTCAAGGATGAAATGGAATATATGGGTCCTGTTCGTCTTCGCGACGTCGAAGAAGCGCAATCAAGAATCGTCGCTGTTATTCGACGTTTAGAAGAAGCTGGTGAAATCGTCGTTGCCCGCGGGGGAGACGATGTTATTGTCTAGGGTTATTAAGTCACATAACACTATACCCGCATCGGAACAAAGTAAAACCATTTCAATAAAAAAACTTTTTCAAGAAGATGGGCCGGCAGTAGAAGAAAGCGAAGCGGATAACGAGCTGATAAAACAGCGAAGCGCGGCTGAGCTTGAAAAGGAAATGGAGCAAAAGCTTTCGCAGGCAGAGAGCAAGGCGAGGCAAACTGTCGCTGAAGCAGATGATTATGCGGAGCAGGTCCGCAGCCAGATCGAAGCAGAGAGGCAGCAGGCTGAACAGCAGCTGCAGGAAGCATTTGAGGAAGCGCGTCAGCAGGGCTATAACGCCGGCTTTTCAGAAGGTCAGGAGGCAGGTAGGCAGACGTACGATGGATTCATTACCGAGGCTCAGGAAATTATCGCCAGTTCGCAGGCGGATTATGCGCGGACGATTGAGTCGGCTGAGCCGGTGATGATTGATTTAGCCGTCGCTCTCGCGCAGCGGATTCTCGGCAAAAAGCTTGAAGAGGATCATGAGAACTGGGCGGCTCTGCTTAAGCAGGTGATGCTCGAAGTGAGGGAGCATGAGCATGTGAAAATTTATGTGCACCCGCACTGGTATACCCTTACGCTGCAGCAAAAAGCCGAGCTTGAGCAGCTGCTCAGCCATACCGAACAGCTGTATATTTACCCGGATTCCGGGTTGCCGGAAAACGGCTGTGTCGTTGAATCAAAATATGGCCGGATTGACGCGACGCTTGATCGGCAGCTGGAGCAATTAAAGGTTCAACTGTTGGAAAAGTGGAAGGAGGGCCCAGATGAGCGTGCAGGAGCTGATTGAGGATATTCCTTTCTTATCCCCCTATAAATGGTACGGCAAGGTGACGAGAGTCGTCGGATTAACGATTGAGTCAAAAGGTCCACAGGCCTCCATCGGCGATCTTTGTTACATCATCGTCGGCCGGGCAAAAAAAATAAAAGTTAAGGCCGAGGTCGTCGGCTTCCGGGATGAATTTGTCCTGCTGATGCCGTTAAACGGGACGACGGAAATCGCTCCGGGCAGCTTAGTTGAAGCGACCGGGAAACCGTTGGAAATCAAGGTCGGTTCCGGCTTGATCGGAAGCGTGATTGACGGCTGCGGCGAACCATTGTCGAAAGAACAGCTGCCGAAAGGACTGCGCCCGTTTCCAACTGATAATGACCCTCCAAATCCGCTGGCTCGTCCAAGAATCGAAGAGAAAATGTCGCTTGGAGTCCGGGCGATTGATGCGCTGTTTACGGTCGGCAAGGGACAGAGAATCGGGATTTTTGCCGGGAGCGGGGTCGGAAAAAGTACGTTGCTGGCGATGCTTGCGAAAAATTCAGCGGCCGATTTAAATGTCATAGCTTTAATTGGTGAACGGGGCCGGGAAGTGAAGGATTTCATTGAACGCGACCTCGGTGAGGAAGGTTTGAAGAAAACGATTTTAGTCGTCGCCACTTCAGACCAGCCGGCGTTAATGCGGATCAAAGGGGCGATGACGGCCACCGCTGTTGCTGAATACTTTCGCAACCAGGGGCTCGATGTCAACTTAATGATGGATTCGGTCACCCGCTTTGCGATGGCTCAACGCGAAATCGGCTTAGCTGTGGGAGAGCCGCCGACATCAAAAGGATACACACCGTCGGTTTTTGCGATGCTGCCGAAGCTGCTTGAGCGCTCCGGTACAGCGAAAAAAGGCAGTATAACCGCCTTTTATACCGTCCTTGTCGATGGCGATGATATGAATGAACCGATTGCCGATGCTGTAAGAGGGATTTTAGACGGGCATCTAGTGTTGGATCGGAAGCTGGCGAATAAAGGGCAGTTCCCGGCGATCAATGTTTTAAAAAGCATCAGCCGGGTGATGGCCGATATTGTTGACGACAGGCACCGTGCCGCAGCTGAGAGGCTTCGCCAAAGTTTGGCCGTCTACGATGACAACGAGGATTTAATTAATATCGGGGCGTACAAGCGCGGCTCTTCTGCTGAAATCGAGCAGGCGATTGCGATCTATCCAAAGATCATTGCTTTTTTAAAGCAAAGTACTGAGGAAAGCACTTCAATTGACGAAGCGGTTGAGCGATTGATCAACGAATTTGGAAGAGGTGGCGACTAATGTCATTCCAGTTTGCCTTGCAAAAGGTGATGGAGCTGAAGGAACGGGAAAAGCATAATGTCCAGGCAGAGTATGAACAGGCCGTTGCTTCTTTTGAATCGGTGGCGACGGAGCTTTATGAAATGCTCAAACGAAAAGAAGAGCTGGAAGAAAGTGCCCGCTCTCAAATCGCGAATGGAACATCGATTTACGCCTTGCAGCAGCAGCAGTCAAAGCTTTTAAGACTGCAGCAGGAAATCCAGAAGCAGCAGCGTCATACCCAGCTGGCAAGAGAAAAAATGAACCGGAAAAAGCAGGATTTGATGAGCCGCTCCATCGAGTTTAAAAAGTATGAAAAGATGAAGCAGGTCAAGCAGGATCAATATGAAGAGGAAGCGAAACGGCTTGAATTACAACAGATGGATGAACTTTCCATTCGTTTATATGCCAACGTAAAAGTTAGGTGAGGATATGACTGACAAAGAAAAATCCTATAGCAAAATTCAATGGTTCTTTCTAGTGATTTTTATTCCGATTGTGTTCACGGCAATATTGGCCGGGGTCATTTTATCGCTTCTCGGTGTCAACGTCATCGAAAAAGCAAAGGATGTCGCGGCAAATGTACCGTTCGTTGCTGATTATGTTGCTCCTGAAGAGGAGGAAGAGCCGGTTGATGTCGCTGCTTTTGAACAGGCGATTGCCGAACAGCAGGCGGAAGTGGAGCGGCTGCAAAGCGAGCTGACGAGAAAAGAAGAAGAAATCAGCGAACTGGAACGGGAGCTTGCCCAGCTTGAGGAAAGCCAAACGATTGAACGGGAGCTGGCAGCGAGGGAAGAGCAGGAGCTGGAAAATATCGCGCAAACCTATGAGGCGATGTCTGCAAAAAATGCCGCAGCAATTATTTCGGATTTACCAATTGAGGAAGCGCTCCTCCATATTTCACAAGTTTCCATCGATGTCCGGGCCGACATTTTAGGAAAGATGGACAGCGAACTGGCCGCGGATCTGATGAGCCGGCTTGCTAATTCATAAGGCTAACTTTATTGAAAGGAGGTGAAACGATGAACCCGATTATGATGGTGGCAAATACATTGCCTGCCCAAGGATCGCAAAGCGCTGGCAAAGGACAAGCGCCAATGTCCGCTGATGTATCTTTTTTACAATTGCTTGGTGGGTTACTATCAGAGGATACGGTCAAGACATTGGCAACGGAAATAAGCAGTGAAGAGCAGGAACAAGCGGCAACCGAACTGTTGCTTGAACTGATTCAGCTTTTCAAAGAGGGCGGTCTTGAACTGAATCCAGACATGCTCGAAGGAAAAGAAGCAAAGCAGCTGTTCCATCTCCTTCCCATTGAATGGCAAGCGGATGTTGAACATCTTCTTTCTTTGGAAAATGAGGATGCCCAGCTGGCCGAGCTGATTAGCTGGCCTGAAGAACAGCAGGCATTATTCGTCTTATTGGCAGCTGTCCAACAGGAGAGTGCGGTAGGTGCGCCGCAAGCGAAAAGTCAAGAACAGGCAAATGTGCTCCAGCATCTTCTGCCAAGACTGTTTCCCGGCTTTTCTCTGCAACCTAAGCAAGGGCAAAGCAACATTGGTTTATTGGAGGAAGTAGTCAAGCATCTTGAGTTTAAGCTTCAGGGAATGCCGAGGACTGCAATAGAGCCGAAAGCATTTTTAGAGGCGATTACGGCAAAATCAACGTCCATGCAGCAGCTGCCTCAGCCGTTTTCAATGCCGGTTACTGCTGAGACGACAAACAGTCCGTCCACGCAGCAACCATTTGGTCAGCGGCCTGTTGTAAGCGAAGCATCAAGCCCGAACAGCGGTCTGACTTTACTTCAGACTGGAATTGAGCAGACGATGACAAAGGCCGAGCAAGCGACGATTCACATTGGTGACAAATTGCCGCGTGACGTTCAGCAGCAGCAGTTTTTAAGGCAGTTCCAAATGATTCTCCAGCGCGGGGCTCTTACGCAAAATCAGCAGGGAATGCAAACCTTTTCGGTTAAGCTGTATCCCGAGCATTTAGGCAGACTTGATATTCAGCTCGTGCAAATGGAAGGCTCCATTGTCGCAAAGATCATGACCGGCTCGACGGCGACACGCGAACTGATCGAAGCGCAACTGGCCCAACTGCGGCAAGCTTTTGCACAGCAGCAGATTACAGTAGAGCGGATTGAAGTGACGGAACAATATTTGCAAAAGGATCGTGATCAGTCTTCAAATGAGCGTGGCGAAGAGCAGGCGAACGAGAATCAGCCTGAACAGGGTGAAGACGAAGCGGCTGCATTTGAGGATGTACTAAGCGAGTTAACTTTTAATGAACAGGTGTAGGTGATAATGATGACGACGATTTCGGAAAGCTATATGCTGCCAAATCAGCAAAAGCAGACAACACAGCAGCAAAATCAAGACATTCTGGGCAAGGATGATTTCCTGAAAATCCTCATTACGCAGCTGCAAAATCAAGACCCGTCCAATCCGATGGATGACCGTGAATTCATCGCGCAAATGGCGCAATTCTCCACACTTGAGCAAATGACGAATATGAACAACTCAATTCAAAAATTTGTCAATTTGCAAACGAGCCAAAGCTTAGTGCAGCACAGTGAGCTGATCGGCAAAAAAGTAACGTGGATGAGGATTGTCGATGTCGATGAATACCGTCAAGATATTGAGTATCTTGATAATACGGTTCAAGCCGTCCGGCTCGAATTGGATGGACAAATTCGCATTCAGCTTGATGACGGACGCTGGATCAGCAACGAACAAATTTACCAGGTGAGTCAGAAAAATGAGCCGGTAGAGCCAAATCCGGACGAGGAAACGGATCCGGAAGAAGATCCGGTAGAGGTACCTGAAGAAAACGAAGAGCCGGGTGACCAATAAAGGAAGTGAGCAACGATGGATCCAAGGATTCAGAGCCATGCATTACAAAGTCTTCCTAAACCTGCGCGTCAAGTAGCACAAAGACCCGTTCAGCAGCCAGGCAGCTTCCAGCAGCTTTTGCAAACGGAATTACAGACACCGACTGAATTAAAAATCAGCAAGCACGCCCAGCAGCGAATGGATACACGCGGAATTGAGATTTCTACCGAACAGTGGATGGCGATTCACGATAAGGTGAAGGAAGCGAAGGCTAAGGGAGTTAACGACTCACTTGTGCTAACGAGTGACGCCGCTCTTGTCGTCAGTGCGAAAAACAACACCGTCATCACCGTGCTCGACCGGGAGGAAGCGAAGTCACAAATTTTTACAAACATTAATGGAACGATTGTGATCGATTAAAGGCTGGACCCGCAAAGGGAGGCCTCACACACTGCCGACTGACAGAGGCAGCTACTAAAGGAGGAAAAATCAGTATGCTACGTTCAATGTACTCAGGAATTTCAGGTATGCGCAACATGCAAACAAAGCTTGACGTCATCGGCAACAACATCGCCAACGTCAACACATTCGGCTTTAAAAAAGGAAGAACGACGTTTCAGGATTTAGTCAGCCAGCAGCTCGCCGGCGCGACAGCACCTGATGGTAATAATCGTGGTGGAGTCAATGCCCGCCAAGTAGGGCTTGGAATGCAGCTAGCTTCTATCGACACGCTTCATACACAAGGCAGCTTGCAAAATACGAACCGTGAGCTTGATTTAGGGATTTCAGGGGATGGATACTTTATGGTCAGTGATGGGACTACAACTTATTACACGAGAGCAGGTAATTTCTATCTTGATTCAGAGGGGAATCTCGTCAATTCTAATGGAATGCGGGTGTTAGATATGGACGGAGAGCCAATTGTGTTTCACGAAATTTTAGATGATGAATTAAGCGGTAATATTGATGAAGAAAATTGGATTGATTACATCGAAAGCTTCAGCATTGGAGCGGATGGAAGTATTAATATTATTGATAATGAGGGGGAATTAGTTGATACGAATGTTCAAATTGCCCTTGCGAAATTCAGCAACCCAGAAGGGCTGCAAAAAGCGGGGAACAATCTTTATACAGTATCAGCTAACTCCGGTATTCCGTCAATTACTGCCCCTGGTGAAAACGGCGCCGGCGAGCTCGTAGCCGGGACGCTTGAAATGTCCAATGTTGATCTGTCTGAGGAGTTTACTGAGATGATCGTGGCGCAGCGCGGGTTTCAGGCGAATACGCGGATCATTACGACATCTGATGAGATTTTGCAAGAGCTTGTTAACCTGAAGCGATAACCTGACATAGAATCTACTAATCAAGGAGGTTGGAGCCAGGAGCGAATGCCTGGCTCTCCCATAACATAATGATTGAATTAATTCGTTTAAATGGTCATCCGTTTTTGTTGAATGCGACGCTTATTGAGCAAATCGAGGCCTTGCCGGATACAACGATTACGTTACAAAGCGGAAAGAAAATAGTCGTGCGCAATGATATTGAAGATGTCAAAGCACGTGTCAATGAGCAGTTTGCGCAAATCGGGCTGCTGGCGAATAGAGATAGAGATGTGGAGGGTTCCTGATTGTTTAAGAATAAGCTAGTGAACATTATGCTCATTATATTAGTTGCCCTGACGCTGGTCGGTGTGGTGGCCTTCGTCCTTGTTAATCATTTTACGAATCAGCCTGATCCGTATGCTCCGCCGACGATTGACGAAATTATCGCCCAATCGTATGAAACGGAGGAAATTACAACGAACTTATTATCCGATGATTTTATCCGGGCTTCCTTTATGATTCATGTAACAAATAAACGAGCACTTGACGAAATCCAAAAGCGTGATTTTCAGGTAAACAATATTTTACTGCGTGCTCTTTCAGGAATGCGCTCCTCTGATCTGGCAGGTCCTGAAGGAATTGAAGCATTTGAGGAGGCTGTCCGCGATCAGCTCAATGAGCTGATGCAGGAAGGGCAAGTCATTCAAGTGTATACAACAAGCTGGGTCATTCAATAATTTTGTGGTGTATTTGAGATTGAGAGGTGAGGTTCTTGGCTGATGTTCTATCACAAGGGGAAATAGATGCTCTGTTATCGGCTATTTCCACGGGACAAATGGATGCTGATGAACTAAAAAAAGAAGAAACCGAGAAAAAAGTCAAAGTCTATGATTTTAAGCGCGCGCTGCGATTTTCAAAGGATCAGATTCGGAGTTTATCACGAATTCACGAGAATTTCGCCCGGTTGCTTACGACTTATTTCTCCGCCCAATTACGGACCTATGTCCAAATTACAGTGACATCAGTTGATCAGCTGCCATATGAAGAATTCATCAGGTCGATTCCAAAGATGACGATCCTCAATGTGTTTGAGCCTTATCCGCTCGATGGTCGACTGTTAATGGAAGTGAATCCGAATATTGCGTATGCGATGCTGGATCGTTTATTGGGAGGCAAGGGTGACAGTATTAACAAAGTGGAAAACCTGACAGAAATTGAGACGAGAATCATGTCTCAGCTGTTTCAACGAACGTTGGACAGCTTCCAGGATGCCTGGAGCTCTGTGATCGAGCTTGAACCGGTCATGGAAGAGATTGAAGTGAATCCCCAATTTTTACAGATGGTTTCTCCGAATGAGACGGTCGTCGTCATTTCCCTGTCGACAACGATCGGGGAGACATCAGGAATGATTAATATTTGTCTTCCTCATGTGGTACTAGAAGAAATTTTACCGAAGTTATCGGTTCATTACTGGATGCAGGAAAAGAAGAAACAGCGCGCTCCTGGTGAAGTGCTGACGATTGAACGGACACTGAACCGGGCACCATTGCTTGTTCAGGCGGAGCTGGGCACATCCGAAATCTCCATTCAGGAGTTTCTGCATTTAGGAATCGGGGATGTCATTGAATTGGATCAATCGATTCATGAACCGCTTCTTGTGAAGGTCGGGGGAGAGCATAAATATTACGCCCAACCCGGTAAAATGAAAAATCAAGTGGCTGTGCAAGTCACGGAATTGATTGAGGAGGCTGAAGAGAATGAATGATGATATGCTTTCCCAAGAGGAGATAAATGAATTGCTGAAAGGCGTTACGCAGGAAGATGAGGCTGATGAGCCGACAGACGGCGATGACGAATTACGTGTAGCCGATTATATTTCTGATATCGAGAAAGACGCCCTTGGTGAAATTGGTAACATTTCATTTGGAAGTGCCGCTACGGCATTGTCTACGTTATTAAGTCAAAAAGTTGATATTACGACACCGGAGCTTTCCTTGATTTTGAAAGAAAAACTGGAAAAGGAATTTCCGCAGCCCCATGTGGCGATCCATGTTCAGTATACTGAAGGCTTCCAAGGTGTGAACTTACTTGTGATTAAGACACAGGATGCGGCGATTATCGCTGATTTAATGCTTGGCGGCGACGGAACATCTCCATCAGATGAATTAAGCGAGATGCATATTAGCGCCGTTCAGGAAGCGATGAATCAAATGATGGGCTCTGCCTCGACGTCGATGTCAACGATCTTTAATAAAAAGGTCGATATTTCTCCACCGGGAATCAATTTACTCGATTTCCATGCCGATGAAGGCACAGAGAATGTACCTGAAGACGATATTCTCGTCAAAATTTCGTTCCGGCTGAAGGTTGGCGAGCTGATTGACTCAAATATTATGCAGCTTGTCACCGTGCCTTTTGCGAAAAAACTTGTTGAAGAATTGATGAATCCAAGTACGCCAGAGCCTGCCAGTGAGCCGGCAGCTGTACAGGAAACACCAGCGCCCTCCCGCCCGCAGGCAGAGCAGCCAGCAGCAGCATCTCAAGCGCAGCAGGCAGCAGAACCGCAGCGTGACCGGGTAGCAGCGCCACCACCGCGTGAGCAGCAGCATTTAGGCGGGGTGTCCTATCAGCAGCAACGGGACGTCGATATTCAACCAGCCGCTTTTTCAAGCTTTGAAGCACCGCAGCTGACGCAGACGGAAGCGAATAATTTGAATATGCTGCTTGATATTCCTCTCCAAGTGACAGTGGAGCTTGGCCGGACAAAGAGATCAATTAAAGAAATTCTTGAATTTACCCAAGGTTCGATTATCGAGCTTGATAAGCTCGCCGGAGAGCCTGTAGATATTCTGGTAAATCAAAAGTTAATTGCCAAAGGGGAAGTTGTCGTCATAGATGAGAATTTTGGCGTTCGCGTGACCGAGATTGTCAGTCAGGAAGAACGAATCAGAAACTTGAGATAAGGAGTGGGGGAGAAACATGTCAGCTAAAGTGTTAATCGTTGATGATGCAGCATTTATGAGAATGATGATCAAGGACATTTTAACGAAAAACGGGTTTGATGTGGTTGGCGAGGCCAATGATGGCGCCCAAGCGGTTGAAAAATATCAGGAGCTGTCGCCTGAACTTGTAACAATGGATATTACAATGCCGGAAAAAGACGGCATTACCGCCTTGAAGGAAATCAAATCGTTTGATCCAGAAGCGAAGGTGATTATGTGTTCGGCGATGGGCCAGCAGGCAATGGTCATCGATGCGATTCAAGCTGGGGCAAAGGATTTTATCGTCAAGCCATTTCAAGCGGATCGCGTTCTGGAAGCGATCAAAAAGACCATTGGGTAAGCAGAAAGAGGAGAGTGGGTTTTCATGCATCAAAGACGCATCGTTGCTTTCGTAATTCTCCTCCTCCTCACATGCCTTCAACCAGGCTTTGTCCTGGCCGAGCAAACAAATGAAAATCGCACCGTAACGGAATCGCTGCAGCAACCTGAAACGGAAGCAGCTGATGAAGCTGAAGCCGTAGAAGGTGAAAGTGAAGCGGAAACGGTTATTTCAGAAACGGACGTGAACGAAGAGTTTTCTGAGCCGAACACCTTTCTGATGTTCGTCCAAATGATCGCCGCGCTTGCGTTTGTTGTTCTGCTAATGTATGTGCTATTGCGCTTTTTCTCAAAGCGTTCGCAGGCGTTTCAGGCCAATCAGATGCTGCAAAACATTGGTGGCGTGCCGCTTGGGGCGAATCGCTCGGTTCAAATCGTCAAGGTTGGAAATCGCCTGCTCGTTGTCGGGGTAGGGGAAACGATCCAGCTGTTAAAAGAAATTGATAATGAAGAGGAAATGAAACAGCTTCTAACGCAGAAGCAGGAGCAGTTTGCCCAGCTGAACGAGCCAATTAACAAGCTGTTTGGCGCCGTCAAAGGACGCGGGAAGCAAGCGCCGGCAACTGCGGAAACGAATCGGGACGCGTTCAAACAGTTACTGGACAAGCAGCTGAAAGATGTTTCGCATTCGCACGATAAGCTGCACGATGCTGTAAGGGAGCGTGACAAAACGTGATAGACACTATGATCATACCGGCAATCACCAACATTCCGGGCATCGATCTTGGAAACTTTCTTTCCGATGATCCGGCCAATGTGGCGACGACGCTCCAATTGTTGCTCGTTTTAACGGTTTTGTCACTCGCTCCGTCGATTTTGATCTTAATGACCAGCTTTACGAGAATCGTCATTGTCCTGTCCTTTGTCAGACAGGGATTGGCGACACAATCGATGCCGCCGAATCAGGTGTTGATCGGCATTGCGCTCTTTTTAACCTTTTTTATTATGGCGCCGATTTTTGCCGAAGTGAATGAGCAGGCGTTAACTCCTTTTTTTAATGGTGAGATTGATAAGGCGGAAGCATTTGAGTTGGCCGCCGCGCCGATGAAGGAGTTTATGGCGCAGCATACGCGCGAGAAGGATTTGGCGTTATTTATGGGGTATGGCGGCTATGATCGCCCGGAAACGCTTGAGGATATTCCGCTGACGGCGCTTGTCCCGGCTTTTGCGATCAGCGAGCTGAAAACAGCCTTTCAAATCGGCTTTCTTATTTTCGTGCCCTTTCTCGTGATTGATATGATCGTCGCCAGTGTGCTGATGTCGATGGGGATGATGATGCTTCCTCCTGTCATGATTGCGTTACCGTTTAAAATACTTTTATTTGTGCTGGTGGATGGATGGTATTTGATTGTTCAATCACTGCTGATTAGCTTTAATTAGAGGGATGGTGTGTAGGGTATGAGTTCTGAATTTGTCATCAGCATGGCTGAAAGTGGAGTGTGGACCGTTTTACTCGTAGCAGGACCGTTATTAATTATCGCCTTAGGACTCGGTTTGCTCGTGAGTATTTTCCAGGCTACCACGCAAATTCAAGAGCAGACGCTGGCGTTTATCCCGAAAATTGTCGGAGTACTCGTCGCCCTGGTCGTTTTTGGGCCGTGGATGCTGTCGTACATGACAAATTTTGCTTATCAGATTTTTAATAATCTGCATCGGTATATTGGCTAATGACTGAGTTTGTTTCGTTGTTACCAGCTTTTCTGCTCGTGTTTGTCCGCGTGTTGGCTTTTTTTACCGTCTTACCGCTTTATGCGCATCGTTCGGTACCGAATACATTCAAAGTCGGTATTTCATTGTTTCTCGCCTGGATTATGATTTTTACGATTGACGCACCGATGCTTGTGTTTGATGGCACTTATTTCTTACTTATTATTAAGGAAGTTCTTGTTGGCTTACTGGTCGGCCTGCTAGCGACGATTCTTCTTTATGCGATTCAGGTAGCCGGAGGTTTTATTGATTATAATATGGGCTTTTTAATTGCGAATATTGTCGACCCTCAGACGGGAGCGCAAAGTCCGCTTATCGGAGGGTATTTATATACATTTGCCTTATTATTTTTACTTGCGGTTAACGGTCATCATCTGCTGCTTGACGGCATTTATTACAGCTATCAATATGTACCGATGGAGCAGGCGTTTCTGCCGCTTGGCCAGGAGAACATCGTCTGGCATGCCGTGTCGACGTTTAATGCGATGTTTGTCATCGCCTTTCAAATGGCTTTTCCGATCGTCGGCTCGCTCTTTCTCGTCGATGTCGGGCTCGGGATGATTTCCAGAGCCGTTCCACAGATGAATGTCTTTGTCGTCGGTTTACCATTGAAGATACTCGTCGGGCTGCTGCTGCTGACGGTTTATATGGGAGCATTTATGATGGTCGTCCGGGGATTGTTTGATCAAGTAATCGTAGCAATGCGCACATTGCTCGCCATGCTGGGAGGAGCATAAGCATGATTAGGCTGAACCTGCAATTTTTTGCCGAAGAAAAAACGGAAAAAGCAACACCGAAAAAGCGGATGGATCAGCGGAAGAAAGGACAAGTCGCCAAAAGTACAGACGTCAATACGGCGATTATCCTGCTTTTGGTTTTCCTCTTTCTTTGGCTATTTGGCGGCATGCTTGGTCAAACGCTGATTAATTTATTGAAGCATACGTTTCAAACGTATTTGCTGATGGATATAACAGGATCGAGCTTCGGCAGCATCTTTTATGAATTGACGATGGAATCAGCGATGGTTTTATTGCCGATTATGCTGATTGCGCTGATTGCCGGAGTGGCGGCGAGCTATATACAGGTTGGCTTCCTCTTTGCGCCGGAAGCGGTCAAAATGAAGCTGTCGAAACTCGACCCGATTCAAGGGGCAAAACGGATTTTTTCCGTGCGCGCGCTTGTTGAATTTTTAAAATCAATGCTGAAAATCTCGTTCGTCGGCGTCGTGGTTTTCGTCATCATTTGGACAAGCCTAGAAGATATCATGCTCTTATCGCAAAAAAGTGTGGCCGACGGCTTCTATGTCGTGGCACAGTTAACCGCTACATTAGGGGTCGCAGTGGCGATTCTGCTCTTAATCCTGTCGGTGCCGGATTATCTGTATCAGCGCTACGATCATGAGAAGCAAATGAGAATGTCGAAGAAGGACATTAAGGATGAGCATAAAAATATGGAGGGCGATCCGAAAATCAAATCGAAGCGGAAGCAGAAGCAAATGGAGATGGCGATGCAGCGGATGATGCAGGAAGTTCCGAAAGCCGACGTCGTCATCACGAACCCGACTCACTTTGCGATTGCGCTCCGTTATGATGAGACGAAATCGGACGCGCCGGTCGTCGTCGCCAAAGGTGTTGACTTTGTCGCTCAGAAAATAAAAGGGGTGGCGGCTAAGCACGACGTCGTCACGGTTGAGAACAAGCCGTTGGCAAGGGCGCTTTATCAGCAGGCGGACATCGGTGATCAGGTGCCGGAAGAGCTGTTTAAAGCTGTGGCCGAAGTACTTGCTTATGTGTACCGCCTGAAAAACAAAAAAGCGTAGCCCATTAAACGTTATGCACGGAGAGAAACGAATCATGTTTTTGAGAAGGAATTTATTTATGAAGGAGAGACCGTCGTGGGAGCAAGAGATCTGTCTGTATTATTAGGGGTTATTTTAATCGTCGCCATGCTTATCATCCCATTGCCGCCGGCGATGCTGGATGTGTTAATCATCATCAATATCTCTCTTGCTCTTATTATTATTCTAGTGGCGATGAATACGCGCGAGCCATTGCAATTTTCCATTTTTCCTACCTTGCTTCTACTCGTTACCTTGTTCCGCTTAGGGTTGAACGTATCGACGACAAGATCGATTCTTGGCAATGCCGAAGCCGGAAATGTCATTGATACGTTTGGGAACTTTGTCGTCGGGGGAAATGCGCTCGTCGGCTTCGTCGTCTTTTTAATTTTGATTATTATTCAGTTTGTCGTGATTACAAAAGGGGCCGAGCGGGTTTCTGAGGTTGGGGCACGGTTTACGCTTGATGCGATGCCCGGAAAGCAAATGAGTATTGATGCCGATCTGAACGCCGGGATGATTTCCGATGCCGAAGCGAAGGAAAGACGGGAAAAGATTGAACGTGAAGCTGATTTTTACGGGGCGATGGACGGGGCAAGTAAATTCGTTAAAGGAGATGCCATTGCCGGAATCGTCATCGTCATTATTAATCTTATTTTCGGTCTTGTCATCGGAATGATGCAAATGGGGATGAGTTTGAGTGATTCGGCGAATACGTTCACGTTGCTGACGGTTGGGGACGGGCTTGTCAGCCAAATACCGGCGCTGTTGATTTCAACGGCAACCGGGATCGTCGTGACGAGAGCGGCGTCTGAAGGAAGCCTCGGTCATGATATTACGAAGCAGATTCTCGCGTATCCGAAGATGCTCTATATCGCCGGGGGAACAATCTTCCTCTTAGGAGTCTTAACCCCGATCAACATGCTCCTTACGACGCCGATTGCGCTTATTTTGGTGATTGGCGGCTATCTGCTGTCAAAGCAGGAAACGAAGCTGTTGACGGAGGAATCGAGTGTGGAAGAGGAAGACGAGACGGACGATATGAAATCGCCGGAGAGCGTCGTCAACCTATTGCAAATTGATCCAATTGAATTTGAGTTCGGCTATGGGTTAATCCCGCTTGCCGATGCGAACCAGGGCGGCGATTTGCTTGACCGCGTCGTGATGATTCGCCGGCAAATGGCGCTCGAACTCGGGATGATCGTGCCTGTGATCCGGATTCGTGACAATATCCAACTGCAACCTAATGAATATACGATTAAAATAAAAGGAAATGAAGTCGCGAAGGGCGAGCTGTTGCTTGATCATTATATGGCGATGAGCCCTGGGATCGAAGACGAGTCGATTGTTGGGATTGAAACAATTGAACCGGCGTTTGGTCTTCCGGCGCTGTGGATCGGTGAAGAGATGAAGGAGCAGGCGGAGCTGTCAGGCTATACGGTCGTTGACCCGCCGTCGGTCGTTTCGACGCATCTGACTGAAGTGATTAAACGCCACGCTCATGAGCTTCTTGGACGTCAGGAAACGAAACAGCTCGTCGATCATCTGAAAGAAACATATCCGGCTCTTGTTGAGGAAGTGACGCCGAATACTGTATCGATCGGTGATATCCAGAAAGTATTAACGAATCTGCTGAAAGAAAATATTTCAATTCGGAATTTGCCGATTATCTTTGAAACATTGGCTGATTACGGACAAATGACGAAGGACATGGACCTGGTTACCGAATATGTACGCCAGTCATTATCGCGGCAAATTTCCAAGCAGGTGACGACACCGGGCGAGCCGCTTTATGTCATTACATTAAGTGGAAGCGTGGAAAAGAGCGTCGCGGAAGCTGTTCAGCAAACGGAGCATGGGAACTTTATTTCAATGGATCCGGCGCTTTCGCAGCAAATTCTTGAATCGGCCGCGACAGAAACCGACCGGCTGTCGCAAATGGGACAGACACCTGTTGTTCTCTGTTCCCCTGCTGTAAGGATGTATGTGCGCCAGATGTTTGAACGGTATTTGCCCCATGTTCCGATCCTGTCATACAATGAGCTTGAGGCTGATGTTGAAGTGCAAAGTGTAGGGGTGGTGAATGTTGAATGAAGGTAAAAAAATATATCGCAGCGACGATGCCGGAAGCGATGAAGCGGATTCGCGGTGAATTAGGGGATGAAGCCGTCATCCTACATTCCAAGGAAGTGAAAACAGGTGGAGTGTTCGGTTTATTTGCGAAAAAACAGCTTGAAGTAGTCGCGGCGGTTGATCCTGGTCCGACAAGGGTTCGTAAGGAAACCCTTATCAGACCTGCTGCTTCGCCTTCTCCTTCCCCCGCAGCACGGACGAAGCCGGCCGAGCAGGAACGTTTACTGAAGGAAATGAACCAGTTGAAAGCGATGATTGGAGAACTGGCGACGAAAGAAAAAACGATTATAAGCGAGAACCATGAGTATCCTCAGCCGTTTCAGGCGATTGAGGACCAGTTGAAAAAGCAAGGGGTCTCAAAGCCGATCCGCCTGCAGCTGCTCAAGCATGTCTTAAAGGAATGGTACGAGCAGCCAGAGGCAGAGCGGCCCGGCCAGGACATCGAAAAAGAGCTTGTCCGCTATCTCGAACAGGAATTAGCCGACGTCCCATTTGGCGGCTTTTCCTTCTCGAAAAAAATGATCAACATTGTCGGTCCGACTGGCGTTGGAAAAACGACGACGATTGCCAAGCTCGCTGCCCACCTTCTTTTAAAAAAGCAAAAGAAAATAGCGCTTATTACGACTGACACGTACCGGATTGCCGCGATTGAACAGATCAAGACTTACGCCAAAATCTTAAATATTCCGCTGGAGGTTGCTTATTCCATTGATGACTTTTCCCGGGCGGTGGCACAATTTGAACAGTATGATTATATTTTAGTCGATTCGGCCGGGAGAAATTTCCGCAATCCGCTTTATATCGAGGAATTGGCAAAGGTTATTGATTTTGAGCAGCAGGCCGAGACATTCCTCGTTCTTTCGTTAACGGCAAAATATGAGGATATGAATGAAATTATCCGCCAGTTTTCCCTGCTTGAAATTGAAAAGGTGATTTTAACGAAACAGGATGAAACAGCAAGCCTGGGAGCGCTGCTTAATATTCCGTTGGAGCACGGGAAAGGAATTGCTTATATTACGAATGGTCAAAATGTACCGGATGATATAATGGAAGCGACTGTTCCTTATGTGATCCGCGCTGTTTTAGAGGTGGATGAGCATGAATGACCAGGCTGAAAATTTACGCAGAATCATGGATGCGCCGAAAGCGAAAGCGGAGGCGAAGGTAATCGCCGTAGTCAGCGGCAAGGGCGGCGTTGGCAAATCGAATATTAGTCTTAATTTCGCGATTTCGCTTTCGAAAAAGGGGTATCGCGTGGCGATCATTGATCTTGATATTGGGATGGCCAATGTCGATATTCTGATGGGCCTTTCCCCGCGCTACCACATTATGAATCTACTCGATTCAGAGCTGTCGATTTGGGATATTATTGAACAGGGACCTGAAGGAATTGCCTATATTGGCGGCGGCTCAGGTTTCTCAAAGTTTGTGGAGCTCGATGACCGGAAAATGGAACGCTTTTTCTCTCAATTTGAATTAATCGGACAGCATTTTGATTATATCATTTTGGATATGGGGGCCGGGGCTACAAAAGACAGCATCCAGTTTATTTTGGCGGCGGATGACGTGCTTGTTGTGACAACACCTGAACCGCCGGCAATGACCGATGCTTACGCGATGGTCAAATACATTTATTTAAATGAGGGGCAGATGCCGCTTCATATTATTGTCAATCGTGCCGATTCAGATAAAGAGGGGAAACGAACGCTTGCCAGCTTTCAACGTGTCGCCAGCCAATTTTTGCAAAAAGAGCTAAACCCTTTAGGCTATATACCATCTGACCCGGCCGTGCAAAAAGCAGTGAAAGCTCAAGTCCCGTTTGTCCTTTACAAAAAGGAAGCAAAGGCCAGTCTGGCCATGGAAAAGCTGACGGCGCTATATTTGGGAGAAACGGCGAAAAAAGCTGTCGGCTTCAGTCAGCTGCTTTCAAAAGTGAAGCATCTTTTTAAAGAAAAGCAAGGATAAGCTGCAGAAGGGGAGCGGCGGATGTTTTTCTTCTTTGGCAAAAAACGGCCATGAAAAGAGCTGGACGTACAGACGAGAAAATTTGGGAGAAAGTTAGGGATAAACGTGGAAAGGAAAATTCAAGTACTTGTCGTTGATGATTCTGCTTTTATGCGGAAAGTAATTTCAGATATGCTTAATCAGGATCCGCGAGTCCACGTTATTGGCACCGCTCGTAATGGGGAGGACGCTCTTCGGAAACGGAAGGAGCTTCGCCCCGACGTCATGACTCTTGATGTGGAAATGCCGATTATGAATGGGTTGGAAACGTTAAAGCATGTGATGAACGATGACCCTTGCCCGGTTGTGATGATCAGCAGCACGACGAAGCAAGGGGCGGAAAATACGATGCTGGCGATGGAATATGGAGCGGTTGACTTTGTCACGAAGCCTTCTGGCGCTATTTCGCTCGATATTGACCGGGTTGAAAATGAAATCGTGGAAAAGGTCGTTTATGCGGCGCGGGCCCGCCTGCGCCGATCATCGCCGAAGCCAATTGTTCAGCTGCGGGCGGTTCAGTTTGTAAAGCGACCGAGTCGGACGTTACCGTCTTCGGCTCAGAAAATGATCGCCATCGGTACGTCAACCGGGGGGCCGAAAGCGTTGAAGGACGTCATCACGAAGCTGCCGGGCTCGCTGAAAGCACCGGTTTTAATCGTCCAGCACATGCCGGCCGGCTTTACCCGCTCGCTGGCCGAACGGCTTGATTCGCTCTCTGAATTGACGGTGAAAGAAGCGGAGGATGGCGATGTGCTGAAAAACGGCGTCGCCTATATTGCGCCGGGCGGCTATCATTTGGCAGTCAAACAGGAGCATTCTTCCTATGTGATACAGACTCATTTGGAGGAACCAAGGCGAGGACACCGTCCATCGGTTGATGTGATGTATGAATCGCTTTCGGCAATTAATGATATTGAAACGATTGCCGTGATCATGACGGGAATGGGGGCTGACGGCTCTGAAGGATTAATGAAGCTGAAGCAGTCCGGAAGCTGTTACGCGATTGCGGAAGCGGAAGAGTCATGTGTTGTCTTCGGAATGCCAAAGGTCGCGATCCGCACGAAATTAGTCGATGAAGTCGTTCATATTCAGGAAATTGCCGGCCGGATCATGCGCCAGGTTCAGTAAGAAAAGTGGGAGGGGGATGACGATGGACTTTTTACAACGGCTGAAACCTTATCATCTTGATGTGTTAAAAGAGATCGGGAATATTGGCGCGGGACATGCAGCGACCGCTTTGTCCCAGCTACTGAATAAAACGATTGAAATGAGCGTGCCTGCGGTACGGATCGTTTCCTTTCAGGAGCTGCCTGAGCAGGTCGGAGGTGCCGAAACGGAAGTGGCCGCTATTTTTTTAAGAATTGAGGGAGAGGCGCCGGGGAGCTTGTTTTTCATATCGAAAATTGAGGACATTGAAAAAATCGTACGTCAGCTGACAGGGATTACGTCTTTTCAGCTGCAATCCCCCCCTTACCATGAAGTCGGGATTTCGGCTTTTCAGGAGATCGGCAATATTTTGGCCGGTTCCTACTTATCTTCATTTTCTGATTTCACGAAATTGATTTTGCAGCCGTCTGTGCCGGGCTTTAGCGTCGACATGGCCGGGGCGATTTTAAGCTATGGATTGATCGAGCTTTCTCAAGTCGGCGATTCCGCGATCGTGATTGATACACAAATAAAAGAGCTTGATGGGGACGAAGAGCAGATGAAGGGTCACTTCTTTCTTTTACCAGAT
This sequence comes from Halalkalibacter oceani, assembly GCF_023715605.1. Classification (GTDB taxonomy): domain Bacteria; phylum Bacillota; class Bacilli; order Bacillales; family Bacillaceae_D; genus Halalkalibacter; species Halalkalibacter oceani. The sequence goes on from NZ_JAMBOL010000002.1 coordinate 253,326, forward strand.
CCTGATTCATTTGAGGTGATTTTTTCGGTATTAGGGGTGGGAGAGCATGAGTAATGTCATCAAGGTTGGAATGGCTGAGTTGAATACGGTTGGCCCCCCGGATACGATTCGCACCTCAGGGCTCGGCTCCTGCGTTGGACTTGTCTTATATGATGAAATAAGACTCGTAGCAGGCATGGCCCATGTGATGCTGCCAAGCTCATCACTCTGCAGGCAAGCCCGTCCAAACCCGGCCAAGTATGCCGACACCGCGATTCCGGCACTGTTAAAATGTCTGGAAGAGGATGGAGCGAGAATGTTTTCCTTAAAAGCAAAGCTGGCAGGCGGGGCGCAAATGTTTTCGTTTTCAACAGGAAATGACATGATGCGCATTGGACCGCGAAATGTGGAAGCGATAAAGGAAAAACTCAATCAATTGCGAATTCCTATTATAGCGGAAGATGTAGGGGGAAGCAGTGGACGGACCATTGAGTTCGACCCTCAATCGAAAAAGCTGCACATTCGTACAGTGAACCAAGGGACAAAGGAGATATAATCTTGTTTCATCCATTGATTATTCATTTTATTGTAGCCTGCTTTGCCGGAATACTTGTCTTTGTTGCTTCTCTCACCACGAATTTGCTTGTGACATCGTTTATCCGCTTCTGTCTTGCTTTTGTGGCCGGGTGGATCTTGACTTACGGCTTTCGCTTTTTATGGCAGCTGGCTTCCCGCGATTTAATGGAAGAAGAAGCAGGGAATCATGCTGAGCCGGAAGAGCAACAGCCCCAACAGTCCCGGGAAAAGCAGGAAGCAAAAGAAGAACTGGAGCCCGAACAGACGTCACAAATCATAAAAGACCTGTTGCGATCCGAATAGAGAAGGAGGTAAGAGATGGCTGGAGGAGATTCAATAGAAGAAAAAAGACTTTGGAAGCAATGGTTCGAGGAACGAAGTCATGATGCTTGCGATGAACTGATCCGCCGCTACTTGCCGCTTGTTCACTACCATGTTCAGCGAATTTCAGTCGGATTGCCGCGCAGTGTGCAAAAAGATGATTTGATCAGCCACGGGTTAATGGGACTGTATGACGCCCTGGAAAAATTCAACCCGGAGCGCGATTTGAAATTTGATACATATGCTTCCTTTCGGGTCAGGGGAGCAATCATTGACGGGTTACGGAAAGAGGACTGGCTTTCAAGAACGATGCGGGAAAAGATAAAGAAAATTGATGCCGCGACGGAGATGCTGGAGCAGCGCTATGGACGGAATGTGACGAGTGAAGAAGTGGCGGCTGAGCTTGAGATGGACAGCCAGGAGGTTGAACAGCTGATCGCTGAACAGCTCGCCTCCCACCGGCTCTCGATTTACGAACCGACCCAGGAGGACGAGCGAAATGAAACCTACGCTTCTGTCATTGAGGATAAACAAACGAAAACCCCTGAGGAGCATACGATGGAGCTCGCTACAAAGCAGGAGCTGGCGAGACTGATCGAAGGCTTATCAGAAAAGGAGCAGCTCGTCATCAGCCTGTTCTATTTTGAAGAATTGACATTGACGGAGATTGGGCAGATCTTACAGCTCTCGACTTCACGTATTTCACAAATCCATTCCAAATCGATCTTTCGTCTGCAGCAGGCGATGAGACCGGACAGAGAGAAACGGGCTCGCTCATTCGACGAATAAACTAAGGGAATGATATTATGATTGAATTAGGGGAGTTCTATGAAGTAGTCGTATCACCAGATAAAATGGAAGCTTCTATTATTCAGCAATCAAAATTACCCGATGACGAGCACCCTACAGTAGAGGAACTGAAGCAATTTATTAACGAGCAGGGAATTATCTTTGGAATTGACGAGGAAGCGATTGAAAAAGTGGCGAAAAACCCCCGAGCCGAACAGCATGTCATCGCGACTGGAAAGCCGCCGGAGCATGGCAGCCACGCTTACTTGGATCTTGTCGCTTATTCCAATGCCGATCCGGAGTTGATGGATTCGGATAGTGATAAGGTTGATTTAAGAGATGTACTTTATATTCCAACGATCCGCACCGGGGACAAAATAGCGGTAAAGATAGCTGCTACTGAAGGGGTTGATGGAACAAATGTGCTCGGCCAGAAAGTAGCCGCGAAACCGGGCCGGGATTTTATCTTGCGAAATGGAAAGAATACGCGGCTGGATGAAAAAAATCAAACGCTTTACTCGCTTGTCGATGGGCAGATCAGCATGGATAAGTATACGGTTCATGTGCTGCCGACGTACGAGGTGAACGACGATATTAGTATGAAGACCGGAAACATCTCCTTTGTCGGGAATGTGACGGTGAAGGGCAGTGTCCCTGCCGGATTTGAAGTCAAGGCCGGCGGCGATATCCGGATTGGCGGAACGGTGGAAGGGGCAAGACTCGAGGCTGGCGGGTCGATTTATATCGGCGCCGGTGTAGTCGGGCAAAATCGCAGCTTCATTTCGGCGGAAGGCGACCTTGAAACAACCTTTATCAATCAGGGCCATGTCGAGGTCGGCGGTGACATCGTCGTCAAGCAGGCGATCCTTCACAGCAGCTGCTCCTCAGGAGGGAATATCCTCTGCCGTACGGGGAAAGGCTTAGTTGTCGGCGGTTCACTTTCCGCGCTAAAAAGCATTCAGGCAAAAGAAATCGGCAATAGTATGCAGACGAAAACCTCTTTATTTATCGGCGTTCATGAAAAGATTCTGGAACAACAGCAGAAAACAGAGAAAGATTTAGAGAAAACAAAGGATGAATTTGTCAAGCTGTCGAAGCTGTTAAAGACGTATCTTGAAAAAGAACGGCAAAACGGTCCGTTAACTGGAAGAGACAAGCTGTCGAAGCTCAAGGCGCTGCATGCTTTTCAAACGGCGAAGGAGTCGATTGAGCTGCTGACGGCAAAGCAGCAGGAGCTGGCGGGAGAAGCGAAGGCAAATGACGGCTTTATCCAGGCGGAAAACCTGATTCATCCCAATGTTGATGTTCATTTTGGCAAATATAAACGAAAGTTGATGTCCATTTATCGGTACCCGCATATTTCGTTGGTTGACTCTGAAATCGTCATAGCGACTAAGTAAGTTTTAGACAAACGTGCGAAAGCGAGGGAAAAAGATGAGTGTCCGCCCCATTGAAGTGCAAGGTTCGATTCCTCAATCGCAAAAAATCGGCAAGCTTCAGGACCAGTTGCAGCAGCGTGGCCAAGTCAGCCAGGAACTGCTGACTCAGCAGCAAAAAGAAGAGGATCTGCAAAAACGGCGTCAGGTCAACGAGACGAATGATTCGGAGCAGGCCAGGTTTCATCATGATGGCGAGGCCGGGCAGCATGAGCAGGAGTCCCAGCAGCAGTCGAAAAAGCAGGAGGAAAAACAACCTGAAGCGAAACACCCTTACAAGGGCAAATTCATTGATTTTTCAGGGTAATGAGAGAGGGAAGAAATGACGACGTTATTAATCATTAGTTTACTCTTACACGGGGTGACGTTTCTTTGGATTTTAACACTGATGAAACGCAACTCAATTGCCGAGCACACGATTGAAGACAGTGAGCAGCTCAAACAGGAAATTGAAGATATTCTGCTCGCCTATACAGCCGAAATGAAAGAAGAAAATGAGCGTTTACTGGCCCGGCTCCGGCAAAAGCAGACTGAAGTGCCGCAAAAGGAAAGCGCTGTCGAAAAGAAGGCTTCCCCTCCGGAAACGGCAAAAGAACTGGCAGCGCCAAAAAAAGAGCTGGCGCCAGAGCCCGACTACGAGGATTATCAGCCGCCGCTCGCAGATGACGGGGAGGATGTGTCATTTGAACAATCCGATACGGCGAGGGTGCTGCTGCTCGCTAAGCAGGGAAAAAGCGCTGAAGAAATTGCCCGTACATTGAACGTAGGCAAGGGTGAAGTTGAACTGTTGTTAAAATTTTACCGCTGATGGTGGAAACTACTTGCAACGCATAAGGTGATATGATATATTAATCAACGGTGTTAATCACACACGCTTTCTAATTTGTGCAAGGGTGCTGATTGATTGATCAGTGTTGGACAAAGATGAGGGAAGCGGAGGAAAAAAAACCAAAATTGAAGGAGGTGTTTGATGTGGCAGTTATCTCCATGAAACAATTGCTTGAAGCAGGGGTACACTTCGGTCACCAGACTCGTCGCTGGAACCCTAAAATGGATCGCTACATCTTCACAGAACGTAACGGAATTTACATTATCGACTTGCAAAAGACGGTAAAGAAAGTTGAGGAAGCGTACAACTTTGTACGTGACTTGGCTGCTGACGGAGGGAAAATTCTATTCGTCGGTACGAAAAAGCAGGCGCAGGATTCAGTGAAGGATGAAGCTGAACGTTGCGGCATGTACTTCATTAACCAACGCTGGTTAGGTGGTACGCTGACAAACTTTGAAACAATTCAAAAGCGTATTAATCGTCTAAAGAGCTTGGAAAAAATGCAAGAAGACGGTACATTCGATGTTCTTCCTAAGAAAGAAGTTATTCTTCTTAAGAAGGAAATGGAACGTCTTGAAAAGTTCTTGGGCGGTATTAAAGATATGCAAGGTGTTCCAGATGCCCTGTTTGTCATCGACCCGCGCAAAGAGCGCATCGCAATTGCGGAAGCTCACAAGCTGAACATTCCAATCGTAGCGATTGTCGATACAAACTGTGATCCGGACGAAATTGATTATGTCATTCCAGGAAATGACGATGCGATCCGTGCGGTTAAGCTTTTAACCGGCAAAATGGCGGATGCCGTCATCGAAGCAACTTCTGCTGAAGAGGAAGTACAAGCAGCGGAAGAAGAAGAGGAAGAAACAACAACAGCTTAATTGCATTTACTTAAAGGGTGGTAAAGGGGGTTACCCTTTACCACTTTTTTTGAAACGGGGCTGGGCTATGCTAATATGTTTACCTGAATGTCGAACAAAGCATTAACGTAGCGGATGAAATATACGGAGACTCCTGCGGGAGAAAAAGCAACGGTGAGACCCCACAGGGCGTAGCCCGAGGAGGCTCACCAGCTTCCCGCGGAAAGCGGAGTTATCTTTCAGGAGCGGCGGATTTCCCTCTTTTCATTTGTTCGGACAGTCATACAGGTGAAATGCTTTTGACCCACCCACTTTTTTTGAAACGATTTGTCTCTAATAAGGGACAAAGCCCCAGTAGCGACGTTTGCGTACGGAATAATGCGTACATACTGATATTTCAAGGAGGCGTTTTTGATGGCTGTAACAGCAAGCATGGTAAAAGAATTACGTGAAAAAACTGGCGCTGGTATGATGGATTGTAAAAAGGCATTAACTGAAACCGGCGGAGATATGGAAAAGGCAGTTGACTTCCTGCGCGAAAAAGGAATGGCCAGTGCGGCCAAGAAAGCTGATCGCGTAGCGGCAGAAGGTCTTGCTCTTGTGAAGGCAGAAGGAAACAAAGCGGTAATCGTGGAAGTGAACTCAGAAACGGATTTCGTTGCTAAAAACGAAAACTTCCAAAAATTAGTCGATGAACTGGCTGGTCACATTTTAACAAATGCACCGGCTTCCGTTGAAGAAGCGCTTGGACAAAGCTTCAAAGATGGCCAAACAGTTCAGGATTATATCAGCTCCTCTATCGCGAAAATCGGCGAGAAGATTTCTTTGCGCCGTTTTGAAATCGTTGAAAAGCAGGATGGCGATGTATTTGGCGAGTACTTGCACATGGGCGGACGGATCGGCGTCTTAACAGTGATTGGCAACTCCCAGGACGGAGAATTAGCGAAGGATATTGCGATGCATGTGGCGGCGATCAAGCCAACATATGTCTCCCGTGATGAAGTGGCAGCGGAAGAAGTTGAGCGCGAGCGCGAAGTTCTTAAGCAGCAGGCTCTTAACGAAGGAAAGCCGGAAAATATCGTTGAGAAAATGGTTGAAGGCCGTCTAAGCAAATTCTTTGAACAAGTATGTCTTCTCGATCAGCCGTTTGTCAAAGATGGCGATCATAAAGTTGGAAAGTATGTCCAAAGCAAAGGGGCAGAAGTAAAAAGCTTTATCCGTTATGAAGTAGGAGAAGGAATGGAGAAGCGTGAAGATAACTTTGCTGAGGAAGTAATGTCTCAAGTGAAGAAGTAATGAGTGGGGGAGCGGCATTAACGCTCCTTACATAACATGGAAGTTGGGCAATGGTTCTGATGAACGGCAGCTAAAAAGCAATCCACTCTGCTTCTCGCCGGTAAAACTATGCGCAGACTCCATTCACTGCTTTTAGGGTTGTGCTCAAAAGGTAAAAAAAACAACCTTTTGGGACAGCCCTTTTTTCAAAAGTCAAGAAAGTAAAACATGTGTGCGGGTAATTCGAGGAAGGACGACGGTTTCGCGTGCTACACGCTTGACTGAAAAAAAAGCCCGCTTTCAATCAAGCTGAAAAGTTGGTAACGGCTCCCGCGTCGCTCCTGAAAAAAAGCCGTATCGGTTTTCTTATTGCTAACTTCATGCCATGACGGAGGTTTTCATGAAAACATATAAAAGGGTTGTACTTAAATTAAGCGGAGAAGCACTAGCAGGTGCGCAAGGATACGGAATTGATCCGACTGTGATTCAATCTGTAGCAAGACAAGTGAAAGAAATCGTAGAACTAGATGTAGAGGTCGCTGTTGTCGTAGGCGGAGGCAACATTTGGCGCGGAATGGCAGGAAGTGCAAAGGGAATGGACCGGGCAACAGCGGACTATATGGGAATGCTGGCGACTGTGATGAATTCCTTGGCCCTGCAGGATAGCCTGGAAGACATCGGTGTTCAAACGAGGGTGCAATCTTCAATTGAAATGCGGCAGGTTGCTGAACCATATATCCGCCGCAAAGCGATTCGTCATTTGGAAAAGAAACGTGTTGTCATCTTTGCCGCAGGTACAGGTAACCCTTATTTCTCGACAGATACGACAGCGGCATTGCGCGCTGCGGAAATCGAGGCCGAGGTTATCCTGATGGCGAAAAACAATGTCGATGGCGTCTACAGCGCTGATCCGTCAGTTGATCAAAATGCGAAGAAATACACGTCAATTTCTTACATGGACGTGTTAAAAGAAGGGCTGGCTGTCATGGATACGACCGCTTCTTCACTGTGCATGGATAATGATATTCCGTTGATTGTCTTTTCAATCATGGAAGAAGGAAATATTAAGCGAGCCATTCTTGGCGAAGAAATCGGAACAATTGTAAGGGGGAATTCATAATGTCGACAGAAGTGATCAAGGACGCTCAGGAACGAATGGGAAAAGCCATTGATGCGTTAAATCGTGAATTAGCAAAGCTTCGTGCCGGACGGGCGAACCCGGCGCTGCTCGATCGGGTGACAGTTGAATATTACGGAGCAGAGACTCCGTTAAACCAGCTGGCGACTATCACCGTACCGGAAGCAAGATTATTATCGATTCAGCCGTTTGACAAGTCGTCGATCAATGACATTGAACGGGCGATTCAAAAGGCCGATCTCGGACTTACTCCGTCAAATGACGGTACGATAATCCGTATTTCGATCCCGCCGTTAACGGAAGAACGACGCAAAGAACTGGCGAAGCTCGTCAAGCGCGCTGCTGAAGATGCCAAAGTCGCAATCCGCAACGTGCGCCGCGACGCTAATGATGATTTAAAGAAGCAGCAAAAGGACGGCGATATGACAGAAGATGAGCTGCGCCGCCTGACTGATGAAGTGCAGAAGCTGACTGACAAACAGATTGCTCAGGTAGATGTGGTAGCGGAAAAGAAAGAAAAAGAAATCATGGAAGTGTAAGGCAATACCATGTAAAATAGACGTAGTAAAAGACCCTCTTTATTATAGGGGGTTTTTTACACTTTCTTACTTGTTAGGCGAAAGACCTGCTGCTACATAGATGGAGGGCGTATACATGCTTGAAAAATTTACGAAATGGAAGTCTTCTCTGTCCTCGCAAGAAGGAACGGAGAATATTGAACTGGTCAATATCCCTAAGCATATCGCCATAATAATGGATGGAAATGGCCGCTGGGCACAGCAAAAAGGCTTGCCGCGGATTGCCGGCCATCGAGAAGGTATGAAGGTTATAAATAAAATTGTCCGCAGAGCAAATGAGCTTGGTGTAGAAGTCTTAACATTATACGCATTTTCAACGGAAAATTGGAAGCGCCCAAAAACAGAAGTTGATTATTTAATGAAGCTTCCGGAACGATTTCTTGGCATGGAACTGCCGAAGCTGAAGGAAGAAAATGTGAAAGTGCGTTTAATGGGAAGTCCGGAAGATTTACCAGACCATACAAAAAAAGCAGTTTATCACGCTGTGGAAGAGACGAAACACAATAATGGTCTTATTTTAAATTTTGCTTTGAATTATGGAAGCCGCTTTGAAATGATCGAAGCGATCAAGAAAATTACGAAGCAGGTAGAAGAAGGAAGCCTGCGCTCTGAAGAGATAAATGATGAATTGTTTGAACAACATTTGATGACGGCGGAATTATCCGATCCGGACTTGCTCATTCGCACGAGCGGGGAAATACGGCTGAGTAATTTTATGCTTTGGCAGCTTGCCTACAGCGAATTTTGGTTCACCGATGTGCTCTGGCCGGACTTTAACGAGCAGCACTTTACCGAAGCCATTGCCGTCTATCAAAAAAGAGCAAGAAGGTATGGGGGCGTTTAAAAGGGGGCAACGAATGTGAGAGAAAGAATTGTGACGGGTCTAATCGGGGGCGCCCTTTTTGTTGGCATGGTTCTAATTGGGGGCTGGATCTTTGCTTTGTTTATTTCAATCGTCGCCTCCATCGCCATGGTCGAACTGTTGAGAATGAAGAAAATAGCTCCGCTGTCCTTAATGGGAATGATGAGCTTACTTTCGATGTGGCTCTTGCTTGTACCGACAAACTGGTTTGAAATGATTGTCCCATCTTACTTTACAAAAGTCGAAATTTTTGTCTTTATGATTTTAGTGTTGTTGATGTTTACGGTCATTACAAAAAACTCATTTACATTTGATCAAGTCGGCTTTGTCATTCTTTCTTCCGTCTATGTGGGCTTTGGCTTTCATTATTTAATTATGACAAGAGACATTCCGGATTATGGCATGCTGCTTGTTTTTTATGTGCTGTTTATTATTTGGACAACCGATTCCGGTGCTTATTTTGTCGGACGGAAATGGGGCAGAAGAAAGCTGTGGCCGGACATTAGCCCGAAGAAAACGATTGAAGGCTCCATCGGCGGTGTCATTGCCGCCGTTGTGATCGGGACGGTTTTTTACGCGATTGTGCCGATCTTTTCAAGCTATCTTCTCGCTTTGTTTGTGATCATCGTGACGTCGATTTTTGGACAGCTTGGTGATTTAGTGGAATCGGCTCTGAAAAGGCATTATGCCGTAAAAGATTCGGGCAATGTCCTTCCGGGACACGGCGGAATCCTTGACCGTTTTGACAGCCTGATTTATGTGATGCCGATTTTGCACCTGCTCTACCTGATCTGACGCAAAACGGGAAATGGAAAAAAGACAAGTATAATTCAAATAGTAGGTGAGTATGTTGAAATTAATAAGTTTATTAGGGGCCACCGGGTCAATCGGCACGCAAACGCTCGATGTTGTCCGGCATCATCGTCAGGAATTCAAAGTTGTGGCGATGTCGACAGGAAGAAATATTGACCTCGCCTGCGAGCAAGCTCATGAATTTAAGCCGAAGCTGCTATCCGTCCAATCGAAGGATGATTACGAAAAAGTGCGCCATCATGTACCGGCTGAAACGAAGGTTGTCTACGGAGAGGAAGGATTGCTGGAAGTCGCGACGTATCCTGACAGCGTCATCCTAGTTAATGCGGTGCTTGGCAGCGTGGGACTTGGTCCAACGCTGGCTGCGATCGAGGCCGGTAAGACGATTGCGATTGCCAATAAGGAAACGCTCGTTACCGCCGGGCATATCGTCACTGAGGCGGCAAAAGCACATCAGGTTTCGTTGCTGCCGGTCGATAGTGAGCACTCGGCTATATTTCAGGCATTAAATGGGGAAAATAAGCGGGAGATCGAAAAGCTGATTTTAACGGCTTCCGGCGGCAGTTTCCGCGATCTGTCGAGAGACGAGCTTAAGGAAGTAACGGTGGAACAGGCGCTTAATCATCCTAATTGGTCGATGGGGGCCAAAATTACGATTGATTCTGCTACAATGATGAACAAGGGACTGGAAGTGATTGAAGCGCATTGGCTTTTTGACATCCCTTATGAGAGGATAGAGGTTGTTCTACATAAAGAAAGCATCATTCATTCGATGGTCGAATTTGTCGATCATAGTGTGATGGCTCAGCTTGGAACGCCGGATATGCGCGTACCAATTCAATATGCGTTAACGTATCCAAAGCGCCTCGCCGGTCAATCGGATGAGCGCTTAAACCTGTCGGAGATTGGCAAGCTTCATTTTGCACAAATGGACCCGAAGCGTTTTCGCTGTATGGCGCTTGCTTATGAAGCGGGACGCATCGGTGGAACGATGCCAACGGTGTTAAATGCCGCTAATGAAGTGGCTGTAGCTTCTTTCCTTGATAAGCGCCTTTCCTTTTTAGGTATTGAAGCAGTCATCGAACAAGCACTCGAGCGACACCACGTTATCTCTGGACCAACTCTTGAAGACATCAAAGCCGTTGATGAGGAAACACGCGCCTTTATCCGCTCAACCGTAAATTAAGAAAGGTGGAACGTCAGCCATGAATACGTTGCTATCTGTCATTATTATATTTGGCCTGCTTGTGTTCATTCATGAATGGGGGCATCTCTATTTTGCCAAGCGCGCCGGAATTCTGTGCCGCGAGTTTGCGATTGGTTTCGGGCCGAAAATCTACTCCTTTAAAAAAGGGGAAACCGTCTATACGATCCGCCTCCTGCCGATTGGCGGGTTTGTCCGGATGGCCGGGGAAGATCCTGAAATTATCGAGATCAAGCCGGGCTATGAAATTGGACTTGTTTTTAACCGTTCCAATCGTGTGAGCGAGTTGATTATCAACAATAAATCGAAGCATCCGGAGGCGCATGTCGTCCAGGTGGAGAAAATCGATTTAGAGCATGAGCTGATTGTGGAAGCTTACAATGATGAAGGGGTGCGGATGCAATATGAGATTGATCCGAAAGCCCAGTTGATCAAGGATGAGCAGGCGACACAAATCGCACCGTGGAATCGTCAATTCGGTTCGAAAACAGTAGGTCAGCGTGCGCTGGCGATTTTTGCCGGGCCGATGATGAACTTTGTTCTTGCCATTGGCATTTTAATCGCCTTCGCCCTGATGCAGGGAATGCCGATTGATGAGCCGCGCATCGGCGAAGTGACGGAAAACAGCGCCGCCTCCGAGGCCGGTCTGCAAGAAGGCGACCAAGTTGTCGCGATTGACGGCCAGCCGCTTGATACGTGGGTTGAAATGACGGAAATCATTCAACAGCATCCGAACGAGGCGATTACGTTTGACGTGGAACGAAATGGCGAGCTGCTATCGCTCCCAGTCACCCCGCAGGAGCGGGTCGGACAGTTTGGTGAGGCGGAAGGCTTTGTCGGCATTGCCCGCCCGACCGAGTTCAATCTTCTCGGTTCGATAACCTTTGGCTTTACGCAAACCTATACATTTATGACGATGATTTTTGAAGTGCTCGGGATGATTGTGACCGGCCAGTTCTCGCTGGATTACGTCGCCGGCCCTGTCGGCATTTATAACTATACCGGAGAGGCAGCAGCGATGGGGATCTTTGTTCTCATGCAGTGGGCGGCCGCTTTAAGCGTCAACCTCGGAATCATCAACCTGCTGCCGATTCCGGCAATGGATGGCGGACGTTTAATCTTTATCGGACTGGAAGCATTGCGCGGCAAGCCGATTGATCCGCAAAAAGAAGGGCTCGTCCACTTCGTCGGCTTCGCCCTGCTCATGCTCCTCATGATCGTCGTCACCTGGAACGACATCAACAAATTCTTTATGTAAGGGTTTGTGGCAAAAGGTTGTTTTTTTCTTTTGCCACAAACCCGAAGGGGCGAGTGGAGCCTACACAATGGGTTTAAAAGTGAGCAGGAAAGCGAACTTTCTTTCCTGCTCACTTTGTGTAGAACGGAATTGTTGCGAGATGGAAAGGCTATGACGCTTTTCTGATCTGTGTTACTATATAAACAATTGAGATCGAAGTGGGAAAGGATTTAAGCGAATGAGACAACGTACCTTTTTAGCACCTACCTTACGGGATGTACCTGCCGATGCAGAAATCAAAAGTCATCAGCTTATGTTACGAGCTGGTTTAATCCGGCAAACGGCATCAGGAATATACTCTTATTTGCCATTGGGCAAAAAAGTGTTGCGCAAAGTGGAAGACATTATTCGTGAAGAAATGGATGAAGCCGGTGGGCAAGAGGTGCTTCTTCCGGCGATTCAACCAGCCGAATTATGGGAGGAGTCCGGGCGTTTACATGCATACGGTCCTGAATTGATGAGATTGAAGGACCGTCATGAGCGCGATTTTGTACTCGGGGCGACACATGAAGAAGTCATTACAGATCTTGTCCGCAATGAGCTTCAGTCTTACAAGAAGCTGCCTGTCAATCTGTATCAGATTCAGACGAAATACCGCGATGAACGGCGCCCGCGCTTTGGCGTCCTGCGTTCGAGAGAATTCATTATGAAGGATGCCTATTCGTTTGACACTTCAAACGAAGGTCTGGAGCAAAGCTATCAGGCAATGTACAAAGCGTATCAAAACATTTTCACCCGTTGCGCCCTCAACTTCCGCGCGGTTGAGGCCGATTCAGGAACGATCGGCGGAACAGATACACATGAATTTATGGTGTTAAGTGAGATAGGGGAGGATACGATTGCCTACTCTGACCAATCCGATTTTGCCGCCAATATTGAAATCGCGCCGGTCGTAACAACCTATGTAAAATCAGACGAGCCACTAAAGGAAAAAGAGCTTGTCGATACGGTCAACATCCGCACGATTGAAGAAGTGGCAGACTTTTTCAAGGTAAGTGCCGCGCAAACGATCAAATCACTGCTTTTTATCGCCGACGGAGAGCCTGTACTTGTGCTCGTGCGTGGTGATCATGACGTAAATGAAATAAAAGTAAAAAATGTCCTCGATAAAGACAGCGTCGAGCTCGCTTCGGCAGAAGAAACAGCGCGGCTGTTAAACTGTGAAACAGGTTATATCGGCCCGATCAACCTGCCTTCTGAGATTACGGTGATTGCCGACCATGCGGTTGAGGCGGTCGTAAACGGAATTTGCGGGGCGAATGAAAAGGACAAGCATTACAAGCATGTCAACCCAGGGCGCGACTTTACGGCTACCTATGCTGATTTACGTTTGATTCAGGAAGGAGATCCGTCTCCTTGTGGCAAAGGAACGATCCAGTTTGCGATGGGAATTGAAGTCGGCCATGTCTTCAAACTCGGCACGAAATACAGTGAAGCGCTTGGGGCGACGTACCTTGATGAAAATGGCAAAACGCAGACGATGATTATGGGCTGTTACGGGATAGGTGTGTCACGTACGGTAGCAGCAATCGTTGAGCAGCACCATGATGAGAACGGAATTGTCTGGCCGCCAGCAGTTGCCCCGTTTGATCTTCATCTCGTGACGATCAATGTGAAGGATGAGGCACAAAAAGAGCTTGGTGAGCAGCTTTACCAGACATTGAAGCAGCTTGGCTACGATGTTCTTTTTGACGACCGTCCGGAACGCGCCGGCGTGAAATTCAAAGATTCCGATTTAATCGGTTTACCAATCCGGATTGCTGTCGGCAAAAAAGCAGGCGAAGGCATCGTTGAAGTGAAGGTGCGCAAGACAGGGGAAATGATTGAAGCAGAGGTGGCAAAGCTTCCGGACGTACTGGAAGAACTGCGCACAAAGCTAGGCAATTAAACTGTTTTTTTATAATGAAAAGCAAAAGACTGACTCGAAGTCACTCCTACGACGAGATTCAGTCTTTTCTTAACAGTGGAACTGAATGTTTTCTTACGGGGAGATGAAAGAGAAAGAAAGGACGGAGATCGATGTCACTTGACGAACAGGTGAGAAAGGAACGGCTGCAATTGCTGCTAGAACAGCTGCAAATTCCTGAGGAAGTGAAGCAAGCGCATTTTCAAGAAGGACAGATCCGCAAGCTTGTCATTTCAAAGGAAAAAAGAGCCTGGCATTTTCATATCAATTTACCGCTGATTGTTCCGTCTGCTGTTTACGAACTGTTTATGTCGCGGATGAAGCATACGTTCGAGCATATCGCGACGGTATCGTTTACCTTTCATTACGATTCGATTGTGATGGAAGAGTCGCATTGGGCTGATTACTGGCCGTTGATTGTGTCAAAGCTCTCACCGATTTCAGACGGTTTGCGTTCGATGCTGTCTCAGCAGACGCCGGGCTATGACGGCAAACGGCTTATCATTCAGGTCCGCAATGAAACGGAAGCGGTCGCTCTCAAACGCAAGCTGACAGAACCGTTGCAGCAAAGCACGCGGCTGTTAAGTTTGCCGGCGGTTCAGTTTGAGACCGATATTCGCGAATCAAAGCAGGAATTTGATAAGTTTGTTGAACAAAGGGAGCAGGAGGATCACTCGAAGGTCGTGGAGGCGATGCTTGAAAAGAAGAAGCTCGAACAGCAGGCCGAAAAAGAAATCAAAGGGAAAGCGCTTGTTCTTGGGTATCCGATTAAAGATGATCCGATTCCGCTGGAAGCGATTGTGGACGAGGAACGAAGAGTCACCGTCCAAGGCTATGTGTTTGCCGCTGAAACGCGGGAACTGCGTAGTGGCAGAACGTTGCTGACATTTAAAATCACCGATTACACCGATTCGATTCTCGTTAAGATGTTCTCGCGTGACAAAGAGGATGTGCCGCTGTTGCAGGCGGTGAAAAAAGGAATGTGGCTCAAAGTTCGGGGTGGCATTCAAAATGATACGTTTGTCCGCGATCTCGTCATGATCGCCAACGACGTTAATCAGCTGACGCCAGAGGAGCGTCAGGATACAGCACCACCTGAAGAAAAGCGGGTCGAGCTCCATCTCCATACGACGATGAGTCAGATGGACGGGGTGACCAGTGCCGGCCGCTATGTGGAACAGGCTGCAAAATGGGGCCATCCGGCAGTCGCAGTAACCGATCACGGAGTCGTTCAAGCTTTCCCGGAAGCATACTCTGCCGGAAAGAAGCATGGGATTAAAGTGCTGTTTGGCATTGAAGCGAATCTTGTTGATGATGGGGTACCGATTGCCTATAACGAAGCCCACCGCTTGTTAATGGAAGATGAATATGTTGTCTTTGACGTTGAAACAACGGGTCTATCTGCGGTGTACAACCAGATCATTGAGCTGGCGGCGGTCAAAGTGAAAAACGGTGAGATTATCGACCGGTTTGAATCGTTCGCCGACCCCCATGAGCCGCTGACAAACACGATTATTGAATTGACCGGGATCACCGATGATATGGTCAAGGGGCAGCCGGAAGTGGAAGAGGTGCTGCGCAAATTCAGAGACTTCGTCGGTGATGCGATTCTCGTGGCCCACAACGCCAGCTTCGATATGGGCTTCTTGAATGTCGGCTATCAGAAAATAGGGCTGACTGAAGCGGCCAATCCGGTCATTGATACGTTGGAATTAGGGCGCTTTCTCTATCCCGAGCTGAAAAACCACCGCTTGAACACCCTTTGTAAAAAATTCGACATCGAGCTTGTCAGCCATCACCGCGCGATCTATGATGCAGAAGCAACCGGCTACCTGCTTTGGAAAATGGTCAAGGATGCCCATGCGAAAGAGATCTATTACCATGATGAGCTGAATGACAACATGGGGCAGGGGAACTTCCACCGCCAGCGTCCGTCTCACTGCATTTTGCTGGCACAAACCCAGGAAGGGCTAAAAAACCTGTATAAGCTCGTCTCGATGTCTCACGTCGATTATTTCTTCCGGACGCCACGGATTCCGCGCTCGCAGCTGCAAAAGCATCGTAACGGGCTGCTCGTAGGCTCAGGCTGTGACAAAGGTGAAGTGTTTGAAGCGATGATGCAGAAGTCGCCGGATGAGGTCGAACAAATCGCCCGCTTCTATGATTACTTTGAGATTCAGCCGCTGGCAACCTATCAGCATTTAATTGAAAAAGAGCTCGTGAAAAGTGAAACGGCGCTCGAGGAAATCGTGAAAAACATCGTCGAGCTTGGCAAAAAGCTTGAAAAGCCGGTCGTAGCGTCAGGAAATGCTCACTACTTGCAAGAAGAGGATTACATTTATCGTAAAATCCTGATCGCCTCGCAGGGCGGTGCGAATCCGTTAAATAAGCAAACATTGCCGCCGGTTCATTTCCGTACGACGAATGAGATGCTTGATGCTTTTGCCTTTTTAGGCGAGGAGATGGCCAAGGAAGTCGTCGTGACGAATACGCAGCATATTGCTTCTTTAATCGAAGAAATTCACCCGATTCCGGACGAGCTTTACACGCCGAAAATCGAAGGCGCTGATGAAGAAATCCGGCAGATGAGCTATGAACGGGCGCGCAGCATTTACGGCGAAAACCTGCCGGAAATCGTTGAGGCGAGAATCGAAAAAGAACTGAAGAGCATTATCGGTCATGGATTTGCCGTCATTTATCTCATTTCTCATAAACTTGTAAAGAAATCGTTGATAGACGGCTACTTAGTAGGGTCGCGGGGTTCAGTCGGCTCCTCGCTCGTCGCGACGATGACGGAAATTACCGAGGTTAATCCGCTGCCGCCGCATTATGTTTGCCCGAACTGTCATCATTCTCACTTTTTTGATGACGGCTCGGTCGGCTCCGGCTTCGATTTACCAGATAAGGAATGCCCGGAATGCGGCACGCCTTATATTAAAGATGGGCAGGATATCCCGTTTGAAACCTTCCTTGGCTTCAAAGGAGACAAAGTACCGGATATCGATTTAAACTTCTCCGGTGAATATCAGCCGCGCGCCCATCATTATACAAAGGAATTATTCGGTGAGGAGTTTGTCTATCGTGCCGGGACGATCGGTACCGTTGCTGAAAAAACAGCCTACGGCTACGTCAAAGGCTATCAGGGGGATCATGATCTCCATATGCGTGGAGCCGAGATTGACCGGCTTGTCGCCGGCTGCACCGGGGTGAAACGGACGACCGGTCAGCATCCGGGGGGGATCATCGTTGTACCGGACTATATGGATATTCATGATTTCTGCCCGATTCAATATCCGGCCGACGATAAAAACTCCGAGTGGAAGACGACGCACTTTGATTTCCATTCGATTCATGATAATTTGCTGAAGCTTGATATTCTCGGGCACGATGATCCGACGGTCATTCGGATGCTGCAGGATTTAAGCGGGATTGATCCGAAGACGATCCCGACCGACGACCCGGAAGTGATGAAAATTTTCAGCGGTCCTGAAGTGCTTGGCGTGACCGAGGAACAAATTATGTGCAAAACCGGAACGCTCGGTATTCCTGAATTCGGAACGCGGTTTGTCCGCCAGATGCTTGAGGAAACGAAGCCGAGCACGTTTTCAGAGCTCGTGCAAATTTCCGGCCTGTCGCACGGTACCGACGTCTGGCTCAATAACGCCAACGAGCTCATTTACAATGGGACATGCGAATTGAAGGATGTCATCGGCTGCCGGGATGATATTATGGTTTACTTGATTTACAAAGGGCTTGAACCTTCACTCGCTTTTAAAATTATGGAGTTTGTCCGGAAAGGCAAAGGGCTTCAGCCTGAGTGGATCGAGGAAATGAAGAAGCACGATGTTCCTGACTGGTACATCGGATCCTGCCTGAAAATCAAATATATGTTTCCAAAGGCGCATGCTGCCGCCTACGTCCTGATGGCAGTGCGGATCGCCTACTTTAAAGTCCATCACCCGATTCTTTATTACGCTTCTTATTTTACCGTACGCGCTGATGATTTTGATTTGGATACGATGATCAAGGGGTCAACCGCGATCCGGGCGAAAATGGAAGAGATTAACGCCAAGGGGCTTGACGCAGCGCCGAAGGAAAAAGCGGTTCTTACCGTGCTTGAGCTGGCGCTCGAAATGACAGAGAGAGGTTTTTCCTTCCAAAAGGTCGACCTTTACCGCTCGAGTGCGACCGAGTTCCAGGTAGAGGGGGACACGCTCTTGCCGCCGTTTAATGCGATGACCGGCGTTGGAACGAATGCAGCCTTGAACATCGTCAAAGCGCGGGAAGATGGCGAGTTTCTCTCGAAGGAAGATTTGCAGCAGCGCAGCAAGCTGACAAAAACCGTACTGGAGCACTTGGATGAACACGGCTGCCTCGAAGGAATGCCGGAGTCCAATCAGCTGTCGCTGTTTTAACAAAACGACTGGCTTTGTCCCATAAAGGAGATTTGCAAAGCCTGTGAGAATATGGTATTGTATGTATGGTAATACTTAGAATACGTGATGCTCAAAGAGTGGGGAAACCCACTCTTTCGTTGTTGTTTCATCAAAGCACTAATAGATGTTCCAGTATACAGCCATTATCGATGCAGCAAGGAGGGTACAGGTTGAGTAAGAAAGTAACTGAGCTAGTAAGCGAGATGACGTTGCCGATTGTTGAGGAGCTGAATCTAGAGCTTGTCGAGGTTGAATTCAAGAAAGAAGGACCGAACTGGTTTCTGCGCGTCTTTATTGATTCAGATACAGGCGTTGATTTGGAAGATTGCGGACAGGTGAGTGAGCGACTAAGTGAAAAGCTTGACGAGCTTGATCCGATCGATCAAGCTTATTTTCTTGAGGTTTCCTCGCCCGGCGCCGAACGACCGCTTAAAAATGAAAAGGACATCATGAAGGCGATCGGCAAAGCGGTTCATGTGACAACCTATGAACCGATTGACGGCGAGAAAATGTTTGAAGGCACATTGACGAGCTTTGATGGAGAACAGCTTGAAATCAGTGTCAAAATCAAGACAAGAACAAAGACATTCACCGTTCCTTACAATAAAGTGGCAAAAGCCAGATTAGCCGTCATTTTGTAGGAAAGAGGAAGAGTAGTGACGACTGATTGTTACGGCTTCGCATGTCACGTCTAAGAAACCGCCCGGCGGTTTCCTATAAAAAGAGCCAATTTTGAAAGGGGGAAGCATAATCCATGAACAGCGATTTTATGGATGCATTAGCAACTTTAGAAAGGGAGAAGGGGATCCAAAAAGAGGTGATTATCGAAGCGATCGAAGCGGCGCTAATTTCCGGCTATAAGCGCAATTTTAATCAGGTCCAGAACGTTCGTGTCGACGTGAACCGCGATACGGGCACGATCCGCGTATTTGCACGGAAAACCGTCGTCGAAGAAGTGTTCGATGCAAGACTCGAAATTTCCCTTGATGAAGCAAAGAAAATCAATCCGAATTATGAGGTCGATGACGTCGTTGAGATTGAAGTGACGCCGAAGGATTTTGGACGGATTGCTGCGCAAACAGCAAAGCAGGTTGTAACGCAGCGGGTTCGTGAGGCGGAGCGTGGAATTATTTATTCTGATTTTATTGATCGTGAAGAGGATATTATGACGGGAATTGTTCAAAGGCAGGATCATCGCTTTATTTATGTCGATCTTGGCAAGGTGGAGGCGTTGTTGCCGTTAAATGAGCAAATGCCGAATGAAACCTACAAGCATAATGACCGGATCAAAGCATATATTACGAAAGTCGAAAAAACGACGAAGGGTCCGCAAATTTTAATCTCCCGCACCCATCCAGGCTTGTTAAAGCGCTTATTTGAGCTTGAAGTGCCGGAAATTTACGATGGAACGGTTGAGATAAAGTCGGTTTCACGGGAAGCCGGTGACCGGTCAAAGATTGCCGTTCATGCTGATAATCCCGAGGTCGATCCGGTTGGCGCCTGTGTCGGGCCGCGCGGTCAGCGTGTCCAGACGATTGTCAATGAATTAAAAGGGGAAAAGATTGATATTGTCCGCTGGTCTGAAAACCCGGTTGAATATGTCGCCAATTCGTTAAGCCCGTCAAAGGTGCTGAAAGTCAAAGTGAACGAAGAGGATAAAATGACCCAGGTGATCGTACCTGATTACCAGCTGTCACTGGCGATCGGCAAGCGCGGACAGAACGCCCGCTTAGCGGCAAAGCTCTCCGGCTGGAAGATCGATATTAAAAGTGAATCGGATGCGAAAGAGCTGGGAATCTTTGATGATGAAGGATTTGTGACAGTTGAAGAGCAGGAAGCGTCCAATCAGGATCACAGCTTTACCGCGATAGAAAGCAACGAGCAAGAGTAAGAAGGGAGATGGAGCCGTTGAATAAGCGCAAAGTTCCTCTTCGAAAATGTGTCGTAACAAATGAGATGAAGCCAAAGCAAGAACTTATCCGGATTGTCCGATCGCCCGAAGGAGTCGTATCCGTCGACCCTACAGGGAAGAAGAACGGCCGTGGCGCCTACATTAGCAACAGCGAGGAAGTGTTTGAGCTGGCTAAGAAAAAGGATGTCCTCTCAAGACATTTGCAGACAAAGGTAAGTCCGGAGATTTATGATCAGCTTAAAGAAGCAAGTAAGCGGGGAACGAAATGAGCCAGCCGCCGTGGGTTGCCTTTTTAGGGCTTGCCGCCAGGGCGCGCAAACTCGTAACAGGGGAAGAGCTTGTATTGAAAGAAGTGAGGAGAGGGTCAGTGCGATTGATTCTTCTCTCAGCTGATGCCGCAGAACAGACAAAGAAAAAAGTATTGGACAAATGCAGTTACTACAATGTCCCGGTTCGTCTCGTCGCTGACCGTAGGACGTTAGGACAAGCAATCGGTAAAGCAGAAAGAGTCGTCATTGCTCTTACGGATGAAGGCTTTGCGAAAAAAATGACTGCGCTATTGGACCAATGATTCTGGAGGAATGTATATATGAGGAAGATGCGAATATATGAATATGCGAAAGAACATAATGCAACAAGCAAAGGAATTATCGACAAGTTAAAGCAGGCTGGAATTGAAGTCTCAAACCATATGTCAGTGCTTGATGAACAGATGGTCAAAGTGTTGGAAGGAAAGGGTTCGAATGGTGGAGGCGGAGAACGCGCCAATGAGCCGGCAAAAGAGAGCCGTCCTTCCATGCCGCCTAAGAAAAAAGAAAGCTCACGTCCGCAGCATCAAGGCGGACAAAATCGAAAAGGACCGAAAAAGCCGAATCAATCCCGCTCTAAGCAGCAGCAAAGACCGCAGCGCCAGGAGCCGCCTAAAGCGAAGCCACTTCCGGAAAAAATCACCTTTGTTGAATCGCTGACGGTTGGTGAATTGGCGAAGAAGCTTCATAGAGAACCATCGGAGATTATTAAGAAGCTAATGGGACTCGGCGTGATGGCGACGATCAACCAAGAGCTGGATAAAGATACGATTGAATTAATCGGGACGGATTACGGTGTTGAAGTAGAGGAAGAAATTGTTATCGATAAGACGGATATCGAAAATTATGTAGACGAAGATAAAGAGGAAGACTTAAAAGAGCGTCCTCCTGTTGTGACGATCATGGGTCATGTCGATCACGGGAAAACGACGTTGCTTGATTCGATTCGTCATACGAAAGTAACCGAAGGAGAAGCTGGGGGGATCACTCAGCATATCGGGGCGTATCAAATCGACGCAAATGGAAAGAAAATCACGTTCCTTGATACACCGGGGCACGCCGCCTTCACAACGATGCGCGCGCGCGGTGCGCAAGTAACTGACATTACAATACTCGTCGTCGCCGCTGATGATGGTGTCATGCCACAGACGAAAGAAGCAATCAGCCACGCCAAGGCTGCCGGAGTACCGATTATCGTCGCTGTTAACAAAATTGATAAAGAAGCGGCCAACCCTGACCGTGTCATGCAGGAGTTAACCGAGTTTGAACTCGTTCCGGAAGCATGGGGCGGCGATACGATTTTTGTCAATGTTTCAGCGCTCGATGGAACGGGAATTGACGAATTAATTGAAATGATTCAGCTTGTCGCTGAAGTCGAAGAATTAAAGGCGAATCCGAATAAGCTCGCTTCGGGAACCGTTATTGAAGCGGAGCTCGATAAAGGACGCGGGGCCGTTGCGACCTTGCTCGTCCAAAGCGGAACGCTTAAAGTCGGTGATCCGATTGTCGTCGGGGCGACGTTCGGTCGTGTCCGGGCGATGGTCAATGATCTTGGCCGCCGTGTGAAGGAGGTCGGACCATCAACGCCGGTTGAAATTACCGGTTTAAGTGATGTGCCTCAGGCGGGTGACCAGTTCCGGGCGTTTGCTGATGAAAAGACAGCGCGTCACATCGGGGAAGCACGGATGTCGAAGCATCGTGAAGCGAACTTGGCGAAGACGTCACGCGTGAGCCTCGATGATTTATTTGATCAAATCCAGCAAGGTGATGTCAAAGAAATCAACGTCATCATTAAAGCGGACGTCCAAGGTTCCGTTGAAGCGATGCGCGGCTCGCTCGAAAAGATCGAGGTTGAAGGCGTGAAAATCAACGTCATTCATACCGGTGTCGGGGCGATTACCGAATATGACGTGATGCTCGCTTCAGCGTCCAATGCGATTGTGATCGGCTTTAATGTTCGTCCTGATGTCAACGCGAAACGGACGGCCGACGCCGAAAAGGTCGATATTCGTCTGCACCGCGTGATCTATAACGCGATTGACGAAATTGAAGCGGCGATGAAAGGTCTGCTTGATCCTGAATTCGAGGAAAAAGTCATTGGGCAGGTCGAAGTGAGAACAACCTTTAAAGTATCGAAGGTTGGAACGATCGCCGGCGCCTATGTAACAGATGGAAAAATCACAAGAGACTCTACCGTGCGCTTAATTCGTGACGGCATCGTCATTTATGAAGGAGCGATCAATGCGCTGAAACGCTTTAAGGATGATGCTAAAGAGGTTTCCGCCGGGTATGAATGCGGAATAACCCTTGAGAATTATAATGATGTCAAAGAAGGCGACATTATAGAAGCATACGTTATGGAAGAGATTGAACGGAAATAATGATTGGTGCAGTGCGTTGTGAACTGTTGATTTATGACGTCCAATCACTCAAACAAAAACGTTCGGTCTTAAAAAGCATCCAGACGAGATTAAAGCAGCGGTATAACCTTTCCGTAGCTGAGACAGCCTATTATGACAGTTGGCAGCGTGCGGAGTTGACGCTGGTGACTGTCGCAAATGACCGGGTTGTCTGTGAACGGGAACTGCAGCGGGCGCTTACCCTCATTGATGGTCAGCCAGAGGCAGAACGTACGATTACCGAATATGAATGGCTATAGTGAAAAGAGCAGAGGTGATAGGGTATGAGTAATGTTCGTGCACACCGTGTTGGTGAACAAATGAAAAAAGAATTAAGTGATATTATTATGCGGGAGCTTAAGGATCCTCGCGTCAGCTTTGTAACGGTGACGGGAGTCGATGTGACAGGCGACCTTCAACAGGCGAAGGTGTATATTACGGTTCTTGGGAGCGAGGAGCAGAAAGCAGCGACGCTTCAAGGCTTGTCGAAAGCAAAAGGATTTATCCGCTCAGAAATCGGCAAACGGATCCGCCTGCGGAAAACACCCGAGCTGACCTTCGAATTTGATGAATCGATTGAATACGGCAACCGGATTGAAACATTGCTGCAGGATTTAAACAAAGGTGATCGGTAAGAAAAGCAGGAAACAGATGAATGACAAAACCGAGGCCGCTGAAAAAGTAAAAATCGTCCTTTTTCAGCAGCTTCATGACAACCAGGGCTGTTTCAGAAGGGAAAACTCCTTTTGACACAGCCCCTCCTTTTGTTGGTCAAACAGAGAAGAAAAAGGGGGACACGTTGAATGAACGGTCCAAGCGGAATTTTAATTTTACATAAGCCAAGAGGAATGACTTCGCATGACTGTGTCGCAAAAATCAGAAGGCTGTTCCACACGAAAAAAGTCGGTCACACCGGCACGCTCGATCCGGATGTGAATGGGGTGCTGCCAATTTGTATCGGCACGGCGACAAAGGTTGTTGAGTATATGTCCGATCACTCGAAAGTATACGAGGGAGAAGTAACGCTTGGCAGGGCGACGACGACGGAAGACAAAAGTGGCGAAACAGTCGCTGAAAAGGCGGTCACGGAAAGATGGTCGAAGGCTGAGCTTGAGGACGTTCTCCGTTCGTTTGAAGGCGTCATTACCCAGGTGCCGCCAATGTATTCCGCTGTGAAGGTCAATGGACGCAAGCTGTACGAATATGCCCGGAAAAATCAGCACGTTGAACGGCCAAAGCGCGAGGTTACGATTCATTCGTTAGAGCTTTTATCAGATGTGAGCTATACCGAAACGACTGCGGCGTTTTCCTTCAGAGTTCACTGCAGCAAAGGAACGTATGTCCGGACGCTTGCTGTTAATATCGGCGAGCGGCTTGGCTATCCGGCCCATATGACCGCGCTTGTCCGCACGGCTGCCGGTCCTTATTCTCTTGAGCAAAGCCTGACGTTTGCCGAGCTTGAACTAAAACAGGAAACTGATCAGCTTGAGGACGTTCTTTTGCCGTTTGAGTCGGCACTGGCACAGTTTCCCGCCTGCACGGTCGATCGCCAAACGGAACAGCAGATCAAAAATGGAGCTGTTCTGCCGGCGGAGAAAGGATTAGATCAAAACCGGTTTACCGTTTATAATGAAGATGGAGAATGTTTAGCTGTTTATCAGCAGCATCCGACAAAAGCCGGTTTGATTAAGCCTGAGAAAATGTTTTGGACAGGCTCATAACGTTTGAAATCGTGTAGGGAAAAGAGGATTCATATGGATACTATTTATTTACATCACCCAATTGAAGCTTCTACTTTGAAGTTGCAGCCAACCGTCATGGCATTAGGCTATTTTGATGGCGTGCATCGTGGACATCAGCAGGTGATGGCGAAAGCGAAGGAGGTCGCGCACGATTTAGGGGTTACGACTTCGGTCATGACCTTTCATCCTCATCCGCAAGAAGTATTGCGCAAGCCGAAAACGCCGCTGAAATACATAACACCTTTACCTGATAAAGTGGAGCGGATCGAAAGCCTCGGCATTGATACGCTCTATGTCGTGCAGTTCACCGAGGAATTTGCCCGCTTAACGCCGCAGCAGTTTGTCGATCACTATTTAATTGCCCTTGATGTTGTTCATGTTGTCGCCGGCTTTGACTTTACTTATGGGTCATTAGGAAAAGGGACGATGGAAACATTGCCTTTTCACGCCCGTGACAGGTTCAGCTATACGATCGTCGACAAATTTGAAGAGAATCAGCAAAAGGTGAGCTCGACCGTGATCCGGGAGCTGTTAGCCGAAGGGCGCGTGCAGGATGTGCCGCTTTATCTCGGGATGCCTTACACGGTAAAAGGTCAGGTCGTCGACGGGGAAAAGCGCGGCCGGACGATCGGTTTTCCAACGGCGAATGTCGCGCTCGGCGAGCGGTACCTTCTGCCGCAAAATGGCGTTTACGCCGTTACGATGCGCACGGCCGATCAGCTGCTTGAAGGAGTGTGCAACATTGGGGTGAAACCGACATTTCACCAGGAAGGAGCGGCAGAGCCCACAATTGAAGTCCATCTGTTTGATTTTTCCGGTGATCTTTATGGAGCGCATGTCGAAGTAGAATTTCACCTTTTTATCCGCCCAGAGCAAAAGTTTGCCGGTGTCGAGGCTCTCGTTTCGCAAATTGAAAAAGACAAGCAGCAGGCAATTGATTACTTTCGCCATAACAGCTCTTGATTTCAGCGTAAAAAAAGAGTATAGTGATAATTGTACTTTTATGTACAGATCCTGTCCTTGGCAAAACGAGTCACCGACGTTTGCTCGGGATGAGGAGATTATAATAAAGGAGGTGGATTGGATGGCATTAACACAAGAGCGTAAGAACGAACTAATTGCTGAGTTCAAAACGCATGATACGGACACTGGTTCTCCAGAGGTTCAAGTAGCTATCCTAACTGAGCAAATCAACACATTAAATGAGCATTTACGTACTCACAAGAAGGATCATCACTCACGTCGTGGTCTTCTTAAAATGGTTGGTCAGCGTCGTAACCTGTTAACATACCTGCGTAATAAGGATGTTACTCGTTACCGTAATCTTGTTGATAAGCTTGGCTTACGCCGATAATCATGAAGAAAGCGGGAGTTTTCCCGCTTTTTTCTTGATTTCAAAAGATTGGAAAACAAACATATTTCAGCCAAATTATGTCTGTTTATAACGCAGAGGGCGGTTATTGCCTATTTCTTCTTTTATTTTCGTCCGAAATAGGGAATAATACATGATAGATGAATGAATATTGGTGTACGAGAGGAGTACGCGTAATGGAACAAACGAAACACGAATTTAAAATGGATTGGGCTGGTCGCGAGCTAACGGTAGAAACGGGGCAGTTGGCCAAACAGGCAAACGGGGCCGTTCTAATCAGATATGGTGATACAGCCGTGTTGTCGACAGCAACAGCTTCAAAGGAACCAAAGGACCTTCCGTTCTTTCCGCTGACAGTGAATTATGAAGAGCGTTTGTATGCAGCCGGAAAAATTCCGGGAGGCTTTATTAAACGTGAAGGACGTCCGAGTGAAAAGGCGATTTTGGCGAGCCGTCTGATCGACCGCCCGATTCGTCCGTTATTCCCTGACGGCTTCCGTAATGAGGTGCAGGTAATTAGTATCGTCATGAGTGTCGATCAAAATTGTTCGTCTGAAATGGCGGCAATGGTCGGCTCATCTTTGGCATTATCTATTTCAGATATTCCGTTCGGAGGACCGATTGCCGGTGTGACGGTTGGACGTCTTGATGGAGATTTCGTCATTAACCCAACGACTGAGCAGCTCGATAAAAGCGATATCAATCTTGTCGTCGCGGGAACGAAGGACGCCATCAATATGGTTGAAGCCGGCGCCGATGAAGTACCTGAAGAAGTGATGCTTGAAGCGATCATGTACGGTCACGAGGAAATCAAGAAAATCATCGCCTTCCAGGAAGAGATCATCGCAGCAGTCGGTAAGGAAAAATCGGAGATCAAGCTGAAGCAGGTCGACGCGGAGCTTGACCAGGAGATTCGTCAGCTGGCGGAAGCGAAGCTGAAGGAAGCGGTTCAAGTGCCGGAAAAGCACGCGCGCGCCGAAGCGATTGATGCGGTAATGAAGGAAACGCTCGCCGTATTCGAAGAGCGTGAAGAAGTCGCAAAAAGCGACGTTGAAGAAGTGCTGAATAAAATTGTCAAAGAAGAGGTCCGCCGTTTGATTACGGTCGAAAAGATCCGTCCGGACGGCCGGAAAGTTGACGAGATTCGTCCGTTGGCTTCACAGGTGCATTTACTGCCGCGGACGCACGGTTCAGGCTTGTTCACACGCGGTCAAACGCAGGCGCTCAGCATTTGTACATTAGGCGCATTAGGTGACGTGCAAATTCTTGACGGCTTGGGAATCGAAGAATCGAAGCGCTTTATGCACCACTATAATTTCCCGCAATTCAGCGTCGGTGAGACAGGTCCGATTCGTGCTCCGGGTCGCCGGGAAATTGGACATGGTGCTCTTGGAGAACGGGCGTTGGAGCCGGTTATTCCGAATGAAAATGAATTTCCGTATACCGTTCGTCTCGTCTCTGAAGTTCTTGAGTCAAACGGCTCAACGTCACAGGCCAGTATCTGTGCGAGTACACTGGCGATGATGGATGCCGGTGTGCCGATTAAAGCGCCGGTTGCCGGAATTGCGATGGGACTTGTCAAGCAAGGGGACCATGTATCCGTTCTAACCGATATTCAAGGAATGGAAGATGCGCTCGGCGACATGGACTTTAAAGTAGCTGGAACGAGAGATGGCGTAACAGCGCTGCAGATGGACATTAAAATCGATGGGATTAACCGCGCTATTTTGGAAGAAGCGCTTGCTCAGGCGAAGCGGGGCCGGATGATTATTCTTGATAACATGCTTGAAGCGATTGCGGAATCGCGCAAAGAGCTGTCTGAGTACGCTCCTAAGATTATGACGATGCGAATCAATCCTGACAAGATTCGCGACGTGATTGGACCAAGCGGAAAGATTATTAATAAAATTATCGAAGAAACCGGCGTGAAAATTGATATTGAGCAGGATGGAACCGTCTATATTTCTTCGATCGATATGCAGATGAATGAAAAGGCCCGCGCGATTATCGAAGATATTGTCCGCGAAGTGGAAGTCGGACAAACCTACCTCGGAAAAGTAAAGCGGATTGAGAAGTTTGGCGCGTTCGTCGAGCTCTTTAAAGGGAAGGACGGGCTTGTGCATATTTCCCAACTGGCGGAAGAGCGCGTCAATAAAGTCGAAGATGTCGTGAAGATCGGCGATGAAATTCTCGTTCGTGTGACGGAGATTGACAATCAGGGCCGAGTGAATCTTTCTCGGAAAGTCATTCTCAAGGAAGAGAAAGAGCGCCAGGAACAAGCGCAAAAATAATGGTTGAAGCTGGCTGTGAAGCTCATGCCGGTGATCGCTTCGGGGGTGCATCTTTTGATGTGCCCCCTAGGCATGAACCCGTACTATCTACTACATAAATTTTCTTCTAACCTGTCCGACTCATGCATAAAATGGCATGAGAGGAGGGCTGAAGTGATGAAGAAAAAGCTCGTTCATGTGTGTGTATTCTTTTTCATAGTTGTGTTATCGATCGGGGCCGTCCAAAACCCCTTTTCGCTTCATTATATTGGAGAGCTGAAAGATGACAGTCAAATGGTCATAAAGCAGCAGGATCCTCTCTATGAAGAAATTGCTGCCCGGGCCGAGGAATACAGGGAAGCGGCGATTGATGCGCGGATTGACCGGGTGTGGAAGGCGGTGCCCGGCTATAACGGCCGTGAAGTGGATATTGATGCTTCCTTTGATAAAATGAAAAAGCTGGGAAGCTTTGCCGAAGAAAGGCTGATTTACCGTGAAACGAGTCCGAGTGTCCATTTAGAGGATTTACCGCCAGCCGGTATTTATAGAGGAAACGAGCAAAAACCGATGATCACATTTTTAGTCAATGTGGCGTGGGGAAATGAATACTTGCCGGAAATCGTCAAAGTGTTAAACAAGTATGATCTGAAGACGACTTTTTTTCTCGACGGTTCATGGGTCAAGAAGAATCCGAGCCTGGCAATGATGCTCGTGGAGGAAGGCCATGAGATTGGCAATCATGCTTACTCTCATCCAGATATGAATACGCTGACCGCAGCAAGGATTGAGGAAGAAATAAGCAGAACGAACGAAGTGATTGAAGCAACGCTCGATTTAACACCGGAGTGGTTCGCTCCGCCAAGCGGAAGCTATAATCAAACTGTTGTCGAGCAGGCGGCCAAGCATGGGATGAAAACGATTCTCTGGTCTGTTGATACCGTTGACTGGCGCAAGCCGGATCCAAATGAAATGGTCAACCGTGTCCTTTCTAAGCTCCATAATGGGGCGATGATTTTGATGCATCCGACAGAGCCGACAGCAGCCGGTCTGGAAGCATTAATTAAAGGGATTCAGGCAGAGGGCTATCGCATTGGCCCTGTATCTGAATTGCTTTCTGAAAAACGGGTAATGTTACAAACAGCGCTTGATTAGGTATAGGGGGATGAAGATTGATAAATAGAATTGAACTAGATAATGGTGTCCGCATTTTAGCAGAGCAAATTCCGACTGTCCGTTCCATTTCGATCGGCATCTGGATTGGCACGGGCTCACGTTTTGAACAAAAGCAGGAAAACGGCATCTCGCATTTCCTTGAGCATATGTTTTTTAAAGGGACGACATCCCGCAGCGCGGCGGAAATTGCGGAATCATTCGATCGGATTGGCGGACAGGTCAATGCGTTCACCTCAAAGGAATATACGTGCTACTATGCAAAGGTTCTTGACGAACACGCCGGGTACGCTGTCGATATTCTCGCCGATATGTTCTTCCATTCGGTGTTTGATGAAGAAGAGCTGAAGAAAGAAAAAAATGTCGTTTTTGAAGAAATCAAAATGGTTGATGACACCCCGGATGATATCGTCCATGACTTGCTAAGTGAAGCGAGCTACGGAAAGCATCCGCTCGGCCTGCCGATTTTAGGAACGGTCGAGACGTTGCAAACGTTCACGAGTGAAACGCTCCGTGATTATATTGATCGCTTTTATACGGGGAGCAATGTCGTCGTCTCGATTGCCGGCAATGTGACCGCGGACGTGATTGAGCAATTAAAGAGCGTCTTCTCAAAAGTAAAGCCTTCAACGAACACGTTCAAGCTAGAGGCACCTGCTTTCTTTTCTGAAACAATCGTTCGCAAAAAAGAGACAGAACAAGCTCATCTTTGTTTGGGCTATCCTGGGCTTGCCGTCGGCAGCACGGATATTTATGCGCTCGTTCTGTTAAACAATCTGCTTGGCGGCAGCATGAGCAGTCGTCTGTTTCAGGAGATTCGGGAGAAGCGCGGCCTTTGCTATTCCGTCTTTTCTTATCATTCCTCCTATCAGGACAGCGGCATGCTGACGGTCTATGCCGGAACGGCTCACCAGCAGCTTGAGGATCTGACTTCAGCTCTGCTGGAGACGACAGGGCAGCTCGCGGAAGAAGGAATCACGGAAAAAGAATTGCAAAATGGCAAGGAACAGCTGAAGGGCAGCCTGATGCTCAGCCTTGAAAGCACGAACAGCCGCATGAGCCGAAACGGCAAAAATGAGCTGCTGCTGCGCAAGCACC
The DNA here is from genome assembly GCF_023715605.1 of Halalkalibacter oceani. Taxonomy (GTDB): domain Bacteria; phylum Bacillota; class Bacilli; order Bacillales; family Bacillaceae_D; genus Halalkalibacter; species Halalkalibacter oceani. The sequence continues at coordinate 283,893 of NZ_JAMBOL010000002.1, forward strand.
GCACGCTCGATGATATGCTTGCAGAGATTAACGGGGTCACGTTAAGCCAGGTTAATTCCCTGGCCGGGCAAATTCTGAAGGAAAAACCGTCGATTTCCTTAATTAACAGTACAGGAAAGCTGCCGGTCAACCTTCAATAGAAAGAAAGGCTGCCACCTTTCATAAACAGACTCGAGCTTGAGACAAACTAGCTTTGTGGCGGTTCCGCACCTTGCTTAAGGGCTGGGCAAAAGGTAAAGGCAACCTTCTGTCCCTGCCTCTATGTATTAAAGTGGCAATGAAGGAAGGGGTTGTGTCAAAATTTTGGCACGCCCCTTCTTTTTTTATGAATCGCCACATACCTATGTAGAAAAGCTGTACGAAGGGAGTGTGTCGAATGCGACTAAGCGAGATCAGCAGCAAAGAAATTATTGATTACCAAAAAGGAGAGCGCCTTGGAATTTTAGGACAGACCGATTTGCTAATCAATGAACAAACAGGAGAGATCGAAGCCTTTATTATTCCGACGATGAAATGGTTCGGACTCGGCAAGAAGGACCGGGAAGTTACCGTGCACTGGCAGCAAATTAAAAAGATCGGCGAGGATATGATCATCATTGATTTAGACGAGTAGTAAGCATAGACCTCTCTCGCAGCCTCAGCTCACGTCTGAAAGGGAGGGAATTCACGGTGTGTCAAACAGGCAAGCCGCTCCTTTTGACACACCATATACAAGCACTCCCTGCATTACGCTTGTCTGAAAAAGAGAACCAGCTTCTTTTTCAGACAAGCTTTTTTTGTGCGCAAAGGGAAGACGATGGCGAAAAGCCGGACGAGACTTCGTAGTCCGCCAGCTCCGGTAACCAGCTTCGTTATGTCCCAATCTTTTTCCTTGTTTTCGGCCGCTCTGTTTGCTGCATCTCGTCAGCGCTTTTTCGTAACTCGAAGAAGAGTAATGGCTCCGCGCTCGTTACTAAAAAGCTTCAGCCTCTTCGTGGGCAACGGCTTTTTCAAGCGGAAAGGTATTCACCCTTCTCCGCCGTGCCACATAAACTATGGTTGAATGTTCAAATGGGGTCTAAAGGGAAGGGAGTCGCAGAAAGGAGAACAAGTGCACATGCTAACAGATAAACATATCGTCGTGATCGGCGGGGATGCCCGGCAGCTGGAAATTATTCGCAAACTGTCGACCTTAGATGCCAAAATTACACTCGTCGGCTTCGATCAGCTTAATGACGGTTTTATTGGAGCCTCAAAGCAGACGATGAATGAAGTCGATTGGAGTACAGTTGATGCTATTTTTCTGCCGATAAGCGGAATGAGCATGGAAGGAAAAGTGGATACGATTTTTTCAGATGAAACGATTGAATTGACAGGAGAGCAGTTGAAAGAAACGCCGGATCATTGCGTCGTTTATTCAGGGATTACAAACAGCCGGCTCGACAGCTGTGTAAACGAGGCAAATCGCAAGCTTGTGCTCTTAATGGACCGGGATGATATTGCTATATATAATTCAATTCCTACAGCCGAAGGCGCGGTCATGATGGCGATTCAGCATATGGAAATTACGATTCACGGGGCGGAAGTGGCGGTTCTCGGCCTCGGGCGCGTCGGGATGACGGTCGCCAGAACGTTTGACGCGCTAGGAGCGAATGTATCTGTCGGCGCGAGAGAATCACGGGATATCGCCCGGATTACCGAAATGGGGTTGAAGCCATTTTATATCGAGGACATCAGAACAGCGCTGCGAACCGTTGATCTCTGCATTAATACAATACCCGCACCCGTACTTACGGCAAATGTCCTGGCAGAGATGCCGCTGCACGCTTTCATTATCGATTTAGCCAGCAAGCCCGGCGGCACGGATTTTCGCTATGCCGAAAAAAGAGGAATGAAAGCATTGCTTGCACCGGGGCTGCCTGGCATCGTCGCCCCGAAAACGGCCGGGCAAATTCTCGCTGACGTGCTGACTGTCCTGCTAGAAGGATAAGGAGCAGAGGCGGTTTCAAATGCGAGGGAGGGCGTCGCACGTCACTTCAAAGAAAACTGCGCAGCGGTTTTCTTATTTCATAGAGGAGGAGAAGAGATGAGCTTAAAAGGAAAACACATCGGCTTTGGGTTAACGGGATCTCACTGCACCTATGACGCGGTTATGCCGGAAATGGAGAAATTGGTTCAGCTCGGAGCAAAGGTGACGCCATTTGTTTCCTACACGGTGCAAACAACAGATACAAAGTTTGGCGACAGCGCCGATTGGCTGAAGCGGATTCAGGAAATTACAAGCGAGCCGATTGTTGATTCAATCGTCAAGGCGGAGCCTTTTGGCCCGGCGACGCCGCTTGACTGCATGGTTATCGCGCCGATCACCGGCAATTCGACGAGCAAGTTGGCGAACGCGCTAACCGACTCACCTGTATTAATGGGAGCAAAGGCGACATTGCGAACCGGCAGTCCGGTTGTACTCGGCATTTCAACCAACGACGCGCTCGGTCTAAACGGGGTTAACGTGATGAAGCTAATGGCGACGAAGAACATTTACTTTATTCCATTTGGCCAAGATGACCCGATCAAAAAACCAAACTCGTTAGTCGCCAGAATGGAAGCATTAGTGGACACGGTCGAGGCTGCAATTGCTGGCAAGCAACTTCAACCGGTTCTCGTGGAAAAATTCAGAGATTAACGGATACGTGCTGTTGCACAAAAGCAATATTTCCCTTAAAGTTTAATAGAGGAAACGAACAGGTCAGGATATGATATAATCAATCCATCCTCTCGTCGTTAACACTTAAACTGTAGAGAATTTGGAAGGGAGATTACGAGAATCATGACAACAGCGAATTATCACGTGGCCGTGGTCGGAGCAACGGGCGCAGTCGGACAACAAATGCTCAAAACATTAGAGGAGCGCCAATTTCCAATTGCAAGCTTAAAGCTTTTATCATCAAAACGGTCTGCAGGAAAGAAAGTAACCTTTAAAGGGGAAGAATATACAGTGGAAGAGGCAACGCCTGAAGCGTTTGAAGGGGTGCAGGTCGCCTTGTTCAGTGCGGGCGGCTCTGTCTCCAAAGCGTTGGCGCCGGAAGCTGTTAAGCGCGGGGCCATTGTGGTCGACAATACGAGTGCGTTTCGGATGGATCCGACTGTACCGCTTGTCGTACCGGAAGTAAACGAAGCGGATTTAAAGGATCATAACGGAATCATTGCCAATCCGAACTGCTCAACGATTCAAATGGTTGTCGCACTTGAACCAATCCGTGAAAAATACGGGTTGAAAAAAGTCATCGTCTCCACGTATCAGGCAGTATCCGGAGCGGGACTTGAAGCGATTGAAGAAATGAAGCAGCAAACAAGGGATATCCTTGACGGGAAGGAATTCACCCCGCAAATCCTGCCGGTTGGCGGCGATAAAAAGCATTATCAGATTGCTTTTAACGCGGTACCGCAAATCGATTTATTCCAGGATAATGGCTATACATTTGAAGAAATGAAAATGATAAATGAGACGAAAAAAATCATGCATATGGCTAACCTTGAAGTCGCCGCGACATGTGTGCGCCTCCCTGTTGAAACAGGGCATTCTGAATCAGTTTATATTGAGACGGAGCAAGGCGGGGCGTCGGTACAAGAGCTGAAAGATCTGCTTGCACAAGCGCCTGGGATCACGTTACAGGATGATCCGGCTAATCAAATCTATCCGCTTGCTTCAGAATGCGTTGGCAAAAATGATGTGTTTGTCGGTCGGATTCGTCATGACCTGAATCGCGATAACGGGTATCATATGTGGATTGTGTCTGATAACTTATTAAAGGGTGCGGCCTGGAATTCCGTGCAAATTGCGGAAAGTCTCGTGAAATTAGGTCTTCTGTCATAATCGCCTAACAGGTGGATCCGTTCCTTCCTACTCTCATTTTAGGAGACAGGGGAGGAGCACCCTTTTAATCTGCGTGGAGAAAAAGAAGGTGTCCGATGAAAATTATTGTACAGAAATTCGGTGGTACGTCCGTTCGTAATGAGGAAAGCAGACAGCAGGCAGCTGCTCATGTCCAAAAAACGGTCGAGGAAGGCTATAAGGTCGTCGTTGTCGTCTCGGCGATGGGACGGCTTGGGGAACCTTATGCGACCGACACGTTGCTTAGCTTAATTGAGCCTGAACACTTGACGAAGCGCGAGCAGGATCTGCTCGTCTCAACTGGTGAAATGATTTCAGCAGTCGTGTTTTCGAATTTACTTAACAGCCGAAGTCTGTCCGCTGTTGCCTTGACCGGCGCACAGGCCGGCTTCCGGACGAACAATGATTTTACCCAGGCAAAAATTATCGAAATGAGCTGCGAGAGAGTCAAGGAAGAGCTTGCTGCGCATGATGTCGTCGTCGTTGCCGGCTTTCAAGGTCAGTCGGAAGCTGGTGAAATGACGACGCTCGGCCGGGGAGGCAGCGATACGTCGGCAACGGCATTGGGGGCTGCCCTTCAGGCTGAATGGGTTGATATTTTCACCGATGTCGAAGGGGTGATGACCGCTGACCCGCGGATCGTTAAGGATGCACGGCCGCTTGAGACGATGACCTATAATGAGATTTGCAATATGGCCTATCAAGGAGCGAAAGTGATTCATCCGCGTGCGGTTGAAATTGCGATGCAGGCGAAGCTGCCGATCCATATCCGCTCGACCTATTCAGACAGCCGCGGCACATTAGTGACGATGGAGGCGGGTCAGCCGAAGGATGTTCATGAACGGTTGATCACCGGGATTGCCCACGTCGCCAATGTGACACAGATTAAGGTCACGGCAAAGGAAGGGCAATACGACTTGCAGGAGAAAGTGTTCAAAGCGATGGCCCAGCAAAAAATCAGCGTTGATTTCATTAATATTAATCCTCATGCAGTCGTCTACACGGTGATGGAACAGGTTGCCGACAAAGCGATTGCCGTTTTGAATGAGCTTGGTTTTGAGCCGGAAGTCAACCGTCATTGTGCGAAAGTATCGGCTGTCGGAGCAGGGATGACAGGGGTGCCGGGGGTGACAGCGAAAATCGTTAGCGCTTTATCACAGCAAAATATCCAAATTCTCCAGTCAGCTGATTCTCATACAACGATTTGGGTTCTCGTGAAGGAAGAGGATATGAGTAAAGCTGTTAATGCACTCCATCATATGTTTCATCTTGATCAATTAGGGCAACAGCAAGGATAACACGTCGGAGAATTCCCTAAAGAAGGAGCTGGGAGAAATGGAGTTTGGTCATGTGTATACAGCGATGGTGACGCCCTTTGACGAAAAAGGGGCTCTTCACCTTAAGCGGCTGGAGGAGCTGATCGATCATTTGCTTGCTAACGGGACGGATGCATTGGTGGTGGCCGGGACGACGGGAGAATCACCAACGTTATCGCCTTCGGAGAAGCTTGAGCTTTTTCAGCATTGTGTGGATTATGTGAAAAAGCGGGTGCCGGTCATCGCCGGTACGGGAAGCAACGATACAAAGGGATCTGTGGAGCTAACGGAAAAAGCGGCGGCGCTCGGTGTTGATGGCATCATGCTTGTCACGCCTTATTACAACAAGCCGTCGCAAAAAGGTCTGTATGAGCATTTTAGAACGATTGCTTCGCGTACGACATTGCCGGTTATGCTTTACAACGTTCCCGGGCGCACGGCCCTTCATATGGAGGCTGAGACGGTGATCGCCTTATCAAAAATAAAAAATATTACCGCGGTAAAAGAATCAAGCGGTGATCTCGAACATATGGCAAAGCTGATCACCGAAACGGCGGATGACTTTATTCTTTATACAGGGGATGATGGCAACACGCTGCCGGCGATGGCGATCGGGGCAAGAGGCGTTGTTTCCGTCGCTTCGCATATTATCGGTGCGGAAATGCAGACGATGATTTCTCATTTTTTACAAGGAAATGTCAGCGAGGCAGCGGCGCTTCACCGTCAGCTTTTGCCGACGATGCAGGCGATGTTTTCCGCGCCCAATCCAACATGCGTGAAATATGCGCTTGAGGCAAGGGGAATTGAGGTCGGCGGCGTCCGCCTGCCGCTCGTTCCGCTTGATGAACAGCAGAAAAAAACAATCGACGCTGTCTTAGCATAAGAGGCGTGCAAGGCTTTTAAAGCCAAAGAAGCTTGCTTCAAAAGGAGTCAACCTGCCTTTTGGAGCAGGCTTTTTTTGTTGTCTGCATGCCGCTAAAACGGAGCTTTCACGTTTTCCGTAATCAATATCTCCTCATTTTTGAAATGATAAGAATAGACGTCCACCTGTCATTATTTGCGGGGCAAAACATACCCTGTTTTTCTCTTTTTACCGGGTGAAAAGCCAGCGCCTGTCGTTTCGGCTCAAAATTTGGATACCTTTAGGTAATATTGACAGATGAGGAAGTTCAGCTTGTGTTTCAATTTACAAATAAGGTATACTGAAAACAATGATTTGTTCGGATAAAGAATGGGGCTGTGTCGAAAGTGAGGCAATGACGTAGTGCGCGCTATCTGCCTGCAATGGGGAAGCCATGTTAGCAGGCTTTGACGATCTTGCAGCGGCTCCGTGAACTCCCGAGGTGCTCAAAAGAGCGGGAAGTTGCTGATGAGACACCTTTTTCATGACGTAATGGAGACAGCCTTGCATCGTTGGGCAGTAGAGATGTGCAATGGCTGAAGCGTCACCCGGCATTGTTCTGTGAGTAGGGCAGCTCTGCCATTTTAAACGAATAGAAGGTCATCTATGCCAAGGATGATAGAACGGATAAAAAGCAACATAGAGATTGATGAAAGTAGGAGGAACGTCCATTGTCAAAAGAAAATAATGAAAAAGTACGTGTGTTTGCCCTCGGTGGAGTAGGTGAAATCGGCAAAAACATGTACGTTGTAGAGGTGAATGAGGACATCATTGTCGTCGACGCCGGTTTGATGTTTCCGGATGATGATATGCTTGGAGTCGACATCGTGATTCCTGATGTATCCTATCTTGTTGAACATGAAGAACGTGTACGGGGAATCATTCTGACCCATGGTCATGAGGACCATATCGGAGGATTATCATATGTGTTAAAGAAAATAAATGTTCCTGTCTATGGAACGAAGCTTACCCTTGGCCTAGTTGAAGAAAAACTGAAAGAAGCAGGGATTTTCCGTCAGACGACATTGCGTTTGATCGATGCAAACAGCCGTCTGAAAATCGGCTCGACTCCTGTCTCTTTTTTCCGAACAAATCATAGTATTCCAGATTCTGTCGGCGTTACGATTGAAACGTCACAGGGATCAGTCGTGCATACCGGCGACTTTAAATTTGATCAAACCCCGGTGGACGGCAAGCAAGCCGATATCGGAAAGATGGCCGCCATCGGTCAGCGCGGCGTTCTTTGCCTGCTCTCTGACAGCACGAATGCCGAACGGCCCGGCCTGACAAAGTCCGAAACAGAAGTTGGACAAGGCATCGCCGAAGTATTCGAAAAGACGGAAGGGCGAATCATCGTCACGACCTTCGCTTCGAATGTCCATCGGATTCAGCAGGTGATCCAGGCTTCTATTGCAGCGAAACGAAAGCTTGCTGTTGTCGGAAAAAGCATGGTGCGCGTCATCACGATTGCCTCCAAGCTCGGCTATCTTGAAGCGCCGAAGGATCTTTTTATTGATATCGATGAAATTGGCAAGTATCGCGACGAGCAGCTCGTTATTATTACGACCGGCAGTCAGGGAGAGCCGATGTCAGCGCTGACGCGGATGGCAAAAGGGGCTCACCGGCAAATTACGATTACCAATCACGATACGGTCATTATCGCCGCCTCGGCGATTCCGGGAAATGAAAAGTCCGTCTCGTCGATTATTGATCAGCTTCATCGGATCGGGGCGGAAGTCGTCTATGGACAAGCCAAAGTTCACGCCTCCGGTCACGGCAGTCAAGAAGAGCTGAAATTGATGCTTAATTTGATGCGCCCTAAGTATTTTGTACCGATTCACGGTGAGTTCCGGATGCAGCATGCCCATCGCAAGCTCGCTTTGCAGGTCGGAATCAAGCCGGAAGCGATCTTCCTTGTTGATAAAGGGGAAGTCGTTGAGTTTACGAACAATCAGGCGCGTAAAAGCGGCAAGGTGCCATCCGGCAATGTGTTAATCGACGGTCTTGGCGTCGGCGATGTCGGAAACATTGTGCTGCGTGACCGCCGCCTCTTATCAAAGGACGGGATTCTTGTTGTCGTCGTAACATTAAACAAGAAAACGGGCGAATTCGTCGCCGGTCCGAATATTATTTCGCGCGGCTTTGTGTACGTGCGCGAATCGGAAAAGCTGCTTGAAGAAGCCAATACATTGGTGGAAGTCATTTTGAAGAAATGTGTCAGTGAACAGGTTAATGAATGGTCTTCGCTCAAGAGCAATGTTCGAGAAGGATTGAGCCGCTTCCTGTTTGAAAAAACGAAAAGACGGCCGATGATTCTGCCGATTATTATGGAAGTATAAGCGCCGAGCCATAGCTCTTCTTCGAGTGACGAAAAAAGAAGCTTTTCGGTGGCCTTCGTTTCAGAGATGTCTCAAAAGGGTGAAGTAGACCTTGCGGGACATCTCTTCTTTGTTTTGCGGCCGATGGATGAAACGTTGGAAACAAGCTCATACTACGGGAAGAAGGATGATGAAAGGAGGCGTGTGGTCGATGACAATGGAACAACCTTATGCCGAACAGCCACAGCCGAATCAACCGGCTCCGAAAGAGGAGAAGGGATCGGGAATTTTGGACAAGATTCAGGAGTTAGGTCAGACGAATGTGCCTGATATGGCGCAGTCAAATATTCATTGTATGACGGTTGTCGGTCAAATCGAAGGGCATATGCAGCTCCCGCCACAAAACAAAACGACGAAATACGAGCATCTCATTCCCCAGCTTGTCGCGATTGAACAAAACCCGAAAATTGAAGGGCTATTGCTCATTTTAAATACGGTTGGCGGGGATGTGGAAGCCGGTCTGGCGATCTCCGAAATGGTCGCTTCGATGTCAAAGCCTTCCGTAACCCTCGTGCTTGGAGGAGGTCATTCGATCGGGGTGCCGATTGCCGTCGCCGCCGACTATTCGTTTATTGCCGAAACGGCGACGATGACGATTCATCCGGTCAGACTGACAGGATTAGTGATCGGGGTTCCGCAATCATTTGAGTATTTGGACAAAATGCAGGAGCGGGTCATCAGCTTTGTAACGAAGCACTCAAATATTACAGAAGAGAAATTTAAAGAGCTGATGCTTTCGAAAGGCAATTTAACGAGAGATATCGGGACGAATGTAATTGGAACGGATGCGGTGAAATACGGTTTGATTAATGAGGTTGGCGGGATCGGTCAGGCGCTCGGAAAGCTGAACAGTCTGATTGACGAGTACCGGCAAAAACAGGCTGACGGAAAGGATGAGGTCATCCAATGATTCTCTATACAATGGTTCCTCCTGAATTCATTTTCCCGGAAGAGGAACAAAGCTACACATCCCAGCAGGTTATTCCGTGTGAAGCCGGCCAGTTGATCGTAGAGCGGCTTAATGCCTCCGAATACCGGATTGTACGGCTGCTGAGCGGAGATCCGATGCATTATTTAAATGAAAAATATACACCCGGAACCGTCATCCAGGCAAAACCGCAATTTTAGCATGTAGACAGGCATAGTCTATGCTATAATTAACTTCATCCAAGAATGGTCGAAGCAGCCAGCTGGCTGCTTCTTAAGTATTGAATGGAAATTGTGATTGAAGTAAAGGGTGAAACGTATGGCAAGACGAAAGAAAAAAAGAAAAACCGAGTGGAAATCTCAGCTGACATTTGAACTCATCGGTCTCGGATTGCTTGTCATTGCTGTCGTTACATTAGCACGACTTGGAACAGTTGGCGAAACCTTTGTGCGACTATTCCGTTTTTTTCTCGGAGAATGGTTTGCTGTGCTCGCCTTCGGTTTATTGGCGATTTCCATCTACATTATGGTCAAGCGTCAGCAACCTAAGCTGTTGACGCGCCGAATGTCGGGAGCCTATGTCATTCTTCTTTCTATGGCTTTATTCAGTCATGTTGGTTTATTCAACCAGCTTGCCGGTCAAGAAGGATTTCAAGACAGGTCGGTCATTCGCAATACGTGGAACCTGTTTTGGATGGAAATGAGAGGGGAGATCCCGCCTGCCGACCTGGGCGGTGGGATGATCGGCTCTCTGGCCTTTGCCATGAGCCACTTTTTATTCGCTGAAGCAGGGACTTATTTTTTATGCTTTGTATTGTTTATGATCGGATTAATTTTGATTACAGGTCGCTCGCTTTCGGAGCTTATCGGCAAATTGTTCCGACGCAGCTATCTTTTCTTAAGTGACAGCTTTCGTTCATTCGGCGCTGAACTGAAGCAAATGAAAGAAAGAACGAAGGAAAAGCTGGAAGAAGAGCGAAAAAACCAGAAGAAAAAAAAGAAAAAGCGGCCGTTGCCTGATGAGGCTGATGAAATTGAACCGGCGACTGAACAGCCCGAAGGCGAGCCGGAAATTGTCGATTTCACCCAAAAGCTGTATCCGCCGGTTGAAGAGAAACGAAAGGTGGAACAAGAGAAAGAAGAGGTCAAAGCGGTGGACGAGCCCGTCCAGGAAGCGCTTGTCACAGCCCAGGAGACGAATGAAGCGTATCAGCTTCCAAGCTTTGAGCTGCTCAAGCTGCCCGATAATCCAAGTCAATCCGGGGAAAAACGCCAGTTGACTGAAAACGCGCGCAAGCTGGAACAGACTTTAGAAAGCTTTGGCGTCAAAGCCCGCGTGTCGAAGGTGCATCTCGGCCCGGCTGTGACGAAGTACGAAGTTAACCCGAGCATCGGGGTGAAAGTGAGCAAAATTGTCAATCTTGCTGATGATCTGGCGCTTGCCCTCGCGGCAAAGGATATCAGAATCGAAGCGCCGATTCCGGGCAAGTCGGCGATCGGGATTGAAGTGCCTAATCAGGAAGTGGCGATTGTCACGTTGCGCGAAGTTCTTGATTCGCCTGAATCGCAGCGTGAAAGCAACGTCCTCGCTGTCGGCCTCGGACGGGATATTTCCGGGGAACCCGTTCTCGCTCATTTGAACAAAATGCCCCATCTTCTTGTGGCAGGAGCGACAGGCAGTGGGAAAAGTGTTTGTATTAACGGCATTATTACAAGTATTTTATTAAAGGCGAAGCCGCATGAAGTGAAGCTGATGATGATCGATCCGAAGATGGTCGAGCTGACGGTATACAATGGTATTCCTCATCTGCTCACCCCTGTTGTGACAGAAGCGAAAAAAGCGTCCCAGGCGTTGAAGAAAGTTGTCGCCGAGATGGAACGGCGCTATGACTTGTTTTCCCATACGGGAACAAGAAATATCGAGGGCTATAACGAAACGATCAGACGTCATAATGAAGCCGAAGAAGCAAAGCAGCCGATGCTGCCTTACATCGTCGTCATAGTCGATGAGCTCGCTGATTTGATGATGGTAGCTTCTGGCGATGTCGAGGACTCGATTGCCCGCCTCGCGCAAATGGCGCGTGCTGCCGGGATTCATATGATCATTGCGACACAGCGGCCATCCGTCGATGTGATTACCGGAGTGATTAAAGCGAACATCCCGTCGCGTATTGCCTTCGGTGTATCCTCGCAAACCGACTCAAGAACAATCCTCGATTCAGGCGGCGCAGAAAAGCTGCTCGGCCGCGGGGACATGCTCTATATGCCGGTTGGTGCGACGAAGCCGAAGCGGGTGCAAGGGGCGTTTCTCTCCGATCAGGAAGTTGAAGATGTCGTCAACTTTGTCATCTCCCAGCAAAAAGCGCAATACCAGGAGGAAATGACACCAACCGAGGAGAAAGCAGTGGAAGGACAAGTGGAGGATGAGCTGTATCAGCCTGCTGTTGAGCTCGTGACGGAAATGAACACCGCCTCTGTTTCGATGCTGCAGCGCCGTTTCCGCATTGGCTATACGAGGGCGGCTCGCTTAATCGACGAAATGGAAGTCAGAGGCATCGTTGGCCCGTATGAAGGTAGTAAGCCCCGGGAAGTTCTTGTTGAGAAGACAGAGGTGGACGAAGCATCTCATTCATCATAGACGAACTTGGGTGAGGGGGAGACTGGCAAAAGCAAAAGCTACGTCGCCCCTGCCCCTTTGACAAGAGAGAATGAAAAGGAGTGGAGAGTATGATTAAAACGGATCAACGGCCTCTATATTTACAAGTCATTGACCGCATCAAAGAAGATATTGATAAGAAGGTGTATGAAGAAGGGGAAAAGCTGCCATCCGAATTCGAGCTCTCCAAACAGCTTGGGGTCAGCCGGGCGACGCTGCGGGAGGCGCTGCGGATTCTTGAGGAAGAAGGCGTTGTCATCCGCCGTCATGGAGTCGGGACATTTGTTCATTCCAAGCCGTTGTTTACGGCCGGAATCGAGGAAATGTACAGTGTGACGGATATGATCATTCAGGCGAATATGACTCCAGGGACGATCTTTTTGTCCTCTTCGGTGCAGCCGGCAACGGAGGAAGACCGGCGCAAATTCGCGCAGGAAGACCTCGCCGAGATTATGGAAATCGAACGGGTTCGTACGGCGGACGGAACGCCGGTTGTTTACTGTCTGGATCAAATTCCGAACCAGCTTGTTGAAAACCATTCGATCCATGAAACAAAGTCAATTTTCCGTTTTCTTGAAGAGATCGGGCGGACGATTACCCATGCCGTTACCTATATCGAGCCAATCGGCTATCATGAGCACGTCTCGGAAATTTTAGAATGCGACCCGGAATCCTCGTTGCTGCTGCTGAAGCAAATGCATTATGACCAGCTTGAACAGCCGCTGCTCTATTCGTTAAATTATTTTCGTGCCGATAAATTTAAGTTTCATGTTGTAAGAAAAAGGGTGAAAGCATAACCTAAGCTGACTGGCTGAAAAAGGAGATGAGTAGATGAAGCCGTTAACAGAGAAGATCCATAGCTGTGATCAGATGACGATCCACACAGTCCCGACGGATAAATATAAGACAACCTCATTAATCATGATGATGAAAGCCCCGCTGGAACAGGAAACGGTTGCGCTGCGGGCCTTGCTTCCTCAGGTGCTGCAAAACGGTACGGCGTCGAGGCCTTCGCGGAAGGAGCTGCGCCAGACGCTGGACGAGATGTACGGCGCCCTGTTCACAACGGATGTCCAAAAAAAAGGAGAACAGCACATTATCACGCTGCGGTTAGAGGTGGCAAATGAGCAGTTCTTGTCTGATTCCACTCCATTGTTAAAGCAGGCGACGACCTTGCTTGCCGAAATTCTGCTCCACCCGCGTCTTGAGGGCGACACGTTCGTGAACTCAGTGCTGGAAACGGAGAAGCGTTCCCTCATTCAGCGGATCGAATCGGTCTATGACGATAAAATGCGCTATGCGAATGTGCGGGTTACGGAAGAAATGTGTAAAGGGGAGCGGTTTGCGTTAACCGCCTTCGGAACGGCAGAAGAGGTTCAGGCGATCACTGCCGAGTCGTTGCACGACTACTATGTTAACGCGATCCGGACGAATCAGTTTGATCTTTATCTCGTTGGCTCGTTTGAGGAAGAGCAGGCTCTTGCCGATGTGAGAGAAGCGTTTGCCCCGCTGATCGCGATCAATAAGCCGGCAAACCAATTAGTGACGACCGAAAGCCCCGATGTTGATGAGATTCGCGTCGTTCACGAAGCGCAGGACGTTAAGCAAGGCAAGCTTCACATTGGATTCCGCACGTATCTCACCTACAGCGACGAAGATTATGTGGCGATGCAAGTTTGCAACGGCCTGTTTGGCGGCTTTTCTCATTCAAAGCTTTTTATCAATGTTCGCGAAAAGGAAAGCCTCGCTTATTATGCGGCCTCACGGCTTGAAAGCCATAAAGGGATCATGATGGTCATGTCCGGAATCGAATTTGCAAAATATGAACGCGCTGTCGAAATTATTAAAGAGCAATTTGCGGCGATGCAGCAGGGCGACTTCAGCACGGACGAAGTCGAGCAGACGAAGGCGATGCTGAAAAATCAAATTCTCGAAACGGCAGATGTGGCGCGCGGCTATGTTGAACTTCTTTACCACCAGGTGATCAGCGGCAGCAAGCGCACGCTGTCAGAGTGGCTTGAGCAGGTTGATGCTGTGACGAAAGAAGATATTGTCCGCGTTGCCAAACATGTCAAGCTTGATACGATTTACTTTTTAAAAGGAAAGGAGTGAGTGCCGTGAAGCCTGTTCATTTTTCACAATTGGAGGAAACACTCTACCATGAAACGCTTGAAAACGGGTTAAGCGTCTACATTTTGCCGAAGGAAGGCTTTAATAAAACGTTCGCTACCTTTACGACGAAGTACGGGTCAGTCGACAATCATTTTTTACCGCTTGGAAAAGACGAAGCGATTCAGGTTCCTGACGGCATTGCCCACTTCCTGGAACATAAAATGTTTGAGGATGAAGACGGTGATGTATTCCAGGATTTCAGCAAGCAGGGGGCCTCGGCTAATGCCTTCACGAGCTTTACCCGCACAGCTTACTTATTCTCAAGCACGACGAATGTCGAAAAAAACCTCGATACACTGCTTGATTTCGTGCAGCACCCTTATTTTACCGAGGAAAGCGTCGAGAAAGAAAAGGGGATCATCAATCAGGAAATTACGATGTATGACGATAACCCGGATTGGCGCGCTTATTTTGGCGTGATTGAAAATATGTTTCATACCCACCCGGTGAAGATCGACATCGCCGGTACGATCGAATCGATTTCCCATATTACAAAGGATTTGCTTTACACATGCTATGAAACGTTCTACCATCCGAACAATATGCTGCTGTTCGTAGTAGGGCCAGTCGATCCGGAGGCGATCATGGCGCAAATCAAAGAGAATCAGGCAAGCAAGGAATTTGCCGAGCCGACCGAGCTTCAGCGTTATTTTGACGAGGAGCCGGAGACAGTGGCCCGAAGCAAGCATGTGATCACGATGCCCGTGCAAACGCCGAAATGCCTCGTCGGCTTTAAGGAAAAGGGAGCTGACCGTCAAGGAAAAGAGCTGTTAAAGCGCGAACTCTCGGTCTCTGTGCTGCTCGATGTCATGTTCGGGCAAAGCTCGGAAAATTACCAGACGTTGCTCGAAGAAGGCTTGATCGATGATTCCTTTTCTTTCGATCATTCGGCTGAACAGGGCTTTGGCTTTACGATTATCGGCGGGGATACGAAGCACCCGGACAAACTCGCCGAGCGTTTGCAGGAGATGGTTGAGAGCTTCAAGCAGACCGCTTTAGTAAAAGAAGAAGTCGACCGCGTGGTAAAAAAGAAAATCGGCTCCTTCCTGCGATCGCTTAATTCCCCTGAGTATATCGCCAATCAGTTTACGCGCTATCAATTTAATGAGATGAATTTATTTGATGTCGTACCTGTGTTGGAAAGCGTAACGGTTGATGAGCTTCAGCAGGTGCTTGCCGACCATTTTCAATTTGAGCGCTTTACTGTTTGCCAGGTGATGGCGGAAGGGTACAACCAATAATGAGAAAGCAGATTTTACTTACGGGAGCATCGGGCGGGATCGGCCAGGCGATTGCAAGAGAGCTGGCTGCTCCAGGCTGCTCTCTTTTTTTGCATTATGCGACCCAGCGAGAAAAGGTGGAAGCCGTCGGCGAAGCTTGCCGGCAAAGCGGAGCTGAAGTTACGTATATTTGTGCCGACCTCGCGCGTGAAGACGGCGATGAACAGCTGCTTTCCGCGCTGCCTTCGTACGCCGCGATCGATACGGTCATTCACAATGCCGGAACGAGCCATGCCGGCTTGTTTACCGAAATGACAAAAGCTGAAATCGAGCAGCTGATGAACATTCACCTGCTTAATCCGATGCATATTACGAAGGCGCTGCTGCCGGGGATGCTGTCTAGGCAGGCGGGAAACATCGTCATCATCTCGTCGATTTGGGGTCAGACGGGCGCGGCATGTGAGGTCGCCTATTCCGCGGCGAAAAGCGGTTTGAACGGCTTTGTGAAAGGGCTGGCGAAGGAAGTCGCACCGAGCCGGATTCAGGTCAATGGCATCGCTCCCGGGGCAATTGAGACGGAGATGCTGAACGGGATCGATCGCGAAAGCCTGATCGAGGATATTCCGGCAAACCGGCTTGGCCGGCCGGAGGAGATTGCAGCCACGGTTCGTTTTTTAACGTCAGGTAAAGCGACTTACATAAATGGGCACATCCTTTCGGTCAATGGCGCGTGGCATTGTTAAAAACATTTTCATGCATAATTTTTCCCTGCCTTAGAAAAAATATAGAATGAAGTACATTATCAAGGAGGAATTTACATGTCTGTATTAGACAATTGGGATCAATGGAAAAATTTCTTGGGTGATCGTCTTCATCAGGCGGAGGACGAAGGGATGAGTGAAAATGTTATCTCTGATGTTGCTTATCAAGTTGGTGAATATTTGTCGCAGCAGGTTGAACCGAAAAACGAACAAGAGCGTATCCTAGCCGACCTTTGGCGCGTAGCCGATGAACAGGAGCAGCATGCGATAGCCAATATGATGGTCAAGCTTGTGCAAAATAACGGCACTCGTTAAGCAGACCCGCTAGTAGACGCCGGGTTTATCGCGGAAAACACCGCAGGTCCATTTTGCGCGAAGGCCGCACCGAAGAAAAATTCCGGGACGAGCTTTTCAACAGCAGGAGACGATGGATATTGCTTTGGACTTGTTCCAAAAGGTCACATTCAACCTTTAGGGACAAGTCCTTCTCTTTTTTTCATAAGAATGGAGCGGGAGAAACGAGAAACCTGTTTTATTTCCGACAAAGTTCTTTCATTTGTGACGAAAATCCATTATCATGAAAGGTAGAGAATACCAGGTGGCAGCGAATCGTCTCCTTCGTATCCAGATTTATCATTGCAGTAAAGGGTGGCATAAATGGATGATGTAAAAGAATGGTATTTAGAATATCATATACATAAGAACAGACCTGGGCTTCTCGGCGATATTTCGTCGTTGCTTGGTATGCTGAAAATCAATATCGTCACGATCAACGGCGTTGACGGGATGTTACGCGGTATGCTGATTCGCAGTAAAAGTGACGATCAAGTGGCGAGATTCAGGGCGATTTTAGAAACGATCGAGGATATTAAGGTTACGAAATTCAGGGAGCCGCGCGTCCGCGATCGTCTGGCGATTCGTCATGGCCGCTATATTGAGCGGGATGCCGATGACCGCAAAACGTTCCGTTTTATCCGGACGGAGCTTGGTCTGCTTGTCGATTTCATGG
Source organism: Halalkalibacter oceani (assembly GCF_023715605.1). Taxonomy (GTDB): domain Bacteria; phylum Bacillota; class Bacilli; order Bacillales; family Bacillaceae_D; genus Halalkalibacter; species Halalkalibacter oceani. The sequence continues at coordinate 301,101 of NZ_JAMBOL010000002.1, forward strand.
CGGAACTGTACAAGCGGGAAGGGCATTTGCTTGTTGGGATTCGGGGAATGCCTCGTGTCGGAAAGACAGAGTCGATTGTCGCTGCCAGTGTCTGTGCCAACAAAAGATGGTCTTTTATTTCTTCGACATTGCTGCGGCAAACGGTGAGAAGTCAGCTGGCTGATGATGAGTTAAGTGAGGATCATATCTTTATCATTGACGGGATTGTGACAACGATGCGCTCGACCGAAAAGCACCGTATGCTTGTTCGGGATATCATGCGACTTCCTGCCGTGAAAGTAGTCGAGCATCCTGATATTTTTGTACGGGAGACAGAGTATGAGTTGGATGATTTTGATTGCATTATCGAACTCAGAAATGATGAAAAAGAAGAGATCACATACGAAGTAGTTGAATCGGGCTTTTCCTCTTTTGATATAAGCTAAGGTGTAGGTAGGTGGTATGATGTCAGAACTAGGTCAATATTTAAAGCAAGTCCGGGAGCAGAAGCAGATCACGTTAGAAGATCTTCAGCGGACGACAAAGATTCAAAAGCGCTATCTCGTTGCGATTGAAGAGGGGAGATACGAGACGCTTCCAGGACTGTTTTACGCCAGGGCATTTGTGAAGACATATGCGGAATCAATCGGTCTTGATCCAGAGCCTTTATTTGATCAATACCGCAATGAGTTGCCCAATCCTCAGCAGGAAACGGTCGCCTTGCCATCGCGCTCTGAACGGACGAAAAAGACGGCCGTTACGCCGAAAAAGCGGACGCGTGGCAATACGCTGCTTCCCGCAGTGCTCGGGATCGCCGGGGTCATTGTGGTAGTCGTCCTGATTTGGCTGTTAGCGCAATCGATGGGCTGGGGAGGCGACGGCGGCGAGGCCGTTCCGCCGGACATGAATGAAAATGTCGAACTCGATTCCTCGGATGAAGTAGGCACAGAGCCGGAGGAAGAGGAAAATAGTGCGGAGGAAGAGCCGCCTGCTTCGGAGCCGGATGAAGAGGAGCAGGAGGAACAGGAGCCCCCAGAGCCGGAAACAGAGCTTACATTTATTGAAAGCAGCGGCAATACGTCTTATTACCAATTGGAAAATGGTCAGCTGGACGATGTAAGGATTGAGCTAACAGGCACATCTCATATCGATGTGAAAAATGCGTTAGGGCATACGTTCTTTACCGGGATGCCAACGGAAGGCGAAGTGTTGACCTTCGATGAGCTGGCGGCGGAGGAAGAGGTTTTGTTTAACTTCGGTGCTTCTCCATACGTCGAGCTTTACATTAATGGTGAACGGCTTGAATTCCCGCTTGATATCGTTCATCAAAAGGTCACTATTACGGTTGTGGGTCAAAACAGCTGATGATTTGAAAGCAGAGCGTTTGCTTTTCCAGGTTGTCGAACGAAGTCTTCTGTTAGAAGCTGTTCGGCAACCTGTTTTGCTTTTCGGGTCGCAGCGTTTCAGGAAAAAGTGGTTTTGGTTACAAATATGGGGATGAATCGTATATAATAACAGTGCGGCTGTTTACTTGATCATTGTTTTGAAGGAAGGGAACATTTTGAATTTACCTAACAAAATTACGATTTCACGCATCTTTCTTATCCCTTTGTTTATGATTTTTTTACTCGCTCCATTGCCATTCGGCGACTTTGTTTTTCTCGGAACGACGATGCCTGTCGCCCATTTTATCGCGGCGTTAATCTTTATCATTGCTTCGGCAACCGATTGGCTTGACGGGTATTACGCGCGCAAGCTGAACTTGATTACGAACTTCGGCAAGTTTCTTGATCCGCTGGCAGACAAATTGCTGATCACGGCAGCGTTAATTGCCCTGGTCGAATTGCAGCTGCTTCCTGCATGGATGGCGATCGTCATTATTAGCCGGGAGTTTGCCGTGACGGGAATCCGGCTTGTAGCAGCCGCAGACGGGGAAGTGATTGCCGCCAGTCCGCTAGGGAAATTAAAAACGGTGGCGCAAATCGTGGCGATCTCTGCCTTGATGTTACATAATTGGCCGTTTCAAGCGCTGTCTTTGCCTTTTGATATGCTTGCGATCTGGATTGCGACGATTTTAACGATCTGGTCCGGTGTTGATTATTTTCAAAAGAACAAACATATTCTTCTAAAATCCAAATAGGGCGGTTGATGATATGAATGCTGAACTCATTTCAGTTGGCTCGGAACTTCTGCTTGGACAAATTGTAAACACGAATGCCGTTTATCTTTCACAGGAGCTCGCTCATCTTGGCATTAACGTGTTTTTTCAATCGACGGTCGGCGATAATAAGCAGCGCTTTTATGACACGCTGAAGCAGGCGCACGAGCGCGCCGATGTCGTGATCGTTACAGGAGGGCTCGGCCCGACGAAGGATGATTTGACAAAGGAAACCGTAGCTGAATTTTTAGGGAAAAAGCTCGTCCATGATGAAGAATCGCTTCGTTCGATTGAGGCTTTTTTTGAAAGAAGAAACAGGGTGATGACGCCGAATAACCGCAAGCAGGCGCTTGTCGTGGAAGGGAGCAAGGTGCTGGCCAACCATTTCGGGATGGCGCCCGGCATGGTGATTACTGTCGACAAGAAAATGATTATCCTCCTGCCGGGACCGCCGAAGGAAATGCAGCCGATGTTCAAAAATGAACTGATCCCTTATTTAGTCAGCGGATCAGGCGAACAGGCGGCGATCCAGTCGCGGGTGCTGCGCTTTTTTGATATCGGCGAGTCGCAGCTGGAAACGGAGCTTGAAGATTTGCTCGATGCCCAGACGAACCCGACGATTGCCCCGCTGGCGAGTGAAGGGGAAGTCACGCTGCGGCTGACGGTTAAGCATGCCGATCCGGGTGAGCGGATCAGACTGCTTGATGAAACAGAGAAAAAAATTACCGATCGCGTCGGCGCTTATTTATACGGCTATGATGAAACATCGCTGATCGAACAGGTTTTTTTGCAATTGGTTGAAAAAAACGCTACGATAGCAGCAGCGGAAAGCATAACGGGAGGCTTGTTTTCCGGCAGACTGACTGCCTTTCCAGGCTCATCCAAGGTCGTCCGCGGAGGAAGCGTTGCTTATTCGACGGAAGTGAAGGAAAATGTCCTCGGCGTGTCGAAGAAAGTGATTGCTGAGTATGGGGTCATCAGCCATCAATGCGCGCGGGAAATGGCAGCCTGTGCCAAAGAACAGTATCAGGCGGATATCGCGATCAGTTTTACAGGAGTTGCCGGTCCCGGACTGCAGGAAAACAAGGAACCGGGAACGGTTTTTATCGGTCTGGCCGGTCTGACAGAGGAGCCGCTCAGCTTTGAGCTGACCCTTGCCGGGGGACGTGAGGCCGTCCGAGACCGGGCGATCAAATATGGATGCTTTTATTTGTTGAACGAATTGAAAAGGTGGAATAAAACAGAATGACAATGTATTTTAATGACTTTCAAATTTCAGACTTAATTAAGCGAGCAATTAAAGACATGGGCTTTGAGGAGCCGTCTCCGATTCAGGAGAAAGCCATCCCTGTTATTTTAGAAGGAGGGGATGTCGTCGGGCAGGCTCAGACAGGGACAGGGAAGACGGCGGCATTCGGAATTCCGATTGTCGATAAAGTTACAGCTGACCGTTATGTGCAAGCGTTGATTTTAACGCCGACCCGCGAGCTGGCGATCCAGGTGTCCGGCGAGCTTCAGAAGCTGTCGGCCTACAAAAACATCCGGACGCTGCCGATATACGGCGGGCAATCGATCGGTCATCAAATCCGCGCGCTGAAGCAGGGAGTCCAGGTTGCGATCGGGACGCCAGGGCGGATTCTCGACCATTTGCGCCGTCAGACATTGAAGCTTGACCAGGTGCATACAGTCGTGCTTGATGAAGCCGACGAAATGCTCGATATGGGGTTTGTTGATGATATTGAAGCGATTTTGCGTCAGGTGAATAATGAGCGGCAGACGCTGTTGTTTTCAGCGACGATGCCTCCGGCGATTAAGAAGCTGTCACGCAAGTATATGAACTCGCCGAAAACGGTTTCCATTAATAAAGGAGAGGTAACGGCCCCTTTAATCAACCAGATGTATTATAAAGTGCTTGAGCGGAATAAGATTGACTCCCTCTGCCGGATTATTGACAGCGAGGATGTCGAGCTTGGTATTTTGTTCTGCCGGACGAAAAAGGGTGTAGCCGAGCTGACCGAGGCTCTCCAGGCGAGAGGGTATTTGGCTGACGGTTTACATGGTGACTTAACCCAGCCTCAGCGCGATGCCGTCATGAAAAAATTCCGCGATTCGTCGATTGAATTTTTGATTGCGACAGATGTGGCAGCCCGGGGAATTGATGTCGAGAACGTGACGCATGTCATTAACTACGACATTCCGCAGGATCCGGAAAGCTATGTTCACCGGATTGGACGGACAGGCCGCGCAGGACGCAAAGGGTTGGCACTGACACTTGTGACACCGCGGGAAATGAAGCATCTTCGTTCGATTGAACAGGAAATTAAGATGAGCATTCCATCGCAGGACGTGCCGACGATCGAGGATGTTGTGGAAAAACAGCAAAACTCGTGGAAGAAGCTGATCTCTGACACGATTGCCTCAGGCGGAAAAGAAGCCGAGCTGTTTGCCCCGCTCGTTCATGAAATTTTAGCCGAGCATACGCCGGAAGAGGTCGTCTCAGCGCTGTTGCGGATGAACTTCTCAACCGACACGTCAGCCGATGAAGCGGGCTACAACTTCGGCGATACGGGAGGCGCTAAAGGCATGATCCGCTTCTTTATCAATGTCGGACGCAATGTCAATATGACGCCGAAAATTCTCGCCGATGAAATTTCCGAGCTTGTCGGCATTCCGGCGAAAGAGGTCGGCAGAATCGATATTTTTGAAAACTTTACTTTTGTGGAAGTGCCGGAAGACGTCGCTCCGTTTGTGTATGAAGCGTTACGCTACTCCCGCATTAATGGCGCGCGCGTTAACCTCGAGCCTGCCAAGCCGCGCCCGAAGCGCGAACGCAAACCATCTCCCGCACCCCGGCGTTAAATCTTTCAAGCATTATGGCTTCGGGCTTGTCCGAAAAGGGAACGATCCCCTTTCGGACAGGCCCCTTTCCCTCTTTCCCCCTCCCTTGCGTTTCCAGTAAACAAACCCGAATGAATGTTCGTAAAAACTATTGGCAAATGGGATGAAAAGATGTATGATAGAAAAGAACAAAACATAGATTCGCTTTTTATGGCTTACCTATATATTTTAATGATTAGGAGAGATGGAAATGAGTGATCGTAAAGCAGCTCTTGATATGGCATTGCGCCAGATCGAAAAACAATTTGGGAAAGGTTCGATTATGAAGCTCGGCGAACAGACGGACCAGCGCGTTTCGACGGTCTCCAGCGGCGCGCTCGCGCTTGACATTGCCCTCGGAGTGGGCGGTTATCCGAAAGGCCGGGTTATTGAGGTATATGGTCCTGAATCATCCGGTAAAACGACGGTCGCCCTTCACGCGATTGCCGAAATCCAGCGTCAGGGAGGCCAGGCGGCTTTTATTGATGCCGAGCATGCTCTCGACCCGGTTTACGCGCAGAAGCTGGGCGTAAACATTGACGAGTTGCTGCTGTCCCAGCCGGATACGGGGGAACAGGCGCTTGAAATCGCCGAGGCACTCGTGCGCAGTGGCGCCGTCGATATGATCGTAATCGACAGTGTGGCCGCCCTTGTACCGAAAGCGGAAATTGAAGGCGACATGGGGGACAGCCACGTCGGTTTGCAGGCCCGTCTGATGTCCCAGGCGCTGCGGAAGCTGTCCGGAGCGATCAACAAATCAAAGACGATTGCGATCTTTATTAACCAGATTCGTGAGAAGGTCGGCGTCATGTTCGGAAATCCGGAAACGACTCCGGGCGGACGTGCGCTGAAGTTCTATTCCTCTGTCCGGCTTGAAGTGCGCCGTGCTGAAACGCTAAAGCAAGGCAACGATATGGTCGGAAACAAAACGAGAATTAAGGTCGTCAAAAACAAAGTAGCTCCTCCTTTCAAACAGGCGGAAGTTGACATTATGTATGGAGAAGGCATTTCGCGCGAAGGTTCGATTTTAGATATCGCCTCTGAGCTTGATATTGTGCAAAAGAGCGGAGCATGGTACTCTTTTAACGAAGAACGACTTGGACAAGGGCGGGAAAATGCAAAGCAGTTCCTGAAGGAAAATGAAGCGATTATGGAAGAAATCGAAACATTAATTCGAGATCACTACGGCCTGAATGAAGAGATTACAGTGGAGCCTGCCAGCGCAGAAGCTCCGGAGGAAATCCCATTTGATTTGAAATAGGCTTGATGGGCGCTGGAAATCTGTCAATCTACTAACAGGACGTTCCGGTAACCGACGGAACAAGAGCCGGTCAGTAACGGGGAGGAAGGTGTGTGTACAACTCCTTTCTTCCCTTTTGACGCACGTCTAAAAGCGGCGGGTAAAATCTGCAAAGCGAGCAGGGAACGGATTTCCTTTCTGCTCGCTTTGCCGTTTAGATTACGAAGGGCGTATCCGACAATGGAGGCGTAAAATGAAATTTTTATATGTAACCGATACTCATATTCGCGGCACGACGCCGAAAAACCGGCTTGATGTGTATGTCGAGACGTTGAAAGCGAAGCTCGAAGAAGTCGTTGGGCTGGCGAATCGCGAACAGGTTGATGTCCTGCTCCATGGCGGCGATGTCTTTGACCGTCCCGATTTGGCGCCAAATGTCGTCGGCCAGTTTGCCAAGATTTTTATGAAGGCGGCGATGCCAACCTATGTCGTAGCTGGAAATCATGACACGTTCGGCCATAATCCCGAAACGATTTCGCGGACGATGCTCGGCTTAATGGATTCCTTCGGCGTGATGAAAATTATTCATCCCGGTCAGCCGGTTCTGGTTGAGAAAAACGGGGTGAAAGTTCAGATTAGCGGCCAGCCTTATCATTATGATCTCGACCAGCGCGATCCAAAGCTGGATTATTACCCTGTTAATGAAACAGAGGCGGATATTCTCGTTCACATCGTCCATAGTATGCTTGTTGAAAAGGCGTTGCCTGAAGGCATTCCGCATACGCTGATCGACCATATTTGGGGAACGACGGCCGATATTATTTTGACCGGACATTTTCACGGCGGCTTTGGAATCAAGGAGCGAAACGGGAAGTATATGTGCAATCCGGGCGCTCTGTCGCGGGTTAACAACCACTGGACCGAAATCAGCCGAATGCCGAAGGTCGTGCTCGGAACGATTTCAAAGGAAGGCATTTCGCTTGAAGAACGCGAGGTGACGGTCGCCCAAAAAGGAGAAGAGGTGCTTGACCGCTCGTTTCTGGAAAAGGCGGTCCATCAGGAAGAACGGCTGCACAGCTTTGTCCAGCAGGTGAAGGAAAGCTCGCAGTTTCAAACGCTGAATATGAGCGCGATTATTCAGGATATCGCTTCGCTTAAGAACGTCGATGAGAAGGTGAAGCAGGAGGCGCTGCGAAGAATGACAAAGGTAGAAGAAGGATGGAAGGACGGGGAATATGGCTAATATTCACTCAGTACGTCTGGAAAATTTTCAGTCGCATTTAGACACATATCTCGAATTTGATGCTGGACTGAACGTCCTTGTCGGCCAGTCGGACAGCGGGAAAACGGCGATTCTTAGAGGAATCCGCTGGGCGCTGTACAATCAGCCGCGCGGGAGCGACTTTATCCGCGTCGGCGCTGATTTTGTCCGGGTAACCGTCAGCTTTGATCATGGCACAACAATCATCCGCGAAAGAACATCATCGAAAAACCGCTATACAATTCAAAAAAACGGTGAGGAAGACTTGATCCTCGAAGGGTTTGGCATCCACGTTCCTGAGGAGGTGCTCGAAGCGCACGGAATGGGAGCGATGCGGATTGACCACGACCATGAACTGATGCTTCATCTGTCTCAGCAATTAGATGGGCCCTTTTTGCTTGAACAGACCAATACCGTTCGGGCGAAAGCGCTTGGGCGGATCAGCGGCGCCCACTTTCTCGACATGGCGATTCGCGATACATCAAAGGACCTTGCCCAGCTGAGGCAGCAGTTGAAGCAGGAGGAGCAGCTGATCGAAAAGCTGGAGGGGGAGCTTGAACCGTATCAGTCGCTCCCGGCCATGAAAGAACGGCTCGATCAAACAGAACAAGGGGTGCAAACGATCAAAGCAAAGCTGCAAAAAAAAGAGCAGCTTGAACAGTTGCGTCAGCAGCAGCAGCGGCTTCAGCTTGAACAGGAAACGATCTCCAAGCGTCTCGAGCTTGTCAAGCCGGCCGACCAGTGGCAGCAGGCATGGCAAATGCTTTCAGGTTCACGTCAGCAGCTTGTCCAGTTTCAGCATTTGCAGGCAAGATGGGAGGAGGTGCGCAAAGCGAGTGAAGTTTGCCGCCTCTGGATCGAGAAGACAGCGGAGGTCCGGCAGGCCGGCGAGAAGCACAGCATTGTGCTCGCTCAGGTCGAGCGCCTTCATTCACTGAAAAAAATCGCTCAGCTTTTTCAGCGCCTGCGGCAGGAAGAAGAGCAGGCGTTGAGGAAAATAAAGCAAACGGCGTTCAGCAGCGAGGTTGACGAGGCGACAATGGAGCGCATCGCCGGCAGGCAGCAGCGGCTCGCTCAGCTGCAAAGGTTGAGGCAGCAGGTTACGGCCTATGAGATGCAGCAGAAGAAGCTGACAGAGCTGCTTGATACGCTGCCGCAGCTTGATAGCATGATTGAAAGACAGGCGGCGATCGCCGAATGGCACACAAAGCTTGAACAGCTAAAGCAGCTGCATGGGCGACTGAAAGAATGCAGTGAACGGATTAAGGAAGGGCGGCGTTTTATTGCTTCGCAGCAGGCCGAAGAGGAACAGGCTGAGGAACGCTGGCGCCAGCGTTTGCTTGAGATCGGGACATGCCCTACTTGCGGACAGTCGATCTGTGGCCATACGAAATCAGAATAAGAGGGTGATTGTATGACAATCGAACAACAGCTCGCACAAATGAAAAAAGCGATCGATAAGGCGCGCGATATGCGGTATCGGGCCGAAGCGAAGCTGGAAGAGCTGGAAAATCAGAAAAGCCGTCTTTTGGCTGAGCTGGAGGAGCTGGGAGTGAAGCCGGAGGAACTGGAACAGGAGATTCAGCGGCTGGAGCAGGAAATAGACAGATCGCTAGCTGAGACATGGGAGCTGATTCCAAAGGAATTGGTTGAACATGAGTGAGCTTGCAGCACGTCTTGCGAGGCTTGAGCAGCGGCAGAAGAAGGCGTACGACCAGTGGACGAGGCTTGATGCTGAGCGCGCCTTGCTGGAAGAGCAAATCAAAGCGAGACGGAAGGAACTCGATGGCTATCTGGACACGATCGATACATATGAAAAAGCGCGCGTGCTGTTGCAGCAGTCGGCCGAGTATGCGAGAGAGCAGGCCAAACAGCAGATTGAGACGCTGGTGACGAACGCGCTCCAATATGTGTTTGGTCCGCTTTTTTCCTTTCAAATTGAATTGGAAGAACACGGGAGCAAGGCGGTAGCTGAATTTTACGTTGTCTCGGAATATGAAGGGGTCAAGGTGAAAACGAGGCCGCAGGATTCCCGCGGCGGCGGTGTCGTCGATATCGTGACGCTCGCTTTACGCGTCGCTTTGCTTGAAACGGTCCAGCCGAAACGGTCAGGGTCTCTTTTGCTCGATGAGCCGGGCAAGCATGTTTCGGGTGAATATGTCCTTTATTTATATGAATTCTTAAAATCATTAAGCACGATGTTTAAGCGGCAGATTATCATGATTACGCATAACTACCACCTCGCCCAGTCCGGTGACAAAGCGTACGAGGTTGCGATTCATGACGGAATCAGCGCAGTCACTGAAATTGACAACACTTGACATTGGACAGGGTGGGCTATAAAATTAAGTGGAATGCGGTAAATTTTTTGTGTCATATTTATCTTTTCCGCGATCATGTCTACATGTTCTAACGTTTTTAATTAATGAAAGTATGACAAATTTGAAACCCAACAATTAGATAGCAAGGGGAGGTGAAAGAGTATGGATTATATATGGCTCATCTCCATTTTGCTTGTTGTCTCTGCAGGTAGTGCAGTTGTTGGATATCTTGTTCGAAAATCCATTGCTGAAGCAAAGATTTCCAGTGCGGAACATGCAGCAAAACAAATTGTTGATGATGCGAAGCGAGATGCCGAGGCGAGTAAGAAGGAAGCGCTCTTAGAAATCAAGGATGAGGCGCACCGTGCTCGAACTGAAGCAGAACGTGAGGTTCGTGAACGAAGAAATGAGATTCAAAAACAAGAGAATCGTTTGGTACAAAAAGAAGAGATTCTTGACCGGAAGAGTGAAACCTTAGATAAGAAAGAAGAGTCTTTGGAAAAAAGGGAGGAATCTCTCACCAAAAAACAACGACAAATTGAAGAGATGAATAGCAAAGTGGAGGAAATCTTGGCCAAGCAGCAAGCCGAGCTTGAGCGTATTTCCGGATTTTCTCGCGAAGAAGCACGTACCGCGATTCGTCACGAAGTGGAACAGGAGCTTGCGCACGAAACGGCTTTGCTTGTGAAGGAACGGTTCACACAGGCGAAGGAAGAAGCTGATAAAAAGGCGAAAGAAATTCTGTCACTGGCCATTCAACGCTGTTCGGCCGACCATGTCGCTGAAACGACTGTATCGGTCGTCACATTGCCGAATGATGAAATGAAGGGCCGGATTATTGGACGGGAAGGAAGAAATATTCGTGCGTTGGAAACATTGACGGGAATTGATCTTATTATCGATGATACGCCGGAAGCTGTTATTTTATCCGGGTTTGATCCGATTCGCCGTGAAATTGCCCGTACAGCTCTTGAAAAACTCGTGCAGGATGGTCGGATTCATCCGGCCCGAATTGAAGAAATGGTCGATAAATCACGTCGTGAGGTCGATGAGGCGATTCGTGAGTATGGAGAGCAGGCAACCTTTGAAATGGGTATTCTTGGCTTGCATCCTGACCTGATCAAGATTCTTGGCCGTCTGAAATTCCGTACAAGCTACGGACAAAACGTGCTGAAGCATTCAATGGAAGTCGCTTATTTAACAGGACTGATGGCTGCTGAGCTTGGCGAAGATGTGAAGCTGGCAAGAAGAGCCGGATTGCTTCATGATATCGGAAAAGCAATTGATCATGAAGTCGAAGGAAGCCATGTTGAAATTGGCGTCGAGCTGGCGACGAAGTACAAGGAACACCCGGTCGTCATAAATTCGATTGCTTCCCATCATGGCGATACGGAGGCAACTTCGATTATTGCCACTCTTGTGGCAGCAGCGGATGCGTTATCTGCCGCCCGTCCTGGAGCGCGAAGAGAAACGTTGGAAACGTATATTCGCCGCTTAGAGAAGCTGGAAGAGATCTCGGAATCGTTTGAAGGTGTAGAGAAGACATATGCGATTCAGGCAGGTCGTGAAGTACGGATCATGGTTCGTCCTGATGTGGTCGATGATACCCTTGCGCATAAGCTTGCCAGAGATATTACGAAGAAAATTGAAGATGAACTTGAGTATCCGGGTCACATCCGAGTCACTGTTATTCGGGAAACACGGGCTGTCGAGTATGCAAAATAAAGTGGCGGGTTTTCGCCACTTTATTTGTTTAACGGGCCGATTCGGACAGTTGCACGTGATTTTGAAAAAAGCCGTTTGAAAAGACGCTCAACAAATCATACTAAGAGCGAAATGAAATGACTGGAGTATAAAGATATGCGAATTTTATTTATAGGTGATGTGGTCGGTTCGCCGGGGCGCAAGATGATCAAGGAATATACGATGAAGCTGAAGCAGGCGTACAAGCCGACGATTACGATTATTAATGGTGAAAATGCCGCTTCCGGAAAAGGAATCACCGAAAAAATTTACAAAGGGTTTCTTGATGCGGGCGCACAGGTCGTGACGCTTGGCAATCACTCGTGGGACAATAAAGAAATTTTTTCATTTATTGATGAAGCGAAAGCGTTAATCCGGCCGGCTAACTATCCAGAAGGAACACCGGGTAAAGGCTACACTCTCGTCAAAGTGAACCAGCTGGAGATTGCCGTTATCAATGCGATGGGACGAACCTTCTTACCGGCGATTGACTGTCCGTTTCGTAAGCTCGACGACATATTGGCAGAGGTACGGAAGCGGACGCCGTATATTTTCGTTGATTTTCACGCAGAAGCGACGAGCGAGAAGCAGGCGATGGGCTGGTACCTTGATGGCCGTGTCTCGGCTGTCGTTGGCACGCATACCCATGTCCAGACAGCGGATGAGCGGATTTTGCCAAAGGGGACCGCTTATTTGACAGATGTCGGGATGACCGGCCCTTATGATGGCATCCTCGGGGTTGAGAAGGAACCGGTGCTGAAAAAATTTTTGACGACGCTGCCTGTCAGGTTTGAAGTCGCCGCAGGACGGGAACAATTAAATGGAGTAGTGATTGATATTGATGCTAAAACGGGGTTAGCTACAGCAATCAAGCGAATCCAAATTAACGACGATCATCCATTTTATATGTAACAAGGTCAGTCTTCCAAATTAATTTGCTCTATTAGGCATATGGGCTGTAATGTTGAAATAAGATGAAGTAGAACTCGCATCTTGTACGATTGACGAATGCTAGTTGGCATAGACAATCAATTCAGGGACAACCCACTTTTGTTAACAGAGGAGGTACTAGGAATGGAAGTCTTAAAAGTTTCAGCAAAATCAACCCCTAACTCTGTTGCCGGGGCACTCGCAGGTGTCATTCGTGAACGTGGGGCAGCAGAAATACAAGCCATAGGTGCCGGCGCTCTTAATCAGTCAATCAAGGCGATTGCGATTGCCCGTGGCTTCGTGGCTCCAAGCGGCATTGACCTTGTTTGCATCCCAGCGTTTACGGATATTCAGATAGAGGGTGAAGAACGGACAGCGATGAAGCTGATTGTAGAACCGAGATAGCGTTCGAGGGCTTGACGTCTTAGAAAAGTTGACGGTGCTGCTTTAGGTTAATCGTTTCAAGCGCCACAAGCCTGTTGGAAGAACTCATTCACACCAGGCTTATTGCTTAGAGGCTAGGCAAAAGGGAAAGACGACCTTTTGCCTAGCCTCTTTTTTGCGCAATTCTTTCCTGATGAACCGTTATGGACAACAAAAGCCTTGCTTTTTCAAGTGAGAAGGACTATCATAATAGCATTTAAGAGTCTTTATTTCGTCAAAATGCAGTAAATCTAGTAAAATACTCGGAAATGTGCTAAGCTAATAGTATTTCAATAAGCGATCAGCTTAGCGCGATGATACGTGATTAAGGGGTGGATAGAGTGAGAGAGCAGTTATCATGGAAAGTTGGGGGTCAGCAAGGCGAAGGGATTGAAAGCACGGGGGAAATCTTTGCCTCGGCGTTAAACCGGCTCGGCTACTATTTATACGGGTACCGTCACTTCTCTTCCCGAATTAAGGGAGGACATACGAACAATAAGATTCGTGTCAGCACCAGTCCATTAAATTCGATTTCAGATGATCTTCATATTCTTGTCGCCTTTGATCAGGAAACAATTGACGTTAATATTCACGAATTGGCCGCGGACGGGATTGTGATTGCCGATTCGAAATTCAACCCGGTTGTGACAGAGGGCTATGATGTTCAGCTTTTTGCCGTACCGTTTACGGAAATTGCGACAGAGCTCGGCACCTCATTAATGAAAAACATGGTTGCTGTCGGTGCAACGAGTGCGATTCTCGGGCTTGCCCCATCTCACTACCAGGATGTTGTTGAGGACATCTTTTTAAAGAAGGGCGCTTCCGTTGTGGAAAAGAATATGGAGGCGATTAAGGCCGGCGCCGACTATTTCCGCAATGAGGCGGGAGCCAATATGCCGGATCTTCAGCTTGCTGAAGCGGATGGCAAGAAGCGGATGTTCATGATCGGAAATGATGCGATCGGCTTGGGCGCGGTAACGGCAGGCAGCCGTTTTATGGCCGCTTATCCGATCACCCCTGCTTCGGAAATTATGGAATATATGATTAAAAAGCTGCCTGAATTCGGCGGAACGGTTATTCAGACGGAAGACGAAATCGCCGCATGTACGATGGCGATCGGCGCCAACTATGCCGGCGTCCGGGCTTTCACCGCTTCAGCCGGTCCAGGCTTGTCGCTGATGGCCGAAGCAATCGGTCTTTCCGGTATGACCGAACAGCCTCTTGTCATTATTGACACGCAGCGCGGGGGGCCGAGTACGGGCTTGCCGACAAAGCAGGAGCAATCCGACTTAATGGCGATGATCTACAGCACCCACGGCGACATTCCAAAAATTGTCATTACCCCAAGTACGGTGGAAGAAGCGTTCTATGACACGGTCGAAGCATTTAACCTGGCGGAGGAATATCAGTGTCCGGTTATTTTAGTGACGGATCTCGCGCTGTCACTTGGAAAGCAGACGGTCGAACCGCTTGATTTCAGTAAGGTCGAGATCCGCCGCGGCGCGCTCCAGACGGATGAGATTCCGGCGCGGGAAGAGAAAGAATATTATAAGCGGTATGAAGTAACGGAATCAGGCGTTTCTCCGCGCGTTCTTCCAGGCACGAAAAACGGCATTCACCACGTGACAGGGGTGGAGCACGATGAAACCGGGAAGCCGTCGGAAAGTCCTGTCAATCGTCAAGCTCAAATGGATAAGCGCTTGAGAAAGCTGAGCAATCTTGAAGCGACGTTCAAGCAGCCGCTATTCGTTCATGCCGAGCATGATGAAGCAGATCTGCTCGTGATCGGGGTCAACTCAACGCGGGGAACGATTGAAGAAGCGATGCCGCGCCTTGAAGCGGACGGGATCAAGGTCAATCATGTCCATATCCGCCTGCTCCACCCATTCCCGACAGAGGCGCTCAAGCCTCATATCGACAGGGCGAAGAAGGTCGTTGTCGTCGAAAATAACGCAACGGCGCAGCTTGCCAATATTATTAAAATGAATGTGAATAGTGTTCAAATAGAAAATGTCCTGAAGTATGACGGAAATCCGTTTTTGCCGAATGAATTATATCAAGCATGCAAGGAGTTGGTCTAAATGGCAACATTTAAAGATTTTCGCAATAAAGTGAAGCCAAACTGGTGCCCCGGCTGTGGCGACTTTTCGGTCCAGGCGGCGATCCAGCGCGCGGCGGGAAATGTCGGTTTAGAGCCGGACGACCTTGCAGTGATATCGGGAATCGGATGCTCCGGACGGATTTCAGGCTATATTAATTCATACGGCTTTCATGGTGTTCATGGACGCGTGCTGCCGATCGCCCAAGGGGTGAAAATGGCCAACCGCGATTTGACGGTTATTGCCTCCGGTGGAGATGGTGACGGTTTTGCGATTGGAATGGGGCATACCGTCCATGCGATTCGTCGCAATATTGACATCACCTATATCGTGATGGACAATCAAATTTACGGATTGACGAAGGGGCAAACGTCACCGCGAAGCGATGTCGGCTTCAAAACAAAGAGTACGCCGGGCGGTTCGGTTGAATCAGCGCTCAATGTAATGGAAATGGCACTGACAGCAGGAGCCACCTTCGTCGCCCAAAGCTTTTCCAGCGATCTGAAGGAATTGACGGCATTGATTGAACAGGGGATCGCCCATAAAGGCTTCTCGTTAATTAATGTTTTCAGCCCATGTGTGACGTTCAATAAAGTAAACACATATGACTGGTTTAAGGAAAATATTACAAAGCTTGCCGATGTCGAGAATTACGATCCGGCCAACCGGATGACAGCGATGCAAACATTGATGGAGCACAATGGTCTAGTAACCGGCTTGATTTATCAAAACAAAGAGCAGCCTTCTTACCAGGAGCTGATCTCCGGCTATGATGAGCAGCCGCTGGCGAGTCAAGATCTACAATTAGATGAAGCGAAATTCAATGAAATGATGGCGGAGTTTATGTAAGCGATGCAGGCCGTTCCCGGGAAGAGCTCCCAGGGAACGGCCTTTTTTCATCCTGTGAGCTTCGCAGGAAAACATTTACTTTCACGACTTCTCCAAATAACTTTTATTGTTTGCAGCGGACAAAAAGTTTATAATTATTTATTGTATGATTTGCTTGAAAGGAGCTTTGGAATGAATGAAGACCAACGATTAGGAAACGTAACAAATGCAGATGGAAAAACAGCTACGCAGGACTTAAAATCCTCTGGCAGTAGCCAAAAAGATTACAGCAAATATTTTGATTTCAGTGACGCGAAAGTGGAAATCATGACAGATGGAAAGCAAAAGCTGCGGATTAAGGGCCGGGATATCATTATCAATGAGCAGCCGGATTACAAGCAGGGAAAAAGAAGAGGAAAGCAGGAAACGCAGGTGCTGCGCCCGGACAGCCTTATTCCCGAGGATATGAAGCAGATCGGTGCCGGAAAGACATTTTTAATCCGGACGTACGGCTGCCAAATGAACACGCATGACTCGGAAAATATGGCCGGCTTGCTTCAGGAGATGGGCTTCACAGCGACGGAGGAAGCAGCTGATGCCGATGTGATTTTGCTCAATACATGTGCGATTCGCGAAAATGCGGAAAACAAAGTGTTTGGCGAAATCGGACACTTAAAAGCGTTAAAAAAAGAAAGACCGGAGCTGATTCTCGGCGTCTGCGGCTGTATGTCGCAGGAGGAAAATGTCGTCAATCAAATTATGCAAAAGCATCAGCATATTGATATGATCTTCGGCACCCATAATATTCACCGCTTGCCGGAATTGCTGCGCAATGCCCTTTATGGCAAGGAAATGGTGATTGAAGTATGGTCGAAGGAAGGCGACATCGTTGAGAATATGCCGCGTGTCCGCCAGGGAAACACACAGGCGTGGGTCAATATTATGTATGGCTGTGATAAGTTTTGCACGTATTGCATCGTCCCTTACACGCGTGGGAAGGAACGGAGCCGCCTGCCGGAAGACATTATCGCGGAAGTGCGTGATCTGGCCCGCCAAGGCTATAAAGAAATTACGCTGCTCGGCCAAAATGTGAATGCGTATGGCAAGGATCTTGAAGGACGCAGCTACGGCCTCGGCCATTTAATGGATGAGATTCATAAAATCGATATTCCGCGCGTGCGCTTCACAACAAGTCATCCGCGTGATTTCGACGATCATTTGATTAACGTGCTCGCCAAAGGCGGAAATCTCGTTGAGCATATTCACCTTCCTGTGCAGCACGGAAATTCTGATATTTTGAAGCTGATGGCGCGCAAATATACACGAGAGCAGTACGTCGAGCTCGCCCATAAAATCAAAATGGCGATCCCGAATGCTTCGTTCACAACGGATTTAATCGTCGGCTTCCCGAACGAAACCGAAGAGCAGTTTGAGGATACATTGTCACTCGTGCGCGAGATTCAATTCGACAGCGCCTACACGTATATTTATTCGCCGCGCGAAGGAACGCCGGCAGCGAAAATGAAGGACAATGTGCCGATGGAAGTAAAACGGGAGCGGCTGGCTCGTTTGAATGCGCTCGTCAATGAAATGTCAGCGAAGAAAAATCTCGCCTATCAGGATCAGGTCGTTGAAGTGCTCGTTGAAGGGGAAAGCAAAAAGAACCCTGATGTGCTGGCGGGGCGCACGAGAACGAACCGCTTAGTGAACTTTACAGCACCGAAATCCTATATCGGGGAAATTGTCTATGTGAAAGTGACAGAAGCAAAGACGTGGTCACTTGACGGAGAAATGGTTGAATTAGCGGAGGTAAAAGGATCATGACAAAATCAGCAATGTATACGCGTGAAGACATTCGACTACGGGCGAAAGAGCTGGCGAAAATGATGGCCGAAACGGAAGAAGTAGATTTTTTCAAGCGCGCTGAAAAGCAAATTAATGAGCATCTGCGCGTGCAGGAGCTGATCGCCCAAATTAAAAAGCTGCAAAAGGAAGCGGTCAATCTTCAGCATTATGGCAAGTCCGAAGCGTTAAAAGAGGTGGAAGCAAAGATCGACGCCTTGCATGAAGAAGTTGATGCGATTCCGCTCGTGCAGGAGTTCAAGCGCAGTCAGCTTGAAGTAAACAGCCTTTTGCAAATGGTGTCCAACACGATTTCCAAAACGGTGACCGACGAAATCATCACGTCAATGGGCGGAGATTTGTTAAAAGGAACAACAACGAAAAACCCTTATTTTGATGGCGGCTGCCAATCGTAGAAATGAAAGGGACTGGGCAAAAGTAAAATACAACCATCAAAAAGCTGCTGAAAAAGTACGATTTTCACTTTTTCAGCAGCTTTCTTACGTTTAGACAAGTATCTTTCTGGATATTTTTTAGGATTTATGAAAAGGAGCTGCGTTAGTGCGTTGTTCGACATTTCAGACATACATATTAGTTGTGACTCAACTTCTGTGACGATTTTTAGCATGTCTTTCCCCACTCCGGCTTTTGCGAAAAAATTTTAGAGAGCGTGAAAAAATGCGCTTTAACAGGGGAGGAATGGGGAATGAAGAGAGGTAGAGAGGAAAGGAGAGAGCATATACAAATGCAACAGTATAAAGTGATTTTTTCATTAGTGAATGGGGAAAAAGAAACAGCTTATTTTACGGAAAATCCGATATCGCGCGTCAATGATTGGCTAGAACGCAATGACTGCGTCTGGGTCAGACTTGAGGATATGCGATTGAACCTCCAGCATGTCGTCTCGATCCAGGTCGGCAAATTGGCGGAGGCGAATGAACGGCCGGAAGAGGAGGAAGTCGTCGAATGGCTCTAGCCGGCTGAAGAGAGTTACAACCAACTGGTAAACGATCGGGATAGGGGGCGCGGTTCCGTTCTGGTAAGGAATGGCATGACAACCGCTACGCCACTTCATCCGCCGCTTCGACAGGACATGTGAAAAGGAAGCGCGCTTTCCACCCGCTGAACCGGGCCTGAGACAAAAGGGTAATGCAAACCTTTTGCTTCAGGCTCTCTTTGTCTTTTTTCTGTACTAAACCCTTCGCTCAAGGCATATCGTGTTACAGATAGGATTTTGTTTTCATGATCTAGTTTCATGCACATTGGTTATTCGCCCTGCATAGGATGACAGTGAAGATTTTGACGAACCGCTTAGGCGTAAGCCGTGCCGTGCGTATGACGATGATATGAGAAAGAGGAGGGTTTAGTTTCATGTCTCAGACAGAAAATGGGTTTAACTATCGTGAGATTATTACAAAAGCGGTATGTGGAAAGGGTCGTAAATTCTCTGAAACGACTCATACGATTACCCCTGCACATAAACCGTCAAGCATTCTTGGCTGCTGGATCATTAACCATAAATACAGTGCTGAGAAAAAAGGTGAAAACGTAGAGGTAAAAGGCAGCTACGATATTAATGTGTGGTTTTCCTACAATAAGAATACAAAGACGGATGTCGCCACACAGACGGTCACGTATACAGATGTCATTGCACTTTCAATGAGAGATGAGAACGTATTATCAGCGGAGATGGACGTGATTGCCCGCGCCGTTCAACAGCCAAATACACTGGAAGCGACGATTTCGAAAAACGGAGCTAACGTTGAAGTACAGGTGGAACGGGAATTTATCGTCGAATGTATCGGAGAAACAAAGGTGGCCGTAGCGGTCAATCCGGACGGCTTACTTGAAGAGTTTACCGAGGATGACTACGTCGACGAAGTAAGCGACGAGGAATACGAGAACCTCGACCCGAACTTTCTCCATAAGGAATTTGAAAATTAATCAAACGGACTGACTCAAAAGTCGACGAACTTGAGTCAGTTCTTTTTTTGAAAGCCGCGAAGAATCCACCGTGGATGTAAGAATCGTTCCAGCTATGTTATAATAAAAACCACTGATCATGGAACGTGGAGGAACGAAGATGGCACAGCTAACCCCAATGATGAAGCAATACTTGGAGATAAAGGCTCAATATAAAGATGCCTTTTTATTTTTTCGCCTTGGTGATTTTTATGAAATGTTCTATGAAGATGCCAAGCTGGCAGCCGAAGAGCTGGAAATTACGTTAACCGGCCGTGGCCAGGGGCAGGGTGAGGAACGAATTCCGATGTGCGGCGTTCCCTATCACTCAGCCGATCAATACATATCCCGCCTGATTGAAAAAGGCTATAAAATCGCGATCTGCGAGCAGGTCGAGGACCCGAAGGAAGCAAAAGGCGTCGTCAAGCGCGAGGTCGTCAAGCTGCTGACGCCGGGCACGGTGATGGACGGCAATCAAATTAAAGAAAAAGAAAACAATTATTTAGTCGCGTTGACTTGCTTTGACGATCAAACATTCGGCCTTTCCCGCGCTGATTTAACGACCGGTGAATGCGCGGTGACGCTGATCGCAGATTTTGAGGAAGTGATCGCCGATATTACCGGCGCCCAGGCGAAGGAGCTCGTCGTTGCTGCCGACTTCTCGCCTGACTTACGCAAGCGGCTGGAGGAGAAGTGGCCGCTTACGATCTCCGTCGAGGAGAAAACCGAGCTTGAGCCGGAGTATGCCGACCTGTGCGCGGAGCTGTCTTCGGACAAGCTCGTTCAAAGTGTCGCAAGACTCGTAAACTATTTAATCCGCACGCAAAAGCGCTCCCTTGCTCATTTGCAGCGGGTCCGCTATTATGCGACGAATTCGTTTATGAAAATGGACACGCACACGCGCCGCAATCTCGAATTAACGGAATCGCTGCGGGAGAAAAAGAAGGCCGGTTCGCTGCTCGCCGTGATTGATCAGACAGTCACAGCGATGGGCGGGCGGCTTGTGAAAAGCTGGCTTGAGCGGCCGTTGCTGCAAAAGGAAGCGATTGAAGAACGGCTCGATGTCGTGTCAGCGTTTATTTCTGCCTACTTCGAGCGTGAGGAACTGCGCGAGCAGCTGCGCTATGTTTATGATCTGGAACGACTTTCCGGTCGGATCGCCTACGGAAGCGTCAATGCGAGAGAGCTTGTTCAGCTGAAGCGCTCCTTGCAAAGTATTCCGCTGATCAAGCAGACGATTACAGCGATTGATCCAAAGCTGGCAGCGCGCTGGTTCCGTGAGGATGAATTCATTGAAAAGCTCGTTGATCTACTCGAAACGAGCCTCGTCGATGATCCGCCGATTTCCGTCACCGAAGGCGGGATGATCCGCGACGGCTTTCATCAGGAGCTCGATTCCTATCGCGATGCAAGCAAAAACGGCAAGCAGTGGATCGCCGAGCTGGAGCAGAAAGAAAAGCGCGAGACCGGAGTGAAGTCGCTGAAAATCGGCTTTAACCGCGTCTTCGGCTACTATATTGAAGTGACGAGAGCGAACCTTCACCTGCTTCCGGAAGGGCGCTACGAGCGTAAGCAGACATTGACGAATGCCGAGCGCTTTATTACCCCTGAACTGAAGGAAAAAGAAGCACTTATTTTAGAAGCGGAAGAAAAAATGGAGCAGCTGGAATATGAACTGTTCGTCTCTGTCCGCGAAGAAGCGAAGCAGTACGTTACCGCGATTCAGGCGCTGGCCCGGGCGATCAGTGAAATCGACGCTCTTGCCGGCTTTGCCGCTGTCAGTGAAACACGGCGCTATACGCGGCCGCAATTTTCACCGGACCGTCGCATTCATATCGTCGCCGGACGGCATCCTGTCGTCGAAACGGTGATTCCGAAAGGGCAGTATGTCGCCAATGATGTCATCATGGAGGAAGGCCGTGAAATGCTGCTCATTACCGGGCCGAACATGGCCGGGAAGAGCACGTATATGCGTCAGCTTGCTCTTTTGAGCATCATGGCGCAAATCGGCTGCTTTGTCCCGGCCGATCAGGCGGAATTGCCGGTTTTTGACCAGATGTTTACGAGAATCGGCGCCGCTGACGATTTAGCGAGCGGGCAAAGCACATTCATGGTTGAAATGCTGGAAACACGGTATGCGCTGACGAAAGCGACGGAAAACAGTCTGCTTCTGCTCGATGAAATCGGGCGCGGCACGTCAACCTATGACGGGATGGCTCTCGCTCAGGCGATCATTGAATACATTCATGATCATCTGCGGGCAAAGACGCTGTTTTCAACGCATTATCATGAACTGACCGCGCTTGAAAGCTCACTTGAGCATTTGACAAATGTCCATGTCTCCGCAGTGGAAGAGGATGGAACGGTCGTATTTTTGCATAAGGTGGTCGATGGACAGGCGGATCGTAGCTACGGGATTTATGTCGCGCAATTGGCCGAGCTGCCGGAAGAGGTCATCTCAAGGGCGGACGACCTGCTGCGGGAGCTGGAAAAGGACGGTGGACAAGCATGGCAGAGGCCGTCGCCTCAGCAAGTTGGTGAACAGCTGTCTTTGTTCGCGGAAGCGGCAATCGAGGAAACAGCGGCGACGACGGAACGAAAGCGCAAGCCGTCACGCCATGCTGAGAAGGAAGAAGCGGTGTTAAAGCAGCTGCGTGAGAAGGATGTTCTTCATATGACGCCAATTGAAGCGATCAGTTTTGTAAACGAGATGCAACGTTTATTAAAGTAATAGAGGGAAAACAAGAGAGGAGAGGGAGAGATGGCGAAAATTATCAAGCTCGATGATGCCCTTGCGAACAAAATCGCCGCCGGGGAAGTTGTCGAGCGACCCGCTTCGATCGTGAAGGAACTCGTTGAAAACTCGCTTGACGCTGGCAGTACACATATTTTGATTGAAATTGAAGAGGGCGGCTTGAGCTCGCTACGCGTTGTCGATAATGGGGAAGGCATACCAGAAGCAGACGTGGAAACAGCGTTTTTGCGTCATGCGACGAGCAAAATCAAAACAGATCGCGATTTGTTTCAGATTAAAAGCCTCGGCTTTCGCGGCGAAGCGCTGCCGAGTATCGCCTCTGTCTCCCATCTGACGTTGCAGACGAGCACGGGCGAAGGCGCGGGCGTGGAGCTGCGGCTTGAGGGCGGCGTGATCAAGCATAAAAAAGCGGCCCCGGCTCGAAAAGGGACCGACATTACGGTGACGAATTTATTTTACAATACACCGGCTCGGCTGAAGTATGTCAAAACCGTTCATACAGAAGCGGGCAACATTAGCGATATCGTCAATCGGCTGGCCCTCGCCCATCCGGATGTCGCCTTTGAATGCTATCACAATCAAAAGGAAATGCTGAAAACAGCAGGGAATGGTGACTTAAAACAAGTAGTGGCGGCGATTTATGGACGGAATGTCGCCCGCAGCATGCGCCCGTTCTCCGGAGAATCACTTGATTACACGATCGAAGGATATGCCGGATTGCCGGAGCTGACAAGGGCTTCACGTCAATATATGTCGATCTTTGTAAACGGCCGTTTTATCCGCAATTATGCACTGGCGCGGGCGATTCAGGACGGCTACCATACGCTTCTGCCAATTGGCCGGTATCCAATTGCCGTTGTCGCGATTTCGATGGATCCGCAGCTGATTGATGTCAACGTCCATCCGGCGAAGCTTGAGGTGCGCTTAAGTAAAGAGGAAGAGCTGGGCGAACTTTTAACAAAAACGATCCGTGCCATCTGGCAAAAGGAGCAGCTGATACCCGCAGCTGATCTGAACAGACGCAGTGAAGTTACTCCGTCGAAGCAAAGTGAGCAGCTCGCGCTTCAGCTTGACTACAAGCAGCCTGAAGCACCAACTCAGGCGCAGCAGGCTCAACTGAACGGCGAAGCCCCGGCGCCGGAACGCCATCAGGCGGAAGCCGTGCGCGAAACGCCTGCTCCCCCGCCAGCGCTTTATTCAGAAGTGGAAGAGCAGCAGACGGAAGCAGCTGTCCACGCAGAGGAGGAAGAATTCGTTGAAGCGCCTTCCGCCCCGCCTCAGCAGGCAATGAGCAGCGAAGAAGAAGCTGTCACGCCGGAAGCACAGGAGCGCGTGCCGGTTTTATATCCGGTTGGACAAATGCATGGGACCTACATCGTCGCGCAAAATGATACAGGGATGTATTTGATCGATCAGCACGCCGCTCAGGAACGGATTAAATATGAATATTATCGCGACAAAGTCGGTGACATTACGCCGCAGGTTCAGGAGCTGCTTTTGCCGATTACGCTCGAATGCACTGCTCAGGAAAAGGAAATTTTAACGGAGCATAAAGAGGCGTTGGCCGAGGTCGGGGTTTTTCTTGAAATATTCGGCACACAGGCGTTTATTATCAGGTCTCATCCGACGTGGCTCCCAAAAGGAGCAGAGGAAGAGACGATCCGGGAAATTATCGATTATTTGCTGACGCATCGCAAGGTCGACATCGCCAAGCTGCGCGAGGAAGCGGCGATTATGATGTCCTGCAAAGCGGCGATTAAAGCGAACCGGCATTTGCGCCAGGATGAAATGTTTGCGTTGCTTGAAGCGCTGAGAGCATGTCAGGATCCATTTACATGCCCGCACGGACGGCCGATCATCGTCCATTTCTCGACCTATGCGTTGGAAAAAATGTTTAAGCGAGTGATGTAAGGAAAGGAATGGAGTCAGGCGATGATTGTTACTACCGTGGAGAGAAATGCGAGACATGTCAGCGAAAAAGCCGAACTGATCGGTCGTAAGCTGAACAGTCCATTTATCGGCCGGGGAAAAAGCTCGGTCGAGGACTTGACGAAGCGCTACCGGACAGATGTGCTCGTCGTCGGAAAGCAAAGACTGACCCTTTATCCGCAAGAAGGCGGAGAACCGTTTTATTATCATCCTAATTCGGCGATGTTTCGCGTCAAGCAGCTGCTTCGCTCCGGGCATGATCCGCTCGTTGAGGCGGCGGGCCTGCGGCCGGGGATGAGCGTGCTTGATTGTACGCTTGGACTGGCTGCTGACAGTCTTGTCGCCAAGGTCGCCGTTGGACGGGAAGGCTCGGTGACAGGTCTTGAAGCGAATCCCGTCCTCGCTTTGATTGTTGCCGAAGGACTGAGACATTGGCAGGAAGGGAGCGGGGAGATGCTCGCGGCGATGAGAGAAGTCGACGTTGTTGCTGTTCATCATCTCGACTATTTACGTACCCTCCCCGATCAATCGGTTGACGTCGTCTATTTCGATCCGATGTTTGAAACGCATTTGCCGGCTTCAAGCGGGATCAGCGCACTGAAGCCCTTTGCCTGTCATGACGAGCTGACAGAGGCTGTGGTCGAAGAGGCCCTTCGGGTGAGCCGCTTTCGCGTTGTACTGAAGGATCATTGGCAGAGCAGCCGGTTCGCCCGCTTTTCTTTCCGTGTATGCAAAAGGCAGCATGCCGCTTTTCATTACGGTTACATTGAAAAAAGAAAAAGTGACACGAAGCACGTTTGAATTTTGACAAACAGGGAGAAGATGATGAAAAAGAAGCTAGTTGTCATAGTAGGTCCGACTGCCGTTGGAAAAACAGCACTCAGCATCAAGCTATGCCATAAATATAACGGCGAAGTGATCAGCGGTGATTCGATGCAGGTGTACAAAGGGCTTGACATCGGCACGGCAAAAGTGTCGACAGCCGAGCAGGAAGGCGTGCCGCACCATCTAATTGATATCAAGGACCCGTCGGAGCCGTTTTCCGTCGCCGAGTTCAAGGAACGCTGCGAGCCGCTGATTGAGCAGATTAACGCCGCGGGCCGCCTGCCGTTTCTCGTCGGTGGCACCGGCTTGTATGTTAATGCCGTCACAAAAGGCTACCAGCTTGAAACGCTGCCGGTCGACGAAGCTTACCGCAAGCAGCTGGAGGCGTTTGCTGAAGCTCACGGTAAAGAAGCGTTGCATGAGCGTTTGCGCAAGGCCGATGCCCGGGCAGCGGAGCTGATTCATCCGAACAACGTCAGACGTGTCATCCGCGCACTCGAAGTAACGAAGGTGACCGGCATACCGTTTTCAGCCCAGCAGCAGGACGAACGGCGTCACGATTCGCCTTATGAGCTGACCTATATCGGGCTGACGATGGAGCGGGAGCTGCTTTACAGGCGGATCAATCAACGGGTTGACCAGATGATCGCGGATGGGCTGGTCGAGGAAGCAAGGCGGCTTTATGAGACGGGGCTTAGAACGGGCCAAGCCGTTCAGGCAATCGGCTATAAGGAGCTGTTTGCTTACTTTGACGGAGATTGCCCGTTTGATGAAGCGGTTGAGACGCTGAAGCAAAATTCACGGCGCTATGCCAAGCGGCAGCTGACATGGTTTCGCAACAAATCAGAAGCGAGCTGGTTTGATATGACGGCTGGTTTAACAGATCAAGTTTTTCACGAAATTTGTACATTTGTTGAAGGAAATAATTCTTCGATAGCGAAGTAAAGAGAGAGCCAATTAGAGGAGGACAATCCGATGAAACAACAACCTATCAATATTCAAGACCAGTTTTTAAATCAATTGCGAAAAGATAATATTGCCGTAACCGTGTTTTTATTAAATGGCTTTCAGCTGCGCGGACAGGTCAAAGGAT
This sequence comes from Halalkalibacter oceani, assembly GCF_023715605.1. Taxonomy (GTDB): domain Bacteria; phylum Bacillota; class Bacilli; order Bacillales; family Bacillaceae_D; genus Halalkalibacter; species Halalkalibacter oceani. The sequence continues at coordinate 327,366 of NZ_JAMBOL010000002.1, forward strand.
TTGACAACTTTACGGTCATTTTGGAAACGGAAGGAAAGCAACAGCTTGTTTACAAGCATGCGATTTCAACGTTTGCTCCTCAACGCAATGTCCAGTTGAAGTCTGAAGCAGACTCAACTCTTTAACATAAAAGGAGTATGCCAAAAGGCGGCATGCTTCCTTTGAACACCTGCCGGAAGCAAGCTTCTTTTGTAAAGGAAGTTTCGACGCCGGTTAAAAGCTGTCTCAACTGTCTGGCTTCCCTTTTTTCGTTATGTAGTGCTGATTTTGCACGCCTTGCTCATGGCAAGGGCTTTTCAGTGACCGTCTCAAAAGGTAGTATTACCCTTCTGAGACGGTTTCTTTTTTCTTTCTCGACATTTCCTCAACAGTTTGTAAATAACGCTTCAACGAGAGAGGGGACGTATAGCCGATTCGGCTGATCAATTCGTCGCTCGTCATCCCTTGGCGGAGCTGTTCCAATATATAGGTGTTTCGCAATGTTTGGGCACTGATTCCTTTGCGCAGTCCGGCCCGCTTGACTTCCATCCGCAGCATTTTTTGCATGGCGATCACCGTCATCCGCTTCGGCTCGTCATCGTCATAGGACCAGTGAAAGGTCTTTCGTTTGAAATCAAACGCGACAAAGAAAGGATCGGTACTATGGTAGCGTGGCCGCACCGGTTCGGGAATCGTTTGGAAATAGCGGTAAGCGAGCTGTTTATCTCCATCTTCAAGCGTCAGCCGGCGCGACGGCTCCTCGTAACGGACGAGGATGTCGTTCGCTTCAAATTTGACATCACGGATCGAGAGGTGATGAACCTCGCGCAGGGATAAGCCATATTTCAGCATCAGCAGGACGATCAATTGATTGCGTTCGCGATAAAAAGGGAAGGTTTCCAGCTGTTGCTCGGACAGACCGCGCTCGGAGGAGAGGGTGTGTAAGAGCTGGCTTTTTTCTTTCGCTGTCAGCCACTCATCCTCGCCGAGAGGGGTTTCCGCCAGATTCGGCGGTTCCAGCTCAAGCACAGGGCGTAAATGCGAACGGCCGAGACTTGCCTCATAGCGGGCGAGCTGGCGTAAGACGCTGTGAATACGGCGAATCGTCCGGGTGTGATAGCGGCGCTCATACAGAAGCTCATTGAAAAACAGTTCCAGTTCGGCAGCACTGACTTCCTTTTGTTCAAGGGGCAGCTTGTCCGCCCTCGTTGTCCTGATCCAGCTGCAAAAATCGAGCAGATCATAACGGTAACGCTTCAGGGTTGACGGTTTCCTTCCTTGAAACGCAAGATACTGTAAATACTCTTCCATATAGTGGGCGAGCTCTATCGTCACATGCCTCCCTCCTCTCCCTTTTAAGTGTACTATCAGCTCCTCTTTTTGGAAAGAGAAGGTGTCGGCTTTTCTCATTTTCAGAAAAACGTCCACCTTCTTGTAACGGCTGCGCACATTGTTTCTAAGAAAGGGAAAGGGCGGCTTGCCACTTTTCTTAAAAGATAAGAATTTATAAAATTCAAGAGTCCCCTTTTCGTGGTTTCAAGCGAGTTGGAAAGCCTAATCAAAGAAGGGCGTCGGCTCTGCCCGTTACGCGTCTGTCTGAAAAACCCCCACTTTCAGACCTCCTCAAAAGATGGTAACGGCTTCGCGCGCCGCTTCTAAGAAAAACCGTCAGCGCTTTTTCAATCATTACTCACATGTTCGCCCATTTTTGCGTATATTGTAAAAGAAGCTATTTGTCTTACGCTGTAGATGGAGCGAAGGGGTGACAGCATGAATAACCCAGCACAGACAAGAAAACGTGGGCGCATCAATGTTGTGCTCAATCATAGAACGATCGACGCGAACGATCAAATTGAGCCGTTTTTTCAATCAAAAGAGGAAAGAGAGCAGCATGAAATTTTACTGAAATTTGAGCAGGAGCTAGGTCAGTATGTCGGGCTTGAGCAAGTAAAGCGGCTGATTAAGGAAATATACGCCTGGCTTTATATTAACCAATGCCGAAAAGAAAAAGGGTTAAAGACAAACAAGCAAGTGCTGCACATGATTTTTAAAGGAAACCCTGGAACGGGTAAGACGACAGTTGCCCGGATTATCGCTTCTTTTCTCTTTGAAATGGAGGTGCTGACGAAAGGCCACTTTATTGAAGTAGAGCGGGCTGATCTTGTCGGGGAATACATCGGTCACACGGCGCAAAAAACCCGGGATGTCCTGAAAAAAGCCAACGGCGGGGTTCTGTTTATTGATGAAGCATATTCTCTCGCCAGGGGGGGCGAGAAGGACTTTGGCAAGGAAGCGATTGATACGTTAGTGAAAGCGATGGAGGATCATCAGCATGATTTCGTCCTGATTCTCGCCGGCTATTCGCGCGAGATGGACTACTTTCTTTCTTTAAATCCCGGACTGCCTTCCCGCTTTCCGATCGCGATTGACTTTCCGAATTATACGACAGACCAGCTGATGGAAATGGTGCACCGCATGCTGGAAGAGCGGGAGTATGAGCTGTCTAAGGACGGCGCTTATCACGTTAAGGAGCATTTGCGCAAAATTAGTCAGGAGCAGGAGCGAACGTTCAGTAACGGCCGCTATATTCGCAATATCATCGAGGAAGCGATACGCCTCCAGGCGGTGCGCTTATTGAGGGAACAGCGCTATGACCGGGAGGCGCTGACGCAAATTAAACGCGAGGATTTTCAATTTCATTCGTCTCATGTCAAGCTGACGTGAGGTGGCTGTTAAAGCAGGATTGCCGGAGAGCTGGCGGTCCTGTTTTTTTACATGGACAAGCATGACTTCCTGCCTGTTTTTGAATTCTTTCCTGAATGTCTACAGCGGTAAGCCAAGTTTTACATAGAAATAAAATATGGAAGCAAAAAGGGGTGAAAAGAAATGAGCGAGGCACGAAAGGTGAAAATACTCGTCTTAATCAACAAGATTTGGGTTTATATAAAACACCGGCCGAAGATGGATATGATCCGCGCTCTCGAGAAATACGCCGATGTAAAGTACTGGCATGAAGAGGGAGATATCGAGGAAATTTTAGCCCGTTTGGATTTTCAGCCGGATTTTATTTTTCACTACGACATCGCTTGGAATTTCGGTTTAGCGCCAAAGATCACGGGCCTGGGACAAATCGATATCCCTAAAGGATGCTATGTGATTGATGTTGATTGGAAACCGGAGGAGCGGCGGAACTATTTCGACGAAAACAAAGTCGATATTATTTTTTCCGCGACGAAGCACCCGTTTTTACACATGTTTCCCCAATACAGTGAGCGGCTTTGCTGGTGGCCGTGGGCAATCAATCCAGCTGTGATGAAGGATTGGAAAGAAAAGAAAGCTATTGATTCCTTATTAATGGGGCTCGTTTATATCGAAGACAAAAGTCATTTGCCCGCTGACAAAGCTCCAAAAGCAATGCCTGTAAAGGGAAGATATGCGTTTCGTGATGCCGTATTTGAAAGAATGCGAACAGAACCAGGCTTTGTTTATCAGCCTCACCCGGGCCATCGAGTCGTCGCTTCATCAGGCGATGAGGAGATTTTGGTCAATGAACGCTATGCGCGCGAATTAAATCGGGCCAAAATCTTTTATACATGTGGGAGCCGCAGCAGGGCAGGAGGAGTGGCGGTACTGAAGTTTTTTGAAGCGCTTGCCTGCAAAACATTACTATTGGCTGAAACGAATCAGGAAATTGCAGAGCTAGGTTTTGTCGATCAAGTTCATTATGTTGCCTGCACCGTCGATACATTTTATGAAAAAACCGAGTACTATTTAAAAAACGACGCAGAACGAAAGCGGATTAGTCAGGCAGGCTATGAATTTATTCACCGGCACCATACGATTGAGCAAAGAGCGAAACAGATGATTGAAGCGATTAAGGAAAAATGTCAAATCGGTTAATCAACTCGCCACTGCTCTCTCCTTCTGCTGCCGTTTCATGGTAAGATGAACAATGATTGTCCATACTAAATGGAAGACTAGCTGAAGGATGTGGAGTAGTGTGCAGGAAGTCCAGCAAAGGGAAACGGAAAAGGTTATTTTAGTCGGCTGTCAATTTACCGAGGATGATGACAGCTTTGCTCGTTCGTTGGATGAATTAGCAAGCCTCGTGAAAACAGCAAAGGGGACTGTCGTCGCGACCGTGACGCAAAAACGGCAGAAGGTCGAACCCTCCACTTACATTGGCCGGGGAAAGGTCGATGAAATTATCACATTAATTGAAGAAAAGCAGGCTGATACGATCGTCTTTAATGATGAACTGTCACCAAGTCAGGTGCGCAATATGCACGTTCGCACAAAGGTGACGATCATTGATCGCACGCAGTTAATTTTGGATATATTCGCCGCGCGGGCCCAATCGAGAGAAGGGAAGCTGCAGGTTGAGCTGGCGCAGTTGTCGTATTTATTGCCACGCTTGGCTGGACAAGGGCTGGCCCTTTCACGGCAAGGTGGGGGGATCGGCTCAAAAGGACCGGGGGAAACCCAATTAGAATCCGATCGCAGACATATCCGTCGCCGGATGGATGAGATCAAGCATCAGCTGGAAGCCGTCGTTGGTCATCGCCAGCGCTACCGCGAACGGCGAAAACAGAATGAGGTATTGCAAATCGCGATTGTCGGCTATACGAATGCCGGAAAGTCGACACTGTTAAACCGCCTGACAGCGGCGGATACACTGGAGGAAAATCAGCTTTTTGCGACGCTTGATCCAACGACAAGACAGTTTGTTTTGCCAAGCGGCCTGCAGGTGCTTTTATCTGATACGGTCGGTTTTATCCAAGATCTGCCTACGACGCTTGTCGCCGCTTTTCGCTCAACATTGGAAGAGCTGCAGCACGCTCATTTGCTTCTGCATGTCGTCGACAGTTCCAATCCGGATTACCTCCAGCATGAGCGCACGGTGAGGACGTTAGTCGAAGAACTGGGGGCGGATAAGATTCCGCAGCTGTTGGTGTATAATAAAGCCGACGAGCAAGTCGCGGATTTCTTTCCGACGCGAACAGAGGATTCGGTTGAGGTCAGCGCATTTGATCAGGAAGATGTGACTGAATTAAAGCATGTCATTGAAGAAAAGCTTGTTGAGCAGCTCATGCCTTATCGAGTTATGCTTTCTCCTGACGAGGGACGTTTACTTGCGCGCTGCAAACAGGAAACATTGCGCAGTGTCCAGCAGTGGGATGAAGCGGAGGAGCGATACGAGGTAAGTGGCTATGTTAGCCAGCATACGGCATTAGGTCAAGAATTACGGAATCGGATGAAAGATGAGGAATAACAGAACATGTATAGTCAATTGCAACATCAAAAGCAGCTGAAAGAACTAACGGAAACGATTGAAAGAAACATTCATGCCCACCATCAGGAAATAGAAGCCATCGCCTGTGAAAATCAGGCAAAAGTGATGCGTTCTTTTCGCGAACATCAAGTCGCTGATTTTCATTTTACTCCGTCAACCGGATACGGGTATGATGATAGCGGGCGTGATACGCTTGAGGCGATTTATGCAGATGTATTTGGAGGCGAGGCGGCGCTTGTCCGCCCGCAGATTATTTCAGGGACGCATGCGATTGCGACGGCTTTATTTGGACTATTGCGGCCGGGGGACGAGCTTTTGTATATTACAGGAAAGCCGTATGACACGCTGGAGGAAATCGTCGGCATTCGCGGAAACGGAAAAGGCTCGCTCAAGGATTTTCAAATTGAGTATGACGCGATTCCATTACTGGAGTCCGGCTGGATCGACGAACAACGAATTAAAGAAGCACTAAGCAACAAAACGAAGGTCATCGGCATTCAGCGTTCAAAAGGCTACGGCAACCGCCCCTCTTTTACGATCAGCCAAATCGAACAGATGATCAGCTTTATTCGCAGCTTAAAGAAAGACGCGATTATTTTCGTTGATAATTGCTACGGCGAATTTGTTGAAATGAAGGAGCCGTGTGATGTTGGCGCTGACATTATCGCCGGCTCGCTTATTAAAAATCCAGGCGGTGGCATCGTAAAGACAGGAGGCTACCTCGTTGGCAAGCAGGAGCTGATCGAGCTTGCTTCTTATCGACTCGCGGCTCCGGGAATTGGCGCGGAAGGCGGGGCGAGTTTGTACAGTTTGCTTGAGATGTACCAGGGCTTTTTCCTTGCGCCCCATGTCGTCTCGCAAGCGGTAAAAGGCGCTGTTTTCACCGCTGCGGCATTAGAAGCGCTTGGGATGGAAACGACACCGAGCTGGCAAACAAGGCGGACCGACCTGATTCAATCGGTCACCTTTCCAACAGCGGAAAAAATGATTACATTCTGTCAGGCAATCCAGGCCGCTTCGCCCGTAAACGCCCACGTCTCGCCGCAGCCAAGTCCGATGCCGGGTTATCAGGACAAGGTCATTATGGCGGCCGGGACCTTTATTCAAGGAGCGAGCATTGAACTGACTGCGGACGGCCCGATCCGCCCTCCATATGTCGCGTACATACAAGGCGGGCTGACGTATGAGCATGTAAAAATTGCCGTACTGCAGGCGATTGATTCGATAATCGAACATGAAATCGACTAGCAGGCGTCGTCTTATGTAAAGAATGGCAATTTGATGTCAACTAACCTGACATCTGTTGACACGGTATTTGACATCTAGTAGAATAAAATAGAGAGCGAAGGAGGTTGCTGACATGAACGATAAAGTTCGTCGAAATATGCCTTTGTTTCCAATTGGAATTGTCATGCAGTTAACAGAATTAACAGCCAGACAGATTCGTTATTATGAACAGCACGGTCTCGTCGCACCGGCAAGAACGAAGGGAAACCAGCGTTTGTTTTCCTTTTACGATGTTGATAGATTGTTAGAAATTAAAGCTTTAATTGAACAAGGTGTCAATATTTCCGGGGTGAAGCAGGTTATCCAGATGAAGCAGCAGGCGCAGAACCATGCTGAATCGGAAAAGAAAACAGATAAAAGCATGAGCGACCGCGAGCTGAGAAAGCATCTGAAGAATGAGCTTGTCATGGCCGGCCGAATGGGACGTGCTTCCATTATCCAAGGTCAGCTGTCGCGTTTCTTTCATTAATTAAAAAGTTAAAAATAATTAAATAAATTAAATTAAATAAGATAATCCAAAAGCTAATTTAATTAAAGAAATAAATAGGGAAAATAGAAAGATCATAAGTTGCTTGGAATCGAGAAAATACTAAAAAGGGCTTTTTGATGCTAAGTCTGTGTGTGGATTTTAATTCAAGGCAAGAAATCACATTGTTTTCATGATTAACAAAGTAAAAATAATTGTTTGAACAGATTAAGAAAAAACAACGCCTTTTTAGCGAAGCGCTTGTTTTTCTAAATAAATGATTTTGAAAGGGGATTACATAGGATGGCAAAGTATACGCAAGACGACATTATGCGCATTGCAAATGAAGAAAACGTCCGCTTTATTCGTCTTCAATTTACCGACTTACTAGGAATCATTAAAAACGTAGAGATACCGGTTGATCAATTGCCAAAGGCGCTTGACAACAAAATGATGTTTGACGGTTCTTCGATTGAAGGGTTTGTTCGTATCGAGGAGTCAGATATGTATTTGTACCCGGATTTAGACACATGGGTCATCTTCCCTTGGACACCGGAAAAAGGGAAAGTAGCCCGTCTTATTTGTGACATTTATCAGCCTGGTAAACCAGGTGAAGAGCCAACTCCGTTTGAAGGAGATCCGCGCGGTATCCTTAAGCGGGTGCTGAACGAAGCGAAGCAGCTTGGTTTCACCGCGTTCAACATCGGGCCTGAGCCGGAATTTTTCCTTTTCAAAAATGATGAAAAGGGTGAGCCGACACTTGAACTGAACGACAAAGGCGGTTACTTTGACCTTGCACCAACTGACTTAGGTGAAAACTGCCGTCGTGATATCGTGCTTGAGCTTGAAGACATGGGCTTTGACATCGAAGCTTCCCACCATGAGGTAGCACCTGGCCAGCACGAAATTGACTTTAAATATGCAGATGCGGTTACAGCTTGTGACAACATCCAGACGTTTAAGCTCGTTGTTAAGACGATTGCCCGCAAGCATGGTCTTCACGCGACATTCATGCCAAAGCCATTATTCGGCGTGAACGGATCAGGAATGCATTGTAACATGTCACTGTTCGACAAAGACGGAAATGTGTTCTTTGACGAATCAACAGACAGTCAGCTTAGCGAAACAGCGATGCAATTTCTAGGCGGAATTCTTAAGCACGCGGAAGCTTTCACCGCGCTTACGAATCCAATCGTCAACTCATACAAGCGTCTTGTTCCAGGCTACGAAGCACCTGTCTATGTAGCATGGTCAATGCGCAACCGCAGTCCGCTTGTCCGGATTCCATCTTCACGCGGCGTAAGTACACGTATTGAAGTGCGCAGCCCGGACCCTGCGGCTAACCCTTATCTCGCAATGGCAGCAATGCTTGCAGCTGGTCTTGACGGCATTAAGAAGAAATTAACGCCACCACCGGCAACAGACCGCAACATCTACGTGATGAGCAAGGAAGAACGCATCGAAGAAGGAATTAACGATCTTCCAGCTACTCTGAAAGAAGCGGTTGACAAGCTGATCAGCGACGAAGTGCTTGTTGAAGCTCTCGGCGAGCACGCAGTTGAGCACTTTGTGGAAGCAAAAGAAATCGAATGGGATATGTTCCGCACCCAGGTTCACCCTTGGGAGAGAGATCAATACCTGCAAAACTACTAAGATACAGAACCCTTGACGCTGTTGGCGTTGAGGGTTTTTATATTTTGGCTCTTTACTTGGATGGCGTTAGAGTGATGTCCGTTAAATGTCCGTTTGACACCTGAAATCGTGCTAATATGGTAGTAAACACATTACTGGTGAGGTTGATTTGCGTATTTCGTTGATGAGGACTTGCCTTTACCCTAATAAGTATCCATCCTTCTTTCTCGATCTGAGATGATGACGAGTACGATTTCATTATGTTCACCTTTCTACTTCTATTACAGCACGTGTTATTATACGTGTAAAAGCGTGCTACAAGCACGAACGAATCTTAAGACGTAAAAAGCACCTTTCACATTTTATGTGCGAGGTGCTTTTAATAATTATATTTATTTTTTTAGGATGGATTGTTATGAAACCCTATGCTAAAAAATTTCGTAGATCAGTTGATGACAAAGTATAAAGTTCAGCCTGCCTTTGGCTCGTTAAACACGGCCTTCATTGAATGGACTGCCCACTTTCATTTCTTCGACTCGAAGGCATGCAGCGGATTGGCGGAATATCTATAAGGAGAGAACATGGATGATTGATTTTATTTTGTCGAATATCATCTTTATCATTGTAGGAATACTAGTAATAATCGTTGTTTTAAGAAGAAGGAAGTAAGCGAGTGTTGAAGGGGAAAGGGATTTAAAATAGAACAGCTTATTGCAAAGCATTATGGCTGACAAACTGGAAGAAAAAGTGCTCAAAGATGAGTGCTTTTTCTTTACGCCTAATTTCTCCCTTAAACAGAAATACGCCAAGACACTAGATCAAGTTTGGTTAAAAGAGTATATTCCGCAAAATGGGAAATGTTAAATAATAGCCAATAAATCAAGGAAGGTTCCCATGGACAAACAAGAGTCAATTAAGAAGAGTAAAGAGAAGATCACTGAGACATTCGCTGACGCCTTTGATGTCGTTTCGCGCAGCATGCAGGCAGGGGATGCGAAAGCGCATTTGCTTTATATAAAAAGCTTGTGTGAAGAGTCTGCGCTAAAGCAATTTATCATGATTCCGATGTTTGAAACAAAAACGAAGTCTGACTATGAAACATATCTCCGTTCGTTTCCGGATAGCCTGGAGACAGATGATGTGGAGCTTATGATTCAAAGGGTTGTGGAAGGGCATATTATTGTCTTTTTAGACGAGACGATCTTTCTGGTCGACCTGAAAAATGTTGAGGCGAGTCCGATTACCGATACGCAGTTGGAGCCGATTATTCAAGGGCCGCAGGATGCGTTTAATGAAAAGCTGATTACGAACTTGAACTTGATTCGCAACCGCTATCATTCTGTTCATTTGCAGGTTGATGTGCAAAAGATCGGAAAGCGGGCGCCATCTGATATCGCAGTTTTATATGATCACCAGCTCGTTGATAAAAAACTGCTGGCGCACGTAAAAGAAAAGCTTTCCCGAATGGATGTCGATATGTTGCAATCGATCACCCAATTGCATAAATATTTGATCGATTATAAATGGAGCATCCTGCCGACCTTAGTGATAACCGAGCGGCCTGACCGCGTCGTGAAAAATCTGGCGGAAGGGAAAATCATCCTTCTTGATGAAAACAGTCCGACGGCGATGATTATTCCGTCGATTCTGTTCGATTTTTTGTCATCGATGGATGATCACTACCAGCAGCTGGCCGTTCGCTTGTTTTTAACGTCGTTGCGTTATCTTGCTTTTTTGATCAGTACGTTTTTGCCGGGGCTCTACATTTTATTTGTGGCGTATAATCCTGAAATTACCCGCATTCAACTGACGTTGACGATCGCCGGAACGAGGCTGCCGGTTCCTTACCCGGCGATTGTTGAGATTCTTTTCATGTTACTTATTCTTGAGTTTCTGATTGAAGCGAGTGCGAGACTGCCACGTACGATTGGTGATGCGGCTCCGACGGTTGGGGGGCTCATATTAGGGCAGGCAGCGTCTGAGGCCGGGCTTGTCAGCAATATTATGATTATTATTGTATCGGCGATTGCGATTTCGAGCTTTGTGATGCCGGTCAATGCGCTCGGTTTTTCGGTACGGATGATTAAATATTTCGTGATGGCGCTCACTTTTTTCTTCGGTTATATCGGGTTTATGATCAGCGTGCTCGGGCTGATTTTGTTTTTTGCCAATCATAGAAGTTTTGGGAAGCCGTTTTTTAAACTGTGGAACAAGGAGAAAGAGGTGCCTACTACTTGAGGGGAATTGGAGAGTCGCGCTTTTTTTATTATATGATCGTCCTAAATATGCTTGTCACGATGTTTTTAGTAGTTCCTTATTCAGTCATTCAGCATCGCTTCGAGGGGGCTCTGTTTTCAATGGGGCTTGCCTCGTTAATCGGGGTCGGGTTGCTATTTGTTTTTATGCGCTCGCTCAACCGCTTTCCGGGTCAAGATGTAACGGCGATTCTTACGCCCCATTTCCGCAAAGGAATTCGTTCGATCATTCTCTTATTTGTTGGATTGCTGATGACGATTTGGGGTCTCGTTGTTTTACTGCTTTTGGCACAGTTGATTACGATGTATTTAAACCACCAGCTCCCGCTTGCCTTCACAGCAGCGTTAATAAGCTTTTTTGTAGTGCTGGCGATGTATTCAAGACTATCTTCGCTTTTATACTCGCTGGAAATCGTCCTCCTGTTGATGGCTCCGTTGCTTATTATTATTTTTAGTAAGACATTTTACAACAAAAATATGAACGTCCATGCCATTTTGGAGATAGGGACACATCTAAACAGTTCTCCGGCCTGGAGTGTTGTAGGCGCGGCGTATGCCGTTTTTTCAGGGTTTGTTTACATGCTTGTTTTTAACGGTTACTTTAAGAAAAGGATTTCGCTTACACCTCTTTGGGTGACTGCTTTAGGGGGGCTGCTTGCTTTGGCGATGAGCCTGGCGGTTCCTGTCGGTTTGCACGGAACCTATAACGTCGCCCATTTTCTTTTCCCGTGGGCTGCGGCTACGGATTCCATGTACATGGAATTTTTCATTATTGAGCGGGTGATTTTTCTTTTTTTGCCGCTTCTTATTATGCTGGCGCTAATGAACGCTGTTTTAGCCGCGTTCGTTGGATTCACTTTAGTGAAAACGGTAATCCCCGCAAAACAGACTCTCTTTATAGCTGGTTTTGGCGGCATATTTGTCTTGCTCGCTGTATTGGCCTCAATCAATTTGAATCAATATCAAACGATGGATCTGGCCGTCCTGTGGTTGAATATTCGCTTGCCCTGCGAAATCTTACTTGTGTTGCTACTTTTTTATACTGCTAGGAGGAAACGTACAGGATGAAGTTTTCAATTTGGCAATGTCTCGTGTGCACGCTTCTTTTTGCGTTCCTGCTAAATGGCTGCGGCTATAAGGAAGTCGACAAACGTTCCTTTGCGACAAGCATTGGAATTGATAAAGGTTCTGAAGATCACCGCTTTAAAGTAAGTGTTAAGCTGGCGATCCCGCAATCGGAAGCAGAAAAGGTCGCGGAGGAGTTTCAGCTTATTACAAAGGAAGCGGATATGCTTTCGGAAGCCGTTCAGCAAATTGCCGCCGAAGTTGAAAAGACGCTTGACTTTGGCCATGTGAAAGTGATCGTCCTCGGCGAGCAGCTGAAGGCAGAGGATATTTTTGTCGTAAAGGACTGGCTGCAGCGGAGAAGGGATATTCAAAATATTTCCTTTGTCAGTTTAGGGAAACCAAGCGCGGAGGAAGTGCTGGCTTTTAAATCGCGCGGGGAAAACATCCCGGCTAATGCGCTTATTTTAGCGATGGACTATGTAGGAAGTGAATCACAGTACATTCTGACGCAACATTTATTTGAATTTAGCAGCAAAATTGAAGAAACCGGACTGGACCCGGTACTTCCTCTGATCGAAATCAAAAATGATACGTACAATATTAATCAGGCCGTGGTGTTTAAGCACCATCATAACGATATGCTGCTCTCCCCCGAAGAAACGAGGTATTTGCATTTGCTGACAAATGGATTAAAGGAAGGCGCCTTTAAAACGGAGCATGAAGAAACGATGCTGATGATGTCGATTGATAAAGCAGCCGCCCGTATTTCTCTTGAAGCTGATGATAGGGCGCTGATTAAAGTGGACGTGAAAGGAAAAGTGGAGGAACAAAGCTCTCCAAAGCTGATTCAAAGTGCCGATTTGTCCAAAATCGCTGAATCGATGGAGGAGAAGATCAAAAACGATCTCACCGATTTAGTCGAAAAACTTCAAGACAATGCTGTAGATCCACTCGGCTTTGGTCTGAAGTACCGGGCGAGACATTGGAACAGCACGAAAACCGAGGAAGAAGAATGGAAGAGGCTCTATCCTGAGCTGAAGTATCAGATCAATGTCGATGTTGATTTAAAAGCTCCGGCGGTTATCAGATAAAGAAAAGCCAATTGCATAAGGGCTGGGCAAAAGGTTATTTTCTTTCCCTTTTGCCCAGCCCCTGAAAGTGTTTGTTCTATTGTTGTTCAGTATCGATTGAAGATAAAATTTCGGTAAACAGTTCGATGTCGTTTGTTAGTTTTTCATGGTATTCTTCTGAGCTGAGCCAACCTTCACGAAGATGCAAAAAGGCATTTTTCTCAAATTCTTTATACTCAGGTGAGTCGTAAATATCTTTCACGGTTTCTTCCAACAGCTCAATAATTTCGTCCGGTACTTCATTGCGGATCATTAAACCGCGTTCTACGCCAGTCGTAATATCATAACCAAGTTCCACGCTTGTTGGAACATCCGGGAAATCGTCAATCCGCTCCTCGGCGAAGAACAGAATTGGCTCCATTTCTCCAGCCTCGATAGAAGAGGCGACAGGGCCGACTTCTTCCAGCATCGCGTCGATGTGGCCGCCGAGAAGCGCCGCGTGCATTTGACCGGCACCTTCAAACGGAATGAATTCAATCGCCAATTCCGTTTCTGCGTGAAGCATCGTAAAGACGATGTGATCGGTAGTGCCGATCCCTGTACCGCCGATCTTGATCGTGCTTGATTTCGCTTGCTCGAACAAATCCTCGATCGATTCAAACGTGCCTGGCTTGATCTGCAAAGCAAAGGTATCACTTTGCAGCCGGGCAATCGGGGTAAAGACATTTAATTGATTGTCGGTATTTGTTCCCATCGCCACTTGAATCGGCAGGGCGCCCGTGGCGACAATCGTATAGCCGTCGGCCGGTTCGTTGGCGCCTATTTCCTTGGCGATCACGCCGCCCGCTCCTTCATGATTGATCACATTGACGTTTACCCCGAGTCTGTCTTCGAGACCGGCGGCAACCTGGCGGGAAAATGTATCCATTCCGCCGCCCGCCCCATGTCCGACTAAAATGACAATATCCCTCGTTGGATATTCCAGGCTTGCTGTTTCCTCCTTACTCGTCTCATCTGTCTGCTCGTCTTGATCCGCCGGACCTTCTGTAGCTGTCTGCTCGCTCTGCCCGCAAGCGACCAAACCGAAGAAAATTCCGATTGCGCATAAAAGAATCAATAATGGCTTTGGCTTTCTCATGTGTTCTCGTTCCCCCATCTGTGTTTGCTTATAAATCATACAAAACAACTATGAATGATAAGTATTGTAATAATAGTATCATATTTCTGAAAAATGACAATGAATAATTTGATTTTTCTTTGTTTTACGACAGGCAAATCGGGAATAAGACAGGTAAACATCAAGAAAAGGAGAGAGCGAGATGGAAAAAGACAATCTTGACATGAGCATGAGTAAGCAGGCGGCCGAAAGACGCAAACAGCTGGAGAAGGAATTGCGCAATCAATTTAAAAATCCGATTATTCATAAAGCGATCAAAAGCGACAAAGTATACGTTCCATTAAAAGTAGAGAAGCTTTGGGGCTGAATATAAAAGAGGCACTAACAAATGAAAAAAACAGAAGTCGACAGCCTTTGTTGACTTCTGTTTGCTATATCACCGGTTTCCTTTGTTTTAAGTATTTGAACAAAGCCGTAAATGCATAAGCAGCATAAGCGACTAAAATGTCAATCAGAAATAAATAAAACAGATTCATTCCCTTGTGCATCGTAAGGAGGCCAATTAGCCTTGAAAATCCTGCAAGCCCAAAAGAAAAAAAGACGGAAACGAAAATGGCATAAAGGAAAAAGCTTTTCTGACGATTGCTGCAATATTGATACAACAACATGAATGTTACCGGAAAGAGCACTGCAGTGATCGTGATTCCGGACGGCAGGACATACGTTAAGCGGTGAGGATGATCAATCAGGTTATACATCGAAAGCATTTGATCAATATTTGACCAGAGAACATGGGCGGTATAGCCATAAAATGATATTTCAAAAAATCTTGTCCGATCAAGCTTTTTATACAAATAAAAGAGAGGTAATAGGATCGTCAGTAAATTAACCCAGAAGTACCAGGTGGAAAAGTCAGAGTATAAGTCCCAGTAATTTGAATTTAACTCGAGAAGTTTTTCTTTTGTCCGGTAAATTTCTGCATAAAGCTGTTGCTGTTCATTCATACTTTGCCCTCCTAAAAGTCAACAAGATGCAGCTGCCTTTTTTATTGTTTGACTCAGGCTGTCATCCTATACAAAGCACTGCTTTCATGAGTGGAATTAGGAAAAAATTACGTTTTAAGAATGAAGATAGTGGGTATTTATCAGTAATAAATAAGGGAAGGATGAACGACATGTACATAACGTGCTACAACAAAAGTCTTGAAAAGCTGACTGATGATAAGTTGCAGGAAGCATTAGCCGAAGCGATCAAGTGTGGGTTAGAGCATGATTTCATTGAAACGTTAAAAAATGAACTGAAAGTAAGAGAGCTGAAAAGTGTTTAGTAGCACCAGCCTTATAATAGATAGGATCGCTTCACCTTTTTACATACTGGATACAGGATATGTCAAAGGGAAACCTTGGTCATATCCTCATTTGTTTTAAAGAAAAATCGTTTCAGCGAGCTGAAAAAGTTTAGATGAGAAAAGGAGGAAGGAAGTTGAAGCTGGCCAAAAAAGTAGAAGAAATGGAAAAGATGCTGGAGCAGCAGCTGGGCCGAAAGCTTACCCAAAAGGAAGTCGAATTTTTAAAATGGCTCGTTCATTCGGCAAAGTACAGAGAGGAAGGGTTTCCTTCTTTTTTTCAAAGCGAGAATAAAAAACGCTCGTTCTAATGAGAACAAAGCGCTTCAGCAATATATGGGTTTGCTTAGTGAATCGTCCGAAAAACGCCGATCACTTTTCCCAGAACCGTACAATCCTTTAATAAAATCGGGGCCATTGTTGAGTTTTCCGGCTGAAGGCGAATGTAATCCTTCTCGCGGAAGAAACGCTTCACGGTGGCTTCGTTTTCTTCTGTCATCGCAACGATAATATCCCCGTTGTCAGCCGATTGCTGCTGGCGGACAATGACCATATCTCCATCGAAAATTCCGGCTTCAATCATACTGTCCCCTTGAATCACAAGAACATATGTATTCTCATGTGAACCGAGATGATCAGGCAGAGGGAGGTAATCTTCAATATTTTCAACCGCGGTAATTGGATTCCCCGCAGTGACCTTTCCGATGATCGGAACATACGTCGTCTTTTGCTCCTTAACAGCTTGAACCTCATGATCCAAATGAAGAATCTCAATCGCTCTCGGCTTGGTCGGGTCCCGGCGGATGTAGCCTTTCTTTTCAAGGCGGGACAAGTGACCGTGTACCGTGGAACTGGAAGCGAGACCGACGGCTTCTCCAATTTCTCTTACAGAGGGCGGATATCCCTTTTTCCTTACCTCGTCTTTAATGTATTCCAGTATTTCAAGCTGTCTCTTTGATAGCTTTGACATCATGTCACCCCAATTCGCTTTCCTGTTTAGCTAAATTGTACCATGCGAACATATGTAATGCAAACGTTAGTTCTAAAAAAAACTATTGACACAAACGCTTGTTCTTATTATTATAAAAGCGAACAGATATTCTTATTTGAGGTGAAGCGAAATGATTAAACGACTTACTGGACAGGAATTATTTATTGTCATACTGGCGATTGTCGCATTAGTATTTATGTATACAGCTCTTTTAACAAGCGATCGGGGAGACCAACAGGTCGGCTATGACGCCGAACAGCTGGAGGAAGACCTGTTTGCCGGCCCGGCGCATCCACTGCAACTCAATCAAGCGATGGAGAAGGACAATTGGCTGTTTGTTTATTCAAATGAAGAGATGGAGCCGGAGAGTGACGAAAACGAATGGGAGCAGCGATAATTTATTGCCGCGTCAGTACGGAAAAAGCGCAACAGGAATCTTCATTACGGCGTCAGCTGACGGAGCTTTTGCAGTTGGCAGAAAAGAAGCAGCTGAAAGTCGTGGAGCAGATCAGAGAGACGGCAAGCGGCTATGAAGTCGACCGGGAAGGAATGCTCGCTGTCCTTGATCTTTTTCAGGAAGGTAAAGCGGACACGCTGCTGATTCAGGATGATACGAGACTTGGCAGGGGAAATGCGAAGATCGCCCTGCTTCACCAGCTCCGTAAGCTGAACGTGACGGTGTTATCGATCCGCGATCAAGGAGAGCTGTTTCTGTCTGAAGCGGATGAAATGGTATTGGAAATTGTAGCGATCGTGGAGGAATACCAGCGCAAGCTGCAAAATAGCAAAATCAAAAGAGGAATGAAAACAGCGATCAAAAATGGCTATCGGCCGGAACAGAATCTGAAGCGGACGCATGCAGGCGGGCGCCAGAAGAAGGAAGCGCCGATTGAAGAGATTATCCGTCTCAGAAAGCTCGAGCTGACCTTTCATGATATCGCCGCCACATTAAGGGGGCTGGGCTACGACATCTCGAAAGCGACCGTTCATCGCCGCTACCAGGATTATGTGCGGGAACAGCAGCAGTAGGCCGAGCGGCTTCTGTTGAAAGACGGGCTGTCTTCCTGTAAAGTTAGAAGAACATGGAGGTGGCTTTAGCGATGCTATCAAAAGAAAAAATTGCAAGAATTAATGAATTGGCCAAACGGGCGAAAACATCCGGGCTAACGAAATCCGAAGCGCAGGAGCAGCAGACGCTTCGAAATGAATATATCCAGACGTTCAGGCAGTCATTTAAACAGCAGCTTCACAATGTGACGGTTGTGGATGGCAATGGAAATGACGTCACGCCTGATGCCCTTAAATTAAGCAAAGAAAATCAAAATAAGCGACCTCATTAAATGAGCTGTCGCTTTTTTCTTGCAGGTCTTTCTCTCTAAAGAATCGCTGCGCAGTTTTTCTTTTATGAAACAGAGCATTCTAACATAAAGCGAATCTTCAGAGAACACTTGTGAAAACACGGGAGAAAGTATATGATAAAAGGCGAAATGCTCGTTTTCACCTATTGGAAAGGATGGTTGTTAAGATGGGAAATAAAGTTGATGCGTTAGCGATTAATACGATTCGAACACTGTCGATTGATAGTATTGAAAAGGCGAATTCAGGACATCCCGGTATGCCGATGGGAGCGGCGCCGATGGCCTATAGTTTATGGACAAAATGGATGAACCACAATCCGGCGAACCCGAACTGGGCAAACCGTGACCGCTTTGTGTTATCAGCAGGACACGGTTCAATGCTGCTGTACAGCTTGCTTCATCTTGCGGGCTATGATCTTTCGCTTGAGGATTTAAAGCAGTTCCGTCAATGGGGAAGCAAAACTCCTGGACATCCGGAGTATGGTCATACGCCAGGTGTGGAAGCAACGACAGGCCCGCTCGGACAAGGGATCGCGATGGCGGTTGGAATGGCGATGGCTGAACGTCATTTAGCAAGTACATATAATAAAGATGATTTTCAAATCGTTGACCATTATACATATTCAATTTGCGGTGACGGTGATTTAATGGAAGGCGTTTCGGCTGAAGCCGCTTCGCTTGCCGGTCATTTAAAGCTGGGCCGCTTAATTGTTTTGTATGATTCAAACGATATTTCTCTCGATGGAGAGTTGCACATTTCTTTCTCCGAAAACGTAGAAGATCGCTATAAAGCGTATGGCTGGCAAGTGATTCGTGTCGAGGACGGTAATGACCTGGCAGAAATCAATCAGGCTCTTGAGGCGGCGAAACAAGATGAACGTCCGACGCTAATTGAAGTAAAGACGGTGATTGGCTTCGGTTCACCAAATAAATCAGGGAAATCGGCTTCTCACGGGGCACCGCTCGGTAAAGAAGAGGTAGGCTTGACGAAATCAGCCTATAAGTGGGTATTTGAACAGGATTTCCATGTTCCGGATGAAGTACGTGAACATTTTGCTGCTATAAAAGAACAAGGCGGGCAAAAGGAACAAGAGTGGAACGAGCTGTTTGCGAAGTACAAGCAGGCTTATCCTGAGCTCGCTGCCCAATTTGAACTGGCGTTGCAAGGAGAGCTTCCAGAAGGCTGGGATGCGAATGCCCCGGTTTATGAGACTGGCTCCAAAGTAGCGACACGTTCATCTTCCGGCGAAGCGCTGAATGCTTTTGCGGCGACTGTGCCTCAGCTTTTCGGTGGCTCAGCCGACCTTGCTTCTTCCAATAAAACGATGATGAAAGGTCTTGGTGACTTCAGCCGTGATCATTACGAAGGCCGAAACATCTGGTTCGGTGTACGTGAGTTTGCGATGGGGGCAGCGGTAAACGGAATGGCGCTTCATGGCGGCCTGAAAGTATTCGGCGCTACGTTCTTTGTCTTTTCTGATTACTTGCGTCCGGCGATCCGTCTCGCGGCGTTAATGAAGCTTCCGGTCATTTATGTCTTCACGCATGACAGTATTGCGGTCGGAGAGGACGGCCCGACTCACGAGCCGGTTGAACAGCTCGCTTCTCTTCGGGCGATGCCGGGGCTGTCTGTCATCCGCCCTGGTGACAGCAACGAAGCGGTTGCGGCCTGGAAGCTTGCGCTCGAAAGCAAGGATACACCAACGGCTCTCGTCTTGACGCGTCAAAACTTGACGACGATCGAGGGAACTTCCGAGCGTGCGTATGAAGGCGTGAAAAAGGGCGCATATGTCGTCTCGAAGGCAAATGGGCAAGCGGATGTTCTGCTGCTCGCGACTGGTTCCGAAGTGCCGCTTGCTGTTGAAGCACAATCTGCGCTTGAAAAGGAAGGCATTCATGCCAATGTTGTCAGCATGCCGAGCTGGGATCGTTTTGAAGCACAGTCTCAGGAGTATAAGGATGAAGTTCTTCCTCCGAGCATCAGCGTCCGACTTGGACTTGAGATGGGTTCTTCCTTAGGTTGGGCCAAATATGTCGGCTCGGCCGGCGATGTCCTGGCGATTGATCAATTTGGAGCATCGGCGCCGGGAGAGAAGATTATTGCAGAGTATGGATTTACTGTCGATAATGTTGTCGCCAAGGTAAAGGCCTTGCTACAAAAGTAGCAGCAGGAGTATGTTAGCATCACAGCGTCTGTGATGGAAAATATCGCAGCGGCGAGACTGACTTGCCGCTAGGAGGAGTGTCAAAGGGGAAATCCCCCTTTTGGCACTCTTTTTTCGACAAAACTAGTGGGGAAATTCGCTCTTGATTAGACAAGGAATTTTGTCACCTTTCTGTATACTAATAGAAATCAGTTTGAGGAAAGGGTGTCCATGATGAGACATTATGAATTATTCATATTTGAAGAAAGTGTTGCTCGTCAGTATTACGGACAAGAGGCGAAATTATTTCATTTGTTTAAAGAGCATGAGCAGGCTAGGGGAGAAAAGCGTGAGCTGTTGAGTAAACAAATTGAATACATTACGAAACCCATTCCGGCCTTACTGTTGCAGCAAAAATTAAATGAAGCATTTAGTTATGAGCGGGGTTACATTCAGCATAAAAACCGCTACTTTCTCGATTTGTTCAGCCGGGGCGCGAAGGCAGAATTGATGATTGAACGACGGGCGCTCTATTTGACCTCGGATGGCGAGGAAAGCACCGAGGCGGAGACGATGTTTTTTGAAGTGCTGCGGAAATGCGAACCGACTTTCTTTGCCCTTTCGCTTAATGAACAGCGATTTGGCTGGCTGCGGCCAATCAAACAGCAATTTCCATTATCACAGTCTCATGGATAAGCAGACTCGTTAGCGATATTTTCCTTAAGTGCTTTTAAATCGTTTATCATTACGATATAATGGATTAGGTTGATTGGCGGTGTCCAATCGGTTTAATAGCACGAAGGAGGACGTTGGTACTTATGTGGATTCATATTCTTGGTTATACACTGGCTGTCGTGGCTGGAATTGCGCTCGGCTTCTTTATTGCACGTAAGACGATGATGTCTTATTTGAAAAAGAATCCGCCGATTAACGAGCAAATGCTCCGTGTCATGATGATGCAGATGGGTCAGAATCCATCCCAAAAGAAAATCAATCAAATGATGAAAGCGATGCAGAAGCAGCAATCGAAATAAGCTTTATTCGCAACGGCTTCAAACAGGGTCTGTACGAACGGACAAGCTGTTTGCGCCGCTTGCTTACTCTTTCATCAAACCACTTTTTTCTGCTACCTTGAGCAGGGAAAGGTGGTTTTTTTGTTGCTGAAAAGCATGATTTTCCCTTGTCCAGTCGCTCGCCGATCATAGTAGCCTCGCTTCTGATTGCGTTCAATTCCTGTATAAAAAGTCCAAAAAATCTAACACTACAAACAAAATACGGGACAGGAATAGAGTGGATGATGAGAAGGAAAATTACGATTACCCAATTGTTTAGTATTTTTCTCTTAAGTACGGGCTTTAGTAATCATGTTATTTTAACCCCTTTATTAATTGGTTCGGCTGGCCGGGACTCCTGGCTCAGCGTGATTGCGGGTTATTTGTTCATGCTGCTGTTTTCCATTTTACTCGTTTATGTGATCCAGCGTTTTCAGGAAAAATCGTGTTTGGAATGGCTCTCGGCGAACGTGGGCAAAGCGACCAGCCGGCTCATTGCTTTTTTCTTACTCGTTTATTTATTTGTAACAGGCTGGACAAGCATTGAAGAAACGATCAACTGGACATCGGAAACCTATTTATTCAATACGCCCGCGCTCGTTCTTGCGATTGGGTTTCTCTTGCCGTCTTTCTTTATTGCATACAATCACCTGAATGTTCTCGCGATTTGCGCCGGTATGATCCTGCCATTCGTCATTTTATTGGGGGTGTTCGTCTCAATTGGAACGATGACGGATAAGAACTATGATCTGATTACCCCGATCCTTGTTGAGAATAACTGGCAGGATGTGTTTCATGGTGCAGTTTATGTGATCGGCTCTGGCGTGGAAATCTTTTTGTTTATCTTCTTGCAGCACGAAATAAGGCGGAAAATTAAATTTTTGCACCTCGTTTTGATGAATACCTTTCTGGCTGGATTAACTGCCGGTCCACTAATTGGAAGCATCGCGATTTTCGGCGTCCATGAAGCGAAGAATATTCGATATCCTTCATTTTTTCAATGGCGGCTGCTAAGAATCGGCGATTATTTCAACCATGTCGACTTCCTGGCGATTTATCAATGGTCGGCCGGTAATTTACTTCGGGTTGCCCTCGTTCTTTATCTCATAACACAGCTGCTTTCGATTAAAGAGAAAAAAAACCGGATACTCGTCCAGCTCTGCATCTGTCTTATGTTTATTATTCTTATTTTACTGCCTATTTCGAATGAAACGTTTCTCTCATTTCTTCATCTTTATTACTTTATCGGAGCGGCGTTCGGCTGTTTGTTAACAGGAGGTATCGCATTATTCATTAAATTCTCAAGAAAAAGGATGAAGGAGAATGAAACATGACCAGGAAATGAAAGACTTTTTAAAAAACCTTTTTCAGCAGTCAGCGGATATTACGATGGAAGAGCATGTTCTCGTTAAAGGGGAAGAGCGTAACAGCGTGCTTGTCTTGTTTTGCAATGGTCTCATTGATAAGAAAATGATTAATGAAAATTTGCAGGAGTTTCAGCATGCTTATGCAGATAATGGAGTCCGCGGAATTGAATCTGTCCGCTGCTCGATACGACTCAATCTTGACGGGAAAAAGCGAAAAAAAGAAGCAGAGGAAACGTTACTGGATAAAGTGTACAGTGGCTATACCGCTTTTTTTATCGGACACAGGTGCTTTTTAAGCGATACGGTCAACCCTCCAGTCAGAACACCGGAAGAATCAACGACCGAAGTCTCTCTCCGTGGTCCAAGGGATGCTTTTGTCGAGGACATCCGTTCTAATGTAGCCTTGATTCGCAAGCGGCTCAAAACGAGAACCCTTGTCGCAAAGCAATTTGAAATCGGCAAAAGAAGTAAAACGAATGTCCAGCTCCTTTATTTGAGCGATGTGGTCAATCAGGAGCTCATTGAAGAAGTAACGAGACGCCTAGAGCAAATTGACATCGATATTTTGGAAACCGATAATCAATTGCTTGCCCTTCTCTCAGACAATCAGCTTGCGCTATTTCCGTTACTGAAAGCGACGTCTCGTCCTGATGGCGTTGTCGCCAGCCTCGCGGTAGGCAGATGTGCGATCATGCTCGATAATGTGCCGAATGTGCTTATTGCGCCGGCGAATTTGATCTTTAACTTAAAAACGCCTGAAGATCAGCACATCCCGTATTATTACGGGACATTTGAATTGCTTATCCGTTTTTTAGGCTTGTTCACCTCCTTGTTTTTGCCCGCTTTTTGGGTGGCGTTAACCTCTTTTAATGTCGAGCAGTTGCCTTTTTCACTTGTGGCGACAATTGGATCTTCGAGACTCGGTGTACCTTTTAGCACCTCGGTTGAAATGTTATTGGTCATCGGGCTGTTTGAAATATTTCGTGAAGCAGGGGTGCGGCTCCCGAAAGCGGTCGGACAAACAATTGCTGTCGTTGGCGGGCTCATTGTCGGTGATGCTGCGATCCGGGCGGGGCTCACTTCACCGACGATGTTAGTCGTTTCGGCGATGACCGCTGTTTCAACGTTTACTCTTGGAAATCAGGCTTTATACGGCACGGTGTCCATTTTACGGATTTTGGCGATATTGCTCTCTTCCATACTTGGAATGCTCGGTTTTTTTAGCAGTGTCTTTCTCGTTCTCGGCTATTTAGCGAAATTGGAATCTTTCGGCCTGCCTTATTTAAGCCCGATTTCACCTTTCGATAGGAACGATGTGATGAAGGCGCTGTTTAAGCTTCCTGTTGTTTCCGTCAAAGAGCGGGCACAGACGCTTAATGTCAATGATCCTGATAGAAAGGAATAAGAAGATGAACTTTTCGTATAAAGGTGGACTTGTGCTTTTATTCTTCCTTCTCCTCTCGGGATGTTGGAATGCGAAGGAGCTGGGGGAAGAAAGCTATGTGACGGCGATCGGGATTGATTTTCACGATGGTCGCTATACGATTTATACCCAACTGCTCGATTTCTCAAGTATTGTTACTCAGGAAAATAATAAAGCTGCCGAGCCGATTCCATTATATATTGGGGAAGTAAGCGGCCGGACAATTAATGATGCGATTTTTGATTTGTACCGGACTTCGCAAATTCCGATCAACTGGGCTCATATCGGGACGATTGTTTATTCTGAATCTGTCTTGGAGCATGGGCTGGAGGAAGTCCATGAATCCCTGCAAAAAAACGGGGAATTCCGCTATACCCCTTGGGTGTTTGGCACGAAAAACTCCATACGTGAGATTTTGACGATCACCGGGTTTTTTCAGCTTCCTCCTTTGTATACGATTTTGTACAGTCCGGAAAAAATGTTTGATATGAACTCGTATATTGAGCCGAAACGACTCCACACCTTTATCGCCGAATACAAGGAAGCGGGAAAAATCAGCCTGCTGCCGTCCATTTCAATCAATAAAACGCAATGGTCCCAATCGGCGAAAGCTCTTGAGCCGAAAAACACGTTAATCATCGATGGAGCCTTTCCAATTGACAGCCAGAAAGGCCTCGCCAAAGAGTGGCTGTCATTCGCCGAATTAGTGGGGAAAAGATGGCTGCTGGATACAGCCGATAACATCCCGCTCGATTTTTATGAAGGGGGAGAAATTAAAGGATCGGTCAATGTGACAGACACAAAAGGCGAAGTGGAAGTGACAACAAACGGGAATAAAGCTGAGTTTACGGTTACCGTAAAAGCATCCGGCTCGCTGACCGATTTGGAAGAAGACTTATCTCTAGACACGATAGAACAACTTATCACAAGACAGATTGAAGAGGAAATCAGACAGACATACAATAAAGCAATTGAAAAAGAAGCTGATGTCTACTACGTGAAAAACAAACTGTTTCATCAAGGGACAAAGCCGGACAAGTTGAACGAATACATGCTAGATAATGATTCTTTAAAACAGATCACGGTCGACTTTCACTTAAGGAGTAAGGGGCCTTATAATTAGAGGTGTTAGATTTGCACCACAATTTTTTGATGGGAGAAAAGTGAACGAAATCATTGCCAGTCCTTCAAACTATATATTTGTCGTCGTAACAGATGATAAGGAGCAGCTCATCAGAATTGATAGAAGCAGTAATTCAGTAGGGATTTTTCCATTAACATTCAGCACCTATCCCAATTACAAGAGTGGTACAGAAATTATAAAAAGGAAGCGAATGATTGAGGGGGCTTGCAAGAGTAGTCAGGTAAACCCCTTCTGGACTTAAACGGCGGCGTATGGTATATTTTATTCAGTGAAAAACCTGTACGGAGAATGATGAAAGTCTGATGCATCAACGGTTTGACGTAGATGGGGAATCCTTTCCAGCGGTTTGGAAGAGCAATGGAACTAATCGTTGGATGGACAGGGGGCTGGGACAAAAGGTAGTTTTTTTACCTTTTGCCCAGCCCCTCCGTGTTCCCTCTGAAGAGAAAAGGAGAATGTCGTGTGTCTAATGTTCAAATTGAAACGGTTACCCGTAAGCAGCTCTGTTATGAGAGCGATTTATACATTGATGTCCGTTCGCCGGCTGAATTCGCGGAGTATCGTCTGCCAGGTGCGGTGAATCTTCCTTTGTTTACAAATGAGGAGAGAGCGAAGATCGGCACGATTTATAAGCAGCAAAGCCGGGAAGCGGCAATTGAAGCCGGGGTGGCGATTTACGCGCCGAAATGGCCGGATTTCTTTGCGAAGGCGAAAGAGCTACAGCAGCAAGCTCCCGATAAAAGAATGGTCGTCTATTGCTGGCGCGGTGGAATGCGCAGCAAGACGGTTGCTGCTACATTGGCGTTGCTTGGGATCGAATGTTACCAGCTGGAGGGAGGGATCCGTTCCTTCCGTCAGTATGTTCAGCAATCGCTCGCCGAGCAGGCGGAAAAAAAGCGGGACTATCTCGTGATTGCCGGTCATACGGGGACAAGAAAAACAGAAATCCTTTCACGGCTGGCTGAAAAAGGCTATCCGGTTGTTGATTTGGAAGGACTGGCCGGTCATCGCGGCTCTGTCTTCGGCCATATCGGTCTGGCACAAAAAAGCCAAAAGCAGTTTGAATATGAGCTGATGGCGCGTTTGCAGGAGCTTGATGATTCAAGCTATCTCATCATTGAAGCGGAAAGCAAGCGAATCGGCCATATTGTCCTGCCCGAATTCATCATTGAAGGGAAAAAACGGGGGACGAGAGTCGAGCTTGTGTATCCATTTTGGAAACGAGTTGAGCATATTTACAACACCTATCAGCCGGAACAGTATGCAAGCGAGATTTGGGAAGCGGTCGAGAAAATCAAGAAATATCTCACACCTCAGCTGTATAAAGAGCTTGAAGCGTTGCGGGAGCAAGCTGATTATCAAAAGATGTTTGCCACCTTGCTTGAATTCTATTATGATCCACGCTATGCGCATGCTGCGAAGCAGTATCCTTCCAAGGCGGAAGTGCTGGAGTACAGCGAAATCGATACTGCGGTTGACAAGCTTATCTCCTTGATTGAACAATGGAAAGAGCAGGAAGTGGCCCGGTAGGATAACGGATTTATTGATGCAAGCCGTGTCTGGATGAGGGGGATGGCGGACGCATTTCAATAAAGCGAATATAGTGGGATGACGGAAAGCGATTGAATCCTTGTCCGCTTTCATGTATCTTTAAATAGGTGGCAAACGCGTTGTTGCCTTAGAAAGGAGTGGGCAGCTTGCAGGACAGTTATATTTGGATCTCGACCATCGGAGCTGCGATAATGGCCATACTCGCGATTTTTATTCGGCTGAAAGCGACAAAAAAACCGGCCAGTGTCAAAAAAATTATTTTACCGCCGGTCTTTATGTCTACTGGTTTTTTTATGTTTTTATATGAGCCGGCACGGCCTGACTTTTTACAAGTAGTCGAGGCGCTTGCCGTTGGGATGTTTTTTTCGATTTTCCTAATTAAAATGTCGAAGTTTGAAATTAGAGCAGACCGGATTTACTTAAAGCGTTCAAAGGCATTTGCCTTTCTGTTAATCGGCTTATTGCTCGTGCGGATCGTGTTTAAAGTACTGATTGGTGATGCGATTGATGTCGAAGAGTTGGCCGGAATGTTTTTCCTGCTCGCTTACGGTATGATTTTGCCGTGGCGGATTGCGATGTTTTTCCGCTTCAAAAAAGTGGAAAAACAGCTCGAAACAAAGCCGAAATCAAAGTGGGTTGTGCCTGTTCAAACGTAACGTAAAAATGAAAGGGGCTTGAGACAAAACTAGCTTTGGATCTACTGGCAATGGCTTCACACGCCACAAGCCCGTTGTGAGAAACCCACTCACAACGGGCTTTAAAAGATCGTGGCGGTTCCGCTCATTGCTTAAAGGCTGTGACAAAAAGGTTAAAAAACAACCTTTTGTCACAGCCCCTCTTTGGTCAGGATGAGCTTTTTTCAAGCAAATGCTGATAAGGACTCAAATCGACTTGCTTTTCGTTCAGCTTCTTGATTAAAAACTTATGGTCGCGCTTTGGTGTCGCCAAAATATAGCCTCTAATAATATACTCCTGCGATAATTCCTCAATGTTGTCCTCAAGTGCCAGTTCGCCGATTTTGCCGGCGATTTTTCCTTTCGCGACATCGCGGAACAGCTCAGGTACCGGTTCAACAAGCTCATTGAGCAGCTTTTTATCGTCGTCGCTCCACAAATGCAGCGTTTTTTCAATATAATAGTCCTGCCAATCAAGGATGGATTTCCCGTCTTCTTTGGGCAGACGCTTCAGAAATTTGCGGAACATAAAATATCCGCCGATAAACATCACGGTAATTAGAAATATCGTCCAGAAGACAATAAACCACATAAACCAGGTAGGCATCTTTCTTCACCCCATTTTTTTCTCCATTTTATCCTAACACAAAAAAAGATTTGCCGCTATGAATTCAAGATGTATGATGATAGGGGAGGTGAAGCAATATGGGGTATTTAGTGAGCTATGGCATTCATGTGCTTGTGTCTGTCGTGTTTTTTCTGCTGATTCCTTTTTCATACTTAGTGAAAGGCAGTCTGTTTGATGGACAGGCGCGGCTGTTGCAGGTGCTTCGTATTTATAGATGGATCTTTCGCGCCGGTCACGGAGCGATTGTGATTTCTTTCGTAAGCGGCTTGTTTTTGAATGTCGAATGGACGAGCGTCTGGTTTCTTGTCGTGCTGCTTCTTTGGATCGTTATCGCGACGTGCTTAGGACTTGCGAGCAAAATGACGCGACACATTATTGAAAAGAATGGAGAAGCGGATGAGGAGCTTGCCAAGCTGAGAGTGTATGGCTTATTTTTAATGCTGAGTGTGCTGGCGATGTTCGCGGTGAAATTCCTGCGCTATTTTGTCTAAGTAAATAATTTCCATTGTTTTTGTGAAAACTAACAAATGAAGGTCTCCAATTTTTAACATGAGCACAATGTCCGGGCAAGGTAGAAAGGCTTATACTGACAATAGGACATGAAGAGAAAAGGAGGAAATGAAGATGCGAGTAGGAGTGCCGAAAGAAATCAAAAACAATGAGAATCGAGTAGCGATGACGCCGGCCAGTGTGATGAGTCTTGTTCAGGCCGGGCATCAGGTGACCGTCGAAACAAATGCGGGACTTGGTAGCGGCTTTGACGATGAGGCGTACCGTCAGGCCGGAGCCGAAATTGAAGAGGACCGTGCGCTCATTTGGGAAAAGGCCGATATGATCATGAAAGTGAAAGAACCGCTTCCGAGTGAGTATCGCTACTTTCGTGAAGGGCTCGTGCTGTTCACCTATCTTCATTTAGCAGCGGCTCCTGAATTAACGAAGGCGCTTGTCGAAAGCGGCGTGACGGCCATTGCCTATGAGACGGTGCAAGTTGGCCGGACGCTGCCGCTCTTGACGCCGATGAGTGAAGTGGCCGGGCGGATGTCGGCGCAAATCGGTGCACAATTTCTTGAAAAGCAGTACGGCGGCATGGGAATTTTATTATCCGGTGTTCCAGGCGTCTCGCGGGGAAATGTAACCGTGATCGGCGGAGGCGTTGTCGGGACAAATGCTGCTAAAATTGCGATGGGGCTTGGCGCGAATGTGACGATTATTGATTTGAGTCCGGAACGCCTGCGCGAGCTCGATGATTTGTATGGTTCCGATATTCAGACGTTAATGTCGAATCCGCTGACGATCGCTGAAGCGGTGGCGAATTCCGATCTTGTTATTGGAGCGGTGCTGATTCCCGGGGCGAAAGCGCCGAAGCTCGTGACGGAGGAAATGATTAAGCAGATGCGCCCGGGCTCTGTCGTCGTCGATGTGGCGATTGACCAGGGGGGCATTATTGAGACTGTCGACCGGATTACGACTCATGATGAGCCGACGTATACGAAGCATGATGTCGTCCATTATGCGGTTGCCAATATGCCGGGAGCAGTGCCGCGGACGTCGACGATTGCCTTAACAAATGTCACGCTGCCGTACGCCCTGCAAATTGCCAACAAAGGGGCTGAACAGGCTCTGCTTGAAAACAAAGCGCTTCAGCTCGGATTAAATATTGCAAAAGGTCATGTCACCTACGAGGCCGTTGCACGTGACTTAGGCTATTCCTATGTAGCGGCAGAGCAGGCTTTCTCTTAAAAAAACAGTGTAATGATTCTTTCCCACAGCGGGATGTCTTTAGAAGGTCATGGCTCATGACGATTCGAGGCATCCTTTTTTCGTGTGGAGCGAGAAAAAAATCATCATCACTTTTCCTTGGCACCTATGGTAAAATCAAGGGAGAAAGTGGATAAGATTTTTACGGAAAAGGTAGTGAATGCAATGGAAACAAAAGACGCTGAGATGATATTGAACCAGCTTCGTCAAGGAGAGATTGAAGCTTACCGCGTAACGAAAGCGGATTTTCTGTCTTTTCGGGCTGTGTTGACGAATCAGGAAGATTTTTTGCATTTTCGGGGAAATGCCCAGCATGGCGGCGAGACGATCTATACCTATGAGCCTGGCTGGACGAAATAAAAAGCTGGCCGTATTTTAAAAGAGAAAGGTGTTACGACAATGTATGTTAGAGAAGAAGAGCTGAAGACTTAATGTTCATAGAGTTATTATTGCAGATGATTTATATTTTCTTCCCTATATTATTCTATTATTCGTTGTTGCGCCATTATCCGCGACTTAAGCGCTATCATTCTATTTTAATTGGGATTATATGCGGAATTTCGATCTGGCTTTGTATGACATTTCCGATTACATTTCTCACTGGCGGGCTGCTCGATGTTCGCAGTGTGCCGTGGTTTGCCTCATTCCTGTACGGCAATTTCACGGTCGGGACGATCTTAACGGTTCTGATGATCGCCTATCGCCTGACGCTTGGCGGTATGGGATTCTATGTCGTCCTGCTTGCCTATGTGTTATCCTATATTCTTATTTTCGTCTTTTTTAAAAATTATTTGCAATTCAGCTTTCGGAAGAAGATCCAATCGACGTGCTTGTTTATCGTCGTTCATTCGTTTTTAATTGTGCTGTTTATTCAACTCATCTTTCCGGCTTTACTGGATGAAATGATATGGTTTTATCTGTTTAATATCGGCTTGCATCTTGTGATGATGTGGGTTGTCGTATATATGATTGAGACGTTCCGTGAGAATGATTATCTACATATGGAAATGCAAAAATCAGAAAAGCTGTATATTATCGGACAAATGGCGGCAAGCGTCGCCCATGAAATTCGCAATCCGATGACGGTAGTCAGCGGTTTTATGCAGATTCTCTCCAGGTCGGACGAATTGCCGGCCAAGCATAAAGAGCATATTTCGATTATGACGAATGAATTGGAGCGGGCTCAAATGATTATTAATGATTATTTGACATTGGCCAAGCCTCAAGTCGATAAGGCAGAAAAGATTGATTTATGCAAGGAAATGGAGCTGATCAGCCAAACTTTGTCTTCCTATGCTTTAATGAACGGCGTGGAGCTTCGATTTGAAGGACAGGACGGCCAGAGCTTGACGACTTATGGAAGTCGTGAGAAGCTGCAGCAAGTGCTGATTAATATGATTAAAAATGCAATCGAGGCGAGCCCTGCTCACGGGGAAGTCACGATTTCGCTTTCAAAAGCGAGAGAGTGGGTGTACATTCGGATTATTGATAAAGGAGTCGGTCTGTCGGAGGATCAGCTTGCCCAAATTGGAACGCCTTTTTACTCGACGAAGGAAAAAGGGACAGGGCTTGGCTTAACGGTCTCTTTCAGTATTATTCGCAGCATGAACGGAACGATTGAAGTGACAAGTAAAAAAGGAGCAGGAACGACCTTTACGATCAGGCTCCCAGCTCATAGCTAGAGCTGTCTCCGGATGATGGCGGAGCGCTGTAAGCCTAAAGCAAGCAGGCAAAAAGGCTCCTGCTTGCTTTTTCAGCTATGCGCTCCTGCTTACTGCTTGCTAAGTAAAAATGCGGCGGTTTCATCCAGTTGCTGTTCAAGGGCGATCGGATCCTGGAAATAAAAAGAGTCCAAATCATATTCCATGACGCAGCCGGCCTGCACAGCAGGAAGGTTCTTCCATAACGGGCTGTTCTGAATGTCTTTCTTGTTCTCCTCTCCCAACTCCCGTACGCCAAGAAGAAGATAATCGGCTTCTGCAAGATACTCTGGTAAAACTTCAAGCGTCATCCCGGCCCAGCCAGCTTCAAAAGCTATCTCCTCAACCTTGACCGGAGCGCGTAAGCCCAGCTCATTA
The DNA here is from genome assembly GCF_023715605.1 of Halalkalibacter oceani. Lineage (GTDB taxonomy): Bacteria > Bacillota > Bacilli > Bacillales > Bacillaceae_D > Halalkalibacter > Halalkalibacter oceani. Next base: position 359,046 of record NZ_JAMBOL010000002.1, read on the forward strand.
TATATGATTTCGTCACCGCGCCATAGGAGGTGCCGTACAAGAACATTTCTTTTTCGCTGATTTCTAAAATGACGACTTTTTCATTTTTTCTATCACGGATGCAAGCTTTTTTTCTTTTTGTCCACTGTTTCATCGAAAGCAGCGAGCCATTAGTTTGATAATGATAATCGTTATCGCAACATTGAATGAAGTATACCGACGGTAAGCTGATCTGGCCAGAGCTACTTGCTTGACTATATATAAGAAAGTTATTGCGTGAAAGAAACAAGTACGGTACACTTATGATAATGATTTTCATTATCGTATTAGTGTTGCTGCAACTGGAAAAGGATTGAGAACCGAATGAAAAAGAGAAAAGACGGAGCTGCTGGAAATGAACAGCTTACTGATGGAGAAGCAGGCAAGGCAACCGGAAGGCCCGTTGTTTCAGTCGTGGTATTTGTTACCGGGCTGATCCTGCTGCTTGTTTCGTTAGCTGCCTCCATTTCGTTAGGAGCGGCTGAAATTGATTTTATCACTGTTTGGGAAGCGGTCTTTGCTTTTCAGCCTGATGTTACCGCACACCAGATTATTTATGAGCTGCGAATTCCGCGCTCGCTTGCGGCGCTGTTCGTTGGCGCTTTTTTGGCCGTCTCGGGAGCGATCATGCAGGGAATGACGCGAAATCCGCTTGCGTCCCCTTCGATCATGGGGGTGACCGATGGCTCGGCATTTGCGATTGCGCTTGCCTTTGCTTTCTTTCCAGGAACAAGCTATTTGGGGCTCTTGACCTGGTCTTTTGCCGGAGCAGGGCTTGGTGCGCTGATCGTCTTTGTCATTGGCAGCTTTTCGAAAAACGGCTTAACGCCGGTGAAGCTTGCCCTTGCCGGAGCGGCGGTCGGTGCTTTGCTAAGTGCGCTGTCCTCGGCAATTGCCATTCATTTTAACGTTGCGCAGGATATCAGCTTCTGGTATGCCGGGGGTGTGGCCGGTACGAAGTGGATCAGCATCCAGCTTTTAGTCCCGGTCGCGGTTATCGGGTTTGGCCTGGCGCTGCTTATCTCACGCTCCGTGACGGTGCTCAGTTTAGGAGAAGATGTAGCAAAGGGACTTGGGCAGCGGACATTTGTTGTGAAAACAATAGGCGTTCTCGTTGTTGTGCTGCTTACCGGAGCAGCTGTTTCGGTCGGAGGAGCGATTGGTTTTGTCGGACTTATCATCCCTCATTTGACCCGTTTTTTAGTGGGGGTTGATTATCGTTATATTATTCCGTGCTCCGCGGTGCTTGGGGGCTTGCTGCTTGTCCTTGCCGATATCGGTGCAAGAATGCTCAATCCTCCCTATGAAACACCTGTAGGCGTGATTACTGCCCTTATCGGCGTTCCTTTTTTCCTTTACCTTGCTCGTAGTGGAAGGAGGGGATTGTAGTGAAAGGAACGGCGAATAAAAAAGCGTTGATCACAGTCGGGGCGATTGTCATCAGCATCATGCTTGTTTTTATCATTAGTCTAAATCTAGGGGTGATCCGGATTTCGCCTGGCGAAGTGTTTCGGACATTGCTCGGGGCAGGGACGGAGCAGCAGGCTCTTGTTCTGTTTGAATTCCGGCTGCCGCGGATGGTGATTGCTCTTTTAATTGGTGCGGGGCTGGCTGTGTCAGGAGCGATTTTGCAAGGCGTGTCACAGAATGGTCTTGCCGATCCGGGTATTTTAGGAATTAATACCGGTGCCGGCTTTGCTGTCGTGATGTTTATCTTTTTCTTCGAAGGAGATATGGGCGGTCTTGGCACGCTGTCTATTTTTATCATGCCGTTGTTTGCGCTTGCTGGAGCTGCGCTTGCCGCCTTCCTCATTTATGTGATTGCTTGGAAGGATGGCGTAACACCGATCCGTCTGATTCTTGTCGGGATCGGGATTAATGCCGCTTTTTCCGCGCTGCTGATTTATTTTCAGCTGAAGATGAATCCGAACGACTTTATGAGAGCGACGATCTGGCTTGCCGGTCAGATTTGGGGGACGGATTGGCGCTATGTGCTGGCACTGCTGCCGTGGATCGCGATTTTGATTCCACTCACCTTTTACAAAGCGCGCTATTTAAACGTGCTGCAGCTTGGTGATACGCTTGCTACCGGACTTGGCGCAAAGGTGGAAAAGGAAAGAAGGCTCCTGCTGTTTATTGCCGTGGCACTGGCCGGGGCGTGCGTCGCCGTCGGCGGCGGTATTGCTTTTCTCGGCTTAGTCGCTCCTCATTTGGCGAGGAGGCTTGTCGGTCCAAAGCATCAATGGCTCATTCCGACATCTGCCTTACTGGGAGCCTTGCTGCTGCTCGTGGCTGATACGCTCGGGCGCAATTTGCTTGCCCCTTCGGAAGTTCCGGTTGGGATTGTCGTTGCGATTCTTGGGGCGCCGTATTTTATTTACTTATTAATGAAAACGAATGATGCATAAGGAGGATCAGCACAGATGGGAAAGCTAGAAACGAAGGATCTGGGCATTTCATATGGAGAGATTGAGATCGTCAAACAGCTGAATATTACAATACCGGAAGGCCAGGTCACGACGATTATTGGGCCGAATGGCTGCGGGAAGTCGACGATCTTAAAAACGATGTCCCGTTTGCTGAAGGCAAAGGATGGGGCTGTTTATCTTGACGGGAAAGCGATCCACCAGACGCCGACGAAGGAGCTGGCGCAGAAGATGGCGATCCTCCCGCAAACCCCGGAAGCACCGAATGGACTTACGGTTTACGAGCTAGTGTCATACGGCCGCTTTCCTCATCAGAAAGGGTTCGGTAAGCTGAAGGCAGAAGACAGACGCGTGATCGAATGGGCAATTGACGTAACGGGAATGAACGAATTTGCCGACCGGACGATCGATGCCTTGTCAGGGGGGCAGCGTCAGCGCGTATGGATTGCGATGGCGCTCGCTCAGGAGACCGATTTGCTGCTGCTTGATGAGCCGACGACATATCTTGATTTGGCCCACCAGCTGGAGGTTCTTCAATTGCTGGAACGTCTGAACAAAATTGAAGGGCGGACGATCGTGATGGTCATTCATGATTTGAACCATGCGGCCCGCTTCGCTCATTATATGATTGCCTTAAACAAAGGAACGGTCATTAAAGAAGGGACAGCCAATGAAGTGATGACTTCTGATGTGCTGAGAAAGGTATTTCAAATTGATGCGGAAATCGTCACCGATCCCCGGACAAATAAGCCGGTTTGCCTGACCTATGACCTTAGCCACGAGCAGGAAGACGTACGGCTCGCTACGCCTGTTTTGGCGTAATGAAGCATGAAAGGTCTCGGCTTGTGAGGCTGGGGCAACCAATGTGGTTTTGTCCCGGATGCAGCGTTGATATTGGAAAAAGAGGTAGGGATTGGATAGTGAAACGAGGAGGAAACCTCGTTCATGTTTTGGGAGGCTGGGAAAAAGGTTGTTTTTTGACCTTTTTCCCCAGCCTCTCTAAGCAATGAGCGGAACCGCCACGATCTTTTAAAGCCCGTTGTGAGTGGGTTTCTCACAACGGGCTTGTGGCGTGTGAAGCCATTGCCAGTAGGTCCAAATCTAGTTTTGTCTCAAGCTTTTTTCTTTTACCTTTTTATCCTGTTGTGCTTTATAATGTTAACATACGATAGGCAAAGTAGGGTGGTTACATGAAGGCTGTTGGGATTACGGGGGTAGGCGTTTATCTACCGGAAGAAGTGGTAACGAATAAAGATTTGGAAGAAATGGTTGAAACGAGTGATAAATGGATTCAAACGCGGACAGGAATAAGGGAAAGAAGGGTGGCGAACAGGGAAACCGATACATCCGACATGGCGATTTCAGCGGCAAAACAGGCGCTTAATGATGCCGGGCTGGCGGCTAAGGAGATTGATTTCATTATTGTTGCTACAGCGACACCTGATCATGCTGTTCCGTCCGTTGCTTGTCTCGTGCAGCAGGCACTCGGGATTGAGGATGTGCCGGCAATGGATGTCAGCGCAGCATGCTCGGGCTTTATTTATGCCCTTGTGACGGGCAAGCAGTTTATCGAAACGAATACATATGAGCACGTTCTTATTATCGGAAGTGAAAAATTTTCTAAAATTGTCGACTGGACGGACCGCAATACGTGTGTCTTATTTGGAGACGGGGCCGGGGCTGTGATTTTAAGTGAAGTGTCGGCGGGCAAAGGGATTTTATCATTTGAGCTTGGCGCTGACGGCCGAGGGGCGGAGCATTTGCTCGTGTCTTCGGAAAGCGGCTATGTCGAAATGAAAGGCAGGGAAGTGTTCAAGTTCGCAGTAAGGCAAATGCCTGAATCGAGCCTTGAGGTCGTAAGGCGCGCTGGACTGACGAATGAGGATGTTGATTTTCTCGTGCCGCATCAGGCGAATCTCCGCATTATTGAGGCGGCAAGAGAGCGGCTGAGCCTCGCGCCGGACAAGGTGGCAGCGACCGTGAAATGGCACGGCAATACATCGGCAGCTTCGATTCCGCTCGCTTTGTTCGCAGAGCTGCAGGCTGGCAAGATTAAGGATGAAGATATTGTCGTCATGGTAGGGTTTGGCGGAGGACTTACGTGGGGAGCCGTCTGTTTAAAATGGGGGAAATGAACGAAAGGAGCATAACGATGAAAAAACGAGTAGTTGTAACAGGAATAGGCGCCGTCAGTCCACTCGGACATGATGCGGCTACAACATGGGAACAGATCAAAAACGGAAAATCCGGTGTCGCGCCAATAACGCGAATTGATACGGAACATTTCCAGGTGAAAGTGGCAGGAGAAGTGAAGGATTTTCAACCCGAGCAGTTTATCGACAGCAAGGAAGCAAGACGAATGGGACGCTTCACGCAATTCGCGATCGCCGCCAGTAAAATGGCATTGGAGGATGCGCGCGTTCAAATCGGGAATAATGTCTCGCCGGAGCGGATCGGCGTTTGGATCGGTTCAGGGATTGGCGGGCTTGATGCGTTTGAAGAACAGCATAAGCGCTATTTAAGCAAAGGACCGAAACGGGTAAGTCCATTCATCATTCCGATGCTAATTCCTGATATGGCCTCGGGACGCGTTTCGATTGAAGTCGGAGCGAAGGGCATTAATAATTGCTCGGTCACGGCCTGCGCCTCAGGAGCCAACTCGATTGGCGATGCGTACCGGGCGATACAAAATGGCGAAGCGGATATGATGATCACAGGGGGAACTGAGGCGGCGATCACCGAAATGACGATAGCCGGTTTTTCAAACATGACAGCGCTCTCGACGAACCCTGATCCAGAGCAGGCCAGCCGGCCGTTCGATAAAGAGCGGGATGGCTTTGTCATCGCCGAGGGGGCGGGTGTGCTCATCCTTGAGGAACTGGAGCATGCCAAGGCAAGAGGAGCGAGCATTTACGCTGAACTCGGCGGCTATGGGGCGACCGGTGACGCCTATCATATTACGACCCCTGCCCCGGCCGGGGAAGGCGGTCAGCGCGCCATACGAAAAGCGTTCGCCGATGCCGGCCTTCAGCCTGAAGAGGTTCAGTACGTTAATGCGCACGGAACATCCACTTATTATAATGATCTTTATGAAACGATGGCGATCAAGGAAGTGTTTCAAGATCATGCTTACAAGCTTGCCGTCAGCTCGACCAAATCGATGACCGGGCATCTGCTCGGAGCAGCCGGCGCCCTGGAAGCGATTTTTTCCGTATTGACGATCAGGGATGGGATCATTCCACCAACGATTCATTATCAGACACGAGACCCCGAGCTTGATTTGAATTATGTGCCAAACGAAACGATCAATCAGTCAGTCACTGTCGCCATCTCGAATTCATTTGGCTTTGGCGGCCATAATGTGACGTTACTCTTTAAGCAGTTTCAATAAGTGATTAACGGGGCTGGGACAACTTTTTGTCTCGGCCCCTAAGTCATGTAGTCAGCCGGATAAAACGGTTCGCAGGGGTCATTTTAGGATGTGGACGGGATATTCTGAGCGGAGTCAGCATAGCAATAAGAATGAAAAAAGAAGGGAAACACCGGGTGGAGACCGAAGAGTACGGGGAGAGCTTTAAAAGGGACGGAGACGAACGAGAGAAGAATATTCCAAACTTGCCAATCAATTTTTTTGGGATATTCTCTAAAATAATGGTTTAAATGTGGTTTAATAAGGGTATCGATGTAAGCGTAACATGATACAAGGGAGGGTAGATAGATGAGATTGCGAAGCAGATCAGCAGTGGGCTACGGTAAAAAAACAGGCCTTTTTCTCACATTGTTTGCCGCTCTTGGAATTGCGATGAATGGATCGACGATTTACGGCTTTGATGAAAAGAAGGAAAAAGATGAGGATGCTGTGCTGTATTATTCATCTTCTACGATTCATAAAATAACGGAGGCGCAGACAAGTCATCAGGATGATCCCTCGGCCTTTTTCCCTGTTACAGCAGACGGATACCAGGAAGGAATCGAAACATATTTACAGGCGGCGACTGAAAATATGATGCATAGTCAAAAAAACTTTCTGGTTGAAGATTACTTATTTTTATATACAGAAAGCGAAGCGAGCAAGCGGGAGCTTCTCGACCAATACTTAAAAAGCATTCAAAGTGGTTCAGAAGTGTGGTGTATTTTAACAGCTGCCGACACTTATCTAGGCAAGGAAGTAAGGGAGCTTACGGTGGAAGAAACGGCCATGCTCGTCGGCCATGTTATCGCTGATGGAGAACAGCCAATGCCAGCAGCGGAAAACAGCTACGCATCGGAACCAACAAATGCAGGCTTTCGCTTTGGAGGCGTGGAGCCGATTTCAAACGTGCAGCAAATTTCCAGTATGGCTGAAGCCGAAACAATGAAAAAGCTGACAGCGCCCCTCACCTTTCCACAGACTGATGTTCCTTTTCCAGCAAAACGCTCTACTCTCGATACATTATAAAAAGGGTTGTCGACAGGCTGTCGCTCAACCCTTTCTAAATGACTCATCCCCCTCACATTCCACAAAAATCCGTTTAACAGCTGAAACTATATACGCTGCTGGAGCTTGTTCCGCCAATGCTCTGCCAGTTCAGGCACCGTCAGAAGACGTTCGAGCGCGTCACGGGGAACGTTGCGCTGCAAATAGACTTCGTTCGCTTCAAGCACCGAGACACGATGAGCGTTTTCTTCAAGCAGCTTCAAATCTGAGTCGGCGCGGACGGTTCCTTCTTCCAATACACGGCAAAGATAGCCGGTGTAGCCGGTTTGCACGAGCCGTTTGAGCAACCCGCGCACGGCGGTGTGCTTTTCGATTGTATGGCATGGCTCTCTTCCCTGCGTCACTTGAATGACCGCTTCCCCAAGCTGATAAATATCGCCGATATACACATCGCGTTCAAGCCGGTTTTTAACGGTAATATTTTCTCCAAAGGCGGAAGCCGGAAGCGAAGTGGAGAATTCCTCATTCCACTTTGCATAATGTTCCGCCGGGTAAAGACAGACCGCCCGGTCGCGGCCGCCATGATGCTTTTTATCAGCGACATCATCTCCGTTGAAGCCGTCTTTTGTTAAAAAAACCTCTGACACAAATTGTTTTGCGATCCCAGTATACAGTTCTTTGTCTTGCCCGTAAACGAGTTGTTTAGGCGGAGCTACGGCGACGTTTGTGATTTCAAAGCTTTTCGACATATGCTTCCCTCTTTCAAATGTTTCGTGCCTACAGTCAGTTTACCATAGCTGACTGCCTGAATGGTTCCACATTTAGTAGGAAAAAGCGATAGCCGCTGTACGCGTTCCCGTGTTATCGTAAAAGGAATATCATATTTTTTCGGAAAGAGGGATCAGAATGAAGCAAAAGGTTCTTTCCTATATGAGAGTCGATGAGCGTGTGCTGGCTGAGCTGGAAAAGGAATTTGACGTGACATCATTTCAAAACCATGAGTATGTCGGAGATCCGCGCTTTGATCAGGCTTTAAAAGAAGCGGACGGCATTATCGGCCTTGCCCTTAAGGTGACGAAGGAGCTGCTCGAGCTCGCTCCGAATGTGAAAATCGTTTCCAACGTCTCTGTCGGCTATGACAATCTTGATTTAGAAGAGCTGACAAAGCGCCAGATTATGGCGACCAATACGCCGAATATTCTTGATGATACGACAGCCGATGCGATGTTCGGCCTGCTGTTGGCCACTGCCAGACGTATTCCTGAGCTCGATCACTATGTGAAAGCCGGGCAATGGACAGTTTCCTTGCAGCCGGAGCAATACGGGATCGATGTTCATCATAAAACATTAGGGATTATCGGCATGGGCAATATCGGCACGGCGATCGCCAAGCGGGCTCACCTCGGATTTGATATGAAGATTTTATATCATAATCGTTCGCGCCGGACTGAAGCGGAGGAACGGTTCCAGGCGACCTATTGCGAACTTGATGAACTGCTTGAACGTTCTGACTATGTCTGTCTCATGGTTCCCGCTTCCAAGGCTACGAAGCATTTGATTGGAAAAGCGGAATTTCAGCGGATGAAGCGAACAGCGATTTTTATTAATGGCTCACGCGGACAAAATATCGATGAAGAAGCGCTTTATGAGGCACTTGTACAAGGAGAGATTCGCGCGGCCGGAATGGATGTTTTCACCGAAGAGCCGACCCGGCCCGACAATCCGCTCTTGTCGCTTTCAAATGTAGTGACATTGCCGCATATCGGCTCGTCGACGATCGAATGTGAATATCAGATGTCGAAGCTGGCCGCAGACAATTTGCGAAAGGGATTACAAGGACAAAAGCCGCCAACCCTGATTAACGAGGAAGTCTGGAACAGGCGGGAACCATAAATCTCCCTGGCAAGGCTGATAGTGCCGACTAGCTCTGCTGAACAGTCACATTCAGAAACGTATTCATACACTCCACCATCGCAACCTTATGAGGCTTTCTCTGAGGTTGCTTTTTGTTTGTTGAAAAAACGATTGAAAAGTCTGACCATTCATTATATAGTAAAAGTAATAAGTTAATTATTAATTGTTAACATTTTAGCGAGGGAGGAGGCAGTCGTGACGGAGCTTCTTTTTGCTGAGCAGATCAAGCAAGCGACACATGTTAAAGTCGCGAATTACATTCGAAAAGGCATACTCACCGGGAAATGGGCTTTTCGCGAGCACTTGAATGAAAAATTGGTCTCGGAGGAGCTCGGCTTAAGCAGGGGACCTGTCCGCGATGCGATTAAACAGCTACATATCGAAGGGTTGATTGAGATTCCGGGCAATGGCAGACCTTATGTCGTCGGTTTTTCAGACAAAAGCTTCGCGGACTGGTGCAGGATAAGAACGTATTTAGAAACACTGGCGATCCAGGAAAGCGTGGAAGCAGGTGACAGCCGGGCTTATCATGAAATGACCGAGATCGTAAAGGCGATGGAATCCGTCGCCGCCGCTGAGCGTGAGCCGTATATTTGGCTGGATCTTTATTTTCACCGCCGGCTCGTGGAAAGCAGTCAGAACCGGGCATTATGCAAGCTGTGGGAAACGTTGTCGCCCTGCTTGTATACGCTGCTGGAGCTAATTGCGGAGCGCTATGATACGCAAAAACAAATCGGCATGCATCAGGAGATTCTTGCTCATCTGCAGCGCGGAGAGAGCCGGCAGGCGATTGACTGTCTGACGACGCATATTCAAGCTGGCAAGCAGACGGTGGAACAGGTAGTGCTATTTTCGTCCGGACGGGGATAAAGGGGGAGCAAGATGATTGATATTAATAATAAGGAGAGCCTGCATAGCTATTTGCTGGATCGCCATTTGATTCAAACGGGAGAACATGTTCAGTACACTTCGTTAACGGGTGGTGTTTCCTGCAAGGTCGTCAGGGTCGAGCGAAAGAAAAGAAGCTTCGTTGTTAAGCAGGCATTGTCAAAGCTCAACGTGAAGGATGACTGGTTTTCCGATATTCGCCGCATTTTGATTGAAAAAGACTGTCTGATTGCGCTTAACGAGCTGATTCCCGAAGCGGTGCCTGATTTTGTCCATAGTGACGACGAGCAGTATCTTTATGTGATGGAGGCGGCCCCGCTTGAGGCAGAGGTGTGGAAGCAGCAATTATTAGCAGGGCGGCTTGATTTTCAAGTAACAGAGCAAATTGCAATTGCGCTCGCCACTGTCCATCAGCATGCGGCAAAAAGTAAGCGTTTCCATGAGCGGTTTGCCAATCAGCAGATTTTTAAAGAGCTGCGGATTTCTCCCTACCTGGAGACGGTCAAAGAAAAGCATCCGTCCTTACAAGCGATGATTGACGAGACGATTGCTCTCCTGCTTGAGCAGCGGCTGACGCTTGTCCATGGCGACTTCAGCCCGAAGAATATTCTCGTTACGAAAAAACGGTTGTATCTTCTTGATTATGAGGTCGCTCACATCGGTCATCCAGCATTTGACCTCGCCTTTGTGACGACGCATTTTCTGTTGAAGTCGATCAACGAAAAGAAATGGGCGCCGGCCTATTTGCATCTGATGCAATGCTTTATCGCCAGCTATTTCAAGCATATCGACTTTATCGACCGGCAGCAGCTGGAGCGCGAGACGGTCAGATTGCTCGCCTTTTTGTTTCTCGCCAGAGTCGACGGCAAATCACCTGCCGAGTATATCACGGCAGCTGAAGATAAAGCACTAATTCGTGAGCTCAGCTACGAGATCATCAGCTCCGCTGTCACGTTTCGCGATGTTCAGCACGTCATGTTAAAAAAACGAGGAGGCTCTTATGAATCCATTTGCGATTACTGAAATAAAAGCACGCCAGGTTTTTGATTCCCGCTCTGTTCCGACAGTCGAGGTTGATGTCCATTTAGCCGGAGGAGGCTGGGGACGGGGGACGGTTCCGTCAGGCGCGTCAACCGGAAAATTCGAAGCACTGGAGCTGCGCGACGGAGACGCTGGCTCATTTCAGGGGAAGGCGGTCTATCAGGCGATCGGGCATGTCGAGTCGATTATCGCTCCTGCTTTGCTCGGTTTAGATGCGACCGACCAGGTGGCGATTGATCAATTGTTGTGCCAGCTCGATGGAACGGAAAATAAGTCACGGCTCGGAGCGAACAGCATACTTGCCGTTTCGATGGCGGTCGCCTGGGCCGCAGCGCGCGGAAGCAACGTCCCGTTATACCGCTATTTAGGCGGAGCGAATGCGAAGCAGCTGCCGCTGCCGATGATTCAAATTATCGGCGGCGGCGCCCATGCGAGAGCGACAACCGACCTCCAGGATTATCTCGTCATTCCGGTCGGCTCAACGAGCTTTTCACAGGGCTATGAAATGGTCGTCAATGTGTATCAGGCAACGAAAAAAGTCTTCGAAAGACATGGGAAGCCTTTAGCGACGGCCGACGAAGGCGGCTTTTGGCCGACGGGCTTCAGCACGAATGAAGAAGGCTTGCAGCTACTAGTGGAAGGAATTGAAGAAGCGGGCTATCAGCCGGGCAAAGAGGTGGCGATTGCGCTCGATATCGCCTCGAGTGAGTTTTACGAGGAGGATGGCAGCTACCGTCTTGCTTTAGAGAATCGTTCCTTTACGCGTGATGAGTTTATTGATTATCTGTGTGATTTGGCTGATCGCTATCCGATTATCTCGATTGAGGACGGGATGGCGGAAACAGACTGGGAAGGCTCACGCAAGCTGACGGAAAGAATCGGTAAGCGGCTGCAGCTGATCGGTGATGATCTGTTCACGACATCAGTTCCCCGCATTCAAAAAGGAGTCCGGCAAGGTGTCTATAATTCGGTTCTGATTAAAATGAATCAAATCGGCACAATTACGGAAACGTTGGATGCGATTGAGTCGACGAAAAGCGCCGGGTACTTGCCCGTTATTTCTGCCCGTTCAGGGGAGACGGAGGATGCAACAATCGTTCATTTGGCAATTGCGACAAATGCCGGTCAGCTAAAGGTTGGTTCGGTCGCGCGATCTGAAAGAACGGTGAAATGGAATGAAGTGCTGCGGATTGAAGAGGAGCTTGGAGCTGCTGCGCACTATGCCGGGAAGGATATTTTTAAGAGGATTTTAAGCTGACAGTTTGCGAGAATGGCAAAAGAGGCTTTCAGAGAAAGCGAACAGTGCCGAGCGTTTCGCTTTAGAGGACCTTCCTTTTGACAGAACGCTATGTTTTCAGCTCCATTATTGGTATACTTACTGGGAAAACGTCTGGAGAAGGAAGGTCAACGATGTCAGAGGAAACGATTACGAGAATATCTCAAGATGGCAAGGAATTTATTCTAGTTGGAACGGCTCACGTCTCAAAAAAAAGCGCGGAGCAGGTCAAAGAAGTAATTGAAACAGAGCGTCCGGACGCTGTTTGTGTCGAGCTGGATCAGCAGCGGTTTGAAACGATCCAAAACCAGGATCGCTGGAAGGAAATGGACATTTTTAAAATTATGAAGGCGAAGAAAACAACGTTTCTATTAATGAATCTCGTCATCTCTTCCTTTCAAAAGCGGATCGCCAAGCAATTCGGCATTCAGCCGGGGCAGGAAATGATCCAGGGAATCGAGTCGGCCAAAGAAGTAGGCGCCGAACTTGTTCTGGCTGATCGCAACATACAAATCACCTTTGCCCGCATTTGGCGCAACGTCGGCTTTTGGGGCAAGGCGAAGCTGTTGACGCAGATGATTGGCAGCATTTTTACAAATGAAACGATCTCGGAAGAAGAGCTGGAGAAAATGAAATCTCAGGATATGCTTAACGCCACGCTTCAGGATTTTTCTGCTTCCTTTCCGCGTTTAAAGGTTCCGCTCATTGACGAGCGAGATCAATATTTGGCGCAGAAGATCAAAGAAGCACCAGGCAAAAAGGTCGTGGCGGTGCTTGGCGCGGCCCACGTGCCGGGAATTACGGAGGAAATCAAAAAAGAACAGGATTTACAGGCGTTAACGAAACTTCCTCCAAAATCGAAGCTGCCGAAGATCATTGGCTGGGCGATTCCGATTATGATTCTGGCCGTTATCGCCTACACGTTCATCGCCAACCCATCAGCTGGACTCCAGCAGACGATTAGCTGGATACTGTGGAACGGATCATTTGCCGCCCTTGGAGCGGCGATTGCCTTTGGTCATCCGTTAACGATTTTGACCGCCTTTGTCGTCGCGCCGATCAGCTCGCTCAATCCGTTAATTGCCGCGGGCTGGTTTGCCGGATTTGTACAAGCTTATTTCCGCCGGCCGAATGTCGGTGATCTGGAGAGCCTTGCCGATGATGTCGTTTCTGTCAAAGGCTTCTGGCAAAATAAAGTGACGCGCATTTTGCTGATTATTATTTTTACGAACATTGGCAGCACGCTTGGCACGGTCGTCGGCGGTACGGATGTCATTCGTGTCTTTCTTGAAAATTTGTAACGTCTATTGGTTCACGCCGAGGACGGCGACGTATTGATTGCCGAACGCCGGTGTAAACGCTGTGCCGTCCCAACTAAGCGGCGTTTGGACAAGCCCGAGACCATCGGCATTATACTGGCCGATAATGCGCTGCAGCGCATACAGCTCATAGACGCCGTCTCCGTCGAAGTCAATCGGATAGAGCTGGTTCAACCCGGAAACAGACCCCTCCAGAGGGGTCTTTAATGTGCCGTCCGGATGATAAAGATCTGCCAGGTAGTCACGGGCACGGTTGCTAATGTCGATGACGAAGGAAAGATGCAGCGTCTTGTTTGTCACCTCGATTCGGTAGTCGTTTTTGTAGATCACCTCATAGTCATATAACCGGTCAAAAGCGTCATAGTCAAATAAAAGCACAGGCTCATTCTCGTAAAACGAATAGAGATAATAATAGCCGTAGCCGCCGCTTCCGCCTGAATCCATGCTGATCAAAATATCATCGACATTCGCCCGTGAAAACGGGGCAAGGAACAGGCGCGGCTCGTAGCCTTGATCGGTCGAAAGGGCGACGCTGTGAAATTGATTCGTCCTTCCGTCCTGAATCACGAGCGTGACAGACGTGCTGTACGGACTGTCGTCGGACCGCTGCCCGATTAAATAAACATAGTCGACGATAAAGTCTCCATTCACATCCCCTTCCGCATACGAAAAAACAAACGATTCACGCTGTTCGTTAGATTCGGTAGTAAATACCGGGAAATTGCTCTTCATGCTTCCATCTCTCCTTACGCATCTTTCCGCTATTCTATGCGTCTGACGAGGAAGAGGGCCGCTTTTTTGTAAAAAAAGAGAGCCGCCGAAAAATGTCATAACGAAAAAGCTGCTGAAAAAGGATGATTTCCCTTTTCAGCAGCTTCGCCATTTTGATGTGCCGGCAACTCCCATACGTCTAATACTGTCTTTCTTCAATGATTTGATGCTGCTGATCAAGAATCAGAACCCGGCTCGGCTGATTTTCCCGCGCCAGCTCCTCCGCTGCCCGTATCGCTTCATCCTTTGAGGTGAAGCTGTCTTCAGGAGCGACATCCTCCAGCTTGACGAGCCAGCGCGATGCATCGGCATTTGGGGCCACGCTAAATTGCTTCATCTGATCGCCTCCTTTTCTGTTCCGTTTCTGTCACCTTTCCCGGTGGCGCTCCTTCATAAACGTAGTCGCCTTACTCGACGATCAGATAGGCGATCATTGGTCCGTTATTTTCGATATTGCTGTGAGCGGTGCAAATAAGGCGGTAGACGCCAGGCTCTGAAAAATGCAAATTAATCAGCGTTTCTTCTCCTTTTTTGACCGTTCCTTTTATGTCGGTTCCTTCCACATAAAAAGGATGCTCCATCCCATTCACCCCGTAAATGCGCAAGGTGATGTCCTTGTCTTTTGGAATATACAATGTGCCAGGGTCCCAGCGGTACGCCTCGAGCTCATGTCCGTCCTCTGTCGTTGACTTAATTTCACTTGTCACCATATGGAGCTCAAAGATTTCACCAGCCCGTCCTGCGGTTTCAACTGAAGAACGGTCCTGCAGCACGTACCATAACACACTTGAGACGACGACCGCGAGCGCAAGCAGCAGCCAGCTTTTGCGTAAACGAATTACCATCTTTCATTCTCCTTTCTTAAACAAGCCCTGCTCTATACATATGCAAGGAATGAAGGGAAACTTGTCTATTTTTTTTTGCCGGATTTCCAAAGTGGGGGAGGTGGCTCAGTCAAGAACGGACAGCTCTAGCGCCAACCATCTCCGACGACCCTTGCAATCTCGTTTTTTTCTGCTAAGTAAGGTATAATAAAAAAGAATGACGAAACGCTATTTACTTGAAGTGAAAGTGAGTGTTAAGCAATGGGTCGTAAATGGAATAATATCAAGGAAAAGAAGGCATCAAAGGATGCGAATACGAGCCGGATTTATGCGAAGTTCGGCCGTGAAATTTATGTCGCCGCCAAGCAGGGCGAGCCGGATCCGGAGTCGAATCAGGCGTTAAAGGTCGTGCTGGAGCGCGCCAAAACGTATAATGTGCCAAAGGCGATCATTGAACGCGCGTTGGAGAAGGCAAAAGGCGGCTCAGAGGAGAACTACGATGAGCTGCGCTATGAAGGCTTCGGCCCGAACGGCTCAATGGTGATCGTCGATGCGCTGACGAATAATGTCAATCGAACGGCGGCAGAGGTTCGGGCGGCGTTCAGTAAAAACGGCGGCAATATGGGTGTGAGTGGCTCGGTCAGCTATATGTTCGATGCGACTGCCGTGTTTGGCATTGAAGGGAAGACGGAGGAAGAGATGCTGGAATTGCTGATGGAAGCCGATGTCGATGTTCGTGATCTATTTGAAGAAGATGATTCGGTTATTATTTATGCGGATCCCGCTCAGTTCCATGCCGTGCAGGAGGCATGCAGGCAGGCCGGCATTACTGATTTTACGGTCGCGGAATTGACGATGCTTGCGCAAAATGATGTGACCCTTGATGCTGATGCGCAGGCCCAATTTGAAAGAATGATTGATGTTCTTGAAGATTTGGAGGACGTCAAGCAGGTTTACCATAATGTCGATCTCGCTTAACGAGTCAACTTGGCAGTATAGTCTTTAGCAGGCTGTACTGCTTTTTTGCTATGGTTGAAAAACAGGGGGAATTCGCATCACGCCGGACCTGCCTGAGAAAAATAGGTAATGAGCACAGTGAGAAAAAACAGGGTGTTTGATCAGCCTGATAATTTGGTATGGTTATAGAAGAGGATAACGGTCAAAAGGAAGGACGAAGAGATGTTAAGACGAAAAATGCGCCATTTGTCAAGGTATCAGGAGATAGCTACGGCCTTGTTTCATTACGGCTTCGGCCATATTGTCCGTGATTTGGGCCTGATGGACCAGGTGAGGAGGAAGTCTGGCAGGAAACCGGAGAGCGACGCTTCGATGGCGAAACGAATCCGCCTTTTGCTGGAAGAACTGGGGCCGACTTTTGTTAAACTCGGACAGGTGGCGAGTACGCGATCTGACTTATTTCCGCCGATGATTATTAGTGAACTGGAAACGCTGCAGGATCATGTGCCAAGCTTTCCTTTTCAGGAGGTGAAGGGCATTATTGAAGCCGAACTGCAAGCATCATTGCCGGCTTGCTTTGCCTCTTTCGATGAACAGCCACTTGCCGCGGCGTCGATTGGACAGGTGCATCGGGCGACGCTGATAAGTGGGGAGGAGGTCGTCGTCAAAGTGCGCCGGCCAATGATTGAGCGCCTGATCGAAACGGATCTTGAAATTATCGCTGATTTGCTCGTGATGGCCGAGGACCGCCTCAGCTGGGTCGCGCAGTTTCAGCTTGTCGAGCTGTTTGACGAATTTGCGAAAGTGCTGCGCCAGGAGCTTAATTTCGTGATTGAGGCCGATAATACCGAGCGGATTCGCAAGCAGAGCATGGAAAGCGGTTATATTTCAGCACCGCGGATCTACAGTGATTATTCTACGAAAAAGGTGCTGACGCAGTCGTTTATTGATGGAGTGAAAGTAACAGAGGCGACAAAAGCAGCCGGCTATCAGCCTAAACGGATAGCCGAACAATTCGCCAAAGGGATGTTTGAGCAAATGTTTGTCCACGGCTTTTTTCACGGGGATCCTCATCCAGGGAATGTATTTGTCACGAAAGCGAACAAGGTCGTCTTGATTGACTTTGGCATGGTCGGCCGGCTTTCGCGTCGGATGCGGCAGGAGCTGGCACTGCTGTTGATCGGCCTTTACAAGCGCGATACAAACAAAGTGCACCGCGCCCTGATCGGGATGGAAATTTTACGGGAGGACAGTGACCAGGAGCTGATTTGGGAGGACCTCGAGCAGCTGCGGATCAAATATGCGATGATGGAAATAAGCGAGATCAGCCTGGCAAACGCCTTGCAGGAAATCTTCGATATTGCCCACAAGCATCGCTGTCTCGTCCCATCGTCCTTAACGGTGCTGCTGAAATCAATCCTTTCCATTGAGCGCCTGCTGGCAACGTTGGCGCCGCAGCTTCGCATTATTGATATTATCGAGCCGTTTGGCCACGATCTGGTCAGAGAGCGTTATGATCCGATCCGCGCCGCAAAGCAGATGCAGGAAGAGACAATTGATTTACTCAGGACGTTGCGCTACTTGCCGAAGGAGCTGCAACACGTGATCCGTGCCGCGCGGCGCAATGAACTGGAAATGAAAATGTCGATTTCCGAGCTCGATCAGCTGAACCATAAAATTGATCAGATTACGAATAAGCTTTCGTTTTCGATCGTGCTTTTATCGTTCAGCATCATTATGGCGGCGGTGATTGTCGGAGGTTCGCTCACGGCGGAGCAGACGATTCTGTCGCGCCTGCCTTCGCTCGAAATCGGGCTTGGGATCGCCTCGTTTCTCTTTCTCTGGATCATTTGGGCGATCGTCCGCTCTGGAAGATTTTAATCACGAAGAAGAAACGTTAACCGACGAACGGGCGTCTCATCACATAAAGGGGGGATCGAGATGAAAAAGGGTATGATTCTGCTTTTATTGGTGGTGGGCGGCTGCTCGTCTCAGGTGCAAAAACTGGAAACCTGCCCGAATGAGATCAATGAATGGGCCGATGTGTTGATGTATAACGATATCGAATATATTGGATTGGGAAAGGAGGGGGGGCAGCGTCAAAAAGGAGAAAAGCTTGGTGAAGTATCCTTTCAACTTGCTGACCAGGCCTGCGCCGATCATCAAATCGAAAATGGCGATGCTGCTTTTCTGCCGGAAGGAACTGAGATTTTTGAAAGCGTCGGCTACCGGCCTGATTTCCGGCTGATCGCCGGGGGACGACTTTTTCAAGTACATAGAAATGAAGCGGCCGAGACCATAAAGGAGCTGTACGACATCGAAGGAAAAGTGACGAAGCTTAGTCGGGAAAGCGGCAATGATGGTAGCCATATGTACGATTACAGTGAGGAAGAAACAATCGCATTTATCGAGGATTTTCTTTCTCTGGCTTATGTTGGCTTTGATGGAATCTATTCTGACATTGCATATAGCAATCCGGTTTTTTTGCGGCTTCACCTTGAGGATGGCTCTTCTTTTCGCATTTCCTACTGGCTTGACGCCAATGCGGTCAACCCGGGAGCGTACGCGACAGACAGAATGAAATCGATCATAATAGAAGGAGGACGAGGATAGCCTCCGGCAATCGAGCACGCGCGGCAGACAGAATATGGTATGATGGAGTTGACCTACTAGACTAGAGAAAGAAGGCGAAATGATTGCAGGCCGTATTCAACAAACTGAAGCAGTCCCCCTATCTGCTGCTTGTGCTGGCTACTTTTTTTTGGGGAACGAATTTTGCATTTAGCCGGATGGTGATCGAGGAAATCCCGCCAATTCAGCTTTCTGTAATAAGGTGGCTGATTGTCAGTATTGTCTTTTTGCCATTCGTTATCAATGAGGTGAAGGCGAATAAAGCGATCCTTAAGGCAAATTGGAAGGTACTGATTCTGCTGGCGATTACCGGCGTCGGCGGCTTTAATACGCTATTATATATTGCGATACAATATACGACATCGATTAACGCATCGCTCGTGAATTCGCTCTCACCGTTGCTGATTGTCGTACTATCGGTCATGTTTTTGAAGGAGAGGATTGTCCCCTGGCAGTTCGTCGGGATTGTCGTCTCACTTGCCGGCGTCGTTGTCGTGGTAACTGGCGGCAGCATGGAAGCGATTGTTGCGCTGCGGATCAATCCGGGTGATGTGATCGTTGTCGCTGCGGTGATCTGCTGGTCGATTTATTCGGTGCTGATGAAGCGGTTCGGGGTCGATCTGCCGAAAAAAGCGACTTTTTTGATCACAATCTATATTGCGATTGCTTGTCTGATTCCGTTCGCGCTTTTCGAGCGGACCTATGAGCCGCTCGAGCTGACGTCGCTATCACCTTCGCTTATGCTGACAGTCGTCTATCTCGCCTTGTTTCCGGGGTTTCTCTCTTTTATTTGCTGGAACGAGGGCGTGATGCAGGTCGGACCGGGCAGAGCGTCCAACTATTTGCATATGATCGTCCTGTTCACGACGGTGCTCGCCGTGCTGTTTACCGGAGAAAGCCTGGCGAAAGCACAGCTGATCGGCGGCATCCTGATTTTAACCGGGGTCATTCTAGCCTCCAATCCGCAATTTCTCTCGCGGAAAGGGAAGGCGGAGAGAAGAGCGGTATCCTAGAAGCTAAAGTGGCTGGACAAAAGGATGTTTTTCCTTTCGCCCAGCCACTAACGTATATAGTTTTCGGGTTGAATTGAAGAAGAGCGACGGCTTCGCGCGTTGCATTGTAACGGCTCCGCACACCGCTTTTAAGAAAAGCCGCTGTACGGTTTTCTTATTTACTTCCCTCAAACTCAGGATCAGCAAAAGGATGAGCAACCCAGCCTTCCGGATCAATGAACAAGCGGACGGCGACGACCTGGCGCTCTTCCGAGAGGGTGAAGAAGTGCGGGATGTTGACCGGAACGGAAATGACGTCTCCTGGTGTGAGGTTGACATCGAAATAGCCGGTTTCTGCCCCTTTAATGACAAAAGTCCCTGATCCGGCTGTAATCGCCCGTACTTCGTCTTCGGTATGAGTGTGGACCTGCTCGAACTTTTTCAACAGCTTGTCGAGGTCGGGCGTGTCATTATTTAACGAGATGACATCCCATTTTTGATAGCCGCGGCGTTCGGCAAGGGAACGAATGTCTTCGTCAAATGTCGCCAGCACCTCTTCCTTATCGCCATCTGTCAGATGGCAAACCCCTTGCAAACGCTCAGGCAGCTTGCTCGTATCCCAGTGCTCATAAAGAACGTCCTGACTTGCTAAAAAGCTGCGCACCTCTTCTTCTCCGTGAATGACTTCTCCTGTGTTACGAATTTGAATTTCAGCCATTTGATTTTCCTCCTTCAATATGGTTATTTTCTTAAAGCCAGCATCTTAAGATGATAGCTGAATAAAAACTCAAAAGCTTCCAAATGTTTTTTCGCTTCAAAGCCATTTCGTCCCCAGGCGGTGATACCGTGGTTGCGAATGAGCACTCCGTAGATGCCTGGAGCAATCCGTTCGGCGACCGCGTCTCCCAAGCGGGGGAGATCGGCGTAATTTTCAACAATCGGCACGTTGATCTCGCCATCCTCATCCCAAATGTTAAACGCTTTGATCAGCTCCTGACGACGGAAGGTGATTTCACCTTGTTCGCCGTACAGCTCTGAGATGACATTGTTGTCAATCGTATGAACATGAAGCGAGCAGCCGGCATCGGTTTTTTCGTAAATTTGTTGATGAAGCACCGTTTCTGCTGATGGCTTGAGATGAGTTTCCTCAAGCGGTTGGCCGTTGCCGCCGACTAGTAAAAAATCCTCGGCTGTCCGTTTTCGTTTGTCTTTGCCACTTGCGGTGACAAGGAAAGAGAGCGGCGAGTCGCTGACCTTGATCGACAAATTTCCGCTTGTGCCCGGGAACCAGTCGCGGGCGGCCAGTTCATCTTTAATGTCAGCGAGCTCATTCCATTTTTCCTGTACTGCTTCACTCATTGATGCTCACTCCTTTTTTCGCTTTCAGCCCGGCTATCACTTCATGGAAGGACGAGAAAGCCGTATGACGGAGGCCAAGCTCCTGACATTTCTCAAGCAGAAAGTCATCACAGGCGAACACTTCATCGGCGAGCTTGGCTGCCTCCAGGTCGGTAATTGAATCGCCGATAACGATTCTATAATAATCCTCGGCGGAATACTGCCGCAAAATCGACGGCTTGCAGCAGCCGCAATCATTTGTGCAGTCAGCGTCGCAGGCGTGAGGCCAGAGAATCTCGATCGTCTCGCCGCTGAAGTCGCTGCCGTTGCAATAAAGGTTATCAGTCAGCTTGTAGGGAGCGAGCATCGGTTCGACGAAAAAGTCAATTCCGCCGCTGACGACGTTAAAGTCGAAGCCGTACTCCTTCGTAAAGTCCAGCAGCTGCTGAAAGCCTTCGCGTATCGTCGCCTGCCGCTGCACAAAGGCAATGATCTCCGCTTTTCGTTCCACCGGAATGAGAGAAAACAGCGCGCCGACTCCTTCGCGTATCGAAATCCGCTGGGCGAGGATATCGTCCTTAATTTGCTCCCAGCCGGGCGGGGCGAATTCTTTCATAATCGCGATAATATTGTCCTTAGTGGTGATCGTGCCGTCAAAATCACAGAAAATGATCGGCTTTCGTCCGTCAATTGAACTCATCATCGCTGCCCCCACAGCTCAAGCGCGGTGCGCAGCTCGGGTTGCTGTCCGGCGGCTTCATCAAGAGTCTGTCCGGCGAGCACAGCATCGATCGCCGCTCTAAAGGCACGGGCCCCGGCATCAGCGCCGGCCGGATGGCCGTGAATGCCGCCGCCGGCGTTAATGACCGCGTCGTGGCCGAAGTCATTGATTAAAAGCGGTGTCAGCCCCGGATGAATCCCGGCCGATGGAACCGGGAAAGCCGGCTTGAGCTGGCTTTGCGTGGTCAATGCTGTCGCAATGTCCTGCGTTTCCTGCTTTTCCAAAGCGACGCTGCCATAAGGAGAAGGGAAGAGGACAAGGTCAGCGCCAGCAAGGCGCAACAGCTTGCCGAGCAGCACTTTGTTGGAGAAGCCGTAATAAGGCGAGCCGGTCATCGCCCCGGAAACAGCCGGGTGGGCCATTAGCGGCACGGCAATATCTGGATCTTCGGCTAGACTTTGCAGCACATCAAGGCCGTAAGCAAACACATTAAACAATAACGCGCTTGCACCGAGCTCGACCGCGCGCTTCGCCTTTTCTTTTAAGTCGAACGTCCGTCCGGTCAAGTTGACAGCGTAAAGCGTTCTTTTTCCGGTTTCTTCATAGGCCTCAGCCAGCGTCTGGACGCCGGTCGTAATCCGCTGTTCAAATGGGGTCAGCTCATTATCAAATAGAATCTCATCGTCTTTGACAAGGTCAACACCGCCAATGGCCTGCTGCTTGAGCTGCTGCTGAAATTCACCAATGTCCTTGCCGATCATCCCTTTAAAAATACTCATTAACAGTGGGCGGTCAAACACATCGAGTCGTTCCCGGACGCCACTGATGCCGAATTGCGGACCAGGAAATTGGGCTTCAAGCTGGGGCGACAGCTCAATGTCGACAAGCTTGATTTCTCCATCGAGGGATAGCTTGCCGAACATCGTCGTCAAAATCGCTGCCAGATCCGCGCTGAAGTTGGCGGCAGGGTAGGCGATTTTAATCAGGCCGACCGTCCGTTTGCTGGAGAAATAACGGTTGTCATCCGCCGATGGCACAAGCTCTTCGACAGAGATGACTTCTCCTTTGTGCTTTTCAAGCTGCTTCTTTTCCAGTGCGGGAAGGTTTGTCCAGGAGCCGATTGTCAGGCCGAGCGCGATGCCTTCCGCTTTTTTAGCGAGGTCGCCTTTTTGGTCAAACACCTTGTAGGTTGCCGTAATATGACTCATCGTAGCGGAGTCCTCCTTTCGTTACCATCACAAAAAAATCCTCATCTTTTTTGAAAAAGAAGAGGACCCATTCTATGATTCTATGTCCTCTTATCTGTCAGCTTTGCGCTTGAGAGAATTAGCACCTTGAATCAACCGCTCGGTTGAAACAGGTTGCCGGGCTTCATCGGGCTCGTCCCTCCACCTGCTCTTAATAAGAGTATTCGTATTGGTATTGTCGTTACAAAATGATGTAATGAATTATGCCAGAGGAAGAGTCGTCTGTCAATTATGAATTATTTTTGCGAAAATCTATTGACAAAACGAATGTCTGACTCGTATGATTACTCTCAGAATTCAAAATGTAAAACATAAAATTACATGATTCACTCTTATCGAGAGCTGGCAGAGGGAATTGGCCCAATGAAGCCCGGCAACCGGTCTGTTCATCAAGGAGATTGATGGAAGCCTAAAAGGTGTAAAGACACGGTGCTACATCCAACAGCTCGTTTTACATGTGAAACGAGCTGAAAGATAAGAGGACGGAGCCAGTCCATTCCGCCTCTTTCTCGATCGTGAGTGAAAGAGGCTTTTTTATGTTTTGCCGACAAAAAAGGGGAGAGAGACAAATGAAGAAAAATAAGTGGTGGAAATCAGTAGTGGCAGCGGCGCTTGCCGTAACGCTTGTCGGCTGCGGAGCTGGAGAAGAGTCAACAGGAGAGCAGGGCGGTGGAGCGGAAAGCGACACGATCGAAGGTGTGCCGGAACGATTTGCCGGCGGTGAAGAAACGAAAATCAGAGTGATCCGCAAAATCGGCGGCGATGATCATACAGCGCAATATTTGGCCGGAGTAAAGGAAGAAGGAGAGGCACTCGGCTTTGATGTCGACGTATTTACAGCAAACGGCGATACGGCCCGTTATCATGATGCGATTTCTCAGGCGATTGATGCTGGCGTCGATGGGCTGATTTTATCGCATGGCGACGATGCGGCGACCTACGATGCGGTTGAGCGCGCCCGGGAGGCGGGAATTGAAGTGGTTACGTTCGATTCGATTGCTGAATTGGAAGAGATTGAAGGCGTAACGCTGACTTCTCAGGATGACGAAGCATTGGCGACGCTGGCGCTTGACCAACTCGTTGAGGATTTCAACGGAGAAGCGAACATGATTTATCTTTGGGTTGACGGCTTTCCACCAATGGTACGCCGCAACAACGTCTATCAGGAAGTGCTTGCGGCAAATCCGGGGCTGAACGAGCTTGAACGGTTTGGGGTCGCCTCTGAGGATACGTCGACACAGACACAAAATGCGGTCGCGGCGATGCTGAACAAATACCCTGAAGGGGAGATTGATGCGATTTTTGCGACATGGGACGCCTTTGCGATCGGGGCCGCTCGTGCGCTGGAGGAAGCGGGCCGTGATGAAATCGCGATTTACGGAATTGACGTATCAAATGCCGATCTTCAAGTAATGCAGCAGGAAAACAGCACGTGGAGCTACACGGCTGCTGTCGATCCGAAGCTGATCGGCTCGATCAATCTGCGGATTTTAGCGAAGAAGCTTGCCGGAGAGGAAACCCCGCAAACCTATGATTTGGAAGCATCGTTGATTTCAAGAGAGAGCCTCATCGGCGGGTCAGAACCGGTCAATATGGTTAACCTTGCTGACGTGATTGAAGGCTGGGGCATATCTGATGCGTTTGAAGAAGAGTGGATGACGATACTGAAAGAACATCATAACCAATAGGTGATGGCATGAACCTGAAAATGAGCAATATTTCAATCGAATTTCCCGGTGTGCGCGCATTGGACCGAGCTTCATTTGAAATGGAGACCGGACAGGCCCACGCGCTGATCGGCGCCAATGGCGCCGGGAAGTCGACGTTAATGAAGGTGCTGTCCGGCGTGTACAATCACTACAGCGGGGAGATTTACCTTGATGGGGAGCTCATTGACATCCGCTCCCCAAAGGATGCCCGGCGGCACGGCATTCAAATCGTTTACCAGGAAGTTGATACAGCGCTTGTTTCAAGCTTAACAGTCGCGGAAAACATTATGCTGAACGCTCTTGTGGCCAATAAAGAGAAGAAACTGATGATTGACTGGAAAAGGCTTCATCAGCAGGCAGCGGTGATCCTCGAGACGCTTCAAGTCAAGCTGCCGACGCGAAAGCTGGTCAGTGAGCTTTCGCTTGCTGAAAAGCAGATGGTGCTGATTGCCCGCGCCGTGTCGACGGAATGCAAATTTCTCATTTTAGATGAGCCGACGGCACCGCTCAGTATGACAGAGACGAAGCAGCTTTTTCGCGTTGTAAATGAGCTGAAGCAAAAAGACGTCGGAGTCATTTTCATTTCTCATCGCCTGCCGGAACTGTTTGAGATTTGCGAGGAAATCACAGTGATGAGAAATGGCTGCTATATTTCCCGTGAACGTACAAGTGAAACGAGCGCGACGAGGGTGATTGAGCATATGCTTGGTAAGTCGCTCGAAGCCCAGTTTCCGGAGCGCAGGCAAACGGCGGGGGAGGTTGTGCTGGAAGCTGCCCATATTTCTGACGGCGACAAGGTTGATGATGTCAGCCTGACAGTGAGAGCCGGGGAAATTATCGGCGTAGCGGGACTTGTCGGTGCCGGGAAAACGGAGCTGTGCAAGCTGCTTTTTGGAGCAGAGAAGCTAAAAGCCGGCACGATCTCGCTCAGAGGGAAGAATGTCACCATTGCCAGTCCGACCGAGGCGGTGCGCCAGCGGATCGCGCTTGTGCCGGAGGAGCGCCGCAAGGAAGGGGTGCTCGTCGAAGAATCGGTCGTTACGAACTTGACCGCATCAAGCCTTGGAAACTTTCTCAAACGATTCAGCTTCGTTGATGTGAAAAAGGAACGAACGAAGGCCGAGGAAATGATTGAAGCGCTTGCGATCAAAACACCTAGTCCGGCGGCAACCGTCAAGCATCTTTCCGGCGGCAACCAGCAAAAAGTGGCGATCGGAAAATGGCTGATTGCCGACAGTGACCTTTATATTTTCGATGAGCCGACAAAAGGCGTCGATGTCGGCGCGAAAAAGGATATTTTTGAATTGATCGCCGGCCTTGCCGACCGTGGGAAAGCAATCATTTACGCATCATGCGAGCTGGCGGAAGTGCTCGGGATTACCGACCGGGTGTATGTGCTGTACGATGGGCGAATGACTAAGGAACTCGTCACATCAACTACGAACGAAGAGGAATTGTTATACCTCTCAACTGGAGGAAAGTAATATGGCGGAACAAAAAAGGGGCGACCATAAAGCGTCCTTTGACTTGTTTAATTTTTTATATAAATATGGGACGATGATTTTAATTGTCGTGCTGATTATTGTCTTTGCCAGCGTGAATCCGTCCTTTATTAAGGCGGATAATATCATTACGATTTTGCGCTCGATCTCGATCGTGACAATTATCGCGATCGGCATTACGATTTCCCTGGCGGTCGACGGCTTTGATTTATCAGTCGGCTCAGTCGCCTCGCTTGCCAGCGCCGTCGTGATTTCGATGTTTGTCTGGTATTCCCAGCCGACTGCGGTTGCAATCGTAACAGCCATTGCCGTTGCTTTGCTTGTCGGCGCGTTTAACGCCTTTATGATCGTCAAAGTCCGAATTCCGGATTTGCTGTTAACGCTGGCGACGATGTTCATTATTCAAGGAGTGGCGCTGACCTATACAAAAGGGGCGACCGTCTCTGAAAATATGATTATGCCCGATGGCAGCTATGCGGAGGGCACGATCAGCAGCGGATTCGCCAAGCTCGGCCAGGTGCCTTATATTATTATCATCATGCTTGTCGTTGTTTTCATTGTTCATATTTTCCTTACGCATACAAAGCATGGCCGTTACATGTATGTCATCGGCGGCAACGAGGAAGCGGCTCGGCTCTCCGGCATTCCCGTCAACAAATACAAGGTCGTTGCCTACCTGCTTTCCGCCTTATTCGCTTCATTGGGAGGAATCGTCCTCGCCTCGCGGGTGATGACGGCGGAAATTAATGCCGGCGGACCTTATTTGATGGATGCGGTCGCCGCGGCCTTCATCGGCTTTGCCGTCCTCGGCGCCGGAAAGCCGAACGCGCTCGGAACGTTTGTCGGGGCTGTTTTAATCGGAATATTGGCCAATGGACTTGTGATGATGAGTGTACCGTATTACGCGATGGACATTGTAAAAGGAACGGTGCTCGCTTTGGCACTGGCCCTGACTTATTATAAAAGCAGACAGAAGTAAACGATGAACGGGGAGGGGAAGGAAGATGACGACATTTACTGAGAAATATTTTACGATGACGGAAGCTGAAGCGGTCGATTATACGAAGACGAGACTGTCGATTTTTCCAGCTGATGCTGAATTGACATGTGAGGAAATTGGCGATGGAAACTTGAATTATGTGTTTCGGATCCGCGATCAGAAAAGCGGCCAGTCAATTATTATTAAGCAGGCCGGGCCGGTGGCGCGCATTTCGGACGAGTTTAAAGTGTCTCCGGACCGCAACCGGATTGAAAGTGATATTTTACGGCTGCAAGGGAAGCTGGCAGAAGGCTTCGTGCCAAAGGTGTATCACTATGATCCGATCATGAACTGCTGCGTGATGGAGGATCTATCTGACTTTGACATTTTAAGAACTGCATTCTTAAAAAAGAGAACGTTTCCGAAATTCGCTGATCATATTTCCACGTTTTTAGTCAACACTCTCCTGGCGACATCGGATCTTGTGCTGAATCATAAAGAGAAAAAGGAACTCGTTAAATCGTTCATCAATCCTGAGCTATGTGAAATCACGGAGGACCTCGTTTACACAGAGCCTTTCTATCCATGCCCGCGCAACGAAGTGTTTGACGGCACACGGGCATTTGTCGAAGAGGAAATTTGGAACGACAAGGCGCTGGCGCTGGAAACAGCAAAGCTTAAGTTCGACTTTATGACAAATGCCCAGTCGCTTTTACACGGTGATTTGCATACCGGCTCAATCTTCGTCACAGAAACGGAAACGAAAGTGATTGATCCGGAATTCGCCTTTTACGGCCCGGCTGGTTACGATATCGGCAATGTAATCGCCAATTTGCTGTTTGCCTATGTCAATGGCCGTCACACGCTGACAAATGAAGCGGAGCGTGAGCAGTTTTGCGGATATATCCTCGAGACGATTAAGCAGACGATAGACTTGTTTAAAGAAAAATTTATCAGCGCATACAAGCGCGAAGTAACAGAACAGGTCGCGTCCTACGAAGGGTTTCTTGACTACTATCTTCAAAGAATTATCGAGGATACGGCGGCGGTATGCGGACTTGAGCTTTGCCGGCGCGTTATCGGACTGGCTAAAGTAAAGGATGTAACGGAAATCAAGGAACCGGGGAGCCGGGCGGAAGCAGAAATCTTCTGTTTAAAAGTTGGAAAGACGCTGATTCTTAACCGGCAACAGTACAGCAACGGCGAGGACTTCATTAAGACAATTGTTGAGAGCTGAAGAAAAGAGGGAAGGCCATGAAGAACATGATCGATATTGTCCAATCCGTCATCTTGAATGAGACGGGCGAGGCTGTCGTTATTTTAGATCAGACGCTGCTGCCGACACAGAAGGTCTATCAAACATTGAAAACACCTGAGGATGTGTGGGAGGCGATCTATCATTTGAAGGTGAGGGGAGCGCCGGCTATCGGAATCGCGGCGGCGTACGGCGCTTATTTAGGCGCAAAGCAAAGCGGCGCGTCAACGTCCGCCGAGCTTTATGCCGCTTTTGGCAGAGTGAAAGATTACCTCGGCTCCTCGCGTCCGACGGCGGTTAATTTGTTTTGGGCGCTTGAACGGCTTGAGAAGCGGCTCGTGACCGAGATGAAAGCAACGGCGGACGTCGGCCAGCTTGTCGCCGCGCTGAAGGAAGAGGCGGAAGCGATTCGCCTGGAAGATGAGCAGGTCTGTGAGACGATTGGGACGTATGCGTTATCGTTGCTGAAGCCGGGAGACGGCATTTTGACGCATTGTAATGCCGGCACGATTGCGACGGCGAAATACGGAACGGCGCTCGCCCCAATTTATCTAGGGCAGCAGCAGGGGTATCAATTTAAGGTGTACGCCGATGAAACACGGCCCTTGCTTCAAGGGGCGCGGCTGACGGCCTGGGAACTATCAGAAGCCGGGATTGATGTCACCTTAATCTGTGACAATATGGCGTCAATCGTGATGAGCGAGGGCAAGGTGCAGGCGGTGCTAGTCGGCTGTGACCGCGTCGCGGCTAACGGCGATACGGCTAACAAAATCGGTACATCGGGTGTGGCGATTCTCGCGCAGCATTACGGCATTCCTTTCTATGTCTGTGCGCCGACCTCAACGATTGATCTCTCGTGCCAAACAGGAAAGGACATTGTGATTGAAGAACGCGATGCAACGGAGATTACGACAAAGTGGTACGAAGAACCGATGGCGCCGGCTAATGTCAAGACATACAACCCGGCCTTCGATGTTACCGATCACCGTTTAATAACGGCGATTATTACGGAAAAAGGGATTTTACGACCGGACTTTGCCGAAGGTTTACAGTCAGTTATGAACCAGTCTGAAGCAAAATTGTGAAAGAAATAGGAAAAGCAGTGAACAAGTTGTATCACATCACCAATTCGGGTATGATTATGACTATAATCGAAGGGGAGTAGCTGTACAATAAAGTCGTCATGACGGGAGCAAATCCCCGGCTTTGTTGGCAACCGGATCAAGTTGTTAGCCAGACCTTTACCAGTAGCTCCGTCTTTCATTTCATGAAAAGACGTCTGCTTTGATGGAAAGCTGCTGAAAAAGTGCGATTTTTACTTTTTCAGCAGCTTTTTCGTAATGAGCGTAGCCGTTGCCTGATTTTGAAAGCCTTGCTACGAGTGGGTTTCTCGAAGCAAGGCGCGCAACGTGCGGCGCCATTACTCTTCTTCGAGTTACGAAAAAGGAAGTTTTTCAGTGGTCTGCTTTGATGGTAAAGGTCTTTTTTACGAGGCGACAAAAGAAGACATGCTTATCATGGCGCGAAATGGTAGAATAATGATGGAAATGCATGACCCTCATCAATTTGATTACAACAGTTTGCTTCCCTGTCATGTTTACATAGGAACCGACCTGTTTAGAAAAGGAGAAAGATGTGTTGTTTGAATGGCGTAACATTTTTAAAGGTATGACAATGGGAATCTCCGACCTGATTCCAGGAGTAAGTGGCGGAACGATTGCGTTAGTGCTAGGTATTTATCAGAATCTATTAGCGGCCATTAACGGGCTTTTCACGAGACAATGGAAAAAGCATCTCATGTTTTTGCTTCCGCTCGGGATCGGTATTGTCGCAGCGCTCCTTGCCGTCAGTCATCTCGTAGAGTGGCTGTTGGCGGAATACCCGCAGCCGACCTTTTTCTTTTTTCTCGGCTTGATTATTGGCATCATCCCTAAGCTGCTGCACGATATTGAGTTTACCCGTACCTTTACGGCGGCTCATTATGTCCTGCTGCTAATCGGAGCGCTGATCGTCGGCTTAACGGTTTTTGTCAAAGAAGACGAGCTTGCGCCGGTGATGACGGCTTTAAGCACAGGTGATTATGCCCTTTTATTTTTTGCCGGCTGGCTGGCAAGCTCGGCAATGATTTTACCGGGGATTAGCGGCTCGTTTATTTTCCTGCTTTTCGGTGTTTATCCAACGGTCGTCAATGCTTTATCGACGATTAATATCCCCGTTATTATGACTGTCGGGGCGGGGATCGCGATCGGCTTAATCGTCACAAGCCGGTTCATCGCCTGGCTTTTGCGACAATTCAAGGTCGGAACCTATGCGGTTATTATCGGCTTTATTGTCGGCTCGACAATTGTAATTTACCCGGGCATCGGCACGGATCGATTTTTGCTGCTGGTCAGCGTGCTGACCTTCCTGTTCGGGGCGGGCTGCGCTTTCCTTTTGAGCCGGTTTGAACAGAAAAACCAGTTGTGAATCGAAGCGGTCGGCTGATAGCGACTGACCGATCTTAGTTGGAGGTGTCAAGTGGGGAACAATAAAGTGCTTCAAGTTATTGCACGAATGCTCGTTGTTGCTTTGCTGATCGTTCTTGGCTGGCTCGCCCTCTACTATTTTGTCTGGCTGACTTTTCCGTTTCTGATTGCTGCCGTCTTCGCTTTTTTGATGAACCCGCTCGTCAACATTCTTGAGAAAAAAGCAAGGTTCCCGCGGCCGCTCGCTGTTCTGACCGGGATTCTCGTCCTGTTCGGCTTAGTTGGCGGCTTGTTGACCTTGATCATTATCAAGCTAATTGACGGCTTTCAATATCTCTCACAGTTTGTCCCGACGCAGATCGAAATGATTTCCCGCAATTTGCAAACATATTTTAATGAGCATTTCGTTCCTTTGTGGATCAAGGGGCTCGGGATGATCGATGAGCTTGATCCGGCTCAGCAGAACGCGATTGAAACGAGCATTCAGCAGATCGGTGGTCAATTTGCCTCGATTCTCGGGAATGCCGGCCAGGCGGTAGCCAATAGTCTTTCTCATTTTGTCGGTGCGCTGCCGCTGACATTGACGGTGTTTTTATTCGTGTTGCTCGGCTTATATTTTATTAGCAAGGATTGGAACCGGTTGAAGGTGTGGCTCAAAGAAAAGCTGCCGATTCGTGTTTCCGGACAGGTTGCAAGCGTCTACCGTGATTTGAAAACAAAGCTTGTCGGCTTTCTAACGGCGCAGTTTATATTAATTAGCATGACAGCCGTCGTCAATTTCATCGGTCTGCTTATTTTAAACGTCGAGCAGCCGTTGACGATCGCTCTCATTCTCGGCCTCGTCGACTTGCTGCCATATTTGGGTACTGGGCTTATTTTAATTCCGTGGGGGATTTACTGTTTGGTGACGGGGGACTTGTTTTTAGGCTTTGGCCTGCTTATTTTGTATACGATTACGATCGTGCTGCGCCAGCTGGCCGAACCGAAAGTACTCTCCTCAAGCCTCGGGTTGAACCCGCTGGCGACGCTCGTATCCTTGTTTGCCGGCTTACAGCTCTTCGGCTTTATCGGCTTATTTATCGGGCCTGTCCTGCTCGTCCTGCTCGTTTCCTTATACGAGGCCAAGGTCTTTTCGGGCTTATGGCGCTTTATTATCGGAAATCAAAGCTGAAGACAAAGGGTAGCTTTTTTTAGCCTGTCGACAAAGTCTCGCAAAAGTGAGACGGCCGACAGGCTTTTTTGGTAGAAGGATTTGTCCCGATCCAGAGCTTCGTCTAGTAGATATGTCCGGAAGATCAGCTTCTTTCCTATCGGACAACAAATCGAGAATACCTATCTGATTCATCTATTTGCCAGGATGCCTTGGATGAAGCCGGACAAAGCTGAAAGGGCTTCGATGCAGGCGATGCTTGTTTTTGCTGTGATGAACCTAAAAATTAGCCATCTGGCACTGGAGAAACACCCATCCTCCTTGTCACCAACCCGAGACACCTAACGTAAAAGCGAGGGTGGGACAAAAGGTTGTTTTGCCCAGTCTCTAAGCAATGAGCGGAACCGCCACGATCTTTAAAAGCCCGTTGTGAGTGGGTTTCTCACAACGGGCTTTTGGCGTGTGAAGCCATTGCCAGTAGGTCCAAAGCTAGATTTGTCAACGGTCTGGCTTTTTGTTTTCAGCTGCGATGTTTTTTCTCTCTACTTTGCCTTCTATCCGGGCCTTTTATGCTTCGACAAAAGCCGGGAGCGGGTCGGAAAGGCTCGTCCAGTCTACTGTCATTTCCTCATCACGGAGGAGGCAGTGGTCCAGCGAACGGCTGACAGCTTCCTCGTCCATGTCAATGCCAATGAAAACAAGCTCGGTCATCCGGTCACCGAAATCCTGATCCCACTTCTGTAAAAGCTCGGGTTCCTCACGCAGAACCTCTTGCTGCTCGTCCTCGTCATAAGCGGCAACCCATTTACCGGCTCCCTGAATGGTAATCGTCGAGCCAGCCTGTGACAGCAAGCCGGCGATCTCATTTCGGCTGGCAAGCCAGAAAAAGCCCTTTGCCCTTACAACTGCATCAGGCCAATGTTCGAGCCAGTCCATCAGCCGCTCAGGGTGAAAGGGTCTGCGTCTGCGATACACGAAGGAAGAAACACCGTATTCTTCTGTTTCCGGCGTGTGTTCCTCGTTTAATTCCTTGATCCAGCCCGCGGACTGACTCGCTTTTTCAAAATCAAATTTCCGAGTATGGAGGATCGAGGAAAGCTCAACGTTTCCATAAGAGGTCGGGATGATGACGGCATCGCTATTGCTCTTGCGGATAAAACCGCTTAGCTCACGCAAGTCAGCCTCTTCAATGAGATCGGCTTTATTAAGCAGGATCACGTCGGCGAATTCGATTTGATCGATAAGCAGGTCGGAAATTTCACGCGTGTCGGTTTCGTCGACTCCTTGCCGTCGCTCATGCAGCGTTTCCCCTGAAAGATAATCCTCCCAGAAATGATGGGCGTCAACGACGGTTACCATCGTATCGAGCGTGCAATTCTTCGTTAAATCAATTCCAAGCTCTTCATCAATGTATGTGAATGTTTGCGCGACAGGAATCGGCTCACTTATGCCTGATGACTCGATTACGATATAATCGATGCCGCCCGCTTGGACGAGCCGTTCAACCTCCTGCATCAAGTCTTCCCGCAATGTACAGCAAATACAGCCGTTTTGCAGTTCAACGAGCTTTTCCTCCGTTCTGGAAAAGTGATTCTTTTTGACCTGCATCGCATCAATGTTGATTTCACTCATGTCATTTACAATCACGGCGACCTTTAACCCCTCACAATTGGTTAAAATATGTTGCAAAAGCGTTGTTTTTCCGGCTCCTAAATAACCGCTCAAAACCGTGACAGGCACTTTGTTCATCTCGTGTATTCCTCCTTTAAGGGAAGAGGTCGGGAAAAAGTATCTAAACTACATGGATATCCGAACAAAGGACAGCGAGACTACCTGCACCGCTCCTGAAATAGACTTCGCTTTCCGCAGGAAGCTGGTGAGCCTCCTCGTGCTATGCACGGCGGGGTCTCACCGTTGCTTTTGTTCCCGCTGGAGTCTACGTCTATTTCATCCGCTAAGTTGGTGCTTTGTTCGATATTGCAGTTGCAAACTTTCGTTATATTCCATCCTCTAAGTCATTTCTCTTTTTGCACATGGATTTGTCCGTCTTACACTTTTACCAGCTCGATTTCTTCACACCGGGAACCTGACCTTTATGAGCGAGCTCGCGAAAGGCGATCCGGGAGAGCTTAAATTTACGAAGCACGCCACGAGGTCTGCCGGTTAATTCGCATCTTCGCGTTAAACGGCTTGGCGCTGAATCACGTGGCAGTTTGCTAAGCGCCACATAATCTCCTTTTTCCTTTAATTCTCTTCGCTTTTCTGCATAGCGGGCCACGAGTTCTTGGCGCTTTTTTTCTTTTGCAATCTTTGATTTCTTTGCCATTCTTATCACCTTCCTGTTTTAAAACGAAATTATTACGATTTATATAATAGTCGATTCACGAATGAAAGTAAAGGAATTGTATTTTCTGACCGTTTGGCAGTCGTAAAAAAAGGATGAGAAATTTGACAGCGTCGTTCGACTAACGATATTATAGACTCATTGAATCTATAATGAGGTGGTGAGAAGATGAAGTATTCAAAGGCGACGAATTATGCGCTCCACACCATAGTTTATTTGGCGCTGTTGCCTGCCGGAAAAACGATCGGTGTCAAGCCACTGGCCGAGGTGCAACGGGTATCGCCAAGCTATCTGTCAAAAGTGCTAACGACATTAGTGAAAGGCGGCTTTATCGAGTCGGTAACAGGGGTGAACGGTGGCTATCGCTTAATTAAGGATAGTAAGCAGGTTACGTTTTTAGACATCATTCATGCGATTGAGGGAAGTAATTCGATGTTCAATTGCCATGTCGAGCATCGGCCCGAGGAACAGAAAGGCTGCCTGATCGAGGCGGTTATGAATGAAGCCGAACAGAAAATGGAACAGCATTTAAGTAGCCGGACGATTGAAGATATTGTGAAAAAGGTCGATCAAAGCATGGTTGACTCGCTGCATGCGGTTGTTCTGTAATTTTTTTTAACTTAATTATAGACTTTAACAATCTTTAATCTCTATAAATGAATGGAGTGGATTCTATGATTGATTGTGCGATTATCGGTGGCGGTCCTGCCGGATTAAATGCGGCGCTTGTATTGGGGAGGGCAAAGCGACGTGTCCTGGTCTTTGATAACGGTCAGCCGCGGAACAGGGTTACCCGGCATTCACACGGCTTTCTCACGAGGGATGGGGTGTCACCAAATGAATTGCGCGAGCTGGCTTGGAAGGACATTCGTCATTATCCGTCTGTCCGCTTTGAGCAAGTAAAGATTGCCAAAGTGAAAAAGGAAGCGGAAGACCGCTTTTTGCTGATGACAGAGCAGGGGGAGCGCTTTATCAGCCGCACATTGCTTATCGCTACGGGTCTCAAAGAAAGCCTGCCAAAGATCAAGGGAATCGAGACCTTTTATGGAACGAGCGTTTTCAGCTGCCCATATTGCGATGGCTGGGAATTACGGGATCAGCCCTTGATGCTGATTGCTGAAACAGAGCATGCCGCCCATATGGTGAAGCTGATCTATCAGTGGAGCAATGACCTCGTCGTTTGTACGAATGGGCATTCTGTGTTATCGCCGGAAGACAAGCAGTTGTTTCAGAGGAAAGGAATCAGGGTGAAGGAGGAGCAAATTATCGGTCTGGAGGGAGAGGAAGGGAAGCTGGAAAACGTGTTGTTTAGCGACGGAACAGAAATTAAGCGAACTGGAGGCTTCGTGCCAACCAAGCTCGCGCAGCCGACCGATTTTGCTGAAGCACTCGGATGTAAGCTGAATGAAACCGGCGGGATTGTTGTTGACGGGTTAGGAAGAACGAATGTCGCCGGAGTCTATGCTGCGGGAGACACGTCGCAGTCCGGGCCTTCACAATTGATAATCGCTGCCGGTCAAGGGGTATGTGCCGCCGCCGGGGTGAATACTGATTTGGCTATGGAGGTGTTTGAGGAAGGGGAGTGAGTCACACTTCCTCTTTAAATCCTTCATTTATGCTCGCTAAAGGCGATTCTCAAGCCGATGAAAGCAAAAAGACTTCCTTCGATCAAATTGATCTTCCTGGCGAGCGCCGGACTTTTCCGCAAAAAAGTACCAATCTTTCCGGCGAACACGCTGATGAGCGAGAAAAGAATGAGCGCCTGCAGCAAAAAGATCAATCCAAAGACAAGCATTTGCCCGGCAACGGGCCCTGCTTCATAATGAATAAACTGCGGCAGGAACGCTAAGAAAAAAAGGGAAACTTTCGGATTGAGCAAATTCATAATCACGCCTTTTTTATAAAGCGCACGATAATCCAGTGGATCGGCGCTCAGCGGCCCAAAGCCCGTTTCCTTGGCCCGAAATGCTTTGTAGGCTAAAAACAGCAAATAGGCGGCACCGGCGTATTTGACAATCGTAAAAGCTAATGCCGATTGATAAATAACCGCCGAAAGCCCGATCACCGCTGCGCTAATATGACCGAGCAGACCGGTGCAAAGCCCAAGCGCCGTGGCGATCCCCGCTTGTTTGCCTTTCGCGATGCTCTGGGCCAAAACAAATAAATTATCCGGCCCCGGCATTAATGTCAAAACAATGGCAGCGCCTAAAAAAGAAACAACAGCAATACTATCCAACGATGTCCACCTCATTTACAGCGCGTACGTCCAGTACGCGCTTTTCCTAGTAGTATTATAGTCTTTGCCTTCCAACGAAGCAAATAAATGATCGCCGGGGCGGGCAGGATTCTGCCAGCTGCCGCTAGAATGATAGGGGTACTGGGAAGGAGGCAAGGAGTTATGAAAGCATTGATTGCGATTGACTACACAAATGACTTTGTCGCCACGGACGGAGCGTTGACATGTGGGGCGCCTGGCCAGGCGATCGAAGAGGAGATTGTCAGACTGACACGAAAATTTGTGGAGGCGGGAGATTTTGTCGTCTTTGCCGTTGATGTACACGAGCTGGAGGATGACCATCATCCGGAGACGAGGCTGTATCCGCCGCATAATATTCGCGGAACCGCGGGTCGGCAGCTTTACGGAAAGCTGGGGGAGCTGTATAAGGAAATTAAGGATCGGCCCAATGTCTATTTCATGGACAAAACAAGGTATTCAGCGTTCAGCGGAACGGATCTTGATCTGAAATTGCGCGCCAAAGGGATCACGGAGCTTCATTTCGTTGGAGTGGCGACCGATATTTGCGTCCTTCACAGTCTCTATGGCGCCTACGAGCGTGGCTATGACCTCGTCGTGCACAAAAAAGGGGTCGCCAGCTTTAATCCGGCCGGGCATGAGTTTGCCTTGCAGCATTTTCAAAACAGTCTCGGCGCTGAAGTACGTTAAAAAAGAAAGGCTGACTGCCGGATTGTCTCCGTTAGTCAGCCTTTTCGTCCTGTTTTCCTATGAGCGGTTTTGTAGCAGCTGCTTAATTTCAGCAAGCTCTTTCTTCACCTCTCTGTTCTCCTCAAGCACCTGCTCCAGCTTTTCGTCGCGGTGCGCATCCTCGTCAGCGTTCAAATAGCTTAAAATGACAGCAACCACAAGGTTCAAAATCACCAGGGCGCCAATGATGATGAACGACACGAAATAAATCCACGCC
The DNA here is from genome assembly GCF_023715605.1 of Halalkalibacter oceani. Lineage (GTDB taxonomy): Bacteria > Bacillota > Bacilli > Bacillales > Bacillaceae_D > Halalkalibacter > Halalkalibacter oceani. The sequence continues at coordinate 396,430 of NZ_JAMBOL010000002.1, forward strand.
GCGGGAATTTCCTGAATCACCGGTCTTGCCACTTGACTGGCCCACGATTCAAATGTCACGACTTGCAGTAATGTAAACAAAGAAGAATGAAAGCTGCCAAAAAATTCGTAAGGCAGAACATCATGATAGAATGTCGTGCCGATAATCGCGTAAATCGAAAAGATGAGAAAGGTAAGCCCTAAGATTCCCGTCAGGGCCGGCACGGCCTTTAAAAGCGAGTCAATAATTTTCCGGAGCGCCGGAATCGCCGGGATCATCCGGATCAATCTCATTACCCGTACCAATCTGAGAATACTGACAAAAGGAGTCGAGTAAAACAATATACTTGCTACGACAATGGAAAAGTCAAATAGATTCCAGCCGCTTGAAAAATACCTTTTCACGCCGAGTCCGACCAATTTCAAAATCATCTCCACGATAAAAATCCAGACAATGATTTTATCCAGCGTCAGCAAGAGGGCGTTGCCCTTCAAATACGTTTCCGCTACAATAATCAGTCCATTAAGAAAAATGATCGCGATAATGGCAAACTGAAAATGCTGGTGCGTCACCAGCGCGGCCAGTTGTGTTCTAAATGAGTTGTTTTGATGAGGATTGTCTTTTTCGTTTTTGTCCATGTTCCGTCTCCTGCCTGGTTGAGTCTCTGTTTTAAATTTCTGTTGAAATTATACCAAATTACGACGTGCCTCCGAAAGGAATAACCTTTCAAACATCTATAGTATCATAGCCGGATGATCAATTTCGTTATGTTCCGTGACAGGAAAACAACATTTTTCCCGATACGTTTTAGCACAAATTTGCTTTTTTCTGAAAAACGAGACTAACATCTTGACGCAAGTTGTTTTACAATGGGAGAAGTAAAGAAAATTATAGGAACAAAGGAGCTCGAATGACGTTGACTCAGTTACAAGATCAATCAGAAGAAGCGTTAAAAGACCGCTTGGCCGCATTGAAGGCCGACTATGAGCAATATCGCACGAAAAAGTTGAAGTTGGATATGTCCCGCGGCAAACCGAGTCCGGAGCAATTGGAATTGTCGATGCCAATGTTGGATGTCCTTTCTTCAAAATCAGACATGAAGGCAGAAAATGGTGTTGATACACGAAATTACGGACAGCTTGACGGAATTCCGGAGGCAAAGCGTTTTTTTGCTGATTTGCTTGAGGTGGAGACCGATGAAGTGATTGTTGGCGGAAATTCCAGCCTCAATTTAATGCATGATACAATCATGCGCGGGATGGTGTTTGGGTTCCCGGAAAGCAGCGCCCCGTGGTCGAAGCAGGGGAAGATCAAGTTTATTTGTCCGGTGCCGGGCTATGACCGCCACTTTGCGATATGTGAACTGTTTGGCATTGAAATGATCCAAGTAGCGATAAATGAAGAAGGACCGGATATGGAGGAAGTCGAGCGTCTTGTTCGCGAAGATGATTCGATTAAAGGGATGTGGTGCGTGCCGAAATACAGCAATCCGTCCGGCGCAACATACAGTGACGAAACGGTGGAGCGTCTCGTTTCGATGGAAACGAAAGCGAATGATTTTCGCCTGTTTTGGGACGATGCCTATACCGTCCATCATTTGACAGATGAGCATGATCCGTTAAAAAATGTTTTGGCAGCCGCCAAAGAAGCTGGTCAGCCGAACCGGCCGATCATCTTCGCTTCTACGTCAAAGGTGACGTTCCCAGGTTCAGGTGTCTCTGTCATAGCGGCTAGCCGTGACAATATCAACCATTTTCTCAAACTGATGTCGTCACAGACAATCGGCTTCGATAAAATCAACCAGCTCCAGCATGTCCGCTTTTTCACAGAGGTGGAACCGTTGGACGCCCATATGAAAAAGCACGCGAAGCTGATTAAGCCGAAATTTGAGCTTGTCCTCTCGACGCTTGAAGAAAAGCTGGGCGGCAAAGGAATCGCCACATGGTCAAAGCCAAACGGCGGCTATTTCATCAGCCTCGATATTGTTGACGGTGCAGCCCGCAAAACGGTAACACTGGCAAAGGAAGTTGGCGTGACCTTGACGGGAGCCGGAGCGGCTTTCCCGTATGGCATTGATCCACGTGACCGGAATATTCGGATTGCGCCGACATTCCCATCAGTAGACGAATTGAAAGAGGCGTTGAACGTTCTCTGCACATGCGTCGAAATCGCCAGCATTGAACAACTTCTAGCTACTAAATAAAAAGCGAAGAGGCTGGGACAGAAGGTTGTTTTTTTTACCTTTTGACCAGCCTTTAAAATTGCTTCATGAGCGAATAATGCTCGATCTCCTCTAAGCTGACTTCTCCATCCCCTCTTCGGTAAGCTGGATGATTTTCGCGCCCGGATAAGCCATTAAAATCGAAAGAAAAGTTCAACGAGCCGCCTTCCGGGTTAAATCCCAAGGCGATCGCAATTCCTTCAAGCAACGTTGACTTTCCCATCCCATTCTCCCCAATGATACACGTCAAGTTAGGATGAAAGGATACCGTCCCGAAATGCTGCATAAACGGGAGGGTAAGCGGGAAAGTGTCATAAGACAAAATCAGCTCCTCCTTCAAACGGACCTCGCGAATAAATTGTGAATCCCGGTTTACCTTCATCTCGATCCTTCCTTTTATTGAATATAGCTCGTCCGCTTTGTTCTGTCGTTTCTATCACAATAGCATGAAAGCACGGCTATCCTCTACCCGTCAAGGAGGGAAACAATGAGAAAATGCTTGAAAAAAACAGGCGGTTTTCCTCAGAACCGCGCCTGTTTCACATCGATTTTGAATAGTTGCTGAACATCGCTTCGATTTTTGCTACTACCGGGATTCCGAGCTCTTTTTCAATCATTTGCTGATAAAGCTTTGATACCCTGTTGGCGTGAAGAAGCATCTTCGCTGTCAGCAGCTTCTCGATATAATCGAGGTAAAGACTCTCTTGATAAGGTTCTTTGTTTAATAATTTGTCATAATAATGTTGTCCGGTTGAATAGTCCCCGGTATTCCAATAATATTCGGCCAGTTCCTGTAGGAGGTTGATATAAAGGACGCGATATCTTTCCCGATCAAGCTCTAAAAAGATATTGTAAGGATAGCCCTCGAAGTAGTCACCTTTGTATAAAGCTTCAGCCTGTTTCAAATCTTGAATTCTTTCTAACGGACTGAGGGAGTTTTTTTGTTCTGCTAATCGGGTGAATTCATTAATGTCCAGGTGAATGTACTCTGTATCTAAATAATAATGTTCACCATCACGCTTAATGAAAGAGGATGAGGGGCCTTTTTTTAAATCGGGCTCCAACGATTTACGCAAATTGGATAAGGCGACGTAGAACTGGTTGTTCGCCGATTCCATCAGCCCGCCAGGAAAAAGTTCGTCAAGGATGCTGTCTTTGTTTATTTTACTCCCTTGATGTGTAATCAAATATTGCAGCAAGTGCAAACTGGCCTTTCGTTTAATAGGAACGAGCTTATGATTGGCAAGGATTTCAAAGTTTCCCAACGTTGTGATGGAAAGAGCGCTGCGGTCAGCATGCCGCTTCTCCTTGATGAGAACCGGCCTCCGCTCCACTTCAACCGGAGCTGAGGAGAGTAACCAGTGATAGTTTTTGCCGGTGCAGATGTCCTGAAATTCTTTTAACGTATCGGCCGCGGCTTCATTTTTTCCCCGCTTTGTGTAAAGGCTGGTTTGTAACTGTAGAATGGTGCATTTTAAATAGGCGGAGTCCGTGACATATGAGTACGCTTTAGATAAGTAAAGCTCTGCCAAATCCCAATTTTCGAGCTCCATGTAAGTCGTGGAAAGTTCTTTATACACCCAGGCCATCGCATATTCAATTTGAAACTCCTCAGCCGTAGCTTTCGCTTTATTAATCCATTCGAGCGCGTGGTGGTGATCGCCAATTAAGCGAAAGTATTTCCCCATTGAACAGTAAGGATAAACGATAGAAGCGTTATGGCGTTGCTTTGATATTTTCAATGTTTCTTCTAACAGAAGTTTCGCCTTATCTAATTTCTTGTTCATGAGATGAACTTCCGCTAATATCCACGATGAAATATGAGTAGGGTGAAAAAAATTGTTCAGATTTGGGTATGACAACGATTTCTGAGCAGCTTCAAGCGCTTTATCAGCGCTGCCCTTATAGAAATAAATGACAGATTGGAGTGAAAGGTTAATCGCGATCATCTGATTATCTTTGTTTTGATGGGACTCCTGCAAGGATTCGGCGCAAAGCTGTTCAGCCTTACCGATTTCCCCGCTGTAAAAATAAGCGGCGGCGAGCTGATGCTTGTAATGCGAAACCGATAATGGATTCAGGTGGCTACCATATTGTTTTAAATTGTTTTCCATCGCCGGTATCACTTTTTGCAAAGCGCTTAACGGCAGGCATTTTACAAGGAATAATCCAATACTGGCTGTATGTAACCGGGGAGAAACTTCCTGGAAAAACCAATCAACAAATTCGACAAACCTGGAGGGCGGATAAAATTCTTTCATCTTTGCCATGATTTGCGTCGCTATAAAAAAATTGTTACTGGAGATAGCATGGGCAAATGCATGAAAGAAATCTTTCTTTTCTTCATAGATTGTCGAAAGTTGACTATGCAGCTTTTGAATCGTGTCGGTTTCGGATTGTGTTGTCAGTTGTTTCGTCAGAAAGGCTTGAAATAAAGGGTGGTAGCGCACTTCGCCATAATCATTTTGATAAATAAAGAGATGATTTGTCAGCAGGTGGTCAATAATTTGTTCTGAGTGATGAATGTTTAAATATTTGTCAATGACTTCCGGACTAAGCTCGTAAAGGATCGATGTCCGCCGAAGAAAATAGTTAATTTCATCACTTTGTTTGGCAAGAATTTCTTCACCTAAATAATTGTAAATATCTTCAGTTCCTTTGAAGTTTATCCAAAATGGCAACCGCTCCGTTACATTAATATCTTTGATCAAGTCCTGCAATAGTTGCAAGCAGGCAGCCCAGCCTTCTGTTTTTGAATAAATGAAATGAACTTCCTGGTTCCGTAAGTCGATTTTGTGTAAATGGGAAAAATATTGCTTGATTTCATCTGGTGTAAATCTCAGCTCTTTTGTACTCAAGCGAGCCAGTTTATTTTTCAACTTTAAATTTACGAGATTTAAATTAGGGCGTATGCGACTCGTAATGATAAAGGTAACGTGTGGGGAGACATGCGATAGAATATTGATCAACATCCGTTCGATTTCCGGGCTTTGGTCAATCGTCTGATAATCATCCAAAACGATTATGAGCCGTTCCGGCCAGGTTGATAAAATGCTCATAATCTTATCCAGCTCACGGGAAAGGTCAGTGTCCGACACATCATAGATCACATTCTCGCCGGATATTTTTCTCATAATCGCGGTTTTTAAATAAGAGAGAAAAACAGCTGGATTGCTGTCGATTTGTGATAGCTTATACCAGACTGTAGGTATATTCCTTTCCTTCGTAAAGCTCGAAACGAGCGTTGTTTTTCCGTAGCCGCCGTCACTTATCAAACAGATGAGGGAACAGTCTAAATGTTTTTCCAGGTAAGTAAATAGACGCTTTCTAACTAAACAAGGAGTATAATGCGGCACACTTAACTTTGATTCAAAAAATAGCATGTAGACCCTCCTTCAAAATGTAAGCGCATTCATAAAGTTGCCCAACATACCTAGGATATCCCCAACTTCTACATATTTTTGCTATTAATACTATTTATAAGTTACTTAATTGTCAAGGGTGTGTAAGTCAATCGTAAGAAAAATATTTATCACTTGTTAGTATTTATTTATCTTACAGTAAGAAGGGCTGTAGTGGTATACAGTTTTTTTCTATTTTGCTGGCATTAAAATTGTAAGAAAATTCAGAACTCCTTGTAAGGGTGTGGTTAGGTGGCTCCTTTATAGTGCGATTAGATCGACTGGAACAGAAAGGAGGCAGCAAGGACGCGGCAAGTGTGGTGGACCGCACAAACAATTCAGATTAGAAGAGATAACGGAGGGGAAAGTATGAAATTTGTATTCATGAACTTAATGTCGTATCGTGATTTACCGGAAGATTTCACGGAAACGTATAAAAGCGTCTATATTTCACTCCCGAACAAACTGTATGATCCTGAAAAAGGGCATCAAATGTACAACGACTTTATCGATCAATACGAGCTGGCGATTGATTTAGGCTTTGATGGTGTAGGGGTAAACGAGCACCATGCGAATGCGTACGGAATGATGCCTTCACCGAACTTGATCGCCGCCACACTGGCGCGAAAAGTGAAGGATTCGGAGCGAACGGTTCTGATCGTCTTGGGCAACAGTCTGGCCCTTTATAATCCGCCGATTCGCGTCGCCGAGGAATTGGCGATGCTGGATAATATTTCAGGCGGGCGCCTGATTGCCGGTTTTCCGGTTGGTACCTCGATGGATACGAACTATGCGTATGGCATTAATCCGGCTGAGCTTAGGCCTCGTTATTATGAAGCCCATGATTTAATTATGAAGGCCTGGAAGGAACGGGAAGTCTTCCATTTTAACGGGAAATTTAACCAATTAAGATATGTCAATGTCTGGACCCGGCCTTATCAGGAGCCTCATCCGCCCGTTTGGATTCCGGGCGGCGCAGCTAGCCAGGAGACGTTTGACTGGGTAGCAGAAAACGACTATCAATATAGCTATCTCAGCTTTTACGGGCATGAATTTGCGAAAGATAAGTTTGATAAGTTCTGGGAGCGCCGGAAGCAATTAGGCCTCGATATGAACCCGTATAAAGTCGGTTTTGTTCAAATGATCTGTATTTCAGAAACCGATGAAAAAGCGAAGGAAGAATATGAAGAGCATATTAACTATTTCTTTGAAAAAAGCTTTCATGTATCGCCGGAATTCCTCGAGGCTCCGGGCTACCGGACAGAAAAAAGTGTCAGGGCGGGGATGCAAAGCCAGTATGGAACCGAAAGCGCCGGGGCGAAGCTGAGAGCAGGCTTGAACTGGGAACAGATGGTGGAAGGAGGCTATATTATTGCGGGCTCTCCTGAAAGCGTTATCAAGCAAATAAGAAAGGCGATTAAGAAGCTGCATGTCGGTCATTTTATCGCGCTCTTAAATCATGGATCGATGCCGCATGAGCTGGCATTGAAAAACATCCGCCTGATGGGAGAAGAAGTAATTCCGCATGTGCGCGACATTTGGGGCGATCAATATGAGGTGCAGAACTGGCCGGAAGTCACAGAAAAAGAAGCGGTAAAAAAAGGGTAGAGGGAGGAATCAATCATGGCTGTACCAGCAGTAGAAACGGTGAACGTAAGAGATAACATCAGCGCGAAGGTTTTAATTGCCGGCGAAGGGAAGCCTTTAGTTTATCTTCACGGCGCGGGCGGGCTGCAATGGGATGGTTATTTGGATAGGCTTGCCGAGCATTACAAAGTGTACGCGCCTTACCATATTGGAACAGGCGGCTCGCTCGGCAAAGATGAAATACGCGACTGGTGGGATTTAGTTCTGTATTATTATGAATTGTTTGATGCGCTCGGATTGGAACAAGTTGATATTATCGGTCATTCGTTCGGGGGGATGGTTGCGGCAGAGCTGGCTTCGACCAATCCGGAGCGCGTGACGAACCTTGTACTAGTGTGCGCGGCAGGATTATGGCTTGATGAAGCGCCGGTCAAGGATGTTTTTACGATGCTTAACACGCCGGATGTCTTGTTCCAGCATCTGTTTGCCAATCTCCATTCACCGGCAGCTCAGGCATTTGCCAATGCGGCGCCGGAGGATGAGCGAGAGCGGATTGACTTTATGGTCGCGCAAAATACAGCCGCCGCAGAAGCCGCAAAATTTATGTGGGGCATCCCGGACAAGGGGTTAAGCCGGCGGATTCACCGGGTGAAAGCGAACAGCTGCATCATTTGGGGCGCAAAGGATGCACTCGTCCCGGTTGATTATGCTTATGAATACCACAAAAAATTGCCGGGCTCACAAGTCGTGATTATGGAAAATTCCGGCCACTATCCTCAGGCTGAGGAGCTTGACGCAGTTGTCGACTCGACACTTCAATTTTTACAGGCGGCTCATGTGACAAAGTAGACGGCTGACTTGAGACTGGGAAAGTAGACAAAGTGAGCAGGAAACCTGTTTTCTGCTCACTTTTATCAGGACTGGCTGCTGCCTGCCAGTTCGATAAAACCGAAAACAGCAGGCCGTCTTTCCAGGCAGAGCAGAAGCGCGGAAACGCAATGACATATGTTCGTAATAATGAATGAAGGGAAGAGTGAAATGAAAAAAATTGTAGCTGGCATGCTTTTATTGATGCTTTTCCTACTGATGGCGTGCAGCGGCCAGTCTTCTGAATCGGTCTCAACGGAGGATAATGGGAATAGCCGTGCAAGCGATTCCTCCTCGCAGGAGGGGCAGCAGGCAGCGGAGGCAATCGAATTGACGATCGCCAGTGTTTGGCCGGGCCCGCACGGTCAGCATGTTCAGGTCGTTGAACCACTAATGGAGGAAATTGAAAAAGTGACAGAAGGACGGATTACGGCAACGCTCTATCCGGCAGGGGGACTGGGTGCACCAAGTGAAACATATGACATGACCGTTACCGGGATTGCGGATATCGGTTATGGACTGCACAATACGACGCCGGGGGTTTTTCACTTAGTCTCGGTTAACAGCCTTCCGTTCATTGGGGATAGCGCAATCAATGGAACCGAGATATCGAATGCCCTGCTGGAAACATTCTCAGAAGAATTTGAAGCAGAGCACGACGGAACGAAGATTGCTTATTTATGGATTGGCGATGGGGAGAACGTATTTACGGTTGATAAACCGATTCATAAGCCGGAGGATTTGCAAGGGCTGCGAATCAGTTTAACACCATCGCCGACTGGAAATGCATTTTTGGAAGCATTCGGAGCGATTCCGGTCACGCTGCCGATGGGCGAGGTATATGAAGCCATGCAGCGCGGAATTGTCGACGGGGCGCTTGCCAATGGATCGACGATTCCAAATTTTCAATTGGGTGACGTCGCCGGTCATATCACGAGGTTAAATCTCGTATTGCCGACATTCTTCTGCGTCATCAATGAAGATACGTGGAGTCAGATTTCCACGGACGATCAGGCGGCTCTTGAAGAATTATTTGCAGCATATGGCCTGAAGCATGCCGAAGCGTATGACTCGCTTGCTGAAGAAGGCTGGAGGATGGCAGAAGAAAAAGGCGTCGAAATTTTTGATATTCCAGAAGAAGAAAAGCATTTATGGGGAAATCCGCTTCAGCCTGTCGCAGATGAGTGGATTGAAAGCATTGAAGCAATGGGCCTGCCCGGGCGTGAGGTATATGAAGAAGTGCTCAGACTGAAGGAAACGCTTGATTAATCTGGAAAGCCGGGGTGAACGGAATGAGGAAATTTGTTACTTCCTTGGAAAAAGGAATGAGCAAAATCAATGAAATCGCCGGGTTCATAGCGGCAACTCTAATTGTTCTAATGATGATCCTGACATTCGCTAATGTCACAGGCCGGTATTTTATCAGGCCGATCGTAGGAACACACGAGTTAACCTATTTGTCGCTGGCGCTAATCGTCTTTCTGAGCCTCGGCTACGTTCAAAGCAAGAAGGAGCATATTGCGATTGGAATATTCGTTGATAAATGTTCGAAGCGGACTCAGGCGGTCCTCGATGCGATCAGCTATTTCGTCACCTTCTCATTGCTTTTTTTAATGGGCTGGCAAATGGTTGTCTTCGCCGGCCGGACGAGTACGACGTTAACGGGGGATTTGCATCTGCCGGTTTCCGCCTTCGTCTATCTTTGCGCGCTTGGTGCTTTCCTATATGCCATGACCGCCGTCGTTGATTTTTTGAAGTCATTGCTGAAGGTGGTGAATCCGGAACATGAGTCCTGAAATGCTGGGCGGGTTGAGTATCCTGTTGTTAATCACCCTAATTCTGCTTCGCGTTCAAGTCGCTGTAGCTTTACTATTAATCGGCTTTGTCGGCTACTCGTTACTCGTGAATGTCGACGCCGCTTTGGTTCAGCTTGGCAGTACCGCTTTTCAAACGGCGAGTAATTATAGTTTAAGTGTCATGCCTTTGTTTATTTTAATGGGGATGTTTTTATCCTACAGTGGTTTAGCGCGAGATCTGTTCCATTCAGTCGACCGCTGGATCGGCCATCTTCGCGGAGGAATGGGGATGGCGACGATTGGTGCCTGTGCGCTTTTTTCTTCAATTTCGGGCTCTGTCTCGGCGACTACGGCAACCATTGGCAAAGTCGCCTTACCAGAGATGGAACGCTATCATTATGATCAAAAAGTATCGACGGCCTGTGTCGCCGCCGGTGGGACGTTGGGGATTCTCATTCCACCAAGTGTGACGCTAATTTTATACGGTGTTTTGACAATGGAGCCGATTGGGCAATTGCTGATTGCCGGTATTGTCCCCGGCATTGCCATGGCGCTTTTATTTATGGTCACCGTCTATGTGCAGATTCGCAGAAATCCTGCCTTGGCTCCATTGAAAGCAGAGTCGACCCCTTTCCGTGAGAAAATTGGCTCTTTAAAAAAGGTCTGGCCGTTTTTACTCGTCTTTCTCGTCAGCATCGGTGGAATCTATTTTGGCTTTTTTACCCCTTCAGAGGCTGGTGGTGTCGGGGCAATTGGGGCGCTTCTGATCGCTCTTGCGACGAAAACGTTGAACTGGACGAATTTTTTACAGTCAATCATGGATACGGTGCGGATTACGGGGATGCTGTTTATGATTTTAATTGGCGCGGGTATGTTCGGGAAATTTTTGGCGATTTCAAAGCTGCCGATGCAATTATCAGCGTCAGTTGCCAATACTACCATTTCACCTTATTTAATTTTACTAATCATTTTGCTCGTTTATCTCATTCTTGGACTGTTTATGGAAGGCTTCGCGATCCTCGTCCTGACATTGCCAATTGTCTATCCGCTGATCATTGATTTAGGGTTTAATGGCGTCTGGTTTGGGATCATTATGATTTTGGTGCTGAATATGGGTCTTTTGACACCTCCTTTAGGGCTAAGTGTGTATGTCATCAGCGGAGTGGCGAAAAATATCCCGATTCAAACGATCTTTCGCGGCGTCGTTCCTATGCTTGTCACGATCATTATTTTCACGGCGATTTTGGTTGTTTTCCCGAGTATCGTTACATTTCTTCCCGACATGATGTACGAGTAACAAGCCTGAAAAGGGCGAAAGGAGGACTTACATGAAAGTCGTTGGCATCTCCGGCACGATCATTGGAACGAAAACGAGTGCCGTCGTCAGTCTCATCTTGGACGAAATCAAAAAAGTCGACTCCACTGTCGAGACAGAGCTGCTTGATTTGAAAAACTATCAGCTCCAATTTTGTGATGGGCGGGATCCGGCTGCCTATGAGGGGGATACGAAAAAAGTAATCGATATTATGAATGCTGCTGATGTCTTTTTATTCGGCACGCCGATTTTTAACGGATCCTTGTCCGGTCCGTTAAAAAATCTAATTGATGTAACGCCGGTAGCCGCGTTAAGGAACAAAGTGATCGGATTTATCGCAACAGGAGCAATTCCCCAGCATTATCTCGTTATCGAAAATCAACTGAAACCGATAGCCGGCTATTTTCGCGCCTTTGTAGCGCCAAGCTCTGTCTATGTGACACGCGACCATTTCAATGAACGGCAAGAACTGATCGATGAGGAAGTCCTCAGGCGAATGGAGCATTTGGCAAAAGAGCTGGTTCATATGGGCAAGGCGTTGAAGTTTTAAAGAAAGAGAGGCTGCAAGATAAAGCCTCTTTTTTAATGATATCTCTAAGCTGTTCAGCAAAACATTATGATAAACTGGCTATAGAGCTGGGAGGTAGAAACGGGTGAAATTGAACAGAAAAATAGGGATGGCGCTATGTGCGCTGGTTTTGCTTGCAGCCGTGTTTTTAGTCGGCACTCAATCCTATTTCAACAATAAGGAAATCAGTTTGGCAAGTGACCGCTGCTCTGAATTAGGCGGAGCTCCGAAGGTAGAAAGAAATCTTCTCTCCTTAAGCTATACTTTTTCGTGCGAGTAAACGAAAGGATGGCTTCTGAGGCTGGGACAAAAGGTTGTTTTTTTACCTTTTGCCCAGTCTCTAAGCAATGAGCGGAACCGACACGATCTTTTAAAGCCCGTTGTGAGTGGGTTTCTCACAACGGGCTTGTGGCGTGTGAAGCCATTGCCAGTAGGCCTAAAGATAGTTTTGTCTCAAGCTCAAATCGAGGGCTGGGCTAAAAGAAAAAACGTTTGGCCCAGCCCTTTTCTGCATTCTGCAAAAGTGGTCCCGTTCCATGCAGGTCTGGGAAAAGGGGAAAGACGTCCTTTTTTCCAGGCTCTTTTTTTATGCTTGGCGGTTCTTTCTCCGTCCGTTTGTAAGATTAAAGCGCTTTCCAGTAAGAAGTCAGTTAGAAATATATTTTATAGTTTTTCTATTCTACATGAATTGAATGGGGAGGCTGTCGCGATGGAATTTGAAACAAGAATTGGCAAGTCAACGAAAGAATCGATCGAAGTACATGGTTACGACCTGGCCGAGCAGTTAATCGGAAACATTACCCTTGCTGATATGGCGTTTTTAGGGGCGAAGCATCGAAAGCCGTCGGAGGAGGAATCACAAATGCTCAACGCATTGTTGATCGCGATTTGTGAGCACGGCTTTACCCCGAGTTCCATTTCGGCCCGACTTACGTATCTCGGCGCGCCCGAGGCTGTTCAGGCTGCCGTGGCGGCCGGCTTGCTTGGGGCCGGCACTGTTTATTTCGGGGCGATGGAATATGTCTCTGAAATGCTGCAAAACGCTTTCCGGCAGCATGGAGAGGAGAAGAGCATTGAAGAGCTTGCGGCGACGGTCATTAAGGAACGGAAGGAGCAGGGTTTGCAGCTGCCGGGGTTTGGTCACCACATCCATAAACCGGTCGATCCGCGTACACCGAAGCTGTTTGCGTTAGCGGAAGAGCTCGGCTTCCTCCGTAAGCATTCAAAGCTTTTGCTGGAGATGCACAAGCAGTTTTGTGAGGAGAAAGGGAAGCAAATTACGTTAAATGTCACCGGAGCGATCGGGGCGATCATGTCGGATATGGAGATTGATTACAGACTTGTGAAGTCATTTGCTGTCGCGGCGAGGGCTGTCGGGCTCGTCGGTCATATTGCCGAGGAGATTGAAAAAGGAAGGCAGGAATCCGTCGCTCAGCAGCTGTTTGAATATGTGGAGAACCATACCGATTACAGAAGTTGATAAGCAGGTTATTTTTGATGAACGGAGGGTGTGACAGATGATTAACAAAGTAATCGCTTCTGCTTCTGAGGCAGTTGCTGACGTAGATAACGCGAGCACGGTCTTGTTCGGCGGCTTCGGCGGCGCGGGGGTGCCGTATGAATTAATTTATGCGTTATACGACCAGGAGGCGAAAGACCTGACAGCCGTCAGCAACAATCCAGGCTATCACGAGGAAGGAATTGCGAAATTAATCGCTCATGACCGGATTGCGAAATTGCTCTGCTCTTTTCCGGTGCAAAAAGACAGCTATGTGTTTAAGGAAAAATATAAACAGGGAAAAATTGATTTGGAGCTGATTCCCCAAGGGACGATGGCCGAACGGATCCGGGCCGGGGGAGCGGGCATTGAAGCATTTTATACGCCCACAGGTGTCGGGACGGAAGTGGCAAAAGGCAAGGACAAAAAGGAATTCAACGGGATCACTTGTATTCTAGAAAAAGCAATCAAAGGGGATTTTGCTTTTATTCGCGCGAAAAAGGCGGATCGCTGGGGCAATCTCGTTTACAACAAATCAGGGCGTAACTTTAATCCGGTGATGGCGATGGCTGCCAAGGTCACGATTGCTGAAGTTGATGAAATAGTCGAAGTCGGTGAATTGGACCCGGAGGCAATCGTCACACCGGGGATTTTCGTCCAACGTGTCGTAAAAAGGAGCTGAGAAAAAATGGATCAACGACTGCTATCGAGAGAGCAAATTGCCAAACGGATCGCCCAGGAGCTGCGTAATGGCGATGTGATTAATTTAGGAATCGGCATTCCTGTCCTGGTCAGCAATTTCGTTTCCCCGGAAGCGGAATTTATCTATCACAGCGAACAAGGTGTACTGGGGATGGGATCGCTTGCTGACCCGGATGAAGCTGATCCCGATCTCGTCAATGCCGCAAAGGAGCCTGTCACACTTGTTCCGGGAGGGAGCTTCTCTCATTCGGCCGACTCTTTTGCGATGGTCAGAGGTCAGCACATTGATGTGGCGGTGCTCGGCGCGATGCAAGTGTCAGAACGAGGCGACCTTGCCAATTGGAAAGTAAAAGGCGTGCAATTAGGCGGGATAGGCGGAGCCATGGATATTGCGATCGGAGCGAAGGCACTTTATATCGCGATGACGCATACGAGCAAGGATGGTCAGGCGAAAATCGTCAAGGAACTTGATTATCCGGTGACCGCTTTACAATGTGTAAGCTGTATTTTTACAGATATGGCTGTGATTGAAGTGACGAAGGAAGGGCTGCTTTTAAAAGAAATCGCCCCGGGACTGACGGTCGAGGAAGTCCAGCAGGCCACCGGGCCGGCATTAATTGTCCCGAATGATATAAAGGAGATTCACGTGTGAGGCAGGCCGGGTTAAAGGGTTTTTTACCTTTTTCCCGGCCTTTTTGCTAATTTTTCTCCGTTCCTCTTTTTGTCAGAAAAAAAACGCTGTGAGTAAGAAAAAGAGCCTGCCTGTGTAAGTAACTGGTTAGAGCAGCGTTTTAAAGTGAAGACAGTGGTTCACCACATCAAATTAACAATGAACAAGGAGGAGAATTCTATGCTGCAAAATCTTATTAACGGGATTCACCATGTAACGGCCGGGGTGGCAGGCGCCCAGGAAGATGTCGACTTCTTTACGACGATTGTCGGGCAACGTTTGGCTAAGCAGACGGTCTTAATGGACGGTCCATTGCCTATTTATCATCTTTATTATACAAATGCTGATGCTGATATCGGCTCGGCGATGACGACTTTTCCGTATGGAAAGGCTGGAATTAAAGCAAGAAGAGGCTCAGGGCAGGTTAAGATCACATCGTATACCGTGCCTTCCAATTCACTCGAATTTTGGGTGGAGCATTTTCAAAAGCATCATGTCCGGCACGGTACCATTGAAGAACGCTTTGGCCAAAGACGCCTAACTTTTATGCATCCATGCGGGCTTGAGTTTGAATTTGTCGAGGATGATACGGATACAAGGAGAGGATATGTCACCGATGACGTATCGATTAACGAAGCGGTCAAAGGATTCCATAGTGTGACGATGTCGGTGCGGGAAGTAGAAGAACAGAACCGTTTTATTACTGAAGTGCTCGGCTTTCAATTTATCGGCCAGGAAAGGAATTATTATCAGTATGAATTAAAGGAGGGGGGAGCGAATAAAACGATTTATGTTGTGCACGAGCCGGATCTTCCTCAAGGAAGCTGGGGTCTCGGTGCCGGTACGATTCATCATGTTGCCTTTGCCGTTGATACGGACGATGAGCTAAATCAGGTGCGGGAAATTGTGACGGGCTTGGGCTTTACCGACATGTCCGAAATTAAAGACCGTTATTACTTCCATTCCGCATACGTCAGATCGCCTGGTGGCATTCTTTGTGAGTTCACGACAAGTGATATCGGCTTTACGATCGATGAACCGTTTGAAGAGCTTGGACAAAAGCTTCATCTTCCGCCGTGGAAGCTTAAGGATAGTGAAGAAATTATGAGCCAGCTTGAACCGATCACCAATCCGCAAAAGCCACTGGTGAAATAAGGCGCGTTAATGAATATTCATTTACAGCAGCCGGTCGTCAGGCGGGGGCCGGCGGTTTCTGAAGCACAAGCCGTTGTCTTCATGGTGCACGGGCGTGACCAAACGACTGAGTACGTCTTGAATCTAGTGGATCGCATCCAGCTTCCTGATGTTCATTATGTCGCCCCGCAAGCGGCTCAGAACAGCTGGTACCCGGTCGGCTTCATGAAAGAGATCGCTGAAAATGAGCCTTATTTAAGCTATGCTCTCGATTGCTATGAGCAGCGGATTTCAGAGCTGGTCGCCGAGGGCATACCGAAATCGAAGATCGTCCTGCTCGGGTTTTCGCAGGGAGCTTGTTTAACAGCTGAATTTGCGGTACGCCGTCCTGAACGGTATGGCGGGATTATCGTCTATACGGGTGGGGTGATCGGGCCTGATGGCACGAAATGGAATAGCCAAGGCTCCTTTCAGAATACTCCGGTTTTTCTGGGGTCAAGCGATGTCGATGAATGGGTACCGGAACAACGAATTCATGATACCGCGGCGATTTTTAACAAGCTCGGCGCTCAAACGAAAACGGTTATATATAAAGGGATGGGGCATGAGATCAATGACGACGAAATCGATTTTGCAAGAGAGCTGATTCGTAATGTGAAAGGATGAAGTGCGGGAGGTTCTGCCGAAAATCGTAATCAAAAAATAGAAAGCGCTTTCGGTTTTGCCGGAACTTCTCATTGCCCTTCCAGAAGAAACGCACATTGTGCCCATGCTTATTTTGGAAGGGTCTTTTGCATTCAATAGAAGGGGGGAGTCGGATGGCAGCTCGTGCGTATATTGTACGTGCACAGCGCACTGCGGTCGGCAAGCTAGGGGGTACCCTGAAAAGGATCGAACCCGATGACTTGCTTTTGCCTTTGCTTCAGGATATCAAAAAGCAGAAATCGCTACCCGAGAGCCTGATCGATGAGGTCATTGTCGGTCAGGCCAAACAAAGTCAGGATCAGGCAAACATAGCGAGAAAAGCGCTGTTAAAAGCTGATTTTCCAGAGTCGCTGCCGGGCTATACGGTTCATCGCCAATGTGGAAGCGGGATGCAGGCGATTCATAACGCCTTTTTTCAAATGAAAGCCGGCCTGGGGGAAGCCTTTATTGTAGCAGGGGTCGAAAGCATGAGTACAGCGCCTTATTATTTGCGCAATGCCCGGTTCGGGTTTTTCTCCGGAAATGCCGAGATTCTCGATCCGAATAAAGAGAGTCAGCCGGGGTCACAGCCGGAAGAAACCTATGGACGATTGACGATGGGGATAACCGCTGAGAATCTCGCGGAAGAATACTCGATCTCGAGAGCAGAGCAGGATGCCTTTGCCCATGCCAGTCAAACGAAAGCAAATGCGGCAATCATAAGCGGAAGGTTCAAAGACGAAATCGTCCCGATTTCGGTCCCGCAACGAAAAGGGGAGCCGCTGCTTTTCACCACGGATGAGCATCCTAGAAAAACCACGCTTGAAAAACTGGCTGCTCTGAAACCGGTGTTTAAACAAAATGGAACGGTGACAGCTGGAAATTCGTCAGGATTAAACGACGGTGCCTCGCTGCTGCTCGTCGTCTCTGAAAACATCATCAAGCACTATCAACTGAAGCCGCTCGTTGAGATCGTCGGTGTCGGGGTAGCGGGAGTGCAGCCTGAGCGGATGGGAATCGGTCCGGTACAGGCAACGGAAAAAGCATTACAAATGGCGAAGCTGAGACGTGAGGATCTTGGTTTAGTAGAGGTGAATGAAGCCTTTGCTGCACAAGCGCTTGCCGTCATGAAAGAACTTGATCTTCCTGAGGAAATTGTCAATGTCAATGGCGGGGCAATCGCGCTCGGACATCCGATTGGGAACAGCGGGGCGAGAATTTGTGTGACGCTGATTCATGAAATGATGAGGCGGGGAGTTGAATGGGGGCTAGCGACTTTATGTATTGCCGGTGGTCAGGGAATTGCCACGATTTTCAGACATGCCGCTCGATGAGCTCGCGTTGACCTTGATAAAGGAGAATCGGAATGGAAGCATTTTTATATGAAAGTCATGAATCCCGTGTCAAATTCGGTAGAGGGCTGATAAGAGAAGCTGGATTTGAGCTGGAGAAACTAGGCGGCAAAAGAGCACTGGTGATCACGACAGCGGGGCGTCGGGTACTCGCCAATAGCATGGCCGCATTACTTGGAGAACGGTGCGCCGCTATGTTTACGGAAGCGGTTCAGCATGTACCCGTAAAAACGGTAGATAATGCGATGAAAGTCGTGCGTCAATTTGATGTTGATAGCTTTGTGCCTGTTGGCGGAGGTTCCTCAATTGGCCTGGCGAAGGCGCTCGCTTTGAAAACTGGCTACCCGATCTTGGCGATCCCGACAACCTATGCCGGTTCAGAGATGACACCGATTTGGGGAATCACGGAAAACGGGCAGAAAAAAACGGGGAAAAGTTTGCTTGTCAGGCCGAAAACAGTCATTTATGACCCCGAAGTAACAGTGACCCTGCCGTCACGCCTGACAGCGACAAGTGGCATAAATGCTGTAGCCCATTGTGTAGAAGGACTATATGCTGAAAATGCCAATCCGGTCATTTCCCTGTTGGCGGAGGAAGGAATTCGCGTCCTTTGTTCAACGTTGCCGGCGCTTATCGAGAGCCCGAAAGATGTCACCCTGCGTACGGAAGCTCTGTACGGGACATGGCTCGGCAGCCTAGTGCTAGGTTCGGTAGGGATGGCGCTCCATCATAAGCTGTGCCATGTCCTTGGGGGGAGCTATAATCTTCAGCACGCGGAGACGCATGCTGTCATCCTGCCCTATGCGCTCTGGTACAACTCAGCTGCTATCCGGCCGGCGCTGGAAGCGATCGCCCGGGCGCTCAACTGCGAGCCTGATGATGTAGCCGCCTCTTTATACGATTTGACAAATGCCTTGGGTGTTCCTGTTTCATTAAAGGAAATCGGGATGAAGAAGGAGCAGCTTGACGAAGCTGCTGACATTGCTGTGAAACATCCCTACTACAATCCCCGTCCTCTTGAGGAAACCTCAATTCGTCATTTATTAGAGTACGCCTTTTATGGAGAAAGGCCGAAACCGAGCAAGCTGCTTTAACAAGCAATTTGGAAGGAGGGAAGCCGGGTGAGTGGACCTTTGAACGATCCATCTGGGCTTGTCCTGTTATATGATGATCTTACCAGTCAGCTTGGCTATTTGATGGGAGCGGCGACGGAAGTAAATAAGGAAAAGGTGAATTTTATGGCTCACCATGGAAAAGGGCTTGTCTATGTCTGCATTACAGAAAGTCATGCGAAGCGACTCGCCTTGCCCCTGATCGGCGGCGAGGATTCGTTACAGTCCGCTAAAGCCTTTGCTGTTTCTGTAGACTATACAACATCAACGACAGGGATTTCCGCGTTTGAACGAGCGGAGACGATTCGCGCATTTGCCAGGGCAGGGACGAAAGCAGAAGACTTCAAAAGACCGGGTCACATTTTTCCCTTAATCAGCAGCGATAAAGGCATCGTCACAGAGCGCAACATTTGCGAAGCGGCAGTCTCACTGGCGGATATGCTCACAAAGGAACCTGTTGCCTACCTTTGCGAAATTCTTGATGAAAAAGGAAAGATAGCCTCATTAGACCGGTTACGTGAAATGGCTGAACTCCATCACCTTCCTTTCGTCACGCTCAGTGAGGTGATTACATGGCAGCTTGAGAAAACAAATTGGCTCGATAGTGGGGAAAGAAAAGTGATGAAAGCGGCCAATCAGGAGATCGACGTTTATCAAATGACAAACCGCCTGAATGAAAGCAGCTTCACGGTCTATTTGCGGAAAACACGAGACAAACTGAAGCGGATTCATGTGTACGAACAATGCATATGGGGTGACTTGTTGAATGAAAACCAAAATTGCTCGTGTGAAAAACACTTTCCGTACTATTTTGATCAATTATTATATGGTACCTACAGCTGTCTCATTTATCAACGGGCAGATGAACGTCAACCGCTTAGCGCCGAAGAAAAGAGAGTGGTCATTAAGCAACTGCGTGAATGGATACAGCAAACAGACATGACGCAAAAGTCCGATCAGAAAATAAAAGAATTGACGTGACTACACTCGGGCAAACAAACTGGGGGAACGGGGAATGAAAGAAAACGACGATCTCATCATTCATTTACCTGACTTGTCCTTCGTACAGTGGTGTGAGAAAAGATATGGCCTCAATCGAGGCGTTTACAATACGATCGACGAATGGTTTTTTCTGAACGGAACAAAAGACATCCTGAAACGAAGGAAAAAGATTTTGCACTTTTTAGCCAATCACTCCAAAGAATGCCGGAATGGCAGGCGGATGAAGTTTGGTCATGGCCGGCTGACAGCATTGTTAACGGAATTCCTGGAAGTGAATCAGAGGAGTGGCAGACAAGAGGATATAAAGGAAAACGCGATTTCTTAGCCATCAAAAAATGGATGTGGAAACGATTATGAATTGGCAAACATAGAACAGCATGGGTGAAAGATGAAGATGGCTCCTCTTACTATATTTTAGAAACATTAAAGAAGGCTTTTGATCCAAACGGGATCATGAAGAAAGGGACGATTTTCCCGATTGAATAAAATGGTTAAAACAAGGATCGAGCTATGAAAATAGTAGCTCGATCCTTGTTTTAGATTCGCATATTTACCGAAGCTGCTGAAAAAGTACGATTTTCACTTTTTCAACAGCTTTTTCGTAATGAGCGTAGCCGTTGCCTGATTTTGAAAGCCTTGCTACGAGTGGGTTTCTCGTAGTAAGGCGCGCAACGCGCGGAGCCATTACTCTTCTTCGAGTTACGGAAAAAGAGGTTTTTCAGTGGCCTCTATTTACCTGCATTTCTTACTTCCGTCCGCAGCATTTTTTGTATTTTTTTCCGCTTCCGCATGGGCAGGGGGCATTTCTCCGTACTTTTCGGTAGCTTTGCATGTCGATGACATTGTGCTCTTCCGGGGTGGAGAGGCGGTTCACTTCATTCTGGGTGTAGCCTTTGAATTTCCACTGGCGGGTATTCATAAACACGTCCATCAGATGATTCGTAAACAGTTCGCCAATCGGGGCGGTAGGGAGTTCGAATTCCTCTTTGGCAGATGTAATTAATTCATCCCAACTTATATCGTTTTTGATTCTCGTGTCAAAATCAAGCGCTTCCTCATGAAGATCTTCGTTTGAGAGATGGTAGCCCTCTTGCAGAAATGCGAGAAGCTTTTTCATCGCTGGTGTATATTCGACAAATTGATCGTCGGCTGCCTGCAAAAATTGTTCCTTCGTAAATGGATAATAGTCGACCTCCGGATACATCGCCTGTTCCTCTTTTAGATGCTCAGAACCAAATACTCTACAGTGGAGCCAGCCATCGTCGGCCGGGATGAAGGGCATGTCCATTTCAGCGATATTGAAAAAGAGAATATCCATGTACTCTATCATATCGAAGGTCTCCCCATACATACCTGTCATCATGTCGTAAAGGGTATCATTGGGTAAATAACCGTAATAGTAAAGCATCCCGGCAGTTAAATTCAAATAGTCGGTATTCCTTTTCACTGTTGCTTGCAGATTGTTTTTCTCGGCTTGCTGAAACACATGTCGGACTTCCTCCGGCATCGTTATAACGAGCTCAGCTTTCGCTTTTCTGAAAGCTGGAAACGCGATACTAAAGTCGCTCAAAAATGCGAGCTTCTCCAGTGACAATTCAGCAGCGGCGATAAACTCATTCCTGCTTAACTTGCGTAACAGCTTGTAGTTCTCTTCATTTAACAGAAAGAATCGGTCGATTAGCTCTGAAGGGATTCGTTTGCTCAGTTCATCTGCAAGCTCTGCTTTTTTTAATTGACTCAAGCCTGAAATGTTGAATAGCCGCCGCATCAAGTCCAGCTGTGTTTTTGGTACAGCGCGCAGAGCTTCCTGAAGGGAACAGGGAGCGGAGATGTTTCTCGCTATTTTTAGTTGACGCCGTTTTTCAAGCTTAATCTGCTGTCTTTCTTCCTCTATCAACGCTTCCATAAATTCATCTAATACGTCTTTATCGGACTGATCAAAAAAATCACTGATAAAGCATACCTCCTGTCTGATCTTTTTACCCTATTCCTCTTTGAAACTAGTATAGAAAAAATAGAGGAATTTATCTAGGTTTAGACAGCATTCAATGTAATCAAAATGAGCGCAGGGCCAAAGAAAAAGTGGGGAAGGGAAAACAAAGATAGCGCAAGGGGCTGCCCTATCTTTGTAATGTGAGGGAATGGCGAGTGTTTACTTTTTCATATAAATACTGAACGCCATATAATACATACGCTTTGTAATGCAGGTAGATAAAGAATTGAGAGCGGTTTAGCTTGTGTAAGCGGACAATTTTTAATTTTTCAAGGATGTCGAAAAAGACAAAGGCAAAAAGGCCATTCGCGATTGCGTTGAGCAGGATAAATTTTTTGAAGTTCCCGTATGAAAGCTTGAGCATCCACATCGAAAGAGGCATATAGGGACCAATATCAAAAGGAAGTTCATCTCTGAGAAAGGAATTTGGTTTGTCGTAAAACTTCCACCATTTCCGTTTATTTCCGTACAAGTGATTTAAAATCTCGAAAATGACGATAACGATACCCGAAAAAGAGTATTGTTTAAAAGTACGCTTTCCAATGAACAGCATCGACAGCCACGGCACAATGAGTAGCGCCAGGTTAACAAACAGATGCTTCCTTGATATCACTTTCCATTCCTCCTTCACTTCCTTCGCTGTTTTTTATGTCTGTTTTAACGTAACCATTATTACAAAAAAAATCATCGATTGGACGATTGGCTGACTTCAATATGGACAAAGCTTGTAAAGAGGGAAGATCAATAAAGTTTACATAAGATTTTTATGGGAAATAAATTCTTTACCTAGGCATAAAGGGGTGTTTTGTTCTGGTTGATGGGCCGAACAGAGGGGGCGCTGGTTGCAGTGTATTTCATCGTGAATGTAACATGTCAATAGTATGGATCATTTGTGGCGGGACTGTCTAGGAATCGAACCAAATTATTCGCGCCGCACTATAACGCACTCATTCGAATCTGTTTCGTGAACTATTACGTCCGTGTTCGAAAAAAGAGGTCCCTCTTCCCTTGCCTAGGTGGAGCTCGCAGGATCATGGACAATGGCTAGAATAACGTGTAGACACAAAGGAAGGAGGTAGGGACGTCAGTGGCGGTAAAACGAAAATCAAACGAGAAGAAAAAACTAGCGAATATCAGTCTGCGCGAAGAAAACGGAGGAATCCATATTACTATCGGATGAGGCATCGCTCCCGATTACCAAACGCGAGCTGATTTTTCACTTTGATGTAAATTTATTCCATGTATTTTTAGTTCATATTGCCTATACATATAGTACGTGGTAAGATTATGAATAATTAGAAAACATGAGGAGGGATAATCCTTTGGCTGGAAAAAAGAACGTCACTAAACGTAAACTCGAAGACCTCGTCATTGAGAGTCTTCTCGCGGAGGGCAAATCACTTGAATATCGGACGGCCTATCAAGTAGAAATCGTAGGGGGCGGCTTAAGTCCCGCCACGAAATATCTCGTTATTGTCAACGACGGCTTCGAAATCTACGAAGCATCGAAAAAAGTTGACGGCGGCACAGAAGTTTTGAAAACGATTAAATTGCTGCATACGAAGAAATGGTCGGAGTTTACCCGTGTAGAGATCGATAAGTTTGCGGCCACCACGCAATATAAATTTGACGACGGCTTCACGATTAAACTATACTCCGATAAAGATTTCCGCGGAGAAGTTGAGAAGTCCGGACTTGATGTCGTTAAACTCGAACGTAAGTGGTACAACAAGATACTCGGGTTCCGTAGTAAAAAACGTTGGAAAATGGTCATTGCTTCCGCGGGATATTTCTTTATCTTTTTGATCTTCGTTGCAGCCTTAACCGGAGGAGGTGAGACGGAGGAAGTCGCTGGACAGGACGATGAAATCGAAGAAGTATCCGCGGATATAGAACCGAATGAGGAAACGGAGGATCCACCGCCGGTAGAAGAAGCGGAAGAACCGATCGAAGAGTCAGAACCGGAAGTGCCGAACGCATTTAACGATGAGCAGGACGTTATTACCGTAATTCATGCGACAGTAGGTGACGAAGCAGACGGGGAGCCTCGCGTGATTGACGTCAGTCTAAACGACCACATGGGCGTAGATATAGAGGACGCGAAATTGATTATCGCTAATATCAACGCGAAAAGTAATCTTACGAATAATATGGTGAGAACCGGGATATTAATGGAAGCGGCAGAATTGATGCAGGCGTTATTTGTGGACGATAATATCCACGATGTTACGGTCAATTGGCATCTACCGCTTACTGACGCGTACGGAAATACAGAGCCGGGAATGGTGTTTCGGGTAAGCCTCGAACGGGAGACGTATGAAAAAATAAATTGGGATGGATTCGATCACAATAATTTCGAAACGGTCGCGGATATGTATTTCGAACACCCGGGGTTTAGTAATTAATCACAATAAAAAGAGCCTAGCGTTAATGGCTCTTTCTATTGAGGATAATTTGCTTTAAACATGTAGAGATTACTTTTTGAATAGTTGCTTCAGCGGACTAAATTTATTATGCTGCTTAATACATTGTCGCTTACCATATTCACGTAACGCTTTACCATTGAAATATCAGAATGCCCGAGTATTTTTTGGAGCGAAAACGCGTCTCCTCCATTTAATATATAAAATAAAGCGCCGGTATGCCTGAACGTGTGCGGGCTCACTCGTTTATTTGTAATTCCCGCGGCATGTCCGTACTCTTTCAAGCGCCATCGGAACGTAGCCGTGTCCAGTTGTCTGCAGTCATAGGTTAGAAATAGATGTTCGTCATAGAAGTCGTCAATTTCAGATAAATATTCATTGAGATACCGTAATGTTCGCGTAGATAGAGGAACGGTCGCCCCTTTCTATTTTTCGTATCGTCATTGTAACTCGCTGGATGTAAAGGCTTCGACCTGTTCAAGCGGTTGCTTTAGTGGTTTGAACTTCTCGTGTATCGGTATGTCGATAAATTGCTCGGTGTAACACCACCGAAGAAATGCACGGAGGGGGCGAATCCGGATGTTTATTGTAGAATTCATTAATCCTTTGTTTATCATAAACTGGATATAGTCGATAAATGGCTCTACAATCATTTCATTGTGAAGCAAGTCCCGCACACCTTCTTCTTCCTCTAAAAAGTCGCAGAACCACTCATAATGCGTTACATAATCCGCTAATGTCTTCCTTGCGAGCCTTTCCGTTTTTTTAAATACCATGAACTGATCGAATTAAGTTGACATGTGTAATTCTTTTAATGAATTCGCGTTAAATTGCTTTCCGGAGTATTTCCGCGTTCCCACTTTCTTTTTTATCCTGCCCGGGCTTAATTTCCCTTTTAAAGACACAAAAAACACCTCCCACATAATTTGGAAGGTTTCGTCCCATACGGTCACATCGGATCGGACTCCGTAGTATTCCGTATTTTCAAGCCGAGTCCGCATTGGTTATTCGATAAAATCACCGATGAAATCATCGTCATAAATTTTCGTTGGAATCACATCAAACCCGCGTCGTTATACGCTTTTGTGGCGGGACTGTCTAGGAATCGAACCTAGCGGAGACGGCACGCGCCTCCCAGGCGGTTTTGAAGACCGTGGCGAACACCAGTGTCGCAGCCAGCCCCAAGGGACAGCTTCCATTATACAAGCAAAGGAAGGAGCTTGCAAACCAAAAATCGCTGTGCATTTTCTTTAAAGTCATTGTCTGTTTACAGACAAGCTCTTCGATACGAAGTATAATAAAGCTATTATGACAGATTTAGGAGCAGTGAATGATGGTTCGTACTCTTGAAGAAAGTATAAAAGATCTTGAAAAAAACGGTCAGTTGATGCGAGTGACAGAAGAGATTGATCCCTATCTTGAGATGGCGGCATTGCATTTGAAGGTATTTGAGGCCGGGGGTCCGGCGCTGCTATTTGAGAAAGTGAAGGGCTCGAAGTACAGGGCGGCGTCAAATATATTCGGCGATTTGACGCGAAGCAAGTTTCTTTTCCGTGAGACATTGGCGAAGACGCAGGAGGTCATCGCCCTGCGCAATGATCCGATGAGCGTGCTCAAGCAGCCGTTCAAGCATATGAAAACCGGGCTCGCCGCGAGCAAGGCGCTGCCGCAGAAAAAAAGCTTTGAGTCAGCCGGCTTTGAGGAGATCAACATTTCCGATTTGCCGATGATTCATCATTGGCCTAACGATGGCGGGGCATTTGTCACGCTGCCGCAAGTGTACAGTGAAGATCCGGAGAAGCCGGGAATCATGAATGCGAATCTCGGCATGTACCGGGTGCAATTAAGCGGCAATGACTATGAGCTTAACAAGGAAGTCGGACTTCATTATCAGATCCATCGCGGAATTGGTGTCCACCATGAGAAAGCGGCTCGTCTTGGCAAGCCGTTGAAGGTCAGTATTTTTGTCGGCGGCCCACCGGCGCATACGCTGGCGGCGGTGATGCCATTGCCGGAAGGGCTGAGCGAGCTGACCTTTGCTGGACTGCTGGCGGGGCGCCGCTTTCAATACAGCTATGTCGACGGCTATTGCATTAGCCACGACGCTGATTTTGTCATTACGGGAGAAGTTCATCCGGGCGAAACGAAGCCGGAGGGTCCTTTTGGCGATCATTTAGGCTATTACAGTCTGACTCACCCGTTTCCTGTCATGAGAGTGCATAAAGTGTTTGCCAAGCCGAAGGCGATTTGGCCGTTTACCGTCGTTGGCCGCCCGCCGCAGGAGGATACCGCTTTTGGCGAGTTGATTCATGAGCTGACGGGAAGCGCGATCAAGCAGGAAATCCCGGGAGTGAAGGAAGTTCACGCTGTCGATGCCGCGGGGGTGCACCCGTTGCTGTTTGCGATTGGCAGCGAGCGCTACACGCCTTATGCGCAGGTGAAGCAGCCGGCCGAGCTTTTAACGATCGCCAACCGGATTTTAGGAACAGGGCAGGTCAGTCTGGCAAAATATTTGTTCATTACAGCGGAGGATGACAAGCCGCTTGACACCCATCAGGAAATTGAATTTCTGACGTATATATTGGAACGGGTGGATTTGCGACGCGATTTGCATTTTCAAACGAATACGACGATTGATACGCTTGATTATACAGGGACCGGACTTAATCAAGGCAGCAAGGTGGTTATAGCGGCATATGGCGAGAAGAAGCGTGAGCTGTGTCAGGAGGTGCCGGCCGGGCTTGAAGGGCTTGCCGACTTTGGGCGGCCGCAGTTTGTGATGCCGGGAGTCGTCGCGCTTCAGGGGCCAGCTTTTGTCAGTTATGACGAGGCAGAAGAGGAAGTGAAGAAGCTCACTTCCGAGCTTGCCGAAAAAGCCGGCCTTGACTCCTGCCCATTGCTCATTCTATGTGATGACAGCGCGTTTGTCAGTGACACGCTGGCCAATTTCCTGTGGGTTACTTTTACGCGCAGCAATCCGTCGCATGATCTGTACGGGGTGAACAGCCGTTATGAATACAAGCACTGGGGCTGTGATCAGCTAATTATCGATGCGCGTATCAAGCCGCACCATGCCCCGCCGCTTATTTCCGATCCCGAGGTGGAAAAAAGTGTCGCTCCTCTCGTGTAACGGATCGTATGAATAAAGAAGGGCAGGCAGCAATGAAGACAGCAGAAAAAAACTATATGTACCTCTATGCCTATCATGACGATGACGAGGCGTTAGCGAAGCTGGAAATGCGCAGCCTCTTTGGGGCAGATACGGGTATGAAGGTGCTGCAAAGCAGGAAGAAGATTGATCCGAGCAGAAGTCCGTTTATACGTGGGCGAATCGAGATCATCGTTCAGGCTGAGTCGTTGGAAGAGCTGCTCGCGAAAGCGGATGGTCGGGTCATTGAAGCGGAGTCCTTTAAAGTGACGATGATCAAAAATGACAGTCTGGCAAAGGGAAAATCGCCAGCTTTTCACGAGCGTCGCCGGCTGGAACGAGAGATTGGCTCGTTGCTGCGGGGAACGGTGGATCTCAACAAGCCTGAACGGATCGTCGCTCTGCTTACATGGACGGAAGGCTGGCTCCTCGGCTATTACGAGGAAAGTCAGTCGATCTGGCTCGAGCATCAGCACAAGCCGGAGGCGTATTCAACAGCCTTAAGCACAAGGGTCGCGCGAGCGGTTGTCAATATCGCCGTGCCTGAGCCGCAAGGAGCGAAGGTGATTGATCCATGCTGCGGTGCAGGGACGGTTTTGATTGAGGCCTTGTCGATGGGCATTGAGATTGCCGGTGGTGAGGTCAATCCGCTCGTCGCCCAGAAGGCGCGCAAAAACGTCGCTCACTTCGGCTACGAGTGTCCGGTCAACCTTCGCGATATGCGGGAAGTCCGGGAGCGTTATGATGTCGCGATTATTGATATGCCCTACAATCTTTGTTCGGTGCTCAGTCCTGACGTGAAGCGGGAGATGCTTGAGGCGGCGCGGGCGTTTGCCGGTAAGCTTGTCGTCGTGACCGTGGAAGAACTCGATTCGTTTTTACAGGGGGCTGGCTTTCATGTCATCGACCGGGCGCTTGCGAAAAAAGGCCGCTTTGTCCGTGAAATCATCGTTTGCCGATGATTTTCGTTCAACCGCGCTGCAAGCTATGTTACACTTAAACAAAGAGAATATGGAGGGGAACAAATGGGGAAACGATTTTTGCTTTTTTTAGTGACGAATATTATGGTCATGACGACGATTGTCATTGTCTGGTCGCTGATTACCCGTTTTACAAATGTCAATGGCACGTTTGAAACAGGTGGTCCTGGTTTGGGCATTGATTATGCTTCGTTAATGATCTTTAGCTTGCTTGTCGGCTTCACCGGCTCGTTTATTTCCTTGGCGATGTCGCGCTGGGTCGCGAAGAAAATGATGAAGGTCAAGGTGCTTGATCCAAATGGTTCTTTATCGGCTCAGGAACGGGCTGTCGTGGAAAAGGTACATCGCTTTTCACGCGCGGCCGGGCTTACACATATGCCGGAGGTCGGGATTTACCCGTCTGCTGAGGTAAATGCTTTTGCGACAGGGCCGTCGAAGAAACGCTCGCTCGTCGCTGTTTCGGCCGGTCTGTTAAACACGATGGACGAGGATGCGGTGGAAGGTGTCATCGCCCATGAGGTGGCGCATGTCGCCAATGGCGATATGGTGACGATGACCTTGCTGCAGGGGATCGTCAATACATTTGTCGTCTTCTTCTCACGGATTGCGGCAATTATCGTCTCGCGCTTTGTCAGAGCAGAGCTGCAATGGATTGTCCAGTTTGCGGCGATCATTATTTTCCAAATTTTATTTTCGATTCTCGGGAGCATTGTCGTCAACGCGTATTCGCGCCATCGTGAGTTCCACGCTGACCGTGGCGGTGGCGATTTAGCCGGAAACGATAAAATGGCCCATGCGCTTCGTTCGTTGAAGGCGTATGTCGACCGGGCGAAGGTCAATGACCGGACGGACGATACGGCAATTCAGACGATGAAAATAAACGGAAAAGGCGGAGTGATGAGACTGTTTTCAAGTCACCCCGATTTAGATGAACGCATTGCCCGCTTGGAACAACGCTAATGAGAGAGCAGTGGCGGTGCTGATTAATCACGATGTACGCAAGGCTGAGTCAAAAACGGGAATTCCGTTTGACTCAGCCTTTTTTAGTGTTGATCATGGCCGGGCGCTGAGCCACTATTCTTTTGTTTTGCGACTGGCGTGTAGTATGATGTAGCGTGAGACAGTTGACGCTTTGGAAAGAGGGATTTTGACATTATGAAGCATTACACGGTTGGAATGGCGGGCCATATTGATCATGGCAAAACGACGCTGACGAAGGCATTGACCGAGGTTGATACGGATCGTCTTAAAGAAGAAAAAGAACGGAATATTTCGATTGAGCTCGGCTATGCGCCGCTTACATTGACGGCTCAAATGGAAGTGTCTTTAATTGACGTCCCGGGGCATGAACGGTTTATTCGGCAGATGATCGCCGGGGTGGCCGGTATTGATCTTGTCATCCTTGTTGTCGCCGCGGATGAAGGGGTGATGCCGCAAACGCGGGAACATCTCGATATTCTCCGCCTTCTTGGTATTGAAAAAGGAATCATTGTCATGACGAAAATCGATCGCGTCGATGAAGAGGGGCGTGAACTGGCAGAGCTTGATATTCGCGACGCTGTCGAAGGGACGTTTCTCGAAAAAGCCGAGCTGTTTTATGTCGACAGTGTAACGGCGTCCGGAATCGCTGAATTGAAGGAAGGGCTGATCAGACAGCTGCAAGAGACAGAAAGCCGTGAGTCCGGCGGCGCTTTTCGTTTGCCGATTGATCAGGTTTTTACTGTGCATGGACAGGGAACAATTGTACGAGGGACGGTATATGAAGGTGCTGTTTCGGAAGGAGATATGCTCGAACTATTGCCGCAAAACAAGCTCGTGCGCGCCCGCCAGCTCCAAGTCCATCATCAGGCGCGCAAGCAAGGGCAAGCGGGTCAGCGTGTCGCCATTAACCTTGGCGGAATTAGCAAAGAGGAGATCAGGCGCGGCGATGTTCTGGCGAGCAGCGGGCAGTTTGAAACGACGACAACGATTGATATTGCGTTAACGACGGTTGCGTCGCTTAAGCTGCCAGTCAAGCAACGGAGCGCGGTGAAGCTTCATCTCGGCACGGCTGAAGTTTTCGGAAAGATTGTCTTTTTTGACCGTAATGAGCTGACGGAAGGGAACAGCGAGCTTGTTTGCCAGCTGCGACTTGACCGTCCACTCGTGACGAAAAGAGGGGACCGTTTTATTTTACGGCGGCCGACACCGATGGAAACGATCGGTGGCGGTGTCGTGATCGATCCCGAAGCGGGCAGCTATCGATTCGGACAGGAAACGGTGAACATGCTCGAACAAAAAAAGACAGCGACACCGGAGGAGCGGCTTGATCAGCTTCTATTAGACAAGAAGCTCGTCGACGTTTCTGAAGCTGGTGCCGTTTTGCAGCTGACGGAGCCGGCTTTTTACGAATGGGCAGACGAGCATCAAGCGATTGTTGTAGTAGCCGGAGCGGTGACGAGCAAAAGCGTACTTGCTGCGCTGCGGCAGGAGCTGCTTGCTGAGCTGACGGAGTATCACCGCGCGCATCCGTTGCGGACCGGCGTAAAAAAAGCCGAGCTGCTGCAAAGCTATCAAAGGCGTTATCCGGCCCGTTTACTGGAGTGGCTGCTTGAACATTCGCGAGAAGAAGCATTTGAACGGCGAGGTCCATATGTCGCCCTCATGATCCATACCGCTCATCCGCCGGCGCAGTGGCAAAAGCGGGTCGAGCAGGCGCTTGCGGCGGTCAAAGAGGAAGGGATGAACGTCACGCCATTAACGGATCATTTTGAGCGCCAGCAGCTGCCAGCTTCCTTGATCGACGAGCTGACCCACTATGTGCATGAGACAGCGCGATTGTATCAGCTTGATGACAAGCATTCGGTTGATGTAGAAGTCTTCAATGACTATGTGAATCGCTTGAAAGCAGGGACGGGTGCCGAGTTCACCTTGCAGGAGGCGAAGGAAATCAGCGGTCTGTCGCGCAAATATCTCGTTCCATTTTTAGAAAAAATGGATCAGATAGGACTGACGTCGCGGCAGGAGCAGCTGCGCAGATGGCGTGATAAAGGAGAGTCAAAAGAAAATGAAGCTTAAGCATCTCTTCTTTTTTACACCTTATTACGAACAAAATCGCGGGAACTCGACGACAGCGAAGCGAATTGTCGCCGGGCTCGTGGCAAGAGGCATCAAGGTTACGGTCTTTCCCTATGAAGAAGCAAGCTGGGACGAGGAGTGGGACGAGCGCTTTGCCGAGGCTGATCTGTATCATATTCTTCATTTAAGACGTTTTGCCGAATGGCGTAAGCAAAGGGACGGGCTTGAATTTTTAAAGCCTTATGTCCTGACATCAGGAGGCACTGACGTCAATGAAGATTTGAAAAACAGAGAGGCGGCGAAGCTGATTCAGTCCGTCACGACCCAATCGTGCGCGATTACCGTTTTTAGTGAGGATGGGCGAAGCAAGCTGCTTCATGCCTATCCTGAATTAACTGAACGAATTTATGTCATTCCGCAGAGCGCGTGGCTACCGGACCCGGATTATGAAATGCAGATACCGATACATCCGGGTTGGCCGAAGCTGCTACTGCCGGCCGGCTTGCGTCCCGTAAAGGATGTCTTTTACATATGGGACGAATTAAAGCGCATGCGGGAAAAATGGCCGGAGCTGACGTTTACGATCATCGGCGCGGCGTTGGATGAAAAGCTGTTCGCAGAGGTGGAGCGGCGCCGGCAAAAATATGACTGGTTTCACTATATTCAGGAAGTGCCGCTTGCCTGTATGCGCTCTGTGTACGAGCAGTTCGATCTTGTATTGAATTTGTCAAAGTCTGAAGGGCAGCCGATGGCGTTGCTGGAAGCGATGGCGTTCGGTAAACCGGTTGTGGCCCGGCGGAACCCGGGAAACGAAAGCATTATTGTAGATGGTGAGACAGGGGTGCTGTTTGATCAGCCGGGACAGTTTCCCGCCCTCATCGAACAAGTGCTGGAGCGTGATGAGTGGCGCCGGCAGCTGACCGAACGGGCCCGGCTGTTTGTTGAAGCGAAGCATTCCGTCGAGCAGGAAATCGCGGCGTTGCTTGCTGTGTATGATCACTGCCTGCAGCAGGTAAGCAGAAAGTGAAAGACAAGGATAAATACTTTACAAACGTTTGTCATGGTGGTATTTTTTACAAGGCAACACGTGAGAATGATAAGAAGGTGGAGAACAAATGAAAAAATGGTTAGTAGCAGTAGGAGTTGTGCTTGCATTGGCAGGCTGTGGCGGAGGAGAAACGGAGCAGCCGACGGAAGGAACGGAGCAACCGGAATCAGAGGGGACTTCAGAGCCGTTTGAAGTCGCTGTGATTCCGTCGCAAACGGTTGGTGAGATGCAGACTGGACTGGATTTGCTTGAAGAAAGGCTCGCTGATGGACTTGGCAGAGAGGTGAAAGTGGAGTCGTATCCGAATTATAATGCTGTCGTCGAAGCGCTCAATTTTAATCATATTGATTTAGCGTTTCTCGGCCCTCTAACGTACGTCATCGCTCATGAACAGAGCGGGGCAAAAGCGATTGTTACACAGGAAGTGGAGGGCAGTCCATATTATTATTCCTATATTATTACGCATGCCGATGCGCAGTGGGAATCACTCGATGAGCTGTTAGAGGATGCGGCTGAAGTTGATTTAGCTTTTGCCAGCATTTCCTCGACGTCAGGTCATTTAATGCCGGGGCTTGAGCTGCGTCAGCGCGGTTACTATGAGAGCGAGGATCAGCATCAATTTAATCAGGTTCAATTTGCCGGTTCACATGATATTGTCGCTTCGCTCGTTCAGGAGCAAACGGTCGATGCCGGCGCGATTGACAGCGCGATTTTGGAAGCGTTGATGAAGGAAGCGGATGCCAACGGCGGTTCCTTGCGCGATGATGTGAAGGTCATTTGGCAATCGGAGCAGCTTTATCAATATCCATGGGTCGTTCCGTCTGAAATGGATGACGAGACGATTGCCGCTATTCAAGAGACGTTTTATCAAATTGATGATCCGGAAATCCTGCAAATTTTCGGTGGAGCCTCTGCTTTTGTCGAAGCCGATCACAGCAAGTATGCTGACGTGCTAGAAGCCGCCCGGGAATTTGATATGCTGACATTGGAATAGATCGCCATGGTATGGTTTCGGAAACGGTATATCGTTTATGTGATTCTGCTCATTGTCGCCTGCTGGTGGAGCATGCGGATAACGGGATTTGACTTTCGCCAGCTTACCGAGCTCGGCAACATGTTTGAGATGCTGGCGACCCGCTTTTTTCCAATCGAATGGTCACTTTTGCCGAGAATGGCCTATCATAGCATTGTCACATTGGCCGTCGCTTTTTTAGGCTCGCTGTTCGCTCTTATGATTGCGCTGCCTGTCAGCTTTCTCGCCGCGCAAAATACGAGCGGTTCAATTGGAGTGTACGGAACGAGCCGCTTTCTGTTAAGCGGCTTGCGTTCGATTCCTGAAATTGTCTTCGGGCTGCTTTTTGTTACGGTTTTAGGCCTTGGCCCATTTGCAGCGGTGCTGGCAATCATTCTTCATAATATCGGCGTGCTCGGCAAGCTGATCGCCGAGCTGATCGAATCAGCCGACCCCGGTCCGCAGGAAGCGATGAAGTCCATTGGCGCGACGAAATGGGTCGCCAACTTATTTTCGATTTTGCCGCAAATATGGCCCAATGTTCTTTCGCATTATTTCTACCGGTTTGAAGTGGCGATCAGAACGTCGTTGATTCTCGGTTTTATTGGCGGCGGAGGAATCGGCCAGCAATTATTTAATCATTTTCAGAGCTTTTATTACACGGCGGTTGCCCTTGATATTATTTGTATCATGGCGCTTGTGCTTCTCGTTGATTTTATTGGCGGGCGGATCCGAGCGCGGGTCATTTAGCCGTAGACGATCAGGAAGGAGAGGGTGTCGATGTTGAAGCTGACCGATGTCGTAGTCCGCTATCCGAAGGTGGCGGAGCCGGCGCTCGACCGGCTCTCGTTATCATTTGAACGGGGAGAGTTTGTTTGTGTGCTCGGAAAAAGCGGAGCTGGAAAATCAACCTTCGTCCGGACGATTAACCGTCTTCAGCCCGTCTCCTCCGGTTCGATTCACTTTGAAGGACAGGAGCTGACGACGTTGTCTGAAGCGCAGATGAGAGCGGTCAGACAGGAAATGGTGATGATTTTTCAGCATTTTCACTTAATCCCGCGAATGACGGCTTTTCAAAATACGCTGACCGGCTTATTTGGCCGGCGGCCGGCGTTGAAAAATCTGCTCGGTTTGTTTTCAAAAGAAGAAAAACAGCGCGGGCGGCTGGCGCTGGAGCAGGTCGGCCTCGAACGCCACGGTGACAGGCGGGTTGAAGCGCTCAGCGGCGGACAGAAGCAACGGGTTGGCATCGCGCGCGCCCTGCTTCAGGAGCCGAAGCTGCTGCTTGGAGATGAGCCGGTGGCGAGCCTTGATCCAGTGACGTCGCGTCATATTTTCACGCTTTTACGTGATATTCATCAGAAAAAAGAGCTGCTATCGATTGTCAATGTTCATGATGTCAGCCTGGCGAAGGAATTTGCGACGCGGATCATCGCCTTAAAAGACGGGCAGCTGCTTTTTGACGGCAAGCCTGAAGAGCTTGATGAGGCGACGTTTTCCGCGATTTATCAGTAAGAAAAAAATGAAGCAGGGCGTCATCCAATCTTTTCAATAAAAAGATGAATTTTACTCATGTTTTCCTTTTTGTCGGGCACACTTGTATTGTACAAAAAGGAGGGATTTGAGTGAAAAAGAAGGACGAAGAGCATCACACGGAACCGCTTGGCACCGGGGAGTCGGGCGAATCGCTAACGAATCGGCAGGGACATCCGGTAACTGACAATCAAAACGTAAGAACGGTCGGCAACAGAGGTCCGACGACGCTGGAAAACTACGATTTTCTCGAAAAAATTTCGCATTTTGACCGAGAGCGGATTCCGGAGCGTGTCGTCCATGCCCGCGGAGCCGGGGCGCATGGCTATTTTGAAGCGTACGGGAAAGTCGGTGACGAGTCGCCCGCGCTTTATACACGGGCGAAGCTGTTTCAGGAAAAAGGGAAAAGAACGCCGGTATTTGTCCGCTTTTCAACGGTCGTCGGTGCACGTGAATCAACAGAAACAGCACGGGATCCTCGTGGGTTCGCCGTGAAATTTTACACGGAAGACGGCAACTGGGATCTTGTCGGTAACAATTTAAAGATTTTCTTTATTCGTGATCCGCTTAAGTTTCCTGATATGATTCATGCTTTTAAGCCCGATCCGGTGACGAATATTCAGGATCCTGAGCGGATGTTTGATTTCGTATCGCAGTCTCCGGAAGCGACACACATGATCACCTTCGTATTCTCGCCGTGGGGCATACCGGCCAATTACCGGCAAATGCAAGGCTCTGGCGTCAACACCTACAAATGGGTGAATGAAAAGGGTGAAGCGGTGCTGATCAAGTATCATTGGGAGCCGTTAAAGCAAGGTATTAAAAACTTAACGCAAAAGGAAGCGGAGCACATTCAGGCGACGAACACGAACCATGCGACACAGGATTTGTTCGAAGCGATTGAGAATGGCGACTATCCTGAATGGGAGCTCTGTGTGCAAATGATGAGCGACGAGGAGCACCCGGAGCTTGATTTTGATCCGCTCGATCCGACAAAGCTCTGGCCGGCGGAGCAGTTTCCTTTCCTTCCTGTCGGCAAGATGGTGCTAAATAAAAACCCTGAAAATTACTTCAATGAAGTTGAGCAGGCGGCGTTTGGCACCGGGGTGCTCGTCGACGGGCTTGATTTTTCAGATGATAAGCTTCTTCAAGGTCGCACTTTTTCCTATTCCGATACCCAGCGTTACCGTGTCGGCTCAAATTATTTACAGCTGCCGATTAACTCGCCGGAAAAACGCGTGGCGACAAACCAGCAGGGCGGTCAAATGGAATACCATGTTGATACCGCTCCAGGTCAAAATCCGCATACGAATTACGAGCCGTCGTCATTAGGCGGGCTGAAGGAAGCGGAGCAGATCGGCGACGTCCATAAACCGCACTACGACGATAAGCTCGTCCGCGAGCCGATTGACCGGCAGAATAACTTCGGGCAGGCCGGCGATACGTACCGCAGCTTTGAGCCGTGGGAGCAGGAGGAGCTAATTTCGAACCTCGTTGAGGCGCTTTCTGTCTGTCAACCGCATATTCAGGAGAAAATGATTGAGCATTTTACAAAAGCTGACGAGGATTACGGCCGTCGCGTCGCCGAAGGACTGAAGGCGGCAGGAACAATGAGTAAGGAACATACCAGTTCCAAGCAGGCCGACGAAGCCGTCGACGAGGCGCAGAAGCTCGGCCACAAAGCTGACCGCTACTAGCTCACAAGGCGATCTTCTTTGTGAGCGAAGCAGAGGAGGAGCGATCGCCAGCAGTTAAAAGGAGAAGGGAAGCGGTTTTATTCCCTGCTCCGGGCGAGGAGCGAAGCCTCTGCAAAAAAAGAACAAGGCGATCTTCCTTGTGAGCGATGAAGACGTCCGGACCGCTTCGGGGATGAAACAAAAGGTAGCATGGAGGAGGCTGGGACAAAAGGTTGTTTTTTTACCTTTTTCCCAGCCTCTCTAAGCTATGAGCGGAACCGCCACGCTCTTTTAAAGCCCGTTGTGAGTGGGTTTCTCACAACGGGCTTGTGGCGTGTGAAGCCATTGCCAGTAGGTCCAAAGCTAGTTTTGTCTCAAGCCCTTTTTTTCATTCGAAATGATAAGATAAGCTGTAATTTGAAAAAAAGTGTAGGGGTTAGGTCAACCGCTGTCGTCTATTATATGTGCGACGTAAAAAGGGGGGAGAGAGATTAGCGATCGGATTTTACTAGAGAAAATGAGAAGCGGCGATGATCATGCCTTCAGGCTCATTGTGGAGAAATATCGCACAGAGCTTTTCCGCGTCATCTACGCGATTTTGCGTGATCAGAAGGATGCTGAAGATGCGACGCAAGAAGTGTTTATTAAAATCTATCATTCTCTCTCCACCTTTGAGAATCAAGGGTTGAAAACATGGATGACGCGCATCGCCGTCAATCATGCGATTGATAGTAGAAGGAAACGGGAGCGCAGGCGTGAGGAGATGACCGAGCAGCTGGCGTTTCAAGCGGCGGTTTCAGCCAAGGATCACGTTGAAGCTGAAGTGATGCTGACAGAAAAGCAGCGCCTCGTGCGGGAAAAGCTCGATCAATTGCCGGGCAGCTACCGGGAAGTCGTCTATGATTTTTATATTGCGGAGAAAAGCTACCAGCAAATGGCTGATGAACAGCAGGTCCAGGTAAAAACGATTGAAACAAAGCTTTACCGGGCGCGTCAGTGGATGAAAAAGCATTGGAAGGAGGAGGAGTTTTGATGAATCATATCAGTGAAGAACAATGGAAAAAGTATGTGCAGGACGAGGTCGATCTTTCCACCCGTCGGCAGTACGAGGAGCATTTGTATCGCTGTGATCAGTGCCTTGAGCTTTATCTGCACGCTGTGGCTGCTTATGAGGAGAAGCTACCGGATGTGACCGATCCAGCTGCTTTTACCGGTCAGATTCTTGAAAAGGTGGCGGAACAGCCGAAAGAGATGCAGGCTGAAGCGGCACGTCCATTTTATCAAAGGACGATCGTTCATTATACGGTCGCCGCAGCGATAACCGTCATGTTCATGACCTCCGGTGTTTTTCATTCCATTACCACTGTCCAAAGTCCGGCGCTCGCGGAAAGCTCGCCTTCGGTAACGGAGCAGCTTGTTAATAAAACCGTTGCCTGGCTCAATGTCATTGAACAAAAAAATAGGGAGGAGACCGATCAATGAAAAACCCGATATTAGCTTTTTTGCTGGCATTCTTCCCTGGCGGGGGCTTGCTTTATTTACGAAAGCCGCTTCGCGGGCTCGCGTATATGTTTGGAGAGTTCGGCTTGATTGTGATTTTTACGTTTCTGTACGCCCATTGGGAATACGGGCTGGCGTTCTTTGTCGTGATAGCAGGCGTTATTCTTTACGTCGTCAACCTTGTTGACACGGCGATTACCGCTTCAAAAACGGCTTATCCGACGGCTGCCAATCAAGCGGAGGCAATGAAAAACCCGACCGAAGAGCAGGAACGTTTTTTTACGATTTTGCTATCATTTATACCGGGTCTGGGCCATTTTCAGCTAGGTTTGATGAATCGCGGTTTGACGCTGTTTATGGCGTTTGTCGGCACGATTATGATGGTTTTCTTCGTGACTGTCCTCACATCAAGAGAAGAGTTTTTGCTGTTTCTCGCCATTTTACCGGTGATCTGGGTGTATGGTTTTTTTGATGCGATCCATCAGCTGAATAAAAAGCACAAAGGGGAGGAGCTTATTGATCGCTCGATTCTCGAAGACATCGAATTAAATCGGGTGAATGGGAAAAAGAGCAAATCAATCGCCGTCGCTCTGTCGTTTTTTCCCGGCGCGGGGCACCTCTATCTTGGACTCCAGCGCCGTGGAATTCAATTAATGGCCGCCTTTTTATTTTCGATCTATATTTTAGACGTACTTAGACTCGGCATATTTTTGTTCCTTATTCCGATTATTTGGTTTTACAGCTTTTTTGACGGGCTGCAAAAAGCTTCCGCTTACGGGAAAGAGGAACTGGATGATACACCGATTATTTCTTACTTTCTTAATCAGCAGAAATGGGTCGGCATCGGGCTCATTTTACTCGGGCTTTATTATTTAACAAGTCATATGGCACTGCCGGCGGTAGCACCGCTGCTCGATGATTGGCTCAACGTCGATTTCAAGTACTGGTTTGATCATTATTTTCAAACGACGATCGTCTGCCTGTTGCTCATTGGTGGAGGGATCAAACTGCTGGTCGGCAGCAAGCGAAAGAATAAGGAGGACGTATCATGAGAGTTTGGCGTGTCGGTACGATTTCAATGGGAGCGTCTCTGCTCCTGTTAGGAATCATTCTTTTCATTGCTCAATTTAGCGAGATTAGCGTCTCGCAAATTATGCTGGCGTGGTGGCCGGTCATTATGATTATTTTAGGGCTGGAAATGCTCGTCTATCTTTTTTTATCAAAGCAGGAAAAACCGCTGCTGCATTATGATTTTTTAAGTATATTCTTCGTCGCGCTGATCGGCACGGCCGGAATTGCCTTTGCGCTTGCCAGCTCCACCGGGTTGCTTGATTTGGTGGAAAATGAGCTTGCGCGGGAAGAGCGGACGCTTGATCTGCCGCCGGTCTCTCATCCGATTGAGCCCGAAGTTAATCGTGTCGTTGTCCAGACCGGTCCATATCCGCTTACGGTTGAAGCGACAACCGGCGCTGAATTGTCGCTCTTTGGAACATACCGGGCTTCCTTAGGGAAGGAGGACACGCTAGTCTCCAGGCCGGAAGAATACGCCTCAATATACCAGCGCGGCGATACGCTTTATCTTATCATTAAGCAGCTGCCGCGGGAAATAGCAGGGTTTTCACAAATGACGCCTCAAGTAGAAGCGACCGTCTTTGTCCCGGGTGATGTTGAAGTGGAAGTCGTCGGGCAGCAGTACCCGGTTAGCCTCAAGCCCCGCGATGCCGAAAGCAGCTGGATAGTCGAAAGCGCCTCGACTGTGTCGCTCTATTTGCAAAATGAAAATGATGTCGAAGTATCGGCAACCAGAGTTGAAGAAACGGTGGGAGCCGATGAAAGCATCAATCGCCTCCTTGCAGAAGAAGGCAGCGTTACGTTCGGAGAAGGGACGCATCAAATTACGATTATTGAAGCGTTTCAGCTTACATTAATGATGGGATAGGAGCCGAAACCCCGGCTTATTCGAGGTCGTAGTAGCTGCGAGCTGATGAATGGGTTTAGCACATAGCGGCAATGGCTTCGCACGCTGCTCGTCAACTAGAAGAAAGTCACTCCTAGTTGACTTAAAATCTTGCAGCGGCTTCGCGCATTGCTTCAACAACAAGTCCCAAAAGCATTTGCTTTTGGGACTTGTTGTTTTAGTCAATTACCCGTTGCATAAAGACGGCGAATTGCCCTCTTGTTACTTCCATCGTCGGGCGATAGGCAGTCGCGGTAATACCGGCGACAATTTCGTTGGCGTACAGGGTCTGGACAGCTTGCTCATACCAGATGCCGGCGGGAACGTCGGTAAATGGATGGGACGTGCCGCCTGATTCAAACGAATACAGTCTCGTAAGCAGGACGGCCATTTGCGCCCGGGTTAATGGCGCGCTTGGCTGAAAGCTCGTCGCTGTTATGCCGGAGAAGATTCCTTCATCAACGGCAGCGGCGATCGCCGCGTAATAAGGATGGTCGCGCGGTACGTCCCGGAAATTCGGATTCGGGCGATTGTCAAAGGAAATTCCTTCAGCCCGCGCTAAAAGCGTCGCCGCCTGTGCCCGCGTGATCGAGTCATTCAATCCGAAAGCTCCGTTTGGATAGCCCTGAATGACACCGCGTTCACTCAGCTGATAGATGGCTGTTGCCGCCCAGTGTCCGGCCGGTACATCCGAGAATTCACTTGGCGCAGCCGGTGGCTCTGGCAGTGCTGGTGGCGGCTCCGCCGGATCAGGACGCTCTGATCCTTGTGCGGTTAAATAGCTCGAAGCGACAAACCCTTTCGTGCCGTCACTTCTTTGAACAGGGTACCAGACAAAATGGTTAGTCCGCACCGGGTTTGATTCATCGTAAACAAACGAGCCGGTGATCGTCAACGCTTCCCCCTCGGCAATCGTTCCAAGGCTGCTGCTTTCCCGAGTCGGTCTCTCGCGGAACTGGAGACCTCCTGTCGTGGAATAAACCGTATCGCCATTCAGGAAATGATAGGTTGTTTCTGTTAAAGGAAGCTCTGTTTCATAGTGAGTCGTTACAAATTCAATCGGCGCCCGCACCTCTGGATCGTAGCGAAAGTCGCCCGGTTCAAACGGAATTCTTGCCAGCGGAAGGAGGTGGTACTCCTCGATAATATCCCAAACCTTCTCCTGATAGGCGTCGTCGTTTCGCTCTCCCGTTGCCTGGACGACCGGACTGTTGACCGGCATCGTTCCATTATAAGCAAGCACGGCAAAATACCAGTGTTCAATCACATCGCGATCGCCATCGTTAATCGTCGGTAAATCACCGCGGGCAAACATTTGATCAAGAATTTCAGCACCAGCCTGAATATTGTAAATAAGATCTGATTTCAATCTTTCGACATCATATTGCTGGTAGTTCGTAATTTGCATCAGGCCGATTCCACCATCTGCGGTTTCAATCGCTTCGCCGTTTGCCTGGAAGTGAGCCCAATCGCCATTTTCCTTGTGGGCGACCGCTTTAACTATTTCCGGCGGAATATCATAAGCGAGCGCCGTCTCCGTCAGCAGACAGTTGGTCACTTGATAATGCGGATTTTCTCCCGAGATTGGTTCATAGTCGCAAGCATCAGCGACATCCTCTGCTGCAAAAGCAGGAGGAGACAGGAAGAGCATCATAGCAAGCAAGCTCCCAGTCAGGCCGTCTGCTCCTTTTCTTTTTTTACGCGTAGTCAAAAAGCATTGCCTCCTTTATCATTCATTCACTCTTATTTATTTTGCTAGTTTAGAAGAGGATTTGCAAGAAAAGAAAGCAACAAAAATTGGAATAACGAAAAATAGATCAATAGACTTAGTGAAAGTATGATATGATGTTGTGCAGTTCGAGGTAAAGGAGTAAGCAAATGAACCAACAGCTGAAGAAAATCGATCATCAATCCCCTAAGCGCGAGCAGAAGCGGTCCAGCTGGGGGAAAAGAATTGGCGGCCTGATCCTTGCTGCTGTTCTTCTCTATTTGGTTGTTCAATATGAGGTGCTTTTCCGCCTGTTCGTCGTTCTTTTTCTAGCTGGGCTTGCTTATGTCGTCCTGCGGAGAGGAAAAGAACAAAAAACGGAATTTCAGGATGAACCGATAAAATCGACTCCAGAGCCTGTAATTGAGAATCAGGAGACGATTATTTTTGAAAAAGAAGTGCAGAAAAAAGAAGAAGAGCTGACGCTCGTTGATTTTGATCGCACCCAACTGCTCGAGGAGCTTTTTGCCAAAGCGCAGCTCGAGGAAGCGGAAAAGCAGACGTATCGGGAGAAAATCAGACAAAAGGATGCGGAGCGTTCGAGTTTACTTGAAGAGCTGTTGAAGGTAAAAGGCCGATTCAGCACAGCGGTTATCGAGACAAAGAAATATTTTGTTAAAGCAGATCCGCTTAAAGAGGTGGCTGCGGCAATTGAACAAGATAAAATAGCGGAAGGCTCCATCACGAATTTAAATGAAATCAGTAAGGAACTGAGCAGTTCTTTGCCGCCGGAAACAATCGAAGCGTTAAAAAAGCAAGGCTATGTAGATGAAGAGGTAAAGCTGACAAGAACAGGCTATAAAGCGTTGCGAAAAACGATGGAGAAAGAGCGGAAAGAGGGATAGGCGCTTTTTAGATCGTAGGAAAAACGAGGGCGGGTCAAACGTATTTTCTATATGACTATCCGAACAAATGAAAAGAAGGAATCCGTCGCTCCTGAAATAGACCTCGCTTTCCGCGGGAAGCTGGTGAGCCTCCTCGGGGTGGGAGGGCCGACTCCTGCAGAAAGCGTGCCCGAAACTCTGGATCGTGACAAATCCTTCTACCAAAAAAGCCTGTCGACCGTCTCGCTTTTGCGAGACTTTGTCGACAGGCTGAAAAACGCCTTAGGCGTTTTTTTATTTTACGATGAGCGGCTTGTCCTGTTTAGCTGTAACTGTACCGATGACGTAAGCCTGTGCATTGTCGCGCTCCATCCGTTCAAGATAGAGGCGGGCATCGTCGGGTGGAAGGCTGATCAGCAGTCCGCCTGATGTCACCGCGTCGCATAAAATGCTTTTCTCAACGGCGGTAATATGATCAGCATAGATGACCTGCTCTTCAAGCCAGCGCTCGTTCGCTTTTGAACCGCCAGGGATAATGCCTTGTTCTGCAAGCTCGCGTGTTCCGGCAAGCAGAGGGACGTTGGCAAACTCCAGCTCGAAGCTGACGTCGCTTCCTTTCGCCATTTCAAAGCTGTGGCCAAGCAGGCCGAAGCCTGTCACGTCGGTGACTGCGTTTGGATGAAGCCCTTCAAGCTGCTCGGCGGCGCGTTTATTCAGCGCGGCCATCGTTTCCGTGACGGCGAGCTCCTGCTCCGGCGTTACCGCGCCACGCTTGATGCCCGTCGTCAAAATGCCGACACCGATCGGCTTCGTAAGAATCAGCCAGTCCCCCGGCCGCGCGCCGACATTGGTAAAGATCCGGTCAGGATGAGCGAGCCCTGTTACGGCCATCCCGAATTTCGGTTCCTGGTCATCAATGGAATGCCCGCCGACAATGGTCGCCCCGGCTTCCCTCGTTTTATCAGCAGCCCCTTTAAGAATCTCTGCCAAAATGTCAGGCGCCAACGTCTTGATTGGAAAGCCGACGATGTTTAAGACCGTCGTCGGTTTTCCGCCCATCGCGTAAACATCGCTTAAGGCATTGGCGGCGGCAATTTGGCCGAACATATAAGGATCATCAACGACAGGAGTAAAATAATCAACCGTCTGGATCATCGCCAGGTCGTCCGTTAAGCGGTAAGCCCCGGCATCATCGGATGTATCCAATCCAACGAGCACATTTTCATCATGATCTTGCTTCGGCAAATGACGCAAAACTTGCGCCAGGTCCTCTGGACCAATTTTGCAGCCTCAACCAGCTTTTGTTGAAAAAGCAGTCAGGCGGATTTTGTGCTTCTCGTCCAAGTGAGCCACCTCCTATCATTTATATGAATAGTTTTTGCATCCTTCAATGTCTTATCCTACAATAGAAAAGAAAACAAAGTAAAGCAAAACGAAAGGAGCGACAGGTGATCGGCTTGACCATTGATATGAGACAGAAAGAGGGGGAAGGGTCGTGAAGCATTTAGCAAGGCAGCTGCCTGCGATCCATGAGCTGCAAAAGCATCAACGCTTCGAGGAGATAATGGGCGCCTATCATCTAACGTCGCAGCAGCTGACAGCGATGCTGAAGCACGTCGTCGCCTCCGTGCGGGAACAGCTTCTTGCCGGTGATGATGAAATAAGCCTCGCTCCTGGGAACATAGATGGAGAGCTGTTTCATCAGCTTGA
Organism: Halalkalibacter oceani; assembly: GCF_023715605.1. Lineage (GTDB taxonomy): Bacteria > Bacillota > Bacilli > Bacillales > Bacillaceae_D > Halalkalibacter > Halalkalibacter oceani. Next base: position 440,947 of record NZ_JAMBOL010000002.1, read on the forward strand.
GGCTTACGCCCGCAAAGAAGCGAGCGTAAAGTTGCAGCATGTCATAAATGGAACGGGTACTGTACTACATACGAATTTAGGACGGGCACGCCTAAGCGGGCAGGCGCAAAAGAAGGTGATCGAAGCGGCTTCCTCGTACACGAACCTCGAATATCAGCTGCATAGCGGTAAGCGCGGTTCCCGTCATGATTTGATTGAGGCGGCGTTGAGAGAGGTGACCGGGGCGGAGGCGGCGATCGTCGTCAACAACAACGCGGCAGCTGTTTATTTCGTCCTCTCAGCATTGGCGAGAGGGAAAGAGGTGATCGTCTCGCGCGGAGAGCTGGTGGAAATCGGCGGTTCCTTCCGCGTTTCATCGATTATGGAGGAAAGCGGGGCGGTGCTGAAAGAAGTCGGAACGACAAACAAAACGCATCTTTATGATTATGAGCAGGCGATTACAGCCGAGACAGCACTGCTGATGAAGGTTCATACGAGCAATTTTAAAATGATCGGCTTCACGGAAGCCGTGCCGGCAAAAGAACTAAAGCCGCTCGCCGACGCCAATAATCTGCCATTGTTTGAGGATCTTGGAAGCGGAGTGCTCTATGATTTCAAGCAAAAAGGAATCGGTTCCGAGCCGACCGTGCGCGAGGCAATTGCCCAGGGAGCTGATCTCGTTTCCTTTAGCGGCGATAAGCTTTTAGGCGGACCGCAGGCCGGCATTATCGCCGGGAAAAAGAAATGGATTGACCGCTTAAAAAAACATCAGCTCGCCCGCGTGCTGCGCGTCGATAAAATGACATTGGCCGCGCTGGAAGCGACGCTTGCCCATTACCGTGATGAGGAAGAAGCGTTAACGGAAATCCCGACGATTCGCGCTGTCCTGTTGACGCAGGAGGAGGTTTTCGAGCGGATCGAACGGTTTCAGATAGCGCTCGATCCGGCATGGAAGACGGATGTCACCGAGTCTTTTTCCCAGGTTGGGGGCGGGACGATGCCCGAAGTCCAGCTGCCGACGTATGTGCTGTTGCTGACGCATCCAATCTGGAGCGCCAATGAGCTTCAGCGGGAGCTGCGCAACGGCTCGCCGGCTGTCATCAGCCGGATTGTGAACGAACAAGTTGCTTTAGATTTTCGCACGATTGAAGAAAACGAGCAATCAGCTTTGCATCAACGCTTGCAGGAGTGCATAAAGGAGAGATCTGTAAAATGAAGGAAAAGAAAGCATCAGAATCACGCACGGTGTTAACCGACATCGTCCTACCACCTGATACGAACTATTACGGCACGATTTTTGGTGGAAATGTGATGGCCTATATTGACAAGGTGGCGAGCATCGCCGCGATGCGCCACGCAAGAAGCATGGTCGTCACCGCTTCAAGCGACAGCCTTGATTTTATTTCACCGATTCAGACCGGGGAAGCGATCTGTCTGGAAGGCTATGTCAGTTATACGAGCCATACGTCGATGGAAGTCTATGTGAAGGTGGAAGCGGAAAATTTATTGACCGGGGAGCGCCGGCTGACGGCGACATCCTATTTAACCTTCGTCGCCCTTGATGAAAACCGCAAGCCGACGCCGGTGCCTCCTGTCGTGCCTGAAACGGAGGAAGAGAAATACCAATATGCAGGAGCACAGGAGCGGCACGAGCAGCGGCAAAAGCGGAGGCAGGAGCGCAAAGAGCGGCAAAAGCTCGAAGCACTTATGAAGGATCAATAGAGACTCGCGTGAAGTAGTCGATTGGGGGAGAAGATGGAAAAAGTCGTGCTTGCCGGAGGAACCGGCTTTGTCGGACGTTATTTTGAGAAACGATTTGAACAGCTTGGCTATAAGGTGGAAATCATCTCAAGGCAAAGCGTGCATATCAGCTGGGATGATCGCGCCAGAATTACCGAGGCGTTGGAAGGCGCGGCGCTGTTAATCAATCTTGCTGGAAAATCAGTAAATTGCCGCTATCATGAGCGGAATAAGCGCGAGATTTTGCATTCTAGGCTTGAGACAACGAACATTCTTGGGGAAGCAGTTGACCTCTGCCAAACACCACCTGAGCTGTGGATCAATGCCAGTACGGCGACGATTTACCGCCATGCTGAAGATAAGCCGATGACCGAGGAAGCAGGTGAGGTTGGCGCTGGATTTTCGGTTGATGTCGCCAAAGCGTGGGAGAAGGCCTTCTTTTCTTTTTCGCCAGCGGCAACGCGTCAGGTCGCGCTGCGGATTGCGATTGTGTTAGGGAAAGAAGGAGGCGTGATGACTCCATATCGGAATTTAGTGCGCTTTGGTCTCGGAGGGGTACAGGGAACAGGTAAGCAAATGTTTAGCTGGATTCATATTGAAGATCTGTTTCAAATCATCCTCTTTTTGAAAGAAAGACAGGAGCTGAGTGGCGTGTTTAACTGCGCCGCGCCGGCTCCTATCACGAATCGTGAGTTTATGCGCAAGCTGCGGAAAAGCCATCATGCGCCGTTTGGCCTCCCGGCGCCAAAATGGCTGCTTGAGCTGGGAGCACGGATCATCAGAACGGAAACGGAGCTCGTCTTAAAAAGCCGCTGGGTCATTCCGGAGCGGCTTGAGCAGGAAGGCTTCTCGTTCAAGTTCAGGACAATGGATGAGGCGCTAACGGAACTGTAGGATGCTCCAAGAGGCGGGACAAAACGAGTTGGTCCAGCCTCTGCTTCCTATAAATTTTTCAGCTCGCCATTTAATGTTTTGGCGACATGACGAAAGTAAAGGTAGAAGGCGCTCCAAATCACGGCGTAGAAGACGAGAAACAGGGCGATAAAAAAGAGAATGCTGTTTAGCTGAACGGGAATCCAGCCGATGCCGAAGGCGAGCACGAAGTAAAGGAGCGCGACTGTGCAAAAATGAAGCAGCGTCTGCTGGGAGAGCTTTAACGATTTGACTTCAAAATAGAGCGGACTAACGGTGAAAAACCAGCCGCAAAACAAGGTGCCAAGCGCGTTTTTAACAAATACCTCACCATGGAGCACAGGCTGTTGGCCAAGATAGACAAAGCAGATCGCCGCCAGGACGGTCAGAAACGCCCCGAAAAAGATCCCCATTATACTTCTGAATAAAAAGGTTTTTACCATCATGATTTCCTCCTGTTCAATTTCAATGCTTCTTTAATGCCGTTGACGTAATGTCTGGAAACGTATTCGGTTTCGCCTGAATGAAAGTAGACGCGCAGCGTTCCGTGAAACGATGCTTCAAAATGGCTCAGTTCGTAAAGGTTGGCAATTACCGATTTTGACAAACGGACAAATTTGCCGGATGGCAGCTGTTCCTCCAGTTCATAGAGTTTTTCTTTTACTTTGAACGCCCCTTCGGCGGTAATCGCGTGGACGCTCTCATGTTGAACGCGGAACAGGTGAATGCTTTCCGGTTTTAACAAATGCTGCATCTCGCCCTGCTGGCCGACAATAAATGGCGCTTCTCTGCGTTTGATATCGTGCAAGAGATCCAAAATCATTTGATCCGCTTCCTTGCATTGAATCGTGATTACCGTTTCCTGATAGCTGTCATTAATATCCAAATGGACTTTCAACTCCTCACCCGCTTTCTGAAAAAAGAAAATCAATATGTTCTTTGTTTTGTTACTACCAGTGTAGTCATAAAAGGCTGTGCTGTCTCCCTTTATCAAGTAAGTCGCAAATCGTGGCAGGTAAGTGGCGGCCCTGAGGAGGTGAGTTGCAAAACAGCAGCAGGGCACGCGAAAAAGGCGGAGCCAAAGGTTGTTTTTATACCTTTTGCTCTGCCTCGTCCTTACTTTATGTTCGTTCAATGATTCACGGGGGTCAGCCTTCGCCGTTTGTTTGATTGACGTGATTGGCCTGTTTTACCTTCTTTGAGCCACTTAACGGTTCAGGCTGGCCGGAGTCCGCTCCTCTTGGCGCGTTGCGGCGCTGATCCTTATATGTGTTTTTCTCCGTCATTGTCATCCCTCCTTCTTCCTAGTAGTATGTCAACCGCTTGTTTCCTATCCGCATATCACCCGGCTTTTTGTACATCCTAGAGGGGACAGCAAAACAAAGGAGGAGTAAACAATGCCTTATCAAAAGGATAAGCAGCAAGCATTTCAAGCAGCACAGCAGGCTGTGGAACAGGCTAAGGAAGCCTTTTCGGCGATTGAACGCCACCAGCCCGATGAAGGAACACGGATGAAGCAGGCCCGGCAGGAAATTGAGGAAGCCGAGCTTCAAATCGAAAAAGCGCTAACCGTTTCGACAGAGCATCAGCACGAGCAGCTCGCGCACTTCCAGCAAACAATCGATGAACTGAAGCAACAGATTTGAAAAGGAACTGGAGAGACTGGGACAGAAGGCGAAGTGGAGAAGAAATAACATGGAAGTAGCTCCGTTCTGGGCAAATCCCCTACCAAGCATGTTTCTTCGGTAGGGGATTTTAAAAGCAGCCTGGTCAACGCCCTCTATCAGTTGTTCGGACATTCATCCGGTCAGAGCCCTTTCGTCCCAATCGCTCATCTACTGTCTTTTTTTCGTTTTCTTATTGTTTTGACGCTGCATTTCCGTTAATGGCTCGTTGGCCGCTTCGGTTTCAAACGCGCCGTTGTAGCCGGTGTCCTTCCCTTGAGCCGGGGCATCATTCATCCCGGTCATCTGGTGGTTTGCTTTTTTCTTCGCCATTTCCTTCACCTCCATGTATTACCTTCTGTTTTGCAGATCGATCTTATTCATTAAACCGATATTTTGCTGAGAGGAAGACGAAAACATACGAAATTTAGAAAAACTCATTTATTCTTTAGACAAGTTTTGCTATGCTAAAGAAGGACTGTTTGGGAAGCGAAAAATTACCTCTAGACTATGGTAGGCGGGGGGACTAGAGACATGATTTTAGACAATCCCGGCAGTTTACGTTATGATAGTCATGTGAAGGAGGGGTATACATATGTCAAAAAGTAATGATGTATTCAACGCGCGATCATCCTTTTCTTTGGATGGAAAAACAATCAACTATTACTCGTTAAAAGCCCTGGAGGATGCGGGTTTAGGAAACGTTTCGAATCTACCATACTCAGTAAAAGTGTTATTGGAATCAGTATTGCGTCAATATGACGGCTATGTTATCAAAAAAGAACATGTGGAAAATTTAGCCAAATGGGGCACGAGTGAATTGAAGGATATTGACGTTCCTTTCAAACCATCTCGTGTTATTTTGCAGGACTTCACCGGGGTGCCGGCTGTTGTTGACTTGGCTTCATTGCGTAAGGCGATGGCCGATATGGGCGGGAATCCTGATCAAATTAACCCTGAAATCCCTGTTGATCTTGTTATCGATCACTCCGTACAGGTTGATAAAGCAGGGACAAATGACTCCCTTGTGTACAATATGAATTTGGAGTTTCAACGGAACGAGGAGCGTTACCAATTTTTAAGCTGGGCGAAGAAAGCGTTTGACAACTATCGCGCAGTGCCGCCGGCAACAGGTATCGTTCACCAGGTAAACCTCGAATACATTGCCAATGTCGTTCATGCTGTTGAACAGGATGGCGAAACAGTCGCATTCCCTGATACGTTAGTAGGTACGGACTCCCATACGACGATGATCAACGGAATCGGCGTTCTTGGCTGGGGTGTCGGTGGTATTGAAGCCGAAGCGGGTATGCTTGGCCAGCCTTCTTACTTCCCTGTGCCAGAAGTGATCGGGGTTAAGCTTATTGGTGAGCTTCCAAGCGGTACGACTGCGACGGATATCGCCTTAAAAGTAACGCAAGTGTTAAGAGAGAAGAAGGTTGTCGGCAAGTTCGTTGAATTCTTCGGTCCGGGCCTTGCTGAAATGCCATTGGCCGACCGCGCGACAATCTCGAATATGGCCCCTGAATACGGTGCAACTTGTGGTTTCTTCCCGGTGGATGTAGAAGCTCTTAATTACATGCGCTTAACGGGTCGTTCAGAAGAGCAGATCAAGCTTGTTGAAGCATACTGCCGGGCAAACGGACTGTTCTATGTTGCCGGTGAAACAGCGGATCCAACGTACACAGATGTCGTGGAAGTGGATCTTAGCAAAATCGAAGCAAACCTTTCAGGTCCTAAGCGTCCGCAGGATCTTGTTCCGCTTACTGATATGCAAAAATCGTTCCGCAGTGCGGTTGTCGCTCCTCAGGGAACGCAGGGACTCGGACTTACAGAAGATGAGTTCAACAAGACAGTTACGGTTAACTTTAAAGATGGCCGTCACACAACTATGAAGACCGGTTCGATTGCGATCGCCGCGATCACGAGCTGTACGAATACGTCTAACCCGTATGTTTTAGTTGGTGCGGGGCTAGTTGCGAAAAAAGCGGTAGAGCTTGGACTGAAAGTACCTGAATTTGTCAAAACGTCGCTTGCTCCTGGTTCAAAGGTGGTAACAGGTTATTTAACAGATTCCGGCTTGCTTCCGTATATGGAGAAGCTCGGCTTTAACATTGTCGGTTACGGCTGTACGACATGTATCGGTAACTCGGGACCTTTAGAGGAAGAAATTGAAAAAGCAATTGCCGAAAGCGATTTAACGGTAACGTCTGTGTTATCAGGGAACCGTAACTTTGAAGGACGGATTCATCCGCTTGTCAAGGCGAACTATCTTGCTTCTCCACCGCTTGTTGTCGCATACGCACTTGCGGGAACTGTCGATATCGATTTGAGAAACGATTCGCTCGGCAAGGATAAGGATGGCAACGATGTTTATTTCGCTGATATTTGGCCTACTGCTGACGAAGTGAAAGAAGTCGTTAATAAGACGGTTACGCCGGAATTGTTCCGTCGTGAATACGAGGAAGTCTTCAGCAGCAATCCGCGCTGGAATCAGATTGAAACAACTGATGATGCGCTGTATAAGTGGGATGAGGATTCAACGTACATCGCGAATCCGCCATTCTTTGAAGGGCTCTCTCCAGATCCGGAAGACATTAAGCCGCTTGGCGGACTGCGTGTAATCGGGAAGTTTGGCGATTCTGTTACGACAGACCATATTTCACCGGCCGGGGCGATCGGTAAGGATACTCCAGCAGGGAAGTATCTCATCTCTAAAGGAGTCGAGCCGAAAGACTTTAACTCCTACGGATCTCGTCGTGGTAATCATGAAGTGATGATGCGAGGAACATTTGCGAACATCCGGATTCGTAACCAGGTAGCTCCTGGTACAGAGGGCGGTTATACAACATACTGGCCAACCGGAGAAGTAATGTCTATCTATGATGCAGCGATGAAATATAAAGAAGACAATACAGGTCTGGCGATTCTTGCCGGTAAAGATTACGGTATGGGAAGCTCACGTGACTGGGCAGCGAAAGGAACAAACCTACTCGGGATTAAAACCGTTATCGCTGAAAGTTATGAGCGGATCCACCGCAGTAACCTTGTATTGATGGGTGTTCTTCCGCTTCAATTCAAGGAGGGGGACAGCGCTGAAACGCTTGGTTTAACAGGCGAGGAAACATTCGATGTTCAAATTACAAATGATGTCAAGCCGCGCGACATTGTGAAAGTCGTCGCGACAGCAGCAGATGGCACAAAAACAGAATTTGACGTCGTTGTCCGCTTCGACAGTGAAGTTGAAATGGATTACTACCGTCACGGTGGTATTCTACAAATGGTACTCCGCAATAAAATTGCAAACGTCTAATTGAAATGGGGCTGGGAAAAAGGTGGAAATAACCTTTTTCCCAGCCCTTAAGTAATGAGGGAAGCCATTGCCTGATTAGATAATAATTTCACGTACCGTAATGGATAAAGATGGCTGAGTGAAGAAAGCCACACTAGGATAACCTAAAACGTGATTGAACAAAAAATTCCTGTAAGAAGGAGGCCAAAAGCATATGGGTAGACAGAAAAAAGGAAATGCCAATGCACAGCGCAATAACAATGCGAAAAAGCAGGGGAAGCGCAACGAAGCAGACACTGAATTTGCTTCTTACGCAGAAGTGGAAGCAGAGAAAATGAGTCGGGATCAAAAGTAAATCGTTCATTAGGAGGTTTTGACGGAAAAAACGCCACAGACGTCTCATCCGTTGGAAACCAGGTCCCCGGAGGTAAGCAGATGTTCGACTTTTGGATGGGTTCTGAGACATTACCGATATATGGCTTTATGATTCGGGCCGGGATCGTCTATGTATATATTTTTCTAATAGTAAAAGTTCTCGGACAGCGGTCGATGGGTTCGATTGATGCACTCGATTTTATTTTTGGCGTCGTCATCGGCGATATTCTCGGAGAGCCGTTAACGGACGGAGAGCTTCCTTTAAGCGGTCCGGTTGCCGCAGCGGCATTGACTGCCGGTTTGCATTTAACATTATCGATTGTGGCTCTCCATACCCCGCGCTTTCGCCGGATTATTGAAGACGAACCGATTATTTTAATGAAGCATGGAGAAATTTTGCACGATGAGTTGCGCAAAGCGAAAATTACGCTTGAATCGTTTTTAATGGACTTACGATTGCGCAGCGCGAGTGACTTATCGGAGATCGATTATGCGATTTTGGAAATGAACGGAACGATCAGTGTCATCAAAAAATCAAAATATGACGCGGCGACCCCGAATGACTTGCAGCAGAGTCCGCGGTCGAAAGGATATTCGAGCGTGCTGATCGAAGATGGTCATATTATTGAAGCAAATGTGAGAAAGGTTGGAACGCTCGACTGGCTGAGGGGAACCATTCAGCAGTACGGCTATTCAAATGCTGAAGATATCTTTTTATTGACGTTGGATGAAGCCGGAAATGTCTTTATTAGCCCAAAAAAGAAATAACAGGTATAAAAACACTCCTTTTTTTCCACAATAGATGTAAAAGAAAAAGGAGTGTTTATGTTGAGAAGAGTCAGAAAAGTAACATTTGAGGAATTAGTGCAAGAAAACAAAGAACAGTTGATGAATGATCAGGATGCACTGGACCGCTTAGAGGAAAAATGGGAATTGAAGCGGGCCATTCCGGCTGAGCGGATAGAACTGTAGCAGCTGTCTGTATAATTGTCTTCTCGCGAGGAAAGATAGTAAAAAGGGAGGGGATTAATATGAAAAGTGCCAAATCAACTTCAGCTCAATTTCGGCCCGATCACCTTGGGACACAGCCGGTAGAAAGCCGTTCTAATAAAGGGAAACAAATGAATACGAAAAGCAATGAACAGCCGGATTATATCCCGCCAAAAGGATAGGGAGAAAAAGGAGCATCTCAATGACCGCACGTGCGGCGTTGAGATGCTTTTTCAATTGGGGAATTTCACAGTTTGTGCCAGCCTCGACCTTTTTGGACATTCCTCTTCGCCTTTGTCGAGCAAAATGACTTGTCAAACCTCTTGATCGACGAAATAATAGAAGAGGATGAAGTAGCAGCAGGAGGCTAAGATGATGAAGCAGCAAACGCTGATTTTACGAACATTGCTTTTCCTATATATCGTTGTTGTCCTTTATATTACGCTGTTGGCCTGGAATTACGGGGCTTCCCTTGGACCGGCCGGGCCAGGCGGACGAAATTACAATCTCATTCCTTTCCGGAGCATTTACCGCATCGGCGTTTTTAGCCCGACGATTCTTGATCCTCTGCGAATTTTAGTCGGTAATATTCTTCTCTTTGTTCCATTTGGCTTTTTATTGCCGGCAGTTTGGAGACATCTTCGCCACGCGCTTGTCGTCGTCCTGATCGGCATGGGCTTTTCCCTCATGATAGAAACGAGTCAATTTCTGTTTACGCACCGCGTCGCAAATGTTGATGATGTAATTCTGAATTCCTTAGGAGTGTGGATCGGTTACGGCTTCTTTTATGTGACGCTCTGGCTGAAACGCCGTATTGTTCTCTTTCATGCCTAAAGCTGTTACAGCGGTTTGCGGCCAAAAGATGGCGCCTGCCGATTGAAAAAGCGGTAAAGCAAATAAACGATGAGTAAGAACCCCGCATACACGAAGCAAATAAAAACAAGATTTCCCGGACTGGTCACGAGGGAATTTCCGACAATGGCGAACAAAAACATCGACGGGATTTTCCCGAGAGACGAAGCGCAAGCATAGGGCCAGAACGGGACCCGGCTTAAAGCAGAATAGATATTAATAACGATTGAAGGAATAATCGGAATCAACCGTGAGAGAAAGATGGTCATAAAGGCGTTTCGTTCAAATAAATGAGTGAGCTTTGCGGCGTGCTTATAACGGTAAAGCAAGGAGCTGCCCCAATCTTGAAAGCCGTAACGTACGGCAGCAAACATCACGATCGACGCCAGTGATGACCCGAGCCACGTCAGACCGCTCCCGAGCCAGGGACCATAGGCCGCACCGAGAATCCCGCCAATGACCGGATAAGGAATCACCGGAAAAAGGGAAAACAATGTCGCCGCCACGGATGTTAAAATGAGCGAGCGGGTTCCGCCCGTTTGCAGCCAGTGAAGCAGTTGTTCACCATATAAAGAAAGCAGAACAGCGACGATTACATAGCTCAAAACAATAAAACTCTTCTTAATAATGTTCATTCCTTTCACGCTGAATTTCTGGTTAGCAGCCTCGTTATCAACAGTTTCTCACACCGCTCCCGGTTTGTCTCCATCCGGTTCCTGACATGTTCGTGAATTTTTGTGATAGGACAATCCTTTCGCGCGTACAATGAAGCAAATGTATTGGGGAGAGGGGAACGTGCTGTGCAAATTCATGTCGTGAGGCCAGGGCAAACGCTGACCGGGATTGCCAATGCCTATGATTCAACAACTGAAGCGATTATTCAGGCAAATGCTCTGCCAAACCCGAACAACCTCGTCATTGGTCAAACGTTGATTATTCCGATAAGCGGGCGCCTCTATTACGTTCAGCCCGGCGACAGCTTATATGAAATTAGCCGCCGCTTTCAAGTGTCGATTGATGAGATCGTTTCGTTAAATCAGTTAAACCCAAGTCAGCCGCTGGCGATTGATCAAAGGCTTGCTCTACCACCCCGCAGCCGGATTGCGATTGATGTCAACGGCTATATTGAGCCCCGCCCGCCATTGGAGACCGAGCCTCAAGTCATTCAGGAAGTCGGCAACGAATTGACATACTTATCGATTTTCAGCTACCATGTGACGCCCGAAGGAGGGCTCATCCCAGTCGAAGACACCCCGTCGATTCAAGCCGCTTACCCATTTCACATTGTCCCTGTGCTTGTCATTACCAATATGGTCGAAAATCAATTCGATGCTGATTTGGGAGAAGCCATTTTGAATGATATCAACCTGCAAAATCAAGTGCTCGATCAAGCCTTTGCGATTATGGCGGAAAAAGGCTACCTCGGCTTAAATATCGACTTTGAGCATTTACGTCCAGAAGATCGCGAGCCGTATAATCAATTTTTGCGACTCACGGTACAACGTGCGCGAGAACATGGGTATACAGTGTCGACTGCATTGGCGCCAAAAGTCAGCGGCGAACAGGCTGGAGCATGGTACGAAGCGCATGATTATCCGGCCCATGGTGAAATAGTCGATTATACCGTACTGATGACATACGAATGGGGCTGGAGCGGTGGCCCGCCAATGGCCGTTGCCCCGCTTGATCAGGTAAGAAGAGTGGTGGAATATGCAGCATCTGTTATGCCAGTCGAAAAAATCATGATGGGCATTCCGCTTTACGGCTACGACTGGACACTGCCATTTGAGCCGGGAGGAGAGTTTGCAAGAGCGATCAGCCCGCAGCAGGCGATTGAACTGGCCGCACAGTATGGCGCGACAATTCAATATGATGAACAAGCGCAGTCGCCGTTTTTCCTCTACCAGGAAGAAGACGGCACGGAGCATGAAGTCTGGTTTGAAGATGCGCGCAGCATTCAGGCGAAGTTTGATCTGGTCAAGGAGCTAGGGCTGCGCGGGGTCAGCTATTGGGTTTTAAGAATCGAATTTCCGCAAAACTGGCTGTTAATTCAAGATAACTTTGACGTGAATAAACGGGTGTAGCTAACCGAAACGAAGCAGGAAAGCGGCGTTCCTTTCCTGCTTTGTTGTTATGATGGGAAGACTCGCCCTCTCTTCTATGTTCTCTTCGCCAATCTTCTGTTAAAATTAAAGCAAAGTGATTTTGTAGGAAATGTACGAATGACATCACCCCGCCGAAAGCTTGGAGGCTCACATTTAATATGGAAATTATCGGTAATCTCTTACTCTATGCCAGCTTCATTTTATTAATAGGCTATTTCACCTTGTCTTTTTTTATGCTTAAGGAACAGGGTACAGTCACGCTGCCGCTTTGGTTATTGAAAGCAGCTGTCGTTGCGATCCCGCTGTCGCTTTTGCTGACGGTGATCCGCCTTGTCTATATGCTGTACAGCCAGTTTCAGGTGGAATTTTTTGAAGCGGTATTTACGGTGCTGTTGCAATATGCTGCTGGACAGGCTTTCCTGTTTGCGAGCGTGTTCGCCTGGATGCTGCTGAGCATGATACCATTGTCACGCTCAAGAAAAACGTCGGCTTTTGCCCTTTTGCTGCTGCTTGTTTTAATCATTACAGTAAGCTGGGCCGGCCATGGGGCTGCCGTAGCCGGTATAACAGGATTGATCGGCAACAGTCTTCATCTCGCCGGAGTGGCAGTCTGGATTGGGCCGCTCACTATACTAGCCTGGGCGGCAAAAGATGGACTGCCGGGAGAGTTCTTTCGCTGGTTTTCCCCGCTTGCCGTTTTCGCAGTCGTGATTGTCACCTTGTCCGGTTTTTTGCTGATGAATGACATTGTTCCGCAATACGTTCAAGCCTGGCAAATCACCTATGGACAGCTTCTCCTGCTTAAGCATTTGATTTATGCGCCGCTGCTTCTGTTCGGTCTTCACCATTTTTGGCTTGGCAGGCGGAAGCCGGAACAGCTTGACGGAAGCGGCGTGATAGGAAGCTTTCGCCTTGAATCTTTGCTCGCTTATTTCATATTGGCGATTTCGGCGTTTATGACGGAGCAGACGCCTCCTCATGAAGTTGCCCAGACGTTGCAGACAGAATCAATTGTCTCGGTGATGTTCCTCTATCTTTCTGAACAGCAGCTTCAAACCGGCATGATCGGCTTTGCCCCTTCTGTTACGGTGATCCTGATTTTAGCTGGAGCGACAGCCATTGCTGCGACTGCTTTTCTTCTTTTGCGCCGGAACAAATTTCAGCTTGCGTTTTCGCTGTTCCTGCTTAGTATTCTCGTCGGATATCATGGCGTCATGTCGAGCTTGACTGTGCAGGAGGAGCTGCTCATGGATCAGACGGTTTATCCGACGATTGAAAGCGCGGTTTCGCAAACGTATGAAAACGATGATGTGATTGAAGTCGCAGTGGCACAGCAAGTAGAGGATGAATGGCATGTCGTCTACACGGTCAATGGCGAGCAGCTCGTTGCTGAAAAGCTACAGCAAGCAGAAGGCGGCTTTAAACGGCTTCCTGCGGCGATGCTGACAGTCGGAGGGACAGCTGTCGTGGAGGAAGAGCAAAAAATCCGCACCTTCCGCGTCGAGAGCGGCAATTGGCATGATGAGGAGTACGCGGCGACATATGTCACCTTCGGCATGATTCAACAGCCGGAGAACGTCGCCAGAGTGCAAATTCACTATGAGGGAGGCTCCTTTATCGCTCCGCTTGAAAATCAAGTGTTTCTCCATGTGACCTCAAGCAATGAGACCTGGCAGGAGGAACATCCGATTGACTTTCTCGCGGACGACGGCACGGTGATGGAAACCTATGCCCGCAATGTGATGGAAAGAGGGATCTACTGCCATTAACTTTGTGAACATGGTAAAATGGGGCAGACGAGTCAAGAGGACGTGATAAAGATGTTGCAGCGTAAATGGTCACTGGCGGATATAAAGCAGTGGCTTGAAAATAGAAGCGAAGAAGAACAGCCTTTGCAGGAAGCAACAGCATGGGAAATTCTCGAAGCGCTTGAAGGCAGGGAGGAAGAGCTGGCGCCGGTTTACCGGGCCCAATTGTATGCCCTGCTGGCGTCAGCCCGGCTTGAGCGAACGGGACAGCTTGACCCGGTGATTGAACGGTGGCAAGAAAGAGCGGCGACACTGTCTCCGGAAAGCGGGTTCGTCCAGAGAATCACCTGCCAAATCATGCTGAAAAAAATCGGAAATCAACTGCGGCTACCTGAATTTCCTGTTATTCGCGAGACCGATCATAGCTCGGCCAAGAAGAAAGCAGCGAACGATTATCGCCGGATCGCCCAACGGTTTTTCTCTTTTGAGAAGGAATTGACGGCAGAGTGGGAACGGGGTCGGGATTTGCTTCTCCAGCAGAAAGAGGGGGAAAGACTCGAGCGTTTGTATCAGCTGATGACAGAGCTGAAGCAGCCTTTTTCCCGCATTCTCGAGGCGACGGGGGAGTACGCCGACTCAGTCCAGGGCATTTATTATTCGGCAGCTCAGTTTAAGCAAATAAAACAGGCGGAAGCAGACATAAAGCTGCTGTTTTCGCGTCTGGATGAGCTGCTGCCGCAGTCGGCGGAGGAGCAAGAGCCTGAGGCTCTTGTCGAATTGCAATCGCTCATCGGTCTGAACGAGGTAAAAGAACGGATCGCCAAGCTTCATCGTTTTCTCCATTATCAAAAAGAAAGACAGGAGCAGGGCTTTCAAATAAAAGACGGCATGGCGATGCATATGATTTTAACCGGGAATCCCGGAACGGGGAAAACTCATCTTGCCCGTGTGATCGCGAAAATTTATTATGAGCTTGGCCTTTTGACACGAGATGAAGTGTACGAGGTTGACCGTGCGGCTCTCGTCGGCGCGTATGTCGGTCAGACAGAAGAGCAAACCCAAAAGGCGATTGAACGGGCGCTTGGAGGCGTTCTGTTTATCGATGAAGCATACAGCCTGCGCCGGGCGGATGCTTCGGGAAATGATTATGGACAAGCGGTGATTGATACGCTTGTTTCGGCGATGACAAGCGGAAAATACGCCGGACAATTTGCCGTTATTTTAGCTGGTTATCCCGCGGAAATGCGCACGTTTCTCCGCTCCAATCCCGGTTTGCGCAGCCGCTTTCCCGAGCAGAACCATATTCATTTACCGGATTATACGATTGACGAGCTGCTGCAGATCGGGGCGAAGATGGCGCTGGAAAACGATTATATGCTAACGCAGGGAGCGAAAAGAGAGCTTCAGCGTAGAATTGAACGGGCGGCTGTCGATGAATCGTTCGGCAATGCCCGTACGGTAAAAAATCTTATCCTGGAAGCGATTTTTGAAAAGGGAGCCGAGCTGACGCTGACGGAAGCAAAAGCCGATGACTTCGTGTTTCTTGATGCCGAGCATTTTCAGGCAAACGAAGAAACAGAGCAGGCTGCGATACAGTCGCTTGAAGCGCTAGTCGGCTTAAAAGCGGTTAAGCGGGAAATCAAGCAGCTCACGTCATTTGCAGATGTTCAGCAAAAACGGCGGGAGCAGGGGTTGCAGGCGCTTCCACTGCAACTTCACGCCGTCTTTACCGGCAATCCGGGGACAGGAAAGACGACCGTTGCCGAGCTGTTTGCAAAAGCATTGCACGAAATCGGCCTGTTAAAGAGAGGGCATCTGGTCGTTGCCGGCCGCGCCGATCTTGTCGCCGGCTATGTCGGGCAGACTGCACAAAAAACGAAGGAGCTCATCCGCGACGCGTTAGGCGGGGTGTTGTTTATTGATGAGGCATACGCCTTGCTTTCAGCGGGAAAAGGCGACTTTGGCATGGAGGCAATCCATACGCTCGTTCAGGAAATGACGGTTCATCAGGAAAATCTCGTCGTCATTCTCGCCGGCTACGAGCAGGAGATGGAAAGACTGCTTGCGAGCAATCCCGGCTTGCGCTCGCGCTTTAAAAAACAGCTCTCTTTTGATGATTACACGAAGGAAGAGCTTGTCGAGATCGTGCTTGAACGCGCTGAGCAGGCTGACTACCGCTTTAGCGGCCGGGCGAAGAGCATTTTGGAAACAGAGGTGATGCTTAAGAAGCATCCGGCTAACGCCCGTTATGCGGTAGATGTGTTTGAACGGCTTGTGCAGCTTCAGGCTCTGCGCCTGCAGGAGCAGCAGGCGCATGACGCTGAGCAGTTAATGACAATTACAGAAGAAGATCTGCGTTTGCTCGTTACAGAAGGGGGACATAAGTGATGCATGTGACAGAAACACCAGTCGTCGTACGCTATGCTGAAACGGATCAAATGGGAGTGGTTCATCATTCCAATTATCTTGTCTGGTTTGAGTTAGGCCGGACGGAGCTGGTGAAAGAGCTCGGTTTTCATTATGCCGAAATGGAAAAGGAAGGGATCCTCTCCCCGGTGACGGATATCCAAGTCTCATACAAAAACCCGACGACATACGGCGATATCGTCACGGTAAAGACGTGGGTCGCAGGCTATGACGGACTGCGGGTGACCTATCATTATGAAGTTGTCAATGAAGCCGGGATGATCTGCGTCGTCGGAAGCAGTACCCACGTCTGCGTCAAAAAAGATACGTTCCGTCCTGTCTCAATCCGCAAGCATTTGCCTGAGTGGGATGAGGCGTATAAACGAATCGTGCATGTATAAATACCCGGCAGCTCTCCATACTAATAAACGCAACACCTAATTATTTTTTGGGGGGATTATGATGGCAAAGCCGGATAATCGTGCTGATAATGCAGAAAAGCTGAAGAAAATGAAGGAAAACACGAAGCATAATATGGAAGCTGCGAAAGAGGCAGTCGCCCATACGGACATGTCACGCGAACAGAAGAAAGCGGTAAAAGCCAAAAATAAAAGACGGAAAGAAAGCATGAAGGCGTTCGACGAGGAAATCGCCGATGAAATCGACGCTCGTGAGCAAGGCTATAACAAACAAAAATAGAAGCGGCGCCGGTAAGATAAATGCCACCGGCTGCTTCGGGGGTGTGCCAGAGGGAATTCTTCCTTTTGGCACACTTTTTTCGGCTTATCTCCAGCTTTTGATATGCGGCGAGCTGATAATCAATCAGCTCCTAACAGCTTTCCGCAAGGCGGCAAACAAAAGAACAGTAAATCGTCATTTCCTATGCTATAATGACAAGCATATTTAGATGGAGGGGTCAAGATGGCATTTGGAATCAAGAGGGCTGAATTACTTGCCTGGAAGAGGCAGGCCGAAGCGGGCGAGATTGCTTTTCTCACCCATTACTGGCTGGACGAGCGTTTTCCGGGTTGCACAACTGTTACAAAAGTCGCTTGTGCTGACCGGAAGAAGCTTGTAAAGTGGGGAAGGCAATATGGTTTAAAGGAAGAGTGGCTTCATCAGCGAGAGCCTTTTCCTCATTTTGACTTGCTCGGCGAGAAACAACGTTTTATCCTGAATAAAGAGGGAAAAGAAGAACAGTTAGTGAAGTTGGGGATACCTACCATTCAGCATGAAACTTGATATAATAGGAGACAAGAAAAGATAGGAGGATGAATGATGGTAGTCACACAGAAATCGATTATTGCTGATTTGCAATCCCAAAGGGAAATCGATCCAAAGATCGAAATCCGCAACCGCATTAACTTTTTAAAGGAATATCTTGTCCAGAGCGGGGCAAACGGCTTTGTGCTCGGAATCTCAGGAGGACAGGACTCAACGCTGGCTGGTAAATTGGCGCAGCTGGCAGTGGATGAATTAAATCAGGAAGCGACGACCAAATCGGTTAGTTTCTACGCGATTCGTCTGCCGTATGGCGAGCAGTTTGATGAAGAGGATGCGAAGGCGGCGGTGGAATTTATCGCACCGACAAAGACGCTGACGATTAATATTAAAGAAGCGGTCGATGCGTCGGTTCGCGCGTTTGAGGCGGCGACGGGTGAAACGCTATCGCATTTCGCAAAAGGGAACACGAAGGCGCGTGAACGGATGAAAGCTCAATATGATGTCGCCGCTCATTACGGCTGTCTTGTCATCGGCACTGATCACTCCGCTGAAGCAATCACCGGCTTTTTTACAAAGCATGGCGATGGCGCCTGCGATATTGTGCCGTTATTCGGTTTATCGAAGCGGCAAGGGAAAGCTTTGCTGAAAGAGCTTGGGGCTCCTGGGCACTTATATACAAAAGCTCCGACGGCCGATCTGGAAGACGACAAGCCGGGGTTGCCGGATGAAGTGGCGCTCGGGATGACCTATGAGCAGCTTGACGATTATTTGGAAGGCAGAAGCGTTCAAGCGGAAGTAAAAGAAAAAATTGAAGCCCGTTATATACAGACGGAACATAAACGCCAGCTTCCTGTTACCATTTTCGATACATGGTGGAGGTAAAAGTTCTGGTATAACCTCTCTCCATAAATCATAACGTACAAGGAAGACAAGGTGAAGGAGAGACAGAAATGATGAAGGGGAAAGTATTACTGTTTTTAAGCTTATGTTTAGGATTGATTGTATTGATTGGCTACAGCGGCCTGAACCAGTCAGAGGGACGGACAACCTCTGCCGTGGCCGATGATGGGCAGGGCCGCGAGGTGAACGGTCTGGAAATCACATTGAATTCCGTCAGAACGGAGCCGTCAGAAGAGGCTGGCTCGCATTATGTG
This sequence comes from Halalkalibacter oceani, assembly GCF_023715605.1. Classification (GTDB taxonomy): domain Bacteria; phylum Bacillota; class Bacilli; order Bacillales; family Bacillaceae_D; genus Halalkalibacter; species Halalkalibacter oceani. The sequence goes on from NZ_JAMBOL010000002.1 coordinate 459,388, forward strand.
ATTGCTGATCTGACGTTGGAAAACGTTCGTGACACCGTTTATGAATTTTCGATGTATAAAATGACACTGGTCGACGAGGAGGGGTATGCGTATAATCATGTCTCTTCGATCGAAACAAAAGGCATTCTCGGCGGACAGCTTCATCCTGGTCGCACGAACCGCGGTGAGATCGCGTTTCTTGTGCCAGAAGGAAGCCGGTATGAGCTTGTGTATACCGACCATTTGCGAACCGGCCAGCTTGTTTGGGATATTTCCCTGAGTGAGGAATAACATAATGAGAAAAACTGCGAAAAACGCTGATTTGCATTTGCATTCAACGGCCTCAGACGGAGGGTACTCTCCGTCTGAACTAATGAAAAAATGCAGCCGGGCGGGGCTTGACATCGTCGCTTTGACGGATCATGATACCGTCGGCGGGATCGATGAAGCGCGTCAGGCAGGACAGGAGCTTGGCATTACGGTCATCCCCGGTATTGAATTTTCAACTACATATCAAGGAAAAAGCATTCATATTCTCGGCTATGCCTTCGATTGGAAGGATGAGGCGCTGCAGCTGATGCTCGCTGAGCAAAAGGAACTGCGGCAAGAACGGCTGCACACGATGCTGTCGAAGCTTGCTGCTCTCGGCCTTTCTCTTACACCGGAGCAGGTGTTGCGCTATGTCGATGGCGGAAGCGTCGGACGGCCTCATCTCGCTAAGGCGTTAATTGATGCCGGCTATGTAGGCACGGTGGCCGAAGCATTTGACCGTTATTTAGCCGAAGGAAAGCCGGCCTATGTCGAGAAATCAAAGGAATTGTCGGTGAAAGAGGCGATCGACCGAATCCATCAGACGGACGGGATCGCTGTTGTCGCCCATCCGCTTTACTATGATAAAGACGAGGACATTAAGATGTGGGTGTCGGAGTGGGGGCTTGATGGAATCGAAGTATACCACCGCGATCATGACGAAGAGGCGGTCACCCGCTACCTTGCGCTTGTGAACGAGATTGAACGGGAGCAAAAGAAGACGCTCTACGTGACCGGGGGCTCGGACTTTCATCACGAAGAATATGGCCGTGTACTTGAGCCGCTCGGGGTTACCCGGCTCGATACCGGACTTGCCGAAAAAGTGGCCGCTCTTCAGCGATAAAACGGGGGCGTGGCAAAGCCGGGATCGCGCTGAAAAATATTGCAGGGGCTGGGACAAAAGGCTGTTTTTTACCTTTTTCCCAGCCCCTAAGCAATGGGCGGAACGACGCCGGCAAGTGTGGCGACTTCACTGGTTTAGGGCTTGAAGTTATGCCTTTGGCGGCCGGCTGCTGCGTTCAATTGTGCTTTCAATCTGAATGCCGGTCAGCGCCTGACTCGCGAGGCTGTCCGCTTCTTTATTTTGATTGCGGTCAATCTGCTGGTAATGTAAAATAAGGCCAAGCTTTTTAGCCAGCTGTTCAATCCGGTCGAGCCAGGCTGAATAGTTCTCTTCATAGCACGGCCATTCTCCGGATGCCTGATTGGCGACAATCATCGAATCGAGGTGAATCGTTACCTCCTGCTGGGTAACATTCATGCTCTCCAGCTCCTGGATACAGCGGTACAGCGCTGCATATTCGGCTTCATTGTTATCCTGCAGCAGTTCAAGGCAGTCGTTGAAGCGGCGCCTCCATTGGGAATGATGCTGCTCATAATAAATCGCAACGCCAATCCCGGCTTTTTTCGTTGAACGGTCATAGCCGCCGTCGATGTAGGCGATAACATGCTGCGGTTCGGTTTCCAGTTGTTTAAGAAAACGGAGGATTTCTTTTTTCGTCCAGCTTGACTCCTGCTGATCGTAAAAAACAGCCAGCTTGAGGCGACCTGTTTTTTCAAGGTCTTCCACGAGAAGAAGGGCGTCTTCAAGACGCAGCCACTCCGATTGTAGCTCGAACGTTTTCTTTCCTTTCGCTGGCTGATAATGGCATTCTATACGGACTTTCATTGTCATCACCCTTTTTAAAAGAAAAACGACGCAGCCGATTTTCTTCATAATAATTGCGAAATCATCCTATTCATGATAAGTTAAATTATCGAAATGTTACGTTTTTTTCGTAGTATGGATGGAGTGAAAAGAGAACATACAAAAAACAGATTGATTAGTAAAGGAGTTTGTACTGCAATGCCGATTAAAATTCCCGATCATTTACCTGCTAAAGAGATATTAAATGCAGAAAATATTTTCGTCATGGACGAGAGCCGCGCTTACACTCAGGACATTCGTCCACTAAAGATTGTGATCTTAAATTTGATGCCTGTCAAGGAGACAACGGAAACCCAATTGCTGCGCTTGCTCGGTAACTCGCCATTGCAGGTGGAAGTTTCCCTGCTTCACCCAGATACCCATGTTTCAAAAAACACGTCACATGAGCATTTGGCCTCCTTCTACAAAACGATTGATGAGATTAAGACGGAGCGCTTTGACGGCATGATCATCACCGGAGCGCCGATCGAGAAGCTGGCGTTTGAAGATGTGGATTACTGGGATGAATTGACCTCGATTATGGATTGGAGCGTCAACAACGTCACCTCAACGATGCATATTTGCTGGGGAGCACAGGCCGGACTTTATCACCATTATGGCATTAAGAAGTACCCGTTAGCAGAGAAGAAGTTCGGGGTGTACACGCATACAATTGAAAAGCCGAATGTCAAGCTGCTGCGCGGGTTTGATGATGAGTTTCTTGCGCCGCATTCCCGTTATACAGAAGTGAGACGCGAGGATATCGAGAAGGTGAATGATCTCGAGTTGCTCAGCATGTCAGAAGAGGCCGGTGTCTACATAGTGGCCTCAAAAAATGGCAAGCAAATTTTTGTGACAGGACATTCTGAGTATGATGCCTGTACATTGCAGGAGGAATACGAGCGCGATGTGACGAAAGGGATGGAAATCGACGTGCCGGAAAATTACTTTCCTGAAAACAATGCTGAAAAACTGCCTAAATTGAGATGGAGAGCTCATTCCAATCTGCTTTTTTCAAACTGGCTCAATTATTATGTGTATCAGGAAACACCGTATCATTTGGAATAAGAAACAAAAACAGGGGTGCCAAAAGGTTGTATGTCCTTTTGACACCCCGCGATCATTTTAGCGAGAGCGCAGACGCTTCCTCGTTTGCCGGTTGAGCGGCTTTCTTACGGTTTTCTTCCGGGTGGAGCTGCTTCTGTTCCCGTAACCAATCAATAAAATAATCGACGTAACGCTCATCCCACTGTGTTCCTTTTCCTGCTTCCAAAATCGCAATCGCTTTCTCCACGTCCATCCCTTTCCGGTACGGGCGGTCGGAAGTCATCGCATCATACGCGTCGGCGACAGCGAGAATTCTTCCCATTACCGGAATCTCTTTGCCGCGGAGCTGATCGGGATAGCCGCGGCCGTCCATTCGTTCATGATGGGAGCGGACCCCGGGGAGATAGGCAGCCATCAGCTCGGGCGGCTGAATTTGCTTCAGGATCTCTTCTCCGCGCACGGGGTGCTCTTGAATGATCGTGAACTCCTCATCGGTCAGATGGCCTTCCTTTAACAGGACGGCATCGGGAATGGCGATTTTCCCAATATCATGGAGCAGGCCGGTTTTCTTTATTAGCGCTATTTTTTCGGCTGAAAAGCCCGCTTTGCGGCCGATTTCGACGGCGTACCGGGCGACGCGCTCGGAATGACCAGCCGTATAGGCATCACGGGCATCAAGGGCATCAAGGGCGGCAGCCAACGTCGTGAAAAAGCTTTCGTTCATTTTCCGATTCATTACTTCCCGCTGTTCCAGCCCTTCGACCATATGATTAAAGCCGTCGGTAACCATCGCGAATTCATCCGAATAAAATTCCTCAAGCCGCACGTCAAACTTGCCCTGCTCCACCTCGTTCATCGTTTTCGTCAGTTGGGTCAAAGGCGTCATGATGGTTGTATAGAGCAGCCATGCGCCATACATGATGCCGATAGCGAGCACAATGAGGGACCAGCTAATAAATTGCTCCATTTGCAATGATGGGCTCTGTGAAAGCCTGAACTGAGTGGCGACGCTGAAAAGAAGCAGTGGAAATGCACCGATCAAAAGAGCACTCAGTTGAAATTTCGTCCGAATCGACACGAGTACCTTTCCATGAAAGGATAATTTTTCCTGGTAGAGCTCACGTGAAAGCTGCTGCAATTTGAGCAGGACGGGTTCCACGGCCTGCGACGCTTTAAAATATTCAATCATGGCGTGCATTGCTGAAATAAGCCCGGCACAGAGGAGAGCATAAAACAAATAATCATAAGAAAAGGAAAGCTGACCGTTACGAATCGCCTGCCAGGTTAGGAGAAGAGCGGGAAGACTTAACCCGAACAAATGGGGCCCCATTACTCTAAGCCCGGTCAGCATCGGGAAGCGGTGTGCTTGATCAAATGCGGTTCGAAGCTGTTCTTTTGAGGGGGCGGGACTGCTGAAAGCCTGTTGAATCGGCTTGCGGTCGCGGCGGTAAACGAGCCATTCGACGACAATCATGATCAAAAAGGAAAGGACCACAATCCGCAGCAGCACCGGAATATCTCCTTGTTCAACCTGAAGAGTTGTCGCGAAAAGAACGCCACCCACTCCGATGACCGAGATGAGGGAGCTGATAAAATAATATTTAAATAATTGCGTCACAAATGTCTGGTACGTACCCATGTGCGGCTCGGCCTCTTTCTTGAAAGTCATTGATAGTTTCTATTGTAAAGCGCCGGGCGGGATCGAACAATCCTTTTTCTGAAACGTTCTAATTTTGTCACGTCGTTCACCGTTTTTTCAAAGCTATGCTATAATAAGAAGTGAGTGTTTTTGGAAGGGTTGTGGTACTGTCAAAAGTTCTATGAAAAGTCGGTAGATGGTTCAGATTCTTTCCATGAATTTAGTGGGAAGGCCACGCAATCGCCCTTGACAAACACGCCAATGGTTTGACTCGAGCTTATCAAGGGCGAAGGGAACAAAAGTAGGCATGCCAAATAAGCCCTTGGTTTTACCATTTTAAACCATTGGCAAGTTCGGTTTGTCAAGGGTTCGCTAACGCCGATTGCTGATTTGCTCAAGGGCTCTGCTAAACAAAAAGGTTCGCCCGTTGCTCGACTATCCATTTTTGAGCTAACTCTATAAGCTTTGTCCAACGAGCTGGCATAGTTGGAAGCCCTTTTAATTCTGGGTTCACGACAGGTACTTTTCCTTCTAGTGATGCGTGTGGC